>NZ_JBGORN010000003.1:0-535454 GCF_041679625.1 Enterobacter cloacae complex sp. ESBL7
CATCCGACTTGACAGACCGCCTGCGTGCGCTTTACGCCCAGTAATTCCGATTAACGCTTGCACCCTCCGTATTACCGCGGCTGCTGGCACGGAGTTAGCCGGTGCTTCTTCTGCGGGTAACGTCAATCGACAAGGTTATTAACCTTATCGCCTTCCTCCCCGCTGAAAGTACTTTACAACCCGAAGGCCTTCTTCATACACGCGGCATGGCTGCATCAGGCTTGCGCCCATTGTGCAATATTCCCCACTGCTGCCTCCCGTAGGAGTCTGGACCGTGTCTCAGTTCCAGTGTGGCTGGTCATCCTCTCAGACCAGCTAGGGATCGTCGCCTAGGTGAGCCGTTACCCCACCTACTAGCTAATCCCATCTGGGCACATCTGATGGCAAGAGGCCCGAAGGTCCCCCTCTTTGGTCTTGCGACGTTATGCGGTATTAGCTACCGTTTCCAGTAGTTATCCCCCTCCATCAGGCAGTTTCCCAGACATTACTCACCCGTCCGCCGCTCGCCGGCAAAGTAGCAAGCTACTTTCCGCTGCCGCTCGACTTGCATGTGTTAGGCCTGCCGCCAGCGTTCAATCTGAGCCATGATCAAACTCTTCAATTTAAGTTTGATGCTCGTGAATTAAACTTCGTAATGAATTACGTATGTTCACTCAGAGACTTGGTATTCATTTATTGTCCGAAGACATTAAGAATCCATGTCACTTTGAGTGCCCACACAGATTGTCTGATAAATTGTTAAAGAGCAGTGCAACGCGGCTTTCGCTCACCGTTGCGAGGTGGCGTATATTACGCTTTCCTCTTTCAGAGTCAACCCGTTATTTCAGAATTTTTCTCTTCAACCGAACCTGCTGTTGTGTGAAGTGATTCACATCCGCCGTGTCGATGGAGGCGCATTATAGGGGGCCGCCGAGGAATGACAAGCGGAAAAATGCATTTTTATTTCAACCGCTCATCTTTTCGCCAAAAAGGCTATTTTTGGTGCTTTTTAATCTCTTTTGGCAGATCGGCCAGACTATTAATCACCCAATCCGCTGCATTTTCTGCTTCTGGCGTCACTGGCTTACCGGTGCGAACTAATATTTTGGTTCCAACACCCGCCGCTGCTGCTGCCTGCATATCTTCCAGTTTATCGCCCACCATATAAGAAGCAGACATATCAATGTGCAGGAACTCCTGTGCAGAGATGAACATCCCGGGATGCGGCTTACGGCAGTCACAAGTCTGGCGATACGCTTCTACCGTTCCCTGTGGGTGGTGCGGACAATAGTAGATGCCGTCGAGATCCACACCGCGGTCGGCCAACGACCAGTCCATCCATTCCGTCAGGGTCTCGAACTGCGCCTCGGTGAATTTACCGCGTGCAATACCGGACTGGTTCGTCACAACCACCAGCGCATAACCCATCTCTTTCAGCTGGCGCATGGCATCTATTACGCCCTCGATAAACTCGAACTCATCAATCTCATGAACATAACCGTGATCCACATTAATAGTGCCGTCACGATCGAGAAAAATTGCGGGTACTGATTTTGCCACCGGTTTGCTCCTGAAAAAGGCATGTTCGACTAGTATCTCATGAATCGCAGCGCAATAAAGTGCTCATCGTACAGAGTTGGATTGATTTAGACGTCTGGATGCCTTAACATCCGTTTTGTTTACGGTCATCACCCGTATCTGGCAGAAGAAAATGCCACGGCTAACTTACATACGATAAAAATAATCTAATGATTAAACTTTCCAATATCACCAAAGTGTTCCAGCAGGGGAACCGAACCATTCAGGCGCTGAACAACGTCAGCCTGCATGTTCCTGCTGGTCAAATTTATGGCGTCATTGGCGCATCGGGTGCAGGTAAAAGCACGCTGATTCGTTGTGTTAACCTGCTTGAGCGCCCAACCCAGGGCAGCGTAGAAGTTGGCGGCCAGGAACTTACCGCCCTCTCAGAGAAAGAACTCACCAAAGCGCGTCGTCAGATTGGCATGATCTTCCAGCACTTTAACCTGCTGGCTTCCCGCACCGTGTTCGGCAACGTTGCCCTGCCGCTTGAGCTTGATAACACGCCAAAAGAAGAAGTGAAGCGTCGCGTCACCGAACTGCTCGACCTCGTGGGTCTGGGCGACAAGCATGATAGCTACCCGGCAAATCTGTCCGGTGGGCAAAAGCAGCGTGTGGCCATTGCCCGCGCGCTGGCAAGTAATCCTAAGGTACTGCTGTGCGATGAAGCCACCAGCGCACTGGATCCGGCAACCACGCGTTCGATTCTGGAACTGCTGAAAGACATTAACCGTCGCCTGGGGCTGACGATCCTCCTTATTACGCATGAGATGGACGTGGTGAAACGCATCTGCGACTGCGTGGCGGTCATCAGCAACGGTGAACTGATCGAGCAGGACACGGTAAGTGAAGTGTTCTCGCATCCGAAGACGCCGCTGGCACAGCAGTTCATCCAGTCCACGCTGCATCTGGATATTCCGGAAGATTATCTGGAGCGTTTGAAAACCGAACCCGCAGCAGACAGCGTCCCGATGCTGCGCATGGAGTTCACCGGTCAGTCCGTTGACGCTCCCCTGCTTTCCGAAACCGCGCGTCGCTTTAACGTAAACAACAACATCATCAGCGCGCAGATGGATTACGCCGGTGGCGTGAAGTTCGGCATCATGCTGACAGAAATGCACGGCACACAAGAAGAAACCCAGGCCGCGATTGCCTGGCTGCAAGAACACCACGTAAAAGTAGAGGTACTGGGTTATGTCTGAGCCGATGATGTGGCTGCTGGTTCGCGGCGTTTGGGAAACGCTGGCAATGACCTTTGTCTCTGGCTTCTTTGGTTTTGTGATTGGCCTGCCGGTCGGCGTACTGCTGTATGTGACGCGTCCGGGTCAAATCATTGAGAACGCGAAACTGTACCGTACGCTCTCTGCGCTGGTGAACATCTTCCGTTCTATTCCCTTCATTATTCTGCTGGTGTGGATGATTCCGTTTACCCGCGTGATCGTCGGAACGTCTATCGGTCTGCAGGCGGCCATTGTTCCGCTGACCGTGGGGGCTGCGCCGTTTATCGCCCGTATGGTGGAAAACGCCCTGCTGGAGATCCCAACCGGTTTGATCGAAGCCTCACGCGCGATGGGCGCAACGCCGATGCAGATCGTCCGCAAAGTCCTGCTCCCGGAAGCACTGCCAG
Source organism: Enterobacter cloacae complex sp. ESBL7 (assembly GCF_041679625.1). Taxonomy (NCBI): domain Bacteria; kingdom Pseudomonadati; phylum Pseudomonadota; class Gammaproteobacteria; order Enterobacterales; family Enterobacteriaceae; genus Enterobacter; species Enterobacter cloacae complex sp. ESBL7. The sequence goes on from NZ_JBGORN010000003.1 coordinate 3,185, forward strand.
GCCTGGTGAACGCGGCAACCATCACGCTCATCACGCTGGTCGGTTATTCCGCAATGGGTGGCGCAGTTGGCGCTGGCGGTTTAGGCCAGATTGGTTACCAGTACGGCTATATTGGATATAACGCTACCGTGATGAATACCGTTCTGGTATTGCTGGTTGTTCTGGTTTATTTAATCCAGTTCTCCGGCGATCGCATCGTCCGGACCGTTACTCACAAATAACGTTACACACAACACAAACTCTACGAGTTAAGGATAAAACATGGCGTTTAAATTAAAGACCTTTGCAGCAGTAGGCGCGCTGATCGGCTCTCTGGCACTGGTGGGTTGCGGTCAGGACGAAAAAGATCCAAACCACATTAAAGTGGGCGTTATCGTGGGTGCAGAACAACAGGTTGCTGAAGTTGCTCAGAAAGTGGCGAAAGAGAAATATGGCCTGGACGTTGAGCTCGTGACCTTCAACGATTACGTTCTGCCGAACGAAGCGCTGAGCAAAGGCGATATCGACGCTAACGCCTTCCAGCATAAGCCATACCTGGATCAGCAGATCAAAGATCGTGGCTATAAACTGGTGGGTGTTGGTAACACCTTCGTTTATCCAATTGCCGGTTACTCTAAGAAAATTAAATCGCTGGACGAGCTGCAGCCGGGTTCTCAGGTTGCCGTGCCTAACGACCCAACCAACCTTGGCCGTTCCCTGCTGCTGCTGCAGAAAGTGGGCCTGATCAAACTGAAAGACGGTGTTGGCCTGCTGCCAACCGTTCTGGATGTCACCGAGAACCCGAAAAATCTGAAAATTGTTGAACTGGAAGCACCGCAGCTGCCACGTTCTTTGGACGATGCGCAGATTGCCCTGGCCGTGATCAACACCACTTATGCCAGCCAGATTGGCCTGACGCCGGCTAAAGACGGTATCTTCGTTGAAGATAAAGACTCCCCGTACGTTAACCTGATCGTGACTCGCGAAGACAACAAGGACGCGGAAAACGTGAAGAAATTCGTTCAGGCTTATCAGTCTGATGAAGTTTACCAGGAAGCCAACAAAGTGTTTAACGGCGGCGCTGTTAAAGGCTGGTAATCTCACCTCAGTGTAATATCATCAGGACGGGCTTATGCCCGTCTTGTCATTTGTGCAGTCAACTGATTCAATATCTGACGTTTTGATTATCCATTGAGGAACTATTATGCGTGCTTTACCGATCTGTCTTTTAGCACTCATGCTGAGCGGCTGTTCTATGCTAAGCAGATCTCCCGTTGAACCTGTTCAAAGCACGGCAACCCCGCCAAAAACCGAGCCTGCAAAACCGAAAGTGGTTCGCCCTGCGCCGGTTCGCATTATCACGAAAGCAGACGAACTCGTCGGTAAACCGTTCCGTGAACTGGGCGAAGTGAGCGGCGAATCCTGTCAGGCAACCAATCAGGACTCACCACCGAATGTTCCGACAGCGCGTAAACGTATGCAGATTAATGCCGCAAAAATGAAAGCCAACGCGGTTCTGCTGCACAGCTGCGAAGTCACCAGCGGCACGCCGGGCTGCTACCGTCAGGCGGTTTGCATCGGTTCAGCGCTGAACATCACGGCGAAATGAGTGCATTTCAGTTCGAGCAGATAGGCGTTATCCACTCTCCTTATAAAGAGAAGTTCGCCGTCCCCCGCCAGCCCGGTCTGGTCACCAGCGGAAGCGGTGAGCTTCACCTGATTGCGCCTTACAATCAGGCCGATGCGGTACGCGGGCTCGAGGCTTTCAGCCATTTATGGGTGGTGTTCGTGTTTCACCAGACGATGGAAGGCGGCTGGCGTCCGACCGTGCGCCCTCCTCGTCTCGGCGGAAATGCGAGAATGGGCGTGTTTGCGACTCGCTCGACCTTCCGCCCAAACCCGGTTGGGATGTCGCTGGTTGAACTGAAAGGCATACGCTGCCAGAAAGATCGGGTGATACTGGAGTTAGGTAGTCTGGACCTGGTAGACGGCACGCCGGTAATCGACATCAAACCCTATTTGCCCTTCGCCGAAGCGCTCCCGGACGCGCGTGCAAGTTATGCTCAGGACGCGCCGCAGGCGGACATGCCTGTTTATTTTACGCCTGAGATAACCGCGCAGCTCGGTCAGCTGGAGAAACGCTATCCTCGCTTACGGGATTTCATCACTGAAGTTCTGGCACAGGACCCGCGCCCGGCCTACCGTAAAGAAGAGGAAGAAGGAAAAACGTACGCCGTCTGGCTGCTCGATTTCAACGTTCGCTGGCGCGTCACCGGGGCAGGTTTTGAAGTGTTTGCCCTTGAACCCAGGTAATTTTGTTCTCCTCTCTTTTGGCATCTTTGCCACACTGGTAAACTAAACCACTTTTTTTGTGTCAGGCTGGTGTTTCAGCCTGTTCCAATCGTCGAAATGGAACCGTAACAACATGCGTACTAGCCAATATCTGCTCTCCACTCTGAAGGAGACGCCTGCCGACGCCGAAGTGATCAGCCATCAGCTGATGCTGCGCGCCGGGATGATCCGCAAGCTGGCCTCCGGGTTATATACCTGGCTGCCGACCGGCGTGCGCGTCCTGAAAAAAGTCGAAAACATCGTGCGTGAAGAGATGAACAACGCCGGTGCTATCGAGGTGTCCATGCCTGTGGTTCAGCCCGCTGACCTGTGGCAGGAGAGCGGCCGTTGGGAACAGTATGGTCCTGAACTGCTGCGCTTTGTCGATCGCGGCGAGCGTCCGTTCGTTCTCGGCCCAACGCATGAAGAAGTCATTACCGACCTGATTCGTAATGAGCTGAGCTCTTACAAACAGCTGCCGCTGAACTTCTTCCAGATCCAGACCAAGTTCCGTGACGAAGTTCGCCCACGTTTCGGCGTAATGCGCTCTCGCGAATTCCTGATGAAAGATGCTTACTCTTTCCATACCTCTCAGGAATCACTCCAAGAGACCTACGACGCAATGTACGCGGCGTACAGCAAAATCTTCTCCCGCATGGGTCTGGATTTCCGTGCTGTGCAGGCTGATACCGGCTCCATCGGCGGTAGCGCATCCCATGAGTTCCAGGTCCTGGCGCAGAGCGGTGAAGACGATGTGATCTTCTCTGACTCTTCAGACTACGCGGCGAACATCGAATTTGCAGAAGCGCTGGCGCCAAAAGAACCACGCGGCGCGGCAACGCAAGAGATGACGCTGGTTGATACGCCAAACGCGAAAACCATTGCCGAGCTGGTTGAGCAGTTCAATCTGCCTGTCGAAAAAACCGTGAAAACGCTGCTGGTGAAATCCACCGAAGGTAGCGCTTACCCGCTGGTTGCCCTGCTGGTGCGTGGCGATCACGAGCTGAACGAAGTGAAAGCCGAGAAGCTGCCGCAGGTAGCCAGCCCGCTGACCTTCGCAACGGAAGCGGAAATCCGCGCCGTGGTGAATGCGGGTCCAGGTTCACTGGGTCCAGTCAATCTGCCGGTGCCGGTTGTTATTGACCGCACGGTTGCGGCAATGAGCGACTTCTCCGCAGGTGCGAACATCGACGGTAAACATTACTTCGGCATCAACTGGGATCGCGACGTGGCGACGCCGGAAGTGGCTGACATCCGTAACGTGGTTGCAGGCGATCCAAGCCCGGACGGCCAGGGTACCCTGATGATTAAGCGCGGCATCGAAGTGGGTCATATCTTCCAGCTGGGTGATAAATACTCTCGCGCGCTGAACGCGGCCGTTCAGGGTGAAGATGGCCGTAACCAGATCCTGACCATGGGTTGCTACGGTATCGGGGTGACGCGCGTGGTGGCTGCGGCGATTGAGCAGAACTACGACGAACGCGGCATCGTCTGGCCGGACAATATTGCGCCGTTCCAGGTGGCCATTCTGCCAATGAACATGCACAAGTCTTACCGCGTGCAGGAGCTAGCCGAGAAGCTGTATGCCGAGCTGCGCGCTCAGGGTATCGAAGTGCTGATGGATGACCGTAAAGAGCGTCCAGGCGTGATGTTTGCCGATATGGAACTGATCGGTATCCCGCACACCGTCGTCATCGGCGACCGTAACCTCGACAGCGATGAGATTGAATACAAATACCGTCGCAGCGGCGAGAAACAGATGATCAAGACCGGCGACATTCTTGATTACCTGGTGAAAGCCATCAAAGGCTAAACAAAAAACCCCGCTCAGGCGGGGTTTTTTAATGGCTCAGCGTCGGCTTATTTACTGTTACAGTCTTTACCCGCAACAAACTTCGCGTCTTTATCTGCCACCAGCGTTTTCACCATCTCCCCGCTATCCGGGTTTGGCTCCAGCGTAAAGTGACCGTCAACCGTCAGCAATACCGGCTTGCTGTCATTGCCGCGTGCCACAGCGTAATCACGTTCAAGCTGCGCATTGTTTGCCACGCTGACCTTCCTGCCGGTTGCGCAGTCGGTAAAGATCGCCGCATCCGCCATATAGAAGTACATCCCCCGCATCGCCATCGGCGTGGCAGGCAGAGCCGCTTTTACCGGCGCCAGCGTGTAGTTAAGCTGGGATTCAATCGGGTTGCCTTCGCGGTCGAGCATCTCCATCCCCTCACCTTTGGCGCGGAAAAAGGTTTTCTCACCGGAGGTATCCGTCAGGACCAGCTTCTCTGCCGTACGCGCCCAGGTGCCATAAGTGGCAAAAGAAGAAGGCTCTTTAGCGCCCTGATAGCGCTGATTCATCACCCAGGTGCCATCTTTTTGCAGGAACAGAGACGTTTCAATGCCTTCGCAGTCCGCGCAAGGCAATACTCCGCGCCAGCTTTGCTGCATCGGTTTTAATTCTTCCGTTTGCGTGGGTTGTAAAACCTGCGTTTCGGAGCGGTTGTTACACCCAAAAAGCGCAAACAGCGTACTCACTGCCAGCGCTGACCATAATGCTTTTTTCACAATGAATTCCTTATGAAAAGTGTGTTCCCTTTCGTCACTCTGTCGGGCGACGAACTTTACCGCGTAGTGCTTTCACTGTGGATTTTTGGGCCTTCGAGGACAACCGACGCTCTTTCGATGCGCGGGTTGGCCGCGTTGCCCGGCGGCTTTTTTGTACTGCCGTTAGCTCTTTGATGACCGCCACCAGCCTGGCTACCGCCGCTTCCCGGTTGAGCTCCTGGCTGCGGTACTCCTGGGCTTTGATCACAATCACGCCATCGCTGGTGATCAGGTGATGGCTGGCGGCAAGCAGGCTTTCTTTATAATACTCTGGCAGGCTTGAGGCCCGAATGTCAAAACGCAAATGGATAGCCGTCGACGCCTTGTTGACGTGCTGCCCGCCTGCTCCCTGCGCACGAATGGCGGTGATCTCCAGCTCGCTGTCAGGGATGCTGACGTTTCGGGACAAGACGATCATGACGCGGGTTGCCACGCCGTTAAATGAATTTCCAGATTATTCTGAGAATCAGAGAGCCAGATGGCGCCATCCTGAATCGTCGCCTGCAAAACCATGGTCCGGCTGGCGAACTCGCTCAACTGCGCCAGCTGCTCATCATCCAGATACCAGACCGTGAGATTTTTAAACTGTCCGCACTTGCTCTTGTTTTGCTGCCACCAGATCTCCGCCGCGCGCTGATTATACGCGAATAAGGCCACTTCAGCGGACTGGGTGCAGGCCTTCTTAACTCTGCGCTCGTCAGGCAGGCCGAGTTCGATCCACAAATCGATACCCAGATGATCGTTGCGCAGCCAGGCTTCAGGCTCGTCTTCTGCGCTTAACCCACGGGAAAACTGCAGACGCTCGTCGGCATACTTAATCCACGCCAGCAGGCGCAGCATCATGCGCTCCTGGGTTTCGGAGGGGTGGCGTGCCAGCGTAAGCGACGCGTCGAGGAACTGGTTGCGATCCAGATCGGCCACATTGACCACTGCTTTATAAATTGTCGCTTTCAGCGCCATGAGAGAACTCCATTCGAATCAGGCGAACATTGTAGCGAAAACCGCGGCAAAAGGCTGTTACAGGGTGTTAAATACACCGCTATCAAGGCCCTGATATTGCTTAAATGAGTATGGTATAGTCACCTTGCTAAACCGAGTTTATCTTCGTAGGCTTAATGATATCTCACAGTAAGTCAGTGCGCTGGCGGGAGGGGATGTGAATAATTATTGTGAGTTAATTCGCAAACGGTATGCGGAAATCGCCAGCGGAGATCTGGGGTATGTCCCGGACGCGTTGGGCTGTGTATTGAAGGTGCTTAATGAAGTGGCCTCTGATGAGAGCCTTTCAGAGTCGGTCAGGGAAAAAGCAGCGTATGCTGCGGCGAATTTACTGGTGAGCGATTATGTCGATGAATGATACTTATCAACCCATCAATTGTGATGACTATGACAACCTCGAACTCGCCTGCCAGCATCATTTATTACTGACGCTGGAGCTAAAAGATGGCGAAGTGTTGAAGGCGAAAGCCAGCGATCTGGTTTCACGAAAGAATGTGGAATACCTGATAGTGGAAGACGCCGGTGCGACGCGTGAGCTGCGTCTGGACAAAATAGCCAGCTTCAGCCACCCGCAAATCGGCACCGTCGTGGTGAGCGAATCCTGATGACACTAACGGGCAGCCTGGCTGCCCGTTACGCTTTCTGCCACTCAAAACGGACACCCTCTTCTGACCACCCCTCTTCCGTGATGAAAACCCCTGCCGCAGCGATAAGCGTTTCTCCGTAGAAGAGTAGCGGCGTGGTGTCGCGCAGCCACGGCGGCACGTTACACTCCTGCCATATTTTCTTCAGCTTCCGTCCCCCGTTGCGCCCGACGATATGCAGCATGCCGCCAGCCTTAAAGCGCACGGTGACCGGTTCATCGGGCTTCGGCAGCCGCACATGACCAGACGACAGGAGAGAGACGCGTCCTGCCTCACAGGGCAATATCAGGGGCGCGTCAGGAGAAAGCCAGTCGAGCACCACATCGGTCAGCGAGGGCATGGATTTTATCCACCAGAGCTCCCCTTTATAGCGTCTCACCTCAAAACCGTTCAGGTGGACGCACGGGGAAGCATCATCCCGCGCCAGTGCGACTTCGTCCCAGATACGGCTCAGCATTGTCCGCGACGGCATCGCGGCGCGATGAAAGGCCAGCCAGCGCCGTAGCAGCGCGGCGCGACGTACCGGGCTCATCGCTTTCATCGGTGCGATCGCCAGCGCCCCGTCTGCAGAAATAAGCCCAGCCAGCTCGTCTCTCAACAGCTCATCCAGCAACGACTCCTGTTCGGCGCACAGCATGGCGCTTCTTGCCGTCGCGTCGGCGAAATGCGGCCAGCGCTCGCTGAGCAGCGGGAGAACGCGCAGACGCAGGAAGTTACGGTCGTAGCCGTCATCCTGGTTACTCTCATCTTCGATCCAGTTCAGCTGATGTTCTCGCGCCCAGGCTTCCAGCGAGGCACGCGTCTCGCCAAGCAGCGGACGCAGTAGCGTTGTGTCGGCAAATTCAGAACGCGCCGGCATGGCAGAAAGCCCCGCCGGCCCGCTGCCCCGCTTAAGAGCCAGCAGAAAGGTTTCACACTGGTCATCAAGATGCTGAGCCGTGACCAGCGCTTCTCCAGTACGTAATGCCCCGGCAAACGCGGCATAGCGGGCTTTCCGCGCCTGCGCCTCGATGCCCAGCCCTTCCTTCGCAAGCGTCACTCGCTCAACGATGAGCGGGATCGCCCAGGCCGCACACAAGGCTTCACAGTGCACCACCCACGCCTCTGCGTGAGGACTTAATCCGTGGTGAATATGCATCGCCCGAAGCTGGACGTCAGGTTCCCGATCGCGCCAAAGCTTAAGGCGATGCAGCAACACGGTAGAATCCAGGCCACCGCTAAACCCCACCAGCAGCTGGCGGTACGGTGAAACGGCTTGTGCGATAGCGGGTGAGGTCATAGGAGATTACACATAAAAAATGCCCGAACTGAGCGGGCATTATCACACAGGACAACCATTACTGCTGATAAAGCTCCAGCGGCAGGCCGTCCGGATCGTTGAAAAAAGTAAAGCGCTTGTCGGTGAACGGATCGACGCGTATCGCTTCGCACGTCACGCCGTGCGCTTCCAGATGTTTTACCGCGCTATCCAGGTCATCGACGCTGAAGGCAAGATGACGCAGGCCGCAGGCTTCCGGGCGGGAGGGACGCGCAGGCGGAAAAGGAAAAGAGAACAGCTCAATCACATATTGCCCGTTTAACGCCAGGTCGCCCTTCCAGGAGTCGCGCTCCTCGCGGTAGGCCTCGCTCATGAGCGTAAAGCCCAGGATGTCGCAGTAGAAGGCCTTACTTTTCGCGTAATCGGTCGCAATGATCGCAATATGATGAACAGCTTTTAAACCCAGCATAGCTTCTCCTTTTTATGATGCCTGAACGTTACAACCGAAAACCCGCGCCTGGCAAGCGGTCACCCTTATTTTAGGACTCGCACCCAGTAAACGCCGCTCTCGTCGCGCTTCGCACCGTGGATATCCGTCTCAAAACCGGGATAGTGGCGCCCGACAGAGCAGAGCATCAGCAGGAAATCGAGCACGGCCCGACTCTCTTCGGTAATCATCTCTCCCGGCATCAGGAGCGGAACGCCCGGCGGGTAAGGCAGGATCATGTTAGCCGATACGCGCCCGACCAGGTTTTCCAGCTCGACGGTTTCGACCTCCCCTTTCACCTGGCGCTGCCACGCCTTGTGCGGGGTAAACTTCATCTCCGGTAAGACATCGAACGCCTGAAGCATCAGACGCGGCAGATCGTGCTGACGGATCAACCTGTGGATCCCCTGGGCCAGATCCTGAATGCGCATATTTCGATAGAAGTCGGGATCCTCCGCGTAGAGATCCGGCAGCATGTTCTTCACCCGCAGGTTGAGATCGTAGGCGCGCTTAAACTCCATCAGGCCGCGCAGCAACCCCATCGCCCGGGTTTTGTCGATCCCGATGCTGAACAGGAACAGCAGGTTATAGGGACCGGTTTTCTCCACCACCACGCCACGTTCATCAAGGAATTTCGCGACCAGCGCGGCCGGAATACCTTCATCGCTCATCTTGCCCTGCTCATCCATGCCCGGCGTCAGGATCGTCACTTTTACCGGGTCGAGGAACATATGGTCGCTATCGGCATCCCGGAAGCCATGCCAGCCTTCGCCGGGCGAGACGGGCCAGCATTCTGCTTCATCAATCTCTTCCGGCTGCCAGATATCAAAGAACCAGCCGTCGGCTTCATCTTTCAGCCGCTGAACCTCTTTGCGGAAATGCAGCGCGCGTTCCACCGAACGATTGATGAGACGCTTACCGGGATTGCCGCGCAGCATCGCCGCGGCCGTTTCAATAGAGGCCACCAGCGGGTAGCTCGGCGAGGTGGTGGTGTGCATCATAAAGGCTTCGTTGAACGTGTCTTCGTCGTACTCGCCTTTGATGTGAATAAGCGAAGCCTGGGAAAACGCCGCCAGCATTTTATGCGTCGACTGCGTTTCGAAGAACACTTTCCCCGGCACGCGTTCACCGCTCATGCCGCTTTTGCCGGCGTAAATCGGATGGAAATTAGTGTATGGCACCCATGCGGAATCGAAGTGGATCGACGGCACGTCCAGCGTCTGTTTGATCCAGTTCGTGTTGTACAGCAAACCGTCGTAGGTGGAGTTGGTGATCACCGCATGGACAGGCCAGCTTGCGCCAGGAATTACCGCGACCTTACTTTCAATGGCTTCGTGGGTGAACTCCCGGCGCGGAATGCCGCCAAGAATACCGAGCGCGTTACGCGTGGGTGACAGCCAGAGCGGTACGACGTCGCTCATCATCAGCAGGTGCGCCAGCGATTTATGGCAGTTACGGTCAATCAGCAAGGTGCTGCCAGCAGGCGCAGCGTACATCCCGACGATTTTGTTCGAGGTCGAGGTGCCGTTGGTCACCATATAGCTCTGCTCGGCGCCAAAGGTGCGGGCGATATACTCTTCGGCTTCCAGATGCGGCCCGGTGTGATCCAGCAGGGAGCCCAGTTCGGTGACTGAAATCGACACGTCCGCTTTTAGGGTGTTGCCACCGAAGAAATCATAGAACAGGCAGCCCACCGGGCTTTTTTGATAGGCCGTCCCTGCCATATGCCCTGGCGTACAGAAGGTATATTTCCCCTCTTTCACGTAGGTGAAGAGCGCACGGGTAAAGGGGGGAGTGATGTTATCGAGATATTCATTCGTGTATTGCTGAATGCGGGTCGCAATATCTTCCGCGACGCCGAGAGAATATTCAAAGAACCACAGCGCCATACGCATATCATTGGCGCTGACGTCCATGGTTGAGTGGGTATTGATAAACGCGTACAGCGGGAGGTATTCGTTCAGCTTGTTGATGTCGCTGCACAGTTCGAGATCATATTCGTCCCAGTCGAAGATCACGCCGCAGATACGCGGGTTATGCTCGATGAACTTCAGCAGATCGGCGCTGTTGTGCGGCCAGATTAGCTGATACCCGCGCGACTGCAGGGATTGCTCCAGCTCCTTAATCGGCTCATCTTTATAAAAGACGCCGTGTGGCCCCATAATGGCAATGATATTCATGGGCTTCCTCCTTAAAAAACATTAGCTAAGCATAGTCCGGCTAAACCGCAGGTATAAAAAAAGCCGCAACATTGTGCGGCTTTTCAGATAATTGTGAAGCTTACGCGTAACCGTAGGTCATCAGACGCTGGTAACGGCGGTTGAGCAGATCGTCTTTGCTCAGCACGTCCAGATCCGCCAGGTCAGCCAGCAGCTGCGCTTTCAGAGAAGCCGCCATTACTTCCGGCTTACGATGCGCACCACCCAGCGGTTCCGGGATGATGGAATCGATCAGCTTCAGCTCTTTCAGGCGTGGCGCAATGATGCCCATTGCTTCTGCAGCCAGCGGCGCTTTGTCGGCGCTTTTCCACAGAATGGACGCACAGCCTTCCGGGGAGATAACGGAATAGGTGCTGTACTGCAGCATATTCACTTTATCGCCCACGCCAATCGCCAGCGCACCGCCGGAACCACCCTCACCGATGACGGTACAGATGACCGGCACCTTCAGACGAGACATCTCGCGCAGGTTGCGCGCGATAGCTTCAGACTGACCGCGCTCTTCCGCGCCCACGCCAGGGTATGCACCTGGGGTGTCGATGAAGGTGATGATTGGCATGTTGAAACGCTCAGCCATCTCCATCAGACGCAGGGCTTTACGGTAGCCTTCTGGTGCTGGCATACCGAAGTTACGACGGATTTTCTCTTTGGTTTCACGACCTTTCTGATGACCAATGATCATCACCGGGCGTCCGTCCAGACGCGCGATACCACCAACGATAGCTTTATCGTCAGCGTATGCGCGATCGCCTGCCAGTTCGTCAAATTCGTCAAACGCCAGGCGGACATAATCCAGGGTGTACGGACGCTGTGGATGGCGAGCCAGCTGGGCCACCTGCCATGCGCCGAGATCGGCAAAGATTTTGCGCGTCAGCTCTACGCTTTTCTCGCGCAGACGATGCACTTCTTCGTCGATGTTAATATCCAGTTTTTCATCCTGACGGCTTACCGCTGTCAGAGAATCGATTTTCGCTTCCAGCTCAGCAATCGGCTGTTCGAAATCAAGGAAATTCAGACTCATAGTATTCCTGTATTAGTCAAACTCCAGTTCCACCTGCTCCGAACCAATGAGGCCACGGAGATCGTTCAGTAAACGATCGCTCGGAGAGACACGCCACGTTGCACCAAAGCGCAACCGCGCACGTGCATCCGCCCTCTGATAGTAGAGATGTACTGGAATTGTCCCCGAGCGGTGGGGTTCCAGAGACTGACGGAGTCGGTTTAAAAGCTGGTCATCAATTTGCCTGTCCGTCAGCGAGATAGCAAGCCCGCGAGCATATTTTTCCCGGGCTTCGTCAATGTCCATCACTTCGCGGGCGGTCATTTTAAGCCCCCCACTGAAGTCATCAAAGCTGACCTGTCCGCTGACGATAAGTATGCGGTCTTTTTCCAGCAATTGCTGGTATTTATCCAGCGCGTCGGTGAACAACATCACCTCCAGACGCCCGGAACGGTCATCCAACGTACAGATGCCGATACGATTGCCGCGCTTGGTGACCATAACCCTTGCGGCAATCACGAGCCCCGCAGCCGTGGTGATTTTACCACGTTCTGTCGGATGCATGTCTTTAAGCCTGTGGCCGCCGACATAGCGCTCAATTTCTTTGATGTACTGGTTGATCGGGTGCCCCGTCAGGTACAAGCCTAACGTCTCACGCTCCCCATCCAGTACCACCTGTTCTGGCCACGGCTGGCAGTTGGAATAAGATTGCTCGATCTGCTCTGGCTCTTCCGCCAGCACCCCGAACATATCCGCCTGACCAATGGCTTCCGCTTTTGCGTGCTGATCCGCCGCTTTCAGGGCGTCGCCGAGGGAATTCATCAGCGCGGCGCGGTGCGGCCCCAGCCTGTCAAACGCGCCGGACATGATCAGTTTTTCCAGCACGCGACGGTTCAGTTTTTTGGTATCGGTACGGGCGCAAAGATCGAACAGCTCGCGGAAATACCCGCCATTGTTACGCGCTTCGATGATCGCCTCGATCGGACCTTCGCCCACGCCTTTGATCGCGCCGATCCCGTAAACGATCTCTCCGTCGTCGTTGACGTGGAAGTGGTAGAGCCCTGAGTTAATATCCGGCGGCAGGATCTTAAGGCCCATGCGCCAGCACTCGTCCACCAGGCCAACCACCTTCTCGGTGTTGTCCATATCGGCCGTCATTACCGCCGCCATAAATTCAGCAGGATAGTGTGCTTTCAGCCACAGCGTTTGATATGACACCAAAGCATAGGCGGCGGAGTGGGATTTGTTAAATCCGTACCCGGCGAATTTCTCCACCAGGTCGAAGATTTTCATCGCCAGCTCGCCGTCAACGCCGTTTTTCTTCGCCCCGTCTTCAAAGATGGAACGCTGCTTGGCCATCTCTTCCGGCTTTTTCTTACCCATCGCACGACGCAGCATGTCCGCGCCGCCGAGCGTATAGCCGGAAAGCACCTGAGCAATCTGCATGACCTGTTCCTGATACAGGATAATGCCGTAGGTTGGCTCCAGCACCGGCTTCAGGCTTTCATGCTGCCACTGAACGTCCGGGTAAGAAATCTCTTCGCGACCGTGCTTACGGTCGATAAAGTTATCTACCATCCCTGACTGCAGCGGGCCCGGACGGAACAGGGCGACCAGTGCGATCATATCTTCGAAGCAGTCGGGCTGCAGGCGTTTAATCAGATCTTTCATGCCGCGGGATTCAAGCTGGAAGACGGCCGTCGTCTCCGAGCGCTGCAGCATGTCGAAACTTTTCTTGTCATCCAGCGGGATGGCGGCAATGTCTATCGGCTCAAGGCCCTGCTTTTCCCGGCGCGGGTTGATCATCTTCAGCGCCCAGTCGATGATCGTCAGCGTACGCAGGCCGAGGAAGTCAAACTTCACCAGCCCGGCGTATTCTACGTCGTTCTTATCAAACTGAGTAACCGGGTGCTCACCCGCTTCATCGCAGTAGAGCGGCGCGAAGTCGGTAATTTTGGTCGGGGCGATAACCACGCCCCCCGCATGCTTGCCGGCGTTACGCGTGACGCCTTCCAGCTTGCGCGCCATGTCGATCAGCGCTTTCACTTCTTCGTCAGCTTCGTAGATTTCCGGCAGCTGAGGTTCGGCTTCAAACGCTTTTGCCAGCGTCATGCCCGGATCGGGCGGCACCAGCTTCGAAATACGATCGACAAACCCGTACGGGTGGCCCAGCACGCGGCCGACGTCACGGATAACCGCCTTCGCCGCCATCGTACCGAACGTAATAATCTGTGATACCGCATCACGGCCGTACATATCGGCGACGTGCTCGATCACCTGGTCACGTTTCTCCATGCAGAAGTCGACGTCAAAGTCGGGCATGGAGACACGTTCCGGGTTAAGGAAACGTTCGAACAGCAGGTCGAATTCCAGCGGATCGAGGTCGGTAATTTTAAGCGCATAGGCCACAAGCGATCCCGCACCGGAGCCACGTCCCGGTCCAACCGGTACGCCGTTATCCTTCGACCACTGGATAAACTCCATTACGATCAGGAAGTAGCCCGGGAAGCCCATCTGGTTGATGACCTGGAGTTCAATATCCAGGCGCTCATCGTACGGCGGCCGCTTCTGTTTGCGAACGGCCTCATCCGGGAACAGGAATTCCAGACGCTCTTCCAGACCTTCTTTTGATTTCACGACCAGGAAATCTTCCGTGGTCATGTCACCCGTCGGGAACTGCGGCAGGAAGTATTCGCCGAGGCGGACGGTAACGTTACAGCGCCTGGCGATCTCTACGCTGTTTTCCAGCGCTTCGGGGATATCGGAGAAGAGTTCACACATCTCCTCCTCGCTGCGCATGTACTGTTGAGCGGAGTAATTACGCGGCCGTTTCGGATCGTCGAGCGTGAAGCCATCGTGGATCGCCACGCGAATTTCGTGAGCGTCAAAATCTCCCGGCTCGAGGAAGCGTACATCGTTTGTCGCGACGACGGGCAGCCCGCGTTCTTCCGCAAGTGCGACCGCCGCATGCAGATAGCTCTCTTCGTCCTGACGACCGGTGCGGATCAACTCCAGATAATAACGATCCGGGAAATACTCTTCATAGAACGAGACGCACTGATCCACCAGCGCGCTATTGCCGCGCAGCAGGCATTTACCGACATCGCCCATACGGCCGCCAGAGATCAGCAGCAGCCCTTCGTTCAGCTCAGCCAGCCAGTCCCTGTCGATCCACGGGCCCAGCGCACCATATCCGCGCTGATAGGCTTTTGAGATAAGCAGAGTGAGGTTTTGATAGCCCGTGTTGTTCATCGCCAGCACGGAGATTTGCGTCATTTCATCGCCGACGAGATCGCTCTGGACATGAAAATCTGCGCCGACGATAGGCTTCATTCCCGCACCGTGCGCCGTTCCGTAGAACTTCACCAGGCCACACAGGTTGGTAAAATCGGTGATCGCCAGCGCGGGCATGCCAAGGGAGGCCGCCTTTTTTACCAGCGGCCCGGTCTTCGCCAGCCCATCGATCATGGAGTAGTCGCTATGCACCCGCAGGTGTACGAAACGTGGTTCAGCCATCTTCAGATTCCGCGTTACTTAATTGCTTGCGTATTGATTCAGGACACCCGTCCCAGCGCGCGTTTCACCGGGCCAAAACTGCGCCGGTGATGTTCGGTTGCGCCATGTTCAGCCAGCCTTTCCAGATGGAAAGGTGTGGGATAACCCTTATGCTGGGCGAAACCATACTGAGGATAAGTGAGGTCCAGCGCGGCCATTTCGGCGTCGCGCGTCACTTTGGCAATGATAGAAGCTGCGCTAATTTCTGCGACCCGACTATCGCCTTTGACGACCGCCATTGAAGGCATGGGCAATGCCGGACAGCGGTTGCCGTCAATCAGGACATATTCCGGGGAAATTTTCAGACCTGCTACCGCACGCTGCATCGCCAGCATCGTGGCATGCAAAATATTCAGCTCGTCTATTTCATGCGGTTCAGCGCGCCCCAGGCTCCAGGCCAGCGCCTTCTCCTGAATCTCACTGAACAGCGCCAGACGGCGTTTTTCAGACAATTTTTTTGAGTCGTTCAGCCCGATAATCGGGCGAGCCGGATCGAGGATCACCGCGGCAGTCACCACAGCCCCGACCAACGGGCCACGACCCACTTCGTCCACGCCCGCCACAAGGCGAGTGTGAGGATAAACAAATTCCATCATTTTGCTAACTCCAGCACCGCATCAGCCGCTTGCTCATCAGCATTACAGCGGATCAGTTGATGCAGTTCGCGGAAGGTATCGTGCATCTGGTGGCTGGTCTTGCCGTTCGCGAGCAGCGGCAGTAGTGCATCGGCAAGCGCCTGCGGCTGGCACTCATCCTGCAGCAGCTCTTTCACCAGCTCGCGCCCGGCAAGCAGGTTTGGCAGGGAGACATAATCCGTTTTAACCAGACGTTTTGCCAGCCAGAAAGTGAACGGCTTCATGCGATAACCGACCACCATCGGGCATTTCGCCAGCATGCATTCCAGCGCCGCCGTGCCGGAGGCCAGCAGCGCGGCATCGCTCGCATACATCACTTCCCGCCCTTTCCCGTCCAGAAGACGGACGTGAAGATCCGGGGCGACTTCCGCTTTGATGCGCTCAAACTGCTCACGGCGTTTCGCATTTACCAGCGGAACAACCACTTCAAGATCCGGATAGGTCTGGCGAAGAATTTGCGCAGTTTTGAGGAAATCGGCGCTCAGCATCTCAACTTCTGCACCACGGCTGCCCGGTAGCAATGCCAGACAGTGCACATCGTGCGGGATGCCCAGCGCGTCGCGCGCCGCGTTTTTATCCGGATCCAATGGCATCGCATCCGCCATGGTATGACCGATAAAACGGCACGGAACATTAAATCTGTCGTAAAACGCTTTTTCGAAAGGCAGGAAAGCCAGCACCAGGTTGGTGGACCGTCCGATTTTGAAAACGCGTTTCTGTCGCCACGCCCAGACGGACGGACTGACGTAGTGAATTGTTTTGATACCCTGCTTTTTCAGATTCCCTTCGAGGGTAATGTTGAAATCAGGCGCATCGATACCGACAAACACATCGGGTTTGAGTTCAGTAAAACGGCGGGTGAGATCGGCGCGGATGTGCAGCAAACGGCGTAGCCGTCCCAGCACCTCAACGATGCCCATCACGGCGAGTTCTTCCATTTCATACCAGGCTTCACAGCCTTCGGCCTGCATCAGCGGGCCAGCAACGCCGACAAAGCGAGCATTGGGTACACGCGCCTTAAGCGCGCGGATGAGACCGGCACCAAGAATATCGCCGGAGGTTTCTCCGGCGACCAGGGCTATCGTAAGCGGACGACTGTCGACCATTAACGAATCAGACCCCTTGTTGAACGGTCAAAGAATTCCATGAACGCGTTCACTTCCGGGTGCTTATTCGCCAGCTCGGCAATTTCCGGCTTCGCCTCTTCCAGCGTTTTACCGCTACGGTACAGCAGTTTGTACGCGTTGCGGATGGCAGTAATCGCTTCGCGACTAAAACCACGACGCTTGAGGCCTTCGATGTTCACGCCAAACGGCGTGGCATGGTTGCCCTGCGCAATCACATACGGTGGGACGTCCTGCGCCACACCGGAGCATCCGCCAACCATCACGTGCGTACCAATGATGCAGAACTGATGGACTGCGGTCATGCCGCCAATAATTGCGAAGTCATCAACCGATACGTGTCCTGCCAGCGTTGCGTTGTTGGCAAGAATACAGCGGTCACCCACGGTACAGTCGTGCGCGATGTGCGCATTAACCATAAACAGGTTATCGCTGCCCACCTTCGTCAACCCACCACCCTGTACTGTTCCACGATGAATAGTGACGCTTTCGCGAATACGGTTACGATCGCCAATTTCCAGACGCGTCGACTCACCAGCATATTTCAGATCCTGGTTAACTTCGCCGATGGAAGCGAACTGATAGATCTCGTTATTGCAGCCAATGGTCGTGTGACCATTCACGACAACATGAGATTTCAGTACTGTACCCTCACCAATTTCGACATGGGGTCCAACAATACAAAACGGGCCAATGTGGACGTTAGCGCCAATGATGGCACCGGTTTCCACAATAGCGGTAGGATGAATAAAGGCGGATTTATCAATCACGTATCAGGACTCCCGGCTACGAGCACACATCATCGTCGCTTCGCAAACAACTTTGCCGTCAACCAGCGCTACGCCTTTGAAGCGAGTCAGGCCACGACGCGTTTTTTCAAAAGTGACTTCCATGATCATCTGATCACCAGGCACGACAGGGCGCTTAAAGCGCGCTTCATCAATACCCGCGAAGTAATACAGCTCACCTGGCTCCAGTTTGCCAACGCTTTTAAACGCCAGAATACCGGTAGCCTGAGCCATCGCTTCCAGAATCAACACACCCGGGAAGATAGGCTTACCAGGGAAGTGTCCCTGGAAAAACGGCTCGTTCACGGAAACATTTTTCACTGCGCGCAGAAAACGACCTTCTTCAAAATCCAGCACACGGTCTACCAGCAGAAACGGGTAGCGGTGCGGCAGAAGTTCTAAAATCTCTTCAATATGCAGAGTATGAGTGTCAGTAGTCAAAATACTCTTCCTGTCAAAATGTACTGATAACAATAATAACACGGCCTGCCGGTTTATTAGAAAGCCGACAGGCCGGGAAAAATAGCGTTCAACGGATGACGCTTAATCTTGTTGATCGATCTTACGCTCAAGAGACTTGAGGCGCTTGCTCATATCATCAATGTTCATCACCAGAGCTGCTGTTTTACGCCATACCTTGTTGGGTTGTAGCGGAATACCTGAGGAATAGACGCCAGGTTCAGTGATAGGACGCATTACCATGCCCATTCCCGTCACAGTCACCTTGTCGCATATTTCCATATGGCCATTAATCACGCTCGCGCCGCCAATCATGCAATAACGGCCAATTTTCAGGCTGCCTGCCATGATGACGCCACCCGCAACCGCGGTATTGTCGCCAATCACAACGTTATGCGCAATCTGGCACTGGTTATCGATGATAACACCATTGCCAATGATCGTGTCGTCAAGCGCGCCACGGTCAATGGTGGTACAGGCGCCGATCTCTACGCGATCGCCAATAATAACGCGACCAAGCTGCGGGATCTTAACCCAGTTACCACGATCGTTAGCGTAACCAAAGCCATCAGAACCAATAACGGTGCTGGACTGGACGAGGCAATTTTCGCCAATTTCAACATCATGATAAACGGACACATTGGCCCATAAACGGGTCCCGGCGCCGATTTTCGTATTTTTCCCAACGAAGCAGCCCGGGCCAATGACGACGTTATCTCCCAGCACAACGCCGGATTCGATAACTGCATTCGCGCCAACGGCGACGTTGTTACCAAGCCTGGCCGTCGCATCAATCGCTGCACTGGCCGCAATGTTCTGGGCCGGCTGCGGCGTGGTATCAAGAATTTGAGCCATGCGTGCATACGTCAGGTAGGGGTTTTTCACTACCAGCGCGCTTACAGTGGCAAATGGAAGATCGTCCTGCGTCAGTACAACAGCTGACGCCTGGCATTGAGCCAGTTGCTCACGGTACTTAGGGCTTACCATGAAGGTAATCGTGCCAGCTTTAGCAGATTGCATGGACGCAACAGCGGTGATGACGATATCGCCATCACCGTGTAATTCTGCATCCAACTGCTGAGCTAAATCAGCCAGTCGAATTGAAGGCATTACTTATTTAACCTGTTTCAGAACATCAGCAGTGATGTCTTTAACATCTTTGCTGTTATAAGCAACGGCGTTCGCATCTACAACCAGATCGATACTCTGATCGGCAGCCACTGCTTTAACAGCAGTCTGAATGCGAGTTACCAGCTTGCCGCGTTCTTCGTTAGAACGACGCTGACGATCCTGCTCGAAAGCCTGCGCTTTCTGGGAGAACGTCTGGCGCTGAGCCATTACGTCTTTTTCCAGCTTGCTGCGGTCGCTTGCTTTCATGGTAGAACCATCACGCTGCAGACGCTGCATTTTGGACTGAAGATCGTTTTCCATACCCTGCAGTTCGCTTGCACGGCCTTTGAATTCGTTTTCCAGAGTCGCAGAAACACCCGTTTTCTGTGCAACCTGCTGGAACAAATTACCCATGTTGACGATTGCAATTTTGTCTGCTGCCTGAGCAGAAGTTGCCATCGCTAAACCGAGACCTGCAGCTAATAACCACTTTTTCACAATTAACTCCTTACCATCCCATTGGCACCAGAAGGTACCGTTCTTTGCGTGGCAAGGCGACCGTGTTACCGATCGCCAGTTGTCAGCGCTACACTGCCAACGCATTCCTTTGCAGCGGATTATTACCAGGTTTTACCAATGTTAAACTGGAATTGCTCCGCTTTGTCTCCATCATATTTCTTAAACGGCTGGGCGTAGGAGAAGACCAACGGCCCCAGCGGTGACATCCATTGTAATGCGATACCGGCAGACATGCGAATATTGCTCGGATCGCTGTAGTCAGGAATGCCTTCTGCGCGCATCTGGGCAGTATTCTGCCAGTTGGTATCCCACACGGTACCGGCATCCCAGAAGAAGGACGTACGGACCGAGTTCGCGTATTTATCACTGATAAACGGCGTTGGCGTGATGAACTCCAGGCTGGCAACGGCCATGGCGTTACCGCCCACCGCGTCATTGGAGCTACAGACTTCTGACGAGGAAGACTTATCACAGTTATCTTTGTCGTTTCCGCCGTAGTAAACCGCTTTCGGACCAATGTTATTGGACTGGAAACCACGAACGGTGCTGGATCCACCCGCATAGAAGTTTTCATAGAACGGCAGTTCTTTGCTACCCAGACCATCGCCATAGCCCCAACGGGTACGACCCAGAACCACCCACTTATGATCGTCATCGATCGGGAAGTAGGACGCGGTATCCAGCGTGACCTTATAAAACTCGTTATCGGAACCCGGCACGGTAACTTTACCGTTCAGGTTGACGCGAGAACCTTCCGTAGGGAAGTAACCACGGTCGAGACGGTTATAGGTCCAGCCGTAGTTAAAGGTGAAGTCATCCGCCGCGAAGCCATTGTCATTACCATTTTTACTGGTTGACTGGCCGATAGAGTCCAGATAACGCCACATCGCCACCTGCGGTTGCATGTTGGAGAGGTCGTTATGCACGTAACCCAAGCCCGCACGCAGGGTGTTGTATTCGTTAACCGGGAAGCCAAGCGTACCGTCGACACCGTAACTCTTGTTGGTGTAAGAAGACAGGTCCGCGTCATCTGCTTTAAAGTCGTTATAGAAGATACGACCGCCCAGGCTTACACCGTCAACGGTGAAGTATGGGTTAGTCACAGAGAACTCAGAGTAGGTCTGGTAGTCGTTTTTGGTGCCGTTAATACCGACAGAGTAACCTGTACCCAGCCAGTTATCCTGCTGCACGCCTACCTGGAAGCTGACGCCGCTTTCAGTACCGTAGCCCACACCGAAGTTGAAGCTACCGGTGTTGCGCTCTTTCACTTTATATACGACATCAACCTGATCCGGGCTGCCCGGTACGCGCTGGGTATCGGTATCCACCGTTTCAAAATAGCCCAGACGGTTCAGACGCTCTTTACCCTGATCAACGAGGTCGCTTCCCAACCATGCGCCTTCCATCTGACGCATTTCGCGACGCAGAACGGAATCTTTGGAGGTGTCGTTACCGACGAAGCGGATCTTACGCACGTAGAAACGGTTGCCCGCATCAACATTCACGTGCAGCTTAACGGTTTTATCCGCGTCATTGATTTCCGGCTGAGTCTGTACGCGCGGATAGGCATAACCGTAGCGGCCGAGCAGCTTCTTAATGCTGTCTTCCATTTTGGTTACCTTGGAACCGCTATACAGATCGCCCGGCTGAATTTTGGTCAGCGATTCGATTTCAGCAGAATGCCCCGCCAGGTTACCACTCACTTCAACACCAGAAAGCTTGTACTGCTCGCCTTCAGTGATGTTAACCGTAATGTAGATACCTTTCTTGTCCGGAGTCAGACTGACCTGAGTCGAGTCGATGTTGAAACGCGCATAGCCACGATCGAGATAGTAGCTGCGCAGGGTTTCGAGGTCGCCCGCCAGTTTCTGTTTCTGGTATTTGCGATCGCCCACCACGTTCCACCATGGCACTTCATCGCGCAGCTGGAAGGTGGAGATCAGTTCGTCGGTGCTGAACGCGTGGTTGCCGACAATGTTGATCTGCTGGATCTTAGCAGAAACACCTTCCTGGAAGACCAGCTTCAGGTCAACACGGTTACGCGGCAGCGGAGTGACAACCGCTTTCACGCTGGCGCTGTATTTACCGACGCTGTAGTAGAAGTCTTCCAGACCTTTTTCAATGTCTGAAAGGGTTGTGCGGTCCAGGGACTCACCCACACGAACACCAGATGCTTCAAGGTTCTGCTTGAGCATGTCATCTTTCACCGACTTGTTACCGGAGAAAGTGATACTGGCGATCGTCGGACGTTCTTTTACCTGTACCAGCAGCGTATCACCATCGCGCAGGACGCGGACGTCCTCAAAGTTGCCGGTGGCAAACAGAGCACGGATGGTGTTACTGATATCATCATCATTAACCGTATCGCCGGGGCGTACAGGCATACTGAGGAGGGCCGCACCAACGGCGACACGCTGGAGGCCTTCGAAATGAATGTCTTTCACTACGAACCCGTCAGCACCGTATACGGTGGCGCTGCTAAACAGCAGCGACGCTATGAGCAACTTTTTCATCGCCATCGTTATTATGCGTTCTTCCTAACACTCTCTTACAACCGAGAGAAATCATTGAAAAGTGCAAGCCCCATTAACAGCACCAGCAAAATCGAGCCAATGCGATAACTAAAGTCTTGAACTCGCTCGGATACCGGTCCGCCTTTTAGCTTTTCAATCGCCAAAAACAGCAGATGACCCCCGTCTAAAACGGGAAGCGGGAACAGGTTGATTATCCCAAGGTTCACGCTAATGAGCGCGAGGAACATGAGATAGTAAATCACCCCGAATTCCGCTGACATCCCAGCCCCCTGAGCAATCGAAATTGGCCCACTGAGGTTGTTCAGTTTCACATCACCGGTTATCAATTTCCCCAACATGTTGACCGTCAGCTTCATCAGTTGCCATGTTTTATCCGTGGCTTCAAGGATGGCGCTGAACGGCCCATACTGGCGTATTGTCTTGTACTCATCTGGCAGCGGGATCACTTTTGGCACAACGCCTGCGAACCCTTCTGCCTTTTTGCCGACCGACTTCGTATCCGGGATCAGCGTCAGCGAAAGCGGACTGCCCTGCCTTTCAACTTCCAGCGCGAGAGACGTTCCCGGATTATCGCGCACCAGAGTAACAAAGGTCATCCACTCTGTTAATGGTTGACCATCGACTTTAACGATCCTGTCGCCCGCTTGCAAACCCGCTTTGCTCGCCGCCGAATTTGCCTGTACTTCGGCTAATACCGGCTCAATCTGCGCGCCGCGTGGACGAATACCCAGCGCAGCGACGGGATCCTCTTTGTCTGGCTCGAAACGCCAGTGACGTAAATCGAGTACTTTGTCCTGACGCGTATCTGAACCAAACGGCGATACGCTGATGGTGGTCTGCGCATCACCAATTTTGGCTACCAGCTGCAGTCGCACGGCATCCCAATCAGGGGTTTCGATGCCATCAATCGCTTTAAGTTCCATCCCGGATGTAATTTGCGCACTCGCCGCGATGGAATTGGGGGCAATTTCACCCACCACCGGACGTACGCCAGGGACGCCGATGATAAACACCAGCCAGTAAGCGAAAATCGCAAAGATGAAGTTGGCTACCGGTCCGGCAGCAATGATGGCGGCGCGTTGTCCAACGGTTTTATTGTTGAATGCGCTGTGTCGCAGCTCAGGAGCGACAGGCTCGACGCGTTCGTCGAGCATTTTGACGTAGCCGCCCAGCGGGATAAGGGCGATGACAAATTCCGTACCGTGGCGGTCGGTGCGCGTCCAGAGTGATTTACCAAAACCGATGGAAAATCGCTCTACGCGCACGCCACAGCGGCGAGCAACCCAGAAATGGCCAAATTCATGCACGGTAATCAGTACACCCAGTGCAACAATGAACGCCGCCAGATTCCAGAGAATGCTCAGCATAAAACCTTCCGTTAAATCGTCCCGAATACCAGTAAAAGCAAACACGCAAACACTGGAACAGCCGCTGTCAGGCTATCAATGCGATCCAGTATACCGCCATGCCCTGGAATCAGGTGTCCGCTGTCCTTAATCCCTGCTTCACGCTTAAACATACTTTCGGTTAAATCACCGAGCACGGAGGCAAGCGCAGCAAAAATTGAGCACACCAGCAGTATTGACGGTGCCACTTCAAGATTCGCCCAGACGCCGTAGCCCCAGGAGATGATCGCTGCCGTAAACAGGCCGCCGATGAATCCTTGCCAGGTTTTGCCCGGAGAAACCTTCGGTGCCAGCTTATGTTTGCCAAACAGTTTACCAAACATATAGGCCCCGGAGTCAGCCCCCCAGACCAGAATCATCACATAAAGCAGCCAGATCGCACCGCTGTAGTGGTTTTCGTCGTAGTGCCAGGCTCGCAGCGCAACCATACCCCAGAAAAAAGGAATAATTGTGAGCAAGCCAAAAATCAGTCGCAGCACTTTTGAATTACGCCACAATGCCGCGGAACCCGGATAAAAAAGAACCAGCAACAGCGCGGCAACCCACCAGGCCAGCGATATCCACAAAGAACCGGCAACCAGGGGCTGATGAATATCATGGTGATATTCAGGCAACGTAAACAGCATTATGGCCAGGATAAAGCCACAAAGTACCGCAAGCCATACTCGCTGAGTACGCGAGGTAAAGCCGCTAAACTGTCCCCATTCCCACGCGGCGAGCATACACACCACCAGCGTGACAATAGCGAATCCCACCGGGGGCAGTAAAAACAGCGCCGCAATGACAATGGGTATTAATACAAAAGCGGAAATCAGGCGATACTTCAGCAAAAGCTACCCCCATCAGGCTTTGTCGCCACCAGGCTCGGTGCCGCCGAAACGACGCTCTCGATTGGCAAAGGCATGCAGCGCACCTTCAAAGTCTTGTTCATCAAAATCGGGCCAAAGAACATCCGTAAAGTAAAGTTCGGCATAGGCAATTTGCCATATCAAAAAGTTACTTATGCGATGTTCCCCCCCTGTCCTAATTACCAAATCCACAGGTGCCTGTTCATTCATGCAGATTTGCTTGCTCAGCGCCTCTTCATCAATTTGGTCGGGTCTCAACAGCCCTTCCTGAACCTGTTCGGCCAGATGCCGAACGCCCTGGATAATATCCCAGCGTCCGCCGTAATTCGCCGCAATATTCAGCGTCAAACCGGTATTATTTTCCGTCAGCGCTTCAGCTTTGCGGATCCGTTCCTGCAAACGTGAGTTAAAACGACTGGTATCGCCAATGATACGCAGGCGGACGTTGTGGCGGTGCAGGCTTTTTACTTCGCTGTCTAGCGCCCACACAAACAATTCCATCAACGCAGTCACTTCCTGCAGAGGTCGATTCCAGTTTTCACTGCTAAAAGCATAGAGCGTTAACGCATCAATGCCGTTGTTGGCGGCAAAAGAAACGGCGCGACGAACGGATTTCGCCCCCGCTTTATGCCCAAAGGCTCGTATCTTCCCTTGTCTTTTCGCCCAGCGGCCATTGCCATCCATAATGATTGCTACATGACGGCAGCCATGAGCTGGCAAATTTTCGCTTATTGGTTGATTCGCAGACAACATAACGCGTTTTTTGTCCCTGAAAAGGATTTAACGGTACTCAGGAATACTGAAGCCTATACATAAAAAAGCCGTGTCAAACCACGGCTCACCTGACCACATTAAGTCAAATACCTGCGATCAGGTGGCGCAGACTATATCACTGAAGCCCAACGCTAACAAATAGCACGACGACTAGTGCTTGCTTTATCACCAGCTTGCGAGACGTGTCACCCGTTGGCGTGCAATATTACGCGCAGCTGCATCCACCGCCAGCACCTCTTCCACGCTTTGTGGTTCGCGCAAATCCATCATGTCCAGTACCGATAAATTTAACGACGCGATATCGGTAAAACGAATTTGCTGATTCAGAAATGCCTCAACGGTAATTTCATTGGCTGCATTAAGTGCCGTCGTCGCCGCCTGCCCCTGGTCAAAGGCATTCATCGCAAGCTTCAGACAAGGATAGCGGTCGTAGTCTGGTTCACTGAACGTCAGGGAACTTAGCTTGCAGAAATCAAGCGGCTTCACGCCGGATTTCACTCGATTTGGCCACGCCATTGAATGGGCAATCGGCGTACGCATATCCGGCTCGCCCAGCTGTGCCAGCACGCTACCATCCTGATAACGCACCATCGAGTGAATCACCGATTGCGGGTGAATCAGTACTTCCATCTGTTTCGCTGACGCATTAAACAGCCAGCGTGCTTCAATGTATTCCAGACCTTTGTTCATCATGGTGGCAGAATCAACGGAGATTTTACGCCCCATCGACCAGTTCGGATGACGGCACGCCTGATCCGGTGTCATCGCACGCAGTTCAGACAGTGGCGTTTCACGGAATGGGCCACCAGACCCGGTAAGCAGAATAGACACTACGCCATTCTGCTCCAGGTCAGCGTACCCCAGGTTCTGTTGAAAAGGTTGCGGTAAACTCTGAAAAATCGCGTTGTGTTCGCTGTCGACCGGCAGAAGACGCGCGCCGCGCTGCTTCACCGCATCCATAAACAGGCGTCCACAGGTGACCAGCGACTCTTTATTGGCCAGCAAAACATCCTTACCGGCATCAATCGCAGCAAGCGTGGGCAGCAGCCCTGCCGCGCCGACAATGGCCGCCATCACCTGATCCACCTCATCCAGCGCCGCCATCTCGCAGGCCGCCTGCTGTCCACTCAGCACTTCGGTTCGGCTGCCCTTTTCACGCAGCTGTGCTTTCAGCAGACGCGCGCTCTCTTCGTCATCCATCACCGCATAGCGGGGCGCAAACTCCAGACACTGTTCGACCATTCGCTGCACATTCTTACCGGCCACCAGCGCTGTCACGGTGTAAAGTTCAGGATTATGGCGAACGACGTCGAGAGTGCTGCAACCGATAGAGCCGGTTGAGCCGAGGAGTGTTAAATGCTTCATGAGATGCCCGAAAAAAGTTAGACCAGATAAAAGCAAAACGCCGCCAGCAAGACCCGAAGTCCTTCTGAACGGCGTTTATCAGTGTACGACAGAAATCAGAACTGCATCAGTTCCGCTTCTTTTTCTGCCAGCGCCGCATCAATTTTCTTGATGGCCGCGTCGGTCATTTTCTGAATGTCGTCCTGAGAACGACGATCGTCATCTTCGCTGATCTCTTTTTCTTTCAGCAGTGCTTTCACTTTATCGTTCGCGTCGCGACGGACGTTACGCACGGATACACGACCCTGCTCAGCTTCGCCACGAACCACTTTGATAAGATCTTTACGACGTTCTTCCGTCAGCGGAGGCAGTGGAACGCGGATGTCTGCGCCCGCAGAGCTTGGGTTCAGTCCAAGGTCAGAGGCCATAATCGCTTTCTCAACGGCCGGGCTCATAGAGCGGTCGAAGACGTTGATTTTCAGCGTACGGGTATCTTCAACCGTCACGCTCGCCAGCTGGCGCAGAGGGGTTGGCGTACCGTAATATTCTACGATGATGCCATCCAGCAGGCTTGGGGAAGCACGGCCAGTACGGATTTTGCTGATTTGGTTTTTGAACGCTTCTACGCATTTGTCCATGCGTACTTCAGCATCTTTTCTGATGTCGTTAATCACGTTACGAATCCTTGAAAACTTGTCTCAGGCAGACTATCCGCCAGCACAGCGCTACAGGTGTGCTAAGTATAGTCGCGTTTAATTCATGACAACGCCAAAGGCGCGCCCGGGTAAGATACCACTACAAAATAAAGCGGAATCTTACCTGTATTTATCGTCAACGGAAATTATTCCGTGATCAAAGTGCCTTCTTTTTCGCCCATGACCACGCGACGCAGTGCGCCAGGCTTGTTCATGTTGAAGACACGGATCGGCAGTTTGTGGTCGCGAGCCAGCGTGAAGGCGGCAAGATCCATCACTTTCAGCTCTTTATCCAGCACTTCGCTGTAGCTCAGCTGATCGTACATGGTGGCAGAAGGATCTTTTGCCGGGTCGGCAGTAAACACGCCGTCTACTTTGGTCGCTTTCAGTACCACATCGGCTTCGATCTCGATACCGCGCAGGCAGGCAGCGGAATCGGTTGTAAAGAACGGGTTACCCGTACCGGCGGAGAGGATCACCACGCGGTTATTGCGCAGCAGGCTGATGGCTTCTGCCCAGCTGTAATTATCGCAAACGCCATTCAGCGGAATCGCGGACATCAGGCGGGCATTCACATAGGCGCGGTGCAGGGCATCACGCATCGCCAGGCCATTCATGACGGTTGCCAGCATACCCATGTGGTCGCCCACAACGCGGTTCATCCCCGCTTTCGCCAGACCAGCACCACGGAAAAGGTTGCCACCGCCAATGACCACGCCAACCTGGATACCCAGTTCGACCAGTTCTTTGATTTCCTGTGCCATGCGATCAAGGATGCTTGCGTCAATACCGAAGCCTTCTGATCCCTGCAGCGCTTCGCCACTCAGCTTAAGCAGAATGCGTTTGTACACGGGTTTTGCATTGGTAGCCATGTTTCTTTCCTGAGACTGTCAACGATTAAGATGGGGGTTAATTCTGGCGACATGATATGCCGCAAATCAGCACAGCGATACTGGAGCCTGTCTGATTTCCTGTGACGGGTGACAAAAAGAAGCCGCCCTCAGGCGGCTCCTTTTCAATCATTAAGACTGCTTGGACATTGCAGCAACTTCTGCTGCGAAGTCAGTCTCAACTTTCTCGATGCCTTCGCCCACTTCGAAGCGGATGAAGCCAGTTACGTCAGCGTTGTGCTCTTTCAGCAGCTGCGCAACAGACTTGCTTGGGTCCATTACGAATGGCTGGCCAGTCAGAGAAACTTCGCCGGTGAATTTCTTCATGCGGCCTTCAACCATTTTCTCTGCGATTTCTTTTGGCTTACCAGACTGCATCGCGATGTCCAGCTGAACCTGGTACTCTTTCTCTACCACTTCAGCAGACACGTCTTCTGGCTTAACGAATTCTGGTTTGCTTGCAGCAATGTGCATTGCCAGCTGTTTAACCAGCTCTTCGTCAGCGCCTTTAGCCGCAACCAGAACACCGATACGTGCACCGTGCTGGTAAGAGCCCAGAACGTCGCCTTCCAGAGAAGATACGCGACGGATGTTGATGTTCTCACCGATTTTAGCAACCAGCGCAACACGTTCTTCTTCGAACTGTGCTTTCAGAACTTCAACGTCAGTGATTTTACCCGCAACAGCTGCGTCCAGAACTTTGTTAGCAAATGCCTGGAAACCACCATCTTTAGCAACGAAGTCAGTCTGGCAGTTAACTTCCAGAATGATGCCGTAGTTGCCGTCGATCTTAGTGATGATCACGCCGTCAGCAGCAACGTTGCCTGCTTTTTTAGCTGCTTTGATCGCACCGGATTTACGCATGTTTTCGATTGCCAGCTCGATGTCGCCGTTCGCTTCAGTCAGCGCTTTTTTGCAATCCATCATGCCTGCGCCAGTACGCTCGCGCAGCTCTTTTACCAGGGATGCGGTAATTTCAGCCATTCTTAAATCCTCGGGAGATGTGAACTGCCCGGCCGGGGGCCAAACAGTGTAAATTGAAAAAAGGGGCCGGTAATGGGCCCCTATTCATACACGGTACTAATAAGGGGTAAAACCTTATTATTCAGCTTCTACGAAGCTTTCTTCCGCCTGAGAAGCCAGATCCTGGGAACGGCCTTCACGAACGGTAGCAGCTACAGCGCTCAGGTACAGGCTAACAGCACGGATTGCGTCGTCGTTACCCGGGATAACGAAGTCAACACCGTCCGGATCGGAGTTGGTATCAACGATAGCGAATACCGGGATACCCAGGTTGTTAGCTTCTTTGATTGCGATGTGCTCGTGGTCTGCATCGATTACGAACAGCGCGTCTGGCAGGCCGCCCATATCTTTGATACCGCCCAGGCTGTTTTCCAGCTTGTCCAGTTCACGAGTGCGCATCAGCGCTTCTTTCTTAGTCAGCTTGTCGAAAGTACCGTCCTGAGACTGGGTTTCCAGATCTTTCAGGCGTTTGATGGACTGACGAACAGTTTTCCAGTTGGTCAGCATGCCGCCCAACCAGCGATGGTTCACGAAGAACTGGTCGCAGCTGTTAGCAGCATCTTTCACAGCTTCGCTTGCAGCGCGCTTAGTACCAACGAACAGAATCTTACCTTTACGGGAAGAGATCTTGTTCAGCTCAGCCAGGGCTTCGTTGAACATTGGTACAGTTTTCTCAAGGTTGATGATGTGAACTTTGTTACGTGCGCCGAAGATGAAAGGCTTCATTTTCGGGTTCCAGTAACGGGTCTGGTGACCAAAGTGAACACCAGCCTTGAGCATGTCGCGCATGGAAACAGTTGCCATGTTTAAAACCTCTATATTGAAAGTTGGGGTTATGCCTCCACGTATCCCATATTACCGACCCCGAAGGGCACCCCGGAATATGTGCCGATACGTGTGTGTTGTTACACAAAGTGAGATTTGTCGCTTCCGTCCAGCCTGTGTATCTGAGATGGATCGGAAGTCCGGCGCGCTTTATACCACAAAACACGACCAGAAACCAACAGTTGTTGGCGGAGTGTGCTGTTAATGATTCTCAATTTGGCACGGAGCGTGCCTGACTGATACCATTGACGACACTTAGACTAGTATTGTCGAAAAAATCGACACCGATGGACAGATTACATGGCTATCTCTATTAAGACACCTGAAGAAATTGAAAAGATGCGCATCGCCGGTCGTCTGGCCGCGGAAGTGCTGGAAATGATCGAGCCGTTCGTGAAGCCGGGCGTCAGCACCGGTGAACTGGACCGTATCTGTAACGACTATATCGTGAACGAGCAGCACGCGGTTTCCGCCTGCCTCGGCTACCACGGTTTCCCGAAATCCGTCTGCATCTCTATTAATGAAGTGGTGTGTCACGGCATTCCGGATGACGAAAAACTGCTGAAAGATGGCGACATCGTCAACATCGACGTGACCGTCATTAAAGACGAATACCACGGTGACACCTCAAAAATGTTCATCGTTGGCAAGCCGACGATTCTTGGCGAGCGTCTGTGCAAAGTGACGCAAGAGAGCCTCTACCTGGCGCTGAAAATGGTTAAACCGGGTATTCGCCTGCGTACCCTCGGTGCGGCAATCCAGAAGTTTGTGGAAGCAGAAGGTTTCTCCGTGGTGCGCGAGTACTGCGGTCACGGCATTGGTCGCGTCTTCCATGAAGAACCGCAGGTCCTGCACTATGATGCAGATGACGGCGGCGTGGTGCTGCAAAAAGGCATGACCTTTACCATTGAGCCGATGGTCAACGCGGGTGACTATCGCATCCGTACCATGAAAGACGGCTGGACGGTGAAAACCAAAGACAGAAGCTTGTCTGCGCAGTACGAGCATACTATTGTGGTAACAGACAACGGCTGCGAAATTATGACGTTGCGCAAGGATGACACCATCCCGGCGATACTGACGCACGATGAATGATAAAAAGCCGGCAAATGCCGGCTTTTTTAATGGCTATAGCTTTTTCTTATGGGTGGCGCACGATGAGTAATCTTTTACCCGAACAGTATGCTAACACAGCACTTCCCACCCTCCCCGACCAGCCCGATAACCCGGGAGTCTGGCCGTCGCACGAGCTGACCTGCGCGCATATTAAAGCCCATATGGATGTTTTCCATCGCTGGCTGGGCAGCGCGTTTGACGCAGGCGTGTCGGCCGAGCAGCTCATTGAAGCGCGCACCGAATTTATCGACCAGCTGCTGCAGCGCCTGTGGATCGATTACGGGTTTGGGCAAATCAGTGATGTTGCGCTGGTTGCCGTCGGGGGCTATGGCCGCGGTGAGCTGCATCCGCTTTCCGATATCGATCTGCTGATCTTAAGCCGCAAAAAGCTGCCGGACGAACAGGCGCAAAAAATTGGCGAACTGCTGACGCTGCTCTGGGACGTAAAGCTGGAAGTCGGCCACAGCGTGCGTACCCTGGAAGAGTGTCTGCTGGAAGGGTTATCGGACCTGACCGTCGCCACCAACCTGATTGAAACCCGCCTGCTGATTGGTGACGTCGCTCTGTTCCTGGAGCTGCAAAAACACATCTTCAGCGACGGCTTCTGGCCGTCAGAAAAGTTCTTCGCCGCGAAGGTCGAGGAGCAAAATCAGCGCCACCAGCGCTACCACGGCACCAGCTATAATCTTGAACCCGATATTAAAAGCAGCCCCGGCGGCCTGCGCGACATCCACACCCTGCAGTGGGTCGCCCGCCGCCATTTTGGTGCCACCTCGATGGACGAAATGGTCGGCTTCGGCTTTTTAACCGAGGCCGAGCGTAACGAGCTTAACGAGTGCCTGCACCTGCTGTGGCGCATCCGGTTTGCCCTGCATCTGGAAGTCACCCGCTACGATAACCGCCTGCTGTTTGACCGCCAGCTCAGCGTGGCTCAGCGCCTGAATTATCAGGGCGAAGGCAACGAGCCGGTTGAGCACATGATGAAGGATTTCTTCCGCGTCACCCGCCGGGTGACCGAGCTGAACCAGATGCTGTTGCAGCTGTTCGACGAGGCCATTCTGGCTCTGACGGCGGACGAAAAACCGCGCCCGATTGATGACGAATTCCAGCTGCGCGGCACGCTTATCGACCTGCGCGACGAAACGCTGTTCATCCGCGAGCCGGAAGCGATTCTGCGAATGTTCTATACCATGGTGCGCAACAGCACCATCACCGGGATCTACTCCACCACTCTGCGCCATCTGCGCCATGCGCGCCGTCATCTGACGCAGCCGCTGTGCTATATCCCGGAAGCGCGTTCGCTGTTCCTGAGCATGCTCCGCCACCCGGGCGCCGTCAGCCGCGGCCTGCTGCCGATGCACCGCCACAGCGTGCTGTGGGCCTATATGCCGCAGTGGTCGCACATTGTCGGGCAAATGCAGTTCGATCTGTTCCACGCCTACACGGTGGATGAACACACGATCCGCGTGATGCTCAAGCTGGAAAGCTTTGCGAGAGAAGAGACGCGCTCCCGCCACCCGCTCTGCGTCGAACTGTGGCCGCGCCTGACCCATCCGGAACTGATCCTGATTGCCGCCCTGTTCCACGATATCGCCAAAGGTCGCGGCGGTGACCATTCGGTGCTGGGCGCGCAGGACGTGCTGAAATTTGCCGAACTGCACGGCCTAAACTCGCGTGAAACGCAGCTGGTGGCCTGGCTGGTGCGCCATCACCTGCTGATGTCGGTCACCGCGCAGCGTCGTGACATTCAAGATCCGGAAGTGATCAAGCAGTTCGCTGAAGAGGTTCAGACGGAAAACCGTCTGCGCTATCTGGTCTGCCTGACGGTGGCCGATATCTGCGCCACCAACGAGACCCTGTGGAACAGCTGGAAGCAGAGCCTGCTGCGCGAGCTGTACTTCGCCACCGAAAAACAGCTGCGTCGCGGGATGCAAAACACCCCGGACATGCGCGAGCGCGTGCGTCATCACCAGCTCCAGGCGCTGGCGCTGCTGCGGATGGATAATATTGATGAAGAGGCACTGCATCAGATTTGGGCCCGCTGCCGCGCCAACTATTTTGTCCGCCATAGCCCAAACCAGCTTGCGTGGCACGCGCGGCATCTGCTGAAGCACGATCTGTCCCAGCCGATGATCCTGCTGAGCCCGCAGGCTACCCGCGGCGGGACGGAGATTTTTATCTGGAGCCCGGACCGACCTTATCTGTTTGCTGCGGTCTGCGCCGAGCTGGACAGGCGTAACCTGAGCGTTCACGACGCGCAGATTTTCACCACCCGCGACGGCATGGCGATGGACACCTTTATCGTGCTTGAGCCGGACGGCAGCCCGCTCTCGTCGGACAGGCATGAAGGGATACGTTTTGGTCTGGAACAGGCGATTACCCAGCGCAGCTGGCAGCCCCCGCAGCCGCGTCGCCAGCCGGCGAAATTGCGCCACTTTACCGTCGATACCGAGGTCAATTTCCTGCCGACCCACACCGACCGTAAATCGTTCCTGGAGCTGATCGCGCTCGACCAGCCAGGGCTACTTGCCCGCGTCGGCCAGGTTTTTGCCGATCTGGGAATTTCGCTCCACGGGGCCCGAATTACAACGATTGGCGAGCGAGTAGAAGATTTATTTATAATCGCGACAGCGGACCGGCGTGCCCTTAATAATGACCTGCAGCTTGAAGTGCAACAACGGTTGACAGCAGCCCTCAATCCAAACGATAAAGGGTGATATGTTTTTTAGTGAAATGGAAAGAGTAAACAATGCAGCAGTTACAGAACGTTATTGAGTCCGCTTTTGAGCGTCGCGCCGAGATTACCCCGGCAAATGTGGATACCGTGACCCGTGAAGCGGTAAACCAGGTGATTTCCCTTCTGGATTCCGGCGCGCTGCGCGTGGCAGAAAAAATCGACGGTCAGTGGGTCACTCATCAATGGCTGAAGAAAGCCGTGCTGCTCTCTTTCCGTATCAACGATAACCAGGTTATCGACGGAGCAGAAAGCCGCTACTTCGATAAAGTGCCAATGAAATTCGCTGACTACGACGAAGCGCGTTTCCAGAAAGAAGGCTTCCGCGTGGTACCGCCTGCGGCGGTTCGTCAGGGTGCATTCATCGCACGCAACACCGTGCTGATGCCATCCTACGTGAACATCGGTGCCTACGTTGACGAAGGCACCATGGTTGACACATGGGCGACCGTCGGTTCCTGCGCGCAGATCGGTAAAAACGTTCACCTGTCCGGCGGCGTGGGCATCGGTGGTGTTCTGGAGCCACTGCAGGCTAACCCGACCATCATCGAAGACAACTGCTTCATCGGCGCGCGCTCTGAAGTGGTTGAAGGCGTGATCGTTGAAGAAGGTTCCGTGATCTCCATGGGCGTTTACATCGGTCAGAGCACCCGTATTTACGACCGTGAAACCGGCGAAGTTCACTACGGTCGCGTTCCGGCGGGCTCCGTGGTGGTTTCCGGCAACCTGCCGTCAAAAGATGGCAAATACAGCCTGTACTGTGCGGTTATCGTGAAGAAAGTGGATGCGAAAACGCGCGGTAAAGTGGGCATCAACGAATTGCTGCGCACCATCGATTAATCGGGTATAACAAAAAGCGGGGGCAACCCCGCTTTTTTTATATCTGAGGGTGGCGAAAATAGATTTTTTCGTTAATTATTCAAAGGTTATGTTGAGATCAAGGGTACCGCTATGTACGATAATCTGAAAAGTCTGGGCATTACCAATCCTGATGAAATTGATCGTTACAGCCTCCGTCAGGAAGCCAATAACGATATTCTGAAAATCTATTTTCACAAGGACAAAGGAGAGTTTTTCGCCAAAAGCGTGAAGTTTAAATATCCACGCCAGCGTAAGACCGTTGTAGCTGACGGTGTAGGACAGGGCTACAAAGAAGTACAGGAAATCAGCCCTAACCTGCGCTATGTGATCGATGAACTCGATCAGATCTGCCAGCGCGACCGCACCGAAGTCGATCTCAAGCGTAAGATCCTTGACGACCTGCGTCACCTTGAAAGCGTTGTTACAAATAAGATCAGCGAGATTGAAGCGGATCTTGAGAAATTAACGCGGAAATAAAAGCAAAACGGCAATCCTTGATTGCCGTTTTTCGTGTTTGCGCCCTCTCCCCGTGGGAGAGGGATGGGGTGAGGGCACCAGACCGCACTCAGTCATCTCTGTTCGTCCAGCTGAAGCGCCACATACAGCAGCAGCCTGTCGTCAAAGTTTCCCAGATCCAGCCCCGTCAGCTCTGAAATCCGGTTTAACCGATACTCAAGCGTATTGCGGTGAATAAACAGCGCCTTTGAGGTCGCCAGCGGCTGCACGTTATGGCGGAACCACGCCTGCAGCGTCCGGCGCAGCAGGCCGTTGTTGTCCATGGCTTTCAGACGCGCCAATGGCCGCGCCAGCTCATTGGCCTGCCAGCCCCCGCGCAGGCTGTCGAGCAGCACCGGCAGCATCAGATCCTGATAGAAATAGCTGCGGCTCTCCGGCATCCGCTGCTTGCCCACCATCATAGTGGTGCGCGCGGTACGCCAGGAGCGGGCGATACTGCCCGGCCCGGTAAAGTAGTTGCCCAGCGCAACGCGAAAACGCAGCTGGCCATTCTCCTCCATCCGGGAGATCAGCTGCTCCACGCGACGACGATGATCGTCGGCATCCCAGCGGCCGAACGCATTGAGCGCCGGTTTGAGGACCACCATTTCCGTCAGAGAAACGATCGCCACCAGGTTATCGCGCTCCGGCGTCGCCAGCGCATTTTGCAGCTGCTGCAGCTCGGCCATCGCGCTGTCCACGCCAAGCTGGCCGCTATCGACCTCAATGACCGCCACCACGCGCGGCTGGTTGAGATCGATCCCCAGACGCTGCGCCCATTCGCTGAGTGCCGGCGTATGCTCTTCCGCCTGAATAAGGTTCATCACCAGCTCTTCACGCAGGCGGCTGTCCTGAGCGAGCAGGTGCATCAGACGCGACTGCTCCAGCATCATCTCTGCCGTCATACAGACCAGCTCGCCGTATTTTCGCAGTGACTCGGGCTCGCCGGTGAGGCCGATTACCCCCACAATTTCGCCTTCAAGACGCAGCGGTAAATTGATGCCCTGACGTACGCCGTGCAGGTGTTTCGCTACCGCATCGTCGATATCCACGACCCGCCCCTGAGAAAGCACCAGCAGCGCACCTTCGTGCAATTCCCCAATACGCTCGCGATCGCCGCTGCCAATAATGCGCCCGCGGGCATCCATTACGTTGATATTGGTATCAATGATGCGCATGGTGCGCGCCACGATATCCTGCGCCATTTTGGTATCAAGATGCCAGCCAGCCATGTAACCCTCCCGTGAGCAGAGCTCAAGCATAGGGAAGTTCAGCGACGGCTGCATTGTGCGAATGCACAAAGAGAGAGGGAGAAGTATGGAGTTGTGGCAAGAATCACAAAAACGAGAAAGCCCCTGCGAACAGGGGCTTCAGAGGATTACTGCATCAGCAGATAAAGAGAGGTATCACCACGCTGGATATTCAGCGCCAGCACGGAAGGCTTGCTGTCGAGAATTTTGCGCAGTTCAGCGATGTTTTTCACCGGCTGCTGGTTAGCACCCATGATCACATCGCCTTTTTTCAGGCCGATACGGGCTGCCGGTGAATTCGCTTTCACGTTGTTCACCACCACGCCTTTGTCTGCGCCTTTATTGCTCATCTCGGCACCTTCAATACCGCTGAAGATGGTGCTGGAATCCACCTGATTCTGGCTGCTCTGCTGCAGCTCCAGGCTCACGTTAACCGGCTTACCGTCGCGCAGCAGGCCGAGGGTCACTTTACTGCCAATCGGCATCGAGCCCACTTCGGCACGCAGGGCGGCAAAGCTGCTGATCGGTTTACCGTTCAGGGAGGTGATCACATCCCCCGCTTTAATGCCCGCTTTCGCCGCAGAGGAATTTGGCATCACCTGGCTGACGAATGCCCCGCGCTGAGCGTCAACTTTCATCGCCTTAGCCAGTTCGGAGTTCAGCTCCGTACCGAGGATACCCAGCTCGCCGCGTTTCACCTGGCCATACTGCACCATCTGCGCGGTCAGGTTTTTCACCATGTTACTCGGGATAGCAAAACCGATGCCGATGTTGCCGCCGTCCGGTGCCAGGATAGCGGTGTTGATACCGATCAGCTCACCGTTCAGGTTCACCAGCGCACCGCCGGAGTTACCGCGGTTGATCGCCGCATCCGTCTGGATGAAGTTTTCATAGTTCTCAGCATTGAGGCCGCTACGGCCCAGCGCAGAGACTATACCGGATGTCACGGTTTCACCCAGACCGAACGGGTTACCGATCGCCACGGTATAGTCGCCCACGCGCAGCGCATCGGAGTCGGCAATTTTAATGGCCGTCAGGTTTTTCGGATCCTGAATCTGGATCAGCGCGATGTCGGAGCGCGGGTCTTTACCCACCACTTTGGCATCGAACTTGCGGCCATCGCTCAGCTGAACCTTAATGCTGTTCGCGTTATCGACAACGTGGTTGTTAGTGACGACGTAGCCTTTCGCCGCATCAATAATTACCCCCGAGCCAAGCGCCATGAATTTCTGCTGCTGGCCGCCGCCCTGGCTGTCATCCCCGGCACCGCCGCCCTGACAGAACGGAGAGCTCTGGAATGGCGAACCGTCCTGGCAGAACGGCGAGTTGTCGCCGAAGAACTGCTGGAAGTTACGCGGCATACGCGGCGTATTGACGGTCGTGCTGCCCTCAACGTTAATACTCACCACCGATGGCATCACTTTTTCGAGCATCGGTGCCAGGCTTGGCATCTGCTGCGCGGTTGCTGCCGACGACGCGGTCTCGGCTGCAGTAGCAGTCAGAGGAGACAGCGCTAAACCTAAACTCAGAGCCAGTGCACTCATTGCTAATGTGGTTTTTTTCATGTTTCTCAATCTCGATTTACAGGTAACGCAAAATTGCTGTGTAACTCAGATTCATTTTATACCGCTTAGTTCCGGCGATAAGTTTATGGAAAAGGTAAAAATTTATTGGCCGTCTTTACAAAACTCCGGAATTATTCCACCGCCATCAGCTTGCGGTATTCATCCCAGGCATACAAATCCGTCATGCCGCTGATATAGTCCTGGATAAGACGGCAGCGATAATAATATTCCATCACCGGCCATTGGGGAGAGTTGCGTTCCAGCTTACCAATCGCTTCGACATACGCCAGACGATGCCGGGTAGAAAGTTTCTGATAAAGCCGCGATTCGATGGGTATTCTGCGCACGCGCTCGTGTTCCACCAGTTCGCTGAATTCATCGGCCGACAGCTGAAGCAACGGGGAATAAATTTCCAGTAACCCACTGATTACCCGATAGCCCTGCAGCTCTAGCTGCTCGACATCCGGATGGCTGAATACATGCCGCATCGCCACATGTTTATAAAGCTCAAGGAGTTGACTGAAACTACTGTCATCTTCCAGCAGCGCGTGGTTGAATTCCCCACTGAAAATGAGCGGCAAATTATCAATAAAACGCGACGCCGCATACGGCACCAGCTTATTTAATGTATTGACCCGCAAATACATAAAGAACTGGTCTTCCGTACTGCGGCTTAATGTATTTGAGCGCGATTTTTCCCAGGCATTTTCGACAACCTGCGCAAACAGCGAGCCTTTTTCATGGGTACCCCAGGCCGTATAAAGATGCTGATAAAGTTCCTCGACGCTGAAGATTCTTTTCTCCACGGCATCTTCCAGATCGGCCACGCAATAGGAAATATCATCGGCGGCTTCCATAATCCACGTCAATGGAAAGCGGCCGTTTGGCGTCAATGAAAGTTCTTTACGTAACCGTTCAATATAGGCCTCTTCGGAAAGGTAATAGCCCGGTTTTTTCATTAAATAGCTGTGGGACGCGGGCGTATCCCCCATCCACCACGCGGGACGCGTGTATTTCAGAATGCAGCCGACCTGTGCCCAGGTCAGGTTCATGCGCATCAGGGAATGAACCAGCCGGATCCCCTGTGCGTTGCCCTCGAAGTGACACAAATCCTGGCGCACTTTGCGACGCAGATCGTTCAGCCCCTCTTCACCTTCACGCAGGCGTAAATCGCGTACGATGCAGCGATCATCGCTGAGGGGCTGGCTTACCGCATCCGAAGGATAAAGCCGCTGCTTAAACCAGTCATTGATAGCCGCCTCACCAAAGTGGCCGAAAGGCGGGTTGCCGATGTCATGCATCAGGCAGGCCATCTCAACGATGCTCTCGAAGGGCCCCGTCAGCTCGTCCAGACCATAGGCTTCCAGTAAACGCTGCTCTTTGAGACGGCTCAAAATCTCTTTGGCAATGTAGCGCCCGACCTGCTGCACTTCCATCGAGTGGGTTAAGCGCGTGCGCACCGCGGCGTTACGCTCCAGCGGGAACACCTGAGTTTTTTGCTGCAGACGGCGGATGGCAGGCGAGTTAACGATCCGCCCGCGATCGCTCTCGAATATACGCAGAATCTCATGTTCGCTCTTGTCGCCCTGCGGCGAACGGA
This sequence comes from Enterobacter cloacae complex sp. ESBL7, assembly GCF_041679625.1. Classification (NCBI taxonomy): domain Bacteria; kingdom Pseudomonadati; phylum Pseudomonadota; class Gammaproteobacteria; order Enterobacterales; family Enterobacteriaceae; genus Enterobacter; species Enterobacter cloacae complex sp. ESBL7. Next base: position 42,850 of record NZ_JBGORN010000003.1, read on the forward strand.
AACGTCGGTGCCAGTTTATTTTGGTGCGAAAATCGATTGGTGACATGTGCTCCCCCGCGTGAGAATGCGTTTCCCCTTAACCGCATGATAGACTATGCATCTTAACAAGGCACATCGCGAGTAAATCTATGAAAATCGGCATTATTGGTGCAATGGAAGAAGAAGTTACGCTGCTGCGTGACAAAATTGAGAACCGTCAGACCCTCTCTCTGGGAGGTTGTGAGATCTATACCGGCCAGCTGAACGGTGTTGACGTGGCTCTGCTGAAATCAGGCATCGGTAAAGTGGCTGCTGCGCTGGGTGCAACCCTGCTGCTTGAGCGCTGCAAGCCGGACGTAATCGTGAATACCGGCTCTGCGGGCGGCCTGGCGCCGACGCTGAAAGTGGGCGATATCGTTGTTTCCGACGAAGCGCGTTACCACGATGCCGACGTCACCGCGTTCGGTTACGAGTACGGCCAGCTACCGGGCTGCCCTGCTGGTTTTAAAGCTGACGACAAACTGATTGCGGCGGCAGAGACCTGCATCGCAGAACTCAACCTCAACGCGTTGCGCGGTCTGATTGTCAGCGGTGATGCCTTTATCAACGGCTCCGTTGGGCTGGCGAAAATCCGTCATAACTTCCCTCAGGCGGTTGCCGTTGAGATGGAAGCGACCGCGATCGCTCACGTTTGCCATAACTTCAGCGTACCGTTCGTGGTGGTTCGCGCCATCTCTGACGTGGCAGACCAGCAGTCCCACATCAGCTTCGACGAGTTCCTGACCGTTGCGGCAAAACAGTCCACCGTGATGGTGGAGCGCCTGGTGCAGAATCTGGCACGTGGCTAAACATACCGTCAGGGCGCTGGCCGCCCTGCTTCTTCTCGCACCGCTGTGGCTCTATGCGTTACCGCGCGTGATTACCCTCTCTCCCGCAAATACGGAACTGGCGTTTGCCGCCGGGATCACGCCCGTTGGCGTGAGTAGCTATTCGGATTACCCACCGCAAGCCGCGGGTATTGAACAGGTGGCAACCTGGCAGGGGATGAACCTTGAGCGCATCGTGGCGCTTAAACCGGATCTCGTGCTGGCCTGGCGCGGCGGCAACGCCGAGCGGCAGGTCAACCAGCTCACCTCGCTTGGCATAAAGGTCATGTGGATTGATGCCGTCAGCATTGAGCAGGTCGCTCAGGCGCTACGCGCCCTGGCACCCTTCAGCCCTACGCCCAAAAAAGCCGAGGCTGCGGCGAAACAGATGCTGAGCGACTATGCCGCGCTGAAATCCCGATACGATACCCCTGTTAAAAAGCGCATCTTCCTGCAGTTTGGCAGCCAGCCGCTGTTCACCACCGGAAAAGGGTCGATTCAGAACCAGGTGCTGGAAGTCTGCGGCGGTGAAAATATCTTTGCTGCCAGCCGGGTACCGTGGCCTCAGGTGAGCCGCGAACAGGTGCTGGCGCGCCAGCCTCAGGCCATCGTTGTGGTCGGAAATGCGAGCGAGATTCCTAAAATTGAACAATTCTGGCAAAAGCAGCTAAAAATTCCGGTGATCCCGCTCAACAGCGACTGGTTTGAACGCGCCAGCCCGCGTATTATCCTCGCCGCAAAACAGCTCTGTGCCGCGCTGGCAGAGAGTCACTAACATAAGACCCTTTTCGAGGATTTAACGATGCTCGTTTATTGGCTGGATATTCTTGGCACAGCCGTTTTTGCTATCTCCGGCGTTCTGCTCGCCGGAAAACTACGCATGGATCCGTTTGGCGTGCTGGTGCTGGGCGTCGTGACCGCCGTCGGCGGTGGGACTATCCGCGATATGGCGCTGGCGAATGGGCCGGTGTTTTGGGTGAAAGATCCTACCGATCTGGTGGTCGCGATGGTCACCTGCCTGTTGACCATTGTGCTGGTTCGCCAGCCCCGCCGCTTACCCAAGTGGATATTGCCGGTACTGGATGCCGTGGGTCTGGCCGTGTTTGTCGGTATTGGCGTCAATAAGGCGTTTAATGCCGGTACCGGTCCGATGGTGGCAATCTGCATGGGCGTATTAACCGGCGTGGGCGGTGGGATCATTCGCGACATTCTGGCGCGTGAAGTGCCGATGATCCTGCGTACTGAAATTTACGCAACGGCCTGCATTGTGGGCGGGATTGTTCACGCGACCGCGTACTACACTTTTGCCCTCCCGCTGGAAAATGCCGCGATGCTGGGGATGGTCGTGACGCTGGTGATACGCTTAGCGGCGATACGCTGGCACCTGAAGCTGCCGACGTTTGCGCTGGATGATAATGGCAGGTAAAAGCAAAACGGTAACCGCAAGGTTACCGTTTTTAGTCTTTTCTCCCTCTCCCTGTGGGAGAGGGCCGGGGTGAGGGCATCAGCCCGCACTCTCTTAGATGCTGAACGAAGATCCACACCCACAGGTGCTTGTCGCATTCGGGTTAGTGACCACAAAGCGCGAACCTTCCAGACCCTCGGTGTAATCCACCGAACCACCCACCAGATATTGCAGGCTCATCGGGTCAACCACCAGCGCGACGCCCTGTTTCTCGATAGTCATATCGCCATCGTTAACCTGATCGTCAAAGGTAAAACCATACTGGAAGCCGCTGCAGCCGCCACCGGTAATATAAACGCGCAGTTTCAGATCCGGATTGTCTTCGTCGGCAATCAGGACTTTCACTTTGTTGGCTGCTGCTTCGGTAAATTCGAGCGGTACAGCTACTACGTCATCACTCATCTTATGCTCCCATGAATACTGCTATTGGGTAAAATTCACCCAATTCTTTGTCTCATTATCTAATACCCTGGTAATTCATTCAAGTATTCTGCGTGGCGGCCCGTTCAGCCTCTTGTTTCGCCAGGGTACGCGCGAGGATGGTGGAGTATAGCGGTTTTCCACCCAGGAACTGGGCTAATAGTGTCGCGCCGAGGCAGGTGATGATCATTGGCAAAATGAGCTGGTAATTGTCCGTCATCTCCAGCACCAGCACGATCCCGGTCAAGGGCGCGCGCAGAGACGCGGCCAGCAGCGCCCCCATTCCGGCCACCGCAAAGGTCCCGGCTTCAAGGTGATAGGCGGGAAAGCCCACTTCAGCCGCCATACCAAACGCGGTCCCGAGCAGCGTACCCAGCGCCAGCATCGGGGCAAAAATCCCCCCGGGCGCGCCGGAAGAGAAGCACAGTACCGTCGTGATAACCCGTGAGATAAACATAAACAGCAGCAGACCCACGCTGAAATTCCCCGCCGCCGCAATGGGAATCAGCCCGAACCCGCCGCCTGCGGCATTCGGCTCGATAAACCCGAGTACGCCGCACATTCCACCCAGCAAACCACCCATCAGCACCCATTTCGTGGTGTTACCGCCGTGAATGCGCTGGAACATATCCTGAGCGCGCAGGATAAAGGTGTTAAACAGCGGTCCCACCACGCCGAAAATCATGCCGAGGATCAGGTAAAGCCACAGGGTGTTGACCGGCGCGTTGGTCAGTTTCCCCACCTCAATGACCGCTCCCTCGCCATTAAAGATGCGAAACACGATGCTCGACATAATGACGCCGGTAAATACCGCTTTAATCGAGATCAGGTTGTAGCGGAACTGCGCGCGCATCTCTTCGATAATGAACAAAATGCCTGCCAGCGGCGCGTTAAACGCGGCGGAAAGCCCCGCCGCCGCGCCGGTTGCCAGCAGCGTATGGCGCGCTTCGGCGCTTCGCATCCGAAACAGATCGCCCACCATGCGGCCGACGTTCCCCCCCAGCTGTACCGTGGGTCCTTCCCGTCCAAGCACCATTCCCGCGCCCAGAGTCCCCATGCCGCCGATGAACTTAACCGGAATCACCCGCCACCAGCGCACCGGACGCAGCTCCTCGAGCGCGCCCTCAATTTCCGGGATGCCCGATCCCCCCGCTTCCGGCGCGAATTTACGCACCAGAAAATACCCCACCATGGCAAACAGCGCGGACAGCCCGAATGCCCACACCCAGACCAGCCATTCGCTGTCGGCGAAACCGGCCACGGTGCCCACTCGCCAGTTGAGTACGGCATTAACCGCTTTTTCAAACGCTACGCCAACCAGGCCCGCGAGAGTGCCCACCACGGCAGCGGCCAGCAGGATCGCCAGCGGCGTTTTATCGCGATTGAGCAGCCGCCGAATGCTGATTCGGTGCTGGGCGCGCGTAAACTGTTGTTCTTCAAAAGACGGAGAATCTGATTTCATGTCCTGTTCTTATTTGTCACACAAAAAGCCGCGAGGATTTTACCAGAGACGGCCCTACCGTCTCCTGAAAATTACTTAACAAATCTTAAAGCATTGCCCGGCTAAAAATTTCATAACCTTCCCCGAATCACATAGAATAGTGGGCTTAACCATATTATTCGAACCAGGAACGACGCCATGAGCAAGTCTGAAAACCTCTACAGTGCAGCCCGCGAGCTTATTCCGGGTGGCGTGAACTCACCTGTGCGCGCCTTCACCGGCGTGGGCGGTACGCCGCTGTTTATCGAACGTGCTGACGGCGCGTATCTGTATGATGTCGATGGCAAAGCCTATATCGATTATGTGGGTTCCTGGGGACCGATGGTGCTGGGGCACAACCACCCGGCCATTCGTAACGCGGTAATTGAAGCCGCCCAGCGCGGCCTGAGCTTCGGTGCGCCAACCGAAATGGAAGTGAAAATGGCGGAACTGGTGACCGAACTGGTGCCTACCATGGACATGGTGCGTATGGTGAACTCCGGTACCGAAGCCACCATGAGCGCCATCCGCCTGGCGCGCGGTTTTACCGGTCGCGATAAAATCATCAAGTTTGAAGGCTGTTACCACGGTCACGCCGACTGTCTGCTGGTGAAGGCCGGTTCCGGCGCGCTGACGCTCGGCCAGCCGAACTCGCCTGGCGTACCGGCAGATTTCGCGAAGCACACCCTGACCTGCACCTACAACGATCTTGCTACCGTTCGCGCGGCGTTCGAGCAGTATCCGCAGGAGATCGCCTGCATCATCGTTGAGCCGGTTGCCGGCAACATGAACTGTATCCCACCGCAGCCTGACTTCCTGCCGGGCCTGCGCGCCCTGTGCGACGAGTTCGGCGCGCTGCTGATCATCGATGAAGTCATGACCGGCTTCCGCGTGGCGCTGGCGGGGGCACAGTCTTACTACGACGTCGTGCCGGACCTGACCTGCCTCGGCAAAATCATCGGCGGCGGCATGCCGGTCGGCGCATTCGGTGGTCGTAAGGACGTGATGGAAGCCCTGGCGCCAACCGGCCCGGTTTACCAGGCGGGCACGCTTTCCGGTAACCCTATCGCCATGGCGGCGGGCTTTGCCTGCCTGACCGAAGTGGCACAGCCGGGTATTCACGAAACCCTGACCGACCTGACCTCGCAGCTGGCAAACGGTCTGCTGGAAGCGGCAGAAGAAGCGGGTATTCCGCTGGTGGTTAACCACGTGGGCGGCATGTTCGGGATTTTCTTCACCGATGCGAAAACCGTGACCTGCTATCAGGACGTGGTGAAGTGCGACGTTGAACGCTTCAAGCGCTTCTTCCACCTGATGCTGGACGAAGGCGTGTACCTGGCGCCGTCCGCGTTCGAAGCGGGCTTTATGTCCGTGGCGCACAGCGAAGATGATATCAACAACACCATCGACGCGGCGCGCAAGGTGTTTGCGAAGCTGTAAGATGTGCGGCTTGATGCCCTCACCCCAACCCTCTCCCACGAGGAGAGGGAGCAAACACTAAAACGGCAATCAAAGGATTGCCGTTTACTTTTATTACCGACTCTGCTTTCTCAACAGATAAATAAAGTACGGCGCACCGATAAAGGTCGACAGCAGACCCGCCGGGATCTGATACGGGAACAGCACCATTCTTCCGCACCAGTCCGCGAACACCAGCATCACCCCGCCCGTCAGGGCCGACATGACGATATGCGGCATCGTCCGCCGGAATCCCATCATTCTGGCAATGTGCGGCGCCATTAATCCGACAAAACTCAGCGGTCCAATCGTCAGGGTTGCCACAGCCGTCAGGCACGCCGCCAGCAGCAGCAGGGCCACGCGCGCTGGCGTCAGCGCCATTCCCACCGCACGCGCGGTTTCGCCGCCGAGCGGCAGAATGGTCATCCAGCGGCGGCACAGCGGCACCATCGCCAGCAGCACGAGCATCGCGATCCCGGACCAGACCACCTGGCTGCCGGTGGCGTTGTAGGTTGAGCCGGAAATCCAGGTCAGGATCTTCGCCATACGCGGATCGCCGCTGGCCTGCAGCATCATCAGCAGCATGGTAAATGCGGTGCTGAGCGCCATCCCGGCCAGCAGCATGCGGTGCGGCGAAAATCCGCCGCGACCGGCGGCAATCAGGATAATCATCAGTGTGACTGCCGCGCCGATACTGCCGGCAGGCATCAGCCAGCCAAACGCATTCCCCGGCACAAAGAACAGCATCAGCACCACGCCAAAGGCGGCGCCAGAGCTGATCCCGAGCACTTCAGGGCTTGCCATCGGGTTGCCGGTCAGACGCTGAATAATGCACCCCGCCACCGCCAGCATCACCCCTGCGATCAGCGCGGAGAAGATACGCGGCCAGCGCCACTGCACCAGTTCATTGAGTAAATCACCCGTTGCCCAGTGCCAGCCCATGGCATCGCGTCCGAATGAGAGCGCCGCGAACGAGGCGATAATCAGCACCGCCAGACCGGCAAGGCTAAACCACAGCACCGACTGACGTTCAGCGTAGACTTTATCGCCGGCGTCCATCGCCGGTGCGCTCATGCTGCGCAGGCGCGGCAGCAGCCACAGCAGCAGCGGCGCCCCGATAAGCGCGGTCACAGAGCCGGTGGAGACTTCCCTCCAGACCTGCGCCAGCCAGAGAATAAGCTGATCGGAAAGCCAGAGGATCAGCGCTCCAATCAGCGGCGCCAGCATCAGACGCGCCAGCAGGCGACGCGCCCCGAGCATTTTCGCCAGCAGCGGCGCAAACAGGCCGATAAACCCGATGATGCCGACCGCGTTGACCAGCAGGGCACTCAATACAATCGCCAGCGTCAGCGCCGCCAGACGAGCCAGCGACAGCGCCAGCCCCAGGTTACGCGCCACGCCATCATCCAGCCCCATGAGCGTCAGAGGGCGCAGGAGCAGCAGCGTCAGCACGACGCCGCCAGCCAGCTGCGGCCAGAGGTGCTCTACAACGCTCCAGTCGGTCTGGGTGAGCGTGCCGGTACTCCACAGGAACATGCTTTGCAGCCGATCGTGATGGAACAGCACCAGCAGCTGGTTAATCGCCCCGCAGTACAGGCTCACCACCAGCCCTGCCAGAATAAGCGTCACAGGAGAAAGGCGCTTGCCCCAGGCCACGCCAAAGACCAGCGCGCCCACCACGCACGCCCCCGCGAGTGCCGCAAACTGCGAGGTTAACGCTCCCGGCAGCGCCCACAGCGTGGTGATGGTGATCCCAAGCTGCGCGCCGGTCGCGACGCCGAGCGTGGTTGGCTCTGCCAGCGGATTACGCAACACCTGCTGGAACAATACGCCCACCAGCCCTAAGCCGGCCCCAACCAAAAGGGAGATCGCCAGACGCGGCAGCAGGCTGTAGTGGAACAGCATCTGCTGAATATTGTCGATATCCGGCGAGGCCAGAGCGGCCCCCCACTGCTCGCGAGGTAAGGCCGCAGAGAGGTTGAACCCGGTTAATACCAGCGCAACCAGAAAAAGCAGGGATAACAGCAGCGCCGGGAAGCGGGCGATACGCGTACTCATGCTTTACCTCCCAGGGCGTTATCCAGCACGCGGGCAAAATGCATGGCCGACAGCGTCGCGCCGTAGAACCAGACCGCCGGGGCGCGCTGGAAGCGCCTCTCGCGCACAAACGGCATCGCCTGCCAGAGCGGGGTCGCCATCAGGGTTTGCATGTCGCGTTCGTTACCGTGGTCGAAACAGAGCACGTCCACATCGCGAAACGCCGCCAGACGATCGATACCCACGGCGGTACTGCCCCAGAAGGTCATCTCCCCTTCCCAGGCGTTGCGAATGCCGAAGCTGTCCAGCACCTCCTGGAACAGACAGTTTTTACCGAAGACCAGCATATGGCGGGCGTCCAGCAGCGTCACCATCAGCAGCGGACGATCGCCCCGGTGAGCAAAGCGCGGCTTCAGGGAGTCGATCAGGGCATCAAATTCGTCGAGATGCTTTTTGGCCTCCGCTTCGCGGTTGAGGAAATGCGCCATCTCGTTAATCGAGTTTTTCGCCACGGCCAGCGGTTTTTTACCGTCACTGAAAGCAAATCCACGTCCCGGCGCAATGCGCGCCATTGTCTCCTCTGACGGGCCGTAGCCCGCTGACCAGAACAGGAACGAGGGTTTCATCTGGGTGAGCAGCTCAAGGTTTGGCTCCGTACGCAGGCCGACGTCGATTACCGAGTCCGGCAGCTTCGGCTCGTTCACCCAGAGGTTATAGTTAGGAATGTCCGCCACGCCATAGGGCGTGACGCCGAGCGCCATCATCAGTTCGACCGGCAGCCACTCCAGAGCCACAATACGATGCGGATCGACGGCGGCGGCACGCGCCGTATTCATTTTTAACAGCAGCGGCGAGAGCGCCATCGCCGTCAGCAGGCGACGGCGGCTAATGCGTGTGTTATTCAGCATCAGTAGACAAAGCTCACCGGTGCAGCCCCGGCCGGGTGAGGCAGAATACCCATCGGAATACCGTAAATATGTTCCAGCGTTTCGCTGCGCATCAGCTCTGCCGGTGTCCCCTGGGCAATCATCTCGCCCCCGCGCAGCGCGACGAGGTAGTCACAATAGCGCGCGGCCATGTTGATATCGTGCAGAACCGCGATGACCGTCAGGCCACGCTGCTGGCTCAGGCGATGCACCAGCGCCAGGACGTCGACCTGATGGGCGATATCCAGCGCAGAGGTCGGTTCATCCAGCAGCAGGCAGCGGCTGTCCTGCGCCACCAGCATCGCGATCCACGCGCGCTGACGTTCGCCGCCGGACAGGCTATCCACCAGACGGTGCGCCAGCGGTTTTAGCCCGACCAGCGCAATCGCCTCTTCCACCTTCTCTCTGTCGGCGACGCCGAAGCGCCCAAGCGCACCGTGCCACGGATAACGCCCAATCGCCACCAGCTCACGCACCGTCATCCCTTCCGCCTGCGGCAGCTGCTGCGGCAGATAGGCCACTTTGCGGGCAAAGGCTTTACTGCTCCAGCTCTCCAGCGGTTGGTCATCCAGCAGAATATCGCCTTCTGAAGGCGGCTGATGGCGCCCCAGCATTTTGAGCAGCGTGGATTTACCGGAACCGTTGTGACCAATCAGGCCCGTCACTTTACCGGCAGGGAACGTCAGAGAGAGCGGATGCAGCAGCGTGCGCCCGGGTACGCGAAAGGAGAGATGGTTGAGCGTAAAGGTGGTGTCGGGTTGCGTTTGAATATCCTGCATATCAGCCAACTTAAATAAAAAGGGCACGGCGAACCGTGCCCGAAGAGAGATTAGAAGCGGAAGGTCGCGGTGGCAACAACCTGACGTTCAGCACCCCAGAAGCAGCCGTAGGTATTGAAGCAGCTGGCAACGTACTCACGATCGAACAGGTTGTTCACGTGCAGCGCCACGTTTGAGCCCGCCATGCCAACGCGTGCCAGATCGTATCTGACCAGCGCATCGACAACGGTATAGCTGCCCACCTTGAAGGAGTTCGCCGGATCGCCATAGCTTGAGCCCGTGTAACGCACGCCGGTACCCAGCGTCAGACCCGACAGCGCACCGTCAAACAGGGTGTAATCACCCCACAACGATGCCATGTGTTTTGGCACCTGAGCAGGCGTGTTGCCTTTGTAGGTGGTGTCCGTGGTGTATTCCGCATCGGTGTAGGTATAAGAACCCACCAGGTTGACGCTTGCAGACAGGGCCGCTTTCGCTTCCAGTTCTACGCCACGCGCGCGGATTTCACCGCCCTGAACCGAGAAGAAGGAGCCCGCCGGGTCCGCCATCAGGTTGTTGGTTTTGGTCAGCTGGTACAACGCACCGGTGACGACGATCGGACGATCGTTCGGCACGTATTTCACGCCCGCTTCGTACTGTTTGCCTTTAGACGGCGAGAACAGCTTGCCCTGGGCATCGGTCTGCGAAGCCGGTTCAAACGATTCGCTGTAGCTAAAGTACGGAGTTACGCCGTTATCAAACAGATAGTTAACGCCACCGCGCCAGGTGAACTGGGTATCATCACGTTTGGAGGTGGTGTTCGTCACGCGGTTGTAGGATTCCTGATCGGCCCAGTCATAACGGCCGCCCAGGGTTACCAGCACTTTATCCCACTGCGCCTGATCCTGAACGTACAGCCCCGTCTGTTTCTGACGGTTGAGGATCTGATATGGGCCGGAGGTCGCGGGATCTTTTGAGCCGAAATCAAAATCGCTGTTCACCGGGTTGTAGAGATCCAGCAGCGGAACAGAGTCGTCGTAACCGAACCAGGAGTTGATGTCATTCCGCATGCGCATAAAGTCAACGCCGGTCAGCAGGACGTGGTCCACCTCGCCGGTTGAGAATTTGCTCTGCAGCTGGGTATCAACGGTAAAGTTCTGCAGCTTTTCGTTATCGACAACGTATTTACGCGCCAGATAATGGCCTTTGTCCGATGGCGCTAACGCGGCACACTGTTTGTTGCCGCTGTTTGCCAGATCGGTACAGACGCCATAACCGTATACGCTGTTTTGCGAGGTTTTGTTCTCGGCAAAGCGCAGGTTCTGACGCACGGTAAAGGTATCGTTGAACTCGTGGTCGAAGCTGTATCCCACCATTTTCTGGTTACGGGAATAGGTATTGTTCTTCGCGCCTTCGTTGAAGTTCGTCGGCAGACGATCGCCGTTCGGCAGCGGCTCAACCGTTCCCTCTTTTGGCAACCAGCCGTAGTAGCCCGTTTCAGGCTCGTTCTGGAAGTAGGAGAGGAACGTGAAGGTGGTTTTATCATCCGGACGCCAGGAGAACGATGGCGCGATGGCGTAACGCTGCTCTTCCGCACGCTCCTGCTGAGCGTTATTAGAACGCGCAACGCCCGTTAAGCGATAAGAGTAAACGCCGTCGTCGTCGATCGCATCGCTAAAGTCAAACCCGGTCTGGAACAGGCTATCCGTGCCGACTTTGAACTGGATCTCTTTCAGCGGCTCGGTTGTTGGGCGCTTACTGACCATGTTCAGCAAACCGCCCGGGCTGCTTTTGCCGTACAGAACGGAAACCGGACCGCGCATGATCTCGGCGCGCTCCAGCATATAAGGATCAATCACCGCGTCGTTATAGAAGTTCCCCTGCATTTTCATGCCGTCGAGGTAGTTATTCTGCGTCTGACCATCGGCCGCGAAGCCGCGGATGATCAAATAGTCATAGGTGTTAGACGCGCCGCGCGTGCCTACCGCAACGCCCGGCGTGTAGCTCAGGGCTTCTTTCACCGAGCGCGGCTGATGCAGCGCCATCTCTTCGGCAGTGACTACCGAAATAGACTGCGGAACCTTTTGAATAGGGGTATCCGTTTTGGTTCCGGTCGCGGATTGCCGTGCGGCGATGGTCGCAGCAGGCCCCCAGGCACTTTCCTGTGCCGCAGGTGCTGCGGTAACCGTAATGGTTTCTTCTTTTTTCGGGGTTTCGGCCGCGTGAGCATAAGCAGACATGCCGGCAACCGCTGTGGCGACGACGACCGCGAGCTTACGCAGCGACGTGTTCATTGGCTGAGCAGTATTGGAAAGCGCCATGTTGAATCTCTGATGTGAAAGTGAATGATAACGTAAACGAGAATTATTATTATGAGCGCCAGAATAATATGCGAAACGCTGGTTGCATAGCAAGCAGTAAGCGGCCCTATGAGAATTAAGGGTTTAAGAAATCATCAAGAGAAAACGAAGGGTTAATCAGAGTTAAAGCGAGGGTTAACGAAATGAGGTTTACGGGTAAAAAAGCCCCCTTCCAGGGAAGAGGGCTTTAAAAGCTTAGTTACCGCCGAACATGTCTTTAATCCAGCCCGCGACACCGTCGCTGTCTTTCTTCTCATTCTGCTGCTGCGGCTGTTGCTGCTGCGGCTGCTGTGGCTGAGAAGACTGGTCGAACGGGTTACCCGTTGGCTGTTCTGGCTGGCTTTGCTGGCACAGCGAGTCCGGGTTTGCGGTCCAGACAGGCAGCGTACGCATTCCGCCGCCGCAGACGAAGTTACCGGAGCTGTCTACGCCCATATCGACGATATCTTCCGGCGCAACCAGATTCAGCGGCACAGGAGACTGATTCGCCAGATAGCGCTGGTAAATCGACATCGCCCCGCTCGCGCCGTACAGCTTGGTCGGCTGGTTGTTGTCGCGGCCTACCCAGGTGATCACCACTTCACGGCCATCAATACCGGCGAACCAGGTATCGACGTTGTTGTTGGTGGTCCCGGTTTTGCCCGCAAGATGCAGACCCGGATACTTCGCGCCCAGCTGACGGCCGGTACCGCGCTGCACGACCTGCTGCATCGTCCACAGCGTCATATAGGCGGCCTGAGCGGGAACGGCACGCTCCGCCTGCGGGAAGCTCTGATACAGCACGGAACCATCTTCGGCAATCACTGAGCGCAGGGCAGACAGCGGCGCGCGGTTGCCCCCGCTGGCAATGGTCTGGAACGCCTGCGCCACTTCGATCGGCGTCAGGTTAAGCGCACCGAGGATCATCGCCGGCACCGGATGCAGCTGATCTTTCGCCACGCCCAGTTTTTGCCAGGTATCGACAATCGCCGGCAGTCCCAGCGACATGCCCAGGTTCACCGTTGGCACGTTCATGGAACGGGTCAACGCATCCACCAGCATGACCTGGCCGCTGAACTGTTTATCATCGTTCTGCGGTGACCAGACCTGGCCGTTAGGCTGGCGCAGGGAGATCGGCGCATCCGCAATCCAGGTGTTCAGGCGATACTGATTTGGCTGGCTCAGGGCTGTGAGGTAGGTTGCCGGTTTTGCCAGAGAGCCGATTGAGCGACGCGCCTGCATGGCGCGGTTGTAGCCCGCAAACTGCGGCTCGGCACCGCCCACCATCGCGCGCACTTCGCCAGTGTTACGGTCAACCACCACCATCGCGGTTTCCAGATCGGAGAGCTTACGCTGTTTCTTCAGTGCCGGAATGCCTTCCACAGCCGCTTTTTCGGCCGCATCCTGCGCCACGGAGTCAAAGGTAGTGAAGATCTTCACGCCGGAGAGATCTTTGACCTTATCACCGAGCTTGCTTTGCAGCTCCTGACGCACCAGCTGCATAAACGCAGGCTGAGGCGAAATCACGCCGCCGCGCGGCTGAACGCCGAGCGGACGCGCGCTCAGCATGTCGTACAGCTCCTGGTCAATCACCTGCTGCTGTTGCAGCAGACGCAGAACGAGGTTACGACGCTCCAGCGCCAGTTTCGGGTTACGCCACGGGTTATAAATGGACGCCCCTTTCACCATGCCCACCAGCAGCGCCTGCTGGTCCAGGCTCAGCTCTTCCACCGGGCGGCCAAAGTAGTACAGACTCGCCAGCGGGAAGCCGCGGATTTCGTTATCGCCGCTCTGACCAAGGTACACCTCGTTCATGTACAGCTCAAGGATACGATCCTTGCTGTAGCGCGCATCCATCAGCACGGCCATGTAGGCTTCGTTCGCTTTACGCCAGTAAGAGCGTTCGCTGGAGAGGAACAGGTTTTTCACCAGCTGCTGGGTCAGCGTACTCGCTCCCTGCACGGTGCGACCGGCAGTCAGGTTAGCCAGTACCGCACGGCCAATCGAGTAGAGGCTGATGCCATCGTGCTCGTAGAAGTGACGGTCTTCGGTTGCCAGCAGGGTATCTACCAGCAGATCCGGGAAGCCGTTACGCGCCACGAACAGGCGCTGCTCGCCGTTTGCTGACGAAAGCATGGTGATCAGACGCGGATCGAGACGGAAGAAACCGAACTGACGGTTGTTATCCATGTTCTCGATGGTGTCCAGACGATCGCCGTCAAAGGTCAGACGCGCGCGCACCTGCCCCTCTTTGCTGTCCGGGAAATCAAACGGACGACGGATCATCTCAATGCTGTTGGACTGCACGGTAAATTCGCCAGGCCGCGTCATTTTTGACACCTGACGATACTGGGTGGCTTCCAGCAGTTTGACCATCTCGTTCTTGGTGATGGACATATCTGGCTCAAGGTTCACCATACGGCCATACACTGCCGCAGGGAGCTGCCAGACTTTACCGTCGATACGGCTACGGATCTTCTGATCCAGATACACGCCGTAAATCGCCATCAGGACGACAAAAACAATAAACAGCTTCAGCAGCAGCCAGAACCAGCCGCGTTTGCCCCGAGGCTTACGCCCTTTGCCTTTTCCATTACGCGGCATCGGTTCTTCATCCTCATAATCGTCTTCATAGTCATCGTCATAGTCCTCATCTCTGAGGCGACGACGGCTTACCTTTTCTTTCGCCGGACGCGTTGGTTTTCCCTTACGTCCTATTGGCTCGCGGTCATTCCCCGCCATGCTTTTTCTCCGCAACTTTCAGGCGCAAAGGCCAGATTTTCTTTTCTTTCACAGGCCTGTGAAAGAAGAAATCTCTCAAAATAAACAGCAAGACTTTCCTGTCAGGAAAGTCTTTAGTGTTTTCTCCCTCTCCCCGTGGGAGAGGGCCGAGGTGAGGGCATCAGGCCGCACTCCCTCTTTCACCTAACCTACGAATATTTCTTCGTTCGCCGCGTCGGCGCCGTATTCGCCGGATCGTCCGGCCAGACATGTTTGGGATATCGCCCCTTCATCTCTTTCTGCACTTCACGGTAGCTTCCCGCCCAGAACGCCCCCAGATCTCGGGTGATTTGTAATGGACGATGCGCAGGCGACAGCAGCTCAAGCACTAACGGCACACGCCCTTCCGCAATGGACGGCGTGGTGGCTTCACCAAACATCTCCTGCATCCGAACCGCCAGCGCCGGCGGATTATCCTCATGATAACGGACGGCAATCCGGCTTCCGGTCGGCACAGTGTAATGCCCTGGCAGTTCACTATCCAGACGTTGACGTAATGACCAGTCCAGTAAATTCTGTAACGCGGTCTTAACATCAAGCGCCTTAAGGGCTCGCAGAGAGTGTACGCCGCTCATTTGCGGCAGTAGCCAGCGCTCAAGCGTAGCGAGCAGCGTCTCGTCATCCACCGCAGGCCAACCGTATTCCGGTAGCCACTTCGCGGCGCAGTGCAGACGAATGCGGTACTGCTCCGCTTCCGGCGTCCAGTTCAGGGCGCTCAGCCCTTTTTCCCGAATTCCGTTCAGCATCGCCTGATGAAGCTCGTCTTCCGACGGCTTCGTCCCAAGCGTCAACTTGCCAATCTGGCTGCGACGAAAGGCCTTCAGCGTGCCCTGGGCGTCATCCCATTCCACGGTATCAGATTGCTGAAGCAGCTGCGGACAGGCACGCGTCAGGGCGTCAATATCTACGGCTATCGCCAGCAGGATACGCGCATCCGGAGAATGGCTGCCCTGCAGCAACAGCGGGGCGATCAGCCATTCGTGACGCGTCAGCGCATCATCGCTGTCCAGCATCGCTCCCATGCCGTTTGCCAGCTGGTAGCGACCATCCAGCCCGCGCCGACGCGCGATCCTGTCCGGGAAAGCCTGGGCCAGCAGGAAGGCAATCTTATCGCTGTCAGGCGCACCTCCCCGGCTATTCAGGCGTTTGCCCAGCTGCTGCGCCCGCTGCTGCCAGTTCCCCTGACTGCGCGAAAACGCCTGCCCCAGATCGCTGCTGCCACCGCGAGGCGGCTCCTCAAGAATAGCCGCCAGTTTTGCCGCCGTGGCAATTTCATCATCCCCTTGCGCGGCCACCAGCATCGCGGCCAGACGCGGATCATTGCCCAGCGCCGCCATTTTCTGGCCGCGCGCCGTCAGACGCTCGCCTTCCAGCGCGCCGAGCTGGGTCAGCAACGTGCGTGCAGCGGTGAGGTTTACGACAGGAGGAGGATTAAGCCAGGTGAGCTGCTCAGGGTTCGGACAGCCCCACTGGAGCAGATCCATCACCAGACCAGACAAATCGCTTTGTAAAATTTCCGGCGTGCTTTGCTGTGCAGCGCGTTCAGCCTGCTCCGCGCTGGTCAAATGCAGGCAGATGCCCGGCTCAAGACGCCCCGCACGGCCCGCGCGCTGCACCATCGACGCCTGGCTGATGCGCTGCGTCAGGAGTTTAGTCAACCCGGTACGAGGGTCAAAGCTTGCCACTCTCTCCTGCGCGCTATCCACCACCAGGCGAATCCCTTCAATGGTCAAACTGGTTTCAGCAATGTTGGTTGCCAGCACCACCTTGCGCTGCCCCGCCGGCGCGGGAAGGATCGCTTTACGCTGATCCTGTAGCGACAACGCGCCGTAGAGCGGGCAAAGCAGCGCGTCGCCGCCTACCCGGGTAGAAAGCTGCTCCTGCACGCGCTGGATTTCGCCCACGCCGGGTAAAAACAGCAGCAGGGAACCGGCTTCCTGGCGCAGCAGCTCAGCGGTGGCAATGGCGACGGCCTCGTCAAAACGCTGGTGGGAGGGAAGCGGCTGATAGCGGCGTTCAACCGGAAACGCCCGCCCCTCTGAGCTGATGACCGGCGCATCGGGTAACGCCTGTCGTAGCCGCTCGTTATCCAGCGTGGCCGACATAATAAGCAGCCTGAGATCGTCGCGTAGCCCCTGCTGCACGTCCAGCAACAGCGCGAGGGCCAGATCCGCCTGCAGGCTGCGCTCGTGGAATTCATCGAGGATCACCAGCCCGACGCCGGTCAACTCCGGATCGTTTTGCAGCATGCGGGTGAGAATACCCTCGGTGACCACTTCAAGACGCGTTGCCGGGCCAACGCAGGTCTCGGCACGCATCCTGTAACCTACCGTTTCGCCCGGTTTTTCATTCAGCAGCTCCGCCAGACGCTGAGCCACGTTGCGCGCGGCCAGCCTGCGCGGCTCCAGCAGGATAATTTTCCCGCGGATATTTCCGTCTTTCAGAATCTGCAGCGGCAGCCAGGTGGACTTGCCCGCGCCCGTTGGG
The DNA here is from genome assembly GCF_041679625.1 of Enterobacter cloacae complex sp. ESBL7. Lineage (NCBI taxonomy): Bacteria > Pseudomonadati > Pseudomonadota > Gammaproteobacteria > Enterobacterales > Enterobacteriaceae > Enterobacter > Enterobacter cloacae complex sp. ESBL7. The sequence goes on from NZ_JBGORN010000003.1 coordinate 59,846, forward strand.
GCATTCAGCAAAACCTGTGGGGCATGGTGTAAGGCAGCGAGAAGCTCAGGAAGAATGACGGCGACCGGCAATGAGGACACTAACAGCTCCAGAGGGTTAACATTAGTCGGCGTACATTGTAGCATCGGCGCATATCATTACCGAGTCCTCCGTATGCCTGAGTCGAAACGGCTGTTTTTTGCCATTGAATTGCCCACCACCATACAGCGTCAAATTGTTCGCTGGCGCGCCGATTGCTTTTCGCCGGAAGCGGGCCGCCCTGTCGCGGCGGCCAACCTGCACCTGACGCTGGCCTTTTTGGGCGACGTCAGTGCCGAAAAACAGCGGGCATTAGCCGCAATGGCCGGGCGTATTGCCCAGCCGGAATTTACGCTGCACCTCGACGACGCGGGCCAGTGGCCGCGTTCGCGCGTGGTGTGGCTGGGAACGCGCCAGCCGCCGCGCGGATTGTTACAGCTGGCGAATATGCTGCGCGCCCAGGCGGCGCGCAGCGGCTGTTATCAGAGCCCACAGCCGTTTCATCCACATATCACGCTGCTGCGCGATGCCGGTCAGGCCGTTGCCATCCCGCCGCCGGGTTTTCACTGGGCCTTTCCGGTCAACGCATTCGCGCTTTACGAATCCGTCTTTACACAGGGACGCACCCGCTATACGCCGCTACAGCGCTGGACGCTGGGCAATACCGAAAGGAATTCTGATGAAGTTTAGTCCTCCCCTGCAGCACGCTACGCTTATCCAGCGCTACAAACGCTTCCTCGCCGACGTGATCACCCCCGAAGGGGTTCAGCTCACCCTGCACTGCCCCAATACCGGCGCCATGACGGGGTGTGCGACGCCGGGTGACAGGGTCTGGTATTCCACATCAGAAAATAGTAAACGCAAATATGCCCATACCTGGGAAGTGACCGAAACCCAAAACGGGGCATTTATTTGCGTTAATACCCAGCGCGCAAATCAGCTGGTTAAGGAAGCGCTGACCCTTGGCGCCATTCCCGAACTGGTGGGATATGGCACGCATAAAAGTGAAGTGAAATATGGCGATGAAGGCAGCAGAATTGACTTCATGTTACAGGCGGAAGACAGGCCCGAGTGCTATATTGAAGTAAAATCAGTGACGTTAGCGGAACAGGAAAATGGCTACTTCCCGGATGCGGTAACGCTGCGTGGCCAGAAGCATCTGCGAGAGCTAATGAGTGTTGCGGCGGCGGGCAAACGCGCCGTATTGCTGTTTGCGGTGTTGCATTCAGCCATTGAACGTTTCTCCCCTGCCCGCCATATTGATCCTAAATACGCGCAATTGTTGAATGAGGCACAAAAGCAGGGGGTAGAGGTTTTCGCTTATAAAGCGGAACTTTCTGCCGATAATATGACTCTGAGATCCTCTCTTCCCATTGTCTTGTAAGGGATTAGACGATTGTCGAATAAGTGTTCTGGCCGCGTGCGCAAATACGCTTTTCCTCACAGGCTTGTCAAGTGTTACGTTTAGATAATTGCCTTACGGAAAAGCATCTGCTATTTATAGCGACCTGATTTTTCCCCCAACACGGGGATCGATAGTGCGTGTTAAGGAGAAGCAACATGCAAGAAGGGCAAAACCGTAAAACATCGTCCCTGAGTATTCTCGCCATCGCTGGGGTGGAGCCGTATCAAGAGAAGCCGGGCGAAGAGTATATGAACGAAGCCCAGCTGTCGCACTTCAAGCGTATTCTTGAAGCATGGCGTAATCAACTCAGGGATGAAGTCGATCGCACCGTTACTCATATGCAGGATGAAGCTGCCAACTTCCCGGATCCGGTAGACCGTGCCGCTCAGGAAGAAGAGTTCAGCCTCGAACTGCGTAACCGTGACCGCGAACGCAAACTGATCAAAAAGATCGAGAAAACGCTGAAAAAAGTCGAAGACGAAGATTTTGGCTACTGCGAATCCTGCGGTGTTGAAATCGGTATTCGTCGCCTGGAAGCGCGTCCAACCGCCGATCTGTGCATCGACTGTAAAACGCTGGCCGAAATCCGCGAAAAACAGATGGCCGGTTAATACCAGCGCTGTTTACACACTCCAAAGGCGGGAGTCTCTCCCGCCTTGTTACTGTTGATATGTCTGAATCACACTATATTGGGCGCTTCGCGCCATCTCCTTCCGGTGAATTACACTTCGGCTCATTGATTGCCGCGCTCGGCAGCTACCTGCAGGCTCGCGCCCGCCTGGGAAAATGGCTTGTCCGCATTGAAGATATTGATCCCCCGCGTGAAGTTCCCGGTGCTGCAGACACTATTCTGCGTCAGCTGGAACATTACGGTCTTCACTGGGATGACGAGGTGCTCTGGCAGTCAAAACGTCACGATGCCTATCGGGAACGTCTGGCCTGGCTTCGCGATCGGGGGCTTTCCTATAACTGCACCTGCACCTGTAGCGCGGCGAAAAATTCCGCACTATTTTGCAGTAAATTACGCACTACGCGGCAATCAATAAAACAGCTATTTCGCACTGTGCAGAATTGAACGTAACAAGTAACAGCCAACAATTTTCCTGAGAGCAGATTCGTGATGCATGTCGCTGTGTTTTCGCCAGACTGGACTGGATGGATGTCGCAACCAGAGTTAGTGTCTGACCCAACAAAGACAACGCTACAGGAAGCACAAAATGACCATCCAGACCGCCAAAACCCGCCCGATGACCGACACCGCACGTTGCATTAGAGACTCAATGGTCCGGGCCGGTATTCGCAGCACATGGCCGCTGCACGATCTGGCCGATTACGCTGGCGTAGAACTGGGCAACGCAGAATTCATCGTTACCCAGATGGAGCTGGCCGGATATCTTAAGAAAACGCACTGGGGTCACTATATGCTGACTCAGGCCGGGGTTACGGCGCTGTAACCCCGGCGCTAATGGTCAGGTCGGGGTAAAGTTACAGATAAGCAGCTCTGCCGCCCTGTGGCCGTTATTACCGCCAACCGAGTAAGTGGTACTGGTGCTGCGAATATCCAGACCGTCAAACACCGCCCGCATGTCCGGGTGGTCGTTCACTGAAATAATCGCTTTCCCCTTAATACCCCGCACGGTTTCAGCCATAAACTGATACTGCTCGATGCCAAACGGCACGCCGTAGCCCTGCGTTTTCCAGTACGGCGGATCGAGATAAAAGAGCGTGCCGGGGCGGTCATAGCGCCGAATGCACTCCTGCCAGTCCAGATGCTCAATCGTCACCCGCTGCAGACGCAGCCAAGCATCGGATATTGTCTCTTCCAGGCGTATCAAGTTGAGACTGCTGGGGCTGGTCGCACTGGTGCCGAACGAACGGCTGTCTGACCTTGCCCCGAATGAGAGTTTTTGTAAGTAATAAAAGCGGGCAGCACGCTGAATATCGGTCAGCGTTTCCGGTGGCGTATCTTTCGCCCAGGTGAATATTTCACGGCTCGTTAAAGCCCATTTAAACTGCTTGATAAACTCTTCCAAATGGTTCTGTACGACGCGGTACAGGTTCACGATATCGCTGTTGATATCGTTCAGGACTTCCACATTCGATGGGGACTTCATAAAAAACAGAGCTGCACCGCCGCAGAAAGGCTCAACATAACAGGTATGCTCAGGAAATAACGGGAGTATCGTTCTGGCCAGCTTACGCTTGCCACCAACCCACGGTATGACAGGTAATGCAGACTGATAATTCATATTGCCCCTTCCTGTTTCTGAACTTCAGTGAATGAAAACATTGACGACCAGAGATACTCGTGCTGAAAATGCGTAAGGCTATATAAAAATTCAAACAACCAAGAGTAGGTGTATTGTTAATGATTAATCATATAAGATATTTCATATACTCATTAAAAACAAAGGCTTGCCCAAGGATGGCGAGACACATACTCAACACTTCATTTCTGTCTAAAAAGAAAAAATTCAAGCTCCTGAATAGGGCCGGTGTATTCATAGACTTAAGCAGCACCATTGCAGATAACCTCTACTTTGAGTTCGGTAGGATTAAGGTGTGCAAAAATGTATTTATAAACGCAAATTGTACCTTCCTGGATAGTGCAGAAATAATCATAAAAAACAATTCGATGATTGGGCCAAATGTCACCCTCTCAACCGTCACCCATCATGCCAACCCTGAACACAGGCATTCAGATAATATTATTGCCCCTATTTGCATAGGGGAAAACGTGTGGATTGGCGCAAACTGCACTGTCCTTCCTGGAGTAACCATAGGAACAAACAGCGTTATTGCTGCAAACAGCGTCGTTACGACGGATGTGCCAGATAATGTATTGTTTGCTGGAGCCCCTGCAATTCTAAAAAAACGATTCGATATAAACAGATAGCAAGATAAAACGACGATGTTAGCCATTCTGGTATAATCTAAGTTGACATCAATTCTGATGCTATTTCCTAACTCATCCTGACCATTTAGCCCCAGAACAAACTCAACACTGAGTTTTGATGGCCCATCAACTGTTGTAAATACCGTTGCTGAAGTAGAGCCGTCAAGCAATACGCCATCTACTGCCACACCAAGCCCAACAAAATGCCCCTCATCGTAGACACGCGCGATCTAAAATTTTTTAAGCTGCATAATTTATTCTCCGGGAGGTTCAATAATTGGTATTGCGCCGTGAGTACAGCCGCCTTTATTCCGGCTTCGCTGGCCAGTCGATATCCGGCGCATCCTCTGGGTTAACCCTGCTCAGTAGCACACGATACTTTTTCCACGCCGTCAATGACTGAATGTCGTCATCGGTAGCCATATCCAGATCTACGGCGTCCTGCAAAAGCGCGATTGTGTTATTAGCTTCCTGCATCAGGCTGGATTTTTTATTTTGTGCGTCAACAATGATGGCGGCTTGCTCTGCCGCATCGTCTTTCACCCACTTGTTGCCATCCCATTTCATATACGGCCCATCGGGTGCTAGAGAGGTGGTAGTTTCCGGCAGTGGTCCGAGCAGGTTGATAAATACGGCATTACCTGTTGTGATATCAAATACGGTTTTACCGCGATGGTCTTCAATTAATGACCAGGTGGCTTTTTCGGTGTTGAATACGGCAACGCTGCCCGCTGGTACTGCCGGTGGCTTGATATCGGTGCTGTTCGCCGGGAGTCCGGTGTGCGGCGGAATATAAGCATCCCCTGCGCCGATAAATTCCAGCGTATCGGCACGAAGGTTATAAATGGTAATAGTCTGAGATACTTCGCTCATTTTGAATGTCATTTCTGGACTCCGTGATGGTGTGAACCGGTTTCTATTTTCAGTGCCTGATGCTGCGGGCTGGTACATGCTGCGCCAGTGAGTAAGCAGGTTGTCCTGTAGTCACCCTGACCGATATAGCGCGTATCAGCGTTTCGGCAGTGAATGTCTGGCGGGCAATATGCCGATGTGTTGAATACCTGTGCCTCGCGGCTGGAGGCGTAGCGCCAGTCGATTGCCGACGGCTGTTTGTTAAAGTTCAGCCAGGCAAGCCGCATTTGCTTCGCGACACGGTCCGGCGGAACCTGACCGCATCCAGCCCCCATCGCCGGGAAGACCACCGTTCTGATTTGTTCGCTTTGGCTGGCTGACAGGTTGTGAAGGTGGATAGCCAGTAATGCTGCCCACGTGGCCTGATACACGGTATCGGTGCCGCTGATGACTTTCGGAACCCGCATTGTTGGGGCATGGACAAGAAACGGGTGTTTGCTGTCTCCGGAGGCAATCACGAAGGCCGTACCGACCGGCTGCTCTCCCAGATAATCGCGCAGGATATGCTGCTGAACGCGCGTCTGCAGCTGTGTGCCATAAAATGCGGTGATATCCGCATCAACGCCGCCATCCATCAGACCGAAGCTGTTAGCTGCGCTGACCATGCAGTCAAATTCAGGGATGGTTTCAAAGGGCGCGCGAACGATTTCAACCCCCTCAATATCGGCAAAAAAAGTTTCAAATGCAGAAGTCATTGCTGGAACGGGGGCAGAAAGAATCAGCTTAATCATGCGAGCCTCACAATATAGTTAAGTGCGATGTTTTTAACGGTGTTTTCAGCGTTACCGGCGGCATTCACTGTAACGGTATGACTATGGGAGCCGATAACGACGTTATGGGAATGCGCGCCGATGGCGACGGTGTGGCTATGGGCACCAATAGCAACGGTGTGCGCATGATCCCCTGCTGATGAAGTTGTTGCTGATGCTGATGTAAGAATGAAGGTACTACCGTCCGCTCCATTTCCTCGCGGATAGCTTGGCGCATTATAAGTATGTGTATGCGCCCCTGTGGTATTTGTCGTTTTGGTTCCGTGATCAAACGCACTTGATGTCTTGGTGCCGTAATCAAAAGACGTTGTCGCTTTGGTGCCGAGGTCGGTTGCCGCTGCTGTTGCCGTGTGTCCATGTGACTTGATACCGTCCTGCTCCAGTGACAGAACGGCACGACCAGAGGCGGGTTTCCCTTTGATGGTCTGGCCGCGCATATCCGGGATAACACCGGATGGATAAGCCGCAGCAAGTTTTGGGTATGTCGACGTCGTGAAGGTCTGCCCCTGCATCATGGCAAATCCACTGGGTACAGTGTCCGACGGCCACGGAATAGGAGCGCCAACAGGATAAGCGCTGCTGGCTGCTGAGCTGGCAGCCGTCATCGCAGCTTTAACCGCTTTCGGCGTGGCGGCGTGGGTTTCATCGTCACTATCGGTGGCGCTGCTGAGTTGCACGATACCTTTTTCAGCAGTGGTGGCATCTTTAACGCCGGTGGTGATGCCGTCAGTAACAATTTTCTGAATGGCTGTTAATAGCTGATTTTCTTTTGCCGGGTCGGGTTTAATTCCGGCGTCCGCCAGGACGTTTTGCATCTCCGTCTGGAGATCGATTGTCGCACCCTGAATATCATTCATGATACGGGCGTAAACAATCGTCCCCTCCGTTTCAGTGGTCGGGTCACCGTCGTGAAATAAACCATCATCGGTGTCTACGGGCTTAATAATATCTTTCATCTTTACGCGCTCTCTGAATAATCAAATACCACCTGCGTGTGGGCCGGTTTTAATTCCTGGAATATCCCCTCAAGGTAATTGCGCCCGAAGGAGGTCAGACGTTCGCCGGTCGCTGACGCACCACAGCGGAAGCGGTACACCGGTATTTTTTCGCCCGATTCAATTTTCACTATCCACACCCAGATAATGTCCGGCGTCCACAGCCGGTCGCCGCAGCGGTTGCGCCCGCAGCGAAACGGTTCCGGTTCGGTAATGGTGATGCCGTACCCCAGCGCTTTCGCCAGCTGAATGAAGTACGCCCGGCTCAGCCCGCCGGTTTCTGACATCTTGGCCAGAATGCGCTGGCGGCGCTGCTGGAGCGTGTCGCCCGGAGACGGCGTCAGCGCGTAAACACGCTCCCAGTCCGCCAGAAAATCCACGCAGGAGGCCAGGTTAATGGCGGTCAGCATGTTGCTGCCAGCCCTGTCAGCCCGACTGATCAACGTCGCTTCCGCCATCAGTTCGGCCCGCATATTCCTGCCTTTCGGGTTATAGCTGACCGGAGGAAGCAGAAGCGCCAGCATGTTCAGGTACTCGTCTGTGGTCATCTTATGCCGCCATTTTGCTGACGTTGACTGCCCCTGCACGCAACCATTCCACCGTGGTGGCATCCACCTCGGGTACGACGTTGACGGCAGGAATAAGGATTTTGTAGTCCGTGAGTCCGGGTACTTCAGAAATCAGCGCGCCCAGCTGGCTCAGAACAGCAATCTGTCCCGGCAGCAGAGAATCAAAGTAGAGACTGACGGCGGTTTTCACATCTGCCGTGACGGCATCAAGCGTGGTGTCGCTGCTGAAATCCACGGCAATACTGAGGTCGACGCTGCGATCAGCAGGAGCCAGCACATGGCAGTCTTTTGCGGTGACCGGGCGGACGCTGTCGATATACGCCTGCACCGCACTGACGGTATCCGGTGACGGCGGACCGTCCGTGCCGGTTATCAGCACGTCAACCGTGCCGAGACCGCGCCTCAGCGGGTCAACCCACGCACCCCCAACGCCGTCGACAGACATTGCCCATACCTTATAATCGTGCGCGTTACCGCCCGCAGGAGGCTGGCGCATCACGTCCAGCAGACGATCCAGCAGCGCGGCTGGCGTTTCCTTATCCGTCCCCCCGGCCATGCTGACAAGCTGCACCGCACTGTCCATACCGGAGGGCGGTGAGGTTAGCACCGCGCTGACAGACGAAACGTCCGCGATATTCCCGGCGGTGCCGGACGAGGTGGCGCGCGCACCCACGGTAGCCTTGCCGTCACCGTCCAGCGCTCCGTCATCGGTGGTCTGGTAGAGCGTGTCATTCCCCATGACGCGAAACGTCAGACCCGCAGAAAAGGCCAGTCCGGGCGTCCCGGAAAGGGTGGCGCTACCGCCTGCCGGTGTCGGCTGTTTGGGGTAAAGTCCGCGCTGGGCGGCGTGTATCAACAGATAATCGTCGTCGGCGGTGTCCGGGAACATCTGGCGAAGCACCCACGCCATATACTGGTACAGACCGCCGACCATGTCCGACGTGGCGTTGCCGCGGATGACGTGGTCACTGTCGTCAGCCGTGTCAGCATCAGGTTGCTGGTTTTTCAGTACCTCAAGATACTGGTCAAGCAACTGTTCCTGAGAAGGAATAATCAGAGGCATCGTTACACCACCTTCACCGGATGTTCATAGGTGACAAGCCCGCCGTCCGGGCGCTCGACCACTATCGACATATCAATCCAGCCCGTACGACGTCGGGTGGCAGAGACGGTGACGGAGGTCGCGCGCCCGTCGCTGACCAGCGGCTGCAGCGCCTGCCATGCGTATGACTCAGCCAGCGCCCGGACTTCTTCGGTGTCCTTGCGCGGCAACTCATGCAGACGGGAACCCAGCAACGGGTTATAGAGCCAGCTGCCGAGCGGTGTTGTCAGGCGGACATACACGGCATTTTCCAGACCAGTGGTCCGGGTGTCGGTGTAATCGCCTGTTGAAGGATCGAGTCGTGTTTCCATTGCCGCAGGGTATCGCGCGCGCGAAAGCCCTGCGTGTTACGGGAGTGAAGCGGGAGACGTCAGTTCTGCGGGCCGTCTGACATGCCGTCCGGCGTCTGGTGCCGGTGCGTACCGACTTCGATGCCGTTGATTTTGATGCTGACGGACGTGATGGTTCCGCCGGTATGGCTGATATCACCCACGAAGCTTGCCGCCACGCCAGAGCCGTTATCGCCGGATATACTCATTCCCCCGGAGCCGGTCAGCAGTCCCTTCACGGTGGCGTTCTGTGATGCGGTCAGCTGCGGCGTGTTGAATTCCACGCTGTCGCTCGCATTGACGACATATTTTTTACAGTACAGGCGAAACTCATCGCAGTGGGACTCAATGATTTTGCCGTTCTTCAGCACGATGGTGGCCCCTTCACTGGTGTAAATGGCCACCTCGCCGTCTTCCAGCGCCTGCAGGCGGTATGCGCTGTTCTCCGTCGCCACCACAATGCCGTGGCTCGAATTCCCGCCGACGGGGATCACCACGGCCATCGTGCCTGCGGGCGGCACGGAGGTCAGGCCGTACTGCTGAAACACTTCCAGTGCCTGCAGTGATTCTGACTCCAGCCCGTCCAGCTGTGCGGTCATCACACCGCCATCGGACGTGATGCGGGTCAGTACCGCCCGGAACGGCAGGCGGATTGCCGCCAGTGCCTGTCCGATACGCCGGTTGATGATGCCTACCACGTCCATTATTTGATGTCCCTCCAGTCAGTCCACGTCCCTTCAGCCTGTTTCCCTTTGCGTTTGTGGCGACGGTGCGGGTAAGCATCGGGTATCCAGATACCGTCTTCTTTCAGCACCATCACGGTGGTCTGCGGAACACCGCGCCCGCCCCGCAGGGTACGCGACATCATAAAAAAGATGCCGTCTATACCGTGGATTTCACTTTTGACCGCCACGCGCTGCCCCGGTGCCCACAGCACGCCATCAGGCGTGCGCAGCCCGCGCACAGTGACCGTCAGCGTCAGCGCCTTCAGGCGCGAATCTGACAAAATCTTACGGGCGCGTGCGGTAGCCTCATCATCCGTATCGGTATCCGACATGGAGCGTATGAACGGACGGTACAGCGTAAAGCCGGTATCGGTGGCGGTTCCCTTACGGTCATGCACCCCGTCATGGTGGCGGGTGCCGTGCCCCTGCGCCAGTACCGTGACCTGCGAATACCGACCGGCAATACTGGTCTGACGGTTGAGTGCCAGAATATTGCCACCACGGTCACGGGTCATCGTCAGCGTGGCGACGGGCGGTGTGCTGTAGTCCGGGCCACCGATGATAAGCGTGCCATCAGGGGCTACCCACGGCCATAAGCCGTTCACCTCCGCCACTTTCAACAGCGCTTCCCACGCGGTTTCGCCGGGATTGATGGTGAATTTTTTCGGGGCCACAGACTTATCGGCATGAATGGCCGTCTTCGTGATGCCAAACGGGGCAACCACCTTGCGCATCACCTCATCAAGCGTCAGCTCTGACTCTGTGAAGACCGGAGCCGAGCAGTCCACCAGTGCGGCGGCATTATCCCGCCCGGAGAGCGTCAGCAGGTGCTGGCTGCGGGTCACCATCTCACTGACATCGTCGATAAGCCCGGTCATGACCGTCTCGCCGCTGGCGGAGAGAATGACACGCGCCCCGGATACCACTTCAGGCGGTAAGCGGCTGTGGCTGACGCCCACGTCCAGCTGCCAGGCATCGGCGGGGATAAGAAAGGAAGAGTCAACAGAGAACCGCTCCCAGTCGTGGTGGGCCACGCCGCCCACTGACAGGGTCAGTCGCTCGTCGGGGGTAAGGTCATCGTGCACAGGCATACAGGGTATCTCCGGGCAGCAGGTTATTAGGGTTACGGATACCGGGATTGAGGCGCAGCAGCTCAGCGGCACGACCGGCGTCGCCATACCATTCAAACGCCAGCATGGACAGCGTGCAGTGGCGTACCACTTCACGGGTGACCAGCAGCGGCTGGCGCTGAATGAGCGCGGCCCCCTGCATCTGCAGGGTGTAAGCAAGCGCCTGCAGATTGCGGATGATGGCTGCCGTGGTGCGGGTATCTGCTGTGACGTTCTGCTCAGAGGCAGCTCTGATATTGTCCTGCATCACCGCACGCTGGGTGACGATCGCATCCTCAATGGCCTGCCGGGTGTCATCCACCACGCGCTCGGTCTGCGTCCGGGTCTGTGACGGGGCGTCACTTTCATTCTGCAGAATGGTGCTGGCCACTTCCGCAAGCTCGGTCACCGTGACCAGCTGTGCAGTACGGGTGACCAGCGCCGTATCGTCATCGGTGACACCGATAGTCTGGCTGAGCGGCAGGGAAAACGGATGGCTGACGACCGTCACATCCTGCGTGCTCGCATAGCCTTTCGGGGTCTCCAGCACCTGCGTTGTCAGACGCGTCAGGGAAAGCCAGGAGGCGCTGATGCTGGCACCGGTCAGCATCAGGCTGTCGCTGAAGGTATCGAGCACACTTTTCAGATCGCTCACGAAGGCTGCCGGGGTATCGAGCAGATTGCTGAACGCCGACACGGTTCCCTGAACCTCGCCTTCGACGGTCTGCAGCAGGTATTCCGCCTCGGCCACCACGTTATTGATTTGCTCAAGCCCGTTTTTCAGGTCTTTCATGGCCTGCAGGGCGCTGGCAAAGTCGGAGGCCGCTTCATCGAGCAGGTCATTGCCGGTCAGTGAAATGCTCTGCGCGGCTTCATCGGCGGACGCCGCAGCAAACAGCGCCTGTTCGGTGCCAGACTCGATAAAGACCAGCTCCACCGTGACCGCATCCAGCGGTTCAACGTGTTTTTCAACACCGGCTTCAAGAAACTGCGCGTTCGGGATGGAGCCGTAAACGGGGTGGACAAGCTCACCGACACCCGCCGTTTTAAACGTGGCTAAAAGCGTCTTTAACTGCTGTTTCCAGTCGCTGCCGAACAGGAGTGCGGTCAGACGAAAATTCACCGCCTTCAGCCCCTGATCTTCCGTTGTCGCACCATCCTGATAAGGAGGGGCGTACATGATCGTATCGCGGGCCAGCGTGTCGCGGGTGTAAAGGCATTCGAAGTTAACGCCCCGGAACGAGGCGGGTAACAGGGTGTCAATCCCCAGCAGGGAAGACAGCTGGGTTATCATATCGCTCATGTGCCATGCCTGCGGTTGTTGTTGTCAATCAGCACCTGAATGGCGGCTGCAATGTCGTGACTGTCAAGACGCACCACAACGTTCACGTTGGGAGCCGGTTGTGGGGGCTGCGGTGCCCGCACAGCCCCACCGACCGGCGCATTGTGTCCCGGCCAGTTCTGCAGCATGTTCAGGGCTTCCGCTGAGGACGGCAGAATATTGCCCTGTGAGTTCTCGTTGCGGTTACGCGCCTTCAGGCGGCTCAGTTCACGGCTTTCATCACTGCCGCTGACCGTATCGGACGGGACGAACATTCCGGCAACGGCCAGCGCTACCGGATTTTCCAGCAGGCCATCTTCCAGCACGCCGTTGGTGACCAGATTCTTCCCGCCCGACACCACTTTTTTACCGCCGGACAGCAGAAAACCACCGAGCCGGGTCAGCCAGCCGGGCTTGCTTTCAGCGACTTCGCCTGCGGTTTCCGCCGCCTCACCGGCAACAGTGCCACCTTTGCGCAGTACCTTGCCGAGAAGACCACCACCACCGCCCCCGGTCAGCAGTCCGGCCCCCTCTCGCAGGATGGCGGCTGCGGCCATCGCTTTAATGGCAACCGTCGCCCCGGCGGCGGCTTCGGCAAGCTTTGGAAACTCTTCAGCCAGATGCGAGCCTTTTTCCGCCAGGTCGCCCAGCACGTTGGCTGTTCCCTTCATGGCATCATTGGTCGCATAGCGCTCTTCGTTTTTCGCCTGAGCGACCTTAAAGCTGTTACTGTCCTTAACCACACCATAGTCAACGTCCGTGGAGCGCTGTCCTTCAGGCAAATTAAACTGCGCCTCCACATCCCCGGTGATGTTGTTGAACATATCCTTATTGCGCTCATAGCCGTAAAAGGCGTTGCGCGACTGCTGGTTGGTGAGAAACGCAGAAATGTGATCGCCGTGCAGTTTTGACAGCGCATCCTGATAGCGCTGGCGCTCGGTGTCTGACGTGGCGTGCGACAGCTTTTTGCGCAGCGCAATACCCGCCGGATCATACTGGTCATATTTATCCACCAGATGCGACAGGGTATCGAGCGGCGTCAGCCCGTTAGAGATGTCCTTGATGGCCATCGCCTGAAAATCGACTTTTTTGCCGCGAATCTTTACCCGTTTCGCATTGTGCTTCAGGTTGTTTGACGAGAGTTCGGCCAGCAGGTCGTTGGCGTTCGTGGCCCCCTCGGTCGCATCACCGGCAACTGATGCCGCCACTTCAAACAGTGCCAGCGTCTGTGCGAAACCGTGTTTACCGGACAGACCGGCTGACTTTGCGCTTTCCAGACCACGTGGCACTTCGCGTGCCAGAATCGGCACATCGGCGCGTCCGTTCTGTGCAGCAGTGGTCGCTGCATCCAGCGCAGCCTGGGCATCCTTACCCGACAGGCCGAAGTTATAGGTGGACGTCATCAGGGAGGCGACATCTTCTGCGTCGGCCCCGGTGGCGGAGTGGACCTTCATGACTTCCGGCAGTGCGTCGAACACCTGCTGGCGGTTCATTTTAGAACGCGCCATCATCTCAGACGCCGTGAGGGCCTCTTCCGGGGTGCCGCCGCCATAGCGGGTCGCTGCCCGGACATTCTCGTCTATGGTTTTGACCCCGCCAAGACGTCCCTCAACGCCCTGATCGCGGTACATGAAGTTTGCCGTGCGGCGCAGTTCGCTGTCGTAATCCATCTGCTCGCTGACGGGGCGGCGCAGCACCATACCGGCCCCGATGATACCGGCACCAATCCCGCCCGCCACACGAAAGCCGGTTTTCAGACCGCTGACCAGCCTGCTTTGTGTGCGTCCCGTTTCACCCAGCTCGCGATTCAGCTTCCCGACCTGATCTGTCACTTGCGCATAAGCCCGCGACAACTCAGAGGCTGACACCACGCCACTGCGTGCCATCTCCTGATACGCTTCCTGCGTCTCGCGAATTTCCCTGCGGATAACGCCTTCAGAACGGATACCCAGCTGTTCACGCGCCTGCTGGGCGCGCTTCACCGCTTCCTGAATCTGGCGGTAGCGCTCGGTGAAGTCATCCTTCAGGCTGACGCTGAATTGCGTGTTAAACGGACCGGCCATGCGTTATTTCCTGCGGGGTGGTTTTCGCTGTCGTGGACCTTTACGGCGACGGCTGATATAGGTGCGGCTCTCACCGCGCTGTTGTTTCATCCAGGCTTTGGGGTGCTCGATGCGCAGCACGGCATCAAGCACCCCGGCAAGCTCTGGTTTGGTCAGCGCACGGACGTCTTCGTCGCTGTAGCCGTATCGCCGGAGCCTGACGCAGGCGTGTCGGAGGTCCCGCCAGCGCCGCTCTCTGGTTTCAGCTTTTTTTTCAGCTCGTCCCGCGCCATACGGAGTTGCTCATAGTCTTCACTGAGCAGCCCACGCAGCAGGTCATACGTCAGGTTCTCCTTCGGGATGGTGCCGAGTTTTTCAAGGCAGGCCGCCATCAGCGCCACGCCGAAGCCGCTGTCCGGCACGTCGGCATCAGAGGCGTCAATCTCATCACCCACGGTCGGCAGGCGCAGCACATAATCACGGTGCATCTCGCCGTTATATTCCACGCCGAGCGCCAGGGTGCCGGAGGCTTTCATTGTTTCGGTCATCATTATTCCTCAATTCGGTTAAGGGCAAAGCCGGTGATGGTCACGCGCGCCTCGTTATCCACGTTGTACTCGTCGCTCACCGTCTGGACGGTAAAGTTCTGATAGGTAATGGTCTTGTCACTGCTGCGGTCATCCTCGGGGTACAGCGACAGCTTGCCGTCGGTGATGTTTTCCCAGATGATGGTCCGGCCTTTCGGCTTGACTGCTTCCACCGTCAGGTTATAGGTGGCGATGCCGTTCACATGACCACGGGCACGGCCCGTTGAGTTCATGGTTTTGACCAGCTTGCGCCCCGTATCCACCGTTGGGTTGACGCGGGTGACTTCGATTTCTGTGCCGTTGACCTCAAGGACAATCGGCCCGACGTATTCATCAGACATCGGCTGACTCCTTAATACAGGTAAATAGTGCCGGTCAGGATGTGCAGCCCGCGCACCACCGGAGCCGGGATTGACGCATCCGCACGGGTATCGTCACGGGCATTGCGCACGACGATGACCTGGTCTTTATACGCATCGATGTTTTCCACCATCTCCAGCCCTTCGAGGGCGTAGAGCACATCCAGCGTCTCGGACTTGATCTGCAGCAGGCGACGGTCCGTCAGCTTACCGCCGTTCGGAAAACGCTGTGACATACGGGTACGCCAGGCGATGCGCACATAATCCAGCGTGCGGATGGTTGTCAGATCAAGCAGGGTGGCATCTTCAATGCCTTCACTGTTTTTGATGTACGTACTGATGGCGCGGACCAGCTGCACGCTGTCGCCTGCCACCCTGTACGGGGTGAGGCCGTTGTGCAGCGCGTTCTCTTCTTCGGTACGCATCGGCCAGGTGGCCTGCGGCGGGATATCCAGCCCCGGCAACACGATATTGTCGATGGGTTCTGACGGATCATCTTCACTGGCCAGAACCGCCCCGTAGACGGCGGCCAGCTCTCCGTTAGACAGCACTGAGGCGTTATGCCAGCCCGTTGAGATGCGGGAGGCGTTGAGTTTGCCCGTCAGGGTGGTGCCCGTCGCAAGCGTGCCACGCCATCCTGCAATACCCACGGCACCGCGCTGTTCCGTCGGCCCGGAGACCTTATCCAGGTGCGTGGCCAGCGCGCTCAGCGCATCATCTGTCGAGTACGGCGTGACCACCACGGTATGACCGGCGCTGAAAATCGCTGACAACGCCGGGGCCAGTTCAGGATCGCCCTGACCACCGCTCATCGCGATCAGCGTGCCGGTTAAGCCGGTCGCCGTGACGGTAAGCGTCAGGCCGGCTTCGTTACCGCAGGCCCCTTTATTGCGCGCGGTCAGTACCACACCGTCCGCAGGCGCACCCTGCACGGTCACGCTGCCCGCCGCTGCAGTCAGGGGTAAATCCGGCTTACTGGCCACAGCCTGTACCAGCGCTGTCATCAGGTCGGCGGCTTCATCGCCGGTGCTGACTGCGACAGCAACGGTCACCCCGGCCACCTGCAGGCGAACCTGCCCGCTGCTGCTGGCGGTCCCGGCAAGTGCCACGCCCCCGGTTGCCGCCACGGCGGCCCCGTCATCGTCCAGCGCACAGACCGCCAGCTTCAGGTTGGCGTTGGCATCAATCGCCTTTGCCACCATCCGGTGTGCCTGCGAACCACGGCCAAAGTAATCTGCAGCTTCTTCTGCGCTGAAGACGTCGGTGGGCGTCAGGGCAGCAATCTGGCCTGTCGCGAGACGCTGCGCCAGAATCACCACATATTCTTCGCCGGAGGCCAGGGCACGTCCGGCACGCGAGAAATCATACCCCACATAGGTGCCGGGAACGCGCGTGGAGGCAGGGATAATATCTGTCATGAATGACCTCGTTTTTTATCAGTGACCACAGTTTGCGCACGGGCATCCTGTAACGGCATTTCAACCGGCGCGACAGCCACCGTCTCATCCTTCACGGGGCACAGGTCACCATCACGCAAGCGGCGCTGGTAATAGGTTGAACACTCGTCCACGTCCACGGGCTTGTCGGTGACATAGCGCCGGGCGTTGTGTTCCATCGGTACTTTCAGCCCGGAGCGGGCCACAACCTTAATCATCAGATGTCTCCGTCGTCTTCTGGTGGTTCACGATGTCCTGCGCGACCACTTCCCCGTCAACGGAGAACGCGCCATGCGTTGAGTGGTGCGGTGGTACTGGCGCATCCATCCGCCCCTGCCAGCGAACAAAATCCATATCCGGCAGGTCGTCACTGTCCGGTGGCACCGGCCAGCTCCGGTTCGGCAGAGTGTCTTCATACCAGGTGGTATCAAAAAGACACTCATACATGGCCACCGCCTGTTCACTGAAAACCCGGTTGGTCACGGGGCGGACGGTTGCCGGTTGCAGGCAGCCAATATTCAGCCCCAAATCCTGCCCGGACAGCAGGCGGCGAACCGCGCGCACCATCCGGTAACACCCCGGTTCATCCAGCCGCACACCGCCGTGCCGGATGGCTTCGTTCTCACGCAGGTTGTAATCCGCCACGTAAACGCCAAACCTGCCGGATACCTTATAGCGGGTGCGCCTGGTGTCGTGCGCCACGCTTGACGTGATGCCGGTGAAGGTGACGAACGCGCCGGGCAGCCGCCCGAGGATGACGGCCAGATCGTCGGTCATCACATCCCAGCTCACCACGTCCGAGACCATCAGTCCCAGCCCTTCACGCAGGCGTAAACAGAGCGCATCTTCAATGGTGGTTATCATCAGTAACACCCTCCGCCGGTGCGCCTGCGGCTCCACAGGTCCTGACCATCGCTGTAAAACTCCACATCCGGCGTGGAAACGGCAACCGTCGCGCCACTCTGCGTACTGGTGCCGATGCTGACCTTCCCGGCGGCAACCCGCTGGAGCCAGCTGATGGCATCCTCGTAACGAATGCGGATTTCGTCGGTGCAGCGGTGCTCGGTGCCGGTCATCAGAAAACGGGCAATGTCACAGCAGTAGTCCCGCAACGCTTCCGGCACATCGGTCAGTGGCAGGACGTACCGGGCACCGATATAAGAATCCATGCGCCGACTGGCTGACTGCAGATGACGCTCAATACGCGCTTCATCCGGGTCAGCGCGGCCACGGGGAGCCGTGACCGTCGCAGCGTCACGCACGGTGAAAAACGAGATGTAATCCTCCGGCGTCGCGTAAACCATTATGCCGTCCCCGTTGAGCCGTAAATCATCTGCCACAGTCCGTACCCGGCGGCCCCGCGCGCTTCAGCACCAAACTTCAGCTTCTTGCGGTTAAACACGTCCGGGTTATTCATGTCCTGCTGGGACACAAAAATCGGCTTTTTGCGCTGCTGGAAAATCAGCGGCTTGATGGCACGGGTGGTATCCATCAGGAACCAGGCGGTATCGCTGGTGAGCCACGGCACGACCAGCACCTTCGCGGTGCCCTTGTAGATGTTGGCTTTCCCGTCATCCAGACGTTCGGCGGTCATCAGGGCATTGGCGGTGTCTTCCAGCGCCGGAGGAACAACCAGCAGCACAGGCTGCACGTTGAGCGGTCGACCTTCTACATCCTTCATACGGCGCAGCGCCGTGCGGGCAGCACCGTAGGATTTCTGCGCATCAGCGACAGACGCGGCGGACAGCTTCGCTGAGCCAAGATTACTGACCACCAGGTCCTTACCGTCTTTGTCCTTGCCGTTAGGATGCTTGTCAGAGATAAACGGCTGGCCGTCATAGCATTTCGCCTTAAACGCTTCATTAAGCGCTTCAAAGACCAGTTCATCCGGCCACTGTTTTGCGCTGAACCCGGCGTCCTGTGCCTGCGGGGCGTAAATCCCAATCTGATCGTCCTCGATATCGTCGCGGTCGACTTCAACCGTGGCTTCGTAAGAGTCGTTGGTCAGGGTGTAACTGTGCTGCGTCAGCGCCTTCACGACTTTATCGCCCACCCACTTCTTCAGGCGGGGAAAGCGGTCAAGCCAGGCATAATCATTGGTTCGGGTGGTGGAGGGCACCAGCGTGGCGACCTGATCCCACTGAGAGGGAGCCGCGTCAAACGCGTTGCTGAAGGTGGTTTTTAGCGCCACAAAGAGCGCGGTCAGGTTGTTTCTGTTTAAAATCATGGGGTTTTCCTTTTACTCAGTCCACACGCCGTCGCTGGTCAGCATCACCACAACGCCGGACGGGGAATGCGTGGTGTCATCAATTCCGGCAGCGTTTGTCAGCGTGCGGTTATCCAGGATAAAAATGCGTTTACCGAGCGCCGCCTGAGTCACCGTGCCATCGTTCGCCCAGCGAAAGGCTTTATGGCGGCGGACCAGTACAGGAATGTCACCATCCCCGCCACCGGTGTTGTCAGCCCGCTCTTCAGCACGCCCGGCATACACCAGGTCCGGCGCAACCTGACCACCCACGGCCAGACCGTCGGCATTGATACAAACGATGGTGCCCGCCGGGATAAGCTCACCGGCAGCGGCGGGAACCGGGATTAATTCACCGTCAATGTACGGTGCATCGACGTCGGCTTTTTGCGCATCAGTAAGGGCCATTGCTCATCTCCTTCGCGTAAGCTTCATTAAACACCGCTTCATCCAGCCCGAAGTCAGCAAACTGGCCGCAGACCGCCAGTGCTCCGGCATCCGGCACCGGCTTACCTTTATCATCAAGGGTCATGCCCTGCGTCTGCATGCGGGACAGCGCCTGAATCGGCTTGCGGGCACCGATCATCTTTTCCATCAGCGCAAAGTCGCTTTTACCCAGCTCGCGCAGGTTGTCCTCATCCGCGCCCTTCATCACACGACCATCGCTGAGCGCGGCGGTCAGCAGCGCATCGACCTTATCGCCCTGAACCTGAGAAGACAGGGAGGCCAGTTCAGCACGCAGATCATCGACCACGGCCACCGGCACATATTTTGTCGGGTCTGGCCTGCCGCCCTGACCGGCAGTCGACAGGGCAGCAATCTGGTTCTGTCCGTCCGCAATGGCCTGGTCTTTTTGCGCCAGCTGCGTTTTATGCGCAGCCAGCAGCGCGCCGACAGAAGAACATTTCGCCGCTTTCAGCTCGCCGTTCTGCAGTGTGTCGACGGCGGTCTGAATGGCGGCCTCGTCTGCCTCATTACCCAGCCCAAGAATGGCGCACAGCGCGAGGCGAAGGTTTTCGTTCATCGGTGTTTCTCCGTTGTCATAAAACATCATGGACGCCGCCACCTGACGCATACCGTCGAGCACCGGCGTATTGGTCAGGGCGGCGTTCACCAGCTCCCGGACGTGACCGTTTTTGTCATAACGAAACGTCGGGGAAACGTAGCGGTACTCATCTGCCTGGATAAGCGATGCGGCACGGGCGGTCCATTTCACATCCGCAAAGAGACCTTCACCTTCCACCCATGTCAGCGACTTGAACCAGCCGGAGGCAGGCACCGGGCCATTGGCCTTCGGCGCATTCAGGGACTGGTGTTCGTAGTCGAATTCGTAGTGGTTGATGCGGCGGTTTGCGGCGTCTATCAGGTTTTGTGCCAGTGCGGCGTCCATATACCAGCGTTGACCGCTACCATCAGGCGCACCGAACCAGCCAGCAGGAAACAACTGAATGCGGGCCGTGTTGTCCTTGTTGATACCGGCAATCGAGGCGGTCGCAAGTTTCCACATGGGGTAAATCATCCTTTCTGAGCCGTAACGCTGGGGGCAGGATACGGCGTCAGAAAAGGGGGAAACAGTTACGGGAGTGAAGCAGGAGCGAACAGGGAGGAAGAGCAAAATAACGAAACGTCATCAGCATACGCGCTGACAACCCGATTTAAAACCCGTTTAAATCGCGCCAGAATCGTTTAACGGGGTTTTGGCAGTATGATGTTACCGCTGCGCTTTCACAGACGCTTACAGCGCGTCTGTGGCGTCATTCACCGTTTCCGGCGATATACTCCAGAATCGCCTGGCGGATCTCTTCGTAATCCGCCTCCGTCAGCACCAGAAAGGGTCTGGCCGGAATATCAGAGCCGGGGTGGTTAACCTTACGGGCAAACCGTCCGCCAAAGGCCAGCGCTTTTTTATGCCGGGGACGGATTTCATGCGCACGGGTCTTACCGCCAAAGTTCTGGATAGCCGCATAGACCACGTTGGTGCCGACAACAGCGCTGTCGTTATCATTCCACGGGTGGATGGAGCCGTGCAACCGGCCTGACATCTGCAGAGGCTTACCATCACGGTATTTCAGCGGCTCCCATGCCGGACGCCCGCCGTGGATAAAGTTTTCATCCACCGCGTTCATCATGATCCCGGCGATTTTTTCCATCAGCGGGGCGCGGTTTTTCACGCGCCGCTCCAGCTCTTCCAGCAGGCGTTCAAGGTCTGGCGGAACCGTCAGCTCGATATCAATCACTCTGACACCTCCGGGAACTGGCCATCAAGCAGGAGACTCCCCGACGCCTGTGCCGGTGACCATGCGCGAATACGGGCTGCCTGAAAGCCGGTTTTCACGGCGTTCAGGGTGACGGTCTGGTATGCCCCGTTATCACCGGTCACCATATTGAGCACGTTATCCTGCAGAAACACCGCCACCGGGCGGTAAAATGCAGAGACAAGACGCGGCCACAACGACGTACCTTCCTCCTGGTTTGCCAGGCAGTCATCCGCCGTCAGGGTGATCACCGGCGACGGCAGCACGCCACCGGTGTGCAGCCGGGACAGCACGCGCGGGGAAAGCGCCCCCACGCGACGGAAATCACCGGAGGATGCAGGCGTCAGGCGCTGCGTCCACTCATGCACATCCCGGTTCATCGTGGTGGCCAGCCGGTTATTGCCGAGGGTTTCCTGCACGGCCACCGCCGCCAGCTCCGGTGCCGCCGTGGCACTTTTCTCCAGCAGCGACTGACCGAGACCCGCCAGATAACCGTGCCCCGGATTGAGATGAAAACCCGCATCCGGCACCAGCAGCTGTCCCGTCTTTGGATCACGGTACGCCGTCACGGGGCGCATTTCGCCATCCGTACCGTAAGGCTGCTGCACGGTGATCAGCCTACCGGCGCTGCTTTCCAGTCCCACAGGATGTTTATCAAGCTGGGCTTTCGTCAGCGCCCGCACCCAGCAGCGGCAGTTATACCCGTTCGGCGGGTAGATGGTCTGCCAGATGGGATCATCCCAGCGGAACACGCGTCCGTTGAGAGAAGCGTGCAGCGGACGCGTCCGGTTGTCCATGACCGCGTTGTACTCAAGGTACGGGCGCTCAGCGACACCCCGCATCTGCTGCTGCCAGCGCCCCGCCGCATAGGCTGACTGAATATTGGTTCTGAAAATCGTCTCCAGCCGGTACGGCATCAGCTGTTTGCCCTGTAGCACGCCGTCTTCATCGGCAACCAGTCCGCGCCCCAGCCAGCCCTTACGCTGCAACAGCGGCTCGACCTCATCCTGAAACTGACGCAGGGTGGAGCCGTTCGCCAGCGCGTTGCTCAGTCCCTGATGGATATCATTGAGCACATCCAGCTTCGTGATCCCGGCAACCGTAAACTGTACCGCGTGCGCCTCATCTTCCAGCGCTTTCCAGCCCATTGAGGGCGTTATGCCCTTTGACTGGAAATAGCTGATGGCCTTTGTCGGTGGCAGGGTCAGGGCAAAGCCTGCATTGACATCAGGCATAATGCTGCCCCAGCACGTCAGCGGCAAATACAGCCTGCCCGACCAGTTCGCGAAGCGACGCATCGTTCAGCGTCGGATAACTCGCTGCCAGCAGCGCATACACCTCGTCCGGTGACTGCGCAGACCTGATGCTGTCAATCAGTGGGCGCAGCATGGTTTCGGCGGCAGCGCTGGCCTGCGCAGCCAGCAGCTGCGGTGCCGCATCAAGCTGTGCCTGCACCTCGTCCGTAGAGGGCGCGGGCAGCGACAGGGCGGCAAGCCGGGCCTGCATGACCTGCGACAGCGCCGCTTCCCCCGGTAACTGACGGCTGACGGGCTTCAGTATCGTCTGGCCCTGCTGCGGCAGCGGAATACCGCTCTTGTCGGACAGCCACTGCGCGGTGATATCATAGCCCGCATTCTGCGCCTTAAGGACGACATCCATCAGTGTGTTCAGGTCAGTGGATTCACGGGTGTCAAACTCCAGCTGTGGCGCACGTGCAGGATCAAACCGTCCATTCAGCGCCAGAACAGGCCACAGCAGTTGTTGCGTCAGGGTTTCCGCCACCATCTCGGCATCCCCGGTCAGCAGATCATGGCGCACCTCATTGTGAATATTGCCGAGAGCGTTGGTGGAGGATTTGCCGTCCGCCTGGCTGGTCAGCGTACCGCCGAGAATGACTTTTGACTGTACCTTCTCACACCAGTCCACCATCGCGAAGAACGGTGCGCTCTGGTTTGCCGACGGGGCTATCAGCTGGATATCGGCATCTTTCGGGATGATCCCGCCACCTTCGCGGGCCAGCTGCCGGATACCGCGTAACAGCCTGGACCGTTCTTTATCGCCCATCGAGGTATCGTATTTGCCGATACGGAACGGCAGACCATAGAGGTTCAGGAACTGCGCCCAGTCGCGGGCGGACAGGTTCTTGAACAGGTAGGTCCAGACCAGTACGCGGAACAGACCACTCTGTGCAACAGGGCCAGATTTTGATTTGTGCCGGTGAACCAGCCAGCCCAAATCCCACAACGGCTCGCCGTCGGCACCGCCACGACGCAGGTTTATCTGGTCCAGATCATCCTGCGGCATGGTGAACATCCGCGCAGCCCGCTTATGAAACTTCACCGGTAGCGTCAGATCGCCTTTCTGGCCCCATTCAATTTCGGTACAGGAAAACCCGTGCCCGATGGCATCCAGCATATCCATCAGCATTTCACGACGCCCCGGCAACTGGTGCAGCCACCAGTCCGCTTCCGCCGCAATTTTCTTTTCGGCCTCCGTCGCATCCGGCGGGGCTTTAACGCTGAACGGCAGCGTCAGCAGCGCCCGTTTGCGCTTGGACATCTCAGCGAACAGATGACCGTCACGCTCTTCCATGTCCGTAAACAGATCGCTCTGCGCCTGGATATCACCCTGTTCCGCTGCCTGAAACAGCGTATAGATACGCTGGATATCCAGTCCGGTGGACGGGTGCTCAGGGAATTCCCGGTACAGATACGGATCTTCGTCACTCTGCATCGGTTCTGTTTTAATGCGGCTGAAATACCGTTTAAAGACACCTTTTATGTCCATTTACCATCCCCCCTTGCCAAATCCACCGGGATCATCGTCATCGTCGTCATCATCATCGCTACCCACCGCACTCACAGGGATAAACTCAAAGCGCCCCACACTGGTGGACGCGATGGCAAACAGCATCTGCAGCGCATCCGGTCCATCATCATGGTCCGCCATCGGAAAATGCATCAGCTGTTCTCGCAGGGTGGACAGCAGGTGGCTGATGAGAATGCGCTCGTTTTCCATAAACGGCTGCAGGGACTCAATACGCCCGTGCTTGTCGGTGGTGGGAATCACCGAGCGTGCAGGAACCGGGACGCCTGCCTTCAGGGATTCTTCTATCAGCGTTTCACGCAGGAAGTCCTGAAACTGCACTGACTCAAACGCCCAGGCAATACAGCCAAACTCACGCTGCAGTGCGATCACATCGGTGATGATTTTCTTCGGCTTGCGGACGCGAATATCAGCCCGGACCACCTTGAGTACCTTTTTGATGCGGTGCCAGCCGCCTACCAGTAGCGCGCTGGGGTCATTCCCCCGCGTGTTGTTTTTGCCAAGCGACGGGTCAACGGCCCCGAAATATACCAGGTCAGGCTCCAGCTCCCGATATTCGTGAATACAGCCGTGGAAGATGGCGTTCTCGCCGCTGACAGGATCGTTCTGGTATTCCGCATCGAACGCGCGGGTGCCGACACGTACCCGGATAAGCATCAGCGCCAGCAGCGGACGAGCCGCCCATGAGACGCGGGAGCCTTTCAGCATTGCTTTCTGGTTTCGGTTATAGAACGCTCTGGCGGCGGCTTTGCCCTGCGTGCGCAGGATAGCTTCCCACTCATCCCAGCGGGTCATGTCGTCCGGCCACGCGAGAATGGCCTGGAAGCGCTTCGCGTTCCACAGCGGGTTTTTCATGGTGCGGGCCAGCACGGAATCGTAGTGCAGGATGGAGCCGACGTAGATAACATCCAGCTTCACCCCGGCCCCGCCCAGCGGCAGAACGGTACTGTTAAGCCACTTCTCCAGCTTGTCGCGCTGCTTTGGCGTCACCACGTTCTCGTCGTTTTCGAGGTCATCGAGGTGAACGAGATCGGGACGATACGCGCCGTGCTTACGACCACGCAGGCTCTGGCCCTGACCGGCTGACTCGATTTTGATACCCGATGCCGTCAGAATGCAGCCGATACGCCAGACGCGCCCCTGCCCGCAGGCTTGTGGGAAGTCCAGCGCCAGACCAGCGTTATACAGCAACTCGGCCTTGATAACTTCCAGCGACTCCGCCGACTGCGCGGAGGTATCGAAGGCGATGATGATGAATTTTTTCAGTTCAAGGACAACGCACCACAGGTCAAACAGCTGCTGCCCGAGGGTGGTTTTTGCCTCACTGCGCGGGGCGGCAATAACGTCATTCTCGCTCTCCGGGCTGGCGACAATCTGAGGCAGGCGCTCATACAGGTACTCGTGCAGCTCGCTGGTCTCAGGGTGATGGAGGTGATGCTGAAAATAGGTGTTCACGAAAAAGCGAAACCCGGTCACCGGGCAGCTGACCTGTGAACGTCGGGCCTGAATCGCCTCCGGGCTGCTGTCAAGCCCGCAGCTTGCACTCTCTATGCGGTCGCGCAGCTCACCCTGAATGCGGGCGATTTTTTCGCGAAAGGCTTTAAGCGAAGATTTTGACACCCTTTAACCTCTTAAAAATAAAGCCTCCCTGTGCCAGGATATCGCTGCCAACAATGACCCATTACACAGAGAGGCTTTATGTCTGATACAGAAAAACTGACCATCAGACCTGATTACGGAAAGCCAGCACAGCCTCAATCTGCTCCAGAAGTGCCGATTTAGCCTGCCATACCGACCGGGCATAAAGGCCGTCCGCCTGGTGAGTCTCACCATCAGCGGTCTGAACCATCAGATAATCGCTCTGAACGTATACACGAACGATGGTATCGGCCCGCACCGCATTGCGGTCGGTGAGCGCGATAAACTGATTTACCGGTTTAATGACTTCAGCCATACTTTTTCTCCACTATCTGCTGAAACTCAGGTAAGACATCCAGAAACCCCGCCATCAGTGACGGATGCTTCTCACTCAGAAACGCAGCTAAATCCTCGACCACACCGGCGGCCACAATCAGCCGGTCGGTTTCCGGCAAAATGCGCTTACTGGCGGCAATCATTTTGTTAAATCCATCCTGGAGCCTGACCAGCAGGCTGGCGTACTCATCGGGGGGCATTGCTGCCTTACCGTCTGTACTTTCTCGCCCCTTACGCAATTGCTCCATCGCGTGCTGCTGATGCTCCATGAACTCCATTACCAGCTCACGGGCGACGTCTTCCGGCAGGCCGGACGACAGGCGACGGGCGGCGCGTTGTTTGTCCCAGTCGTCGCCACTTGCGCGGGCATCACGACGCCAGCGAAGAACAGTAGCCACGCTCACACCATGCATCGGCCCCAGCACTTCCGGGGAAATCCCCTGAGCGATGTAATCACGCCTGATGGCGTCTTTGAGTGCCTGCGGATGTGCCATTTACGTCACCATTTACACTTGCCATACTTCCCTGAACCCGCCAGACAGCAGCGGAAACGACGAAACGTTAGCGCCTGCGGTTTCCACTTGTGCTGTACACGACCACCTGACCATCAACCGTCTCACTGGTTACTGACAACGCTGCCGCCGTGGAGAAAATGCTCACGCTGGCGCGTTGCTGGACACAGCCAGACAGCACGCAGGCCATCAATAAAACCACTGAGAGACGCATCAGTTACCTCCCGATCTCATCAGGTCTGCAGCATATTCAATGAGCCAGATTTTGGGGGCGAGCCATAGCTGAAGCAGGTTGCAGGTATTACTCGCCACCACAAACACAGTAATCAGACCGACCACCACGGACAGGACGAGACTCAGGGTAGCCTGAGTCTCGGTACTCAGGCTTTTATTCCACGCCAGCCCCTTACGGAACAGCACGATGCAACCCCATAACAACAGAGAGAACATAACGATACGCAGGCCGTACAGGGCAGCCTTCCAGAGCATTAGCTGGCGAATAACATCCGGTAACTGCGCCTGGCTGAACGCCACCGCCGAATCGATCCCGGAGAGGGTCTTTTGCAGCAGGGTGGCAAGAAGATGGCTGGTTTGTTCGTTCATGGCTTCGCCTCCGGCATGGCAGGCGCAACAGGAGTGTCAGCGGCAACCGGTATACCGGAAGCGCCGGAAGACGAGGGCACCATTAACTGGCAGGTTTTCCCCTCCCTTGCACGGGTATCGATGCAGGCCGAACCATCCGGGTAGGTCATGATGACGGTGGCCCCCGGCTGAACTTCAGCATTGGTGATACCGAATCCGTCGGTATTATCCGAATGCGTAAATGACACGCCAGAACAGGCCGCCATCGTCAGAACGGCTGTCAGCAACAGCGTCCTGCAGGCGAAGATGTTGATATTTGCTTTCATTAAAAACCCTCAACAAAATGTGAGGGTTATTGTGGCAGGTCGTCTGTGGTGAGACGTGATACGGGGGTGAAGCGGTCAGGATAACAAAATCAGAAGAGATCACCCTGAGAGGCAGGCGGCGGACTGCGACGACGGGCCAGTATAGCCCACGCCCAGGTATTTGCGATACCGTAGCGCGGTGCCGTCAGCGTCAGCGCCATGCGCAGGGATTCCCCCTTGCTGACCAGCTCGTCAACATCCTCCAGAAAACAGCGGTTACGCCACTCCCGGAACGCAACGGCGCAACGGGGGATCACCAGTGAACTTTCCCCGCCGAAGTGCTGCATCAGCAAGCGCGTATTGTCTTCACCAATGGTTTCACGCAGCAGTTCCAGACGGCGTTCTCCGGTCTGTCGGTTTCCCCGACCGACAGGAAAACACGCACCGCCGAAACGCTCAATCAGTTGCTGAGTTGCCGGAAAGCCGATCACCAGTGCAATCTGCCGCACGGTTTCCGGTAACAGGTCTTCAAGGGATGCAATGTCAAACTTGCGCATATTACAACCTCCCGTGACGTCTCGCGTCAACAATCAGCATCTGCATGACTTTACGCAACTGGTCGTCATTCAGCCACTCAACGGGCTTTTTCTCCCCCAGCATGCGCTCTGTGACACCATCCAGATATGACCACGGGCGACCGGCTTCAGCCAGCAGCGCCTCAATCTTGCTGAGCATCGCCTTACGCCCGACTGCCACACCCGGCCTGCGTCCGGTCTTCGCGGCTGGCGCAAACCCCTGACCACGCATATAGCGCACCACGCTCTCCAGCTCCGACTCTGAACAGTCACGCGCACTGCGTTTACCGGTCACCCGTACCAGAACGGCGCGGTAGGTTTCATCATCCCAGCCCAGCGATTTTTTGCCGGTGTGGATCACTTTGATAAGATTACGCATAGTGCCTCTCTTGAATTGGTGCAAATTGGCGATGATAAAAGGACATTGATATGCGAATAGACTTTGATGAGCTAAACAAAATTCTGTCAGTTTTTCTCAACAGTAAAGAACCGTTCATAACGCTACGTGACCTCGATTTTTTTGACGTAGAAGGTGAAGAGGAAAATAAACTTGTCTTTCACCTGCTCCTGCTTGTTGAAAATGGTCTAATCAGTAATCGGCACCTGCAAACAGGTGATCCAAAACATATCGGTATAATTTTTTCCAGCCGTGGTGTCGGCGGTGCTTCCATTCCAATCCGGCTAACACAAGACGGGCACGACTTTGCGAATGCACTGAATAAGAAACCCATACTTGAGCGATTAAAGCAGGATTTTGCGGACGCCCCGTTTGAAATGCTCAAAGACGTCAGCAAAGACTTATTAACAAGTTTCGTAAAAAATAAATTAGGTTTTGAATAATGAAATAAAAGGCGAAATTCTTATTAATTGCGTAAGGGCGGCAACGGAAGCGACAGGATCGTTGCCCTCTGCAATTTTTTTCAGTTTCGATACTATCCAGAACATACTTAGCGCTTCTGTCACTTCAAGCCTTAACTCGCTACACAGATATGAACAGAAGTCCTGAACATCGCCATCGTTCTCTAAATGAGACGTCAATTGCTCCACGACATCTGCAGAAAAACCGCTTGCCATCAGCGATGAGCGATAAAGCTCACGTTGAGATATTTCATCTTTTTTCATTTTAAATTTCCTTTCCTTAATCACTTCATTCATCGGAGCAGCTTGTTATCGGCACCATCAACACCGTGGTGCAGACGCGCATTTTTACCAGCCCAATACCCCGCACCAACGGCATCATCAGACCCACGGCAGGATTTAGCGGAACGTGATTGTCCCTCTGTGAGACCTTTCTTTTCATGTAGTTGCTGCGTATAACGCTCCAGCAGACCTTTTTCGTCGGGAGAAATACCGAAAGCTGTGATGACGCCGGAAGCACCACCGACCCAGCCCTCGCAGAACTGGTCGCCACGGGCGATACGCGTTGCGGGCTTACAGCGCTTGCAGTGCTTCGCCTGGTACTCTTTGCGGGCACACATCATCTGACGGGAGAGAACATCAAAGACATATGCCGCAATCTCCGCACGCTCACCGGGTCCGTAGAAACGCACCACGCGCTTAAGGCTCCCGTTATTACGCCACTCGCCACTGAAATACGCTTCAACACCAAAAGCACGACAGACAAGGTTTGCGAGGTGATGCATGTAATCCGGAGATTTCCGCGCATCACTCGGTGCACCGGTACTGGATGCCTCTTTGATTTCGGTAAACTCCACATCGGATTCACTCAGACCATACTCGCGCATATAAGCCTGCACTTTCGCCATAGCATTAGCTGCTTCTTCAGGGCTGGACGTCCCCTTAGCCAGGCGCATGAGCTTTTTAATTTTGGCGAGATACTTTTCTTTATTCATGGGAATCTCCCATGCGGCTGGCAAGCTCCTGCGCCTGTTCAGGAGACGCAGCCTCAAAATGCGGATGATGCTGACCATCATCGGTAATGACCTCCAGATTATGCATCTGGAATAAACCACTCAGAGACCAGTTGCATCCGTGATTCTTTCCCTTTTCAATGGACGGTGAGCCTTTCCCGCTAAACCGGCCCACACACTCAACACCAAAATATTTACGGGCTTCCGGGTGACAGGTCATCAACAATCGGACAGACTGAACCGTTCCGCACATTGGGCAAATTAACGCCCTGTCAAGTCGCTCGACATTTTGGTTATTAAGCTGCTGCTTAAGCGCTTCCAGAGTTAATGTTTTCATATCTGATATCCTTGCTTCAGGCGTAAGCAGTTCCCTGACGGTTACACCATAATTAAAAAATGATTAATATAGGATTAAGACTCACCGCAGAAGTGAATAGTCTGCTCAATTCTCATAGAGACGATCTCAGAGTAATAACCATTACTCGCGCCACACCATCTGACCGTGACGCTCCCTTTAGTTGTGCCAAACTTAAAGAACGTCCAGGTGATACTTTGAGCGCCGTCTCTGTCACTGGTTTCAGACTCAGTCACCACTTCAGCCTCCGTAATCGGTGAGTTCTCAAGGTCTCCGAGGTCCCCGGTAATATCTTCAATCCATACCGACTCACAGCAATGTTCTTCATGGAAGAAAACACAAGACCGGGTGCCTGACCACCATGCAAACTTCAGTTCTGTTTTTTCTTCATTCACTGAAACCTGGTCAAATGTCAGTCCAATCATTTGCTGAATAATGGTTACACTCATAATTTTCCCCATAATGGGCGTAAGCAGTCCCCTGACGGTTTACGCCATAATTAATAGATGATTAATATCTGTTTAAATAAGTTTTAAATTTAGCCTGCCGGAGTCAGAGAATTAATATTGGCAAAATAAGGCTCAACATTAATTTCAACGACCGTTGCTGATTTAAGGTCACGCGCCACACCAATCGTTTTTATCACCTTGCCACCCCGCATAGCCTTTGATGGCTGGAAGATAAAACGACTGCCGACGGCATAACGGTGGTTAAACTCCTTAGCACGCATGAGGTGAACTCCACCGACGAGCCAGGGCATTGGCGCAAAACGCCGCACGTGCATTTGCATAAAACAGATTGTGAGAACCACATCGACTTGCAGCAGCCTTAAGCCACAGCGCCTCAGCTTCACCCCAGTCACCGCGATGCTCCGCACGAATCGCCCCAACAGCGCAGGCACCAAAGTTGCTACGTGCGCCATGTTCAACAGGTTTTGACATATCACACCCCCGCGATATCGAGTGAGATGGGACGATACTGGTCGGTGTCGCCGATGCGCTCATAAAGGCGGATATAGCTTTTACTGCCCACAACCTGAACAGCCTCAGAAAGGGCATTCATGGCCTCAATCCAGCGCGGGTCAGTAATTTCATGGCGACGCAACTGCAGTACGCGCCCCGGATTGATTTCGCCTTCCTTATCGGTGGAGAACGCGCGGTCAATAATCGCCAGCAGCTCAGGACGGGCATCGTGAGTCCATTCCGCGATACAGGCGTCAATTAACGCTTTTGCCGCCTGGATACGTTCATCAAAGGCAATGTGGTCCTGCATTGCACGCTGCACCTTGTAGCGCCCGTCAAAGCTGTACATGGTGACATTGCCCTTACGCCCACCAACCTTCGCGCCGTACTGCTCAGCAGACAGGTCAATCAGCGCCTGAATATCAGCGAAAGCATCTTCTTTGAACTTACGCAGCGCTTCCTGCAGCGGCTTTGCACGTTCAACCAGCGATTTAACCAGCGCATCGCGCTCTTTATCGACAGGCTTGATAACTGACTCAGGAATCAGCGCACCGCGTGCATCTTCCCAGAACCCGGCAGGAATAGTGGCTTTGGTATGTGATGTTGTATTTTCAGACATTTTCTTCCCCTTATTGCAGATTGACTTTGATAAATTCAGATTTAACACCCTGAACGCCAGTTTCTTTCAGCTTTCCCATGTAAATTTCATTTATTACCTTGAGAATTGCAGGAGCCTTTTGTTTCATGATTAAAGCCAGACACTCAGAGTTACCCGGTCTTGTATCATTAAGCCCTTCAACGCTTACGCTGATAGCCACAGGAATAACGCTCTGCCCAGGAAAGTCCCCCATAACAGCACCATCTTCAGTAAATTCAAAAATAACCTTCGCCATATAACCCTCT
Source organism: Enterobacter cloacae complex sp. ESBL7 (assembly GCF_041679625.1). Classification (NCBI taxonomy): domain Bacteria; kingdom Pseudomonadati; phylum Pseudomonadota; class Gammaproteobacteria; order Enterobacterales; family Enterobacteriaceae; genus Enterobacter; species Enterobacter cloacae complex sp. ESBL7. The sequence continues at coordinate 91,786 of NZ_JBGORN010000003.1, forward strand.
TAATTCCAGATAATCTGACAATCATTAATACGGGACGTACACACCACGCGCTGCACGCCGTTCTCTCTTACTACCACTTCAACAACAGGCCACGGAATATGACCGGTCATACTTTCAGCCGTAATCACCGGACGCTGCGGCTTACGGACATAACTACGGATAACACACCCCTGAGCCTCAAGGGCGTCGCGGGCACTGGCAAATGCAATAAACTGATTAACCATGATTTTCTCCTTAGTGAATGAGCATTTCGGCGAACTTCTTCACCGCAGCGACACTGACCGGGGTGTTACTGATTTCGCAGGTACGGTTTACCCCGCGCAGTAATTTACCCAGCCGACGCGCATTACCCCGCGCCGAGGTAAACAGGGCATCACTGATTTTCACGTCAGCCGCCTCTGGCATCATGCTGACTGCCAGCAGATTGAAATCATCGCGGGACAGCGCATCCCCCAGCGGCAGGGACAGGCCCACACGGCTGTACAACTGCGCAAACTCACCGCGCTTACCGCGCAGGTTGACCAGAAGACGCGGCATGCCCGCCAGAACGATACCGATACCGGCCTTGTCATGCAGACGGCGCAGTACTTCCAGCGCCCGGTAAGGCAACAACTCAGCTTCATCAATCAGCAGCAGACGACCGGAATCGCGCAGTGCCTGGACGCAACCATCACTCAGGTCATGGATGTTGCCGCGCTTGCTGACGCCCAGGCGGTTACACAGTTCTTCCAGCAGTACGCGGGCGGTGTAGCCGGGATCAGCTTCAATCAGGATGGCGTCACGGTGCTTGTCCGCGTATTCACGCATAATCATCGTCTTGCCAACACCTGCCGCGCCAGTCAGAACACCGATATCGCACTCCAGATGGGCGTAGGTAATCAGCTCCATGCCGTAACGCGCCGATTTGGTGGGAACAAAATCAAAATTAATCTTCCGGGACTGCGCTTTTTCACGCTCGCGCTGAATGAAGCCCGCAATTAATTCATTGACGGACTCAACATCCCCGGTATATTTACCCTGAAGGTATTGATTAATGACCGCCGCGCTTTTCCCGATTGCCCGCGCCACGTGCACCTGAGAAAGGCTCTGGCGGCTCATTAATTCCTGCAGTTGTTCACGTAATTCCATATTTAAACTCCTCATGCCCGACCAGAGCCGGTTTTCTTCAGATATTCATCGCGGTCAGCCTGGAAAAGGAACAGGTGTTCTTCGTCCTCTGACGGGGTGGCGTCGATAGTGATCCCCATATTGAAGTTGCTGTTGTGCTCCAGCACCTGACGGCCTTCCGCCAGTATTCCTTCTCTTTTATCTTCCACGCGCTTAAGACGACGTTTGGTACGTTCTTTCTGCGCTTTATCCATCTCGCTGACAGGGACGGCTGCGACTTTGTTACCGTTCCAGACTGCCGTGCAGAGATAAGAACCATCCATCCGGCGCACGATCACCTCGCGGGCATCATGCATATCAAAGGCCGCGCGGACCTTCTCGCCATCGACGTTAATAAGTTCTTCCGCGAAATATTCGTTGCTGTTGACAGTGATCCACCCACGACTGGCGGTTGGTTTACGCTCCAGCATGAACACCTCGCGCAGCTCAAGCTCGGTCAGGTATTCAATCTCGTCACCTTCGGCTTCCAGAACGGCCTTACGGTACTGCGCTGGGGTCAGATAACGTCCGTTATACTTCGGTAACTGGCTGTGCTCGTGCGAATGGTTGTAGGCATCAACCTCAATGGCGATGGCGTCAAGAAGCTGCTGCCATGACGGCAATTTGCCTATCGCTTTTTGCTGTATCGCGTTGAGCGCCTTGCCGTTTTTCAGCGCATTGATGGCAGAATCAATGCCGCGCTGCGTAATACGGACATGTTCTGCATCTGCGCCAGTGCCGTTGAATGTGGCAAACTTCTGCGCGATGGCCAGCGGTATCACGCCGTTAAGGCGCTCAATAATGCCGCGAGCCTGCGGATTACCCGGAATACCGGTCATATGACGGATACCCATACGCGGGAAAATACCGGATATTTCATCATCAAATGACAGGTTAGCCTGACCGCTACCGTTATCTGAATACACAAACAGCGGCTTGCCGTGGTGCTTCATGGCGTACCGGTAGGCATCAGCCACCGCCAGCATGCTTTCAGCGAGCGACAGGCTCCAGCCGACGACATAGCGTGTCCGGCCATCAATAATGAGCGTCAGCTCCGGGGTGAACGGCTGACCGTGCACCGGATGCGCGACTTTCATATTCAGAGACTTACCATCACTTATCCAGCAGCCGTTAACAGGCATCTGTGACCAGTCACGCTTCTGATATGTCTCCAGCGCACGGGCAGCAGAACCAGATACACGCCCGCGAGCAAGCTCACGACGCGGGAATTTTTTCATTGCGCGATTGACTGCGTGATAGGACGGTATCGCCGCCAGCATGGCGGGCTGGTCGGCATACCGCGTATTCCATTCCGCTTCAAAGGAACGGTATGCTGCCTGCAGAGTGGGGCCGTTGAGACTGCGCCAGTGGGGGAGAAAATCGACCAGCCAGCCAATCTGCTCAGGCACTTTCGCTTTCAGGTGACCGGGTGCCAGTAACGCCAGACGTTCACCACCGTTTTCAGTGCTCCGACAAATTGTTACCCACTCCTGCAGGCAGCGAACGCTGATGCCGGTGCGGGTCTTACCCTTGCGGGCGTTGGCGATTTCAGCAGCCCGCAGAACACGCTCAGGCAGAGAACCATTACGGGAGCCATCAGCAATTAACTGAACCGCACGAGACCTGGGCATTTTTGCATCAATCAGTCTTTCGACTTCCTGCGCCAGCAGGGCGCGGGCATCGGCGATCTGCTTTTGCTTATCGGTCAGTGTGCCAACCTTGCGCTCCAGTAGCGCCGGGCACTGGCGAATCAGTTCAAGCTCCTGCGACGGCTTCACGGCAGCTTTCTTGTCCGCCACCGGCGCATCGACAACAGCAACCTCAGTGGACTGCTCAAGCACCGACTGATAGTGACGCTGTTTGAAAAACTCGCGTTGCTCGGCGGTCAGGCAATCGACATGAAACTCGAACGCTTTAGTTCCTGCTCTGCGGCGTTTGAGTTCGCTCGCGCCACCGGATGCCTTATCAAGCCTTGCACGAATATTCTGTTCTCTGCCCGGCATGCCAGGCAAACCGAGACACTCTTTAGCTGTCACCCACATATCCATAGCCACCTCTTAACCCCTGACGATCCTGGATTTATTCAGCCAGCGATTTGGCCAGATATCTTCAGGAGCAAGCCCCAATGCCGCAGCGATGATGCCTTCCTGCTTTGGGGCGTGGCGGTAGAGTGCGTTACGAAGTGTATCGACAGACGCACCGTGGCTTTCTGCCAGCTTGGTGTAATTCGTACCCGCCAGTTCAATACATGTACGAATTAGCGGACCGGGCGCATCCTGATTGCCGGATGCGCTTACGTAAAAACGAATCAGGGACGCGGGCAATTCTTGATTAGCCGTATGCATTGTGTGATCCTCAAAGGTTAGTGCAAAACGTTTAACGCTACTGTTAAACGCCAGCGTGTAACGATACGCACAAATATACGATCGTAAAAATCCGCGAGCAAGATTTATTTGCGGATTTTTCGTGTTTATTTGCGATGTTACGAGAACTGAATGGAATTGATAATGAAAACAAAAGCCTGCGATGATAAATCCGTTGGAATCGAAAAAATCCACGATTGTGTTTTGGCTGAGCCTGGAATAATCCATTTTGGTATGCGATTAAAAGCCGCCATGGATAAGGGCGGAATACTCAGCAATGTAGCTCTGGCTGAAAGAGCCGGAATGTCAGAGGCAGTGGTACGAAGCTACATTAAGGGCAAGACATTCCCCACCCTGGATAGGCTGTATATCTTAGCTGAGGCGTGTAACTGCTCCGTCGAGTGGCTTGCCATTGGGGACGCTAGTTCCGCTGATGACTCGTTTAAATACACGACCCGTGTAAAGGAGAAGGTGAGTGATGCAACTTTCGAGGAAAATGTTGAATTCCTGTTACTACTGAAAAGACTTACTCATGCTGAACGTGAAACGCTCTTTGATATCATATTCAGAAATGGCGTTGGTGCGGTTCTCAGCCTTAACAATGAAAAGAACATCAAGCTATTGCAGCTACCTGAGGCGATGAAATCAGGGGTTTTGCGGCTGGCTAACAGACCAGATACTGCCATCCGAGAGATTTTATCGAAGGTGGAACGAGATGATCCCCCAGAAAGCGTAGCAGATAAAAAAGCCGTTTGATTTAAAATCCATAAATATTATGCAGTTAACGGATTTAGTCAAACGGCTATCAGTTTTCTTCAAACCTAACTCAAAAAGTGCAGAATTTATTATAAAAAAAGTCATTTTCGCTCATTTTTGAATTCGCAGTACAGAACCTCTGAAATCCCCTACATCCCGCGTCAATCAAGGCTTTTTCCCTTAGCCGAGGCTTCTCCGAACAGTGCAGAAATGATTGCTACCCCACACACCCGCGCGCGTATCCAGAGCGTGGGTGGCGTCTATGACGGCCACTGCCGCACGCTTAATCTTCCCCCGGAAAATGCCGCCGTACGTATAAAGCAGCGCTCCCCGGTGACGCGCTTTACCGATCTCCTCTCCGGTGAGATTCATGCCGATGAACGTCTGGCGCGTGAGGATTTTATTATTCACCGCCGTGACGGCCTGTTTGCCTATAACCTGGCCGTGGTCGTCGACGATCGTTTCCAGGGCGTGACGGAAATTGTGCGCGGGGCGGATCTGGTCGAACCGACCGTGCGACAAATATCGCTGTATCACCAGTTTGGCTGGACGGCACCGGACTACATTCATCTGCCGCTGGCGGTCAATGCGCAGGGCTTTAAATTGTCAAAGCAGAACCACGCCCCGGCCCTGCCAGACGGCGATCCGCGTCCTGTTTTGATCGACGCGCTGCGATTTCTCAACCAGAATGTAACCAACGAATGGCAGGATCTGCGTATTGACGAACTGCTGAAAATGGCCGTTGCCAACTGGACGCTCGCGGCAGTGCCAAAAATCCAGCATTCTCAAATGCGTTGCGCTGAGCTATGATTAGCCGCTTTTTTCATAACAAAACACACTACGAGGTGTACCATTTTTACCCGAGTCGCTAATTTTTGCCGTAAAGTGCTAAGCCGCGAAGAGAGCATGGCGAACGATGCTATTGCACAGCCACACATGTCGGTTATTCCGCGTGAGCAGCACACTATTTCCCGCAAAGATATCAGTGAAAATGCCCTCAAGGTGCTCTATCGTCTGAATAAAGCGGGCTACGAGGCCTACCTCGTGGGCGGTGGAGTGCGTGATTTACTGCTGGGCAAAAAACCAAAAGATTTCGACGTGACGACCAGCGCCACGCCTGAGCAGGTGCGCAAATTATTCCGCAACTGCCGTCTCGTTGGCCGCCGTTTCCGTCTGGCTCACGTGATGTTTGGGCCGGAAATTATCGAAGTGGCGACCTTCCGCGGCCACCACGAAGCCGGCGCATCCGATCGCACTACGTCACAGCGCGGCCAGAACGGCATGCTGCTGCGTGACAATATCTTCGGCTCTATCGAAGAAGATGCCCAGCGTCGCGACTTTACCATCAACAGCCTTTATTACAGCGTGGCGGATTTCACCGTGCGCGATTACGTCGGCGGCATGCAGGACCTGAAAGAAGGTCTGATCCGTCTGATCGGCACGCCGGAAACGCGCTATCGCGAAGATCCCGTGCGTATGCTGCGTGCCGTGCGTTTCGCCGCCAAGCTCAATATGCGCATCAGCCCGGAAACGGCTGAGCCTATTCCGCGTCTGGCAACGCTGATTAACGACGTGCCGCCTGCCCGCCTGTTTGAAGAGGCGCTGAAGCTGCTGCAGGCTGGCCACGGCTTTGAAACCTACAATCTGCTGCGCGAATACAACCTGTTCCAGCCCCTGTTCCCGACCATTACCCGCTACTTTACCGAAAGCGGTGACAGCCCAATGGAGCGGATGATTGCGCAGGTGCTGAAAAATACCGATACCCGTATTCGCAACGACATGCGCGTCAATCCGGCGTTCCTGTTTGCGGCGATGTTCTGGTATCCGCTGCTGGAAACGGCCCAGCGAATTACCCAGGAGAGCGGGCTTGCCTATTATGACGCCTTCGCGCTGGCCGCAAACGACGTGCTGGACGAAGGGTGCCGTACGCTCGCTATTCCAAAACGCATTACCACGCTGGTGCGCGATATCTGGCAGCTTCAGCTGCGCATGTCCCGTCGTCAGGGCAAACGCGCCTGGAAGCTGATGGAGCATCCAAAATTCCGCGCCGCCTTCGATCTGCTGTCGCTGCGTGCTGAAATTGAACGCAACCAGGAGCTGCAGCGTCTGGCGCAGTGGTGGGCCGAATTCCAGGTTTCCGCCCCGCCGGAGCAAAAAGATATGCTCACCGGGCTGGATGAAGAGCCGGAACCGCGTCGCCGCCATCGTCGTCCGCGCAAACGCGCGCCGCGTCGTGAAGGGACAGCATGACCCTCGCGTATATCGCCATCGGCAGCAATTTAGCCTCTCCGCTGGAGCAGGTGAACGCTGCCGTACAGGCGCTGGGGGAGATCCCGCAAAGCAAGATCGTGGCGGTCTCCTCTTTCTACCGCACGCCGCCGCTGGGCCCGCAGGATCAGCCTGATTATCTCAATGCCGCCGTGGTGCTGGAAACTGCCCTTGATGCCGAAACGCTGCTGGATAACACCCAGCGCATCGAACTGCACCAGGGCCGCGTACGCAAAGCCGAGCGCTGGGGACCGCGCACGCTGGACCTCGACATTATGCTGTTTGGTCACGAGACCATTAACACTGAACGTCTCACCGTTCCGCATTACGACATGAAAAACCGCGGGTTTATGCTCTGGCCGCTGTTTGAAGTCGCCCCCGATCTCATCTTCCCGGATGGCATCCCACTCAGGACCATTCTGGACAACCTCAACGCGGAAAGACCCGCCCGCTGGTGATCCGGTTCCCCTGCCGATTAACCTCAAAATAATTGTGGCTAATCGGTTACCTAAAATCATTGTTCCCCCGAATGTTACTGTTAGAATGCGCAAAGATTCGCTTTTGGGCTATCAGGAAACAGTATGAAACCAACCACCATCTCCTTACTGCAGAAATGCAAACAGGAAAAAAAACGCTTCGCCACCATCACCGCGTATGACTACAGCTTCGCCAAACTCTTTGCCGAAGAGGGTATCAACGTCATGCTGGTCGGAGATTCGTTAGGGATGACGGTACAAGGACATGATTCCACCCTGCCGGTCACGGTTGAGGATATCGCTTACCATACGCGTGCGGTGCGCCGCGGGGCTCCAGCCTGCCTGCTGCTTTCCGATCTGCCGTTTATGGCCTACGCCACGCCGGAGCAGGCATTCGAAAACGCGGCAGCGGTCATGCGTGCTGGCGCTAACATGGTCAAAATTGAAGGCGGCGCCTGGCTGGTGGATACGGTGAAGATGCTCACCGAGCGCGCCGTGCCGGTGTGCGGCCATTTGGGCTTGACGCCGCAGTCCGTCAACATCTTTGGTGGATATAAAGTGCAGGGCCGCGGTGACGCCGCCCAGACGCTGTTTGATGATGCCCTGGCGCTGGAAGCCGCAGGCGCCCAGCTGCTGGTGCTGGAGTGCGTGCCGGTTGAGCTGGCGAAGCGTATTACTGAAGCCCTGTCGATTCCGGTGATTGGTATTGGCGCAGGCAACGTGACCGACGGTCAGATCCTGGTGATGCACGACGCCTTTGGCATCACCGGCGGGCATATTCCGAAGTTTGCCAAAAATTTCCTCACCGAAGCGGGCGACATGCGCGCTGCGGTCAGGCAGTATATTGCCGACGTTGAATCCGGTGTTTACCCGGGTGAAGAACACAGTTTCCATTAAGGAGTCTCGTTGTGCTAATCATTGAAACCCTGCCGCTGCTGCGCCAGCATATCCGTCGTGCGCGTCAGGAAGGTAAACGTATCGCACTGGTCCCGACCATGGGCAACCTGCATGACGGCCATATGAAGCTGGTTGACGAAGCAAGAGCCCGTGCAGATATCGTGGTGGTCAGTATCTTCGTTAACCCAATGCAGTTTGACCGCGCCGACGATCTGGCACGCTATCCGCGCACCCTGCAGGAAGATTGCGAGAAGCTCAAAAAACGCCATGCGGATATTGTCTTCTCTCCGGCACCGGCGGATGTCTATCCTCAGGGTACCGATGAGGCCACTTACGTTGACGTACCGGGCATTTCCACCATGCTGGAAGGCGCAAGCCGCCCGGGTCATTTCCGCGGCGTATCGACCATCGTCAGCAAGCTGTTCAACCTGGTTCAGCCGGACGTTGCCTGCTTCGGTGAGAAAGATTTCCAGCAGCTGGCGCTGATCCGCAAGATGGTTGCGGACATGGGTTACGATATCGAGATTGTCGGCGTACCGATTGTACGCGCCAAAGACGGTCTGGCGCTCAGCTCGCGAAATGGCTACCTGACCGCGGACCAGCGTAAAATCGCGCCGGGCTTAAGCAAGGTCATGAACACCATGGCAGAACAGCTGCTGGCGAAAGAGTTAACGGCCGAAGAGATTATTGCTCTGGCTGAACAGGCGCTGAACGATAAAGGCTTCCGCGCTGATGATATTCAAATTCGCGATGCCGACACGCTTCTGGAGCTTACACAGACCAGCAAACGTGCGGTCATTCTGGTGGCGGCATGGCTTGGTCAGGCCCGCCTAATCGACAACAAAGTGGTTGAACTGGCGTAGGTTTCTCTACCCGGAAGATGAAAGGTAAACGTAATGATTCGCAAAATGCTGCAAGGTAAGCTTCACCGTGTGAAAGTCACCCAGGCCGACCTGCACTATGAAGGCTCCTGCGCCATCGACCAGGATTTCCTTGATGCTGCGGGCATCCTTGAAAACGAAGCGATTGATATCTGGAACGTTAACAACGGCAAACGTTTCTCAACCTACGCCATCGCCGCCGAGCGCGGGTCTAAAATCATCTCCGTTAACGGCGCGGCAGCGCACTGCGCGGACGTGGGCGATATTGTGATTATCGCCAGCTTCGTGATGATGTCTGATGAAGAAGCGCGCCGCTGGCAGCCGAAAGTTGCCTACTTTGAAGGCGACAACGACATGAAACGTACCGCGAAGGCGATTCCGGTTCAGGTTGCTTAAGCACTATCCCTGCGGCTGATTGCTGATCAGCCGCGACATTGTCTCCAGCGAATCCGTTCTTAAGATGTACAGGCGTTTCAGTAAGAACGGATTATCCCCCGGCTTCACCTTCCCTTTCACCGTCGTCACCGCCAGATGAAAACCGGCGTCATTCGCCGCCTTTATCGCTTTATTGTCGTAGCCGCCAAACGGATAGGAAAGATAGAGCACGCGTGGATTAAACTGCGCCAGCGCGCGACGCGAGCGTTCAAAATCAAACAAAATCACGTGATAGCTGCGGCTCAGTAAAATCGGGTGCTTATACCCATCCACGCGGTGCAGGAAGTGGGTGTGGGACTGAATATCGAACACATCCTGAATCCCCTTAATCTCCTGCACGCTCATAAACTGCAGCGATTTTGGATCCCACTTCTGCGGATGGCCTTTTATACGGGAAGAGATAATAAACGCGGTAGCCTTGAAGCCGTACTCTTTCAGCACAGGATAGGCATATCGGCTGACGGATTTCAGGCCGTCGTCAAAGGTAATCACCACCGATTTTGCAGGCAGGTTCATTTTGTTACGCACGTACCCTTCAAGCTGGTACATCGTCAGAGTGGTATAACCCTGATCGCGTAGCCAGGCCATCTGGTTGTTGAACGCACGTACGCTGGTCGTTGTGGACGTATGTCGAAAGCGCGTGTTTTCTTCATCACGCAAAATATGATGGTAGGTCAGAACCGGAAGGCCGTTATCTTCCTGCGCGTCCAGGCTGCTGATCCACGCCAGACGATTGCCGATGCGGATCTGGAACCAGGTCTGATTCAGACGGTCTTTCAGTTTATTCAGTATGGGATAGCGCAGATTGGCGCTTAATGTGCCGAACGGCGCGCTGCCGCTCGACGGCGCGTTATACACCGGCGTGTCTTTCCAGGTAATGAGGTTCTGATTGCTCAGGGGCTTATTGAGATCCCCGAGGCTGTCCTCGACGCGCTGTTTCCCCTGAACCGGCTCCAGGTGTCCCTTGTCGATAAACCCCGTGCCAAAACCGAAGCGAAATTCGTAGTAGTCCGCCGCCGCGGGCACGACGGCCAGGATCTGCCCGGCGCGCACGTTACCGACGTTAATCACGCTGTTCCCCACCTGCGCCCAGATCGCCGCGTCTTCGGTGGTTTGCATGTACTGGGCAGGCAGCGTGTGCTGACTGAGTAAACTGGCTGAGCTGACGCCGGAAATGAGCATCAATAGCAAGAAAAGAATGCGCGGTAGCATGGTGTCTTAATCGGTGCGGAAAACTGCCGCTATTGTAACAAATGAGACATCAATACCCACGTTTAATTCTTATACAAATCGTGGAGCAGGACGAAGGGAGGATTTTTTTGCTGCTGATGCCACAAGCTGCTGACGCCCGGAACGCCCTGCGCCACGATGGCCTGGCGAAACTCTGCGCTGCTTAAGGATCCACGCTGCGGATACATTAACGCCAGCAGGGAGAGGTTAATACCCGAGATCACTTCACAGCACGCGTGCTTATGGCTCAGCAACGCGGCTGCGCGGTAAGGCGCCGCGCCCGATTTATCGGTAAGAAAAATCACGCCATCCCCGGTGTCCGTTTCATGCAGGGCATCGCACATCATGCGGCTCAGCATGTTGGTGCTCAACCCGCGCCAGTAGTTTACCGCCCGGCATTGCACCAGCGGGCCAAATCTGGCTTCAAGCTTATCCAGCATTTCCTGCGCCTGTTCATCGTGGCAGGTGATAACCCATCCCAGCATAACTCCCTCCTTAGCAGGCAAGTAGTTTAGCGGAGTGAAGGTTAGCTTACGGTGATAACTGTCAAAGAAAGTGCCCGGCAAACAGAGCGTCGCCGGGCAAAAGATTAGCTGCGCAGCCCGCGTCCGCGCTGGATCAGCGACCAGCAGAGCAGGTAGAAGGCGATGATGAACACCACCAGTACCGCCACCGTGGTAAACAGCGGCACATCGGTGATGCCGAGGAAGCCAAAGCGGAACCCGCTGATCATGTAGACAATCGGGTTCAGGTGCGACAGCGCCTGCCAGAACGGTGGCAGCAGCGTCAGGGAGTAGAACACCCCACCGAGATAGGTCAGCGGCGTCAGCACGAAGGTCGGGATCAGGCTGATATCGTCAAACGTTTTGGCGAACACGGCGTTCAGCAGACCGGCCAGCGAGAAGAGGATCGCCGTCAGGAGCAGCGTCAGCGCGACAAACAGCCACGAGTGGACCTGGAACGGCACGAAGAACAGCGAAATCGCCGTGACCAGGATCCCCACGCACAGCCCGCGCGCCACGCCGCCGCCGACATAGCCCGCGATAATAACGTGCGTCGGTACCGGCGCGACCAGCAGCTCTTCAATATTGCGCTGGAACTTGGCGCTAAAGAACGACGACGCCACGTTGGCGTAGGCATTGGTGATCACCGCCATCATGATCAGGCCCGGCACGATAAACTGCATATAGGTAAAGCCGTGCATCTCACCAATCCGGGAGCCAATCAGGTTACCGAAGATGATGAAATAGAGCGTCATCGTGATAACCGGCGGCACCAGGGTTTGCACCCAGATACGCATAAAGCGGTTGATCTCTTTCGCCCAGATACTTTTCAGCGCGACCCAGTAAAGATGCGTCATGCCTTGTCTCCTTGTTTGTCATGTACCAGAGAGACAAACAGCTCTTCCAGTCGGTTCGCTTTGTTACGCATACTTAAAACCTGAATCCCCTGCGCGCTCAGCTGTGAGAACATGCTGTTAATCCCCTGCTCGCGCAGCACTTCCACTTCCAGCGTTGAGGTATCTACCAGACGATAGTTGTAACCTTCAAGTTTTGGCAGCGCGCTTTTCGCCGCCAGATCGAGAATGAAGGTTTCGGATTTCAGCTTGGAGAGCAGATTCTTCATCGAGGTGTTCTCCACCAGCTCGCCGTTCTGAATGATGCCGATATTGCGGCACAGCATTTCAGCCTCTTCAAGGTAGTGGGTGGTCAGAATAATGGTGGTGCCTTTGTCGTTGAGATCTTTCAGGAAGCCCCACATGGAGCGACGAAGTTCGATATCAACACCCGCTGTCGGTTCATCGAGGATCAGCAGCTTTGGCTCGTGCATCAGCGCACGGGCAATCATCAGGCGGCGCTTCATCCCGCCGGACAACATGCGCGCGCGTTCGTTACGCTTTTCCCACAGATCGAGCTGCTTAAGGTATTTTTCGCTACGCTCCAGGGCCTCTTTACGCTCAACGCCGTAATAGCCCGCCTGGTTAACCACAATCTGCTGCACCGTCTCGAACGGGTTGAAGTTGAACTCCTGCGGAACCAGCCCCAGCTGGCGCTTGGCGTTCACCACATCTTTTTGCAGGTCGTACCCAAAGACGCTCACCCGGCCGGACGTTTTATTGACCAGCGAGCTGATAATCCCAATGGTGGTCGATTTCCCGGCCCCGTTCGGCCCCAGAAGCGCGTAAAAATCGCCGGCCTCTACTTTCAGATCTATTCCGCGTAGCGCCTGAACGCCACCCGGATAGGTTTTTTTAAGCTGCTCAAGCTCCAGTGCAATTGCCATGAAATTAACTTACCTTCAGTTCTTACACACGTTGTGTGGTTTCATTAAAAGTCGGGTTACCCTATAGTAGCGCAACGCAATAACTCGGTTACAGGTCGCTAACCTCCATGAACAACATAGATACACTCATCAGCAACAATGCACTATGGTCAAAAATGCTGGTGGAGGAAGACCCCGGATTTTTTGGAAAACTCGCGCAGGCGCAGAACCCACGCTTTCTCTGGATTGGATGTTCCGACAGCCGCGTACCGGCGGAGCGCCTGACCGGCCTTGAACCCGGCGAACTGTTTGTTCACCGCAATGTCGCCAATCTCGTGATTCACACCGATCTCAACTGTCTTTCTGTTGTTCAGTATGCCGTGGACGTTCTGCAAGTCGAGCACATCATCATTTGCGGCCATTATGGCTGCGGCGGCGTGCAGGCGGCGGTTGAAAACACGGAACTGGGGCTCATTGATAACTGGCTACTGCACATCCGCGATATCTGGTTCAAACATAGCTCACTGCTGGGCGAAATGCCGCAGGAGCGTCGTATGGATACCCTTTGCGAACTCAACGTGATGGAGCAGGTGTATAACCTGGGCCACTCAACGATCATGCAATCAGCGTGGAAACGCGGGCAGAAGGTCTCTATCCACGGCTGGGCGTACGGTATTCACGATGGCCTGCTGCGCAATCTGGAAGTGACCGCCACCAACCGCGAAACGCTGGAGCAGCGTTACCGTTCAGGGATTGCCAACCTTCAACTTAAGCATGTAAATCATAAATAAAGCCGGGGATGTTCTCCCTCTCCCTGTGGGAGAGGGCCGGGGTGAGGACATCAGCCCTCGATTACTCGTCCAGCAGTACCACTTTCCCAACATACGGCAGATGACGATAGCGCTGCGCGTAGTCAATGCCGTAACCGACGACGAATTCGTCAGGAATCGAGAAGCCTACGAACTCTACCGGCACCTGCACTTCACGACGGTCAGGTTTATCCAGCAGCGTACAAATCGCCAGAGATTTTGGCTCGCGCAGGCTCAGGATCTCGCGCACTTTTGACAGCGTGTTGCCGGAGTCGATGATGTCCTCAACGATCAACACATCTTTGCCACGAATATCTTCATCCAGATCTTTCAGGATTTTCACATCACGGGTAGTGGACATGCCGCTGCCGTAGCTGGAGGCGGTCATAAAATCGACCTCATGGGGCACATGCACTTCACGGCACAGGTCTGCCATGAACATGAAAGAGCCGCGCAACAGACCGACCAGCACCATTTCGCTGCCGCTGTCCTTGTAATGTTCGGTGATTTGACGACCCAGTTCGGCGATACGCGCTTTGATCTCGGCTTCCGGGATCATCACTTCAACAGTATGTTTCATATTACTAACCAAATGATTTTAGTGAAAATCTCTCAATACGGATGAGTTAATATCCAGCACTGATACGCAAGCCAGCCATTATATCAGCAAATGGATAACCCTGGCGTATGAGTTATAAAAAGCAAATATTGTGATTCCGATCACACTTGTTAATACCTATAATTAGTTGCTAGCAAATTATTAACAAAAACTGACGAGTACACTTTCTATGGCTGAAACAAACTCTAAACAGCCGCGTCTACTGGTGACATTAACAGCCGCATTCGCAGCCTTCTGCGCGCTGTATCTGTTAATCGGTGGCGTCTGGCTGGTCGCTTTAGGCGGCTCCTGGTACTACCCGATTGCGGGTCTGGTTATGGTTGGCGTAACCGTCCTGCTGTTGCGTAGAAAACAATCTGCACTGTGGCTGTATGCCGCCCTCCTTCTTGCCACCATGATCTGGGGCGTCTGGGAAGTCGGGTTCGACTTCTGGGCACTGACGCCGCGCAGCGACATCCTGGTCTTCTTCGGCATCTGGCTGATCCTGCCGTTCGTGTGGCGTCGCCTGATTGTGCCGTCCAGCGGTGCGGTGGCGGGCCTGGTTGTTGCCCTGCTGATTACCGGCGGCATCTTGACCTGGGCCGGTTTTAACGACCCGCAGGAGATCAACGGTACGCTGAACGCAGAATCCACGCCTGCTGCGGCTATCTCGCAGGTGGCGGACGGCGACTGGCCTGCGTATGGTCGTAACCAGGAAGGTCAACGCTATTCTCCGCTGAAGCAGATCAACGCGGACAACGTGAAGAACCTGAAAGAAGCCTGGGTATTCCGTACCGGCGATCTGAAGATGCCGAACGATCCGGGCGAGCTGACCAACGAAGTGACGCCAATTAAGGTCGGCAACATGCTTTACCTGTGTACGGCGCACCAGCGTCTGTTCGCGCTCGACGCGGCCACCGGTAAAGAGAAATGGCACTTCGATCCGCAGCTGAACTCCAACCCGTCCTTCCAGCACGTCACCTGCCGCGGCGTTTCTTACCACGAAGCGCGCGCCGATAATGCCAGCCCGGAAGTCATCTCTGACTGCCCTCGCCGCATTATGCTGCCGGTGAACGATGGCCGTCTGTTCGCCATCAATGCCGAAACGGGCAAGCTGTGCGAAACCTTTGCCAACAAAGGTATCCTGAACCTGCAGACCAACATGCCGGACACCACGCCGGGTCTGTATGAGCCAACCTCGCCGCCAATCATCACCGATAAAACCATCGTGATTGCCGGTTCGGTAACGGATAACTTCTCCACGCGTGAAACCTCCGGCGTTATCCGTGGTTTCGACGTGAACACCGGTAAACTGCTGTGGGCCTTCGACCCGGGCGCGAAAGATCCCAACGCGATCCCGTCGGACGAGCACACCTTTACCTTTAACTCGCCAAACTCCTGGGCGCCAGCGGCGTATGACGCGAAGCTGGACCTGGTCTATCTGCCAATGGGTGTGACCACGCCAGATATCTGGGGCGGTAACCGCACGCCGGAGCAGGAGCGTTATGCGAGCGCTATCGTGGCGCTGAATGCGACCACCGGTAAGCTGGCATGGAGCTACCAGACCGTTCACCACGATCTGTGGGATATGGATATGCCGTCCCAGCCGACGCTGGCGGACATTACCGTTGATGGCAAAACCGTTCCGGTGATTTACGCGCCGGCCAAGACGGGCAACATCTTCGTGCTGGATCGCAGCAACGGTAAGCTGGTTGTGCCAGCACCGGAAAAACCGGTTCCGCAGGGCGCGGCGAAAGGCGATTACGTCAGCAAAACCCAGCCGTTCTCTGACCTGAGCTTCCGTCCGAAGAAAGACCTCAGCGGTGCGGACATGTGGGGCGCCACCATGTTTGACCAGCTGGTGTGCCGCGTGATGTTCCACCAGCTGCGCTATGAAGGCATTTTCACGCCGCCGTCTGAGCAGGGCACGCTGGTCTTCCCGGGTAACCTGGGGATGTTCGAGTGGGGCGGGATCTCCGTTGACCCTAACCGTCAGGTGGCGATTGCCAACCCGATGGCGCTGCCGTTCGTTTCCCGCCTGATCCCACGCGGTCCGGGCAACCCAATGGAGCAGCCGAAAGACGCGAAAGGCAGCGGTACCGAAGCCGGCATTCAGCCGCAGTACGGCGTGCCGTTTGGCGTAACGCTGAACCCGTTCCTGTCGCCGTTTGGTCTGCCGTGTAAACAGCCTGCCTGGGGTTATATCTCCGGTCTGGATCTGAAAACCAACCAGATCGTATGGAAAAAACGTATTGGTACGCCACAGGACAGCATGCCGTTCCCGATGCCGGTTCCGGTGCCGTTCAATATGGGTATGCCAATGCTGGGTGGCCCAATCTCCACCGCCGGTAACGTGCTGTTCATCGCGGCAACCGCAGATAACTACCTGCGCGCGTACAACATGACCAACGGTGAAAAACTGTGGCAGGGCCGTCTGCCGGCGGGTGGACAGGCCACGCCGATGACCTATGAAGTGAATGGCAAGCAGTACGTTGTCATCTCAGCGGGTGGTCACGGTTCGTTTGGCACGAAGATGGGCGACTATATCGTCGCGTATGCGTTGCCTGACGAAGGCAAATAAAAGCAAAACGGCAACTTCGGTTGCCGTTTTTGTGTTTGTTCCCTCTCCCCGTGGGAGAGGGTCAGTGTGAGGGCATCAGGCCGCACCTGCGACCACCCGGATTTTTTTATACCGTGAACCCCAGCATCATCCCCGTATCCTCATGCTCCAGCAGGTGGCAGTGCGCCATATAGGCAAACTCCTTCGGCGCCTCGTGGTCAAACTTCACCAGCACCTCGCTGACGCCGCCCTCCACTCTCACCGTATCTTTCCAGCCCGCGCGATGCGCATCCGGCGCTTTGCCGTTCTCTGTGAGAATACGGAACTGGGTGCCGTGGATATGGAACGGATGCAGCATCATGTCCCCTTCGCCTGAAATCACCCAGCGCTCAAGCTGACCTTTTGTCGCAGCAAACATCGGCGTATTCATGTCGAATGCTTTACCGTTGATCATGTTGGCGTTGTGGAAATCAAAGCCATGGTCGCCGTGATTCATATTCCCCATGCCGCCCATTTTGCCGTGGTCCATATTCATGTGGCCCATCATCTGGCCGTGCTGCATCCCCGCCATCGCCTTATCGCCATATTTCGCCATCAGCGCCTGCATGCCCATCATATCGAGCATCGGGTTCATGGAGAGCTGCAGCTTGCGCTGCGTAAGCCCCTCCAGCGACGGGAGGGCTGGCAGGGTGGTTAACGTATCAGGCAGCGTGCCGGATGCGGCCACCAGCAGCGGCTGAATACGCAGCACCGGATGCGGCTTATCAAACGGTGCGACCGCCATCCCCATCTGGCTCACCGGCAGCGTCACGAGGTCAAACGGCTTACCGTCGCTGATATCCACCAGCACCTCAAAGCGTTCGCCCATGAGCATCGGCAGCTCGCTCACCTTCACCGGCTCCGGCAGCAGGCCACCGTCGCTGGCTACCACGTACAGCGGACGTTTATCGCTGGCGGCGAAATTCAGCGAGCGCGCGTTACAGCCGTTGAGCAGGCGCAGGCGCAGCCAGCCTTTCGGCGCGGCGTGCTGAGGGTAAATGGCGCCGTTGGTCAGCAGCGTGTCGCCAAACCAGCCTACCGCCGCGCTCATCACGTCCAGCTGGTAGTTTATTTGCCCGTCAGCGTTGAATTTCTTGTCCTGCACAATCACTGGTACGTCGTCGATGCCCCACTGTTTCGGCAGGCGCAGCAGGCGGCTTTCGTCGTCTTCAATCAGCACCAGCCCCGCCAGCCCCATCGCCACCTGATGGCCCGTTTTGCCATGCTGATGCGGATGGAACCAGCAGGTCGCCGCGCGCTGATCGGGCGTAAAGGTCACGCTGCGCGTACCACCCGCTTTGATGATGCCCTGCGGCCCGCCGTCCACCTCGCCCGGCACTTCCAGCCCGTGCCAGTGCAGCGTCGTCTCTTCGGCGAGCGTGTTGTGGATATCCACCGTCACCGCTTTCCCTTTACGTAGCTGAAGCGCCGGACCGAGCAAATTGCCGTTATAGCCCCACGTCGTGGCGTTGTGCTCGCCGAACGTCGTTTTACCGGCCTGAACCACAAGCTGGATACGGCTGCGGGCGTCAGCGGTCAGTAAGTCAGGAATGGGTAAGGCAGGCCTGTCGGCCGCTAAAACCGCGCGGCTCCAGAGTGGTAATGCGCTGGCAGCCCCCAGCACAGCGGAATATTTTAAAAAATCACGACGTTGCATGTTCATTTCCTTATTTCCAGCAGGCGATCTTTTGAGCATAAACCCTCCCCTTACCGGAAGGTCAAGTAAAGCGGCAATAATAAAGATCGTCGCACCGGCATCAAGTATGCTAACGTTAATTTTCCGTGAAGAAGTGGTAGAAGCAATGAAGACGTTTTTCAGGACAATTTTGTTCGGAAGCCTGATGGCAATGTGTGCGAACAGCTATGCGCTAAGTGAAAATGAAGCGGAAGATATGGCCGATTTAACGGCGGTTTTTGTATTCCTGAAAAATGATTGTGGCTACCAGAATTTACCCAACGGGCAGATTCGCCGCGCGCTGGTCTTTTTTGCCCAGCAAAACCAGTGGGATCTCAGCAACTACGACAGCTTCGACATGAAGGCGCTCGGCGAAGACAGCTACCGTGACTTGAGCGGTATTGGTATTCCCACTGCCAAAAAATGCAAAGCGCTGGCTCGCGACTCACTCAGCCTGCTCGCCTACGTCAAATAACCTTCCCGACGCCCCCTGTTGAACCTATAGCCGTGCAACCACGGTTATAGTTAGCTATCATGTTTCGCTCATTTTTTGTGAGCGTAACGGATGTTAACAAAGGAGGAGTCCGCGTATGGCCGACCACACGTTGTGGCATGAAACACTGCATGACCAGTTTGGTCAGTACTTTGCCGTTGATAACGTGCTCTATCATGAGAAAACCGATCACCAGGATCTCATTATCTTCGAAAACGCCGCCTTTGGCCGCGTGATGGCGCTGGACGGCGTCGTGCAAACGACCGAGCGCGACGAGTTTATCTATCACGAAATGATGACCCACGTTCCGCTGCTGGCGCACGGACACGCGAAGCATGTCCTGATTATCGGCGGCGGCGACGGCGCAATGCTGCGTGAAGTGTCCCGCCATCGTTCCATTGAAACCATCACCATGGTGGAAATCGATGCGGGCGTCGTCTCTTTCTGCCGCCAGTATCTGCCCAACCACAATGCCGGTAGCTATGACGATCCGCGCTTTAGCCTGGTGATTGACGACGGCGTTAACTTTGTTAACCAGACCTCGCAGACCTTTGACGTCATTATCTCCGACTGCACCGACCCAATCGGCCCCGGCGCGTCGCTGTTTACCTCCTCCTTCTACGAAGGCTGCAAGCGCTGCCTGAACCCGGGCGGGATCTTCGTCGCACAAAATGGCGTCTGCTTCCTGCAGCAGGATGAAGCGCTCGACAGCCATCGTAAGCTCAGCACCTATTTCGATGACGTCAGCTTCTATCAGGCGGCCATTCCGACGTACTACGGCGGGATCATGACCTTTGCCTGGGCGACCGATAACGACGTATTACGCCATCTCTCCACCGAAATTATTCAGGCCCGCTTCCATCAGGCCGGTCTTCAGTGCCGATACTACAATCCGGCTATCCATACCGCAGCGTTTGCTCTGCCGCAGTACCTGCAAGACGCATTATCCACTAAGGGGGTGAGCTAATTGAAAAAGCTTAAACTGCATGGCTTTAACAACCTGACGAAAAGCCTGAGTTTTTGTATTTACGATATCTGCTATGCCAAAACAGCGGAAGAACGCGATGGTTACATCGCCTATATCGACGAACTCTACAACGCCAACCGTCTGACCGAGATCCTGTCAGAAACCTGTTCCATTATTGGCGCAAACATCCTGAACATCGCCCGACAGGATTATGAACCTCAGGGCGCCAGCGTGACTATTCTGGTCAGCGAAGAGCCGGTCGATCCGAAGCTTATCGACAAAACTGAACATCCGGGCCCGCTGCCGGAAGTGGTCGTGGCCCACCTGGATAAAAGCCATATCTGCGTGCACACCTACCCGGAGAGTCACCCGGAAGGCGGGCTGTGCACGTTCCGCGCCGATATTGAAGTGTCGACCTGCGGCGTGATTTCCCCGCTAAACGCGCTGAACTATTTAATCCACCAGCTGGAATCGGACATCGTCACCATTGACTATCGCGTGCGTGGTTTTACCCGCGATATCAACGGCATGAAGCATTTCATCGACCACGAGATCAACTCCATCCAGAACTTTATGTCCGAGGACATGAAATCGCTGTACGACATGATGGACGTGAACGTGTATCAGGAAAATATCTTCCATACCAAGATGTTACTTAAGGAATTCGACCTTAAGCACTATATGTTCCACACGAAGCCGGAAGATTTGAGCGAAGAAGAGCGTAAGGCGATTACTGACCTGCTCTGGAAAGAGATGCGCGAGATTTACTACGGCCGCAATATTCCGGCCGTGTAAGAGCAAGCCGGAGCAGGGATGCTCCGGGCTGTTATTTCTGTTTCATAAAGTCGCGGTAGGCATTTACCACCTGAAGGAAATCCTCTACGCCGCACATCGACAGGCTTTCTTCGTCATAGTAGCTCATCCCCTCTTCCATCTCGTCACCTGAAAACTCGAGCTGGTTGGCACGCACCATGACCTCTTCACCGTCCATCCACAGCGTATATTCATGCCCGGCGCGCTGCCAGGATCGTTCACTGCCTTTCACCGTATTTGCCGCCTGTTCAACCTCATCAAGAAGTGCGAGATTTTCTTTCACCTCTTCGTTAAACCAGTGTCCAACGGCTTCGTGGCCCATCGACATACGCACTTTCACCACCCCGGTGATGTCGCGCAGAAATTCGTAATCCATAGTGTTTTCCTCTGCAAAGCCATTAAGGTAATTATCGCAGCAGCGAGGAAGAAAAAAAGCGTGAGAGGTGGGAGGAATGAAAATAAAAAGGTGAGAGCAAGACCCTGCGGCCTGATGCCCTCACCCCGTCCCTCTCCCACGGGAGAGGGTGCAAACACTAAAAACCGTCTCATGGAGACGGTTTTGCTGTTTATACCGCCGTCTGGAAGATAACCCCGTCGGCCTTCTCGGTGTACTGAGAAAGCTGGTCGAAGTTCAGATAGCGATAGGTATCCACCGCGGTCTTATCCACCTGAGCCACAAAGGTCTGGTACTCTTCCGGCGTTGGCAGTTTGCCAATCAGCGCCGCAACCGCCGCCAGCTCCGCAGAGGCCAGGAAGACGTTCGCACCGGTACCTAAACGGTTCGGGAAGTTACGGGTAGAGGTGGAAACCACCGTCGCACCGTCGGCTACGCGCGCCTGGTTGCCCATACACAGGGAACAGCCAGGGATTTCGATACGCGCACCGCTCTTACCAAACACGCTGTAGTAGCCCTCTTCGGTCAGCTGTGCCGCGTCCATACGGGTTGGCGGCGCCACCCACAGACGGGTTGGCAGCTGGCCTTTGTGGGTATCCAGCAGCTTACCGGCAGCACGGAAGTGACCGATGTTGGTCATACAGGATCCGATGAACACTTCGTCGATCTTCTCGCCCTGAACCTCAGACAGCGGACGCGCGTCGTCCGGATCGTTCGGCGCACACAGGATTGGCTCTTTGATATCCGCCAGATCGATGTCGATCACCGCCGCGTACTCTGCGTCAGCATCGGCTTCCAGCAGCTGCGGATCGGCCAGCCATTTTTCCATGCCCTGGATACGACGCTCCAGCGTACGACGGTCGCCGTAGCCTTCTGCAATCATCCACTTCAGCAGCACGATGTTGGAGGTCAGATACTCGATAATCGGCTCTTTGTTCAGCTTGATGGTACAGCCCGCCGCAGAGCGCTCGGCGGAAGCATCGGTCAGCTCGAACGCCTGCTCCACTTTCAGATCCGGCAGACCTTCAATTTCCAGAATGCGGCCAGAGAAGATGTTTTTCTTCCCTTTCTTCTCAACGGTCAGCAGGCCCTGTTTAATCGCATACAGCGGGATCGCGTGAACCAGGTCGCGCAGGGTGATGCCCGGCTGCATTTTACCTTTGAAGCGCACCAGCACCGATTCCGGCATATCCAGCGGCATCACGCCGGTCGCAGCAGCAAACGCCACCAGACCGGAGCCCGCCGGGAAGGAGATACCGATTGGGAAACGGGTATGGGAGTCACCGCCGGTACCGACGGTATCCGGCAGCAGCATGCGGTTCAGCCAGGAGTGGATTACGCCGTCACCCGGACGCAGGGAAACGCCGCCGCGGTTCATGATGAAGTCTGGCAGCGTGTGGTGCGTGGTCACGTCAACCGGCTTCGGATAGGCCGCCGTGTGGCAGAAGGACTGCATCACCAGATCAGAAGAGAAGCCCAGGCACGCCAGGTCTTTCAGTTCGTCACGGGTCATTGGGCCAGTGGTGTCCTGAGAGCCCACGGAGGTCATCTTAGGCTCGCAGTAAGCGCCAGGACGAATACCGGCTACGCCGCACGCGCGCCCCACCATTTTCTGTGCCAGAGAATAACCGCGGTTGCTTTCAGCAACGTCTTTCGCCTGACGGAAAACGTCAGAGTGCGGCAGACCCAGCGCTTCACGCGCTTTGGTAGTCAGACCACGACCAATGATCAGCGGGATACGGCCACCGGCGCGCACTTCGTCGATCAGCACGTCGGTTTTCAGCTCGAAGCTTGCCAGCAGCTCGTTGGTCTCGTGGTTGCGCACTTCGCCTTTGTACGGGTAAACGTCAATCACGTCGCCCATGTTCAGGTTAGAAACGTCCACTTCGATCGGCAGGGCGCCCGCATCTTCCATGGTGTTGAAGAAGATTGGCGCAATTTTGCCGCCGAGGCACAGGCCGCCGCCGCGCTTGTTCGGCACGTGCGGAATGTCGTCGCCCATGAACCACAGCACGGAGTTGGTTGCGGACTTGCGGGAAGAACCGGTACCCACAACGTCACCCACATAAGCCAGCGGGAACCCTTTTTTCTGCAGGGCTTCGATCTGTTTGATCGGCCCGACGCTGCCCGGCTGATCCGGCTCAATACCTTCACGGGCGTTTTTCAGCATCGCCAGAGCGTGCAGAGGGATATCCGGGCGAGACCACGCGTCCGGTGCCGGAGAGAGGTCATCAGTGTTGGTTTCACCGGTCACTTTAAAGACGGTAACGGTGATTTTTTCAGCCAGCGCTGGGCGGTTCAGGAACCATTCGGCATCAGCCCAGGACTGCATCACCTGCTTCGCATAGACGTTGCCCGCTTTGGCTTTTTCTTCCACATCGTAGAAGTTATCGAACATCAGCAGCGTGGACGAGAGCGCTTTAGCGGCAATCGGTGCCAGCTTGTCGTTATCCAGCGCGTCAATCAGCGGATGAATGTTGTAACCACCCTGCATGGTGCCGAGCAGTTCAATGGCTTTTTCAGGAGTAACCAGTGGGGAGGTGGCTTCGCCTTTGGCGATAGCAGCAAGGAATCCGGCTTTTACGTAGGCAGCTTCATCTACGCCAGGCGGTACGCGGTTGATCAGCAGATCTAACAGGAATTCTTCTTCGCCCTTAGGCGGGTTCTTCAGCAGCTCGACGAGCGCGGCCATTTGGGTTGCATCTAAAGGTTTGGGTACAATTCCCTCGGCGGCACGTTCTGCTACGTGCTTACGGTATTCTTCTAGCACGACGGTTCTCCTCGCTCTCATTGTCATATGCGGCGGGCGTTCTCTTCACGCTCCTGTGAGACAGCAGTTTGTAGGGTAAATGCCCGATACCGCGTCGGGCAGCATAGCAGGAATTCTGCACAGTGTTAATCCGTTTACAAAAAAGCAACATTAAAAAATTTGCTGAATCGTTAAGCATGGTGTAGCGGGGATTCAGGGCATCTTTTTGCGGTATCTTCTGCACCGTGACGCTTCAGTTTTTTCTTCATCAGATATAATTGTGTAATAAATACTCACACTCTTTATCCGGACGTACCGGACGCTTCCCAATAAAAGTCAAAACAGTAAAAGACGGGTGAATAATACTCACGCCAACCGTAACGCCTCACGGCACAGCGCTTGTCTCGTTGGAGTCATTTTATGAAGTTGCCCTTTAAGCCACATCTGCTCGTCCTTGTGTGCAGTGCCGGGCTGTTTGCCGCCTCGGGCGTCATGTTTGTCAAAGGCCGCGCCACGGAGCCCGCCGCGCCGGCCCCCGTCGCACAACAACCGGCTGCACCTGCGCCTGCCGCAGCCCAGCCCGCCCATGTTGTCGCGCCAGCCTACACTGCCGCGCAAATCGATCAATGGGTTGCTCCCATCGCGCTCTACCCGGATGCCCTGCTGTCGCAAATTTTAATGGCGTCGACCTATCCGGCCAACGTGATCCAGGCGGCGCAGTGGTCCAAAGACAACCCTAAAATGGAAGGGGACGCCGCGATTCAGGCCGTTGCCAGCCAGCCCTGGGATCCCAGCGTAAAATCGCTGGTCGCGTTTCCTCAGCTTATGTCCCTGATGGGCGAAAACCCGCCGTGGGTACAAAATCTGGGTGATGCGTTTCTCGCGCAGCCGAAAGACGTGATGGATTCCGTTCAGCGCCTGCGCGCGCTGGCACAGAAGACCGGCGCTTTACAATCCACGCCCCAGCAGACGGTCACCACCGTGACAAAACCGGCGCCAGCGAAAACCAGCGCCACCGAGGCAACGACAACCACGACGTCCGCGCCCGCCCCAACGGTAATCAAAATTGAATCTGCCGACCCGCAGGTTGTTTACGTCCCCACCTATAACCCCAATACGGTTTACGGTACCTGGTCAAATACCGCCTATCCGCCCACCTATCTTCCGCCTACTCCCGGGGAGCAGTTTGGCAACAGCTTCGTAAACGGTTTAGGCTTCAGCCTGGGCGTTGCCACAACCTATGCCATCTTCAGCAACATCGACTGGGATGATGACGATGACTGGGATCATCACCATAGCGACTGGGATAATCACGGCGGCTATAACCGCAACGGTGATAACAATATCAATATCAACGTTGAGAACTTCAATAAAATCAGCGGACAGCGCCTGACGGACGCCAACCGCACCTGGCAGCACAACCCGGCCTATCGGGAAGGCGTGCCCTATCCGACTAACCAGCTCAACACTCGCTTCCACTCCACCAACGCGGCGACAGGGCTCAGCTCAACGCAGCAAAAACCGGTTAACCGCGATAGCCAGCGTCAGGCCGCGCTAAGCCAGATGGAGAAATCCACGGGTAAAACCTTCCCCCAAACGGCGCGCACCGGAACGAAAGACGTGCAGCGTCAGGCCTCAGGCGAACAGCTGAAGCAGATTTCGCAGCGCAATAACTACCGCGGCTACGACACCAAACCGCAGACGGCGAAGCGGAGCACCGCGCAGCAGCGAGAAAACCGCCAGACCACCGCGCAGAGACAAGAGAAGCGGGCTTCGCAGCCCGCGCAGCAACGCTCTCTCCAGCAGCGAAGCAGCCAGCCGCGGGCCAATGCGCTGAGCGGTAACGACAGCCGCTCGGCGAACTGGCAGGCGCAGCAGCAGCGCGGTGCGCAAAGCAGACAGCTCGCTGCGCGCCAGCAGCAGCCACGTCAGGCGTCTGGTGGACGTGCTGAACGCCGTGAAATTCGACATCGCTAAGGGAACCGACATGAAACGTAAACTACTCAGCGGAATGGTGTTATTTATGCTTTCGGCCCCGGTGATGGCGCAGCAGTCCTTTAGCACGCCCGATCGGGCAACCGATGCGCTGACCAAAGCCATCAGTGAGCAAAATGAGAGCGCGATGACCAACCTGCTCGGAGAGAACTGGCGCGATTTTCTGCCCCCCGAAGGCGTTGATCCGGATGCTGTCGATCGCTTCCTGCGCGACTGGAACGTCCGTCATACCACGGTTGTCGAGGGAGATACGGCGCATCTGGTTGTCGGAGACAGCGGCTGGCAGCTTCCCATCCCGGTGATCAAAACCTCTGCAGGCTGGCAGTTCGACATCAAAGGAGGGGCTGAAGAGATCCTGACCCGCGAAATCGGGCGTAACGAGCTCGCCGCCATTGAAGCCTTGCATGCCTATGTTGATGCGCAGCAAAGCTATTTTGCGATGAACCAGAAATACGCACAGAAGATTGTCAGCTCGAAAGGGAAAAAAGACGGTTTGTACTGGCCAGCCTCGCCCGGCGAAGCGCCCAGCCCGCTCGGCCCGGCATTTAGCCCGAAAGAGCCGGGTACCGGATATCACGGCTATCGCTTCCGCATCCTGCCGGACAATCACGGTTTCGCGATGGTGGCCTGGCCGGTCAGCTATGGTCAGACGGGCGTAATGAGCTTTGTGATAAACCAGGACGACAAGGTGTATCAGTCCGATCTCGGCAGCGATTCAGAGCAGAAAGCCCGGGCGCTAGCCGCCTATGGCCCTGATAAAACCTGGCAGCCTGTGGCCCCCTGAACGCAGCGCATAAAAAAAGCGGCCATTGGCCGCTTTTTTTCATCTGAAGAAACTTATTTCTTCTTCGCTTTCGCGTTTGGCAGGTCAGTGATGCTGCCTTCAAACACTTCTGCCGCCAGGCCCACGGACTCGTGCAGAGTCGGGTGAGCGTGGATGGTCAGCGCGATGTCTTCAGCGTCACAGCCCATTTCGATAGCCAGACCGATTTCACCCAGCAGCTCGCCGCCGTTGGTACCGACAATCGCACCACCGATGACGCGGTGAGTCTCTTTGTCGAAGATCAGTTTGGTCATACCGTCAGCGCAGTCGGAAGCGATAGCACGGCCAGAAGCAGCCCACGGGAAGGTGGCGGTTTCGTAGCTGATGCCTTTCTCTTTCGCTTCTTTCTCAGTCAGACCCACCCATGCCACTTCTGGCTCGGTGTACGCGATAGATGGAATAACTTTCGGATCGAAGTAGTGCTTCATGCCGGCGATAACTTCAGCGGCAACGTGACCTTCGTGAACACCTTTGTGCGCCAGCATTGGCTGACCGACGATATCGCCGATAGCAAAGATGTGCGGCACGTTAGTGCGCAGCTGCTTGTCAACGCGGATAAAGCCACGGTCGTCCACTTCCACGCCAGCTTTGCCCGCGTCGAGGTTTTTACCGTTCGGCACACGGCCGATAGCCACCAGCACGGCGTCGTAACGCTGTGGTTCGGATGGGGCTTTTTTGCCTTCCATGGAAACGTAAATACCGTCTTCTTTCGCTTCAACGGCAGTCACTTTGGTTTCCAGCATCAGGTTGAATTTCTTGCTGATGCGTTTGGTGAAGACTTTAACGATATCTTTGTCGGCAGCCGGGATAACCTGGTCGAACATTTCAACCACGTCGATCTCTGAACCCAGCGCATGGTACACGGTACCCATTTCCAGACCGATGATACCGCCGCCCATAACCAGCAGACGCTTAGGAACGGTTTTCAGCTCCAGCGCATCGGTGGAATCCCACACGCGTGGATCTTCATGCGGAATGAATGGCAGTTCGATTGGGCGAGAGCCTGCCGCGATGATCGCGTTGTCGAAGTTGATCACGGTTTTGCCGTTTTCGCCTTCCACTTCCAGGGTGTTCGCACCGGTGAATTTACCCAGACCGTTTACCACTTTCACTTTACGGCCTTTGGCCATACCCGCCAGACCGCCGGTCAGCTGAGTGATAACTTTCTCTTTCCAGGTACGAATTTTGTCGATATCGGTTTTCGGCTCGCCGAAGACGATACCGTGTTCAGCCAGCGCTTTGGCTTCTTCGATAACTTTCGCTACGTGCAGCAGCGCTTTAGAAGGGATACAGCCGACGTTCAGACAAACACCGCCGAGGGTGCTGTAACGTTCTACGATGACGGTTTCCAGACCTAAATCCGCTGCACGGAATGCTGCGGAGTAACCTGCCGGGCCTGCCCCAAGTACTACGACCTGAGTTTTGATTTCTGTGCTCATCATGACCTCTTAATTTATACCCGTCGTCCACCGGGTCGTTCTATCCGCCCGCAGTTTACAAAATTGTTAACAATTTTGAAACAACAAACGGCTCACGAATTGTCGCTTTCGCCAATAACCTCACAAACACCATGAGATTATCAGAAAAAAGCCGGCCGACTGGCCGGCTTTTCGATTACATCACCAGGCGGCGAATGTCGCTCAGCATGTTGTTGATGATGGTGATGAAGCGCGCACCATCAGCACCGTCGATCACGCGGTGGTCGAAGGACAGAGAGATTGGCATCATCAGACGCGGCACGAACTCTTTGCCATTCCACACCGGCTCCATCGCGGACTTGGACACACCGAGGATAGCCACTTCCGGCGCGTTAACGATCGGCGCGAAGTGGGTGGTACCCAGGCCGCCGATGCTGGAGATAGTGAAGCAGCCGCCCTGCATTTCGCCGGCAGTCAGCTTACCATCACGCGCTTTCTTGGAGATCACGGTCAGTTCACGGGACAGCTCAGTGATGCTCTTCTTGTTCACGTCTTTGAAGACCGGAACAACCAGACCATTTGGCGTATCAACCGCAACACCGATGTTGATGTATTTCTTCAGCGTCAGCTTCTGGCCGTCTTCGGAAAGGGAGCTGTTGAAGCGTGGCATCTGCTCAAGGGCAGCGGCAACGGCTTTCATGATGAAGACCACTGGGGTGAATTTCACGTCCAGTTTGCGCTTCTCAGCTTCAGCGTTCTGCTGTTTACGGAACGCTTCCAGATCGGTGATATCGGTTTTGTCGAAGTGCGTAACGTGCGGGATCATCACCCAGTTACGGCTCAGGTTAGCACCAGAGATTTTCTGGATACGGCCCAGCTCCACTTCTTCGATTTCGCCGAACTTGCTGAAGTCTACTTTCGGCCATGGCAGCATGCCCGGGATACCGCCGCCAGCGGCTGCAGCTGGTGCAGCTTCGGCGCGTTTCACCGCGTCTTTCACGTAGGTCTGAACGTCTTCGCGCAGGATACGACCCTTACGGCCGGTTCCTTTCACTTTCGCCAGGTTCACACCGAACTCGCGCGCCAGGCGACGAATCAGCGGGGTAGCGTGGACGTAAGCGTCGTTTTCAGCGAACTCAGATTTTTCTGCTTTAGCGGCAGGGGCAGCGGCTGGTTTAGCTGCCTGCGCCGGTGCAGCAGCAGGGGCTGGAGCAGCCGCGGCAGCCGGAGCTGCGGCAGGCGCAGCGCCTTCCACTTCGAAGACCATGATCAGAGAGCCGGTAGACACTTTGTCGCCGGTGCTGATTTTGATCTCTTTAACGGTACCCGCGAACGGCGCCGGCACTTCCATAGAAGCTTTGTCGCCTTCAACGGTGATCAGTGACTGTTCAGCGGCAACTTTGTCGCCCACTTTCACCATCACTTCGGTCACTTCAACTTCGTCACCGCCGATGTCCGGTACATTAACGTCTTTCGCACCGCCAGCAGCTGCTGGTGCAGCAGCCGGAGCCGGAGCAGCGGCCTGCGCAGGCGCTGCAGCGCCTTCTGCACCCGCCACTTCGAAGATCATGATAAGCGACCCGGTAGACACTTTGTCGCCGGTGTTGATCTTGATCTCTTTAACGGTACCCGCGAACGGCGCCGGCACTTCCATAGAGGCTTTGTCGCCTTCTACGGTGATCAGTGACTGCTCAGCCGCAACGGTGTCGCCCACTTTCACCAGGATTTCAGTGACTTCAACTTCGTCACCGCCGATGTCAGGCACGTTCACTTCTTTCGCGCTCGCGGCAGCTGCTGGAGCAGCGGCGGCCGGAGCGGCTTTCTTCTCTTCCTGCGCAGGTGCAGCAGCTGCTGCACCGTCGGCGGAATCGAAAATCATGATCAGTTTGCCGGTCTCGGTTTTATCGCCAACAGAGACTTTGATCTCTTTAACGATGCCAGCCTGAGGAGACGGGACTTCCATAGAGGCTTTGTCGCCTTCTACGGTGATCAGCGACTGTTCAGCTTCAACTTTGTCGCCTACTTTGACCAGGATCTCGGTGATTTCAACTTCATCAGCCCCGATGTCCGGTACATTGATTTCGATAGCCATTATTCTTTTACCTCTTACGCCAGACGCGGGTTAACTTTTTCTGCATCGATGTTGAATTTGGTGATTGCGTCCGCAACCACTTTCTTATCGATTTCGCCACGTTTAGCCAGTTCGCCCAGTGCTGCTACAACCACGTAAGAAGCATCAACTTCGAAGTGGTGACGCAGGTTTTCGCGGCTGTCAGAACGACCGAAGCCGTCAGTACCCAGAACGCGATAATCATCAGCTGGAACGTAAGTACGAACCTGCTCAGCGAACAGTTTCATATAGTCAGTAGACGCCACCGCTGGCGCGTCGTTCATCACCTGAGCGATGTACGGAACGCGTGGAGTTTCCAGTGGGTGCAGCATGTTCCAGCGCTCACAATCCTGGCCATCACGCGCCAGTTCGGTGAAGGAGGTCACAGAGTACACGTCGGAACCCACGCCGTAGTCTTTCGCCAGAATCTGCGCTGCTTCACGTACGTGACGCAGGATAGAGCCGGAGCCCAGCAGCTGAACTTTACCTTTGCTACCTTCGATGGTTTCGAGTTTGTAGATACCTTTACGGATACCTTCCTCGGCACCTGCTGGCATTGCCGGCATGTGGTAGTTTTCGTTCAGGGTGGTGATGTAGTAGTAAATGTTCTCTTGCGCTTCACCGTACATGCGCTGCAGACCGTCATGCATGATGACTGCCACTTCGTACGCATAAGACGGGTCGTAAGAGATACAGTTAGGGATAGTCAGAGACTGAATGTGGCTGTGGCCATCTTCGTGCTGCAGACCTTCACCGTTCAGAGTCGTACGACCGGAGGTACCGCCTACCAGGAAGCCGCGAGCCTGCTGGTCGCCTGCCTGCCAGCACAGGTCACCGATACGCTGGAACCCGAACATGGAGTAGTAGATGTAGAACGGGATCATCGGCAGGTTGTTGGTGCTGTAAGAGGTCGCAGCAGCCAGCCAGGATGCGCCTGCGCCCAGCTCGTTGATACCTTCCTGCAGGATCTGACCTTTCTCGTCTTCTTTGTAGTATGCAACCTGCTCACGGTCCTGCGGGGTGTACTGCTGGCCGTTCGGGCTGTAGATACCGATCTGAC
Source organism: Enterobacter cloacae complex sp. ESBL7 (assembly GCF_041679625.1). Lineage (NCBI taxonomy): Bacteria > Pseudomonadati > Pseudomonadota > Gammaproteobacteria > Enterobacterales > Enterobacteriaceae > Enterobacter > Enterobacter cloacae complex sp. ESBL7. Next base: position 123,003 of record NZ_JBGORN010000003.1, read on the forward strand.
GGAACAGACCTTCCATACCGAAAGTACGCGCTTCGTCGGCGATGATTGGAACCAGACGATCTTTGATCGACTTGTTCTTCAGCATCACGTTCAGGGCACGAACGAAAGCGATAGTGGTAGAGATCTCTTTGTTCTGCTCTTCCAGCAGCTGAGAGAAGTCTTCCAGCGCTGGCAGTTCCAGCTTCTCGGTGAAGTTAGGCTGACGAGCTGGCAGGTAGCCTTTCAGCGCCTGACGACGTTCGTGCAGGTACTTGTGCTCTTCAGAACCTTCCGGGAAGGTGATGTAAGACAGGTTTTCTACCTGCTCATCGGTCACTGGAACGTTGAAACGGTCGCGGATATAACGCACGCCGTCCATGTTCATTTTCTTAACCTGGTGAGCGATGTTTTTACCTTCTGCGGTATCACCCATGCCGTAACCTTTAATGGTATGGGCCAGGATTACAGTCGCTTTACCTTTGGTTTCACGCGCTTTTTTCAGTGCAGCGTAGACTTTCTTCGGATCGTGACCACCGCGGTTCAGAGCCCAGATCTGCTCATCAGTCCAGTCTGCAACCAGTGCTGCGGTTTCAGGGTATTTGCCGAAGAAGTGCTCACGAACGTAGGCACCGTCTTTGGATTTGAAGGTCTGGTAGTCACCGTCAACGGTTTCGTTCATCAGCTGGATCAGCTTACCGCTGGTGTCTTTACGCAGCAGCTCATCCCAACGACCGCCCCACATGACTTTGATCACGTTCCAGCCAGCACCAGCGAAGATGCCTTCCAGTTCGTTGATGATCTTGCCGTTACCGGTTACCGGACCATCCAGACGCTGCAGGTTACAGTTGATGATGAAGCACAGGTTGTCCAGCTTCTCACGGGTTGCGATGGTGATCGCACCTTTGGATTCTGGCTCATCCATTTCGCCGTCGCCCAGGAAGGCGTAAACGGTCTGCTCAGAGGTGTCTTTCAGACCACGGTGTTCCAGGTATTTCAGGAACTTAGCCTGATAGATCGCACCGATTGGGCCCAGACCCATAGATACGGTCGGGAACTGCCAGAATTCAGGCATCAGTTTAGGGTGCGGGTAAGAAGACAGACCTTTACCGTGAACTTCCTGACGGAAGTTGTTCATCTGCTCTTCAGTCAGACGACCTTCCAGGAATGCACGTGCATAGATGCCCGGAGAGATGTGGCCCTGGAAGTACACCAGATCGCCGCCGTCTTTCTCGTTCGCTGCACGGAAGAAGTGGTTGAAGCACACTTCGTAAACGGTCGCAGAAGACTGGAAGGACGCCATGTGGCCACCCAGTTCCAGGTCTTTCTTGGATGCGCGCAGAACGGTCATGATGGCGTTCCAGCGGATTGCAGAACGGATACGACGTTCCAGATCCAGATTGCCCGGGTATTCCGGTTCGTCTTCGACGGCAATCGTGTTTACGTAGTTGCTAGCCCCTGCACCTGAAGCAACCTTCACACCGCCTTTGCGGGCTTCAGAAAGCAGCTGATCAATCAGATACTGAGCGCGCTCAACACCTTCTTCACGGATGACCGATTCGATCGCCTGTAGCCAGTCGCGAGTTTCGATCGGATCCACGTCATTTTGGAGACGTTCTGACATGGGGGTATTCCTTATCTATCTAATACGTTGATTTGTCTGGAACCTGTCCCATTGTGCTCTTTGTTCTTAATATTTCGGGTTATCTCTTTGTTGGCTGCGCTTTCTCACCCCGGTCACATAGTTCGCTATGCTCCCGGGGATTCGCGCGCTTGCCGCCGCGATATAACCAGAACTATTTGAACAACCAAAAGCACAATAAGACAGGTTCTGCGTTTAGTTGCCGCGCTCTAAAAGTACCTGGCGCTTAATCCTTTCGTTGCTGTATGCGGCGTAATGAACGTTCGCGACGCGATTGTTCACGGCTGCGGTCCAGCAAGATTTCCTCAATGAAAGCCAGATGTCGGTGCGACGCTTCGCGCGCCTGCTCCGGTTCCCCGGCCATTATCGCCTCGAATACTCGGGTGCGATGGTTGCTTACCAGTGGGAGCATGTCCCGACGGGCATACAACAATTCAAAATTCTGACGAACGTTCTGGGCCAGCATCGGCTCCATGCAGCGTAGCAGATGGAGGAGCACCACGTTGTGGGCCGCTTCGGTGACGGCGATTTGATACTGGACGACGGCGCTGGACTCGGCGTCTAGATCGCCGGACTGCTGTGCCCGTTCAATGGCCTGATGCAGTTCGCGGATACGCACGCGATCTTCATCAGTGCTGCGAAGGGCGGCGTAATAGGCCGCAATACCTTCAAGCGCGTGACGGGTCTCAAGCAGGTCAAACTGGGATTCTGGGTGGTCAGAGAGAAGTTCTACCAGCGGATCGCTGAAGCTCTGCCACAGGCTGTTTTGCACAAAGGTTCCGCCGCCCTGGCGACGAAGCAGCAAGCCCTTTGCTTCGAGACGTTGAATCGCCTCACGCAGAGAGGGACGTGAAACGTCGAACTGTTTTGCCAGCTCGCGTTCTGGCGGAAGTTTCTCACCCGGGCGCAGAGTCCCTTCGAGGATTAAAAACTCCAGCTGCTGCTCAATCACATCAGATAGTTTTGGTTGGCGAATTTTGCTGTAGGCCATATTCCCTGTCTTACGCCTTTTTGCCCGGAGTCAATTGGTCTTACCAATTTCTATTTCGTATCGCTAAAGTAACAAAGTATTCACCTTCTGTCCATATTGGTTTTGATTGAAATCAGTAAACCCTGCACATTTTAACAACCTTACAGAAATAACGTTTCAGAAATGTAACTTTGCACAAATGAGTTGATTACTCCTTAAGAGGGAGTTTTAACCATAATGAAACGAGGGTTTTTGCAATCTGAAGCGATTCAACAAGGCAAATAATGAAAATTCGCCCACTTACGGAGCATTTCTATTCTATAGGTTGGGTTAGGAAGAATAAGCGGGCCGATTTACAAATGCTTTCTTTTTATTCAAGTCGTCATCACCCCTTCATAAAGCAGGTGCATTCGCAGGCGCTTACCACTATTCTTGCGCTTACGGAAGTCATGTCCGCTTTTTTCGGTCTCGTTAACCGTAAAGAAATAAATACAGAATATGGATTTTCATAATTACACACGCACAGCGTGAACATAACAACCACACACGAGGTTTCAAATGGAAGCTCAACAGCACGGCGATCAGCTAAAGCGCGGGCTTAAAAACCGCCATATACAGCTCATCGCACTGGGCGGTGCGATTGGTACTGGCCTGTTTCTGGGCAGCGCATCCGTTATCCAGTCAGCCGGTCCCGGCATTATTTTGGGTTACGCGATTGCCGGCTTTATTGCCTTTCTGATTATGCGCCAGTTGGGTGAAATGGTCGTTGAAGAGCCGGTCGCAGGCTCCTTCAGCCACTTTGCCTATAAATACTGGGGCAGCTTTGCCGGTTTCGCCTCGGGCTGGAACTACTGGGTGCTGTACGTTCTGGTTGCCATGGCCGAACTTACCGCCGTCGGGAAATACATTCAGTTCTGGTATCCCGAGATCCCAACCTGGGCCTCCGCAGCGGCTTTCTTCGTCATTATTAACGCCATTAACCTGACCAACGTAAAAGTGTTCGGTGAGATGGAGTTCTGGTTCGCTATCATCAAGGTCATTGCCGTTGTGGCGATGATTATCTTTGGCGGCTGGCTGCTGTTCAGCGGCAACGGCGGCCCGCAGGCAACCGTGCGCAACCTCTGGGAACAGGGCGGCTTCCTGCCTCACGGCATGACCGGTCTGGTGATGATGATGGCCATCATCATGTTCTCCTTCGGCGGTCTGGAGCTGGTGGGCATCACCGCTGCTGAAGCCGACAACCCGGAGCAGAGCATTCCAAAAGCCACTAACCAGGTTATCTACCGCATTCTGATCTTCTATGTGGGCTCGCTGGCCGTGCTGCTCTCCCTGCTGCCGTGGACGCGCGTGACCGCCGACACCAGCCCGTTTGTGCTGATCTTCCACGAGCTGGGCGATACCTTTGTAGCAAACGCACTCAACGTGGTTGTTCTGACAGCAGCGCTCTCCGTTTACAACAGCTGCGTATACTGCAACAGCCGCATGCTGTTCGGCCTGGCCCAGCAGGGCAACGCGCCTAAAGCGCTGCTCAACGTCGATAAACGCGGCGTGCCGGTAAACACAATTCTGGTTTCGGCGGTTGTGACCGGGCTGTGCGTGCTCATTAACTACATGGCTCCGGAATCGGCGTTTGGCCTGCTGATGGCACTGGTGGTCTCTGCCCTGGTCATCAACTGGGCGATGATCAGCCTGGCGCACATGAAGTTTCGCCGCGCCAAGCAGCAGCAGGGCGTCACCACCCGCTTCCCTGCCCTGCTCTATCCGCTGGGCAACTGGGTGTGCCTGGTGTTCATGGCGGCCGTGCTGGTGATCATGCTGATCACCCCGGGTATGGCGATTTCCGTCTACCTGATCCCGGTCTGGATTGCGATCCTTGGCGTAGGCTATCTCTTCAGCCAGAAAAGTCGTAATGCCATGAAAGCACACTAAGCCTCTCTCCGCGGCGCCTGCTTTTGCGGGTGCCGCGCGTTGTTACCTCCCTCACACTTTCACGCCCACAGCCCATTTATCCATATCACCGCCCTGATACTGCAACGCATATATTCCTTTGCCAGCAAATAATTCTCTCCATACCGTAAACCGGAGAGCTGTCGATGGATAACAACACACTGTCAGTAAAAGAAAAGATCGGCTATGGGATGGGCGACGCGGGATGCAACATCATCTTCGGCGCCATCATGCTGTTTGTTAACTATTTTTATACGGATATTTTTGGCCTCGCCCCTGCGCTGGTCGGCGTGCTGCTGCTTTCCGTACGGGTGATTGACGCCGTAACGGACCCGATCATGGGCGCGATTGCTGACCGTACCCGCAGCAAATATGGTCGGTTTCGTCCATGGCTGCTGTGGATCGCTTTCCCCTACGCGCTGTTCAGCATTCTGATGTTCACCACGCCGGAGTGGAGCTATAACAGCAAAGTTATCTATGCGTTTGTCACCTACTTCCTGCTCTCTTTAACATATACGGCCATCAACATTCCCTACTGCTCGCTGGGCGGGGTGATCACCAACGATCCAAAAGAGCGCGTGGCCTGCCAGTCGTATCGCTTCGTGCTGGTCGGCATCGCCACGCTGCTGCTCTCATTAACGCTGCTACCGATGGCCGACTGGTTTGGCGGGGATAACAAAGCCAAAGGCTATCAAATGGCGATGACCGTTCTGGCGCTGATTGGAACCTGCATGTTCCTGTTCTGCTTCGCCACCGTGCGCGAGCGCGTGCGCCCGGCGGTACAGACCAACGACGAGCTGAAAAACGATCTGAAAGACGTGTGGAAGAACGACCAGTGGGTACGTATTCTGCTCCTGACCCTGTGCAACGTCTGCCCGGGCTTTATCCGCATGGCAGCCACCATGTATTACGTCACCTGGGTGATGGGCCAGAGCACCCATTTCGCCACGCTGTTTATCAGCCTGGGCGTGGTCGGCATGATGCTCGGCAGCGTGCTGGCAAAAGTGCTGACCGACCGCTGGTGTAAGCTCAAGGTCTTCTTCTGGACCAATATCGTTCTGGCGATTTTCTCAACCGCCTTTTATTTCTTCGACCCGAAAGCCACCGTCACCATCGTGGTGCTCTACTTCCTGCTGAACATCCTGCACCAGATCCCGTCTCCGCTGCACTGGTCGCTGATGGCCGACGTGGACGACTACGGCGAGTGGAAGACCGGTAAGCGCATCACCGGGATCAGCTTCTCCGGCAACATCTTCTTCCTGAAGCTGGGGCTGGCGATTGCCGGGGCGATGGTCGGCTTCCTGCTCTCCTGGTACGGCTATGACGCGGGCGCAAAAGCGCAGAGCGCGGACGCCATTAATGGGATCGTGCTGCTCTTTACCGTCATTCCCGGCATTGGATACTTTGTTACCGCTGGCGTAGTGCGCCTGCTGAAAGTGGACCGCGAAACCATGAAGCAGATCCAGTCCGATCTGGAAAAGCGTCGCAATAACTACCGCGAGCTGAATGATTATCAGGAACTCAAAGCCGCAGAGACAAAATAAGGAAAGCCGAATGCAAACCTGGCCAAACCCATTTATTGAACAACGCGCCGATCCGTACATTTTACGACATGAGGGGCAGTACTACTTTATCGCCTCCGTGCCGGAGTACGACAGGCTGGCGATCCGCCGCGCAGAGTCTCTGGAAGGCTTACGTAATGCCGAAGAAGTGGTGGTCTGGCACAAACCCAACACCGGCCCGATGAGCCAGCTGATCTGGGCGCCGGAACTGCACCACATCGACGGGAAGTGGTACATCTATTTTGCTGCGACGCACACCCAGGCGCTCGACGCGCTCGGAATGTTCCAGCACCGTATGTTCGCCATTGAATGTGCCGACGGCGATCCGCTCACCGGCACGTGGGTTGAGAAAGGGCAAATCAAAACGCCTTTCGATACCTTCGCTCTGGACGCCACCACATTTGCTCATCAGGGGAAACGCTGGTATCTGTGGGCGCAAAAAGCGCCGGACATCACCGGTAACTCCAATCTTTATCTCTGTGAAATGGAGAACCCGTGGACGCTGAAAGGCGAGCCGGTGATGCTCAGCAATCCGGAGTACGACTGGGAGCGTCGCGGGTTTTGGGTCAACGAAGGCCCGGCGGTGCTGGTTCACGGCGATCGGCTGTTTATCAGCTATTCCGCCAGCGCCACCGACGAGAACTACTGCATGGGTCTACTGTGGATAGACCTGAATGCCGATCCGCAAAACCCGGCAAACTGGCACAAATCCCCGCGTCCGGTGTTCGTTACCAGCTACGAAAATCGTCAGTACGGCCCGGGCCACAACAGCTTTACGCAAACGCCGGAAGGGGAAGATGTGCTGGTGTATCACGCGCGGAACTACACCGAAATTGAGGGCGACCCGCTGTACGATCCGAATCGCCATACCCGCCTGAAGCTTGTCCGCTGGAATGAAAACGGGATGCCTGATTTCGGCATCCCGCCCGCGGATACGCTTTAGCCTTTGCGGCGCGCTGGCCTACACCAGCGTGCCGTAAATCGTCAGCAGCGCCACGATAACCACCACCACAAACGACGTTTTCTTCGCCATGGAGACAGCGGCTTTCGGCGTTTCAATCTTGTCGGTATGCGGCTCACGCGCCAGCGAGAACTGCGCCAGACGCGTTAGCACCTGGTACTGCGACGTATGGCGATCGGCAAGAGAAGCGAACCATGCTGGCAGCGCTTTTTCACCGTGACCAATTAACGCGTATACCACGCCGACCAGACGTACCGGGAGCCAGTCGAGCACGTGCAGGATGGCGTCAATACCGGACTGCAGGCGTTCATGCGGCGTCAGATAACGGGCAAGCCAGGTCTGCCAGGCGCGCAGGAACGCATATCCCATCAGCAGTACCGGCCCCAGCGGGCCACCCACTACAAACCAGAACAGCGGCGCAAGATAGTAACGGAAGTTAATCCACAGCAGCGCGTTTTGCAGCTCGCGCAGGAATTCGCGCTCGTCGCAGTCCGGCGGCACGCCGTGGATCATCGTCAGCTCGCTCGCCATGGCACCGCGCGCATGGGCATCGTCACGGGAGGCGGCTTTCAGGTATGCGTGATAGTGTAAACGCACCTTGCCTGCGCCAATGCACAGCACCCCAAGCAGGATCCACACCACCAGCAGCGGCACGTCGAAAAAGAGTCCGTACAGCGAACGCAGGAGCAGGAACGTAATGACCATCACCCCAGCCATCATCAGCAGCGTGCGCAGCATGGAAAAATGTTTGATACGGCGGAATAACACCTCCAGCCGGTGATCCAGATGCCAGTGCTCGCCGAGCTTGAACAGGCGTTCAGCGATGATAACCAGCAGCATGGTAAACAACGTCATGGTATCTCCTTATTCTGACGACGCGGTGAGCATGGCGCGAAACCGGGGCCAGTCAAAGGCCGGGCCGGGATCGGTTTTTCTCTCCGGGGCTATATCACTGTGTCCCGTGATATTGTCGGCGATAGCCGGGTAGAGTCCGATAAGCGTGCGGGTCACTGCCGCTAGCTGTTGATACTGTGAATCGGTGTAGGGCGTCGTATCCGTGCCTTCCAGTTCGATTCCGATAGAAAAATCGTTGCACCGTTCGCGCCCGTGATACATCGACACGCCGGCATGCCAGGCGCGCTTATCAAAGGGAACATACTGAACCACTTCACCATCGCGACGAATCAGGCAGTGAGCCGATACGCGCAGATGTGCAATTTCAGCAAAGAAGGGATGAGCATCGGGATCAATCGTTCCCGTGAATAACGCATCGATCCACGGGCCGCCAAATTCACCCGGCGGGAGACTAATATTATGAACCACCAGCAGTGTGGGCTTTTCATCCTCCGGGCGGCAATCGTGGTGCGGCGAGGGCACGTGCCGCGCATCCACCAGCCATCCGTTTTCTAACAACATGCTGGAACTCCTTCTGTATGGTGCAATGACTCGGTTCAGAGTAGCATGTTTCAATATTATGATTCGTTACCAATTTGGAGTTTTATCATGCCGCCTCGCCGCTACAACCCCGACCACCGACGTGAAGCGCTTCTGGAACGTATTAATATGGATATTCCGGCAAGCGTCTCCCATGCTTTGAAAGAAGATCTGGGCGGTGACGTTAACGCTGATAAGGATATTACCGCACAATTGTTGCCAAAAGAGACGCGCTCGCACGCGGTCATTATCACCCGTGAAGACGGCGTTTTTTGCGGCAAGCGTTGGGTTGAAGAGGTCTTTACCCAGCTGGCGGGTGATGATGTGCAGATTATCTGGCACGTTGAGGACGGCGATGCAATTACGGCAAACCAGCCGCTGTTTGAACTGGACGGTCCTTCCCGCGTCTTGCTGACCGGCGAACGTACCGCGCTCAATTTTGTACAAACGCTCTCTGGCGTGGCCAGTGAAGTGCGTCGCTACGTTGACCTGCTGGCCGGTACCCGCACCCAGCTGCTGGATACCCGCAAAACGCTGCCGGGCCTGCGCACCGCGCTGAAGTATGCGGTGCTCTGCGGCGGCGGCGCAAACCATCGCCTGGGCTTATCCGACGCCTTCCTGATTAAAGAGAACCACATTATTGCCTCTGGCTCCGTGCGTCAGGCGGTGGAAAAAGCCTTCTGGCTGCACCCGGATGTGCCTGTCGAGGTAGAGGTCGAAAGCCTGGAAGAGCTGGAGCAGGCGATCAAGGCCGGGGCCGATATCATCATGCTCGATAACTTCGAAACAGAGCAGATGCGCGAGGCGGTAAAACTGACTAACGGCCGGGCCCAGCTTGAAGTATCCGGGAACGTCACTTTCGAAACGATCCGTGAATTCGCCGAAACCGGCGTGGATTACATCTCCGTCGGCGCGCTGACCAAACACGTTCGCGCCCTCGACCTCTCAATGCGCTTCAAATAACGCATTCTCCCCTCTCCACCCGGAGAGGGGAATTTCAGCCCCGCTCGCAGATCCGCTGTTCTTCCCTGCAACACTGAATAAATTCTCTGAAGCCTCCTTCCCGTTCCCTTTTTTGCCTCTCGTTTCTGCTCTTTCTCGCTGACAAAGTAGCGCCACTTTGCATAAGGAGCAGATATGGACAGACAACAAGGCTTCACCCTCATTGAGCTGATGGTGGTCATTGGCATCATTGCGATTCTGAGCGCCATCGGCGTTCCCGCCTATCAGAACTACCTGCGCAAGGCGGCGCTGACCGATATGCTGCAAACTTTCGTTCCCTACCGCACGGCCATTGAGCTTTGCGCGCTGGATCACGGTGGCGTGGAGAGCTGCGACGCCGGCAGTAACGGTATCCCTTCCCCCACCACGACACGCTACGTTTCAGGAATGAGCGTGGCGAAAGGGACCGTGACCTTAACAGGACAGGAGAGTCTTAACGGGCTGACGGTAACCATGACGCCACGGTGGAGCGACGGCAACGGTATGACGGGCTGGACGCGCGACTGCAACATCAGTGCTGACAGCGCCCTGAAACAGGCCTGCGAAGACGTTTTCCGCTTCGACAATAACTGAGGAGCGGATAATGAATACCGATCAACTCGTGGCGCTTTGTCAGCGCCATCACGCTCTGCTGCTCACCAGCGACAGTGACATGGTCAGCATCGCCGTCATGGGCAGCCCCGCGGCTGAACTCATGGAGGCGCTGCGCTTCGCGACCCAGAAACGGATTGATATTGAGTGCTGGAGCGCTGAGCGCATGGAAAAACACCGGCAGCTAACGTCACAATCGCATCTGCCCGTCGTTTCGCAAACACACTCGACGGTGGATATCCTCAACCACACGCTGCAGCAGGCAATCAACCAGCGCGCCTCCGACATTCATATCGAACCGATGGAGCATGCATGCCAGATCCGGTTACGCATCGACGGGGTTCTTTGCCCCCAACCTCCGCTTTCCGCCTCGCTGGCCAGCCTGTTCAGCGCTCGTTTAAAGGTGCTCGGTAATCTGGATATTGCAGAACGTCGTTTACCTCAGGACGGTCAGTTTACGATTGAGCTGGCAAACGAGCCGGTCTCGTTTCGGATCGCGACGCTTCCCTGCAGCGGTGGCGAGAAAATTGTGCTGCGTCTCCTGCATCAGGTTCAACAGGCTCTTGAGCCGAAAGCGCTTGGCATGAGCGCAGAACAACTGGCCTGTTTCAATGAGGTTCTCCACCAGCCGCAGGGGCTGATTCTGGTCACCGGCCCTACCGGCAGCGGCAAAACCGTGACGCTGTACAGCGCGCTGCAGGCGCGTAATACCCCTGACGTCAACATCTGTAGCGTGGAGGATCCGATTGAGATCCCCCTTGCGGGATTAAACCAGACGCAGATTAATCCCCGGGCGGGTTTAACATTCCAGAGCGTGCTGAGGGCGCTGCTGCGTCAGGATCCAGACATCATTATGGTCGGCGAAATCCGTGACGGTGAAACGGCAGAAATTGCCATTAATGCCGCCCAGACCGGTCATCTGGTGCTGTCAACGCTGCACACCAACTCGACGACGGAAACCCTGATTCGCCTGGAGCAGATGGGCGTCGCGCGCTGGATGATATCTTCCGCGCTGTCGATGGTGATTGCCCAGCGGCTGGTCCGGCGTTTGTGCCCGCACTGTCGCCGGGAAGCCAGCGAGCATGCTGAATTACCGCGCGCCGTATGGTCCAGACCGCTTCCACGCTGGCAGCCCACCGGCTGCGATCGCTGTTATCACGGTTTTTATGGCCGCGTGGCCATTTTTGAAGTGCTGGCGATCGACAATACCCTGCGTCAGGCCATTGCCAGCGGGGCGGGAATCGAAGTGATAGAGGCGAGCGCCCGGCAGGCGGGAATGATTTCTCTTTTTGAGCACGGCTGCATGGCCGTAGAAAAAGGGCTGACCACGATCGAAGAGCTGGTGCGCGTGCTGGGAATGCCGGATGGCTGCTAATCAGCTCTGGCGCTGGCGAGCGCTCACCAAAGAAGGTGAACCCCAAAGCGGAACGCTCTGGGCCACAGACCGCAATGCCGCCTTCACCAGGCTGATGCGTAGCGATCTCCATCCTCTGGCGCTGACCCGATGCGCTCAGCGGCACCGCTGGCGGCCGCATCACTGCTACGAGATGTTTCGCCAGCTCGCAACGCTTCTGCAGGCGGGGCTGACGTTGTCCCACAGCCTGCAGATGCTGGCAGAGCAACATCCGTTAAAACCGTGGCAGGCGCTGCTGCAAAGCATTGCCGATGAGCTCAGTGAGGGTTCCCCCTTTTCTGAGTCGCTAAAAAAGTGGCCAGCGGTGTTTAGCCCACTGCATGTCTCTATGGTCAAAACCGGTGAGCTCACAGGGAAACTGGAGGAGTGCTGCCGCCAGCTCGCGCGGCAGCAAAAAGCGCAGCAGCAGCTCAGAGAGAAGGTGAAAAAGGCCCTGCGCTATCCGGCGATCGTCCTGACGCTGGCCGTGCTCGTGGTGCTGGCGATGGTCATTCTGGTCTTGCCCGAGTTTGCCGCGATCTACAAAACGTTTAACACACCGCTTCCGATGCTGACACAAATGGTCATGGGGATGGCCGCATTTATCCAGTCCTATGCCCTCGCGTTGTTCGCAGCGTTATTAGCGCCCTTGGCCGCCGCCTGGGCTCTGAGGCAGAACCCTCGCTGGCAGCGCATGCTGATCCATACGCCCGTGATGGGCGCGCTGGCAAAAGGCCAAAAACTGGGACACATCTTTACCGTGCTGTCACTCACGCAGCAGGCAGGTCTCCCCTTTTTACAGGGCCTGGAGAGCGCAGAGGAGACCGTTGAAAGTCGCTATTGGCGGGGAATACTCCGCAGCGTTCGCGAGGACATTGAAAAAGGTCTCCCCGTCTGGTCATCCTTTCAGAAAGCGGCCATCTTTACCCCGCTGTGTATTCAGCTTTTACGAACCGGCGAAATGTCAGGTGCGCTGGACATCATGCTGGCAAATCTCGCCCGGCACCACACGGAACAGACCTTTCAGCGGGCAGATAATCTGGCGGCACTTCTCGAACCAGTGCTTCTGATTGTGACAGGGGTCATCATCGGCACGCTGGTAGTGGCAATGTATCTGCCGATTTTCCATCTGGGAGATGCGATGAGCGCGGGTTAGTGCTGAACAGTGCTGGCGCACGGGCATGCGCCAGCAGAAGCCATTACAGGCTATTGAATACGCGGTTTTCCTGTTCCTGAACGCGAATAAACGTCGTACGTTTCGTCAGCTCTTTCAGGCGGGATGCCCCAACGTAGGTGCAGGCCGAGCGCAGGCCGCCGAGGATATCGCGCGCGGTGTATTCCACCGGGCCGCGCAGAGGTAGCTTCACGGTTTTGCCTTCTGCCGCACGGTATTTTGCCACGCCACCGACGTGACGGGTCATCGCGGATTCAGAGCTCATGCCGTAGAAGAGCATAAATTTCTCTCCATTTTCTTCCACAACGGTACCACCGCTCTCTTCGTGTCCAGCCAGCATACCGCCGAGCATTACGAAGTCTGCGCCGCCGCCGAAGGCTTTCGCAACATCACCCGGCATGGTACAGCCGCCATCGCTGATGATCTGACCGCCCAGACCGTGCGCCGCATCGGCGCATTCAATGACTGCAGAGAGCTGCGGATAACCGACGCCGGTTTTGACGCGGGTCGTGCACACAGAGCCCGGGCCAATACCCACTTTCACGATATCTGCACCGGAAAGGATCAGCTCTTCACACATTTCACCGGTCACCACGTTGCCCGCGATGATGGTTTTCGTCGGCCAGGCTTCACGCGCCTTGCTGACGAACTGCACGAAGTGTTCGGAGTAACCGTTCGCCACGTCAATACAAACGAAGTTGAGCGCCGGGTTCGCGTTCAGGATCTGTTTGGTCTTCTCGAAATCCGCATCGGAGGTCCCGGTAGAAACCATCACATGCTTCACCACGTCAGCAGACGCGGACGCAACAAACGCATTCCACTCTTCAGGGCTGTAATGCTTGTGCACGGCGGTGAGAATGTCGAACTGTGCCAGGGCGGTTGCCATCTCAAAGGTTCCCACAGTATCCATGTTGGCGGCGATGATCGGCACGCCAGACCAGGTCTGACCGGAATGCTTAAAGGTGAATTGACGTTCGAGTTCAACGTCTGAGCGACTTTTCAATGTAGAGCGTTTTGGGCGGATAAGAACGTCTTTGAAACCTAACTTCAGATCTTCTTCGATACGCATGTGCGGATTCCTGGGGTTAGAGGCAAATATGTTAAAAGCACAACTCCAGTGACGTTATCATACGCACTAATACCTGCTCCGCAAGACTGCGAAATTCTCTTTTTTTACGCTACAATCCTATAAATTTACCTGGTAAAAAGCCGGTAAACAGGGCCAAACAGTTGCCAGCGCACCTAATAGTTTTAAACAACTGATTTTAATAATGAATAATTCCCAGGATTTGAATTAATGGGGTATATCGTCGCATTAACCGGCGGCATCGGTAGTGGCAAAAGTACCGTTGCGGACGCGTTCTCTCGTTTGGGTATCACGATTATTGATGCCGATATCATTGCCCGCCAGGTGGTAGAGCCTAATACACCCGCGCTAAAGGCCATCGCAGAACATTTTGGTCAGGCTGTCATCAGTGCCGATGGCACACTGAATCGCCGTCAGCTTCGCGAATGTATTTTTTCTGATTCTGCGGAAAAAGACTGGCTTAATGCCCTGCTCCACCCCATCATCCACCAGGAAACTCAACGTCAGATAGCCGCAGCCCGCTCGCCCTATGTCCTGTGGGTGGTTCCGCTACTGGTTGAAAATCAGCTGCAGAAGAAAGCCGATCGTGTGCTGGTGATTGATGTCGCACCCGAAACGCAAATCCAGAGAACCATGACGCGCGATCGCGTCTCGCGGGAGCATGCTGAACAAATTCTTGCCGCTCAGGCTACGCGCGCTCAGCGCCTTGCCGTGGCGGATGATGTTATTGATAATAACGGCGCACCAGATGCCATTGCATCGGATGTTGCCCGTCTGCACGCGCAGTATCTGACGTTCGCCGCGCAGGCCGTTGCACAGGAAAAACCATAATGTCGACACACATCCTTTTTGAGCATCCGCTCAACGAAAAAATGCGCACCTGGCTGCGCATCGAATTCCTTATTCAACAACTTTCACAACATCTGCCTGTTAACGATCATGCCACCGCGCTGCACTTCTTCCGCAACGTAGGCGATCTGCTGGATGTGATTGAACGCGGCGATGTCCGCACAGAATTACTCAAAGAGCTGGAGCGCCAGCAGCGTAAATTGCAGGCATGGACAGAGGTCCCCGGCGTAGATCAGAGCCGTATCGACGCGCTCCGCCAGCAGTTGAAAAGCAGTAGCGCCGTCCTGATGGCCGCGCCGCGCGTCGGGCAGTTTTTGCGTGAAGACCGCCTGATTGGCCTGGTGCGCCAGCGTCTGAGCATCCCTGGCGGCTGCTGTAGCTTCGACCTGCCGACGCTGCATATGTGGCTACATATGCCACAGGCGCAGCGTGACGCACAGGTGAACAGCTGGTTGGCAAGCCTGGAGCCAATGCACCAGACGCTATCGCTGATCCTCGATCTGATCCGTAACTCTGCGCCGTTCCGCAAGCAAACCAGCCTGAATGGTTTCTTCCAGGATAACGGTGATGATGCCGATCTTCTGCGTCTCAATCTGTCTCTCGGCGAACAGCTTTACCCACAGATTTCCGGGCATAAGAGCCGCTTTGCGATTCGCTTTATGCCGCTGGACAGTGAAAATGGCACCGTGCCGGAACGTCTCGATTTTGAACTGGCCTGTTGTTAAGGAGTGCCGATGTCTGATGTCACCACCGTAAGCTGCCCAACCTGTGGCAAAACCGTTGTCTGGGGCGAAGTCAGTCCGTTCCGCCCATTCTGCTGCAAGCGCTGCCAGCTCATTGACCTGGGCGAATGGGCGGCGGAAGAGAAACGCATACCTAGCGAAGGCGATCTCTCGGACAGCGATGACTGGAGTGAAACCCAGCAGTAATCTGTAAAGCCTGCTGGCGCTTCGCTCAGCAGGCCTACGGTTGTGCGACTAACCGCAGGATCACGGGTTCATTAGCTGGCGGGAATTTTTCGGCGTCACTTGCCTGAAGTTCCACCCAGTTACCCGGCTGTCCCTCTTTTCCCCAGGGTTCACCTTCCCAGTTTTCCACCAGCCAGAACCACAGCGTAATGTGCCTGTCCGGAAACTGGTACTCAAGCTTATCAAACAGCGTTGCGCTAAGCGGGGTGATCCCCACCTCTTCCTGAAGCTCCCGAACCAGCGCCTCTTCCGGCGTTTCACCTGACTCGATTTTACCGCCTGGAAACTCCCACTTGTTCGCCATATGGGCGTCGGCAGCGCGCTGAGTGATAAAGATTTGGTTTTGCGGGTTGCGAATAATCCCGACGGCAATTTGCAGTATTTTCATATTGTCACTTCCATAAAAAAGGCGCAGATTTCTGCGCCTTTTTGTTTTTTTATGAACTTAGCTCAGGCGGCCGTGGCACGCCTTGTACTTTTTACCGGAACCACACGGGCAAGGATCGTTACGACCCACTTTACGATCGCCGGTCTGCGCGGCGATCGCCGCTGCGGCTTCGCTGTCGTCGGTCTGATGACTCAGCTGTTGCATTTGTGCCAGGCGCTCGGCCTCTTCACGACGCTGCTGCTCCATCGCTTCCACTTCTTCAGGCATACGCACCTGAACCTTGCTCAGGGTGCTGATCACTTCGTACTTCAGTGATTCCAGCATCGAGGCAAACATGGAGAAGGATTCACGCTTATATTCCTGCTTCGGATCTTTCTGCGCATAGCCACGCAGGTGAATACCCTGACGCAGGTAGTCCATCGCCGCCAGGTGCTCTTTCCACAGGGAGTCGAGCGTCTGCAGCATTACGCCTTTTTCGAAATGACGCATCATTTCAGCACCAACAACCTCTTCCTTACGCTTGTAGACGTCCAGCGCGGTTTCAAAGATACGTTCGCGAAGGGTCTCTTCGTGCAGCTCAGGCTCTTTATCCAGCCACTCTTTGATTGGCAGATCGAGGTCAAAGTCATTTTTCAGACGTTCCTGCAGGCCTTCGATATCCCACATCTCTTCCAGAGACTGCGGTGGAATATGCGCGTCGATGGTGGCTTTAAACACATCTTCACGAATGCTGTTGATGGTTTCGCTCACGTCGGACACGTCCAGCAGTTCGTTACGCTGGGTGTAGATCGCACGACGCTGATCGTTAGCCACATCATCATATTCCAGCAGCTGCTTACGAATATCAAAGTTGCGGCTTTCCACTTTACGCTGTGCGTTAGCGATCGCTTTAGTCACCCACGGGTGCTCGATGGCTTCGCCAGGCTTCATCCCCAGCTTACGCATCATGCCGGACACGCGGTCGGAGGCGAAAATACGCATCAGCGCATCTTCCATAGACAGGTAGAAGCGGGATGAACCGGCATCACCCTGACGACCCGCACGGCCGCGCAGCTGGTTATCGATACGACGAGATTCGTGACGCTCTGTACCGATGATGTGCAGACCGCCGGAAGCCAGGACGGCGTCATGACGAACCTGCCAGTCAGCTTTGATCTGCGCAATCTGTTCTGGCGTTGGGTTTTCCAGCTCCGCCACTTCAGCCTGCCAGCTACCGCCCAGCATAATATCAGTACCACGACCCGCCATGTTGGTGGCGATGGTCACCGCCGCCGGATAACCCGCCTGCGCAACAATGTCCGCTTCTTTAGCGTGGAATTTGGCGTTCAGAACGTTGTGTTTGATACCCGCTTTAGTCAGCTCGTGAGAAACCACTTCGGATTTCTCGATGGAGATGGTCCCCACCAGAACCGGCTGGCCGTTGGCAGTACGGTCGCGAATATCTTCGATGATCGCCTGAATTTTTTCCGCTTCGGTCATGTACACCAGATCCGGCATATCCTTACGGATCATCGGACGGTTGGTTGGAACGACCACGGTATCCAGCTTGTAGATGGAGCTGAATTCAAACGCTTCGGTATCAGCGGTACCGGTCATCCCCGCCAGCTTCTCGTACAGACGGAAGTAGTTCTGGAAGGTAATAGACGCCAGCGTCTGGTTTTCATTCTGAATATCCACACCTTCTTTGGCTTCGACAGCCTGGTGCAGACCGTCAGACCAGCGACGTCCCTGCATGGTACGGCCGGTGTGTTCATCGACAATGATCACTTCGCCGTCTTTAACGATGTAATCGACGTCGCGGGTGAACAGCGCGTGGGCGCGCAGTGCAGCGGTCACGTGGTGCATCAGCATGATGTTGCTCGGAGAGTACAGGGACTCGCCCTCTTCCATGATGCCTTCAGCGACCAGCAGCTCTTCAATTTTCACCAGACCACGTTCGGTCAGGTTCACCTGGCGCGCTTTTTCATCTACGGAGAAGTGGCCTTCACCCTGGAAGGTATCCGAGTCCTCTTTCTCCTGGCGCAGCAGGTGTGGAATGATTTTGTCGACCTTACGGTACATCTCTGAGCTGTCTTCAGCCGGGCCGGAGATGATCAGCGGAGTACGCGCTTCATCGATCAGGATGGAGTCAACCTCATCCACCAGCGCATAGTGCAGCTTACGCTGTACGCGCTCTTCCGGGCTGAACGCCATGTTGTCACGAAGGTAGTCGAAGCCGTATTCGTTGTTGGTGCCGTAGGTGATGTCCGCGTTATACGCTTCGCGCTTGGCTGGCGCAGGCAGGCCGGACATATTGATACCGACGGTCATACCGAGGAATTCGAACAGTGGGCGGTTGTTTTCGGCGTCACGCTGCGCCAGATAGTCGTTGACGGTAACGACGTGAACGCCTTTACCGGTCAGTGCGTTCAGGTAAGCCGGCAGCGTTGCGGTCAGGGTTTTACCTTCACCGGTACGCATTTCCGCGATGCAGCGCTCGTTAAGCACCATACCACCCAGCAGCTGGACGTCGAAGTGACGCATGCCGAATACGCGCTTACTCGCTTCGCGCACGACAGCAAACGCTTCCGGGATCAGGCTTTCTAAGGTTTCACCTTTTTCCAGACGCGCACGGAATTCCGCCGTTTTCGCTTTCAGCTCGTCATCAGAGAGCTTCTCCATCGCCGGTTCCATACCGTTGATGACGGCAACAGCTTTGCGCATACGGCGCAGGGTACGATCGTTACGACTACCAAAAACTTTAGTTAACAATTTGATTAGCATAATAAATTCTCAAACGCCCCATTGTGGGCAGATAAATTAAGGTATTGAAAAAGTTAATTTAGCTGAGGCGTTGCGGCCCGGCGCGAATGCCGTGAGCCTGGCTAATCCAGGTTGAAACAGAGAATGAAGCTGGTGAAACAAACGCACGCTGCGTTGTCTGACGAACCATGACCGGCGGCTGGCTGTCCTGCGTGAGCAGCGCGTTGAGCGTGTCCAGCAGGGCAAGATGCTGAGCCTGCACCGGCAGCGCCTCTTCCGCAACAGGCATGGCCTGCGGTGCCATCGCAAAGGACAGATGGCGGATAACGGTGCGGATAGCGTGCTGGTGCCAGTAATCGACGGTGAAGTTTGGGCGGCGGCTGGCTTCAAGCCACGCGAGGTTAGTGAAGTTAACCCGCGTGCTGAGATCGTGTTTAGTGGTGGAGGTTTTTGCGGGCGTCGCCGCTTCGGCACTGTTGCTGAGCGCAGGCAAGCCGAAACTCGCCGCGACCATCCCTAATAAGAGATGCGGCCAGAAGTAACGTCTGCCAAATTGTCGCCAGCGCGTCAGTATTCCGCTCACCTGCTCCACCCAATAAGCCAGCCTTGCAGAGGCTGAGTTCAGTTATTCATTTTAGCGCCCAGATAGTACCACTAAAGCCAATATACATCAGCAGGAATGAGGTGCCGCCGCGGAGAAAAACGGTCAAGAATGCAGCTAACGCACATATTTTCTGAGTAAGACAAACGAGAGATAGCGCTGGGGTAAACGAAGAAGGGTAAAAATAAAAACGACTGGTCTTCCTGGTCGGAGAGAGTACCAGGTTAACCAGTCGATTTTTACGAAACGGTTTGAACCGTTACGCCAGAACCATGCTTGGTGCTTTGAAAGCCAGCGGCAGTTCAGCTTCGTCTTCGAAGGTCACATATTCCCAGGCTTCCTGTTTTGCCAGGACGGCCTGCAACAGTTTGTTGTTCAGCGCATGACCGGATTTGAACGCGGTAAATGCACCAATGATGTTGTGACCACACATGAACAGGTCGCCGATAGCATCCAGCATTTTGTGACGAACGAATTCATCTTCGAAACGCAGGCCGTCTTCGTTCAGTACGCGATAATCGTCAACAACGATGGCACAATCGAAGCTGCCGCCCAGGCACAGGCCGCGGGACTGCAGATATTCGATATCACGCATGAAGCCAAATGTACGGGCTCGGCTGATCTGGCGCATAAACGCATCGGCAGAGAAGTTCATCGCATAGCGCTGGGTGCTGGAGTCAATCGCCGGATGGTTAAAGTCGATGGTAAAGTCCAACGAGAAACCATTGTACGGTTTGAATTCAGCCCACTTGTCGCCATCTTCGACGCGAACGGTCTCTTTGATGCGTACAAATTTCTTCGCGCAGTTCAGTTCTTCGATGCCGGCATCCAGCAACAGATAGACGAACGGTGCAGCACTGCCATCCATAATCGGGATTTCTGGCGCATCGACTTCAACAATAATGTTGTCGATACCCAGACCCGCCAGGGCGGCGTTCAGGTGCTCTACGGTAGAAATCCGCACGTCATGCTCGTTCACCAGACAAGTACAGAGCATAGTATCACGCACAGATTTGGCATCGGCCGGAAAATCTACCGGTGGATTCAAGTCAGTGCGACGATAGATGACCCCGGTATTGGCCGGCGCAGGGCGTAACGTCAGCGTGACTTTCTTGCCGGTATGTAAACCGACACCAGTCGCCTGAACGATACGTTTAAGTGTCCTTTGTTTGATCATCGTATAATCTCGCCAAATTAACTATCCAACCGAGAGTGTATATCACTAACGGTGGGCCAGTTTAGCACAAAGAGCGCAAATCCCCTAATTCCAGCCAATTCTTAGTCAGCTTGCTTACGCAGGAACGCCGGGATATCCAGATAATCTGGCTCTTTCGCCGTTTGCGGCGTTGGGTCGTTCACCACTTTCGCGGCCGGTTTCTGCTCCTGAGTCAGAGGAGACATACCGTGCTGCTGGTAACGATCCATTACCGGTTGCTGAGTCTGCTTGTTGGTCACTAAGGTGATCTCAGGACGCTTGTCCATACCGATACCGGTCGCAACAACGGTAACACGCAGCTCGTCGTTCATTTCAGGGTCAAGGGAAGTACCGATTACCACGGTCGCGTTGTCAGAGGCGAACGCACGGATAGTGTTACCCACGGTTTCGAACTCATCCAGACGCAGGTCAAAGCCAGCGGTAATGTTGACCAGCACGCCGCGCGCACCAGACAGATCGATATCTTCCAGCAGTGGAGAAGAGATAGCCATTTCAGCCGCTTCTTCAGCACGGTCTTCACCGCTCGCCACGCCAGAGCCCATCATCGCGTAGCCCATTTCGGACATCACGGTGCGAACGTCTGCAAAGTCAACGTTCATCAGGCCAGGACGGGTAATCAGTTCAGCGATACCCTGAACCGCGCCTTTCAGCACGTCGTTTGCTGCACCGAATGCGTCCAGCAGGGAAATACCGCGACCCAGAACTTTCAACAGCTTGTCGTTCGGGATGGTGATCAGCGAGTCCACATGCTTGGACAGCTCGGTGATACCCTGCTCCGCGAAGGCCATACGCTTCTTGCCTTCAAAATTGAAAGGCTTGGTCACGACAGCAACGGTCAGGATACCTAAATCTTTAGCCACTTCAGCCACAACAGGTGCTGCGCCGGTACCGGTACCGCCACCCATGCCTGCTGCGATGAAGACCATGTCCGCACCTTCCAGTGCAGCGCGCAGCGCTTCACGATCTTCTTCAGCCGCATTGCGACCGACTTCCGGGTTAGCCCCTGCTCCCAGCCCTTTGGTGATACCACCGCCGATCTGGATAGTCTGGCCTACAGCCGTCTTACGCAGTGCCTGCGCATCGGTGTTAACTGCGAAGAATTCAACACCTTCAATGCGTTCACGCACCATATGCTCTACGGCGTTACCGCCGCCGCCACCGACGCCGATGACTTTAATCACCGCGTCGTTGGTCAGTTCCATAGGTTCAAACATAATTTCTCTCTCCGTTGTGCCTGTCGCCCGAGACCGCTAATTCTCTCCGGTCTCTTAAAAAAATTAAAACTCTTTTCGCAACCAGTTGTTCAGTCGTTTGACCCACGACCCCACTGAGACGCGTTTTTCCACTTCTGCTTCACCACTGAGATGAGATTCCTTCCCGTAGTGGAGCAGGCCCACAGCCGTTGAATAATACGGCTCCTGAGCATAATCCGTTAAACCGGTGATATTCAGCGGCGCACCAATACGCACCTGCGTATGGAATACGCGCTGAGCACAGGCCGCAAGACCTTCAATTTGCGCTGCACCGCCGGTTAATACAATCCCCGCCGCAAGATGATGTTTAACGCCCTGCTGACGAAGCTGTTCCTGTAACTGTAAAATCTCTTCGTTGACCAGGTTGAGCAGCTCGGTATAGCGCGGCTCTATCACCTCTGCCAACGTCTGGCGCTGCAGGCTACGCGGTGGACGACCACCGACGCTCGGCACTTCAACGCTCTCATCTTTGCCAACGATAGACCCCAGCGCGCAGCCGTGGCGCACTTTAATCGCTTCTGCATCGCTCGACGGCGTACCAAAAGCGTAAGCAATATCGCTGGTCACAACATTCCCGGCATAAGGGATCACTTTCGTGTGGCGCAACGCACCGCCGGTATACACGGCGATATCCATTGTACCACCACCAATATCGACCACACAGACACCCAGTTCACGTTCATCTTCGGTCAGTACGGAATAACTTGCCGCCAGACCCGCGAAAATAAGTTGGTCAACTTTCAGGCCACAACGTTCAACGGCTTTTACAATGTTCTTCGCCATATCGTTGTGACATGTGATCAGGTGCACTTTTGCCTGCATACGTACGCCAGAAAGGCCGACCGGGTTCTTAATCCCTTCCTGGTAGTCAATCGCATATTCCTGCGGAATGACATGCAGCACGCGATGCTCGTCGCGGACACGCACGGATTTCGCCGTGTGCACGACGTTTTCAACGTCTTCCTGCGTCACTTCTTCTTCGGAAATCGGCACCATACCGATTTCGTTCTGGCAGCTAATGTGCTTACCAGAAAGGGCCAGATAGACAGAAGAAATCTGGCAATCTGCCATCAGTTCAGCCTGATCGATGGCGCGCTGAACGCATTTCACCACCGATTCAAGATCGTTTACCCCACCTTTATCCATACCACGGGACGGGCAACTGCCTACGCCAATGATATTGACCATACCGTCGGGCAGAACTTCCCCTACTAAAGCGGCAACCTTCGCGGTGCCAATCTCCAGTCCAACTACCAGTTTTCTGTCCGTCGCCTTGATCATTGTTGTTCTGCCTGTACCTGTGCCTGATTCTGTTGCTGATTAGGTTCCTCGACCGGAGCCGGTACCCAACCGACTGCTGCGCCTGAGTCATAGCGCAAATCAACGTAGCTTATCCGTTTGCCGTCAGTCTGTGCCTGCTGCTGTAAAACCGGGTAAAGTTCGACAAAACGCGCCAGACGCTTCATTGTGTCGCCGCGTCCCAGGTTGAGCTTAATGCCGTTCGTTAACGTCAGCTGCCAGGAACGGCGCGCCGTCATGGCAGCATCTTTTAACGTAAACCTGTCCTTCGCCAGCACCTGACCCATTTCGCGAAAACCTTGTAACACCTCGTTTTCGCTACCTTCCGGGCCATACAACATCGGTAAATTTTGCTTGTTGACACGATCGGCCGGGACGCTGAAGGAGTTTCCGTCTGCGTCAACCATGTGCTGATCATTCCAACGCGCAATGGGCACATATTCAACCAGATGAATCTTCAATTCATCAGGCCATTGCTTTCTTACGCTCGCCTGTTTTATCCATGGCAGACGTTCTATCTGGCTCTGGATAATGTTGACGTCCTGCGTCATAAAAGTGCCAGGCGAGCCCAGCGCCAGAATTGACTGGCGAATATCGTCGTTACGCGTGTAGTGACGCTCACCGGTGACCACCAGCTTAGAAAGCGGCAACCGCTGCGCATCTTCCATCCAGCCCAGGACCATCCAGCCGCTGATAAACACGGTGCACAGCACCCCGAGCAGGAAAATGATGCCTGCAAGACGCGTTCCATTACTGCGGCGTGAGGAGGCGTATTCGTCCTCGTCATCGCGGTTGCGCGTGTTCAATGCAGCCTGAGACATATCAGCCCGCCTGGTCCAGAATGCGTACGACTAACTGCGAGAAGCTCATCCCCGCCTGACGCGCGGCCATCGGCACAAGGCTGTGGCTGGTCATTCCCGGAGAGGTATTCGCTTCCAGCAGATAAAATTGTCCGTCACTGTCCTGCATCACGTCGATGCGTCCCCAGCCCTGACAACCCAGAATATGCCAGGCTTTAAGCACCAGGGACTGTAAATCTGCTTCACGCTCAGCTTCAAGACCACAAGGGCAGAAATATTGCGTCTCATCAGAGAGATACTTCGCCTCATAATCATAGAAGGTTCCGGCCGGTTGGATACGAATTGACGGTAAAATTTCTTCGCCAAGCATCGCGACGGTAAATTCCGGCCCGCTGAGCCATTTTTCAATCAGAACTTCTTCATCATGTTGAAATGCCAGTGCTAAAGCGGACGAAAGATCTTCAGCTTTGTCGACTTTGGACATTCCCACGCTGGAGCCTTCCCGGCTGGGCTTTACAATAACCGGTAAGCCCAGCTCAGCAATGCGTGCATTAACGCTATCCGGCAGGCCCAATTCAAATTCGCGACGCGTCAGCGCAACCCAAGGCGCAACGGGTAACCCCGCGCCCTGCCACAGAAGCTTGCTGCGCAGTTTATCCATAGAGATAGCGGAGGCCATCACGCCGCTGCCGGTGTAAGGCATGCCGATCAAATCCAGAAGCCCCTGCAGGGTGCCGTCTTCGCCGCCGCGACCATGCAAAGCGATAAAGACTTTATCGAAGCCCATGGCTTTTAATTGCGTCACGTCGACCTCTTTTGGGTCGACCAGGTGCGCATTGACGCCAGCTTCACGCAAGCCCGCCAGCACAGCCGCGCCGGAATTCAGGGAAACCTCGCGCTCGGCGGAGGTGCCGCCAGACAGGACAGCAATCTTATCAGCCATGATGCTCATCCTCCTGGGTTTGCGGCTTCAGTTTGATTTCAGCTAAGGTACGGGCGATTTTGCCAATATTTCCCGCGCCCTGAATCAGAATCAAATCGTTACCTGTCAGAACCGGTGCCAGAATTTCCGCCACCTGTGCAGGGTCAGAAACCAGAATAGGGTCAACTTTACCGCGTCCACGGATGGTACGACACAGGGAACGGCTGTCAGCCCCCGGAATCGGCGTCTCGCCTGCGGCGTACACGTCCAGCATTAACAGGGTGTCTACCTGTGACAGGACGCTGGCGAAATCGTCGTACAGATCGCGCGTACGCGTGAAGCGGTGCGGCTGGAAGACCATCACCAGATTTTTGTCCGGCCAGCCTGCACGTGCGGCTTTAATGGTGGCGTCGACTTCGGTCGGATGGTGGCCATAGTCGTCCACCAGCATCGCAGTGCCGGCTTTACCGTTCACGGCGTCCAGCGGGAATTCACCGAGGAAGTCGAAACGACGGCCGGTGCCCTGGAAGCTTTCCAGCGCGCGCAGAATCGCATCATCATCAATGCCTTCTTCCGTCGCGACGGCCACAGCCGCTGCGGCATTGAGGGCGTTATGGCGACCTGGCGCATTCAGCGTGACGTGCAGCAGCTCTTTGTCCTGACGCGCCAGCGTGAAGTGCCCCTGCGCACCAATCTGTTTGTACTCTTCCACGCGGACGTCAGCGTCTTCACTGAAGCCGTAAGTAGTGATTTGACGACCCACGCGCGGCAGCAGCTCGCGGATCACCGGATCGTCGACGCACATCACCGCGCGTCCATAGAACGGCAGGTTGTGCAGGAAGTTGATGAAGGTCTGCTTTAAGTTCTCGAAGTCGCCCTGGTAGGTATCCATATGGTCAGCTTCGATGTTAGTGACAATCGCCACCATCGGCTGCAGGTGCAGGAACGACGCGTCGCTCTCATCCGCTTCAGCAATCAGGTAACGACTGTGGCCCAGACGCGCGTGTACGCCCGCGGCTTTGACCAGACCGCCGTTGACGAACGTCGGGTCGAGACCCGCTTCCGCATAAATACTGGAAACCATCGCCGTGGTCGTGGTTTTACCGTGGGTCCCGGCAATGGCGATGCCGTGACGGAAACGCATCAGTTCCGCCAGCATTTCTGCACGGCGGATCACCGGAATGCGCGCTTCGTGCGCGGCAACGATTTCCGGGTTGTCAGAGGAGATAGCGCTCGAGACCACCACCACGCTCGCATCGCGCACGTTTTCCGGGCGATGGTTGAAATAGATAGTCGCCCCAAGCGACGCCAGCTGCTGCGTTACAGGGTTTGGCGCCAGGTCAGACCCGCTGATCTGATAGCCTTCGTTAGCTAACACTTCGGCAATACCGCCCATGCCAGCACCACCGATGCCAACAAAGTGAATGTGCCGGACGCGACGCATCTCGGGCACGATTGAACGCAGTTTTGCCAGTTGTTGTGTATTCATTCTCTAAACGCCATCGACTACTTAAAATTCGTGCAGCGCAACACGCGCTGCGAGGGTTAAGCCTGGGCTGCCAGGCTCACTTCTTTTGCCACCCGTTCCGTCGCATCAGGGATAGCGGCCGCGCGTGCGCGTTGCGCCATCTCCAGCAGTGCGTCTCTGTTCCAGCCCGCCAGGGTGGTGGCGACCGCGTCGGCGGTAAATTGTGGCTGTTCAAAAATCTTCGCGGCACCGGCTTTCTCAAGCGGCAGCGCATTCCAGTACTGCTGTCTGTCTTTGTGCTGGAACGGCACAAACAGGGCCGGCAGACCGGCGGCGGCGATCTCGCTCACCGTCAGCGCGCCTGAGCGACAGACCACGACATCGGCCCAGGCATACGCTGCCGCCATGTCGTCGATAAATTCTGTGACTTTATGCTGCGGCTGACCTTCGTCTGCATAAGCTTGCTCAACGGTCTGCTGAGCACCTTTTCCGCTCTGGTGCCAGATGGTCACGGTATCCCCCAGCTTTGCGGCAACCTGCGGCATCGTCTGGTTTAAAATGCGTGCGCCCTGAGAGCCGCCGACAACAAGCACACGAACCGGCCCTTCACGGCCCGTCAGGCGAGCGTCCGGCAGCGGGAGCGCCAGCACGTCCACGCGCACCGGGTTACCCACCACGTCCGCTTTCGGGAACGCACCGGGAAACGCCTGCATAACTTTGGTAGCGATTTTCGCCAGCCACTTGTTGGTCAGACCGGCAATACCGTTCTGCTCATGCAGCACAACGGGAATGCCTAACGACCATGCCGCCAGCCCGCCAGGACCCGAGACATAGCCGCCCATGCCCAGCACCACATCAGGCTTAAAACGCTTCATGATGGTGCGCGCCTGACGCCAGGCGTTAAAAATACGCACCGGTGCCAGCAGCATTGCCTTGAGGCCTTTGCCCCGAAGGCCGGAAATACGAATAAAGTCGATCTCGATACCGTGCTTCGGCACCAGATCGGCTTCCATGCGGTCTGCGGTTCCCAGCCAGCGTACCTGCCAGCCCTGATCCATTAAATGGTGCGCAACCGCCAGCCCCGGGAACACGTGTCCACCGGTACCGCCTGCCATCACCATTAACCGCTTCGGTTGATTCATCGTGAACCTCGTGTAAACGCCTGGGCTTTTTCCAGACGCGTTTCATAATCTATACGCAACAAAAACATGATGGCCGTCGACATAATCAACAGACTCGAACCACCATAACTGATCAACGGCAGCGTCAGACCTTTGGTCGGCAGCATACCCGCTGCGGCCCCGACGTTAACCAATGCCTGGAAGCTAAACCAGATACCAATTGAACAGGCTAAGAATCCTGAGAAGCGGTGATCGATCTCCAGCGCTTTCCGGCCGATAGACATGGCGCGGAAAGCGACGAAGAATACCATTAATAGCGCTAATACCACACCGATATAACCCAGTTCTTCCGCAATAATGGAGAAGATGAAGTCAGTATGCGCTTCCGGTAAATACTCCAGTTTCTGTACCGAGTTACCCAGCCCTTGCCCCCAGACTTCACCGCGACCAAAGGCCATCAGCGACTGCGTCAGCTGATAGCCGCTGCCGAACGGATCTTCCCACGGGTTCCAGAACGAGGTCACACGGCGAATACGGTAAGGCTCGGCGAGGATCAGCAGCACAACCGCCGAAATCCCCATCCCGATGATAGCGATGAACTGCCACAGCTTCGCGCCCGCCAGGAACAGCATCGCCAGAGTGGTAACGAACAGCACGACAACGGTACCGAGGTCAGGCTGCGCCAGCAGTAATACCGCCAGCACCAGAATCACGCCCATCGGTTTTAAGAAGCCGCGCAGATTGTTACGCACTTCATCAACCTTACGCACCAGGTAGTTAGCCAGGTAGCAGAACAGGGAGAGCTTGGTAAATTCCGCAGGCTGAATGCGCAGCGGGCCAAAGGCGATCCAGCGTGAAGCCCCGTTAACAGAGCTCCCCACCACCAGTACGATCAGCAGCATAATAATCGAGGCGATCAGCATCGCCGTACTGTGCCGCTGCCAGAACTCCATCGGCAGACGCAAGGTCACCAGCGCCAGGCAGAACGCCAGAATGATGTAAAGACCATCACGCTTGGCAAACAGGAAAGGATCGTTCGCCAGACGCTGCCCGACGGGCATTGAGGCTGACGTCACCATAATGAAGCCGACCGCCGCCAGCCCCATAGTGAGCCAGAACAGCGTGCGATCGTACATGACCAGGCTGTCGTTATCTTTTTGACGAGAGCCCATCACCCAGCCTTTGAGCGCCGCAAATACCCATGCCAGGATCCCAAATCCTGGCAGGCGCGGCATTTTCAGGCGAGGGAGAGATAAACGCATTAGCCTAACTCCTTCGCCAGGCGGGTAAAGACATCACCACGCTGTTCGAAATTCTTGAATTGATCGAGGCTGGCACAGGCCGGAGAGAGCAGCACCATATCGCCTGGCTTCACGCGAGGGGCAATCAGCCGCATCGCCTGTTCCATGGTTTCGGTTTGCTCGGCAACCTCAGGGCGCAGTTCAGCCAGTTCGCTGCCGTCACGCCCGAAGCAGTACAGGCGGATGTTATCTCCGGCGAGATACGGCTTCAGTGAGGAGAAATCAGCTGATTTACCGTCGCCGCCCAGCAGTAAATGCAGGGTGCCGTCAACGTGCAGACCGTTCAGCGCGGCCTCCGTGCTTCCGACGTTGGTGGCTTTGGAGTCGTTAATCCAGCGCACGCCGTTGTGCTCCAGCGCCAGCTGGAAACGGTGCGCCAGACCAGAAAACGTGGTTAACGCTTTCAGGCTGGAGGAGCGCGGCAGCCCTACTGCATCCGCCAGCGCCAGCGCCGCCAGGGCATTGGTATAGTTGTGCTGACCAGTGAGCTTCATCTCTTTCACGTTCAGCACTTTCTCACCCTTCACGCGCAGCCAGGTTTCGCCCAGCTGACGGTTCAGGTGGTAATCCCCCATCGTGATACCGAAGCTGATACAGCGATCGTCTGCACCGCGTACGGGCATGGTCAGCGCGTCATCAGCGTTAACAACGCAGACTTTGGCATTTTCATAAACGCGGAGCTTGGCGGCGCGGTACTGCTGCAGACCAAATGGATACCGATCCATATGATCTTCAGTCACGTTGAGGATCGTCGCAGCCGCAGCGTGCAGGCTGGAGGTCGTTTCCAGCTGGAAGCTGGAAAGCTCGAGAACATACAGCTCGCAGCCTTTATCCAGCAGCATCAGAGCGGGTAAACCAATGTTACCGCCAACGCCGACGTTCATGCCCGCCGCTTTCGCCATTTCACCCACCAGGGTGGTGACGGTGCTTTTACCGTTAGAACCGGTAATGGCGATAACAGGTGCCTGCGCTTCGCGGCAGAACAGCTCGATATCGCCGACAATCTCAACGCCCGCATCCGCAGCAGCGCTCAGCGAAGGGTGCGCCAGCGCCATACCTGGGCTTGCGACAATCAGATCGGCTGCCAGCAGCCAGTCATCATTCAGACCACCAAGGTGGCGTTCAACCTGTTCCGGCAGTTTGTCCAGACCCGGCGGAGAGACACGCGTATCCATCACGCGTGGCGTCACGCCGCGTGCGAGGAAAAAGTCCACGCAGGAGAGCCCCGTGAGGCCCAACCCGATGATAACGACTTTTTTGCCCTGGTAATCTGCCATGATTAACGTACCTTCAGCGTTGCCAGGCCAATCAGCACCAGCATCAGCGAAATAATCCAGAAGCGCACAATCACGCGCGGCTCCGGCCAGCCTTTCAGTTCATAGTGGTGGTGAATCGGCGCCATACGGAAGATGCGCTGACCGCGCAGCTTGAAGGAACCGACCTGCAAAATCACCGACAGGGTTTCAACCACAAACACGCCGCCCATGATCACCAGCAGGAACTCCTGACGCAGCAGTACGGCGATAATGCCGAGCGCACCGCCCAAAGCCAGAGAACCGACGTCACCCATAAAGACCTGCGCCGGATAGGTGTTGAACCACAGGAAGCCCAGCCCCGCGCCGACAATCGCCGTACAGACGATCACCAGCTCACCCGCGTGGCGCAAATAAGGGATGTGCAGGTAGTTCGCAAAGTTCATGTTACCGGTCGCCCACGCCACCAGCGCAAAACCGGCGGCCACAAAGACGGTTGGCATAATGGCCAGGCCATCCAGACCGTCGGTCAGGTTAACTGCGTTGCCGGTACCGACAATCACAAAGTAGGCCAGAAGGATGTAGAACAGCCCCAGCTGCGGCATCACGTCTTTAAAGAACGGCACGACCAGCTCGGTGGCTGGCGTATCTTTCCCGGCCAGATACAGAGCGAAGGCCACGCCCAGCGCGATCACCGACATCCAGAAATATTTCCAGCGCGCGATCAGGCCTTTAGTATCTTTGCGAACGACTTTGCGGTAATCATCCACAAAACCGATGATCCCATAACCCACCAGTACCGTCAGAACGCACCAGACGTACGGGTTGGAGGGATAGGCCCACAGCAACACGGAAACGACGATGGCGGTCAGGATCATGATCCCGCCCATGGTCGGCGTGCCGCGCTTGCTGAAGTGCGATTCCGGACCGTCGTTACGCACAACCTGGCCGAAAGAGAGTTTTTGCAGACGGGCAATCATGCGCGGGCCCATCCACAACGAGATGAACAGCGCAGTCAGCAGGCTGACGATGGCGCGAAACGTCAGATACGAAAAGACGTTAAAGCCTGAATAATATTTGACCAAATGTTCGGCCAGCCAAACTAACATGTCCCGTTCTCCTGTAATGCGTGCACAACCTCTTCCATGGCGGCACTACGTGAACCTTTCACTAACACAGTCACAATTTGTTTTTCTGTAATCAACGCCTTAAGGCGCGCTATCAACGCGGTTTTATCAGCAAAATGCTCGCCAACGCCGCTGGCTTGGCTAATCGCCTGGCTCAGTTTTCCTGCGCTCAGCACGCAGTCCAGCCCTGCAGCTTTCGCCGCTTCACCGACCTGGGTATGGCAGGCTTCGCTTTCGTCGCCCAGCTCTGCCATATCGCCCACCACCATGATGCGGTAGCCCGGCATTTCAGATAACACCTGCACCGCCGCCGTCATCGAGCCCACGTTCGCGTTGTAGGAGTCATCAAGCAGCAGCTTGTTTTCCGAAAGCTGAATCGGGAACAGACGCCCCGGCACGGCTTTCAGGTTCGCCAGCCCGGTTTTAATCGCTTCATGCGACGCGCCCACCGCCGTCGACAACGCCGCCGCCGCAAGCGCATTGGCGATATTATGGCGACCCGGCAGCGGCAGCAGTACATCTACGCCACCCGTTGGGGTGGTGAGGGTGAACTCCGTACCGTGCGACGTCACATGGATATTGGTCGCGGTAAAATCACTGTTGGCCGCATTCGGCGAGAAGCGCCAGGTTTTACGCGAACCAATAATGCTTTGCCAGTTCAGCCAGTCGTTGTTGTCGGCGTTCAGAATGGCGATACCGTCATCCGGCAGACCGGTGTAAATCTCACCTTTGGCTTTCGCTACGCCTTCCAGCGAGCCAAAGCCTTCCAGATGCGCCGCCGCGAGGTTATTCACCAGCGCGGCTTCCGGGCGAGTCAGGCTCACGGTCCAGGCGATTTCGCCCTGGTGGTTTGCCCCTAACTCGATTACCGCAAATTCATGTTCTTTGGTCAGGCGGAGTAATGTCATCGGCACGCCGATGTCATTATTGAGGTTGCCCGCGGTATAAAGCGTATTCCCGCACTGGCTGAGGATCGCCGCCGTCATCTCTTTCACCGACGTCTTGCCTGATGAACCGGTCAAGGCGACAACGCGCGTAGGGACCTGCTGGCGAACCCAGGCGGCCAGCTCACCGAACGCGAGACGCGTATCTTTCACCACAATTTGTGGCAGATCGATATCGAGCTTGCGGCTGACGAGCAGCGCACCGGCGCCGTTCTCTTTGGCCTGTTCCGCAAAATCATGCGCGTCAAAACGCTCGCCTTTCAGCGCCACAAACAGACAGCCTGCGGTGATTTTGCGGGTGTCCGTCGTTACGGCATCAATGGTCAGGTCCAGCCCGTGCAGGTCGCCCTTAAGAATGGCAGCTGCCTGGCTTAACGTGATGCTAATCATGCCACGACTCCCAGCAGACGAGCTGCCGTTACGCGGTCCGAGTAGTCCAGACGGCGATTGCCAACGATCTGATAATCTTCATGGCCTTTGCCCGCCAGCAGGACAACATCATTCTCCTGCGCCTGCATGATGGTGTTGGTCACGGCTTCCGCACGCCCTTCCACCACGCGAGCGCGGCCCGCGTCCAGCATGCCCGCCAGAATGTCATTAATGATGGCGCGCGGCTCTTCGGTACGCGGGTTGTCATCGGTCACAACCGGAATATCTGCGAACTGCTCGGCAATAGCCCCCATCAGCGGGCGTTTGCCTTTATCGCGATCGCCGCCGCAGCCAAACACGCACCAGAGCTTACCGGCGCAGTGCAGGCGCGCCGCTTCCAGCGCTTTTTCCAGCGCATCCGGCGTGTGGGCATAATCAACCACAACGGTCGGTTTGCCCGGCGCGCTGAACACTTCCATACGGCCGCAAACCGGCTGCAGACGCGCTGAGGTTTTCAGCAGTTCAGCCATCGGATAACCCAGCGCCAGCAGCGTTGCCAGCGCCAGCAGCAGGTTGCTGACGTTAAACGCGCCCATCAGGCGGCTTTCAATTTCGCCTTCACCCCAGGAAGAGGCAAAGCGGATTGTCGCCCCGCTGTCGTGATAATTCACCTCAACCGCCTTCAGCCAGCGGCCGTGGCAGTTCGGATTGATATGGTCTTCCATCGACACCGCAACCGCATCCGGCAGCTTCGCCAGCCAGCGGCGGCCCACTTCGTCGTCGGCGTTGATGATGGCTTGTCCGTAATGGTGAGTAGAGAACAGCAGCCATTTCGCGGCTTCGTAATGCTCCATATCACCGTGATAATCAAGATGATCGCGGCTCAGGTTGGTAAACACGGAAGCGGCAAATTTCAGCGCCGCGACGCGGTGCTGAACCAGACCGTGCGAAGAGACTTCCATCGCAGCAAAGGTTGCCCCCTGCCCTGCCAGACCGGCAAGCACATGCTGTACGTCTACGGCCGAGCCGGTGGTGTTTTCCGTCGGGCTCACTTTGCCCAGCAGGCCGTTACCCACGGTACCCATCACCGCACCGGTTTCACCCAGCAGCTGGGCCCACTGCGCCATCAGCTGAGTGGTAGTGGTTTTACCGTTCGTACCCGTGACGCCGACCAGGCGCAGCTGGTCAGAAGGTTCGTGATAAAAACGTCCTGCCAGCGCGGAAAGACGCTCGTTTAACTGGCTGAGATAGATGACCGGTACCCCGTGCATTTCACGGATCTCACCGTCGGTTGCCTCATCTTTGGCCTCAGCAATAATGGCAGCCACACCTTGCGCAATCGCCTGCGGGATATAACGACGCCCGTCCGCCTGATGACCGACCACCGCCACAAAAAGATCGCCAGAAGCAGCCACGCGGCTGTCCAGTACCATCTCTCGCAGTGCTCGCTCCGGTGCATTTGGCACCCACGGAGCGAGAAGGTCGCGCAAATTACGATCTGCCACCTGTACCCTCGCCTTGATTAATTACAAATTCACTTTTTTCGCCCGTCGCCAGCGCATCCGGTTCGATGTTCATGGTGCGTAACACGCCGCCCATGATAGCCCCGAACACAGGCGCGGAGACGGCGCCGCCGTAGTATTTACCCGCCTGTGGATCGTTTATCACGACCACCAGCGCAAAACGCGGATTGCTTGCAGGCGCAACGCCTGCGGTATAGGCAATGTATTTGTTGATATAGCGGCCGTCCGGCCCTACTTTTTTCGCCGTACCGGTCTTGATGGCGATGCGATAACCTTTGATTGCCGCCTTAACGCCGCCGCCGCCGGGCAGCGCCACGCTTTCCATCATATGAACAACTGTACGGACGGTTGATTCCGGGAAGATACGCTCGCCGGGAACCGGTGGATCAACTTTGGTAATCGACAGCGGACGATAAACGCCATAGCTGCCGATCGTTGCGTAGACTCGCGCTAACTGTAACGGTGTCACCATTAGCCCGTAGCCGAAAGAGAAGGTGGCCCTCTCTATGTCAGACCACCGTTGTTTTTGAGGATATAAGCCACTGCGTTCTCCGACCAACCCCAAATTGGTCGCCTTTCCAAGTCCAAAACGTGAGTAAGTCTCTACTAACGCTGAGGACGGCATCGCTAACGCCAGCTTTGAAACACCGACGTTACTCGACTTCTGTAACACCCCGGTCAGGGTCAATTCGCTGTAGCGCGCCACGTCTTTGATCTCGTGGCCATTAATTCGGTATGGAATAGTATTCAGGACGGTGTTTTCATTGACGATACCGCGCTGAAGGGCAGTCATGACCACCATCGGCTTAACGGTCGAACCCGGTTCGAACACGTCGGTGATGGTACGGTTACGCATAATATCCTTCTGCGTACCGGTAAGATTGTTAGGGTTGTAGGACGGGCTATTGGCCATCGCCAGCACTTCACCCGTGTTGACGTCAACTAACACGGCACTGCCCGATTCCGCTTTGTTGAAGGCCACGGCATTGTTCAGCTCGCGGTAAACCAGCGCCTGTAACCGCTCATCAATACTCAGGGCCAGATTGTGTGCGGCCTGGCTGTCCGTAGAGGAAATATCCTCGATCACGCGACCATAGCGGTCCTTACGCACAATGCGCTCGCCGGGCTGGCCGGTGAGCCATTTATCAAAGCTTTTTTCAACGCCTTCAATCCCCTGGCTATCAACGTTAGTAAAGCCAATGAGGTGAGCAGTCACTTCGCCGGATGGATAGTAACGACGGGATTCTTCACGTAGATGGATCCCCGGCAGCTTCAATTTTTTGATGTAGTCCGCCATGTCAGGGTTCACCTGACGCGCCAGATAGATAAAGCGCCCTCGCGGGTTCGTATTTACGCGTGAAGCTAACTGGTCCAGCGGCATCTTCAGCGCATCCGCAAGGGCCTTCCAGCGGTTATCAAGCGTGATCCCGCCAGCATCATGCAGTTCTTTAGGATCGGCCCAGATCGCCTTCACCGGCACGCTCACCGCCAGCGGACGACCCGAGCGGTCGGTGATCATCCCGCGGGATGTCGACACTTCCTGGACGCGCAGGGAGCGCATGTCGCCCTGACGCACCAGCATGTCAGGGGCGATGATTTGCAGCCAGGCCACGCGTCCCAGCAGAAAACCCAGAGCGAGTAAAATGCAGCCGCAAAGCAACGCAAAACGCCAACTGACAAAGTTGGCCTGTTCTTCCTGACGTTTTGGTTTTAGCGTTTTTGCCGCTGCTTTCATGCGTCGCGTTTTCCCTTATTTTTGTACTACGATATTTTCCTGCGAAGGATCAACATGCTGCAGCTGCAGCTTTTCCGTTGCGATCCGTTCAACCCGGCTGTGATCGCCGAGCGCGTTTTCTTCAAGGATCAGATTTCGCCATTCAATATCCAGCGCATCGCGTTCCAGTACCATCTGCTCGCGTTGCGCAGTCAATAAACGTGTATGGTGGGCGGTGGTCACCACCGTAACTGCCGTGACAATGATGCAAATGAACAGACAGAGTGGCAGTTTCCCAAACCGCAAAAGATCGTCGCCGATCACGCCAGGCAAGGCATGGCGCTCGTTGCTTCCTAACGAATCCTTAACTTTGCTTAGGGTCTCTGTCACTCTGCCGATCATGCGTTCGTCCTCTCTGCAACACGCAGCACTGAACTACGGGCGCGTGGATTCTCTGCCACTTCTTCTTCGCCCGGCATCAACTTGCCTAATGCTCGCAACTGACGGCCACCCAGTTTCCTGAGTTGTTCTTCCGTCATCGGCAGCCCCGCTGGCACCTGTGGACCGCGGCTTTGCTCACGCATAAAGCGTTTCACAATACGGTCTTCCAGCGAATGGAAGCTGATGATGGATAACCGCCCACCCGGGGCCAGCACGTCGAGCGAGCTTTTTAGCGCCAGCTCTATTTCCTCCAGTTCACTGTTTACCCAGATGCGAACCGCCTGGAAGGTACGGGTCGCGGGATGTTTGTGCTTATCCTTCACCGGTGTCGCCGCCGCGATCACTTCGGCCAACTCTTTGGTGCGGGTCATGGGCTCAATGCGATTGCGCTCAACGATGGCGCGCGCAATACGTTTGCCAAAGCGCTCTTCGCCAAACGTTTTGATGACCCATGCAATATCGGCTTCGTCAGCGGTCTGTAACCACTCAGCGGCAGACTGACCGCGCGTCGGGTCCATACGCATGTCCAGCGGACCATCACGCATAAAGGAGAAACCACGTTCAGCGTCATCAAGCTGGGGTGAAGAGACGCCAAGATCGAGAAGAATCCCGTCGATCTTGCCCGTCAGGCCACGCTCGGCAACATAATCCGCGAGCGCAGAGAAAGGTCCATGCACGATGGAAAAGCGTGGGTCATTGATGGTTTGTGCAACGGCAATTGCCTGCGGATCGCGATCGATTGCCAGCAGACGTCCTTCCTCTCCAAGCTGGGAGAGAATCAAACGCGAGTGACCACCGCGACCAAACGTGCCATCAATGTAGATGCCATCCGGACGAATATTCAGGCCGTTAACGGCCTCGTCCAGTAACACCGTTTTGTGTTT
The DNA here is from genome assembly GCF_041679625.1 of Enterobacter cloacae complex sp. ESBL7. NCBI lineage: Bacteria > Pseudomonadati > Pseudomonadota > Gammaproteobacteria > Enterobacterales > Enterobacteriaceae > Enterobacter > Enterobacter cloacae complex sp. ESBL7. Next base: position 159,925 of record NZ_JBGORN010000003.1, read on the forward strand.
ATAATTTTCCATCATATTTATAGAGACAAGTCCTGCAGCCGTTCCGATAATGTCGCGGAATCAGACTGCTCAGCGTCGATATCTTCCTTGACCTGTTGATACCAGGTCGTTTCATCCCACAGTTCAAACTTGTTGAACTGCCCGACCAGCATCACTTCTTTGGTCAGACCGGCATGTTGCCGCAACACAGGGGCAATCAGTAACCGCCCTGCGTTATCCATCTGACATTCACTGGCATGTCCCAATAACAGCCGCTGCACGCGGCGTTCCTGCGGGTTCATGCTCGACAGTCGCGACAGCTTTTGCTCAATAATTTCCCATTCAGGCAAGGGGTAAAGCAGCAGGCAGGGGGAGTTAATGTCAATGGTGCAAACCATTTGACCCGCAGCGTTCTCAATCAGCTGGTCGCGGTATCGGGTTGGTACCGATAAACGCCCTTTACTGTCGAGATTGACTAACGTAGCTCCACGGAACATGCCAGTCTCACCCCTCCTCACCACTTTAACCCACAAACTCCCACCTAAAGGAGTTTACGGAGCGAGGGAAAAGCTTGTCAAGCCAGGACTCTCCCTATAAGGACCCGAAAGCCCTCTATTTACAGAGATAAACAGTCCTGGTTAATAACTGCACAACTGGCGAGGCAAAATTAACGTTATGAATATTTGTAAGAAAAAAACCGAATATGCACACTAGCGTTAAAGCTCACTCAATATCATCGCAGATAAATATAAAGTGTCAGTTTGCGACGCGGGCAGCATTTTATGACAGATTCTCAGGGGATAACAGCGCCAGATTCATCCAGGTGCCCGGTAAGCGCGGAGGTTGCCACGTAAGCTGGAGCAGTAAGAGGAAAAACGTCTGAATATTCATCGACCGATGATGGTTTGTAACAAAATAATACAAAGATAGCTGTTTAAAATCGCCCGGACGTTCTTTTAAAGGACAATTTAAAAGCCAGAATGAATTAAAAAAATAGGCGATTACGATCCCGCAAGAATTATCCTAATTTCTCTCCGGGAATTATCTGCACGAATAATCACAACAAAATGGGGCAGATTTCTCCGCCCCGGTCATTTCATTTTTGGCGGCTTAAAATTCCGCGATGGTAGAGATTACGTTTGATACGCGTCAGACCCGGCTTCGGTTTGCGCGGCTCATCCAGGCTTGCCAGCACAATCTCAAGCACGCGTTCAGCCACATCGCGGTGACGCTGTGCTACCGCCAGCACCGGGCACTGCAGGAAGTCGAGCAGCTCATTATCCCCGAACGTGGCAATCGCCAGGTCGGAGGGCAGTTTACCTTCACGACGTAAGGTCACATCCATGACGCCCTGCAACAGCGCAAATGACGTAGTGAACAGCGCCTGAGGCATCGGATGCGTTTCCAGCCATTTCTCAAACAGCTGCGCTGCGGCTTCACGTTCGTAGCTGTTGGCATAGAGGTAGTGAACCTCGCGCGGATCGTCTTTCCAGGCGGCTCTGAATCCCTGCTCACGCAGGAAGCTCACGGAAAGCTCGGGCAACGCGCCAAGATACAGCACCGTTTCAGCGGGGAACGTTCTCAGCTCTGCGGCCAGCATTTCGGCATCATCCTGATCCGCACCCACGACGCTGGTGAAATGCTCGCGATCGAGCGCGCGGTCCAGCGCAACGATTGGGAACGGGTCGTTCGCCCAGCGCTGGTAGAACGGATGCTCTGGCGGCAAGGAGGTCGACACGATGATGGCATCCACCTGGCGCTGGAGCAGATGCTCAATGCAACGCATTTCGTTGTCGGGCTGGTCTTCCGAGCAGGCAATCAGCAGTTGATAGCCGCGCTGGCGCGCCTGACGTTCAAGATAGTTGGCGATACGGGTATAGCTGGTGTTTTCCAGGTCTGGGATCACCAGACCAATAGAGCGGGTACGCCCGGCACGCAGACCGGCTGCGACAGCATTCGGATGGTAGTTATGCTCACGAACCACCGCCATAACTTTTTCAACGGTCTTGTCGCTGACACGGTACTGCTTTGCTTTACCGTTAATCACATAGCTGGCCGTTGTTCGTGAGACGCCGGCTAGCCGGGCGATTTCATCCAGTTTCACAATTGCCCCTTAAAAAAAGAAAAGAGTCCATGGCCCTGTCAAGGTTATGGTTAAATCTTTTAACATCTAAACGCAGAAAAGACTTCGCGGCAACCGCTTTTATCTGCGTTGTCGGCTGATTACGCAAAAAAAAGCCCGGCTTTGGTGACCGGGCAGAAAGAGGCGAACCTTTTTGACAACTAACGCATGATTTTCTCGCCGCGTGACAGACCTACGACACCCGATCTCGCCACCTCGACAATTTTTGCAACGTCCCGCACGGACGCGAGGAAAGCATCCAGCTTGTCGCTTGTCCCGACCAGCTGCACAGTATAAAGAGAAGGCGTGACGTCGATAATTTGTCCGCGGAAAATATCCGCATTGCGTTTGACTTCATCACGCCCGTAGCCACTGGCCTGAATTTTCACCAGCATGACCTCACGTTCAACGTAGGCCCCCTGCCCCAGCTCACTCACGCGCAGTACGTCGACCAGCTTATGCAGCTGTTTTTCAATTTGCTCAAGCACTTTGGCATCGCCGACGGTTTGGATCGTCATGCGCGACAGCGTCGGGTCTTCCGTTGGGGCAACGGTCAGGCTTTCAATGTTATAGCCGCGCTGCGCAAAAAGGCCAATGACGCGCGACAGTGCGCCAGACTCGTTTTCCAGTAAAACAGATAATATCCGGCGCATATCAGGTTCTCTCCGTTTTGCTTAACCACATTTCATCCATACCACCACCACGAATATGCATCGGATAAACGTGCTCGGTCCCATCAACAATCACATCCATAAAGACGAGGCGGTTGTTTTTAACGTGCTCAAGCGCTTGCGCGAGCTTCGTTTCCAGCTCAGCCGGATCGGTCACCCGCATGCCTACATGGCCGTAAGCTTCAGCAAGACGAACAAAATCCGGCAGCGATTTCATGTATGACTGAGAGTGGCGGCCAGAGTAGATCATATCCTGCCACTGCTTCACCATACCGAGATACCCGTTATTCAGGTTCAGCACCAGTACGGGCAGTTCATATTGCAGCGCGGTAGACAGCTCCTGAATGTTCATCTGAATACTGCCGTCCCCCGTCACGCAGACGACGGTTTCGTTCGGCAGCGCCAGCTTCACGCCCAGCGCGGCAGGCAGACCAAAGCCCATGGTTCCCAAACCACCGGAGTTGATCCAGTGTCGCGGTTTATCAAACGGGTAATACAGGGCGGCAAACATCTGATGCTGCCCCACGTCTGAGGTCACGTACGCCTCACCTTTCGTCAGTCGCCACACCGCTTCAATGACCGCCTGCGGCTTAATATTTTCACTTTGCGTGTCATATTTCAGGCACTGACGCGCGCGCCACTGCTCAATCTGCTGCCACCAGTCGCGGATCTCATCCAGCGGCTGGGTTGCACTCTCCTGGGTCAGCAGATCCAGCATTTGCTCCAGAACCTGCCGGGCGTCACCGACGATCGGCACATCAGCCGACACCGTTTTTGAAATTGACGTTGGATCGATATCAATGTGCAGCACGGTAGCGTTCGGGCAATACTTTGCCAGGTTGTTGGTGGTGCGATCGTCAAAGCGCACGCCGACGGCAAAGATTACATCGGAATGATGCATTGTCATGTTGGCTTCATAAGTACCGTGCATACCCAGCATCCCCAGCGCCTGACGATGGGTGGCAGGAAACGCCCCCAGCCCCATCAGCGACGACGCAACGGGAAGGTTAAGCTTTTCAATCAGTTCACGAAGCTGGTCTTCACAGGCAGAGTTGATCGCCCCGCCACCGACATAGACCACCGGTTTTTTGGCTGCCAGAAGCGTTTGCAACGCTCGCTTGATCTGACCTTTATGCCCCTGCGTTGTGGGGTTATAAGAACGCATGCTGACCGATTCCGGCCAGACATAAGGCAGCTTGTTTGCCGGGTTGAGAATATCTTTAGGCAGATCGACCACCACCGGTCCCGGACGTCCGCTCGCCGCCAGCCAGAAGGCTTTTTTCAATACGCCGGGAATGTCTTCTGTTTGCTTGACCAGGAAGCTGTGCTTCACAACGGGACGCGAAATCCCAACCATGTCGCACTCCTGAAACGCATCGTAGCCAATCAGTGAGGTTGCCACCTGCCCGGAGAGGATCACCAGCGGGATAGAGTCCATATAGGCCGTCGCAATCCCGGTAATGGCGTTTGTCGCGCCGGGGCCAGACGTGACTAACACCACGCCCACTTCACCCGTCGCACGTGCCAGGCCGTCAGCCATGTGTACCGCCGCCTGCTCGTGACGTACCAGAACATGGTCAATGCCCCCAACCGTATGCAGCGCATCATAAATATCGAGAACCGCACCGCCAGGGTAGCCGAACACTTGCTTTACGCCCTGATCGATCAGCGACCGAACGACCATTTCCGCGCCAGACAACATCTCCATGCTTTGCCTCCAGGCATTTTGTTATAGACGGACTGGCGAATTCATTTCCGCACCGTCTTACGATTGGGATGAACCAATCTTATATTTTGCAGAGTGTTCTTTACCTTAACCGCTCGTTATGAGGCAGGCAATTAGCAAACCCGGGGAGATAAACGGTGCGTAAAGCAGAAAAAGCAGCCGTTCACAGAAGATATGGTTAATTCCTCTGGGAATAGAGAATGAGGTGATAAATCATCGCTGAAAAGCGCGACAATGCAGGAAATCATCTATTTTTGCGTGCCGTAGAGCAGCCAAAAAAAATCATCACAGAACAAAATAGTAGTTATCTAAAAAAACTCAGGATAAATCACATAACCCGATGCGATTTATCCTGATGCGTTTACCGGCGACAGATGCCAACCAGCAACTCTTCCATCCACTGATGTCCTTTATCCCGGCCCGCTGCTTCATGCCAGGAAAGATAACAGGTACGGCTATTTAGCTTGAGCGGCAGAGGCAAAATTTGCAGATTTAAAGGGTCAGAAAACTCTTCTGCCAGCCAGCGCGGCGCAATTGCCACCAGCTGTGTCTGGGAAACCACGTTTAATACGCTGACCATGGCCATGCCCTGATAAGCCACGCTCGCCTGTTTATCCGCAGTGTCATACCACGGCAGGCTAAAGGAAGCATATCTGTCGAGCGCAACAACGGCGTGCTGCTCGTTATAAACATCGTTTTCTCGCAGCGGAGAATTCAGGCGCGGGTGTTTTTTACTGGCGACCAAAACCATTTCATCTTTAAACAGCGGCACGCAGGAAAATTCCGGACGACGGAACTCTTCATACCCCAGAACGAATTCGATCTCCTGATAGCGTAACTGATGTTCTGTGTTTTGATTCAGGGATGATTTAAAAACAAGATTGATATTTGGTGCGATCTCTTCAACTTTATTATAGATAATCGACGTTAAATAATTATCTAAAGGGCTACAGACGCAAAGATGGAATACGCGCTCGCTGCTTAAGGGTTCAAAGCCCGATCCTGGCAGCTCATTTTGGACCAGTTGCAACGCCTGACGAATGGAGCCAAACAGCTGGAATGCGCGCGCCGTAGGCTGGATCCCCCTCCCGTAGCGAACAAATAATTCGTCGTTAAACATAAGCTTAAGCCTGGCAACGGCATTACTCACGGCAGGTTGTGACATCCCCAAGGTTTGGGCAGCGCGGGTGATATTCTGTTCCTGCATGACAGCATCAAACACCGTCAGAAGATTCAGATCCACCGTGCGTAACTGCGGTTTAATCCCATCAGTAGCTTGAGGTTGTTTAATATTATTTTCTGGCACTTCTGACTCCACTGTCACGCTACACCCCTTTGCTAACGTACGGTAATAATCTTGAAAAATATCATTTATCATGCAAATACGATCAGCGAAAGAGAATTATTTAAAATTCGGAATAAATAAAGACTTTATATTAACGAAAATTAATGAGCAAAACTGATATGTTTGACTTTAGGATTTAAATGAAACCATAAATCAAACCAATATACAATTACCGTCAGGTTAATGATGACTTAAGTATTATTAAACTGTTATTACTATCGCCCTACAGTTAGTTAACAACCTGTTATCCCTGTTCGCTTTTCAGCGTTTCGAAATAGATTCACTGCATTTATAACTTTATGATATCAAAACCCTTTAAGCACCAGGCATCCTCTTCAAAACATTTCACTCATTTTTAAACATTTATATTTATTGGTTTCTGCAACTCTTTTCTCAAGTCCAAAATTAGACAATTAATCGGGTCAAAAAAGCTAAAACCAGCACAATTAGCTAAAGTGAATACCCTGTTGATTCCGTCTGTCGGGCCCGTTTTCACCCTCAGGGGTTGACATGAACAACCGTATCCAGTACCACTAAAAGCATATTGAATTTAACGGAGCACGATTCATGACACGCACCATTCGTTTCACCGGTCTACTACTACTAAACGCATCCACTGTGCGCGGTAGACTGGCGGGCGAAATTCAGCGTTGAATCGTCACCAGTAAGACTAGAAACCCGCGCCACTGCGCGGGTTTTTTTATGCTCGTAGCAAGGCGCCCTAAGACTGACAAGGACCTAACCCATGAGCCAGCAAGTCATTATTTTCGATACAACTTTACGTGACGGTGAACAGGCATTACAGGCAAGCCTGAGTGTAAAAGAGAAACTGCAGATCGCGCTGGCTCTCGAACGTATGGGTGTTGACGTGATGGAGGTCGGTTTCCCTGTCTCTTCCCCAGGTGATTTCGAATCCGTACAGACCATTGCGCGCACCATTAAAAACAGCCGCGTCTGTGCCCTGGCGCGCTGCGTAGAGAAAGACATCGACGTCGCCGCCGAGTCGCTGAAGGTCGCCGAAGCGTTCCGTATCCACACCTTTATTGCTACCTCGCCTATGCACATCGCAACCAAGCTGCGCAGCACGCTGGATGAGGTGATTGAGCGCGCGGTCTACATGGTTAAACGCGCACGCAACTATACCGATGACGTTGAGTTCTCCTGTGAAGATGCGGGCCGTACGCCAATCGAAGACCTGGCGCGCGTTGTGGAAGCCGCCATCAACGCGGGCGCGAAAACCATCAACATCCCGGACACCGTCGGCTACACCATGCCGTTTGAGTTCTCCAACATCATCACCGGCCTGTATGACCGCGTGCCGAATATTGATAAAGCAATTATCTCCGTCCACACCCATGATGATTTGGGTCTGGCCGTAGGCAATGCCATCGCCGCCGTCCACGCTGGCGCGCGTCAGGTAGAAGGCGCGATGAACGGTATCGGCGAACGCGCGGGCAACTGTTCGCTGGAAGAAGTGATCATGGCGATCAAAGTGCGCAAAGACATCATGGACGTGCACACCCGCATCAATCACAACGAAATCTGGCGCACCAGCCAGACCGTCAGTCAGATTTGCAACATGCCCATTCCGGCTAACAAAGCAATTGTCGGTACCGGCGCCTTCGCGCACTCCTCCGGTATTCACCAGGATGGCGTCCTGAAGAATCGTGAAAACTACGAAATCATGACCCCGGAATCCATCGGCCTGAATCAGGTGCAGTTGAACCTGACCTCCCGTTCCGGTCGCGCGGCGGTTAAACATCGTATGGAAGAGATGGGTTATAAGGACAGCGATTACAACATGGACCAGCTGTACGACGCGTTCCTGAAGCTGGCCGACAAAAAAGGCCAGGTGTTCGACTATGACCTGGAAGCGCTGGCCTTTATTAACAAGCAGCAGGAAGAGCCGGAGCACTTCCGTCTGGATTACTTCAACGTGCAGTCCGGCTCCAGCGACATCGCCACCGCCTCGGTCAAACTGGCCTGCGGCGATGAAATTAAAGCAGAGGCCGCTAACGGTAACGGCCCTGTCGATGCCATCTACCAGGCGATTAATCGCGTCACCGAGTACGACGTTGAGCTGGTGAAATATGACCTGACGGCCAAGGGCCACGGCAAAGATGCACTGGGTCAGGTCGACATTGTTGTTACCCACAATGGCCGCCGCTTCCATGGCGTGGGCCTGGCGACCGATATCGTTGAATCCTCCGCGAAAGCGATGGTACACGTGTTGAACAACATCTGGCGCGCCGCCGAAGTCGAAAAAGAGTTGCAACGCAAAGCTCAGAATAAAGAGAACAACAAGGAAACCGTGTAATGTCGAAGAATTACCATATTGCTGTGTTGCCGGGCGACGGTATTGGTCCGGAAGTGATGGCACAGGCGCTGAAAGTACTGGAAGCCGTTCGCGCGCGTTTTGCGATGAAAATCACCACCAGCCACTACGATGTGGGCGGTATTGCGATTGATAACCACGGTACGCCGCTGCCAAAAGCGACCGTGGAAGGCTGCGAAAATGCTGATGCCGTGCTGTTTGGTTCCGTCGGTGGCCCGAAATGGGAACACCTGCCGCCGGCAGAGCAGCCAGAACGCGGCGCGCTGCTGCCGCTGCGTAAACATTTCAAACTGTTCAGCAACCTGCGTCCGGCGAAGCTGTATCAGGGTCTGGAAGAGTTCTGCCCGCTGCGCGCGGATATCGCCGCCAATGGTTTCGACATTCTGTGCGTGCGTGAACTGACCGGCGGGATCTATTTCGGTCAGCCAAAAGGACGCGAAGGCAGCGGACAACACGAGAAAGCGTTCGATACCGAGGTGTATCACCGTTTCGAAATCGAGCGTATCGCCCACATCGCGTTCGAGTCGGCGCGCAAACGCCGCCATAAAGTGACCTCCATTGATAAAGCGAACGTGCTGCAGTCTTCCATTTTGTGGCGCGAGATCGTCAGCGAAGTCGCTAAGCAGTACCCGGACGTCGCGCTGTCGCACATGTACATCGACAACGCGACCATGCAGCTGATTAAAGATCCGTCCCAGTTTGACGTGCTGCTGTGCTCCAACCTGTTCGGCGATATCCTCTCTGACGAATGCGCGATGATCACCGGCTCGATGGGCATGCTGCCCTCTGCAAGCCTGAATGAAGAAGGCTTTGGCCTGTACGAGCCTGCGGGCGGCTCCGCGCCGGATATCGCCGGCAAAAATATTGCTAACCCGATTGCGCAGATCCTCTCCCTGGCCCTGCTGCTGCGCTACAGCCTGGATGCAGGCGAGGCGGCAACCGCAATTGAAAACGCCATTAACCGGGCGTTAGAAGAAGGCGTCCGTACCGGCGATTTAGCACGCGGCACGGCGGCAGTCAGTACCGATGAAATGGGCGACATCATTGCCCGCTATGTCGCTGAAGGGGTGTAATCATGGCTAAGACGTTATATGAAAAGTTGTTTGATGCGCACGTTGTTTACGAGGCACCAAACGAAACCCCGCTGCTGTACATTGACCGTCATCTGGTACACGAAGTGACCTCTCCGCAGGCATTTGACGGCCTGCGCGCGCACAAGCGTCCGGTACGTCAGCCGGGTAAAACCTTCGCGACGATGGATCACAACGTTTCCACCCAGACCAAAGACATTAATGCCTCGGGTGAGATGGCGCGTATCCAGATGCAGGAGCTGATTAAGAACTGCAACGAGTTTGGCGTTGAGCTGTACGACCTGAACCATCCGTATCAGGGCATCGTCCACGTGATGGGGCCTGAGCAAGGGATCACCCTGCCGGGCATGACCATCGTCTGCGGTGACTCCCATACCGCGACCCACGGCGCGTTTGGCGCTCTGGCGTTCGGGATTGGCACTTCCGAGGTGGAACATGTGCTGGCAACGCAGACCCTGAAACAGGGCCGCGCCAAAACCATGAAGATTGAAGTGAAGGGTAAAGCCGCACCGGGTATTACCGCAAAAGACATCGTGCTGGCCATCATCGGTAAAACCGGCAGCGCAGGCGGCACCGGTCACGTTGTTGAGTTCTGCGGGGAAGCCATCCAGGCGCTGAGCATGGAGGGACGCATGACCCTGTGCAATATGGCGATTGAGATGGGCGCAAAAGCCGGTCTGGTCGCGCCGGACGAAACCACCTTCAACTACGTGAAGGGTCGTCTGCACGCGCCGAAAGGTCAGAATTTTGACAACGCGGTAGCGTACTGGAAAACCCTGAAAACCGACGATGGCGCAGCCTTTGACACCGTCGTCACTCTTCAGGCAGAAGAGATTGCGCCGCAGGTGACCTGGGGCACCAATCCGGGCCAGGTGATTTCCGTTAACGACAATATCCCTGACCCGGCATCCTTTACCGATCCGGTCGAGCGCGCCAGTGCGGAAAAAGCGCTGGCCTACATGGGGCTGAAGCCCGGCGTGCCGTTGACCGATGTCGCCATTGATAAAGTCTTTATCGGTTCCTGCACCAACTCCCGTATCGAAGATTTGCGTGCCGCAGCCGAGATTGCCAAAGGCCGCAAAGTGGCGCCAGGCGTGCAGGCACTGGTAGTACCTGGCTCCGGCCCGGTGAAAGCCCAGGCGGAAGCCGAAGGTCTGGATAAGATCTTTATCGAAGCGGGCTTCGAGTGGCGTCTGCCCGGCTGCTCCATGTGTCTGGCCATGAACAACGATCGCCTGAATCCGGGCGAGCGCTGCGCCTCCACCAGCAACCGTAACTTTGAAGGCCGTCAGGGCCGCGGTGGGCGCACCCATCTGGTCAGCCCGGCAATGGCCGCCGCTGCGGCAGTCACCGGCCATTTCGCCGATATTCGCAGCCTGAAATAAGGAGACAATCATGGCAGAGAAATTTACCCAACATACGGGCCGGGTTGTCCCGCTGGACGCCGCTAACGTCGATACTGACGCTATTATTCCAAAACAGTTTCTGCAGAAAGTGACGCGCACCGGTTTCGGCGCACATCTGTTTAACGACTGGCGTTTCCTGGACGATAAGGGCGAAGCGCCTAATCCGGAATTCGTTCTGAACTTCCCGGAATACAAAGGCGCCTCCATTTTGCTGGCACGCGAAAACTTTGGCTGCGGCTCATCCCGTGAGCACGCGCCGTGGGCGCTCACCGACTACGGTTTTAAAGTGGTCATTGCCCCAAGCTTCGCGGATATTTTTTACGGTAACAGCTTCAACAACCAGCTGCTGCCCGTCACGCTGAGCGATGAACAGGTCGATGAGTTGTTCGCGCTGGTTAAGGCGAATCCGGGCATTTCGTTTGAAGTGGATCTGGAAGCCGAAGTGGTGAAAGCCGGGGATAAGACCTACAGCTTCAGCATTGATGCGTTCCGCCGTCACTGCATGCTGAACGGTCTGGACAGCATTGGTTTAACCCTCCAGCACGACGCGGCGATTGCCGCTTACGAAAACAAACAGCCCGCATTTATGAAATAATCCTCCGGCCTGCAGTCCACTCTGCAGGCCGCGTTTTATCCCGATACCCGCCTCCTTCTGTAAATACTTCCCAAACCCAGCCAATAATGACGTTATATTTAATGTCAATTTAATGTTCCGTGCGCAAAATAATCGCTCAATCAGCTGGCAGCGGAAATAATCATGGAAAAGAAAAATGGCAATGAGTCTCATATCCGTTCTCGGGAAATACATAAATGCACATTAGTGAGCGTAATAATAAATAGTTTACTCACCGCCTTTCAGATAGTTGCAGGAATATTTTCCGGCTCACAAGGTTTAATTGCTGATGGGATTCATTCTCTTTCCGATTTATCCTCCGACTTTGTCGTTCTGATTGCGAATAAAAAGAGTCAGAAAGCCTCTGATATCGATCATCATTACGGTCATCTGCGTTTCGAAAACGGTGCAAAGCTCATTATTGGCGCTATTCTGCTGCTTGTGGGGGTAGGGATGCTCTGGTCCGCAGGCAATAAACTGCTTCACCCCGAGACGCATCAGCTGGTGAAAGGGGCCGCGCTGTGGGTGGCGATACTGGCGCTGGTGGTGAAGGAAAGCCTGTTCAGATACATGTTTGCCACGGGAAAACGTATTCAGTCCTCGCTGCTGATAGCCAATGCCTGGCATGCCCGTTCTGACGCAGCGTCGTCAGTGGTTGTCGCCATCGGCATTGCCGGGAATTTAGTGGGCTTTCACGCGATGGACCTCATTGCGGCCCTGATTGTCGGAGTATTCATCGCCCACATGGGTTACAAATTTTCTGCCGATGCCCTGCACGATTTGATGGACCGTTCGCTTGAGCCCGAGCTGGAGCACGACATCAAAACGTGTCTTCTCGCAACCGAGGGCGTCACCGGACTCCATGATTTAAAAACACGCAAGATGGGCGATTTAGCCCTTGTCGATGTCCATCTTGAAGTGAACGGCGAATTAAGCGTAAAAGAAGGACATCAGATTGCCGTGAATGCCAGAAATAACGTGATGCAAAAATTCAATGTGCTGAACGTGATGACGCATATTGATCCTGCCCACTAACCGGAACGCATAAATACAGTGTGACGCAACCGACCGTTAAGGTTTCGTTAATTAATCTGCGTCACACTGCATCGCATCAGCTCTCTCATTTTTGAGGTAAAAAGCGATGAAACCAACATTACGCGATACGCTTCCCCATAAAGAAACGCCTTTTCTTCGCATACTGCACATTCTTGTGGCCGTACTGGTCCTCGCCCAGATTATCAATTCTAATTTCACCGAAAGTGAAGCCCTCCACGAATCCGGGCTGAACGGAATTGTCACCTGGATCCATGTTATCTCCGGGTTTGGTTTAATTTTTTGTGGCATTGCCATGATGGCATGGATGTTAACCCAGCGCGGATTTAAGTATTACTTCGCCTGGCTGGCGCTGGATTTTCGCGGAATTGTTGACGATATTCGCACCCTCGCGCAGCGTCAGCTTCCTGACGCGCATGCCGGCGGTATGGCAGCAACGGTGCAAGGTCTGGGCGTGCTGGCGCTGCTGGGCGTTGCACTCTGCGGCGCGGCCTGGTTCGTGCTGAACGCCACGCTCGGGCCGGTATCGTCCGTCACGGAATCCGTCTTAGATTTGCATAAATTCCTGACGGTCTTTATTGAGACATATTTCTGGGCACACGGTTTCATGGGCCTCGTTCATATGTACCTGACGCTACGCGCGCAGCGTAAATATCAGTATTCAGAATAAAACGGTTCACAGAGCCCGGCGTTCCCGGGCTCCGTTTCGTTCATCCGATCACACGTCTTTTACGCGGCAGGTCAGCAGAAGCGTCACGACGGATAGCGCCGCAATCATCCAGTAGACAGACGCATGCCCGTAGCTTTGCGCCAGCGCCCCCTGAATCACGCCCGCCAGAATCACCCCGGTTGAAATGCTGTTGGTAAAAAGCGTGGTCGCCGAGCCGGCACGGCCGGGCATGAGATCCTGAAACCAGAGCATGCCGATCCCGGCAACAATCCCAATAAACACGGCGTTAAACATCTGCAGCGCCAGCAACGCTTCCCGCGAATGGAAAAGGATCAGCCCCGCGTAGAACAGCACCCCGGCCGCCACGGCGACGATCATCATCCTGCGCTTTCCAAAGCGCTTAACGTAGTAACCCGCCAGAATCATTGCCGGGATTTCCAGCCCGGCGGCAGTGCCCATCAAGATCCCCGCAAGCTTGTCCGGCAGGCCCAGATCGCTGCTGATCCACAGCGGCATATCGATGATGTACATGGTGTTGCAGGTCCACATCAGCGTGGAGGCAATAAACAGCATGCGGACGTTTTTGTCCTGCCAGCCGCTCACTTCGGTGACAGGTTTATCCGTCGTCTGTTCGACGCGCGCCACGGACGGCAGCGCGAAGGCAATCAGCGCCAGGCTGATGACAAAAATCCCGGCGGCGATGGAAAACATGGTGGTAAAGCCGTAGTTCAACGCCAGCATGAAGGCCAGCGGCGGGCCAATGACCCACGCCAGCGAAAGCTGGGCGCGCATCACCGAGCTGAACATCACCACTTCACGCGCCGAGTTATCCGCATATTCACGGGCCAGCGCGAACAGCTGCGGCATGGCGGTGTTCGCCAGCGAAGCCAGCAGCACGCCGCAGGTAATGAGCGTCAGATAATGACGGTTGAAGGCAAAGAGCAGCGCGTTGCCCACAGCCATGGCGCAGCAAAAAAGGATCAGCCTGCGGCGATCGCCCTGGCTGTCCGATCGTTTCGCCAGCGCGAGGCTGACCAGGATCCCGGCAATGGCGTTAACGGTGTAAAACAGGCCGACCCAAAACGGCTGCGCCCCCACCTCGCGGCTGAGAAACAGGCTCAGCGTCGGCGCCTGCAGCGCCCCCGCCACGCCCATCATAAAGGCCACCAGCATAAAAGCGGCATACACGCCGTTCAGGCGTCTCCCCATCGTCATCAACCACAGCATGCGCAAGTCCTTGTGAAAGCGAATCGAAATTGGGTGAATAGTAAACGAAAAAAGCCAGCAAAAACATTTTGCTGGCGGGTGATAAGCACCAATACTCAGTCACACATGATCGAGGCGAGTTAGCGGGAAGAGGTCGGGGCTGTAACGTCCCACTGCATCAATTCTTCTAACGTTTTCAGCCGTTGCTCTGCACACCGGCGGGCCAGCCAGGACGATCCCTTTGTCGCTGAAAAGTACTGCTGATAAAACTGACGTGCGGTAGACCTCTTCATAATTTACCTCCTCGCTTCATCGAGGAGAATTATTGGCCTAATATAGGGATAAATAAATTGCTGGTTTTTTGTCAGGAGTTCCCCTTTTATGCCTTCCGGTCGTCTGCAACAACAGTTTATCCGCCTCTGGCAGTGCTGCGAGGGGCAATCGCAGGAGACCACGCTCAACGAGCTGGCTGACCTGCTTAGCTGCTCCCGCCGCCATATGCGCACGCTGCTCAACACCATGCAGCAGCAGGGCTGGTTAAGCTGGGAAGCGGAGGCGGGACGCGGCAAACGTTCGCGGCTGACCTTCCTCTATACCGGGCTGGCGCTGCAGCAGCAGCGCGCGGAAGATCTGCTCGAGCAGGACCGCATCGATCAGCTGGTACAGCTGGTTGGCGACAAAGCCGCCGTGCGCCAGATGCTGGTTTCCCATCTCGGGCGCAGCTTTCGTCAGGGCCGACACATTCTGCGGGTGCTCTACTACCGTCCGATGAAAAATCTATTGCCCGGCACGGCCTTACGCCGCTCTGAAACCCACATGGCCCGGCAAATCTTTAGCGGCCTGACGCGGATAAATGAGGAAAACGGGGAACTGGAGGCGGATATCGCGCACCACTGGCAGCAGCTTTCCCCGCGCCACTGGCGCTTCTTTTTACGCCCCGGCATCCATTTTCACCACGGCCGCGAGCTGGAAATGCACGACGTCATCGCCTCTCTGGAACGTGCCCGCAGGCTACCGCTCTACTCGCATATCTCCCGCGTCCACTCGCCCACGGCCTGGACGCTGGATATTGAGCTGTCGCAGCAGGATAAGTGGCTTCCCTGGCTGCTGGGCTACGTGCCGTCGATGATTTTGCCCGGCGAGTGGGAATCAATGAACAATTTTGCCAGCCTGCCGATTGGCACCGGGCCCTACTCCGTGTCCCGCAATAACAGCAACCAGCTGAAAATCCGCGCGTTCGACGACTACTTTGGCTATCGGGCGCTGATCGACGAAGTGAACGTCTGGGTATTACCGGATCTCAATGAAGACCTGAGCTGCGGGCTGACGCTGGAAGGCCCTACCACGGGAGAAAAAGCCGTTGAGAGTCGCCTCGAGGAAGGGTGTTACTATCTCCTGTTTGACCGCCGCACCCACCGTGGAGCAAATCAGGCCGTCCGCAAGTGGGTTAGCCACGTTTTGTCCCCTTCCAATCTGATTTACCATGCGGAAGAGCAGTACCAGACATACTGGTTCCCGGCGTACGGCCTGCTTCCGCGCTGGCACCACGCCCGCCCGGTGCACTGCGACAAACCCGCAGGGCTGGAGTCCATCACCCTGACCTACTACCGCGAGCACGTGGAGCATCGTTTTATCGCCAGAATCATGACCCGGCTGCTGGCAGCCGAGGGGGTCAGGTTAGAGGTCAGGGAAGTGGACTATGACGAATGGCATCAGGGGGAGATCGCCAGTGATATCTGGCTCAACAGCGCCAACTTTACCCTGCCGCTCGATTTTTCGCTTTTCTCGCATCTGTATGAAGTCCCGCTGATCCAGCACTGCATCGACCGTGACTGGCAGCAGGATGCCGCCCTGTGGCGCGCGGGCGAAATGAATCTTGCAGCATGGTGCCAGCAGCTTCTGGCCGAGCAGGCGATCGTACCCTTGATCCACCACTGGCTGATGATCCAGGGCCAGCGCAGCATGCGCGGCCTGCGGATGAACACCCTGGGCTGGTTTGATTTTAAATCCGCCTGGTTTGCGCCGCCGGAGCCATAACGCTTTCGTAATATTCACCAAATCATTACAATAGCGCCGTTCTCAACGGGGTGCTGCATCACAGATGTGCGCTGAGATAATACCCGTCGAACCTGATCCGGATAACGCCGGCGAAGGGATTTGAGGCTGTCTCTCAAAATCCTTTGCCACTCAACTTTGAGGTGCAAAGTGTTAAAAAAAGTTCTTCCCCTGCTGGCGCTGTTTGCGCTGCCTGCTTTTGCCAAGCCCGTCCTGACGGTCTACACCTATGACTCCTTCTCTGCCGACTGGGGCCCTGGCCCGGTGGTTAAAAAAGCCTTTGAAGCGGACTGTAACTGCGAGCTGAAGTTCGTGGCGCTGGAAGATGGCGTATCGCTGCTCAACCGTCTGCGCATGGAAGGGAAAAACAGCAAGGCCGACGTGGTGCTCGGGCTGGATAACAACCTGCTGGAAGCCGCCTCGCAAACCAAACTGTTTGCCAAAAGCGGCGTAGCGGCAGATGCCGTTAACGTGCCGGGCGGCTGGAAAAACGACACCTTTGTGCCGTTCGACTATGGCTACTTTGCTTTTGTTTACGACAAAAATAAGCTGAAAAACCCGCCGAAAAGCCTGAAAGAGCTGGTCGAAAGTGACCAGAAATGGCGCGTGATTTATGAAGATCCGCGCACCAGTACGCCAGGCCTGGGCCTGCTGCTGTGGATGCAAAAGGTTTACGGGGATAAAGCGCCGGAGGCGTGGCAGAAACTGGCCGCCAAAACCGTCACCGTCACCAAAGGCTGGAGCGAAGCCTATGGCCTGTTCCTGAAAGGTGAAAGCGATCTGGTGCTGAGCTACACCACCTCTCCGGCCTACCACATCATCGCCGAGAAGAAAGATAACTATGCTGCCGCTGATTTTGCTGAAGGGCACTATCTGCAGGTGGAAGTCGCCGCGCGTACCGCCGCCAGCAAGCAGCCGGAGCTGGCCGAGAAGTTCCTGAAGTTTATGGTTTCACCGGCGTTCCAGAATGCGATTCCCGCAGGCAACTGGATGTATCCGGTCACGAACGTTGCGCTGCCCGCAGGTTTCGAGCAGCTGACCAAACCAAAAACCTCGCTGGAGTTTACGCCGCAGCAGGTCGCCGCGCAGCGTGCAGCATGGGTAAGTGAATGGCAACGCGCCGTCAGCCGTTGATTCCCGGCTGGTTACTTCCCGGGCTGCTCGCCGCCACAGTGATGGTGGCGGTCAGCCTGGGGGCTTTTCTTGCACTGTGGTTCAACGCGCCAGAGAGCGACCTGCTCGCCCTCTGGCACGACAGCTACCTCTGGCACGTTATCCGTTTCTCCTTCTGGCAGGCGTCTCTCTCAGCCCTGCTGTCGGTGCTCCCGGCTATTTTTCTTGCTCGCGCCCTGTATCGGCGGCGCTTCCCCGGCAGGCTGGCACTGCTGCGCCTGTGCGCCATGACGCTGATCCTGCCCGTGCTGGTGGCGGTATTTGGTATTCTGAGCGTTTACGGTCGCCAGGGCTGGCTGGCTTCGCTGTTCGGTCAGCTTGGTCTGGAATGGTCATTCTCTCCTTACGGCCTGCAGGGCATTCTGCTGGCGCACGTCTTTTTCAATATGCCGATGGCAACGCGCCTCTTTTTGCAGGCGCTGGAAAACATACCCGGCGAACAGCGTCAGGTTGCCGCCCAGCTCGGCATGCGCGGCGTGTCGTTCTTCCGCTTTGTCGAATGGCCGTGGCTGCGCCGCCAGATCCCGCCCGTCGCGGCGTTAATCTTCATGCTCTGCTTTGCCAGCTTTGCCACCGTGCTGTCGCTCGGCGGCGGGCCGCAGGCCACCACCATTGAGCTGGCGATTTACCAGGCGCTGAGTTACGACTACGATCCCGGTCGCGCCGCGCTGCTGGCGATGGTGCAGATGGCGTGCTGCCTTGTGCTGGTGCTGTTGAGCCAGCGGCTGAGTAAAGCCATTCCCCCTGGCAGCAATCAAATAACCGGCTGGCGCGATCCGCAGGACAGCCTGCACAGCCGCGTTACCGATTTTATCCTGATCGCGCTGGCGCTCCTGCTTCTGCTGCCGCCGCTGATGGCCGTTATCGTTGACGGGCTGAACCTCAATCTCATCTCCGTCCTGCAACAGCCCGTCCTCTGGCAGGCGACCTGGACCTCGCTGCGTATCGCGCTGGCGGCAGGGTTACTGTGCGTCATGCTGACCATGATGCTGCTGTGGAGCAGCCGCGAACTCTACGCACGGCAGGCCCAAAAGGCCGGACAGGCGCTGGAGCTGACGGGCATGCTGATTCTGGCGATGCCGGGCATCGTGCTGGCGACGGGCTTCTTTTTACTGTTCAACAGCACCGTCGGCCTGCCGGAAAGGGCCGATGGCATTGTGATTTTCACCAACGCCCTGATGGCCATTCCTTACGCGCTCAAAGTGCTGGAAAACCCGATGCGCGACGTCAACAGCCGCTACGGTTTGCTGTGCCAGTCGCTGGGCATGCAGGGCTGGCAGCGGCTGAAGGTGGTCGAACTGCGCGCGCTGAAACGTCCGCTGGCGCAGGCGCTGGCGTTTGCCTGCGTGTTGTCGATTGGGGATTTTGGCGTGGTGGCTCTCTTTGGCAATGACGATTTCCGCACGCTGCCATACTGGCTCTATCAGCAGATCGGCTCTTATCGCAGTCAGGACGGCGCGGTCACCGCGCTGCTGCTGCTGCTGCTGTGCTTTGCCTTATTTACCGTTATCGAAAAACTTCCGGGGCGTGATGTTAAAACTGACTGATGTAACCTGGCTTTACCAGCATCTGCCGATGCGCTTCACGCTCTCCGCGCGCCAGGGGGAGATGATCGCCGTGCTTGGCCCAAGCGGCGCGGGAAAAAGCACGCTGCTTAATCTGATTGCGGGTTTTCTGCAGCCGGCAAGCGGCGCGATCGTCATTAACAATCACGATCATACCCACACGCCGCCTGCAAAACGTCCTGTCTCAATGCTGTTTCAGGAAAACAACCTGTTTACCCACCTGACGGTGCGGCAAAACATCGCGCTGGGAATGCATCCGGGACTCAGGCTGAACGATGCCCAGCGCCAGAAGCTGGAGATCATTGCCGCCCAGATGGGGATCAACGAGTTCATCGACAGGCTGCCGGGTGAGCTTTCCGGCGGCCAGCGTCAGCGCGTGGCGCTGGCGCGATGCCTGGTGCGCGAGCAGCCGATCCTGCTGCTGGATGAGCCGTTCTCGGCGCTCGATCCCGCGCTGCGCCTGGAGATGCTCGCCCTGGTGCAGGACGTCTGTCAGCGCCAGCAGCTGACGATGCTGATGGTTTCACACAGTATTGAGGATGCTGCCCGCATCGCCCCGCGATCGGTGGTGATTGCCGAAGGGCGTATTTTGTGGGATGGAAAAACAGAAGAACTGCTGAGCGGTAAGGCGGGGGCGTCTTCACTGTTGGGCATTCGTGCCGTCTGATGCCCTCTCCCACAGGGAGAGGGAAAAGTCCTTAACGGCTGACCACTTTCAATAAAATCTCGCCGTACACCGGCATCAGCGGGTGACGAATCAGCGCGACCAGCGCCACCACGGCCACACCCAGCGTCAGCGGGGCCAGCCACAAAAGGCGAGAGCGCGGAAGATAGCGCGTCAGGCGATCGACGCTGGCTTTCGCGCTGCGCCACAGCCGCCAGCAGAGCCATGCCGCCAGCCACAGCAGCACAGCCGTGCCCAGCAGCAGCCACTTAAACTCACCGCTTTGCATACCGTCGGGGATATCGATGGCCGCGCCGGCCAGGATCCCCGGCAGGAAGTAGAACGGCGGCCAGAAGACGCAGCCGATAATGTTCGGCACCACGAATTTCGCGACGGGCAGATCCAGCATCCCCGCCACCATCGGCACCAGCGGACGCGTTGGCCCGACAAAGCGGCCGACGAGGATGGTAAACATGCTGTGCTGATGCAGCGCATGCTCGGTTTTATCCAGCAGGGCTTTGTTCTTTTTCATGAACGACCAGCGGTGCAGCGGCTTCTTAAAGCGCCAGCCCAGCCAGAAGGAGATCCAGTCGCCGAGCAGGCAGCCGATAATCCCGGCCAGCCACGCCTGCCAGAAATTAACCTCGCCGCTGCCAATCAGCGCCCCAAGCCCTGCCATCATCACGGTGCCGGGCAGGATCAGCCCAACCAGCGCCAGCGATTCCAGAAACGCCACCAGCGCCACGGCGATGAGCGAGTACATAACGGACTGGGTAATAAAGTGTTCCAGCAATGCCTGCATAACTATTCCGGTCAGAAAACGAATCAGCGATTCTGCTTAGCGCCCCGCACCGCGTCAAGGCAACAATTGTCTGAATAGTTTACAGGTTGCTTTCTGCATTCACCTGTTTGTT
Organism: Enterobacter cloacae complex sp. ESBL7; assembly: GCF_041679625.1. NCBI lineage: Bacteria > Pseudomonadati > Pseudomonadota > Gammaproteobacteria > Enterobacterales > Enterobacteriaceae > Enterobacter > Enterobacter cloacae complex sp. ESBL7. The sequence goes on from NZ_JBGORN010000003.1 coordinate 180,513, forward strand.
TATCTTTTTTTACCGTTTATTCACATCCCGCGCGGAATTCGCTCGGGCTGGCGCCGGTGCATTTTTTAAATACCCGGGAGAAATAGAGCTGATCCTCAAAGCCCACGTTGCGTCCGACGGTGGCGATCGGCATCCGGGTGGTGCTGAGCAGCAGCTTCGCCTGGCTGATGCGCTGATCCTCGCGCCAGCTCAATACGCTGACGCCCAGCTGCTGGCGGAACAGATGCGACAGCCGCGACGGCGACAGGCAGACGTGCTGAGCAACGCTGGCGATATCAAACTGGCTATCGGCCAGGTGGTCGCTAATGTACTGGCAGGCGTCGCGCACGCGGTTGTCCAGCGGGGGGTTAAGCGACTCGTTAATCGCCTCCATCCGTCGCAGCAGCAGCTGTTCAAGCAGGTTAATCGCCAGCAGTTCAGCGTAGCGACCACCGGCCTGTCCCGCTTCGATAATCTGCGCAAAAAGCTCGCGAAACTGCCCCAGATGAACCTCATCCGGGCGATAAAAACCGGTATGCGCAAAAATGGCGGGCCACGAAAGCCACTCCTGCCAGTAGGCGCGCGGACGGAAATAGACCCACTGGTGATACCACTCTTTGGCATCCGGATGACGGCCATAGTGGTGGATCTCCCCCGGCGGGAACAGCAGGATATCGCCGGGGCGGCAGACAAACTGCTGGTCACCGTTCTTGATGATCCCTTCCCCTCGCACGGTCAGGTTGAGGATATACCCTTTCATGCCGAGCGGTCGATCGACGTAAAAGTCGAGGTATCCCTCAGCCTCGATAGGGGTCAGTCCCGCCACAAGGTGCGCGTTAAACGAGTATCCCGGCAGCAGGGGATCGTTTTGCGTTTCGGCCATAGATTCAGTTCTCCCAAGGGTCCTGAAGGAAACCAATTGTCCATATCACTAAAAGCAGCTTTAAAATGGCCCGCGAAAAGATCCAAAAAGCATCACGCCGCTTTTACGTCCGCCATGTTTCAGCCTTTCCCCCTGATTTCTCCGCCAGAGCAGGCAGATAACCAGTAACAAAAGTGTCTATAAGTGCGGCAGAAATGTCCACATTGAATATTTGCACGGCGTCACACTTTCCGTTGTAACAGCAATTTAGTCCATAAGATTAGCGGATCCTGCCTGACGACTTTTTTCCCCAGTCTCTAATGTTCTTCCATACCTGTTTTTTCGATGGAGCAACACCATGGCAATTGCGATTGGCCTCGATTTTGGCAGCGATTCGGTTCGCGCGCTGGCAGTGGACTGTACGTCCGGCCAGGAGATAGCAACCAGCGTTGAGTGGTACCCGCGCTGGCAAGAGGGGCGCTACTGTGATGCGCCGAACAACCAGTTCCGTCACCACCCGCGTGACTATATCGAGTCGATGGAAGCGGCGATCAAAACCGTCCTTGCCGAACTGACTGACGCCCAGCGGGCTGAGATTGTCGGAATTGGCGTCGACAGCACCGGCTCCACGCCTGCCCCGGTGGATGCCGAAGGCCGCGTGCTGGCGCTGCGCCCGGAGTTCGCCGACAATCCGAACGCCATGTTCGTGCTGTGGAAAGACCATACCGCCGTGGAAGAGGCCGAAGCCATTACGCGCCTGTGCCACCAGCAGGGCAAAACAGACTACTCGCGCTACATCGGCGGGATTTATTCCAGCGAATGGTTCTGGGCCAAGATCCTTCACGTCACCCGTGCCGACGCAGCCGTTGCGCAGGCTGCGGCGTCATGGGTTGAGCTGTGCGACTGGGTGCCTGCCCTGCTCTCCGGCACCACCCGCCCGCAGGATATCCGCCGCGGCCGCTGCAGCGCCGGGCATAAATCCCTGTGGCACGAAAGCTGGGGCGGCCTGCCTCCGGCCGCGTTCTTCGATGAGCTCGACCCGATCCTCAACAAGAGCCTGACGTACCCGCTGTTTACCGACACCTTTACCGCCGATATTCCCGTCGGCACCCTCTGCGAAGAGTGGGCGACGCGCCTCGGCCTGCCGCAGAACGTGGCCATCTCCGGCGGCGCCTTTGACTGCCATATGGGCGCCGTGGGCGCGGGCGCACAGCCAAACACGCTGGTCAAAGTCATCGGGACCTCCACCTGCGACATCCTGACGGCAGATAAAGCCACCGTCGGCGACCGGGCGGTGAAAGGCATCTGCGGCCAGGTTGACGGCAGCGTGGTGCCGGACTTCATCGGTCTTGAAGCGGGTCAGTCCGCGTTTGGCGATATTTACGCCTGGTTTGGTCGCGTGCTCGGCTGGCCGCTGGACCAGCTGGCGGCGGCACATCCTGAACTGAAAACCCAGATAGCCGACAGCAAAAAGCAGCTTCTGCCTCAGCTCACCGAAGCCTGGGCAAAAAATCCGTCTCTCGATCACCTGCCGGTGGTGCTGGACTGGTTTAACGGCCGCCGCACGCCGTTTGCCAACCAGCGTCTGAAAGGGGTGATCACCGATCTCAACCTGGCGACCGACGCCCCTGCGCTGTTCGGCGGTCTGATTGCCGCAACGGCCTTCGGTGCCCGCGCCATTATGGAGTGCTTCACCGGGCAGGGCATCGACGTGAACAACGTGATGGCGCTGGGCGGCATCGCCCGTAAAAACCCGGTGATCATGCAGGCCTGCTGCGACGTGCTGAACCGTCCGCTGCAGATTGTGGCCTCCGATCAGTGCTGCGCGCTGGGCGCGGCGATTTTCGCTGCCGTGGCCGCAGGCGTGCATGCCGACATCCCGACCGCGCAGCAGCATATGGCGAGCGCCGTCGAAAACACGCTCCAGCCGCGTGCCCAGCAGGCGCAACGCTTTGAACAGCTTTATCAGCGCTACCAGCAATGGGCAAAAAGCGCCGAACTTCACTATCTCCCTGTCGCCGCCCCGGCCAAAAGCACCGCGGACACTACGGCAACCCTGACCCATTAAGGACACGATGATGACCATTTTTAATAACTATGAAGTGTGGTTTGTGATTGGCAGCCAGCATCTGTACGGACCGGAAGCGCTGCAGCAGGTGACGAAACACGCGGAGCACGTTGTTAACGCGCTGAACGCGGAAGCTAAACTGCCGTGCAAACTGGTGCTGAAGCCGCTGGGCACGACGCCGGACGAAATTACCCACATCTGCCGCGACGCCAACTACGACGATAAATGCGCCGGTCTGGTGGTGTGGCTGCACACCTTCTCACCCGCCAAAATGTGGATCAACGGCCTGTCTATCCTCAACAAACCGCTGCTGCAGTTCCATACCCAGTTCAACGCCTCGCTGCCGTGGGACAGCATCGACATGGACTTTATGAACCTGAACCAGACCGCGCACGGCGGCCGCGAGTTCGGCTTCATCGGCGCGCGTATGCGCCAGCAGCACGCGGTGGTCACCGGCCACTGGCAGGATGGCAAAGCGCAACAGCGTATCGGCTCCTGGATGCGCCAGGCAGTATCCAAACAGGATACCCGCCATCTGAAAGTGGTGCGTTTCGGCGACAACATGCGTGAAGTGGCGGTCACCGACGGCGACAAAGTGGCCGCGCAGATCAAGTTCGGCTTCTCCGTGAATACCTGGGCCGTGGGCGACCTGGTGCAGGTGGTGAATGAAATCAGCGACGGCGACGTGAGCGCGCTGGTGGACGAGTACGAAAGCAGCTACCGCCTGACGCCTGCGGCACAAATCAACGGCGACAAGCGTCAGAACGTGCTGGACGCGGCGCGCATCGAGCTGGGCATGAAGCGCTTCCTGGAACAGGGCGGCTTCCACGCCTTTACCACTACCTTTGAAGACCTCCACGGCCTGAAACAGCTGCCGGGTCTGGCGGTACAACGTCTGATGCAGCAGGGCTACGGCTTTGCGGGCGAAGGCGACTGGAAAACTGCCGCTCTGCTTCGCATCATGAAGGTGATGTCGACCGGTCTGCAGGGCGGCACCTCCTTTATGGAGGACTACACCTATCACTTCGAAAACGGCAATGACCTGGTACTCGGCTCGCACATGCTGGAAGTGTGCCCGACGATCGCCGTGGAAGAGAAACCGATCCTCGACGTGCAGTACCTCGGCATCGGCGGCAAAGCCGATCCGGCGCGTCTGATCTTCAACACCCGTACGGGCCCGGCCATCAACGCCAGCCTGATCGACCTGGGCGATCGCTTCCGCCTGCTGGTGAACTGCGTCGATGCGGTTGAAACGCCGCACTCTCTGCCGAAACTGCCGGTCGCCAACGCCCTGTGGAAAGCACAGCCTGACCTGCCAACCGCCTCAGAAGCCTGGATCCTGGCCGGCGGCGCGCACCACACGGTGTTCAGCCACGCCCTTGATCTGAACGACATGCGTCAGTTCGCCGAGCTGCACGACATCGAGCTGACCGTCATTGATAACGATACCCGCCTGCCTGCGTTCAAAGACGCGCTGCGCTGGAACGAAGTCTATTACGGTTCAAAACGCTAAGTATGGAATGCCCGGTGACGCTACGCTCACCGGGCAGGGAGATAACGATGTTAGACGATCTCAAACGTCAGGTGCTCGAAGCCAACCTGGCGCTGCCGAAACATAATCTGGTCACCCTGACATGGGGCAACGTCAGCGCCGTTGACCGCGAAAAAGGCGTGTTCGTGATTAAGCCTTCCGGCGTGGATTACACGGTGATGACCGCAGACGATATGGTCGTTGTCAGCCTCGAGACCGGCGAAGTGGTCGAAGGTAAGAAAAAACCGTCCTCCGATACGCCGACTCACCGCCTGCTGTATCGGTCATTCCCGACCATCGGCGGCATCGTGCATACCCATTCGCGCCACGCCACCATCTGGGCGCAGGCGGGCCAGTCCATCCCGGCGACCGGCACCACCCACGCGGACTACTTTTACGGCACCATTCCCTGCACGCGTCTGATGACCGATGCTGAGATTAACGGTGAGTACGAGTGGGAAACGGGGAACGTGATTGTCGAAACCTTTGAGAAACAGGGGATCGACGCGGCGCAAATGCCCGGCGTGCTGGTGCACTCCCACGGCCCGTTTGCCTGGGGTAAAAACGCAGAAGACGCGGTGCATAACGCCATCGTGCTCGAAGAGGTCGCCTATATGGGGATCTTCTGTCGCCAGCTGGCGCCGCAGCTGCCGGATATGCAGCAAACCCTGCTGGATAAGCATTACCTGCGCAAGCACGGTGCGAAGGCCTATTACGGGCAGTAAACTGTATATAAACCCAGCATTAAAATCTTAACCAGGCTATAATCAGGCCTGGTTTTGTTTTCTGGGATAACGGCGTGGCGCAGGCGCAAGAAGGCTTTTTACTGACCCGACACTGGCGGGATACCCCTCAGGGCACCGAGGTCGCGTTCTGGCTGGCAACCGACAGCGGTCCGCTGCACGTTACGCTGCCCCCGCAGGAATCCGTGGCCTTTATTCCTGAAGCCCACGTCGAAAAGGTGAAGCAGCTGCTGCGCGGCGAAAACGGCTGGCGCATCACCCCGCTTGAGCTGAAGGATTTCCACCGCCAGCCGGTTTACGGCCTCTACTGTCGCGCCCATCGCCAGCTGATGCGCTATGAAAAGCTGCTCCGCGAGGCGGGCGTGACGCTCTACGAGGCCGATATCCGCCCACCGGAACGCTTTCTGATGGAGCGGTTCATCACCGCCCCCGTCTGGGTCGACGGCACCGCGCAGAGCGGCAGCCTCGTTAACGCGCGCCTGAAGCCGAATCCGCACTACCGCCCGCCGCTGAAGTGGGTCTCCCTGGATATCGAAACCACCCGTCACGGCGAACTGTACTGCATCGGTCTGGAAGGCTGCGGCGATCGGGTTGTCTATATGCTCGGGCCGCCGAATGGCGATGCATCCGCGCTGGATTTCCGGCTTGAGTACGCCAACAGCCGCCCGCAGCTGCTGGAGAAGCTTAACCAGTGGTTTGCCGACTACGATCCCGACGTTCTGATCGGCTGGAACGTGGTGCAGTTCGACCTGCGCGTCCTGCAAAAGCACGCCGAGCGCTACCGCATCCCGCTGATGCTGGGGCGCGGAAACAGCGAGCTGGAATGGCGCGAACACGGTTTTAAGAACGGCGTTTTTTTCGCGCAGGCCAACGGTCGCCTGATTATCGACGGCATTGAGGCGCTTAAGTCCGCCTTCTGGAACTTCTCTTCATTCTCCCTCGAAGCGGTCGCACAGGAGCTGCTTGGCGAAGGCAAATCCATCGACAACCCCTGGGACAGAATGGACGAGATCGACCGGCGCTTTAATGAAGATAAACCGGCGCTTGCCACCTACAACCTGAAAGACTGCGAGCTGGTCACGCAGATTTTTCACAAAACCGAGATTATGCCGTTCCTGCTGGAGCGCGCGACGGTAAACGGCCTTGCGGTCGACAGGCACGGCGGCTCGGTTGCCGCCTTTAGCCACCTTTATTTTCCGCGGATGCACCGGGCGGGATACGTCGCCCCCAACCTCGGGGACGTACCGCCGCAGGCAAGCCCCGGCGGGTACGTGATGGACTCCCGGCCAGGATTGTATGACTCGGTGCTGGTGCTGGACTACAAAAGCCTCTACCCGTCGATTATCCGTACCTTCCTGATCGATCCCGTCGGGCTGGTTGAGGGCATGGCCCAGCCGGATGATGAGCACAGCACCGAAGGTTTCCTCGGCGCACGCTTCTCGCGGGAAAAACACTGTCTGCCTGAAATCGTGGGAAACATCTGGCACGGCCGCGATGAGGCCAAGCGCCACGGCAACAAGCCGCTATCACAGGCGCTGAAAATCATTATGAACGCCTTTTACGGCGTGCTGGGCACCAGCGCCTGCCGCTTCTTTGATCCGCGTCTGGCCTCCTCGATCACCATGCGCGGGCACGAGATCATGCGCCAGACCAAAGCGCTGATTGAGTCCCGGGGCTATGACGTCATCTACGGCGACACGGACTCCACCTTTGTGTGGCTTAAGGGCGCGCATTCAGAAGACGACGCCGCGCAAATCGGCAACGCGCTGGTCGCCTTCGTGAACGACTGGTGGCAGGAACATTTGCAGAAAGAGCGGTTAACCAGCGCGCTGGAGCTGGAATTTGAAACCCATTTCGCCCGCTTTTTAATGCCCACCATTCGCGGCACCGATCAGGGCAGCAAGAAGCGTTACGCCGGGCTGATTCAGGAAGGCGACGCGCAGCGGATGGTTTTTAAAGGGCTGGAGACGGTACGTACCGACTGGACGCCGCTGGCGCAGCAGTTCCAGCAGACGCTCTATCTGCGGGTGTTTCGCAATGAGCCCTATCAGGACTACGTGCGCGAGACGATAGCCAGCCTGATGGCGGGCGAACTTGACGCGCAGCTGGTATACCGCAAGCGCCTGCGCCGCCCGCTGGCGGAGTACCAGCGCAACGTTCCTCCGCACGTACGCGCCGCGCGCCTGGCGGATGAGGAAAACGTACGCCGTGGCCGCGCGCCGCAGTATCAAAACCGGGGAACCATCAAATACGTCTGGACCATTAGCGGCCCGGAACCCGTGGATTATCAGCACTCTCCTCTGGATTACGAACACTATCTGACGCGCCAGCTTCAGCCGGTTGCCGACGGAATTTTGCCCTTCATCGACGATGATTTTGCTACACTGGTTACAGGGCAACTTGGCCTATTTTGACGCGTGACGAAATGGCTGCCATCCAGTACCATAGCGCCCTTTCCATTCCTGGACCCATTTTTCGTTGACCGTCTTTTTTGACGGTAGTCGAACTATTGCCTGCAATTAAAGATTAGAGCCGAACAACTATGCCTTTTACACTTGGTCAACGCTGGATCAGCGATACAGAAAGCGAACTTGGACTAGGAACCGTCGTAGCAATCGATACGCGTATGGTTACCCTCCTCTTCCCTGCCACCGGTGAAAACCGTCTGTACGCTCGCAATGACTCCCCTGTTACCCGCGTGATGTTTAATCCGGGTGACACCGTGACCAGCCATGACGGCTGGCAGCTCAAGATTGAAGACGTAAAAGAAGAGAATGGACTGCTCGCCTACATTGGTACTCGTCTTGATACGGATGAAGCCAATGTCATCCTGCGTGAAGTGCTGCTCGACAGCAAACTGGTGTTCAGCAAGCCGCAGGACCGCCTGTTTGCCGGGCAAATCGACCGTATGGATCGCTTCTCCCTGCGCTATCGCGCGCGTAAGTTCCAGAGTGAACAGTACCGCATGCCGTGGAGCGGCCTGCGCGGCCAGCGCACCAGCCTTATCCCCCACCAGCTGAACATCGCCCACGACGTGGGCCGTCGCCACGCGCCGCGCGTGCTGCTGGCAGATGAAGTGGGCCTGGGTAAAACCATCGAAGCGGGCATGATCCTGCATCAACAGCTGCTTTCCGGCGCTGCCGAACGCGTGCTGATCGTGGTGCCAGAAACCCTGCAGCACCAGTGGCTGGTTGAGATGCTGCGCCGCTTTAACCTGCGTTTCTCCCTGTTCGACGATGAACGCTATGCCGAAGCGCAGCACGACGCCGACAACCCGTTTGAAACCGAACAGCTGGTGATTTGTTCCCTGGACTTCGTGCGCCGCAGCAAGCAGCGTCTTGAGCATCTGTGCGATGCCGAGTGGGACATTATGGTTGTTGACGAAGCGCACCACCTGGTCTGGAGCGAAGACGCGCCGAGCCGCGAATACATGGCTATCGAGCAGCTTGCCGAACGCGTGCCTGGCGTCCTGCTGCTGACCGCAACGCCGGAGCAGCTGGGTCTGGAAAGCCACTTCGCCCGTCTGCGCCTGCTCGATCCAAACCGTTTCCACGACTTTGCGCAGTTCGTGGAAGAACAGAATAACTACCGCCCGGTCGCCGATGCCGTCGCCATGCTGCTGGCGGGCAAGCGTCTTTCTGATGACGAGCTCAACACCCTCAGCGACCTGATTGGCGAGCAGGATATCGAGCCGCTTTTGCAGGCTGCGAACAGCGACAGCGACAACGCGGAATCCGCGCGTAAAGAGCTGATCGACATGCTGATGGACCGCCACGGCACCAGCCGCGTGCTGTTCCGTAATACCCGTAACGGCGTCAAAGGCTTCCCGAAACGCGAGCTGCATACGATTAAGCTGCCGCTGCCGACGCAGTATCAGACGGCGATTAAAGTCTCCGGCATTATGGGTGCGCGCAAAACCCAGGAAGAGCGCGCCCGCGACATGCTTTATCCGGAACAAATCTACCAGGAGTTTGAAGGTGATACCGGCACCTGGTGGAACTTCGATCCGCGCGTGGAGTGGCTGATGGGCTACCTGACCGCGCACCGCTCCCAGAAAGTGCTGGTGATCTGCGCCAAAGCAGCCACCGCGCTGCAGCTGGAGCAGGTTCTGCGCGAGCGTGAAGGCATTCGCGCCGCCGTGTTCCACGAAGGCATGTCCATCGTCGAGCGCGACCGCGCCGCGGCGTGGTTCGGAGAAGAGGACAGCGGCGCGCAGGTTCTGCTGTGCTCGGAAATCGGCTCTGAAGGCCGTAACTTCCAGTTCGCCAGCAACCTGGTGATGTTCGATCTGCCGTTTAACCCGGACCTGCTGGAGCAGCGTATCGGCCGTCTGGATCGTATCGGTCAGGCACATGATATTCAGATCCACGTGCCGTATCTGGAAAAAACCGCGCAGTCCGTGCTGGTACGCTGGTTCCACGAAGGTCTGGACGCGTTTGAACATACCTGCCCGACGGGCCGTACCATTTATGATCAAGTGCATGGCGATCTGATCGGCTACCTGGCCGCGCCGGAAAACGCGGAAGGGTTTGATGAGCTGATCAAGTCCTGCCGTGAGAAGCACGACGCGCTGAAAGCGCAGCTGGAGCAGGGCCGCGACCGCCTGCTGGAGATCCACTCCAACGGCGGTGAAAAAGCGCAGGCGCTGGCCGAGAGCATTGAAGAGCAAGATGATGACACCAGCCTGATCAGCTTCTCCATGAACCTGTTCGATATCGTCGGCATCAACCAGGACGATCGCGGCGAGAACCTGATTGTCCTGACCCCGTCCGATCACATGCTGGTTCCGGATTTCCCGGGCCTGCCGGAAGATGGCTGCACCATCACCTTCGAGCGTGACGTGGCGCTGTCCCGCGAAGATGCCCAGTTTATCACCTGGGAACACCCGCTGATCCGCAACGGTCTGGACCTGATCCTCTCCGGCGATACCGGCAGCAGCACCATCTCCCTGTTGAAAAACAAGGCGCTGCCGGTGGGCACCCTGCTGGTGGAGCTGATCTACGTTGTGGAAGCGCAGGCGCCGAAACAGCTGCAGCTCACCCGCTTCCTGCCGCCAACGCCCGTCCGCCTGCTGCTGGACAAAAACGGCACGAACCTGGCGGGACAGGTTGAATTCGAGAGTTTCAACCGACAGCTGAGCGCGGTAAACCGCCACACGGGCAGCAAGCTGGTGAACGCGGTACAGCAGGATGTGCACGCTATTCTGCAACTGGGCGAAACCCAGATTGAAAAAGCGGCCAGAGCGCTGATTGACGCCGCGCGCAGTGAAGCCGACGAGAAACTGTCTGCGGAGCTGTCCCGTCTGGAAGCGTTAAAAGCCGTCAACCCGAACATCCGCGACGACGAGCTGGCGGCGATTGAAAGCAACCGTCAGCAGGTGCTGGAAAGCCTGAATCAGGCTGGCTGGCGTCTGGATGCCCTGCGTCTTATCGTTGTGACGCATCAGTAAACGGAGCGCAAGATGGTGATGGAGCCTTACAATCCGCCGCAGGATCCCTGGCTGGTCATTCTGTATCAGGATGAACACATTATGGTGGTCAACAAGCCCAGCGGCCTGTTGTCCGTGCCGGGGCGTCTGGACGAGCACAAAGACAGCGTGATGACGCGCATTCAGCGCGATTATCCGCAGGCGGAGTCTGTCCATCGCCTGGATATGGCCACCAGCGGCGTGATTGTGGTGGCGCTGAACAAAGCGGCGGAACGCGAGTTAAAGCGCCAGTTCCGCGAGCGCGAGCCGAAAAAGCAGTATGTCGCCCGCGTCTGGGGCCACCCCGCGCAGGCGGAAGGGCTGGTAGATTTACCGCTGATCTGCGACTGGCCGAACCGGCCTAAGCAGAAGGTGTGTTACGAAACCGGCAAGGCCGCGCAGACCGAGTACGAAGTGCTGGAGTACGCGCCGGATAATACCGCGCGCGTCCTGCTTAAGCCGATTACCGGACGTTCGCACCAGCTGCGCGTGCATATGCTCGCCCTGGGTCATCCGATTCTGGGCGACCGGTTTTACGCGCCGCCTGAAGCGCTGGCCTTAGCGCCACGTCTGCAGCTGCACGCGCAGACGCTCACCATCACCCATCCGGCCTTCGGTAACGCGATGACGTTTAAAGCCCCGGTGGACTTCTAAAAAAAAAGCCCGACATCGTCGGGCTTTTTCTTATTTGAAACCTTTCTTCTCTTTAATGAGCTCGTACGCCTTCTGGATTTCCTGCGCTTTTTGCTTCGCCATCTCCATCATTTCTGGCGGTAAGCCTTTCGCGACCAGTTTGTCCGGATGGTGTTCGCTCATGAGCTTACGATAGGCACGTTTAATCGTGGTCTGATCGTCAGAGGGCTTAACGCCAAGCACGTTGCAGGCGTCTTCCAGCGTCGGACCACGCTGCGCCTGCTGCCAGGCACCGCCGGACGACTGCTGGTGATAGCCGCCGCCAAACTGCGCCCCGCCCTGCATCATGCGCAGGAACTGGTCGAACTGCATGCGGGAGATGCCCAGCTCTTCCGCAATGACGTACAGCACGTCACGTTCATTAGGGTGAAGTGAGCCGTCTGCGAAGGCCGCCTGGATTTGAATTTCCAGAAACATCCGAATTAAATCAAAACGTCCAAAGCAGATGCTGCGGAACTGACGCATTTTTTCGCGAAGCGGATAATTATCCGACTTACCGATGCGAAACGCATTTTGCGCTGCCAGACGGGAGTCGCCGTGCAGGTTCATGCGATCCATAAAGACGCTGGCAATCTGAATATCGGCTTCTGTGACACGCCCTTTGGATTTGGTTAAGTGCCCCATGACCTCAAAGGTGGTGGAGAAAAAGAGTGACTGACGCTCGCGCTGATTGGCAAACCAGGCCATTTTGCGGCTGCGCGCCTTATCAAACATATGGCCGATAATAAGCCCAAGCACAATCCCCCAGAACCCGGCACCCATGATGATGGCGAACGCAACGCCGATTATTTTACCCCAATACTGCATATACTCCCCGGATAGTCATATTCCTGGCCGACGCAACGTCATCATCACTGTGTTCAAGTCACGGTCAATTGAAGGACATCGCCTATAATTTGCTTTATCATACTCGTCATTCGATAGCGAGCCTAACACTCTGGCACGCAAACGGGCAGGATTAACGCTGGTACTGCGCAGATGAGTAAGATAGTCTCTGAGCGTTTGTAAGCCGTAGCCACTGATGACGGAACAATAAAATACAACGTATGAAAAAACGTATCCCCACCCTCCTGGCCACAATGATTGGCTCCGCCCTGTACAGTCAACAGGGTCTGGCGGCCGATCTCGCCTCGCAGTGTATGCTTGGCGTTCCAAGTTATAATCGCCCACTGGTGAGTGGCGATACAAATAGCTTGCCGGTAACCATTACTGCCGACAGTTCGAAAGGGACTTACCCTGACAATGCCACCTTTACGGGCAATGTCGATATTAACCAGGGCAATAGCCGCCTGCAGGCAGATGAAGTGCAATTGCACCAGAAACAGCCGGAAGGTGCGGCCGAGCCGGTACGAACGGTGGATGCGCTGGGTAATGTGCACTATGACGACAATCAGGTCATCCTGAAAGGTCCGAAAGCCTGGTCAAACCTGAATACTAAAGATACTAACGTCTGGAAAGGTGATTACCAGATGGTGGGTCGCCAGGGGCGCGGCGACGCTGACCTGATGAAACAGCGCGGCGAAAACCGCTATACGATCCTGGAAAACGGTACGTTCACGTCATGTCTGCCGGGTTCCAATACCTGGAGCGTGGTCGGTAGCGAAGTTATCCATGACCGCGAAGAACAGGTCGCAGAGATCTGGAACGCCCGCTTCAAGCTGGGCCCTGTTCCCATATTCTACAGCCCTTATCTGCAGCTTCCCGTCGGTGACAAACGTCGCTCCGGTTTCCTGATCCCGAATGCCAAATACAGCACGTCGAACTACTTTGAGTTCTACCTGCCGTATTACTGGAACATCGCGCCAAACATGGATGCGACGATCACGCCGCACTATATTCACAAGCGCGGCAACATCATGTGGGAGAACGAGTTCCGCTATCTGACCCACGCCGGTGCGGGTCTGATGGAGCTGGATTATCTGCCGTCGGATAAAGTCTTCCAGGACGAGCATCCGACCGAAGGCGATAAACACCGCTGGATGTATTTCTGGCAGCATTCCGGGGTAATGGATCAGGTCTGGCGTTTTAACGTCAACTACACCAAGGTCAGTGACCCGAACTACTTTAACGATTTCTCGTCAAAATACGGTTCGAGTACCGATGGGTATGCCACGCAGATCTTCAGCGTTGGCTATGCGGTGCAGAACTTCGATGCGACGGTAACCAACAAGCAGTTCCAGGTGTTCTCCAGCCAGACCGCGAGTACCTATGGTGCCGAGCCGCAGCTGGACGTTAACTGGTACCAGAATGACGTGGGTCCGTTCGACACCCGTATTTATGGTCAGGCGGTGCATTTTGTAAACACCAATTCCAATATGCCGGAAGCCACCCGAGTTCACCTGGAGCCCGTCATCAACTTGCCATGGTCGAATGACTGGGCAAGCCTGAATACGGAAGCCAAGCTGATGGCGACACACTATCAGCAAAAAAATATTGATGATTACAACACCAGCAACAACGCTCATCTTGAGGAAAGCGTAAACCGTACGCTTCCACAGTTCAAAATGGACGGTAAGCTGATCTTCGAACGCAATATGGGACTTCTGGCGGATGGCTATACCCAGACGCTGGAGCCACGTATGCAGTACCTGTACGTGCCTTATCGCGATCAGAGCAACATCAATAACTATGACTCCTCTTTACTGCAATCTGATTACAGCGGCCTGTTCCGCGACCGTACCTACGGTGGCCTTGACCGCATCGCCTCAGCGAACCAGTTAACGACCGGGGTCACATCACGCGTTTATGATGACGCTGCCGTTGAACGTTTTAACGTTTCTGTTGGTCAAATCTACTATTTCACCGAGTCTCGCACGGGCGATGACAATATTAAGTGGGAGAAAGATAACAAGACAGGTTCGCTGATTTGGGCTGGTGATACCTACTGGCGTATGACCGATCGTTGGGGTCTTCGCGGTGGCGTGCAATATGACACCCGTCTCGACAATATCGCCAACAGTACGGCGTCGATTGAGTACCGCCGGGATGAAGATCGTATGGTGCAGTTGACCTATCGTTATGCCAGCCCGGAATATATTCAGGCGACGTTACCAAACTATGGTACTGCAGAGCAGTATAAAGACGGTATTTCGCAGGTGGGTGGCGCAGCGAGTTGGCCAATCGCCGACCGCTGGTCAATTGTAGGCGCGTACTACTTCGACACTAACGCCAATAAAGCTGCTGACCAGATGGTAGGTCTGCAATATAACTCCTGCTGTTACGCGCTGCGTGTCGGCTACGAACGCAAGCTTAACGGCTGGAACAGTGAAAACAATCAGAGCAAATACGATAACGTGATTGGCTTTAACTTCGAGTTACGCGGCCTGAGTTCCAACTACGGTCTGGGTACGCAGAAAATGCTGCGCTCGAATATTCTGCCGTACAGTAGCGCCTTGTAATGTGCTTGATTTGCAACGTAATCCGCTTTGCGGTTAATTGAAATGGAAAAAGTATGAAGAACTGGAAAACGCTGCTGCTCGGTGTCGCTATGGTTGCGAATACCAGCTTCGCGGCCCCCCAGGTTGTTGATAAAGTCGCTGCTGTGGTTAACAACGGCGTCGTGCTTGAAAGTGACGTTGACGGTCTGATGAAATCGGTGAAGCTCAATTCGGGCGAAGCCGGTCAACAGCTTCCGGATGACGCCACGCTGCGCCACCAGATCCTGGAGCGTCTGATCATGGATCAGATCGTTCTGCAGATGGGGCAGAAAATGGGTGTGAAGATCACTGACGAGCAGCTCGATCAGGCGATCGCTAACATCGCGAAGCAGAACAATATGTCTTTAGACCAGATGCGCAGCCGTCTGGCCTATGACGGCATCAGCTACGCCACCTACCGTAACCAGATCCGTAAAGAGATGCTGATTTCGGAAGTGCGTAACAACGAAGTGCGTCGCCGCGTCACCATCCTGCCTCAGGAAGTGGACGCGCTGGCAAAACAGGTGGGCAACCAGAACGATGCGAGCACAGAGCTGAACCTGAGCCACATTCTGATCCCACTGCCAGAGAACCCAACGTCCGATCAGGCTGCGGAAGCAGAAAGCCAGGCGCGTTCGATTGTTGAACAGGCGCGTAACGGCGGCGACTTTGGCAAGCTGGCAATCACCTACTCCGCTGACCAACAGGCGCTGAAAGGCGGCCAGATGGGCTGGGGACGTATTCAGGAGCTGCCATCTATCTTTGCCCAGGCGCTGAGCACGGCGAAGAAAGGGGATATCGTTGGTCCTATCCGTTCAGGCGTGGGCTTCCACATTCTGAAGGTGAACGATCTGCGCGGCCAGAGCCAAAATATCTCCGTCACCGAAGTTCACGCTCGCCACATACTTCTGAAACCGTCACCGATCATGACTGACGATCAGGCGCGTGTGAAGCTGGAACAGATCGCAGCTGACATTAAGAGCGGTAAAACCTCATTTGCGAAAGCAGCAAAAGAGTTCTCTCAGGATCCAGGCTCTGCTAACCAGGGCGGCGATCTGGGCTGGGCGGCTGCGGATATCTACGATCCTGCCTTCCGCGATGCGTTGATGAAGCTGAACAAAGGCCAGATCAGCGCGCCGGTCCACTCTTCATTCGGCTGGCATCTGATCGAGCTGATGGACACCCGTAACGTTGATAAAACGGATGCGGCACAGAAAGACAGAGCCTACCGTATGCTGTTTAACCGTAAGTTCTCTGAAGAAGCCGCAACCTGGATGCAAGAACAACGCGCCAGCGCTTACGTGAAAGTTCTGAGCAACTAATGAAACAGCATCGTGTTGTTATCACGCCCGGCGAACCCGCCGGGATTGGGCCTGACCTCGTTGTCCAGCTCGCCCAGCGCAGCTGGCCGGTAGAACTGGTTGTCTGCGCCGATGCAACACTGTTACAAGACCGGGCAACACTGCTCGGTCTGCCTTTAACGCTCATCCCTTACGTTGAAGGCCAACAGCCAGCACCGCAGCAAGCCGGTACCCTCACCCTTCTTTCAGTTCCCCTTCGTACGCCGGCCATCCCGGGCCAGCTCAGCACGGAAAACGGTCACTATGTCGTTGAAACCCTTGCGCGCGCCTGCGACGGTTGTCTGAAGGGCGAATTTGCCGCTCTGATCACCGGCCCCGTCCACAAAGGCGTCATCAACGAAGCGGGTATACCCTTTACCGGGCATACGGAGTTCTTCGAAGAGCGCTCGCACAGCCCGAAAGTGGTGATGATGCTGGCGACGGAGGAAATGCGCGTTGCGCTGGTGACTACCCATCTGCCGATCAAAGCCATTCCTGATGCGATCACCCCAGAACTCCTGCGCGAGATCATCGGGATTTTGCACCACGATCTGCAGACAAAGTTTGGGATCCCGCAGCCGCACGTGCTGGTCTGCGGCCTGAACCCGCACGCCGGTGAAGGCGGGCACATGGGCACCGAAGAGATCGACACCATCATTCCGGTACTCAACGAAATGCGGGCGAAGGGGATGAACCTCAGCGGGCCGCTGCCTGCAGATACCCTTTTCCAGCCGAAATACCTGGATAATGCCGACGCCGTGCTCGCGATGTACCACGATCAGGGCCTGCCCGTGCTAAAATACCAGGGCTTTGGCCGCGGGGTGAATATCACCCTCGGTTTACCCTTTATTCGAACGTCCGTTGACCACGGTACTGCGCTGGATCTGGCAGGCCAGGGGAAAGCGGATGTCGGCAGTTTTATTACGGCGCTTAATCTCGCCATCAAAATGATTGTTAATACTCAATGACTAATCGAGTCCATCAGGGCCACTTAGCCCGTAAACGTTTCGGGCAAAACTTCCTTAACGATCAGTTCGTGATCGAAAGCATTGTCTCGGCTATTAATCCGCAAAAAGGCCAGGCGATGGTCGAAATCGGCCCGGGCCTTGCCGCGCTGACCGAGCCGGTAGGCGAACGCCTCGACGAGCTGACCGTCATCGAACTGGACCGCGATCTGGCCGCACGCCTGCAAACGCACCCGTTCCTCGGGCCGAAGCTGACCATCTATCAGCAGGACGCCATGACCATGAACTTTGGCGAACTGTCGGAAAAAATGGGCCAGCCGCTGCGCGTCTTCGGCAACCTGCCGTACAACATCTCCACGCCGCTCATGTTCCACCTCTTTAGCTATACTGATGCCATTGCCGACATGCACTTCATGTTGCAAAAAGAGGTTGTTAACCGTCTGGTTGCAGGCCCGAACAGTAAAGCGTATGGTCGTTTAAGCGTGATGGCACAGTATTATTGCAACGTGATCCCGGTACTCGAAGTACCGCCGTCAGCGTTCACACCACCACCAAAAGTGGATTCAGCGGTTGTGCGCCTTGTGCCGCACAAAACGAAACCGTATCCGGTTAAAGATCTGCGCGTACTGAGCCGCATTACCACAGAAGCCTTTAACCAGCGCCGTAAAACGATCCGTAACAGCCTGAGCAATTCGTTTACCGTTGAGGTGTTAGCCGAGCTGGGGATTGACCCGGCAATGCGTGCGGAGAACATTTCCGTAGAGCAGTACTGCAAGCTGGCTAATTACATCAGCGATAATGCGCCGCCGAAGGAGAGTTAAGCCATGATTGATTCGCCCCGCGTATGTGTCCATGTACAAAGCGTCTATGTTGAATCACAGTCCTCACCGGACGAAGAACGTTTTGTTTTCGCTTACACCGTGACCATTCGCAATCTGGGGCGGATGCCCGTGCAGCTGCGCGGGCGCTACTGGCTTATCACTAACGGCAATGGCCGCGAAATCGAAGTTCAGGGCGAAGGTGTGGTCGGTGAACAGCCCCACATCGCCCCTGGCGAAGAGTACCAGTACACCAGCGGCGCGGTGATTGAAACGCCGATGGGTACCATGCAGGGCCATTATGAAATGGTCGACGTTGATGGCAATGATTTCCGCGTTGCCATTCCTGTGTTCCGTCTCGCCGTAACCACACTCATTCATTAATCTAATGTCTACATATCTGATTGGCGACGTTCACGGTTGCTACGATGAACTGATCGCATTATTAAAACAGGTCGACTTTACGCCAGGACAGGACACGCTCTGGCTGACGGGCGATTTAGTCGCGCGTGGCCCCGGCTCCCTTGAAGTATTACGTTTCGTCAAATCGCTGGGCGACAGCGTCCGCATGGTGCTGGGCAATCACGATCTGCATCTGCTGGCGGTTTTCGCCGGGATCAGCCGCAACAAACCTAAAGATCGCCTCACCCCACTGCTGGATGCGCCGGACGCGGACGATCTGATTAACTGGCTGCGCCGTCAGCCCCTGCTGCAGATCGACGAAGAGAAAAAGCTGGTCATGGCGCATGCCGGGATCACCCCGCAATGGGATCTTGAGACGGCGAAAACCTGCGCGCGTGACGTTGAGGCGGTGCTGGCGAGCGACTCATATCCTTTCTTCCTTGATGCCATGTACGGCGATATGCCGAACCACTGGAGCGAGGATCTCAGCGGTCTGGCCCGTCTGCGCTTTATCACCAACGCGTTCACCCGCATGCGCTTCTGCTTCCCGAACGGACAGCTGGATATGTATTCCAAAGAGACGCCGGAAAGCGCGCCCGCTCCGCTCAAACCGTGGTTTGCCATTCCGGGACCGGTGACCAGCGAGTACAGCGTGGTATTTGGCCACTGGGCTGCGCTGGAAGGAAAAGGCACACCGGAAGGGATTTACGGTCTGGATACCGGATGCTGCTGGGGCGGAGAGTTAACCTGCTTACGCTGGGAAGATAAAGCTTACTTTGTGCAGCCGTCCAACCGACAGCTGGACTTAGGAGAAAGCGAGGCCGTTGCCTCCTGATACGCTATTCCCTCTCCCGGCCGGGAGAGGGAAAATCACTTAACGACGTTCCAGAATCTCGAAGCAGTAGCTGTGGGAGTTCTGTGCATCCGCGTCGTGGAATTCGCTGAATACCGATTCCCACTCGTCCGGATCGTAGTCCGGGAAATGGGTATCCCCTTCCACTTCTGCATCAATGTGGGTCAGATACAGCTTCTGCGCTTTTGGCAGGAACTGCTCGTACACGCGCCCACCGCCGATCACCATGATCTCTTCGGCATTGCCGCATGCAGCAATCGCCTCGTCTACTGATTTTACCCATTCGACGCGATCGTCAGTGCCCGGCTGGCTGCTGATAACGATATTCTTACGGCCCGGCAATGGACGACCAATCGACTCCCAGGTCAGGCGGCCCATCACTACCGGCTTGTTTAACGTAGTACGTTTAAACCATGCGAGATCGGCAGGCAGGTTCCACGGCATGGCATTTTCCATACCGATAACGCGGTCCACCGCCAGCGCTGCAATCAGACTGATCATTGAAAATTTCCCGGATGCAAAAAATTGCCGCCACTATACGGAAAGCTTAATCTTTCGTCGACTGGCGGCAGGGTAAAGATAAAGAAATTTTTTAATATTGCTGGCAACTCCACTTCACGCGGAAGGTTTACTCTCGGGCTCGTCAGCCGGATCACCGGTATGCTTGCCCTCTTCCGTGCCCTGCCAGCCATGGCGCTGGATCAGCGACAGGTGGTTACGGTCCTCGTTAATGATTTCCGTCAGCATCGCGCTGGTGCGTTTGAACACCGCCGCACGCTCGGTGGCGGTACTGCCAGCCATCGCCGCCATCTCTTCGACCATCTCGGTATTAAAGCGGCGGAACAGGTCTGCCCGTTCGCGTGCTTCATACGCGCCAAGTCCAAGATTTTCCAGCGCCATGCGGCCAGACTTCAGCGCACCTTCGAAGGTTTCACGCTCGGGCGCGTCTACGCCCGCCTGCCGCAGCCGGATGTAGTGATCTACATCGCGCGCGCGGGAGATAATAGTCAGCGCCGGGAAATGCTCTTTTACCAGCTCCACCATCTGCATGCTGGTTTCCGGATCGTCAATCGCGTTAATCAACACCTCGGCTTTTGCCGCCCCGGCGGATTCCAGCAGATCGACGCGGGTTGCATCCCCGTAAAACACCTTCATATCAAATTTACGCAGGGTATCGACATGGTCGGGGTCGTGATCGAGGATGACCATTTTCACCCCGCTCGACAGCAGTAAACGACCCACGATCTGCCCGTAGCGGCCAAATCCGGCGATGATGACGCGCGGCTGCTCCTCGTCGATCTCGTCGGCCTCGCGCTCCTGCCCGCTGTCCGATTTTTCCAGACGCGTCAGCACCACCAGCAGCACCGGCGTCGCCGCCATCGACAGGGCGACCGCCAGCGTCAGCGCCTTCGCCCACTCGGGATCGAGCACGTTTGCCATCTGCGCGGCGCCAAACACCACGAACGCAAATTCACTCCCCTGCCCCAGCAGCACGGCGAACCAGCGGCGCTGCCTGCCCGGCACGTTCAGTGGGCGAGCAATCAGCCACAGCATCACCATTTTAATGACCAGGAAGCCGACGAGCAGGATGACGATCCGCAGCGGGTGCGTCACCAGCGTACCGAAGTCGACGGACATCCCGACGCCGATGAAAAACAGTCCCAGCAGCAACCCTTTGAACGGCTCGATATCGCTTTCCAGCGCGTGACGGTATTCAGAGCTCGCCAGCAGCACGCCTGCGAGGAACGCCCCCATCGCCATCGACAGCCCGGCCTCCTCCAGCAGCAGACCGAAGCCAAACACCAGGAACAGCGCCACGGCGCTGAACACTTCGCGCAGGCCAGAACGAGCGACAAACCGCAGCAGCGGGCGGGTCACGTAGCGGCCAAGCAGCACCACCAGCGCCAGCGCGCCCGCCACCTTCAGCGCCGACAGCGCGAAAGCGCCCAGCGTGGTAGAGGAACCGCTGGCCGCCAGCAGCGGGATCATCGCCACCAGCGGGATAGCGGCAATGTCCTGGAACAGCAGCACCGAGAACGCGCTGCGTCCCATCTGGGAGACCGTCAGATTTCGCTCGTTCATCGCCTGCATGGCAATCGCCGTCGAGGAGAGCGCCAGCGTCATGCCGATGAGCTCTGCCACTTTCCAGTCCATACCCAACAGGATGCAGAACCCACCCAGCAGCAGGCCGCAGGCCACCATCTGCAGTGCCCCGCCGCCAAATACCGAGGCGCGAAGCTTCCACAGCCGCTGCGGGTCGAGCTCCAGGCCAATCACAAACAGCATCAGCACCACGCCAATCTCAGCGAAATGGAGAATCGCCTCGGCATCCGTGACCAGCCGAAAGCCCCACGGCCCAATGACGCAGCCTGCAATCAGGTAGCCGAGCACCGAACCCAGCCCCAGGCGTACCGCCACGGGCACAATCAGCGCCGCCGCGCCGAGGTAAATCAGCGCCTGTATCAGCGTATGGCTATCCATGGTGCGTCTCCTGCCACTCAAGTAAGCGTTGTTTATAATGACGAGCCTGCGCCTGCAGCGTTTCATCGTCGCAAACAAACGTGCAGTGCATCGCAAACGGCGGGAGCCAGTTCAGACCGCAATAGAGCGCGGTCGCCTGCAGCGGCTGCGCCAGGACGTCAAAACCCGGGAAGGAACCGATATCAAAATGGTTTTCCCCACCGCCGGTGGTGACCGCCCACATCAGGCTTTTTCCTTTTAGCGCATTGCCGTTGTGGCCATACGCCCAGCCGTGGGAGAAGACTTTATCAATCCACAGTTTCAGGAGAGGGGGCGTGCTGTACCACTGCATCGGATGCTGCCAGATAATCAGATCGGCACGGGAGAGCGCCTCCTGTTCGGCGGCGATATCGATATTAAAATCGGGATAGAGTTGATAGAGGGAACGTATCTCTACGTTATCAAGCGTCCTTACCTGCTCAAGCATCCGCTTATTCGCATGCGAGTGCTGCGGATAAGGATGGGCATAAATTATCAGAATCATTGATTAGCCTGTTGTTACTGCTTTCTTTTAACAAAAGAGTGTAGTCAGTAATTCAACAGGCTAATAGTGAATATTATTGACGGGCTTACGTCAGAATTCTGAATTAGTTATCCAGCTCGCCCATGGATTTCACCTGGTCACGGTTGATCTGCTCGGTTTGACCGGTTTCGGCGTTTTTGTACGACACCAGACCGGTATCGTCATCCACCTGAGGTTTGCCGTCGGTGACAATGGTTTTGCCATCGGTGGTTTTTACGGCCTGATTAGACGAACAGCCCGCAACGGTGAACATTGTCGTGGCAGCCAGAACGGAAGCGATCAGTAATTTATTTTGCATGGTGTTTTCCCCTGCTCTCAGTTGAATTTCGTTATCGACCTAACCATTTTAGGCTAACTGACTGAAAGCGGATGAAAAACCAGAAGGTTCTGAAGATGGGAGAATGCCCGGCAACCGAACGGCACCGGGCATTTTTACTTATTTGCTAATCTGCGCGTGCATTTCCTGCACCGAAATCACCTTCTCGGTGGCATCCGCGTTCAGCGCCATGGCCGTTGCGAAACCGCCGTTCAGGGTGGTGTCGTAGTGCACTTTGTACTGCAGCGCGCTGCGACGAATCAGCTTGGAGTCTTCAATCGCCTGGCGGCCTGCGGTGGTGTTGATGATGTAGGTGTATTCGCCATTCTTGATACGGTCCTGAATGTGCGGACGACCTTCATGCACCTTGTTCACCAGACGCGGGTTGATGCCGGCTTCGCCCAGCACAATCGCGGTACCGTGGGTCGCGTCCAGCTCGAAGCCCTGTTTCAGCAGCTTGGCGGCCAGGTCAACCACGCGCTCTTTATCGCCTTCGCGAACGGAGAGCAGCGCACGGCCTGATTTTCTCATGGTGGAGCTACTGCCCAGCTGCGCCTTCGCGAACGCTTCTGCGAAGGTGCGGCCCACGCCCATCACTTCCCCGGTAGAGCGCATTTCTGGCCCTAACAGCGGGTCAACGCCCGGGAATTTATTGAACGGCAGCACCACTTCTTTCACCGAGTAGTACGGTGGAATGATCTCTTTGGTCACGCCCTGCTGCGCCAGCGTCTGGCCCGCCATCACGCGCGCCGCCACTTTCGCCAGCGGAACGCCGGTGGCTTTGGAGACGAACGGTACGGTACGTGCCGCACGCGGGTTGACTTCAATCAGGTAGACTTCGTTGTCTTTCACCGCAAACTGGACGTTCATCAGACCGCGAACCTGCAGCTCGAAGGCCAGCTTCTGCACCTGCTGGCGCATCACGTCCTGAATCTCCTGGCTCAGCGTGTACGCTGGCAGAGAACAGGCGGAGTCGCCGGAGTGCACGCCCGCCTGCTCGATGTGCTCCATGATGCCGCCAATCAGCACCATTTCGCCATCGCAGATGGCGTCAACGTCCACTTCAACCGCGTCGTCGAGGAAGCGGTCGAGCAGCACTGGCGCATCGTTGGAAACACTCACCGCAGTCTGGAAGTAGCGACGCAGGTCGGCCTCGTCATACACAATTTCCATCGCGCGGCCGCCCAGCACGTAGGAAGGACGCACCACCAGCGGGTAGCCAATCTCTTTCGCCTTCTCAACGGCCATTTCAATGGCGGTGACGGTGGCGTTCGCCGGCTGTTTCAGCTTCAGACGGTCAACCGCCTGCTGGAAACGCTCGCGGTCTTCCGCACGGTCAATCGCGTCCGGGCTGGTGCCGATAACCGGCACGCCTGCTGCTTCCAGCGCGCGCGCCAGCTTCAGCGGGGTCTGGCCGCCGTACTGCACGATAACGCCTTTTGGCTTCTCGATGCGCACGATTTCCAATACGTCTTCCAGGGTAACCGGCTCGAAGTAGAGGCGGTCAGAGGTGTCGTAGTCGGTCGATACGGTTTCCGGGTTACAGTTGACCATGATGGTCTCGTAACCGTCTTCGCGCAGCGCCAGCGAGGCGTGTACGCAGCAGTAGTCGAACTCGATGCCCTGGCCGATACGGTTTGGACCGCCGCCCAGCACCATAATCTTGTCGCGGTCGACGGACGGGTTCGCTTCGCACTCGTCTTCATAGGTGGAGTACATGTAGGCGGTGTCGGTCGAGAATTCAGCCGCACAGGTGTCCACGCGCTTGTAGACCGGATGCAGGTCGTACTGGTCGCGCAGCTTGCGGATTTCCGCTTCGCGCACGCCCGCCAGCTTAGCCAGACGCGCATCGGCGAAGCCTTTACGCTTCAGCACGCGCAGGAAGTCAGCGTCCAGGCCGTTGATGCCCAGTTCAGCGACCTGTTCTTCCAGACGCACCAGCTCTTCAATCTGCACCAGGAACCAGCGGTCGATGTTGGTCAGGTTGAACACGCCGTCGACGGACAGGCCCGCACGGAAGGCATCGGCGATATACCAGATACGCTCTGCGCCCGCGTCTTTCAGCTCGCGGCGGATTTTGGTCAGCGCTTCCGGGTCGTCCAGGCTCACTTTCGGGTCGAAGCCGGTCGCGCCCACTTCGAGGCCGCGCAGCGCTTTCTGCAGGGATTCCTGCTGCGTGCGGCCAATCGCCATCACTTCACCGACAGATTTCATCTGGGTGGTCAGACGGTCGTTCGCGCCTGCGAATTTCTCGAAGTTGAAGCGTGGAATTTTGGTCACAACGTAGTCGATGGACGGCTCGAAGGACGCAGGGGTGCGGCCACCGGTGATGTCGTTCATCAGCTCGTCGAGGGTGTAACCCACCGCCAGCTTCGCCGCCACTTTCGCAATCGGGAAGCCGGTCGCTTTAGAAGCCAGCGCGGAGGAACGGGACACGCGCGGGTTCATTTCGATAACAATCAGACGGCCTGTTTTCGGGTTCACCGAGAACTGCACGTTAGAACCGCCGGTTTCCACGCCGATTTCACGCAGTACCGCCATCGAGGCGTTACGCATGATTTGATACTCTTTGTCGGTCAGGGTCTGGGCTGGCGCAACGGTGATGGAGTCGCCGGTGTGGATACCCATCGCATCGAAGTTTTCGATGGAGCAGACGATGATGCAGTTGTCGTTTTTATCACGCACCACTTCCATCTCGTACTCTTTCCAGCCAATCAGCGATTCATCAATCAGCAGCTCTTTGGTTGGAGAGAGATCCAGACCGCGTTCGCAAATTTCTTCGAACTCTTCGCGGTTGTAGGCGATACCGCCGCCGGTGCCGCCCATGGTGAACGATGGACGGATGATGCACGGATAGCCCACGTCAGCCGCGACGGCCAGCGCTTCTTCCATGTTGTGTGCGATACCGGAACGCGCGGTGTCGAGGCCGATTTTCTTCATCGCCACGTCGAAGCGGCGACGGTCTTCTGCTTTATCAATCGCGTCGGCGGTCGCACCAATCATGGTCACGCCGAACTCTTCCAGCACGCCCTGACGCTCCAGCTCCAGCGCACAGTTCAGCGCCGTCTGGCCGCCCATGGTTGGCAGCACCGCGTCCGGACGCTCTTTCTCGATGATTTTACGCACCACTTCCCAGTGAATCGGCTCGATGTAGGTTGCATCAGCCATTTCCGGGTCGGTCATGATGGTTGCCGGGTTAGAGTTCACCAGGATAACGCGGTAACCCTCTTCACGCAGGGCTTTACACGCCTGCGCGCCGGAGTAGTCGAATTCGCAGGCCTGGCCGATGACGATCGGGCCAGCGCCAAGGATCAGGATGCTTTTTATGTCTGTACGTTTTGGCATTGTCTTCTCGGCTCCTGATTATTTAGCGGTCTTACGGTATTGCTCGATAAGTTCGATGAAGTGATCGAACAGCGGCGCGGCGTCGTGTGGGCCCGGGCTGGCTTCCGGGTGACCCTGGAAGCTGAATGCTGGCTTATCGGTGCGATGAATCCCCTGCAGGGTGCCATCGAACAGCGACTTATGGGTCACGCGCAGGTTAGCGGGCATCGAGGCTTCATCGACGGCAAAGCCGTGGTTCTGCGCGGTGATCATCACCGTGTTGTTGTCGATGTCTTTCACCGGATGGTTACCACCGTGGTGGCCGAACTTCATCTTAACGGTGTTCGCACCGCTCGCCAGCGCCAGCAGCTGATGGCCAAGACAGATGCCGAATACCGGGATGTCGGTTTCCAGGAAGGCCTTGATGGCGGCGATGGCGTAATCGCACGGCGCCGGGTCGCCAGGACCGTTGGACAGGAAAATACCGTCCGGATTCATCTTCAGCACGTCTTCGGCAGACGTTTGTGCCGGAACCACCGTCAGGCGGCAGCCGCGGTCAACCAGCATGCGCAGGATGTTGCGCTTGGCGCCGAAATCGTAGGCCACCACGTGGAACGGCAGCTCGCTCTCTTTTTTCGCTTCCGGCAGGTCGCCTTCCAGCGTCCAGCTACCCTGAGTCCAGCTGTAGGCTTCAGCGGTCGTCACTTCTTTCGCCAGGTCCATGCCGTTCAGGCCCGGGAAGGCTTTCGCTTTTTCCAGCGCCAGCGTCGCATCGAGGTTATCACCCGCGATGATGCAGCCGTTCTGTGCACCCTTCTCGCGCAGCAGACGCGTTAACTTACGGGTATCGATATCGGCAATCGCCACGATGTTATGGCGCTTCAGGTAAGAAGAGAGGTCTTCGGTATTGCGGAAGTTGCTGGCAATCAGCGGCAGGTCGCGGATGACCAGGCCTTGCGCATGTACCTGAGAAGATTCTTCGTCAGCCGCATTGGTGCCGACATTGCCGATATGAGGATAAGTAAGAGTAACGATTTGGCGAGAATAGGAAGGATCAGTGAGGATTTCTTGATAACCGGTCATTGAAGTATTGAAAACGACTTCCCCAACCGCCGAACCCGTTGCCCCTATGGCCCGACCGATAAACTGGGTTCCGTCTTCCAGAACCAATAGCGCTGACTTAATCAAAACACCCTCCAGAGAATATTCACTCACTTTATTTGCATATTAATTCATAGCATGTCATGGATCAATGCAAATGTGTTGCCAGCGGATTTTTGGCAAACGGCGGCATTCTGGGGATTTGGTGGGTAAAAGTCAACTTAAAACGGATATTTTGTTTACTCTTTTGCAAGTCTGGCGAGTGGAATGCGGCTTAAGCGACAAAAAGATCAGGTAAATCACTGCGGAAAACGCTTGCGCGCCTGGTTTAATGAAAAATGAGATGGTGCAGCACTATAAAGTAGACCAGATGGTCAAAATTTACATTTCAGTAACGTTAAAACGCCACAAGAGAGAGATATTTAGAGACTTAAACAAAAATACGCTATAAAACAGATAAAATAAAAGGGCAATAAAATATTGCCCTATGCAATCAAACAATTACGACTGCAATAACCACATCACGATGGGTAATAATGCTTACAAATTGTTGAGATCGAGCACATCTCGCATATCAAAAAGGCCATCCTTCTTGTTTTTAAGCCACAAAGCGGAACGTACGGCGCCGTTGGCGAACGTCATTCGGCTGGAGGCTTTATGCGTAATTTCGACGCGTTCGCCAATATCGGCGAACATCGCCGTGTGTTCGCCGACGATGTCACCCGCTCGCACGGTTGCGAAACCAATGGTGCCAGGAACGCGTTCGCCGGTGTAACCTTCACGCGTATAGACCGCGCAGTCTTTTAAATCTTTATCAAGTGCATGAGCAATCGCTTCGCCCATCGCCAGCGCCGTACCCGATGGCGCATCAACTTTGTAACGGTGGTGAGCTTCTACGATCTCGATATCGGTATAGTTGCCCATCACCTTCGCGGCCTTCTCCAGCAGCTTCAGCATGACGTTAACGCCCACGCTGAAGTTCGCCGCGAAGACAATCGCAATCTCTTTTGATGCATCCTGGATAGCCTGCTTGCCCGCATCGTCAAAACCGGTGGTGCCGATCACCATCCCCTTGCCGTGCTGACGACAAAACGCCAGATGCGCGAGCGTCCCTTCCGGGCGGGTAAAATCGATGAAGACATCGAAGTCCTCTTTTACCGCCTCCAGGCTGCTTTGCACGGTAACGCCCGTGTGGCCTGCGCCTGCCAGCTCACCGGCATCGGTCCCCAGAAGCGACGAACCTTCACGCTCCAGTGCCGCGCCAAGCGCGACGCCATCCATCTGAAGTGCCGCCTGAATAAGCTGACGGCCCATACGTCCACCCGCGCCCGCAATGGCGACACGGATCTGTGCATCATGCATAGTTATTCTCTTACGTTAAAATGATGTAAACCGTTTTCAGATTAACCAGCCTTGAGAAGCACTGCCAACTGAAAACACCGATAATTAGAATTTAACGTGAAACCGACTTAAATATCAGTAAAAGACATGATTTTGTCGTCACGATAAAGTAACGGGTAAAAAAAAGGCCAGCACAGGAGGTGCTGGCCTTTCATCAGAAAAAGGACTATTCGACTTCGCGGGCGTCGATGCGCAGTTCTTTCGGGACTTCGAAAACGATGTTCTCTTCACGTCCTTCCAGCGGCACCGCTTCGCCACCGCCCAGTTCCTGCAGACGGGAAATGACGTTCTGTACCAGAATATCTGGCGCAGACGCCCCGGCCGTCACGCCGACACAGCCCGCATGCTTAACCCACGCTTCCTGAATATCCGACGCGTCATCAATCAGGAAAGCCATTTTCCCCATGCGCTGCGCCAGTTCGGCCAGACGGTTGGAGTTAGAGGAGTTTTTGGAGCCGACCACCAGCACCACATCCGCCTGTTCAGCCAGTGCGCGCACAGCTTCCTGACGGTTAGTGGTCGCGTAGCAGATATCATCCTTACGCGGACCGACGATTTTCGGGAAGCGCTGGCGCAGGGCGTCAATCACGTCTGAGGTATCGTCTACGGAGAGCGTCGTCTGGGTCATAAACGACAGACGGGCTTCATTTTTCACGTTCAGCGTTAACACATCTTCAGGCGACTCAACCAGATACATACCCCCTTCCGGGTTGCTGTACTGGCCCATGGTGCCTTCGACTTCCGGATGCCCGGCATGGCCAATCAGAATCGACTCTTCACCACGACGGCTGGCGCGCGCCACTTCCATATGCACTTTTGTCACCAGCGGACAGGTGGCATCGAATACGGTCAGGTCGCGGCTTTTCGCCTCGTTGCGTACCGCCTGCGAGACGCCGTGCGCGGAGAAGATCAGGATCGCACCGTCCGGCACTTCGCTGATCTGCTCAATGAAGATGGCGCCGCGCTCGCGCAGGCTGTCGACCACGTAGCGGTTATGCACCACTTCGTGACGCACATAAATCGGCGCGCCGTAAATCTCCAGCGCGTTTTCAACAATGCTGATAGCGCGGTCTACACCGGCGCAAAAGCCGCGCGGGTTAGCCAACAGGATCTGCATTTCAGGCCTCCAGTGCAGGATCGATTTCCAGCACTTCAACATCAAAATGAACGGTACGCCCGGCAAGCGGATGGTTGAAGTCAACGGTAATAGAGTCGCCGTTGATCTCGCGGATCACGCCAGGCATTTCGCTGCCGTCCATAGCGGTAAAGAGCATAATCGCTCCGATCTCCGGTTCACCCGCGTCCATAAACTCGCGGCGCGAGAAATACTGGATCAGGTCCGGACTCGGCACGCCAAACGCGGCATCCGGCTCAAGCGAAAAGGCTTTTTTCTCTCCCTCTTTCAGGCCCAGAAGCTGCTGCTCAAGACCTTCAGACAGGGAGGTATCGCCAAGACGAAACAGGGCCGGTTTGCCGTTATTGCGGGTGGATTCGGCCGTGGAGCCGTCATCCAGCTTCAGCGTGAAGTGAACGAGAACCGCGCTGTTGCTCTGTACGGATTTAGACATGCAAATTGCTCGCTTGTTTTGCCCGGTAGCATTACGCCACCGGGCGAGTGTGTTACGCCTGCTCTTTCGCGGCCGGTTTAGGCAAGAAGCCTTCCAGCACGATTAACGCCGCACCGATACAAATTGCCGTATCGGCCAGGTTAAAGGTCGCGAAGTGCCAGTCGCCGACGTAGAAGTCGATCATATCGACCACAAAGCCGTGCCACAGACGGTCAAACAGGTTGCCCAGCGCGCCGCCAATGATCAGCGCGAAGGCAATGTTATTCAGCTTTTGCGTGGCCTTCGAGCGGTACATCAGCACCGCGAGGATCACGCAGATACCGAGAGCGATACCCGCAAAGAACCAGCGCTGCCAGCCACCGCTGTCGGCAAGGAAACTAAACGCTGCGCCGTAGTTACGCGCGTAGTGCAGGTTAAGCGACGGGAACAGCGGAACCGTCTCCCCCAGAGCAAAATTCTGGAGGATCAGGAACTTGCTGCCCAGATCGATAATCAGCACCACCACAACCAGCCACAGCCAGCGCAGTCCTGTTGAACAGAGAGTTTTACTCATCAGGCAAACTTACGTTTTTCGCCGTCACCGGCGACGTTGCTTACACAGCGTCCGCAGATGTCTGCGTGTTCCGCCACCTGGCCAACATCAGTGGTGTAATGCCAGCAACGCGGGCATTTCTCACCGTCGGCTTTGCTCAGCGCGACTTTCAGTCCTTTGAGCAGTTCGCTCTGCTGAGCATCAGCAGAAGCTTCGGCATAATCCGCAACTTTCGCACCGGAGGTCAACAGGACAAATCGTAATTCATCGCCCAGCGCCGTCAGCTTCGCCGCCAGCTCCGGTTCGGCATACAGCGTAACTGCCGCTTCCAGAGAGCCGCCGACTTTCTTGTCCGCGCGCGCCTGCTCGATAACCTTGTTCACTTCGCCACGCACTTTCAGCAGCTCGTCCCAGAAGGCATCGTTCATCGCTTCGGTGCTGGAGAGATCGAACAGACCTTCGTACCACTCGCCCGTGAACACATACTTCTCACGGTCGCCCGGCAGGTAGCCCCAGATTTCATCCGCGGTGAAGGACATGATCGGCGCCATCCAGCGCACCAGCGCTTCTGCGATGTGGAACAGCGCGGTCTGGCAGCTACGACGCGCCACGCTGTCCGCTTTCGCGGTGTACTGGCGGTCTTTGATGATGTCGAGGTAGAACGAGCCCATCTCGATGGAGCAGAAGCGCATCAGGCGCTGCACCACTTCGTGGAAGTCGTAAGACTCATAGGCTTTCAGAATATCTTCCTGCGCCGCTTTCGCGCAGCCTACCGCCCAGCGGTCCAGCACCACCATCTCTTCCGGTTTCACCATGTCTTTTGCCGGATCGAACCCGTTCAGGTTCGCCAGCAGGAAGCGCGCGGTGTTACGGATACGACGATAGCTGTCGGCAGCACGCTTCAGGATCTCGTCAGACACCGCCATTTCGCCGGTGTAATCGGTTGAGGCTACCCACAGACGCAGAATGTCTGCGCCCAGCTTGTTCATCACATCCTGCGGAGAAACGGTGTTACCGATAGATTTGGACATCTTACGGCCCTGACCATCCACGGTGAAACCGTGAGTCAGTACCTGACGGTAAGGCGCTTTACCCTTCATGGCGGTGGAGATCATCAGAGATGACATGAACCAGCCGCGGTGTTGGTCAGACCCTTCCAGATACATATCGGCAGCGTGACCGGCAAATTCCGGACGCACGTCAACCACGGAAGAGTGGGTAGACCCGGAGTCGAACCACACGTCCAGGGTATCCGGCACTTTCTCGTAGTTGTCTGCGTCAGCGCCCAGGATGTCGCGGGAGTCGAGATCCCACCACGCCTGAATACCGTCAACTTCGACGCGCTTCGCCACTTCTTCCATCAGTTCCAGGGTGTTTGGGTGCAGCTCCTGCGTCTCTTTATGCACGAACAGAGACATCGGCACGCCCCAGGTACGCTGACGGGAGATACACCAGTCAGGACGGTTAGCCACCATGGATTCGATACGCGCCTGGCCCCAGTCAGGGATCCACTGCACGCCTTTGATCTCTTTCAGAGACTGCTCGCGCAGGCCTTTCTGATCCATGCTGACGAACCACTGCGGGGTCGCACGGAAGATGATCGGGGTCTTGTGACGCCAGCAGCACGGATAGCTGTGCTGCATTTTTTCAACGTGCAGCAGCGCGCCGCTGGTGCGCAGCATGTCGACGATGATGTCGTTCGCTTTGAAGACGTTGATACCGTCCAGCGCCGGGTAGGTGCCAGGCAGATAAGATCCGTCCGGGCCAACCGGGTTAGCGATTTCCAGACCGTACTTCAGGCTGATGTTGTAGTCGTCAGGACCATGGCCACCGGCGGTATGTACAGCACCGGTACCCGCTTCCAGCGTCACGTGGTCGCCCAGGATCGCCGGAACGTCGAAGTCCAGGAACGGGTGTTTGAAGCGCGTCAGCTCCAGCGCGTCGCCTTTCACGGTGCCCAGCACGGTGTAGTCGGTGATATGCGCGCGCTTCAGCACGCTCTCAACCAGATCTTTCGCCAGGATAACCGCCTGACCATCAATCTGAACCAGCGCGTATTCGAACTCACCGGACAGGGAGATCGCGCGGTTCGCCGGCAGGGTCCACGGGGTGGTGGTCCAGATAACCAAAGAGATCGGGCCGTTTACCGAGGAGACGCCAAATTTAGCCTTCACAGCATCCTGATCGACAGCGTTGAACGCCACGTCGATAGACGGAGAGGTTTTGTCGTAATATTCAACTTCCGCTTCTGCCAGCGCAGAGCGGCAGTCCACGCACCAGTGCACCGGCTTAGCGCCTTTGTGCAGGTGGCCGTTACCGATGATTTTACCCAGCGCACGGATGATGTTGGCTTCAGTTTTGAAATCCATGGTCAGGTATGGGTGCGACCAGTCGCCCAACACGCCCAGACGGATGAAATCAGCGCGCTGACCGTCAACCTGCGTGGCTGCGTATTCGCGGCACTTCGCACGGAACTCGGCGGCGGTGAACTTCTCACCCGGTTTGCCAAACTCTTGCTCCACTTTCAGCTCGATTGGCAGACCGTGGCAGTCCCAGCCCGGAACGTAAGGCGAGTCATATCCCGTGAGGCCTTTGGACTTCACGATAATGTCTTTCAGAATCTTGTTAACCGAGTGACCAATATGAATGCTGCCATTCGCATATGGAGGGCCATCATGCAGAATGAAGGTTTTTTTGCCTTTTTTGGCTGCACGAATGATGCCGTACAGGTCATCATCGGTCCAACGCGCCAGCATTCCCGGTTCGCGCTTGGCGAGATCGCCGCGCATCGGGAACCCTGTTTCCGGCAAATTCAGGGTTGATTTATAGTCACTCATCAGATTCTCGGTTCCGTATTTATCACGTAGGCAGTTAAGCCGGGTTCAAAGCCCAAAAAACTCGCGGGCCGTCAATTCATCTCGCGCAATTTGCGCTTTTAGTTCATCCAGCGAACCAAATCGCTGCTCGTTGCGTATTTTTTTACGCAGTATCACATCTATATGGCGACCATAGAGGTCCATTACAACGTCCAGCAGGTGCACTTCTAACTGTTGACGCACACCGGCGACGGTCGGACGCGTGCCAATGTTGGCGACGCCGTAGAACGGCTTATCGCCCAGTCCTGCCACTTCCACCGCATACACCCCTTTAACCGGGGAAACCTGACGACGCAGCGGTATATTCGCCGTCGGGAAGCCTATCGTGCGGCCCAGCGCATCGCCATGGACCACGCGGCCAGAGATGGTGAACGGATGGCCCAGCAGGGTTTCTGCCGTGTCCAGGTCATCATTAGCCAGCGCCTGACGCACCGCCGTGCTGCTGACGCGCACGCCGCCTTCGCAGAAGGTCATCGCGCTGGTGACGTCAAATCCGTACTCCAGACCAGCCTTCTGTAATAGCAAGAAATCGCCCTGACGACCAGCGCCAAAGCGGAAATCATCGCCCACGGCAAGAAACTGTACGCCAAGACGCTTAACCAGCAGGTCGCTGACGAAATTTTGTGCTGTCAGCGCGGCAAAGCGACGATCGAAACGTAAACACAATACATAGTCCACGCCGGACTCCGCCAGATAGCGCAATTTCTCGCGCAGGCGAGTGAGTCGGGCGGGAGATTTATCGCCCGCAAACAATTCCAGCGGCTGCGGCTCGAAAATCATCACTACAACGGGCAGGCCACGGGCCTCCCCTTCTTTTCGCAATCCCTGCAACAGCGCCTGATGACCACGATGCACGCCGTCGAAATTACCAATAGTCAGCACGCACCCGTGTGGCGCGCTGCTGAGATTATGTATGCCGCGTATCAGCTTCATGTCTGGCTCAAAACAGTGAAAATCGCCAAAGTATACCTTGTACAGCGGTTAAGGTTAACCGGCGATTGTTCGCGCAAAACAGAAAGCCGTAATGATTTCATCAGGCTGACCTTTCGCAGCGAAAAAATCTGCTCGTGAACTGCGATTTTTATGCCGAAAGGCTGTATTCAGGGAAGACAAGCTGGTAGAATCCTGCGCCATCACTACGTAACGTAGCGTCGCTAATTAACGGCGCTTATTTGCACAAATCCATTGACAAAAGAAGGCAAAGAGGGCATATTCCTCGGCCTTTGAATTGTCCACATAGAACATATTTGGGAGTTGGACTTGGCTAATATCAAATCAGCTAAGAAACGTGCCGTTCAGTCTGAAAAGGCTCGTAAGCACAACGCAAGCCGTCGCTCTATGATGCGTACTTTCATCAAGAAAGTATACGCAGCAATCGAAGCAGGCGACAAAGCTGCAGCGCAGAACGCATTTAACGAAATGCAACCAATCGTGGATCGTCAGGCTGCTAAAGGTCTGATCCACAAAAACAAAGCAGCGCGTCATAAAGCAAACCTGACCGCGCAGATCAACAAACTGGCTTAATCGCTACTTGT
Source organism: Enterobacter cloacae complex sp. ESBL7 (assembly GCF_041679625.1). Taxonomy (NCBI): domain Bacteria; kingdom Pseudomonadati; phylum Pseudomonadota; class Gammaproteobacteria; order Enterobacterales; family Enterobacteriaceae; genus Enterobacter; species Enterobacter cloacae complex sp. ESBL7. The sequence goes on from NZ_JBGORN010000003.1 coordinate 215,346, forward strand.
TGTTGCTTGTTTAAAGAACCCGCTTAACGCGGGTTTTTTTATGCCTTCAGATTGCCGGTGGCGTAAACAGCGCCGAGTAGTCACGGTTGCAGATTCGCTGCACCGCCGGGTGCTGAATCATTCGTTCGGCAAATATGGCGTGGTACTCCTCCATCACGTTGTCCACTCTGCCTATCTCCGTAATCTTGTCGTCCGAATAGAGATCGTGCGCGTACAGCGTCGGCGCAACGAAGATCGCATTATGCGCTTCGCCAAAGGCTTTCATCAGCGCCGCATCGTCGAACTCACCGAGGATTTCTACCTTCAGCCCCTGCGAATTAAACCAGTTCAGCAGCTTGCGTCCGAGCATGGAACGCCTTCCCGGCACCAGCAGGCGACGCTCTTCAAGGCTCGCGGGGAAAGGTTTTTCCGGCGGCGGATTAATGCACCAGAAGCTCACGCCACATTCGCCAATCTTCACCGAGAACAGCCCTTCCTGCTGGGTGGAGTCGATCGGGCAGTCCGAGATAATCATGTCCAGCTTGTGCTGGCTCAGCTGTTCCAGCAGCATCTCGTGGGTGGATTCAAAGCAGCGCAGGTGGATTTGCTCATCTTCGACTACCGCCGCATCCAGCACGCCGCTCACCAGCCGCTTGGACAGCGCATCCGCCACGCCCACGTCAAAGAGCAGGTTCGACTCTTTGCGGTAGTTGACGATATCCAGCATCTCCTGGCTCAGGGTGAACATTTTGTCCGCATAGCGGAACACCAGTTCACCCAGTTCGCTGGGTTCAATCCCACGCCCCTTACGCTTGAACAGCTTGCCCTGCAGACGCTCTTCCAGGGCCTTGATTTGCCCGGTGATGGTTTGCGGCGTCAGGTAGAGCGCCTCTGCTGCTCCCACCACCGAACCCTGTTTGTAGACGTGCCAGAAGTAGTACAGATGGTTGTAATTTAAATGAGACATCGCGTCTTCTCTCCCTGAGTGTGTATCGGGAGAAGGATCGCCTCCTCCCGGTGTTCCGTTATGCCTGGACGGCCTGTCCGGACAACTTCACCTTCAACAAGGTATAACCGATTACCGCGGCCAGTAATGACCCGATGAGAATGCCGAGTTTAGCCCAGACGATAAGCTCAGGCGCATGCGTACCAAACGCCAGTGTCGAAATAAAGATCGACATCGTAAACCCGATTCCACACAGCACGCCGACGGCCATAATTTGCGAAAACGTGGTGCCATGCGGCAATGACGCCAGCTTCAGCTTCGTCGCCAGCCAGCAGAAGAGGCTAATGCCCAGCGGCTTACCGATAAACAGCCCGGCAATAATGCCCAGCGGCAGCACGGACGTCAGCCCGTCCAGCGTCACGCCGCCGAGGGAAACGCCCGCGTTGGCAAACGCAAACAGCGGCAGGATCATAAAGGCAACCCAAGGGTGCAGCACATGCTCCAGCTGTTTGGCAGGCGACTTGCCGTCCTGTGGTTTAAGCGGCACGAAGAAGCCCACAATCACGCCTGCCAGCGTGGCGTGCACGCCGGATTTCAGCACCGCCGTCCACAGCACCATCCCCACCAGGATATAGATACCGATGCGGCGAACATTGAAGATGTTCAGCAGCGCCAGCACCGCAATCGCCCCGGCGGCGACGCTCAGGGACAGGATCGACAGATCGCTGGTGTAGAACAGCGCGATAATCACAATGGCGCCCAGGTCATCGATGATCGCCAGCGCCATCAGGAAGATTTTCAGGGCCACCGGCACGCGGCTACCGAGCAAGGCTAAGACACCGAGCGCAAAGGCGATATCCGTCGCGGCCGGGATCGCCCAGCCGTCACGCGCAACAGGATCCTGCCAGGTGAACGCCAGGAAGAGCAACGCCGGAACGACCATTCCACCGATCGCTGCGATCACCGGAAACGCCGCGCGCTGGCGGCTGGCAAGCGAGCCCAGCACCAGCTCGCGCTTAACCTCAAGACCCACCAGCAGGAAGAACACCGCCATTAGCGCATCGTTGATCCACAGCAGCATGTTCTTATTAATTTCCAGCGCCCCGACCTTCAGCTCAACGGGCGTTTCCAGAAATGCATGGTAGAGATCCTGCGTGATGCCAAGGTTAGCCAGCACCATCGCGGCCGCTGCGGCAATAATCAGGATCACGCCACCGGACGCCTCACTGCTAAAGAAACGGTGTAGTAATTTCATTTACGTTCTCTCTTTTACAACAATACCTCGATAAAACCATAATACCAAGCCAAATAGCTCGGCAAAAACAGATTAATGTTGAGTATAGACTCAGTTTAACCGAGCTATACGCGCAAATAAAAAAGCCCGGAATCGCTTCCGGGCTTTGAGAAGATGAAAACCAGCTAACGAATCAGCGAGTCAAATCATCGAAGAATTTTTTGACGCCATCGAAGAAGCTTTTGGAACGCGGGCTGTTTTTCTCGCCCGTCGGGCCGCCAAAGCTCTCCTGCAGTTCTTTCAGCAGCTGTTTCTGCTTGTCGTTCAGGCCAACCGGCGTTTCCACGACGACGCGGCACAGCAGATCGCCCTGCGCGCCACCGCGAACGGATTTAACGCCTTTTCCGCGCATGCGGAACAGCTTGCCGGTCTGGGTTTCCCCAGGCACTTTCAGGTTCACGCGACCGTCCAGCGTAGGCACTTCGATTTCACCACCGAGTGCCGCCATCGCGAAGTTGATCGGCACTTCGCAGTACAGGTTATTACCTTCACGCTCAAAGATGGCGTGCTGCTTGACCTGAACCTGAACGTACAGATCGCCTGCCGGTGCGCCGTGCTCACCTGCTTCGCCCTCACCGGCCAGACGGATGCGGTCGCCCGTATCGACGCCAGCCGGGATTTTAACGGACAGGGTCTTGGTTTTCTCAACGCGACCGTGGCCGTGGCATTTGGTGCACGGATCTTTAATCAGCGTGCCGCGACCGTGACAGTGCGGACAGGCCTGCTGTACCGCGAAGAAGCCCTGGCGCATCTGTACCTGACCAGAGCCGTGACAGGTTGGACAGGTCTGAGGCTGTGTGCCCGCTTTCGCGCCGCTGCCGTGGCAAACGTCACACTCTTCCAGCGTAGGGATACGGATCTCTTTGGTGACACCGCGAACGGCCTCTTCCAGCGTCAGCTCCATGTTGTAGCGCAGGTCCGCGCCGCGCGCCGCGCGCTGACGACCACGGCCGCCGCCAAAGATGTCGCCAAATACATCGCCAAAGATATCGCTGAAGTCAGCGCCGCCGCCAAAGCCGCCGCCGCCCATGCCGCCCTGTTCAAAGGCTGCGTGACCGTACTGGTCATAGGCCGCACGTTTTTGTGCATCGGTCAGGACTTCGTAGGCTTCTTTGATCTCTTTAAATTTGGCTTCAGCCTCTTTGTCACCCTGGTTACGGTCCGGGTGGAATTTCATGGCCAGGCGCTTGTACGCCTTTTTGATTTCACGCTCTTCCGCAGTTTTCGGAACGCCTAAAATCTCGTAATAGTCTTGCTTTGCCATTGGTTTTTTTAAGCCCCTTAACATGCGAGCACGGGCGTGGAGAGTTCTCCTACGCCCGTGCCGATTAATTACCCTGCATCAGGGCGATTATTTTTTATCTTTAACTTCTTCGAACTCAGCGTCGACAACGTCGTCGTCTTTCGCGTTGTTCGCCGAAGCGTCAGCGCCCGCCTGCTGTTGAGCGTGCTGCTGCTGAGCGATTTCCATCAGCTTCTGAGAAGCCTGCGCCAGTTCCTGCATCTTCGCTTCAATGTCCGCTTTATCTTCACCTTTCAGTGAGGATTCCAGCGCGCTCAGTGCAGCTTCGATAGCAGTCTTGTCTTCCGCTGGCAGTTTATCGCCTGCTTCTTCAACCTGCTTACGGGTGCTGTGCAGCAGATGGTCACCCTGGTTACGGGTCTGAACCAGCTCTTCGAACTTACGGTCGGATTCCGCGTTAGCTTCGGCATCGCGAACCATTTTTTCGATTTCCGCTTCGTTCAGGCCAGAAGATGCCTTGATGGTGATCTTCTGCTCTTTACCGCTGTTTTTGTCTTTCGCAGACACGTGCAGGATACCGTCAGCATCGATGTCGAAGGTGACTTCGATCTGCGGCATGCCGCGCGGTGCCGGGTTAATACCGTCCAGGTTGAACTGACCCAGAGATTTGTTATCCGCCGCACGCTTACGCTCACCCTGAATCACATGGATGGTTACCGCAGACTGGTTGTCTTCAGCGGTAGAGAACACCTGGCTGTGTTTCGTTGGGATGGTGGTGTTTTTGTTGATGAGCGCAGTCATCACACCGCCCATGGTTTCGATACCCAGAGACAGCGGGGTAACGTCCAGCAGCAGTACGTCTTTAACTTCACCGGTCAGTACGCCACCCTGAACCGCAGCACCGATTGCGACCGCTTCGTCCGGGTTAACGTCTTTACGTGGCTCTTTACCAAAGAACTCAGCCACTTTCTTCTGAACCATTGGCATACGCGTCTGACCACCCACCAGGATAACGTCCTGGATATCGGATACGGACAGGCCAGCGTCCTGCAGGGCAACTTTCAGCGGCTCGATTGAACGGTTCACCAGGTCTTCCACCAGGCTTTCCAGTTTCGCACGGGTCACTTTGATGTTCATGTGTTTAGGACCGGTCGCATCTGCAGTGATGTACGGCAGGTTCACGTCGGTCTGCTGAGCGGAAGACAGCTCGATCTTCGCTTTCTCAGCGGCTTCTTTCAGGCGCTGCATGGCCAGCGGGTCGTTACGCAGGTCAATGCCCTGATCTTTCTTGAACTCGTCAACGAGGTAGTTGATCAGACGGGTATCGAAGTCTTCACCGCCCAGGTGGGTATCACCGTTGGTTGCCAGAACTTCGAAGGTTTTTTCGCCATCAACTTCGTCGATTTCGATAATAGAGATATCGAAAGTACCACCACCCAGGTCGTAAACCGCGATAGTACGGTTGCCAACTTCTTTATCCAGACCGTAAGCCAGTGCAGCAGCGGTTGGTTCGTTGATGATACGTTTTACTTCCAGACCTGCGATACGGCCAGCATCTTTGGTTGCCTGACGCTGAGCATCGTTGAAGTACGCAGGAACGGTAATAACAGCTTCAGTTACCGGTTCACCCAGGTAATCTTCAGCGGTTTTCTTCATTTTTTTCAGCACTTCAGCAGAAATCTGCGGTGGTGCAGTTTTGGTGCCTTTCACATCAAGCCATGCATCGCCGTTATCTGCCGCGATGATTTTGTAAGGCATGATGGAAACGTCACGCTGAACTTCTTCGTCCTGGAAGCGGCGGCCGATCAGGCGTTTAATCGCAAACAGGGTGTTTTGCGGGTTTGTCACTGCCTGACGTTTAGCCGGCTGACCAACCAGAGTTTCACCATCCTGGGTATAAGCAATGATAGAAGGCGTGGTGCGATCGCCCTCGGCGTTCTCCAGCACGCGTGCAGTAGTGCCATCCATAATCGCTACACAAGAGTTGGTAGTACCCAGGTCGATACCAATAATTTTACCCATCTAAACGTCTCCACTAAAAATTCAGTCAACATGTGGTTGTGTACCTGTAATAAGGGCAGAACGTGCTTTTTCAACTGCCCAGATTTGATTTTTTTCAGGTCCACACACTGCGGTTGACTACAAGATGGGGTCGCGACGGCATCCATCAAGGGGCAAGCATAAAAAAAATTTTAATTTCACCCTGATGAGATCATAGACGCCACCGATTGCGCCCATTATGATGCCGCGCCCAGTCAGGGAGAACTGACGCGGGTTTAACCATTTCACCATATTAATGATGATTTTTTTGAGGACTTATGGGCAACACTAAGTTGGCTAATCCGGCTCCGCTGGGCCTGATGGGTTTTGGCATGACCACTATCCTGCTGAACCTGCACAATATCGGGATGTTCCCGATGGATGGCATCATCCTGGCGATGGGCATTTTTTACGGCGGTATCGCGCAAATCTTCGCGGGCCTGCTGGAATATAAGAAAGGCAATACCTTCGGCTTAACCGCCTTCACCTCTTACGGTTCTTTCTGGCTGACCCTGGTTGCCATTCTGCTGCTGCCTAAAATGGGCATGGCTGACGCGGCAAACGCCCACTTCCTGGGCGTTTACCTGGGCCTGTGGGGCATCTTCACCCTGTTCATGTTCTTCGGTACCCTGAAAGGTAACCGCATGCTGCAGTTCGTTTTCCTGAGCCTGACCGTGCTGTTCGCCCTGCTGGCGATCGGTCACCTGGTGGATAGCGAAGGCATCGTTCATGTTGCAGGCTGGATTGGCCTGGTTTGCGGCGCAAGCGCTATCTACCTCGCAATGGGTGAAGTGCTGAACGAACAGTTTGACCGCACCATTCTACCGATTGGTGAAAAACACTGATCCCTCTGTCGTGTCCGCTTCGCGGGCACGACATCCCTTCATCTGCCCCAGCCAAATCCCTAATCCCAGCCCCATCAGCGAGAGCGCGAGTACATACCAGGCTGGCGCCATCGGCGAAACGCCCATCAGCACCGTCACCGCAATCGGCGTAAGCCCGCCGAAAATGGCATACGACACGTTGTAGGAAAATGAGATCCCGGTGAAGCGTACCTCCGGCGGGAACGCGCGGACCATCACGTACGGTACCGCTCCGACAACGCCCACGCACAGCCCTACCACGCCGTACAGCAGGAACAGCTGTTCAGGATGGCTGCCTGCCAGATGGTAAAACGCCCAGCTTGATGTGGCCAGTAACAGGCTACCGACGATAAAGGTAACGCTGGCACCGAAACGATCTGCTGCCAGCCCGGCGGCCAGACAGCCAAAGCAGAGCATGATTGTCGCGATACTGTTCGCCTGAAGCGTCACGGCAGGGGCGAAACCGTACTGCTTTTGCAGCCACACCGGGGACATCAATATCACCACCACAATGCCCGCCGAGAGCAGCCAGGTGAGCAGCATCGACACCACCACCGCTTTTTTATGGCGTACCACGACCGCCTTCACCGGCAGCTCCTGCGCCAGCGCTTTGCGCTTCTGCATCTCGAGGAAAATCGGCGTCTCCTGCAGCCAGCGGCGCAGGTACATCGCGACCAGACCAAACGCCCCGCCCAGCAGGAACGGAATACGCCAGCCCCAGTCGTGCACGGCCTGCTGCGTCATGCTGGTGTTTACAATTGTCGCGACGACGGAACCGAGCAAAATCCCTACCGTTAAGCCCGCGGTTAAGGTTCCGCAGGCGATTCCAATGCGGCGCGCCGGAACATGCTCCGCGACAAACACCCACGCGCCCGGCACTTCACCGCCAATCGCCGCGCCCTGAAGAACGCGCATCAGCAACAGCAGCAACGGAGCGAAAATACCCATCGAGGCATAGGTGGGCAGCAGACCAATAGCCAGCGTCGGCACGGCCATCAGCAGGATGCTAAGGGTAAACATCTTCTTACGCCCGACCAGATCGCCAAAGTGGGCCATGATAATGCCGCCCAGCGGACGCGCCAGATACCCGGCGGCAAAAATGCCGAAGGTTTGCACCTGGCGCAGCCATTCCGGGATATCCGCCGGGAAGAAGAGCTTTCCCACCACGGCGGCGAAGAAGACGAAGATGATAAAGTCGTAAAACTCCAGCGCGCCGCCTAAGGCCGCGAGCGTGAGGGTTTTGTAGTCCTGTCGATTCAGAGGTCGGGTGTTATGTGACATAGCGAACCATTATGCGTGTGTTGTGGATTTATTTTTACAGCAATCGTAAAGAAAAAATTACTATACCGTAAAAGCTTTACCACGCCATCGCCGCTTCAGCTAATGTCACATATTGGTTAATTTCAGGAGATTGTTTCGCGACGTGCGTTTTTCGGGCGAAAAGCTGCTACCACTTTCTCATCGGTTTCCACATACGGACCGTCAAGGAGCTGTATACAATACGGTACACTTGCAAAGATGCCGTGAACGAGGACGCTGCCATCTTCCGCTTTCAGCCCTTCCAGCGTCTCTTTGATCGACTTCGGCTGCCCCGGCAGGTTCAGAATCAATGCCTGTTTGCGGATCACTCCCACCTGGCGGGAAAGAATGGCCGTCGGGACAAAGTGTAGACTTATCTGGCGCATCTGCTCGCCAAAGCCCGGCATTTCGCGATCGGCAATCGCCAGCGTTGCGTCCGGCGTCACGTCGCGGCGCGCGGGGCCGGTTCCGCCCGTTGTCAGAACAAGGTGGCAGCTCATCTCATCCACCAGCTCGCAGAGCGTCTGCTCGATGATCGGCTGTTCGTCAGGGATCAGGCGGGTCTGAATGTCAAAGGGGGTGGTCAGCGCGCTGCCAAGCCACTCTTCCAGAGCGGGGATGCCTTTATCCTGGTAAACGCCGCTGGAGGCGCGGTCAGAAATCGACACTAGGCCGATGCGTAAGGTATTCATATCCATTCCATTCGAAAAGTACTGATTAAAGGGAATGATACACGCAGAGAGGAGATTCAGACAGGGTACGAAAGAAGTCGCGTGACCGGGAGCCCGGTCACGCAGAATGATTACAGCAGGTCGCCGATCATTTTTTCCAGTTTGCCCTGGTCAACAGCAAACTTACGGATACCGTCCGCCAGCTTGTCTACAGCCATTGGATCCTGGTTGTGCTGCCACAGGAACTCGGATTCAGTGATGCGCTCTGGGCGCGCTTTCACTTCACCGGTGTAAGACAGCTTACGCTCGATGGTACCTTCGCTTTCTGCCAGCTCTTTCAGCAGCGCAGGGGCGATGGTCAGGCGGTCACAGCCAGCCAGCTCGATGATTTCACCGACGTTACGGAAGCTTGCGCCCATAACCACAGTCTCATAGCCGTGCTGTTTGTAGTATTCGTAGATTTCAGTAACAGAAACCACGCCTGGATCTTCAGCCGGCGCGTACTCTTTCTTATCGGTGTTGGCTTTGTACCAGTCCAGAATACGGCCCACGAACGGAGAAATCAGGTATACGCCTGCTTCTGCACATGCGCGCGCCTGCGCGAAGGAGAACAGCAGGGTCAGGTTACAGTTGATACCGTCTTTTTCCAGCTGCTCTGCCGCGCGGATACCCTGCCAGGTAGAAGCCAGTTTGATCAGGATACGGTCGTTGCTGATGCCTGCATCGTTGTACATTTTGATCAGACGTTTCGCTTTGGCGATAGACGCTTCGGTGTCGTAGGAGAGACGTGCATCCACTTCGGTAGAGATACGGCCAGGAACCAGTTTCAGGATTTCCAGACCGATGTTCACTGCCAGTTTGTCGGTGGCATCCACAACCTGCTGCGCGCGGTCGTTGCTCTGTGCTTTCGCCCAGGTCACTGCGTCGTCAATCAGTTTGCGATACTCAGGGATCTGTGCGGCGTTAAGGATCAGAGAAGGGTTAGTTGTGGCATCCTGCGGCTGGTACAGCTTCATTGCCGCGATATCTCCGGTGTCAGCTACGACAGTGGTGAACTGACGAAGGGAGGTCAATTTATCCGTCATGATAGTGTTTCTCTTTTAACGTGCCCTGGATAATTCACGCTACCGACAGCATGTCTGCAGCGGAAAAATGACAGGTTTACTTGTTAGGGGGATGTAACCGGTCTGCCCTGATGATAACACGACGGAGGGGTAGCGCAACCGCAGACAGTGCGCTTAGGTAGAGTATGGTAAACTCGGAAGATTAACAGGCTGCTAAGCAACAGCATGCCCAATCAGTGGTAGCGCTTACATATTCACTTTGGCATCAACAAGAGGGACGTTAATGCCTGATTTCTTTTTCTTTATTAACGAAGTCCTGTGGGGTTCGATAATGATTTACCTGCTTCTGGGAGCAGGTATTTGGTTTACGCTACGCAGTGGGTTTATCCAGTTTCGTTATATTCGCAAGTTTGGCAGAAGTCTGAAAAACAGCGTTACGCCCCAGCCGGGCGGATTAACGTCGTTCCAGGCACTCTGTACCAGCCTGGCGGCACGCCTCGGCAGCGGGAATCTGGCGGGCGTTGCGCTGGCAATCAGCGCCGGCGGGCCAGGCGCGGTCTTCTGGATGTGGGTGACGGCGCTACTCGGGATGGCCACCTCCTTTGCCGAAAGTTCGCTCGCCCAGCTGTATAAAGAGAAAGATAAAAACGGCCAGTTTCGCGGCGGTCCCGCGTGGTACATGGCGCGTGGCTTGGGGATGCGCTGGATGGGCGTTCTGTTCTCGCTTTTTTTACTGCTCGCGTACGGCCTTATTTTTAATACCGTCCAGGCAAATTCTGTCGCCAATGCCCTGCGCTATGCCTTCTCCTGCCCGGAGTGGGTCGCCGGTATTGCTTTAGCCCTCGTCGTTCTGCTCACCATTTCTGCCGGTCTCAGGGGCGTTGCCCGCCTGATGCAGTGGCTGGTTCCCGTTATGGCGCTGCTTTGGGTTGTCGCGAGCCTGTTCGTCGCCGCACTGCATATCGACCAGGTGCCGGGCGTGATTGCGACAATCGTCAGAAGCGCTTTTGGCTGGCGCGAAGTGGCCTCCGGGGCGCTGGGCTACACCTTTAGCCAGGCGCTGATGGCGGGTTTTCAGCGGGGCATGTTCTCCAATGAAGCCGGAATGGGGTCAACCCCCAACGCGGCCGCTGCCGCCTCTTCCTGGCCGCCACACCCGGCCGCACAGGGCATTGTGCAGATGATTGGCGTCTTTACCGATACCATTATCATCTGCTCCGCCAGCGCCATGATTTTGCTGCTGGCAGGCCCCGTCCCGCACTCCTCTGGAACCGCCGGGATACAGCTTCTCCAGCAGGCGCTGGTGAACCTGACCGGCGGCTGGGGAGCAGGATTTGTCTCGCTCGTCCTGGTGCTGTTTGCCTTCAGTTCGATTGTGGTGAATTACCTCTACGCCGAAAATAACCTTATTTTCCTGAAACTCGACTCCCGTACCGCAATCGGAGCCCTGCGGCTCGCGGTCATTCTGATGATCATCGCTGGCTCCTTCCTCAGTATGCCGCTGGTCTGGCAGCTGGCCGATATCATTATGGCGCTAATGGCGATCACGAACCTCACCGCTATCCTGCTGCTCTCGCCCGTTGTGACCCTGATTGCCAGAGACTATCTGCGTCAGCGCAAACTCGGCGTTCCGCCGGTATTTGATCCCGCCCGCTATCCCGATATTAAGGCGCAGCTTGCCCCCGGCACGTGGGATGATTTGCCGCGGCAATAACAGCTATCGATCAATTCAGGGCGATTTTTTGCTAAAGTCGCTCTAAATTTCCTGCAAGGACTGGATATGCTGATTCTGATTTCACCTGCAAAAACGCTCGACTACCAGAGCCCGCTCGCCACCGAGCGCTATACCCAGCCTGAACTGCTGGACTACTCGCAACAGCTGATCCGCGAAGCGCGTAAGCTCTCTGCGCCGCAAATCGCCTCGCTGATGAGCATCAGCGACAAGCTGGCCGATCTTAACGCGACCCGCTTTCACGAGTGGCACCCGGATTTCACCCCGGCTAACGCTCGCCAGGCGATTCTGGCGTTTAAAGGTGATGTCTACACCGGCCTGCAGGCGGAAGATTTTAGCGAAGCCGATTTCGATTTTGCCCAGCAGCATCTGCGCATGCTGTCGGGTCTGTACGGCGTACTGCGCCCGCTGGATCTGATGCAGCCGTATCGTCTGGAGATGGGGATTCGCCTGGAAAATGCCAAAGGCAAAGACCTGTATCATTTCTGGGGCGATATCATTACCGACAAGCTGAACGCGGCGCTGCACGCTCAGGGCGATAACGTGGTGATTAACCTGGCATCCGACGAATACTACAAGTCGGTGAAGCCGAAAAAGCTGGATGCGGAGATTATCAAACCGGTGTTCCTCGACGAGAAGAACGGTAAGTTCAAAGTGATCAGCTTCTACGCTAAGAAAGCGCGCGGCCTGATGAGCCGCTACATCATCCAGAACCGCCTGACGAAGCCGGAGCAGTTAACCAAATTTAACAGCGAAGGCTATTTCTTTGACGAGGCGTCGTCGGGGAAAGGCGAGCTGGTGTTTAAGCGCCACGAGCAGTAAAAACAAACCCCGCCAGCTGGCGGGGTTTTGCATTAATGGCGTTTCCAGTCCGGGCCGCGATCGTCGCGGCGGTCATCGTGGTGATGGTCATCGTGACGATCGTCGTGTTTACGATGCTCATCATGTGGGCGCCAGTGGTTATCACGCCAGTCATAATGCGCCTTCCACCAGTCGTGGTCGCGCCAGCGGCCGCCGTCCCAGTAATGACCGTTGTTATCCCGGTCGCCAATCTGCAGTTTGACCGCCGGTACGAGGGTAATTTCAGATGCCTGAACCGCCATGGGGGCGGCCAGCACCAGTGAAAGCGCGATAAGTGCAGGTTTCAGTGTAGACACAGGTGACTCCTTATTCTTCTTGCCCAACGTGGGCCGATGTAAGGAGAGTACGCGAGGGGAACGGGGGATGTTATTCTCTGCAATCCTAAACGCTAAGTGACCGCATTTATTGGGAATTTCTGCTTTTTTCCTGCTTTATTTCTCCTTAATTTCTTCACAAAAAAGCCGGGTGGCGCTGCGCTTACCCGGCCTACGATGAGCTCGTCGTTGTAGGCCCGGTAAGGCGTAGCCGCCACCGGGCAACACAATCACGCGCGCGTCATCATCAGCTTACGCAGCGCGGCAAAATCTGCGGGCAGCTCATGTGACAGCAGCGGCAGGTCGGCGCGCTCGGCCAGCTCTTTCGGCAGCGGCAGCGTTTCGCCCAGGATCGCTTCCACGCTCTCTTTGAACTTCGCCGGATGCGCGGTGCCCAGGAACAGGCCATATTCACCCGGGTTAAGCTGGTCGCGCAGCGCGCGGTAGGCAATCGCCGCGTGCGGTTCAGAGGTATACCCCACCGCCTTCAGCTCGCGCATGGTTTCTTTGGTGGTTTCATCCGTCACCGCGGCGTAACCCAGGTCACCCAGACGCCAGATCTTACGGCGGAACAGCTCTTCCACGCGCGGCCAGTTGTTCGGCTGTGACACATCCATCGCGTTGGAGAGCGTCGCCTGCGTGGCGTTCGGCGCCCACTTCCCGTCTTTCAGGAAGCGCGGCACGGTGTCGTTGGCGTTGGTCGCCGCGATAAAGCGTTTCACCGGCAGACCCAGGGATTTCGCCAGCAGACCTGCCGTCAGGTCACCGAAGTTACCGCTCGGCACGGAGATCACCAGCTGGTTGCGCGCTTCCTGCGGCAGCTGCGCCACCGCTTCGAAGTAGTAGCAGATCTGCGCCAGCAGACGGCTGATGTTGATGGAGTTGGCAGAGTTCAGACCCAGGGCCACCTTCAGCTCTTCGTCGTCGAAAGCCTGCTTGACCAGCGCCTGGCAGGCATCGAAATCACCGTCGATCGCCACGGTTTCAATGTTGCCGCCGAGCGTACAAAACAGTTTTTCCTGCAGCGGGCTGATTTTGCCTTTCGGATAGAGGATCACCACGCGGACGTTTTTCAGTCCGTAGAAGGCATGCGCCACCGCCGCACCGGTATCGCCGGAGGTCGCGGTCAGGATGGTCACCGGTTTGTCGCCGCTGATGTGGGTCAGCATCTGCGCCATAAAGCGGCCGCCGAAGTCTTTAAACGCCAGGGTCGGACCGTGGAACAGCTCCAGGCAGCCAACGTCAGGCTCAACCTGCTTCACCGGCGCCGGGAAAGCGAACGCCGCACGCACCCGCTCTTCCAGAAGCTCCTGCGGAATTTCGTCGCCGATAAACGCAGACAGAATTTTGGTGCTGCGGGTGACGAAATCCTGCTTCAGCAGCTCGTCGATCTCGGTCAGCTGGAATTCCGGCAGGTCATGCGGGAAGAACAGCCCCTGATTTTTGCCCAGCCCCTGAGTTACCGCCTGCGCGAAGCTGACCTGCTCGTTATGATCTTTAAGGTTATAGAGTTTCATTAATTATCCCAGTACTCGTGCGCCAGCCGTGTCCAGACGGCAAATATGAACAAAGCCTTCCTGATTTTGCAGGTAGTGTTTAGAGAGCCAGTCCGCCACGCGCTGCGCGGTGTCAGGCTTGTCGCACAGGGCGAACAGCGTCGGGCCGGAGCCGGAGATGCCGCACGCCTGCGCGCCGATATCCATCGATGCCTGTCGCGCCTCGTTAAAGCCGGGCAGCAGCTTCGTGCGGTACGGCTCGGCAATGACGTCCTTCATCAGCTTCGCCGCCAGCTGCGGCTGACGGGTGTAGCAGGCGTGAATAAAGCCCGCCAGATGACGCCCGTGGGCGATACAGTCCTGGCGACGATACTGCGCGGGCAGGATCGCACGCGCTTCCGCGGTAGAGACCTTAATGCCCGGATAGGCCAGCACCCACAGCCACTCATCAAACCCTGGCACCTGCTGGCTGATGATGCCATTTTCTTCGATCATCAGCTGCATGCCGCCGAGGAAGCACGGCGCCACGTTGTCATAGTGAATGCTGCCGGAGATGCGCCCTTCCAGCTCGCCCATCAACCCCAGCAGGCGGTTGTTGTTCAGCGGCTTGCCGCAGTGCTCGTTCATCGCCACCAGCGCGGCGACCACCGAACAAGCGCTGGAACCCAGCCCCGAGCCAATCGGCATACTTTTTTCCAGCGTCATGGCAACCGGCACGTTTTTGCCGATCTCCTGACAGAAGCGTTCCCAGCACTGATAGACGATATTTTCGCGCGGCTCAGACGGCAGTTTGCTGGCGAAGCGGCCCACGTTGTTCAGGCTGAAGCTGTCTGCCGCTTCCACCGTGACCGTATCGCCCAGCAGTGAACCATCCACCGGCGTCACCGCCGCGCCCAGCACGTCAAATCCGACGCTCATATTCGCGCTGGAAGCCGGGGCATAAACTTTGACCATGTTAAACTCCTAACTTCCATGACAGGGTACGCAGCAGATCGGCAAACACACCCGCCGCCGTAACATCGTTCCCTGCGCCATAGCCGCGAAGCACCAGCGGCAATGGCTGATAATAGTGGCTGTAAAACGCGAGGGCGTTTTCGCCGTTTTTGACTTTGTACAGCGGGTCGTTGCCATCCACTTCGGCAATCTTCACCCGGCACACGCCATCTTCTTCAATGTTGCCAACATAGCGCAATACCTTACCTTCATCACGGGCTTTCGCAACGCGCGCGGCAAAAGCATCGTCAAGCTGCGGCAAATTTGCCATGAATGCAGCGACATCACCGCTGCTGTCAAATTCTACTGGCAGCACCGGTTCAATCACGATATCAGAAAGCTCAAGCTCACGGCCCGTTTCACGTGCCAGAATCAACAGCTTGCGCGCCACGTCCATACCGGAGAGATCGTCACGCGGATCCGGCTCGGTATAGCCCAGCTCGCGCGCGGCGCGGGTCGCATCCGACAGGCTCATTCCTTCATCCAGCTTGCCGAAGATAAAGGACAGCGAGCCGGAGAGAATGCCGGAGAAACGCTGCAGCTCGTCGCCCGCGTTCAGCAGGTTTTGCAGGTTCTCGATAACCGGCAGCCCCGCGCCCACGTTGGTGTCGTACAGGAACTTGCGGCGCGACTTGCTCGCCGCCAGACGCAGCTGGTGATAGTAATCCATCGACGAGGTGTTGGCCTTTTTGTTCGGCGTCACCACGTGGAAACCTTCGCGCAGGAAGTCTGCGTACTGATCGGCCACCGCCTGGTTCGAGGTACAGTCGACGATCACCGGGTTAAGCAGGTGGTACTCTTTCACCAGACGGATCAGACGGCCCAGGTTGAACGGCTCTTTCGCCTCGTTCATCTCGGCCTGCCAGTTTTCCAGGTTCAGACCGTGAACGTTGGTGAGTAGCGCTCTGGAGTTGGCAATCCCGCAGACGCGCAGATCGATATGTTTCTTCTTCAGCCACTCCTGCTGACGCTTCACCTGCTCCAGCAGCGCGCCGCCCACGCCGCCGACGCCAATCAGGAACAGCTCGATAACCTGATCGGTGTTGAACAGCATCTGGTGAACCACGCGTACGCCGGTGGTGGCGTCATCGTTGTCCACAACAACAGAAATTGAACGCTCTGACGAGCCCTGGGCAATCGCCACGATATTGATATTGGCGCGCGCCAGCGCGGCAAAGAACTTCGCGGAGATACCGCGCAACGTACGCATGCCGTCGCCGACCACGGAGATAATCGCCAGGCGTTCCTGAATGGCGAGCGGCTCCAGCAGCTCTTCTTTGAGTTCCAGATAGAACTCCTCCTCCAGCGCGCGGCGGGCGCGGAGGCAGTCGGCCTGCGGCACGCAGAAGCTGATGCTGTATTCGGAAGAAGACTGGGTAATCAGCACCACCGAGATACCGTTGCGGGACATGGCCGCAAAGACGCGCGCCGCCATGCCGACCATCCCCTTCATCCCCGGACCGGAGACGCTGAACATCGCCATGTTGTTCAGGTTGGAGATGCCTTTGACCGGCAAACCGTCTTCATCGGTACTCGCGCCAATCAGCGTACCCGGCGCCTGCGGGTTACCGGTGTTTTTAATCAGGCAAGGGATCTGGAACTGGGCAATCGGGGAGATGGTACGAGGGTGAAGCACTTTGGCGCCGAAGTAGGAAAGCTCCATCGCTTCCTGGTACGACATCGACTTCAGCAGCCTGGCGTCCGGAACCTGGCGCGGGTCACAGGTATAAACGCCGTCGACGTCAGTCCAGATCTCACAACAGTCCGCGCGTAAACAGGCGGCCAGCACGGCGGCGGAGTAGTCGGAGCCGTTACGGCCCAGCACCACCAGCTCGCCCTTCTCGTTACCGGCGGTGAAGCCTGCCATCAGGATCATATGGTCAGAAGGAATTTTGCTTGCGGCGATACGGCGGGTTGATTCGGCAATATCAACGGTGGATTCGAGGTAGTGGCCCACCGCCAGCAGTTTTTCAACCGGATCGATCACGGTCACGCTATGGCCGCGCGCTTCCAGCACGCCGGCCATGATGGCGATAGAGAGTTTTTCGCCCCGGCAGATCAGCGCCGCGTTGACGCTGTCCGGGCACTGGCCGAGAAGGCTGATGCCGTGCAGGACGTGTTTGATTTGTGCGAATTCCTGCTCAACGAAGGACTTCAGCTGAGCGTGTGGGAAGCCTGGCAGCGCCTCTGCCAGCCCTTGCAGCAAGTCAGCGAAGATACGCTCTGCGTCGCTGATGTTCGGGAGTGCATCCTGGCCACCGATGGTTTTTTCAATCATCGCCACCAGATGGTTCGTGATTTTTGCCGGGGCAGAGAGCACGGTAGCAACCTGCCCCTGCCTGGCGTTGCTTTCCAGGATATCGGCAACACGCAGAAAACGTTCTGCATTTGCCACTGATGTACCGCCGAACTTCAACACTCGCATGGTTCTACCTCGTTTCCTTTAGCCGAAAAAAAAGCCCGCACTGTTCAGGTGCGGGCTTCTTTTTGTTTTTCCTGTACGCGTCAGCCCGCATCGTTACCTGTGGTAATGATGATGGTTGTAGTAATGGTGGTGATGCTGATGCGTTTCATGGATGTTGTGTACTCTGTCATTATTATCTGTCTGTCCTGTATTCTTTTAGGGTTAAAGGATCGGGCACCTTAAGTCAACGAATTTTTAATTTGATCACAATTCGGGAGACTCTCACGTCCCGCTGTTTGCAGATTTATTTTCATCCGATTCGCCCAATAGCAACCCTTCCTGACAGACTTATTCGCCATAGTAAAAACTTATGACAGGATTTTACTCTGCCAATTTTTTTTCAATATCGTGCAGCAAACGGTGCAGCATTGCGGTGTCCCGCTGCTCAAGACGGCCCAAACGCTGCTGCAGCCAGTCAGCCATTTTCTGATCGTCCGCTACCCCCAGCTGAGACAAGAGTTGCTCAACGCGAGCGCGCAGCGCAGCCAGCTGATTTTCATTTGCCCCTTCTGCCGGAGGCTGGGGGATTTGTATTAGGGAGGCTAATTGATAGCAATAGACCATGACCGCCTGGCCTAAATTCAGGGAGGGATAATCGGCGACCATCGGCGCACCGGTAAGAACGTCCGCCAGCTCCAGCTCTTCGTTGGTCAATCCGGAATCTTCGCGACCAAACACCAGCGCGGCTTTATCCAGCCACTGGCTTTTCTCGCTCAGCATCGGCACCAGCTCCGCTGGCGTGGCATAGTAATGGAACTTCGCACGGCTGCGCGCGGTGGTCGCAACGGTAAACGAAATGTCGTGCAGCGCATCAGCAAGCGTCGCGTAAGTGGTTATATTATCGAGGATATCTCCCGATCCGTGCGCTACCCAACGTGCCGCAGGCTCCAGGTGGGCAGTGCTGTCCACGATACGTAAATCGGTAAAACCCATGGTCTTCATGGCGCGCGCGGCAGCGCCTATATTTTCGGCTCTGGCTGGGGCAACCAGTACAATCGACAGATGCATTTATGCTCTCTTTTTAATCAGTTAGCGGGTTAAAATGTGATGCACTTCAACATATTACGCAGCGCGAATTTACAAAATTGCAACACAAATCACCGAAATAGCGTTTCATAACAAATTAAAAACGCTAAACTATTCCTTGTCTGAACAATCAGTTAGAATGTTAACAGAACACTATTATCCCTATGTTTTATAATGATAATAGCAACATGAATACCCTATTCTGATTGGATTCGCTTCGTTTATAAATCAATGTCCGCAACTAGTTGGTTTATTGAAAAATTGTGACAAAGGCTAGCATTCCGCTACGATGATTTCATCAAACTGTTAACGTGCTACAATTGAACTTGATATATGTCAACGAAGCGTAGTTTTATTGGGTGTCTGGTGTCACTTAGCCTGTTATGTTGCTGTTAAAATGGTTAGGATGACAGCCGTTTTTGACACTGTCGGGTCCAAAGGGAAAGTACCCAAGACCAAGCTAATGATGTTGTTGACGTTGATGGAAAGTGCATCAAGAACGCAATTACGTACTTTAGTCACGTTAAGCCGATCATGTTAATTTGCGACATGCATCAGGCAGGTCAGGGACTTTTGTACTTCCTGTTTCGATTTAGTTGGCAATTTAGGTAGCAAACATGCAGACCCCGCACATTCTTATCGTTGAAGACGAGTTGGTAACACGCAACACGTTAAAGAGCATTTTCGAAGCAGAAGGCTACGATGTCTTTGAAGCGACCGATGGCGCAGAGATGCATCAGATCCTTTCTGAAAATGATATCAACCTGGTGATCATGGATATTAACCTGCCGGGCAAAAACGGTCTTCTTCTGGCGCGCGAACTGCGCGAGCAGGCGAACGTCGCGTTAATGTTCCTGACGGGCCGTGATAACGAAGTTGATAAAATTCTTGGCCTGGAAATCGGTGCGGATGACTACATCACCAAGCCGTTCAATCCTCGCGAGTTAACCATTCGTGCACGCAACCTGCTGTCCCGCACCATGAACCTGGGTACGGTCAGCGAAGAGCGTCGTAGCGTAGACAGCTACAAATTCAACGGCTGGGAACTTGATATCAATAGCCGTTCTCTGATTAGCCCGAACGGTGAGCAGTATAAACTGCCGCGCAGTGAATTCCGCGCGATGCTGCACTTCTGCGAAAACCCGGGCAAAATTCAGTCCCGTGCAGAGCTGCTGAAGAAAATGACCGGCCGTGAGCTGAAACCGCACGACCGTACCGTAGACGTGACCATTCGTCGTATTCGTAAGCATTTCGAATCTACGCCAGATACGCCGGAAATCATCGCCACGATCCACGGCGAAGGGTATCGTTTCTGCGGCGATCTGCAGGAGTAATCCCGCAGTTAACGCATTAAAAAACGGCGCATTTGCGCCGTTTTTTTATTTCCAGATCCGCATCGTATCGTCATCCGGTGCTGCGGGTGGCTCAGGTCGCTTCGGCTGAGAGAGCGAGTACCAGTCGAAATGCCGGGTCAGGTACATCACCGCGAACAGCGCCAGCGCGAGAACCGCTGACCCCAGCAGCAGCGCGCTGTCCTCCGAGCGCAGCAGGAACCACATCACAACATCCAGTCCGAGGAGTGCCAGCACAAACAGCCCGCTGCGTTTCCAGCTTTTCAGCACGGCCTGCAGGTACATTCCGTTCATCGCTGCGCCAACCAGGCTTGCAACAATCCAGGCTGGCGTAAACCCGACGTGTTCAGACAGCGCCAGCAACACCAGATAGAACAGGACCAGCGACAGCCCCACCAGCAGATACTGCATCGGATGAAGGCGTAATCCGGTTAAGGTTTCGAAGACAAAGAAAGCCATAAACGTCAGCGCAATCAGCAAAATAGCGTATTTAATTGCCCGGTCGGTCAATTGATACTGGTCGGCTGGCGTCGCTACCGTCACGCTAAAGGCCGGGAGCGCCTCCCACTCCGGCGACTCCTTGCCGTAGAACCAACTCTCAAGGTTATTTGCAAACCAGCTGCTCTGCCAGTTCGCCTGGAAACCAGACTCACCTATCTGATGCTTAACAGGGAGATAATCGCCCATAAAACCCGGATGCGGCCAGTTGCTGTTGAGCGTCATTTCGCTATTACGCCCTACCGGCACCACCGCAAAACTGCCGGTTCCCGCCAGGCTGAGGGACATATCAAGCGCAAACGTTTTGGCTTCCAGCGCTTTGTCGGTCAGCGGGATGTGGATCCCAGCAAGCGCACCGTAGACGCCTGAACCGGGTTCCACGCTTAGGGTCTCACCATTAATTTTAGAGATACTGACCGTGCCAATACCCCGCGCGTCGCCGACGCCCGTCACGATAAACGGCTGCCCTGTCGCGATCGTTTCCCCTTTCAACTGCTTCAGCTCTTCGGTATTAAACTGCGCTTTTATCTTCAGGTCCGTGTTCCAGATCTGCCCGTCATAGATACCAATATTTCTCGACTCAACGCGCTGGTTACCTTCAATAACCAGAGATTCCGGCAGAATGAAATGCATATAGCTTTTCTTGTATTCGACCTTCTTCTCGTCCTCTATCTTGTAAAAGATCTCCGTCATCGGAATCGCAATCATCGGGCCGACCAGTTTTTGCGGTCCGCTGGTACTCTGGCGAAGCGTATTTTCGACATCATTGCGGTAGCTCTCCCGCTCTGATATCAGGTTACTGACCATAAACAGCGGAACTAACAGCAGCAGGATGCACCCCAGCAGGGTGCTAATTTTCCAGAACAGTGGGGATTTCATCATTACGTCTCCTTTGTGATGAGGAGAGCGTAACCAGGCCGTGTGGGGTCAGTTTGAAGTTATGTGAAGGGACGGTGAAGTATCAGCGTGGCCATCACGCCACCTTCATCACGATTACGCAATGTAATCTCTCCCTGATGCAGACGCGCCACCTCCTGAACAAACGCCAGCCCGAGCCCGCTGCTCTTCAATCCGTTCTCCCGCGGCAGAGAATAAAAGCGCTCAAAAATACGATCCAGCGCGTAATCCGGGATCCCGCTTCCGCTGTCGGTGACGATCAGCTGTATCTGCCCCTGCACTTCCCGGGCCGCCAGTTCAATGGCGCCGCCCTGCGGCGTAAAATCGATAGCGTTATCCAGCAAATTACCGAGCGCCTGCTCGAGCAGGTCGGGATCGCCTTCAACATGAAGCGAAGCGGGCTGGAGGGTCAGCCTAATCTCTTTTGCCGCCAGCAGCGCCGAGCGCGCGTCGGCAAGACGCGTAAACAGCAGGTCGACGCGGACGGTCTGAGGCGTAATCTCGACGCGATTTTCAAGCCGCGCCTGGGTGAGCAGTTTTTCAACCAGCGACTGCATACGCGCGTTTTGCACCAGAATATTATCGATAAACCGCGCGGCCACCTGCGGCGGCGGCTGCTCGGAGAGAATTTCTGCCGCGCCGCGTATGGCGGCGATGGGGCTTTTCAGCTCGTGGGTCAGCGCATGGGCATAGTGTTCAATGTAGTTTTTCCCTTCAAGGCGAATGCGCATATTCTCCAGCGCCTGGGCCAGCTTGTGCAGTTCGCTACTGCCAGGATTAGGCAGCGGGAGAGGCGTATCCGTGGTCACCGAGTCGGCATAGCGCGATAACGTCGCGATAGATCGATTGATCCACCACGCCACAACGAGGCCAATCAGCAGGGCAATGCCGAGCAGCGCCCCGCCTGCCCACAGGATCCGCCGCTCGCTGCGATGGATAACCGGTGCCATCGCGCTGTTAGGTTTCCCGACCGACACCACGCCGATAATCTTGTCCTGCTCCACAACCGGCGCGGCAACATACATCACCGTGCTTTCCGGATCGTCGGGATGGCTTTGCGTACTGCGCGCGCCGTATTCGCCGCGAAGCGTCAGCCAGACGTCGTTCCAGCGCGAGTAATCTTGCCCCACGGCCAGACCGGCGGAATCAAACACGACGCGACCCTGCGCATCGGTCATGTAGACGTGGTACTCGTTACGCACTTTATGAATCCCGCCGATATTGGCGCGGAAGGGGCGCTGATGAAGCTGAGAAAAGGCCTGCGCCAGTTTACCCTGCTGCGCATGGCCCGAAAGCAAATCATCACGCCCAATTTCAGCCAGCAGGGTCGCGGTATCGATTAACGTGCCCTCGGTTGCCCTGCGCACGCCGGGCTTTACTTCCTGAACAAAGATCGACAGCACAAACCACGCGGCGATGGCCACGATCAGGAAGTACCCCAGCAATAGCCGCATCCCAATGCGCATCAGTAAAGGCCCAGACTGTAGCCCATACCGCGATGGGTGCTGATGGGTGACAGTTCCTCGTTCACCGCCCGCAGTTTGGCGCGTAGGGTTTTGATGTGGGTGTCCACGGTACGATCGAAGCTGTCGCCGTCTTCACCCCACACCTTGTCCATGAGCTGCTGACGAGAAAAGACCCGCCCGGGGGCCTGCAACAAGGTTTTGAGCAGCAAGAATTCGTAGCGGGTCAGAGGCAGTGCTTCACCGTACCAGCTTATACGCGCGGCAGGCTCGTTCAGTTCAAACTGCCCGATACGCAACGTTTCTGCTGGTGCGGCGGATTTCTGCATGCGCCGTAAAATCGTCCGCACCCGGGCGCAGACTTCACGAGGGGAGAAAGGTTTCGCAACGTAGTCATCAGCGCCCATTTCCAGGCCAAGCAGCTTGTCTACCTCATCACTGCGCGCCGTCAGAAACAGCACGGGCAGTGAGGGATGCTGCGCCAGCAGCTGGCGGCAAAGCTCAAATCCACTGATGTCCGGCAGCCCGACGTCCAGAATGGCGAGCGCCGGAGCCTGCCGCCGCGCCGCCTCCAGCACGGGTAAACCGCGTTCAAACGCCTTTACCGCGAATCCTTCCTGCTGAAGCATGTAGATCAGCGTATCGGCGATACTGGTTTCGTCTTCAACCAGCCAGACCACAGGTTGTTGCATGATTCATCCCTGAATTAATGCCACGGCATAATCGGCACCGCGCTGATCGCGTTTTTCGGCGAGCCTTCCACCACTTTGTCAGAGTAGGCAAGGTACGCCAGAGTGTTGCGTTTGGCATCATAGAAACGCACCACCTGCAGTTTTTTGAACACCAGCGAGGTCCGTTTCTGGAACACAACGTCGCCCTGCGCTTTGCCGTTTTTAATTTTATCGCTCAACTCAACCGGCCCCACCTGCTGACAGGAAATCGCCGCATCGGAGGTATCTTCCGCCAGTCCCAGCCCGCCTTTGATACCGCCCGTTTTCGCGCGGCTGACGTAGCAGGTGACGTTTTTCACGTCCGGATCGTCAAACGCCTCCACCACGATTTTGTGGTCCGGGCCGAACATTTTGAACACGGTATCGACGGAGCCAATCTGTTCTGCCTGCGACACGCGCCCGACCATCAGCATCAACGCGGTGAAGATCAAAGTCTTGTATTTCATATTGTTACCATTCTTTAAAATTACACTGAGCGATTATTCAACACTTTAGACAAAAATGTAGCAAGATCACAGGATTAGAATATATCTGCCTGTAATGTGCTCTAAAAAGCATGAATGCGCAAAAAAAACACTGAATGCTAAAACATCAAAAAATGCTATTATCCGCTAACCTGTTATCAGGCACCTGCTGTTTTAAGGATGAGGATAGTATATGGATCAGGCTGGAATTATTCGCGACCTGCTCACCTGGCTGGAAGGTCATCTCGACCAGCCTTTGTCACTGGATAATGTGGCGGCTAAAGCAGGCTATTCCAAGTGGCATCTGCAAAGGATGTTCAAGGATGTCACCGGTCATGCTATCGGGGCCTATATTCGCGCACGTCGTTTATCAAAATCTGCTGTGGCATTGCGCCTGACCGCGCGGCCTATTCTGGATATTGCCCTGCAATATCGTTTCGATTCACAGCAGACCTTCACCCGCGCCTTCAAAAAACAGTTCTCGTTGACGCCAGCGCTTTATCGTCGCTCGCCTGACTGGAGCTCGTTTGGCATGCGTCCGCCGCTGCGTCTGGGCGAATTCGCAATGCCGAAATATGAAATTGTCGCGCTGCCGGAAACCCATCTGATCGGCACGACACAAAGCTACTCCTGTTCACTGGAGCAGATTTCAGAGTTCCGTCATCAGATGCGCGTCCAGTTCTGGCGCGACTTCCTGAGCCACGCACCGACGATCCCGCCAATCCTGTATGGCCTCAACGAAACGCACCCAAGCCAGGAAAAAGACGACGAGCAGGAGGTGTTCTACACCACCGCGCTGACGCCCGAGATGGCCAACGGGTATATTCAGGGTTCGAAGCCAGTCGTGCTGGAAGGCGGCGAATACGTGATGTTCGCCTATGAAGGGCTGGGAACGGGAGTTCAGGAGTTTATCCTGACCGTTTACGGAACCTGCATGCCGATGCTAAATCTGAATCGCCGTAAAGGTCAGGACATTGAGCGCTACTACCCGGCGCAGGATGCCAAACCGGAAGAAGGCCCAATCAATCTGCGTATGGAATTCTTGATTCCGATACGTCGTTAACGCTGCAGTTCGTCAAGCGCAGGGGCATCAAGATGCGAAATGTCCCCTGCCATCTCTACTACCCAGCCCGACGCCAGCCACGCGCTTTCCTGATAATCAATCCGGGAAATGGAGCAGTTGCGCAGGCGCAAACGGCGCTCAGCGTAAGCCGGTAACCCCAGAATAGTGCTCACCAGGCAACCCAACGCAATCCCGTGACTCACCAGCAGCGGACGGCTTCCCGCCGGAAGCTTCAGGCATTCCGCCAGTGCGGCATGCATGCGTACGCTCAGCTCCTGCATGGATTCGCCTTCAGGAATACGGCCATCTTCGGTACCGTTCACCAGCGTGCGGCGCCAGCCCTCCTCCGCTTCCGTCAGCGTATCGATATGGCGTTTCTCCAGCACGCCCATATCCAGCTCGCGCAGGCGCGGCTCCAGCATAACGTCACAGCCGCAGGCATCTGCGATGATGCGCGCCGTCTGCTGTGTGCGACCTAAATCGCTGGTGATCACATGGGTAATGCCCAGCGTTCTGGCGCGTTCCGCCACCTGCCACGCTTGCTGCACACCCTTCTCGGTGAGAGGACTGTCTGACTGGCCTTGAATACGTCGCTCGGCGTTCCACTGCGTTTCACCGTGGCGAACAAGGTATACCTGTAACATGCTTTTTTTCCGTTATACTGCGATGAGTTTTTTTTGAATCGAGCTTAATTATGCACCATGTTGTCTCTGCTACCACTAATCCTGCCAAAATTCAGGCAATTCTAAGGGCATTTGACGAGATCTTCGGCGCAGGATCCTGCCATATTGAGGCCATCGGCGTCGAGAGCGGCGTTCCTGAACAGCCGTTTGGCTGCGAGGAAACGCGCGCTGGCGCACGAAATCGCGTGGCAAACGCAAAGGCCGCGGCACCGAATGCTGACTTTTGGGTAGCGATTGAAGCAGGTATCGACGAAGGCGCAACCTTTAGCTGGGTTGTCATCGAAAGCCGCGAGCAGCGCGGTGAAGCGCGTTCGGCCACCCTGCCGCTGCCGGAGATCATTCTGGAAAAAGTCCGTGCGGGTGAAGCGCTCGGGCCGGTGATGTCGCAGTACACCGGAATCGATGAGATTGGCCGTAAAGAAGGGGCGATTGGCGTCTTTACCGCAGGTGCGCTGACGCGTTCAGGCGTTTATCATCAGGCCGTGATTCTGGCCTTAAGCCCGTTCCATAACGCGATTTATCGGTAAGTTTTTTTGGCCGGATAAGGCAAAGCCGTCATCCGGCGTCTTTCAGCAATACCGCTTCCAGCCACTGGCGCAGCTCAACCGGGGCCGACTTCAGGCTGTTCGAGCCGCGGGTGATCGTTGCAATGCCCGCGCCGAGCTCATTTTTCAGCTCGCGCTGGCTCATCTCCCCGCGCAGCAACTCTTCAATAATCCGCACGCGGGTGCCCAACGCCTCACGCTCGTCCGGCGTGAGCATCAGCTGCATCAGGGGTAAATGCAGATCCTGTTCGTAAGACTGACGCAGCAGCTCCACAAAACGAAGCCACTCCAGATGACGTTGTTCGGCCATTGCCGAGGAATACGGGGAATGCTGGGTCATGTTATGCTGCCTCTTGTACTCTTTAGCGAGTACAGCATAACACAACCCACGCCGATCAGTAACGTCTCTGCCACTCGGCATCGCTCATCAGGGTATCTTTCTGCCCCATGAAGTAGCGATAGTAAGCGTCATAGGCCAGCACGTTCTTCACGTAGCCGCGCGTTTCCGAGAACGGAATGCTCTCCACAAAAGCCACGGCGTCGATGCGTCCGGCGCTGTTGCCGAGCCAGGTCCGCACGCGCCCAGGACCCGCGTTATACGCCGCAGAAGAGAAGATGCGGTTATTGCCGAACTGCTGATACACGTACTGGAGATAGCTGGTACCGATGTTGATGTTGGTATCCGGATCCAGAAGCTGCGACGGACTGCTGTAGCCCGGAATATTAAACATCTTCACCGTGTGCGTCGCCGTGCCCGGCATAATCTGCATCAGGCCGCTGGCGCCCACCGGGGAACGGACTTTCGGGTTCCACGCGCTCTCCTGACGGGCAATCGCCATCGCGTAGCTTTGCGGGATATCTTTGCCGCTGGTATAGCGATCGAACAGATCTTTGTACGCCAGCGGGAAACGCTCTTCCAGATGATCCCAGAGCTTACCGGCGATCGTCGCCTGCACGCTGAGATCCCACCAGTGATTATCAAACGCATAGCGGGCAAGCTGGGCTTTCTCATCGGTGGTGCGGCTGGTCACCAGATTCGCCCACTCGCTGCGCGCGGTGTTATCCATATTCCAGTACATCAGCTCGCGAACGCGCGCCATTTCTGGCCCCTGCGTCAGCGCCGGGTTCGCGTTGGCAGGCGCTTTATCTATACGGAAGGTGTATTCCTCGCCCAGACGCTGCGCGGCAGCCATTGGGTAAAACCCGCGCTGCTGCATCAGCGAATGGAGGATCTCTTTGGCCTCATCATCACGACCGCGCTCCATCAGCAGATCGGCCTGCCAGTAGCGCCATTCGTCTTTCTCTTTGGCCTCCATGGGCAACCGCGCGAGCCAGGTATTCAGCCCACGGCGATCGCCCGTGCCCAGCGCCATGCGCACGCGGCGTTCCACCAGCGACGTAGAATTCGAACGCATAATGGCATCGTCACGCCAGCGCGCCTGTTCATCGGTCACATCGGTGCCCATCAGTCGCCACGCCACGATGTCGCGCAGCTCCTGGGTTTGCTCCTCATTGAGCTGCTGCGCCTGCACCAGCTGCGGGATCATCAGCCGCGCGTTTTCGACATCGTCACGCGCCACGCTGGCAAAGGCCACCGCCGCCATCTGGCGGGTAAAATCGGTCGCGCCCGTACTGCGGGCAAAGGTCAGGACGCTGTTTGGATCGTTAGCCAGCGAGATAACCGCCGTGGAGATCGTCTGGTAATCGGACGGCATCTGCCCCGCCAGCGTGGTCACCAGACGCGTGTTACCGGCTTTCATCGCCAGACGGATGCGTTCAAGATAGGAGAGCGGATCCTGCTTGCCGGAAGCACGCCACGCGCTAAACAGGGAATCACAGGCGTTCGGCTGGTTTTTTCCGGTCAGCCAGAGCTCTTTCGCTCCGGCCCAGGCCTCTTCCTGCTGGCCGGTCGCCCATTTCGCGTAGTAATAGTTACACTGGGCTTCGGTGGCATTCGGCTTCTCAGGGCTAAACGCCAGCAGGCCGCGCCAGTCTTCGCGACGCGCCAGCTCATTCACAAAACGAGACTGGAGATTTCGGGCAGGCGGCAGGGTCGGGTTCGCCTGAATGAAGTTATTCACGGTGACGGTAGGCTGGTTCATCAGGTCGTCCGTAATCTGGCGATACTCCAGATACGGATACAGCGGATAATCCTTTAGCGTCGGCATCAGCGCCTGCACGGTATCCATCTGCTTGTTGTCCCACGCCTGTTTAATCTGGGCGTAGCGGTTACGTTGTTCATCCAGTGAATCGGCATGCACCGCCTGGCTTACCGCCATTACGCATACGCTGGCAGCCAGCAGACGCCAGACCACCCGTTTGGCTTTTTCCACAAGCTCTTCCTCATTGTTTTTTCGTCAATTGCAGCGTCTTGCCACGTCAAAGTCTAATTAACTTATGCTAACCAGGCATCCTTCAACGCGCCACGTCATGGACACTTTTTTACCTTTCTTGCGCGTTTTAACACTCCCGACGTTCCTGGCTGGGATTAGGACGTGAAAAAGGCTACACTTCGAGGCTGAAATTCCTTCTCATTACGATAAAAGAGGCGAAGTCCAACGTGGCTCAATTCGTTTATACCATGCATCGTGTCGGCAAAGTTGTCCCGCCGAAACGTCATATTCTTAAAAATATCTCGCTGAGCTTCTTCCCGGGCGCAAAAATCGGTGTTCTGGGTCTCAACGGTGCCGGTAAGTCCACCCTGCTGCGCATCATGGCCGGGATTGATACAGACATCGAAGGTGAAGCCCGTCCGCAGCCTGGCATCAAGATTGGTTACCTGCCGCAGGAACCTCAGCTGAACCCGGAACACACCGTTCGCGAATCCGTTGAAGAAGCGGTTTCCGAAGTGGTTAACGCGCTGAAAGGTCTGGATGAAGTGTATGCCAAATACGCTGAGCCGGATGCGGACTTCGACAAGCTGGCCGCGCAGCAGGGCAAGTATGAAGAGATCATCCAGGCGCACGACGGTCACAACCTGAACGTGCAGCTGGAGCGCGCGGCTGATGCCCTGCGTCTGCCGGACTGGGATGCGAAAATCGCGAACCTCTCCGGGGGTGAACGCCGCCGCGTGGCGCTGTGCCGCCTGCTGCTGGAAAAACCAGACATGCTGCTGCTCGACGAACCGACTAACCACCTGGATGCAGAATCCGTGGCGTGGCTGGAGCGCTTCCTGCACGACTTCGAAGGCACCGTTGTGGCGATTACCCACGACCGTTACTTCCTCGACAACGTCGCCGGCTGGATCCTGGAGCTGGACCGCGGTGAAGGTATTCCGTGGGAAGGCAACTACTCTTCCTGGCTGGAGCAGAAAGATCAGCGTCTGGCGCAGGAAGCTTCTCAGGAAGCGGCGCGTCGTAAGTCTATCGAGAAAGAGCTGGAGTGGGTGCGTCAGGGCGCGAAAGGCCGTCAGTCTAAGGGCAAAGCCCGTCTGGCACGCTTCGAAGAGCTGAACAACACCGAATACCAGAAACGTAACGAAACTAACGAACTGTTTATTCCACCTGGAGCACGTCTGGGGGATAAAGTGGTTGAAGTGACCAACCTGCGTAAGTCCTACGGCGACCGTCTGCTGATCGACGACCTGACCTTCTCCGTACCAAAAGGCGCTATCGTTGGTATCATCGGTCCGAACGGCGCGGGTAAATCTACCCTGTTCCGCATGATGTCCGGTCAGGAACAGCCTGACAGCGGCTCTATCACCCTGGGTGAAACCGTGAAGCTGGCCTCCGTTGACCAGTTCCGTGACGCAATGGATAACAGCAAAACCGTGTGGGAAGAAGTCTCCGGCGGTCTGGATATCATGCGTATCGGCAACACCGAGATGCCAAGCCGCGCCTATGTTGGCCGCTTTAACTTCAAAGGCACCGACCAGGGCAAACGCGTGGGCGAGCTGTCCGGCGGCGAGCGCGGTCGTCTGCACCTGGCGAAGCTGCTGCAGGTGGGCGGTAACGTTCTGCTGCTCGATGAACCAACAAACGACCTGGATATCGAAACCCTGCGCGCGCTGGAAAACGCCCTGCTGGAGTTCCCGGGCTGTGCGATGGTTATCTCGCACGACCGCTGGTTCCTGGACCGTATCGCGACCCACATCCTGGACTATCAGGACGAAGGTAAAGTGGAGTTCTTCGAAGGTAACTTCACCGAATACGAAGAGTACAAGAAACGCACGCTGGGCGCCGACGCGCTGGAGCCGAAGCGTATTAAGTACAAGCGTATTGCGAAATAAAAGCAAAACGGCAACTTCGGTTGCCGTTTTTATGTTCGTACCCTCTCCCCGTGGGAGAGGGCCAAGGTGAGGGCATCAGGCCGCACAAAATCACCCACCCACGTAATACCGCTTCACCTCGTCAAACTGCATCGCAAAGTCGATATAGCTCATCAGCGCAGGCGAATTCAGCTTGCGGCTTGGGTAGGCCAGCCAGAGATCGTTACCTTCAACATTCCACTCCGGCAGCACCTGAACCAGCGCCCCTTTTTCAATTTTATCTTCTACCAGGAAGGCGGGAAGCAGCGTGATCCCCGCCCCGGCAATCGCACACTCGCGGGCGTAGACCAGATTATCGGTCATGTGCGCGTTATCCGGCAGGTAGCGGTAATCCTCGCTCTCGCTTCGCAGAAGCCACTCCGACCACGCTCGGTGCGTAATGCAGCGGTGCTCCACCAGCTGACGGGGATGCGTCAGCGGATCCCGACGCGCCAGATAGTCCGGTGAAGCCAGCATATAACGCGGGCAGTGCCCGATCATCCGGCCAATCAGGGAGGAGTCCTGCGGCTTACCGGTACGCAGCGCTACGTCAAAACCGGCCTCGACCAGATCCACCACGTCATCAGAGATCGACACATCCAGCGAAACGTCAGGATAGCGAAGCTGAAACTCGGCATTCATGTGCGCCAGCAGCGTCGCCCCAATTCCCGCCGGACAGGTGATCCGCAGCCGCCCGCTGGGGTTTTCGCGCAGCCGCTGAATGGCGTACTCGGCCCGCTCGCTGGCAGCCAGCATTTCGCGACAGTGCACCAGATAGTGCTCGCCCGCAAACGTGAGGCTAATCCTGCGCGTGGTGCGGTTCAGAAGGCGGATACCCACCTGCTGCTCCAGCTGGCTAATTCGCTGGCTAACGCTGGATTTCGGCAGTTCGGCTTTCTGCGCGGCAGCGGTAAAGCTGCCCATCTCCGCCACCAGCGCGAACAGCGCCATATCCTGCAGCTGCTTAAACATGATTGTTCATCCTGTACGAACGCTGAGTTCTTGATTGTCCATCTTATCACGCAGCTGGCCACTTTATAGACTAGCCTCAACAAAACGCATGCTATTGAGGAACACACCATGTCTGTTAAAGCTATTGCCGTTAACCCAGAAAATCCGTCCATCTTCATTGAAATCACCCCGCCAATGCCGCGGCCCGGCGAGCACGATCTGCTGGTAGAGGTGAAGGCCGTCTCCGTTAACCCGGTCGATACCAAAGTCCACGCGGGCATCGCTAAAAACGGGCTGAACGAACCGCGCATCCTCGGCTGGGATGCCAGCGGGATCGTCAAAGCGGTTGGGGCTGGCGTGACCGGATTTAAGCCGGGTGACGAGGTCTGGTACGCGGGCGACATCACCCGCCCGGGCAGCAACACCACGCACCAGCTGATTGATGCACGCATAGTCGGCCACAAGCCTGCCAGCCTCGGCTGGGCGGCTGCCGCTGCACTGCCGTTGACCGCTCTCACCGCGTGGGAAGGTCTGTTTGAACGCCTGAACATTCAGGATGCCGGGGCGGACAAAACGCTGCTGATCATCGGCGGCGCGGGCGGCGTGGGATCGCTGGCGATCCCGTTTGCGAAGCACAACAGCAAGGTGAAGATCGTCGCAACCGCTTCCCGGGAAGATTCCGCCCGATGGTGCCGCGATCGCGGGGCTGACGTTGTCGTCAACTACCGCGACCTGAAGGGTGAACTGGCGAAACACGGACTCACCTTTGTGGATTACATTTTCATCCTCAACGACACCGACGGGCACTGGGATGCGGTCAGCGAACTGATTGCGCCTCAGGGGCATATCTGTTCCATCGTTGAGAATGAACGTCCGCTGAACCAGGACAAGCTGAAGTCCAAATCCGCTGCCCTGCACTGGGAATTTATGTACACCCGCAGCATGTACCAGACCGCTGATATGGCGCG
This sequence comes from Enterobacter cloacae complex sp. ESBL7, assembly GCF_041679625.1. Classification (NCBI taxonomy): domain Bacteria; kingdom Pseudomonadati; phylum Pseudomonadota; class Gammaproteobacteria; order Enterobacterales; family Enterobacteriaceae; genus Enterobacter; species Enterobacter cloacae complex sp. ESBL7. The sequence continues at coordinate 247,492 of NZ_JBGORN010000003.1, forward strand.
TCAGGGGGAGATCCTCAATGAGGTGGCAAAACTGGTGGATAACGGCGTGGTGGAAAGTTCGCTCAGCGAAACGCTGCACGGGCTGAGCGTGGAAAGCATTACCGAGGCGCACCGTAAAGTGCTGGAGGGACATATGCGGGGGAAAGTGGTGGTTGAGTTCTGAGTGGATTGATGCCCTCACCCCGGCCCTCTCCCACAGGGAGAGGGAGGTTAAAGTCCCCTCTCCCTGTGGGAGAGGGTTAGGGTGAGGGGTAAGTTTTTACCCCTGCTCCCCCATCATCTCCTTCACCAGCTCGACGCAGCGCAGGAAGCGGGAGTCGTAGTCCGACTCTTCCACATGGACAAACTCAACGTTGTTTTCGTTGAGCATCTCCACCAGCATGGACTGGAATTCCCGTCTGTCCACGGAGCTGCCGAGGCTGCGCATGCCGTCGGCCACCCATGGGGTGTTGTTTTCCAGTAGGATCACCAGGTCAAAGCGGTATTCGTCAATCAGCGCCTGCACGAACGGGTGCTCGCGCCCTTCGTATTTTTTACAGAACGCCTGTGTAGTCACGAAATCGGTATCGATAAACGCCACTTTGTTGGCGTATTTGACCGCAAAATCAATGTACTGGGCATGACCGAGCGCGATTTTGTCGTAGTCGGAATACTGCAGCGCCATCTCGTCGCCGCCAAGGTGCGAGAAGACATAATCGCGGCCGTACTCCCACGCGCTGGTGGTGTTGAAGATATTCGCCAGCTTGTTGACCAGCGTTGATTTACCGCTCGACTCGCCGCCCAGGATCGCGACGGTACGCACGAAGAACGGCTTCACCTCAGTCGGGATGTAATCCCAGTAGCGGAACGGGTTCTCGCGGATCTGCGCTCCGCTGATGTTCATAAAGGTACGTTTCGGGTCGATCAGCACCGTCTCGATGCCCAGATGCTCGCGGAACTGCGGCGCGTCGGACTCTTCAGAGGTGTAGATCCAGTTCGGCGCAATGCCCTTCTCTTCCATAAACGCTTTGATGCCGTTGCTCCACACGTCCCAGCCGTGCGGATACGGCTCCATGCCCTCTTCGTTAAAGGCATGAATACGAATATTTTTCTGATACTTAAAGGTCTGGAGCAGCCAGCGCAGGCGGTCCGGCACGGTCGGCTGCTGCGACATGGCGCTGTCTTCAAACAGCTGACGGTCGCGGGTTTCGTCGTAGCCCATGATGATGTGCAGCTCGTCAACCTGGCTACAGGCGCGCTGGATCAGATAGATATGTCCGGTATGCAGGGGGTAAAACTTGCCGAACACCACGCCGATGTTCTTTTGCATACGCGGGAACTCCAGCCCCAGAAAGCGGTGCAGCGCTTCCAGCTTCTGCGCGCTGGGGCTTTTGATTTTGGCGTTCAGCAGCTGGCTCAGGTAGCCTTTGGTCATGCCGCTGGCGTCCGCCACCTGCTGCAGCGTGCAGCCCTTCTGGCGGATTGCGGTCTTGATGTAGTCAAATGATGACATAAATTACGGTGCCTCCTGCAAAATCAAATTTACGTAATTATAAGTCGTCAAAGACATTTAACGCATCTGCGAGTTTTTTCACGCCAAATACCTGCATCCCTTCCGGGATCTTTTTCGGCACGTTGGCGGCTGGAACTATCGCCCGGCGGAAACCGTGTTTTGCCGCCTCGGAGATACGCTCCTGGCCGCTGGGTACCGGACGGATTTCCCCGGCGAGGCCCACTTCGCCGAAGACCACCAGGTCCTGCGGCAGCGGCCTGTCGCGCAGGCTGGAGACCATCGCCAGCAGCAGCGCCAGGTCTGCGCTGGTCTCCGTGACTTTGACGCCGCCGACCACGTTAACGAAGACGTCCTGATCCGCCATCTGCAGCCCGCCGTGACGGTGCAGCACCGCCAGCAGGATCGCCAGACGGTTCTGTTCCAGACCGACCGCCACGCGCCGCGGGTTGCCCATCATCGACACGTCCACCAGCGCCTGAATTTCAACAAGCAGCGGGCGCGTCCCTTCCCACAGCACCATCACCGAGCTGCCGGAGGTGATCTCATCGCCGCGGCTCAGGAAAATGGCTGACGGGTTGCTGACTTCGCGCAGCCCCTGTTCGGTCATGGCAAACACGCCCAGTTCATTCACCGCCCCAAAGCGGTTCTTGTGGCTGCGCAGGGTACGGAAACGGGAATCCGCGTCGCCGTCGAGCATCACGGAGCAGTCGATACAGTGTTCAAGCACCTTCGGTCCGGCCAGCGAGCCGTCTTTGGTCACGTGGCCGACCATCACAATCGCCACGCCGCGCGTTTTGGCAAAGCGCGTCAGGTAAGCCGCGGTTTCACGCACCTGCGCGACGCTGCCCGGCGAGGACTGAATGTCCGCCATGTGCATCACCTGGATGGAGTCGATCACCATCAGCTTCGGCTGCTCTTCTTCGGCAATCATGCAGATCTGCTCGATGCTGGTTTCGGAGAGCATGTTCAGGTTGCCGGTCGGCAGGCCCAGACGGTGCGCGCGCATCGCCACCTGCTGCAGAGACTCTTCGCCCGTGACGTACAGGGTTTTCATCTGTTCGGCAAGCTTGCAGAGCGTTTGCAGCAGCAGGGTCGATTTACCCGCGCCCGGGTTACCGCCGATCAGGATCGCGCTGCCCGGCACCACGCCGCCGCCGAGCACGCGGTCAAACTCTTTGAATCCGGTGGAGAAGCGCGGCAGCTCTTCGAGGCTGATGTCCGAAAGTTTTTGCACCTTCGCCACGCCCGCGTTACCGGCATAGCCGCTCAGGCGCTCATTGCGCGCCACGCTCGGCGAAGCCGCCACACCACGCACTTCGGTGATGGTGTTCCAGGCATGACAGGCGCTGCATTGCCCCTGCCAGCGCGGATAATCCGCACCACATTCATTACAGACAAATGCGCGTTTTGGAGCTTTCGCCACGGTTTACCTCGTTATTTCTGTGCGGCCTGCGTGCCGGGTGGCGCTTACGCTTACCCGGCCTACAAAGCAGGCCGTTATTTCTGATTAATGCTGCCGGAGAGAATGCAGAACACCCCCATCAGGTCAGCGTGACGGATAGTGACTTCCGTCTTTTCATTCACTTTTGGCTTGGCATGGTAGGCAATGCCCAGACCGGCGGCTTTGATCATCGGCAGGTCGTTCGCGCCATCGCCGATGGCGACGGTCTGGACAACCGGAATTTCATATTTTTCCGCCAGACGCGTCAGCGTATTGGCTTTGTACTGGGCATCTACGATATCGCCAATCACCTGGCCGGTCAGCTTGCCGTCCATGATCTCCAGCTCATTGGCCACCACGGTGGTCAGATGCAGTTTTTCCCGCAGGTAATCCGCGAAGAAGGTGAAGCCACCGGAGGCGATCGCCACCTTCCAGCCGAGGGACTGCAGCTTCAGCACCAGCTGCGTCAGCCCTGGCATCAGCGGCAGCACGTCGCGCACCTGGCGCAGAATGTTGGCGTCGGCCCCTTTCAGGGTCGCCACGCGCTGGCGCAGGCTGGCGGTGAAGTCCAGCTCGCCGCGCATCGCACGTTCGGTGACTTCCGCCACCAGCTCGCCGCTGCCCGCCAGCTTCGCAATCTCGTCAATACACTCGATCTGAATGGCGGTTGAGTCCATGTCCATGACCAGCAGGCCCGGGGTTTTCAGGTGTGGAATTTTGCCCAGCGGCGCGACGTCAAGCCCGGCGTCATGCGCCAGACGCGTTGCGCGCTGCGTCAGGGAACCCGCCAGGCGAATAACCTGGTAGTCTTCCACGCACCAGGCGGCGACGATGACCATTGCCGCACCCAGCTTGCTTTGATACTGGGTCAGGCGTTGCTTATCCAGACCGCGTCCGTAGAGGAGCCAGCCGCTACGACCGGCGTGGTAATCCAGAGGCATCACCTCATCGCCACTTAAAGAGAGCGGCAATCCTGGCCATAAAGAGACATCCGTTGGCAGGTCACACCAGGTAATGTTCGGCATTAAAGCTCCTGTAATTTCGTTCGCGCCGGAAGGTTGCAGAGGGAAAATAACGCATGAGGCTACCCTGTAACCATCACTTCTGGCAACATTAAGCCGTAAATTTTCAGCAGGTGGAATATGGCTCGCGCAAAACTGAAATTCCGGCTCCATCGCGCCGTGATTGTCCTTTCCTGTCTCGCACTATTAGTGGTGCTGATGCAAGGGGCATCGTGGTTTAGCCAGAACCATCAACGGCAACGCAACCCGCAGTTTGAAGAGCTGGCCCGCACGCTGGCACGCCAGGTGACGCTCAACGTCGCGCCGTCCATGCGTACCGAAACGCCGGACGAGAAGCGGATAGGCCAGGTTTTACGCCTGCTCACGGAGAATAGCCGCATTCTTGATGCCGGCGTCTATGATGAGCAAGGCAACCTGATTGCCCGCGCGGGCGAGCACGTCGACGTGCGCGACAGGCTGGCGCTGGACGGGAAAAAAGCCGGGGGCTACTTTAACCAGCAGATTGTCGAACCTATTCAGGGGAAGAATGGCCCACTGGGCTATCTGCGCCTGACCCTCGATACCCACACCCTGCCTACTGAAGCCAAACAGGTCGATAATACCACCAATATTCTGCGCCTGATGCTGCTGCTTTCACTCGCCATCGGCGTTGTGCTGGCGCGCACCCTGCTTCGCGGCAAGCGCTCGCGCTGGCAGCAATCCCCGTTCCTGCTGACCGCCAGCAAATCCGTCCCCGAAGACGAAGAGAGCGAGAAGAAAGATTAGTGATAAAGTAGGCGAACGATTCGGAAAAGGAACTTTGCAATGACGACGTTACGCCTGCTTATCTCTGACTCTTACGATCCCTGGTTTAATCTCGCGGTAGAAGAGTGCATCTTCCGCCAGATGCCCGCCACCCAGCGCGTACTGTTTCTCTGGCGTAACGCCGATACGGTGGTCATCGGCCGCGCGCAAAACCCGTGGAAAGAGTGCAACACCCGGCGTATGGAAGAGGACAACGTCCGCCTGGCGCGCCGCAGCAGCGGCGGCGGCGCGGTGTTTCACGATCTGGGCAATACCTGCTTCACCTTTATGGCGGGTAAACCGGAGTACGACAAAACCATCTCAACGTCCATCGTCCTCAACGCGCTCAATTCACTCGGCGTAACGGCGGAAGCGTCCGGGCGTAACGATCTGGTGGTGAAAACCCCCGAGGGCGACCGGAAGGTCTCCGGCTCCGCCTATCGCGAAACAATGGATCGCGGGTTCCACCACGGCACCCTGTTGCTGAATGCTGACCTGAGCCGTCTGGCGAACTACCTGAATCCGGATAAGAAAAAGCTCCAGGCCAAAGGAATTACCTCCGTGCGCGGCCGCGTGGCAAATCTGGTGGAGCTGCTGCCGGGAATTACTCACGAGCAGATTTGCGATGCCATCCGTGACGCGTTCTTTGAACATTACGGCGAGCGCGTGGAAGCAGAAGTCATCTCCCCTGAAAAAATCCCGGACCTGCCCAACTTCGCCGAAACCTTCGCCCGCCAGAGCAGCTGGGAGTGGAACTTCGGTCAGGCTCCTGCGTTTTCCCATTTGCTGGACGAGCGTTTTACCTGGGGCGGCGTGGAGCTGCATTTTGACGTGGAGAAAGGCCATATCACCCGCACGCAGGTGTTTACCGATAGCCTGAACCCGGCACCGTTAGAGGCGCTGGCGGCACGTTTGCAGGGCTGTTTGTACAGGGCGGATATGCTGCAGCAGGAATGCGACGCGTTGATCGGGGATTTTCCGGAGCAGGAAAAAGAGCTGCGGGAGCTGTCGGCGTGGATTGCACAGGCCGTGCGCTAGGTACGGTCTGGTGCCCTCACCCCTGCCCTCTCCCACAGGGAGAGGGAGGGAAGAGACAGAATTACTCTTTATCGCCCAGCAGAACGGATTCCAGCGCGATTTTGATCATGTCGTTGAAGGTGGTCTGACGCTCGGCAGCGGTGGTCTGCTCGTGGGTACGGATGTGGTCAGACACGGTGCAGATGGTCAGCGCTTTCGCACCAAACTCAGCCGCGACGCCGTAGATACCCGCCGCTTCCATTTCAACGCCCAGAATGCCGTATTTTTCCATCACGTCGAACATCTCGCCGCCGTCCGGGGCATAGAACAGGTCAGCAGAGAAGATGTTACCCACGCGCGCTTCAACGCCCAGCGCGTTTGCCGCGTCAACCGCGTCACGCACCATGCCGAAGTCAGCAATCGCCGCGAAGTCATGGTCTTTGAAACGCATGCGGTTAACTTTGGAATCGGTGCAGGCACCCATGCCGATAACGATGTCGCGCAGCTTAACGTCCATGCGCACCGCGCCGCATGAGCCAACGCGGATGATTTTCTTCACGCCGAAGTCGGTGATCAGCTCTTTGGTGTAGATGGAGCAGGATGGGATACCCATGCCGTGGCCCATAACGGAAATTTTGCGGCCTTTATAGGTACCGGTGAAGCCCAGCATGCCGCGAACGTTGTTCACTTCACGCACGTCTTCCAGGAAAGTTTCTGCAATGTGCTTCGCGCGCAGCGGGTCGCCCGGCATCAATACGACGTCAGCGAAATCACCCATTTCTGCGTTAATGTGAGGAGTTGCCATCTTCAGTTCCTTATACATTGTTGTTTTTGCCGGGTGGCGGCTACGCCTGACCCGGCCTACATTCTGTTCTCCCTCTCCTTGTGGGAGAGGGTCGGGGTGAGGCATCAGGCCGCACCCAATCCGTTTAGAACATGGCCTTGCCATATTCCATGTCAGACGTACCAAAGTATTTCGCCAGGGTCTGGCCGATGTCCGCGAAGGTTTCACGGTGACCGAGCGAGCCCGGCTTCACTTTCGGGCCGTACACCAGCACCGGAATGTGCTCACGGGTGTGGTCGGTACCGGTCCAGGTTGGGTCACAGCCATGGTCCGCGGTCAGAATCAGAATGTCATCTTCACCCACCAGCTCCATCAGCTCCGGCAGACGGCGGTCGAACAGCTCAAGACCCGCTGCATAGCCCGCAACGTCGCGACGGTGGCCCCAGGAGGAGTCGAAGTCCACGAAGTTGGTGAAGACAATGGTCTTGTCGCCCGCTTCTTTCATCTCTTTGATGGTGGCATCGAACAGCGCATCCAGACCGGTGGCTTTCACTTTTTTGGTGATGCCGCAGTTGGCGTAGATATCCGCGATTTTACCCACGGAAACCACGTGACCGTCTTTCTCTTCAACCAGCTTCTGCAGCACGGTTGGCGCCGGTGGCTCAACCGCCAGGTCGTGACGGTTACCGGTACGCTGGAAGTTACCCGCTTTGTCTCCGATGAACGGACGCGCGATCACGCGGCCAATGTTGTAGCCGCCTTCGGTCAGCTCTTCACGGGCGATTTCGCACAGCTCGTAGAGTTTATCCAGGCCAAACGTCTCTTCATGGCACGCAATCTGGAACACGGAGTCAGCAGAGGTGTAGAAAATCGGCTTGCCGGTTTTCATGTGCTCTTCGCCGAGCTGATCCAGAATCACGGTACCGGAAGAGTGGCAGTTACCGAGGTAGCCCGGCAGGTTGGCACGCTTCACCAGCTTATCGAGCAGCTCCTGCGGGAAGCTGTTTTCGTGATCGGAGAAATAACCCCAGTCAAACAGCACCGGCACACCGGCGATTTCCCAGTGGCCAGACGGGGTGTCTTTACCGGAAGAGAGCTCGTGAGCCCAGCCATAGGCGCCCACGACTTCCGCGTTGCCGTCCATACCGGCTGCGATTTTACCGGTAGAACCTTCATGCGCTTTCACCAGACCGAGGCGGGTCAGGTTAGGTAGAGTCAGAGGGCCTTTACGACCGTTGTCCGCTTCGCCTTTTGCACAGGCTTCCGCGATATGGCCCATGGTATCGGAACCCACGTCACCAAAACGTTCTGCATCTTCGGTTGCGCCGATGCCGAATGAGTCCAGCACCATAATAAATGCACGTTTCATAATTGTTCTCCGTACGTAGTGCTTCAAAAATTATCGATCAGATCAGTATACCGCTATTCGGTGATACGGCGATAGACAGTCGGTGTGGTTTCCGGCGCTTTATCGTCAAGCGTAATTGCCGCTTTCACCGCTTTAGCCGCTTCCTGCCAGCTGGCTTCGTCTTTCGCGTGGATCATCGCAAGCGGACGTTGACCGTCAACGCTGTCGCCCAGACGGGCCATATCGGTAAAGCCGACGCTGTAATCAATGGTGTCTGACGCCTGACGACGGCCGCCGCCCATCGAGACCACCGCCATACCCAGCGCACGGGTGTCCATTGCAGAGACAAACCCTTCGCTATCGGCATACACCGCTTTGCTGAGCGTCGCGGTTGGCAGGTATTTCGCGTAGTTTTCGACGAAATCGGTCGGGCCCTTCTGGGCTGCAACCATGCGGCCAAAAATATCCGCCGCTTTACCGTTATCCAGCACCGCCTGCAGTTTCGCGCGGGCTTCTGCGTCGTCTTTGGCCAGCTTGCCGGAGATTAACATCTCAACGCACAGCGCCATGGTCACGTCGAACAGACGCGGGTTGCGGTATTCACCGGTCAGGAACTGCACCGCTTCACGCACTTCGACGGCGTTACCGGCGCTGGACGCCAGAACCTGGTTCATGTCGGTGAGCAGCGCGGTGGTGCGCACGCCCGCGCCGTTGGAGACGCCAACGATCGCTTCTGCAAGCGCAGCGGAAAGTTCATAGGTCGGCATAAACGCGCCGCTGCCGACCTTCACGTCCATCACCAGCGCGTCCAGCCCTTCAGCCAGTTTCTTCGCCAGGATAGAGGCGGTAATCAGCGGGATGGAGTCAACGGTCGCGGTGATGTCGCGGGTCGCGTAGAAACGCTTGTCTGCCGGAGCAAGAGAGCTGGTCTGGCCGATAATCGCCACACCAACGTCTTTAATAATGTCGCGGAAGCGGTTGTCGTCCGGGAAGATATCGAAGCCCGGAATGGCTTCCAGTTTGTCGAGGGTACCGCCGGTGTGGCCCAGGCCGCGCCCGGAGATCATCGGGATGTAACCGCCACAGGCTGCAACCATTGGGCCGAGCATCAGAGACGTCACGTCGCCCACGCCGCCGGTGGAGTGTTTATCCACGATCGGGCCGTTAAGATTAAGGCTTTTCCAGTCCAGAACGGTTCCTGAATCTCGCATCGCCATGGTCAGCGACACGCGCTCAGGCATCGACATATCGTGGAAGAAAATGGTCATCGCCAGAGCCGCAATCTGCCCTTCTGAGACGGTGTTATCACGAATGCCGTTGATGAAGAAGCGGATCTCTTCATCGCTTAATGCATGACCATCACGTTTTTTACGAATAATTTCTTGTGCGAGAAACACGGTAACCTCCATGCGGAATCGGGAGAGTTGTGGCGGGTGGCGCTACGCTTACCCGCCCTACGATCCTGTCGACCGGATGAGCGAAGCGTCATCCGGCATTGTCTGGCAATCAGTAGCTGCTTGCGCTCTTACCGTCGCCGTGACCCAGCGCTTTCAGCAGGCTAGCCAGCAGGCTGGACGCACCGAAGCGGTAGTGACGGGAATCGGCCCAGTCGGCGCCAAACAGCTCGTCGGCAATCGCCAGGAATTGCTGCGCGTCTTCGGCAGTACGCACGCCGCCCGCAGGTTTGAAACCAACGGTTTTGGATACGCCCATGTCGCGGATCACTTCCATCATGATGCGCGCGCTTTCCGGGGTCGCATTCACCGGCACTTTACCGGTAGAGGTTTTAATGAAATCCGCACCGGCTTTGATGGAGATTTCAGACGCCTTACGAATCAGCGCCTCTTCTTTCAGCTCGCCGGTTTCGATGATCACTTTCAGCAGCACGTTTGCCGCCGCGCACGCGTCTTTACAGGCTTTCACCAGGTCAAAACCAACCTGCTCGTTGCCGGCGATCAGCGCGCGGTACGGGAACACAACGTCAACTTCGTCTGCGCCGTAAGCAATCGCCGCGCGGGTTTCTGCCAGCGCGATCTCGATATCGTCGTTGCCATGCGGGAAGTTAGTTACGGTTGCAATGCGCACGTCCGGCGTACCCTGCTCTTTCAGCGTCTTACGGGCAATCGGGATAAAGCGCGGGTAGATACAGATGGCTGCGGTGTTACCCACCGGCGTTTTCGCCTGATGGCACAGGGCGATGACTTTTTCATTGGTGTCGTCATCGTTCAGGGTGGTCAGGTCCATCAGTTTCAACGCGCGCAGGCTGCTTGCAGTTAAATCGGTCATAACATTCTCCAACGGCAGTGCCGTATAAATTTTACCTTGCGGGTCTGTGAGTATTCTAACATTCACCCGCATCCACACTTCGACATTCATCACAGTTAATGAAAACTGCATACAAATTTGCATTACTGTAATGAGATCTTCTTCAAACTTTAGCGCGTAAATTGCCGACTAAAGCAGCGATACCCCCTGTCGGATCAAAAGCCCCGACAGGCTGGCTTCCTACAATCCGCTCATCATCCGCAGAACACTCAAGGAAGCGACTATGCCCCACTCCAGCCCCGACGCCCTGCAACAACGTTGCCAGCACATTGTGACAAGCCCGGTGTTAACCCCGGAACAAAAACGTCATTTTCTGGCGCTGGAAGCGGAAAACAACCTGCCTTATCCGGCGCTTCCTGAGGCCGCACGAGCCGCACTGGACGAAGGGTTTATCTGCGACATGTTCGAAGGCCATGCGCCTTACAAACCCCGTTACGTTCTGCCGGATTACGCCAAATTTCTGGCTAACGGTTCAGAGTGGCTGGAGCTGGAAGGCGCGAAAGATCTCGACGACGCCCTCTCGCTGTTAACCATCCTCTACCATCATGTTCCGTCCGTCACATCGATGCCGGTCTATCTCGGTCAGCTTGATGCGATATTGACTCCATATGTTAGAATTCTAACACAAGAAGAGATCGATAGCCGAATAAAACGTTTCTGGCGCTATCTCGACCGTACGCTGCCGGATGCGTTTATGCACGCAAACATCGGGCCTGAAGATACGCCAGTCACGCGCGCCATTCTGCGTGCCGATGCAGAGCTGAAGCAGGTCGCGCCGAACCTGACCTTTATCTACGATCCCGATATCACCCCAGATGATTTGCTGCTTGAGGTGGCGAAAAACATTTGTGAATGCAGCAAACCGCATATTTCTAATGGCCCGATGAATGATAAAATTTTCACAAAAGGCCGTTATGGTGTGGTGAGCTGTTACAACTCCCTGCCGCTTGCAGGCGGCGGCAGCACCCTGGTGCGCCTTAACCTCAAAGCCATTGCTGAACGTAGCGCATCCATTGACGACTTCTTCACCCGCACGCTCCCGCACTACTGCCAGCAGCAAATTGCCATCATCGATGCACGCTGCGGTTTCCTTTACGAGCAATCTGGCTTCTTTGAGAATAGCTTCCTGGTAAAAGAGGGGCTGATTGATGCGGAACGGTTTGTACCCATGTTTGGCATGTACGGCCTGGCGGAAGCGGTAAACGCGCTCTGTGAGAAAGCAGGAATAGCGGGACGCTACGGAAAGGATGAACAGGCCAACGCGCTGGGCTATCGCATCAGCGAACAGCTTGCAGCGTTCGTTGAAAGCACGCCGGTGAAGCACGGCTGGAAGCTTCGCGCGATGCTTCACGCGCAGTCGGGGATCAGTTCCGATTCGGGCACCACGCCGGGCGCGCGCTTGCCTTACGGCGACGAGCCGGATCCCATCAGCCATCTGCTGGCCGTTGCGCCGCATCACAAACACTATCACTCCGGAATCAGCGATATTCTCACCCTGGAGGAGACGGTCAAACGCAACCCGCAGGCGGTGGTTCAGCTTTGCCTGGGGGCGTTCAGAGCGGGAATGCGTGAATTTACCGCCAACGTAGCGGGTAACGATCTGGTCCGCGTGACAGGCTACATGGTTCGCTTGTCGGATCTGGAGAAATACCGGGAAGCCGGATCGCGCACCAATACCACGTGGCTGGGGGAAGAGGCCGCACGCAATACCCGTATTCTGGAACGTCAGCCGCGCGTGATAAGCCATGAACAGCAGATGCGCTTTAGTTAGTCAGGTCATTCCTTTCTCCTGCGTAGACGGGCCGGGCAGCCGCCTGGCGCTGTTTCTGCAGGGCTGCAACCTGCGCTGTAAAACCTGCCACAACCCGTGGACGATCGGCCGCTGCAACGACTGCGGGGACTGCGTGCCCCACTGCCCGCACGACGCGCTGACGATTCAGGCCGGACGCGTCTGGTGGCAGGAGAGTGACTGCCAGCAGTGCGACACCTGCCTGCACCTGTGCCAGCAGCAGGCAACGCCTATGGCGCACCGCTTCAGCGTGGAAGAGATCCTCACTCAGGTCCGCAAATCCGCACCGTTTATCGAAGGGATCACCGTCAGCGGCGGCGAAGCCACAACGCAATTGCCGTTTTTGATTGCCCTGTTTACCGCGATCAAAGCCGATCCCGCCCTGCGTCACCTCACCTGCCTGGTAGACAGCAACGGTCTGTTAGGCGAAACCGGCTGGCAAAAGCTGCTGCCGGTACTGGATGGCGCAATGCTGGATCTGAAGGCGTGGGGAAACGAGCATCACCGTTTCCTGACCGGGCGCGAAAACCCGCAGATCAAGCAGAGCATCCGCTGGCTGGCAGATCGTCACCGTTTGACTGAGCTCCGCCTGCTGGTGATTCCGGAGCTGTGTGATTATCTGGAACACCTCAAACCGCTAACAACCTTTATCCACGGGCTTGGGAATGTTCCGGTGCGTATCAACGCGTTTCATGCGCAGGGCGTTTACGGTGAGGCTGCGTCGTGGCGCAGCGCCACGCCCGAGGACGTTGAACCGCTGGCGCGGGCGCTGGAAAAACAGAAGATAACGGTGATTCGTCCGGCACTTTACCTATAGCGTGATGCCAAATACCGAACGGGTATTTTCCAGCAGCGCATCGGCAATCACCTCTTCAGGCTCTTTTCGCAGTTCACATAGGGTGGTAAACACGCGCGCCGCCTGTTCCGGGCGATTCGGCTGGCCCTGAAAACCATTCAGCGGCATATCCGGCGCGTCGGTTTCCAGCAGAAGCGCCGACAGCGGCAGCTGTGCCATCACGTCCCGGGTTTTACTGGCCCGCGGATAGGTGATGGTGCCGCCGACGCCGATTTTATAGCCCAGCTCGATAAAACGCTGCGCCTGCTGCAGGCTGCCGGAAAAACCGTGCACTACGCCCCTGCGAGGCAGATCGATGCGTTTCAGGTGCATCGCCAGCTTATCGTGCGTGCGTCTTGAATGGAGGATCACCGGCAGATCGTGGCGCTTCGCCAGCCTGAGCTGCGCGTCGAGGATCGTCTGCTGGCGCTCAAACTGCGGATCCTCACGATAAAGATCGAGGCCGATCTCACCGATGGCGACAAGTTTGTCTCCTGCGGTTTGCACGACCTCATCAAGCCTCTCAATGTGCTCATCAAGATGCCGTTCAATAACAATCGGATGCAGGCCGAGCGCGGCATAGAGCGCTGGGTGCCGCATGGAAAGATCCAACACCCGGGAAAAATAGGCCGCTTCCACTGCCGGCACAATGATGGCCTGAACCCCTGCCTCAGCCGCTTTCGCTATGCTTTGCGCTTCATCCCCCGTAAACGGCGGAAAATCAAAGTGGCAGTGGGTATCGACAAAGCGGAGCGTCACGCCAGATCCTCGTTATCCAGTAAAGCGTCATTCGCCTGCGGAATATCCACCAGCGGCATCGTCAGGGCGTCGTTGGCGACAATCGCAGGCGGCAAAATAATGCGTTTATGGCGATGAAGCGGCGGTTTCTCCGCCAGCATTTTCCCCACCGTCGCCAGGAAGTAACGTCCGCACAGCCGCCCCGTTTTGTAATCCATGCGCAGCGCAGGGACGCGGCTGCCCAGGGCCATGCTCAGCAGCGGCTTAGGCGGATAGATTTCAAAAATACGCAGCTTGCCCGGCGGTTTTTCAATGAAGCGCTGCATCGCGCCGTAGGTGGTTTCATGCTGCTTCGCGATGTTCACCAGCGGCTGCAGGCTGCTGTCGCCCAACCAGCGCTCCATCCGTTTGAACCACTGCGGCGTGTAATACATTTGCGACGGTACGGTACGGATCACCACAATGGTTTTCGCCCCGCGACGCGCGGCTTCCTGCACCGGCACCGCGTCACTGATCCCCCCGTCCAGATAGCTAATACCGTCCAGCAGGGCACCGGTACGATAAAAACCGGGGATCGCGCTGGAGGCGCGGATGATGTCCAGCCAGTTCTCCTTCTGAGGAGAAAAATAGCCCGGCGAATAGTCATCGCCCCGGCTGGCGCACATCCAGAACTCTTTGCCGCTATCAAACAGACGGGCAGCGGTATCCATGGCCAGCGGCATCTGGCTGGAGGTCGATTCCAGAAGCCAGTCGAGATCGATCAGGTTGCCGCCGCGCACAAAGCGCACCGGATTAAAAAATTCTTTTGCCGTGGTGTAGCGCATGATGACCTTTCGCGCGTAGCCGGGCTGGTTACAGACATAGGCAGAGAGGTTCTGCGCCCCGGCAGAGGTGCCGAAGTAAAGGTCAAACGGGTTGAACTGCGCGCGCATAAATTCATCCAGCACGCCGGCGGTGAAAATGCCGCGCTGCCCTCCCCCCTCGCAAACCAGCGCGAGTTGACCTGCGCGAAACGGTTTTAACGTCAGCGGCGCAATATTGCCAAGCGTAACGGGAATTCGTTGCCCCACCTCTGCTTTCCTGTTTTTTGATTATTTTATAACACCACAGTAACGCACCCGACCTGTTCCGCAAATAAGAAAAAGCCAGTCGCAGTGACTGGCTTTATTTTGTTGAAGGAATATTGCGTTTGCTACGGACGTCTACGACCCGTAAACAGGCTGACCAGGAACAGAATAATACCCACAACGAAGACAATTTTAGCTGCCCATGCCGCTGTACCTGCCAGTCCACCAAAGCCCAATGCGGCGGCAATTAACGCGATAACCAGAAATATAATGCCCCAACGAAACATAAGCTTCTCCTTTACCATAGTTAATGTCGGCCGCTAAACGTGAGCGCTCAGGTCACTCACCGGCGTTTTTCCAGAGTCGTTCTTATTTCGCCCGCAGGTGTTAGCCAGACGGGCGAATGGTCCAGATTTACTTCGTTTTCAGATCGTTTTTAACGCTTTTCACACCGTCAATCGCTTTCGCGATGGACTCGGCGCGTTCACTTTGCGCCTGCGAATCTACCGTACCGGAGAGCTGAACCACACCATCGGTGGTTTCCACTTTCACCTTGCGGGACGGCACGATGTCATCTGCTAAAAGTTTAGCTTTGATTTCGCTGGTGGTGGCTGCATCTCCGGCATAACCTTTCACCGACGCGTTTTTACCGTCACGTACGTGCAGCTTATCGCTGACGGACGCAACGCCTTCAACGCCTTTCGCGACTTTCACCGCCTGTTCGGCCTGAGCCTGGCTTTCCACGAAGCCGCTCAGCGTGACCACTTTCTTGTCGGTCTTAACGGAAATATCGGTACTTTTGATGGCTTCATCATCCACCAGTGCGGCTTTCACTTTTGCTGTGATTGAGCTGTCGTCCATGAAATTGCCGACTTTATTCATAGAGCTATCGATTTTTTGCCCTGCGGTATCGGCCGTGGACTGGGCTTTATCCATTGTGCTGCTTTCCGCCAGAGCGGAACCGCTCACCAGAACGCTACCCAGGGTTACAGCCAGCAGAGTTTTCGAAATCTTCAGTCTTGTCATATTCATCGATCTATTCCTGTGTTTACCCGTTATTCGGGCTACATACTTCCTTAGTAGTTTTATATATTGCGAATAAACACACAGGTAAAATGGATAACCTAAAGTCATGCATTGAACAGTTAATTTATCCACGCCCGGTGTTAAACACTGAGTTAAATATAGATCACTCTCACAGAGCCGCTTTCAGAATTGGGTAAAAAACGCGCGAATAGCGTGAAATTGCGTTGAATTAAGAACATTCCGCAAGGGATTAATAAGACAGGAATTAAAGAAGAGCACGGCGGCAGCCGTGCTCTGAGAGGGGATTAGTGCTCGCGGGTTTTACGGAACTGAACGTCAGGGTAACGTTCCTGCGTCAGGTTCAGGTTCACCATGGTTGGCGCGATATAGGTCAGGTTATCGCCGCCATCCAGCGCCAGCTGAATTTCGTTCTTACGCTTAAATTCTTCGAATTTCTTCACGTCAGAACACTCAACCCAGCGCGCGGTCGCGACGTTCACGGACTCGTAAATCGCTTCCACGTTGTACTCGCTCTTCAGACGCGCAACAACCACGTCGAACTGCAGCACGCCGACCGCACCAACGATCAGATCGTTGTTCGCGATTGGGCGGAACACCTGCACGGCGCCCTCTTCGGAGAGCTGAACCAGGCCTTTCAGCAGCTGTTTCTGCTTCAGAGGATCGCGCAGACGGATACGACGGAACAGCTCCGGTGCGAAGTTCGGAATACCGGTGAACTTCATCATTTCACCTTGGGTGAAGGTATCGCCGATCTGAATAGTGCCGTGGTTGTGCAGACCGATGATGTCGCCCGGATATGCCTCTTCAACGTGCGAACGGTCACCCGCCATAAAGGTCAGGGCGTCGGAAATCACCACGTCTTTCCCGGTACGCACCTGGCGCAGCTTCATGCCCTTTTCATACTTACCGGACACCACGCGCATAAAGGCCACGCGGTCGCGGTGTTTCGGGTCCATGTTGGCCTGAATTTTGAACACGAAGCCGGTGAATTTCTCTTCCTGCGCTTCCACTTCACGGGTGTCGGTTTTACGCGGCATCGGGCGCGGAGCCCACTCCACCAGACCGTCAAGCATGTGGTCAACGCCGAAGTTACCCAGCGCGGTACCGAAGAAGACCGGGGTAATTTCACCGCTCAGGAACAGCTCTTTGTCGAATTCGTGAGACGCGCCTTTGACCAGCTCCAGCTCGTCGCGCAGCTGCGCGGCCAACTCTTCGCCGACTGCCGCGTCCAGCTCAGGGTTATCCAGACCTTTCACCACGCGAACGTCCTGAATGGTGTGGCCTTTACCGGTCTGATACAGGTAGGTTTCGTCTTTATAGAGGTGATACACCCCTTTGAACAGCTTACCGCAGCCAATTGGCCAGGTGATGGGCGCACAGGCGATTTTCAGCTCGCTTTCCACTTCGTCCATTACTTCCATCGGGTCACGGATGTCGCGGTCGAGTTTGTTCATGAAGGTGAGGATCGGCGTATCGCGCAGACGGGTGACTTCCATCAGCTTACGGGTCCTGTCTTCTACACCTTTCGCGGCGTCGATCACCATCAGACAGCAGTCCACCGCCGTCAGGGTACGGTAGGTATCTTCGGAGAAGTCTTCGTGGCCCGGGGTGTCCAGCAGGTTCACGAGGCAGTCGTGATACGGGAACTGCATCACGGAGGTGGTAATCGAAATACCACGCTGCTTTTCCATCTCCATCCAGTCAGATTTTGCGTGCTGGCTGGAGCCACGGCCCTTCACGGTACCCGCAGTCTGGATCGCCTGTCCGAACAGCAACACCTTCTCAGTGATGGTCGTTTTACCGGCATCCGGGTGCGAGATAATGGCAAAAGTGCGGCGCTTGGCCACCTCTTGCAGATAAGGAGACAACGTCATAATTAAATCTTCTTTTATAAGCGCGGCAGCACGCCACGCATCATGGAATACAAAATTGCGGCTATTTTACCCATCAATGGGGGGCAGGCAATCATTGTTTACACAGGAGTTGCTCCAGTTCGTTCAACGACGTCACGGTCCAGGTCGGCTCGATGCCTTCAGGCTTCACGCGGCCATGCGCGTTAAGCCAGACGGTCGAAAGACCTGACTTCATGCCGCCCAGGATATCTGACTCTGCCGTATCGCCCACCATCAGGACGCGATCGCGGTCGGGATGACCGGCCTGCGCCAGCGCGTAGTCGAAAATACGCGGATCCGGTTTAGGTACGCCCACCTCTTCGGAGATCACCAGCGCATCGAAATGATCGCGCAGGCCGGTGCGCTCGAGGCGGATCTGCTGCAGAGCGGTAAAACCGTTGGTGATGATCCCCAGTTTGACCTTGCCTTTCAACGCATTCAGCAGGGAAACCGCACCCGGCAGTGGCGCACAGATATCGGCCATCGCGTTCAGGAAGGCATCATTCAGCGTTCCCGGACTGACCTTTAAGCGTTCCGCCCAGACGTCAAAACGCTGGTGCTGAAGCTGTAACGCGGTGATGGCACCGTTCTGGTAATCCACCCACAGCGGCTTGTTTACCGCCTGATAGTCCTGAAAATCTTCAGCGGTGAAGGTCACGCTATAGTCGAGAAACATCCGCTGCAGGCCGCCGAACGAGTCAAACGTAAACAGCGTTTCGTCGGCATCAAAGAAAATCCAGTCCCATTTCATCGTTACAACCTTATATTCGTTATCCAATCGGCAGAGCCATTATGATGGCGTCTTCACGTCCCTCTGCGGTGGGGTAGTAGTTACGGCGGACCGTCGCCTCGTTAAAGCCTAAGCTTTCATAGAGTGCGATGGCGGCGACATTCGACGCGCGCACCTCCAGCCACAGGGTGAAAACGTCACGGGTTTCGAGCTCACGAATGAGGTGCTCGAGCAGTTCTCTTCCCAGCCCACGGCGCTGGAACGCGGGATCAACCGCAATATTAAACAGCGTCGCTTCATCAAGAACAACCTGCGTGATCGCGAAGGCGGCCATGGTGCCGTCAACGTCCAGACGGAAGTTCAGATACCGTTCGCCCTGATTGCTGGCGAAGGTTTTTTCGCTCCACGGAAAGGCGTGGGCGCGTGTTTCAATCGCAAACGCTGTGGTCAGGTCAGGCGTCGTGAGGGAAGAAATCGTGTTCATATTCGCAGATTTGTTGCCATAGCGCGCTGCGCGCTTTTGGGTTGGCTTTCAGTTCGTCCAGCGCTGGCGAGCAGATCTGGCTCCCCTGGAGGGGGATCTCGTTTGTCTCTCCGATACGCCAGCTGTTACAGCGGCTATCAGGAGGAAGCATCGCGACACGCTCTGGCGTCAGCTGTAAAACCTGGTCGGCCGTCATCTTCAGGCTGCGAAGGACATCATCGATCAGGGGTTCATTCAGGGCAGGCAGTTCTTCCGCCACCATCACCAGGCGTACGTGCGCAGGGATGGAAATGGCGATTTCGCCCTGCAACGCCGTCGGGCGACGCAAAGCCCACTGGGTAATGCCCAGCTGCTGCAACTGCCAGTCTCGTCGGGATGTCATAGGGAAAACTCCTGTCTCTCAGGCGCGCAAATATAGCAAATGTGTCGAAAGTGCGCCATCTACCTACTATAATCCCCGCCTGAGTTTATTGAGGAACAATTCATGTCTGCATTTACCCCGGCAAGTGAAGTCTTGCTGCGTCACAGTGATGATTTCGAAGAAAGCCGTATTCTGTTTGCCGGAGATATGCAGGATGACCTGCCTGCGCGTTTCGACTGTGCTGAAAGCCGTGCCCACACCCAATACTACCACCACTGGCAGGTGCTGAGCCGCCAGATGGCCGAGCGCGCGCGCTTTAGCCTGGTGGCGGAGCAGAGCGATATTGCCGACTGCGATACGCTGATTTACTACTGGCCGAAGAACAAGCCTGAAGCCCAGTTCCAGCTGATGAACCTGCTCTCCCTGCTGCCGGTAGGCTGCGATATTTTCGTGGTGGGTGAGAACCGCAGCGGCGTGCGTAGCGCTGAACAGATGCTGGAAGGCTACGCGCCGCTGAATAAAGTCGACAGCGCACGCCGCTGTGGTTTGTATCATGGCCGTCTGGAAAAGCAGACAACGTTCGATCCACAGGCATACTGGGACGAGTACCAGCTTGACGGCCTGACCATCAAAACCCTGCCGGGCGTGTTCAGCCGCGACGCGCTGGATACGGGCAGCAAGCTGCTGCTCTCCACCCTGACGCCGCACACCAAAGGCAAAGTGCTGGACGTGGGCTGCGGCGCGGGCGTGCTCTCTACCGTGCTCGCCAGCCATTCACCCAAAGTGCGCTTAACCCTCTGTGACGTGAGCGCCCCGGCTGTTGAAGCCAGCCGCGCAACGCTTGCCGCAAACGGCATTGAAGGCGAGGTGATTGCCAGCAACGTCTTCTCCGACGTCACCGGTCGCTTCGACATGATTATCTCCAACCCGCCGTTCCACGACGGTATGGAGACCAGCCTTGAAGCGGCACAAACGCTGATCCGCGGCGCAACCCGTCATCTGAACAGCGGCGGCGAGCTGCGTATAGTCGCGAACGCCTTCCTGGCGTACCCGAAAGTGCTGGACGAAACCTTCGGCTTCCACGAAGTGATCGCCCAGACCGGCCGCTTTAAGGTCTACCGTACCGTCATGACGCGCCAGGCCAAAAAGTAATCTCCGCTCCAGCAGGCCGGATAAGCACAAGCGCCATCCGGCTCCGCATGGCGCCTGCATCGGCCATTTTTGCAGCAATCAAGGCGTCGCGCGCACTTTTCTGTTGACGTAAAGCTGAAAACATCTAGAATGCGCCTCCGTGGTTACGATACTTTTACAGTATCGATGGTATGCGAAGGTGGCGGAATTGGTAGACGCGCTAGCTTCAGGTGTTAGTGTCCTTACGGATGTGGGGGTTCGAGTCCCCCCCCTCGCACCATAAATCACAATGATATTGCTCGCACTGGGCGAAGGTGGCGGAATTGGTAGACGCGCTAGCTTCAGGTGTTAGTGTCCTTACGGATGTGGGGGTTCGAGTCCCCCCCCTCGCACCAACGAGGCGATATCAACAATAGTAAGATGACTGTGCGAAGGTGGCGGAATTGGTAGACGCGCTAGCTTCAGGTGTTAGTGTCCTTAGGATGTGGGGGTTCGAGTCCCCCCCCTCGCACCAATTATCTTACATCCCTTCTGAAGTTCCCCTTGTTTTCCCTGTTATTTCAAACTCATCAGTACCACCAGAATTCCACTGACCAGTGCTACGCATGATGGCAGTAAAACAAAGTGGCGAAGCTGCTTATGCCAGATCATGCCTGACGTGACTAACAGGCCTGACACAATGATCGCTTTCCAGGTATCAAGGGAGAGATCGGCAAACATCAACCCGCCGAGAATGGCTCCCGGTAGCAATACCCCCCAACCACTGCCAAGCGCCCTGTTCAACATGATCTGCCCTCTCACAACGATAATGATAACCAATATCATATGACATACATTATCATTTGTCAGCTGAATGAATCAAAATCCATCGACCTTTACCTTTCCCGTAATGACAGGAATTGCCTAAGGTGATAAATTGCACACCTGTTAACAACATCTAAAGATTTTCTGATAATTACTCTTTGAGTTTTTTGCATGTTTTATTGCGAAACGGCACCTACTTGTTTGTTTTAATTAAATTTTAATAAAAACGCACGACTATGACATCACAATCCTGGCGGTCTTTGGTTCACAGAAAATATCAATTGTCGTTACGTTTATTTTTATTTCTGAACGCAACCTCGGCAGTGTTCTCGGTAACAAATCCGCTCAATTCTGTACGCCTGTTATCTGCCCCACTTATTGCTATTTTCTCCATCAGCACCGGCCTGTTCGTCTGGCACTGGAGAAAGCGCGCGCGGAAGATAAATATTCCCGTTGTTTCAGGGATCTTCGGTATTTTGTGGGCCTGGCAAATTGAGTCTAAATTCGCCTTAATTACCCACGACCACGCGACGTATTTGTTAATCGCTCTATTAACGGTACTTTTTATCGGAACGCTGGCATTCGCGAGTAATATCAAAGCATTTACGCTGCACTCATTGCCCACCTTTATTGTCTGCCTGTGGCTAAGCGATCACGATATATGGCTGAGAATGACCTATTCTTTCGCACTTCCTGTGGTGGCAATTGCTATTCATAACATTTTGCAAACGCGTAACGACCGTTTCGCTCAGGAATTGCTCTCGCGCCTGTTGGAAGAGCGAGAAACCCTTACCGATCTCAGCATGATGGACCCGCTTACCGGGCTCTATAATCGTCGCGGTCTGCAAAGCCGTCTGGAGAACCTGCCGACGGTAGAAAATGGCGAGCACTTTGTCCTGCTGATGGATATCGATCACTTCAAAGCCTATAACGATCACTATGGCCATATGATGGGCGATCAGGCGCTGAAGCGCGTCTCTGCGGCAATCCGTGACGCCGTGCGTTCTCGCGATATTGTGGCGCGTTTTGGCGGAGAAGAGTTTATGGTTCTGCTGACCAATATTTCACTCGAACATGCTCGCCAGACGGCCGAGCGGATCCGTCAGAAAGTCTACGATTTGAAAATCCCGCATCTGTTTAACGAGAGTGTCGCGACAAACGTCACTATCAGCATTGGTATTGCCATTTTCGAGGATGAAGACGTGGAAGGCGCGCTGGAAAAAGCGGACAAAGCCCTCTACGAAGCAAAGCATATGGGGCGCAATAACATTCTGTTAAGTGAAGAGCTGCAGACGGCATAAACATCACGGCGGTGTCTTAAAGACAAAAGTCTTGCCATTGATATGAGCAATAGTTAGGATTGGCAATCATTATCATTTAGATTTCTATCTATACTATGGCTACGCATACCGCACACATCGTCGAACCCCTCCTCTGGCGAGCGCCCCTCACCAGCGGGAATGCTTCGCTTGCGGATGCCATACGGGATAAGATTGCGGAGACGCGCGCCCACCTGCTGGACTTTATCCGCCTTGATGAAGCGCACCCGAACCACGCCATGACGCTCTCAGAGTGGCGTCAACCGACAAAACTGCAGTCGCTGTTGGCCACCTATTCCGACCATATCTATCGCAATCAGCCCACTCTTACGCGGGAAAATAAACCACTGCTCTCTCTTTGGGCGCAGTGGTATATCGGGTTGATGGTGCCTCCCCTCATGCTGGCGCTGTTAACCCAGAAGAGCATGCTGGAACTCTCGCCGGATAATTTCCACGTCGAGTTTCACGAAACCGGGCGCGCAGCCTGTTTCTGGATTGATCTGCACGAAGATCAGAACGCGGAACGCCTGACGGCTCAGGAACGCATGGAGCAGCTTATCACCCAGGCCCTGATCCCGGTCGTGGACGCGCTTGAAGCGACGGGAGAAATTAACGCGAAGCTTATCTGGAGCAATACGGGCTATTTAATCCACTGGTATTTAACGGAAATGAAGCCTCTGCTTGGTGATGAGAACGTTGATGCCCTGCGTCAGTCCTGTTTCTTTGCAAAACAGCTTTCCGATGGCCGTGACAACCCGTTATTCCGTACCGTCGTGCTCCGTGATGGGCTTCTGGTTCGCCGCACATGCTGCCAGCGCTATCGCCTGCCGGACGTTAAGCAGTGCGGGGATTGCACGCTGAAATAATCGGCCACGGCCTGATGCCCTCACCCTGCCCCTCTCCCACAGGGAGAGGGAACAAACACTAAAAACGGCAACCTGAGTTGCCGTTTTGCTTTAACCTAAGCCACCTGCTGATTGTCCTCTTCCGCGTTACGCTGTGCTTCTTCCGCTTCCTGCTCCAGCAGCTGTTTCTCGTACACTTTGAAGAACGGGAAGTAGATGATTGCCGATACGCAGGCCAGGACCACAACCAGAATAGCCGCGCGGAAATCCCAGCCCAGAGCCCACGCTGCGCCTATTGGCGCCGGTGCCGTCCAGGGAACCACTGAGATGACGCGGCCAATCAGGTCAAACGTCATCGCCGCCCAGGCCAGCACGGCATTTACCATCGGTGCCAGCAGGAACGGAATAAAGAACACCGGGTTCATCACGATTGGCGTACCGAAGATAACGGGTTCATTGATGTTGAAGAAGCTGGGTACCACGCTCAAACGCCCGATAGAGCGTAAATGCGCTGAACGGCTACGCAGATAGCAAATCACCAGCCCCATCGTGGCGCCCGACCCGCCAATCACGATAAAGAACGTCCAGAACGCCTCCATAAAAATATGTGGCAGAGGCTGGCTGGCGGCCAGCGCGGTCTGGTTCGCACCCAGGTTAGTCAGCCAGAACATCTGCAGCATCCCGGAGACGATGGCGGCTCCGTGGATCCCGGCGAACCACAGCAGATGACCAATCAACACGGCCAGCAGGATCGCAGGCAGGGAATCCGCTGCGGAAACCAGAGGTTTAAAGACCGACATAATGGCCTGCGGGATCAGCATGCCGAACTGAGACTGAATGAGCAGGCTCAAAGGATAAAGCGTCAACACCACTACCAGCACCGGGATGAGCAGATCAAAAGAGTTTTTGATCATCGGAGGAACCTGGTCCGGCAGGCGAATACCGATGTTATGGGCCTTGAGGAAACGCATCATCTCAACGCAGTAGATCGCCACCAGAATCGCGGTAAAAATGCCCGTCCCACCCAGGCTATCGACAGGCAGCGTGCCTTTGGTTTTCGGTGCCGCGACCAGCAGAAACGCCATCAGCGACAGCATGGCGCACATAAACGGGTCTAACTGGTGTGATTTGACATAGTGTTTGCCAAGGTTATAGGCGATGGCCGCACAGATATAAATGGACATAATGCCCATCGTCATATCAAACGGCGTCAGAATCTGACCTTCAAACTGCTTCGCCATATCCAGCCAGGCTCGGGCGAAACCCCAGGTGGTATCCGGCGAAAACGGCGGGTATGCGAACACTAACAAAAATGAACCCACAATCATAAATGGCATCGCGGAGATAAACCCATCACGGATAGCCATGACATGACGCTGGGAAGAGATCCGCCCGGCAATCGGGCTCACGTAATTTTCAACAAAACGGAATATCAGGTTAAACGCAGCATGGTTGGCAGACATGGCAGATCTCCTGTCAGACGTTTGTTACGGGCACATTTGCGCCGCACGTTGTTCCATAAATCACCTTCACAACCTTGCTGGCTTGTGGACCAGTGGTACTGCTCAGACGGAATGGTTTCATAATTTGCTCTTATTATTGGATACAGGGGACGTTACGTACTCAGTATTAATCGACGCACCACGCTCTGCAACCGGTTACTGTAACCGGTTACTTTGATTGTGAAGAGGATCCAGAAATCAGCCGTTCGGGATATTTGTTACTGAAGAGATATTTACAGAGCATAAATTCTTATGACAGATTACGCAGGATATTTGTCAGGAGGAAACAATGAGTTTGCAGTCTGTACAGCAGTTTTTTGCCGACAACGCGCCGGATATAGACGTTATTGAACTTAGCCAGAGTACTGCTACCGTTGCGTTGGCTGCTGCCGCCCATCGTGTTGAACCGGGACAAATCGCCAAGACCTTGTCATTAAAGGTGAAAAATGAGGTGATACTGGTGGTGGCGAAAGGCGATGCGCGCCTGGATAACAAAAAGCTGAAAGATACGTTTGGTGCAAAAGCGCGCATGCTCAGCAGTGATGAAGTGGTGACCATCACCGGTCACCCCGTTGGCGGCGTTTGCCCGTTCGGCCTGGAAAACCCGCTCGCGGTTTACTGCGATATCTCATTAAAGCAGTACGCCGAAGTTCTGCCCGCAGCAGGCGCAATTCATAGTGCCGTGCGTATTTCACCTGACAGAATGGCAGAGCTGACTTCCGCAAAATGGGTTGATGTTTGCATCTGATTGATGCGCCAGAGCCTGTCTGGCGCTCATCAGGCAGGTTATAAAAAAGTCGGCTTGCTGAGTATCGAACTTCGCGGTTCTCTTGCCGAAAGGTGGGTAATAATATCCGCCGCATCGAGCAGCCCTACGTCAGAGTTCACTCCCAGCTTGACCATCGCATTAAACTTATGCGCCCGGATGGTCTTAATATTGCGTTCAAGCTGTGCCGCGATTTGAGGAATGGAATAGCCGCAAGACATATAACGCAATATTGCCCGTTCCGTTGGGCTTAACATTCTGCTTTGACTCTGGTACCAGTGATTCATCATATTGTCATTGATGCGCAGGGTTTCGCTCAGCAACACCATGAGTTCCTTCTGCAGGAGCTCAAGCTTCAGCGATTTACTGACCACACCGTGAAGGCGTGACGGGGAAAGATGGCTAATCAATCTTGCTTCCATCTCATCAGCGACCAGGATAATGCGCTGGATATGGCCATGCGTAAAGGCAAAATCCCGCAGGTGCGCCAGGCAGCTACGACGGTCGTCTCGCGCATCGGAATATGAATAGATCAGCGAGAAAAAATTGACGTGCTGAAGTGCTTTCTGAAAGCTGTCAAATTCACTAAACAGATGCAGTTGATAATGATTCAGGCCGGGCAGCGCAAAAAGATGCTGTAGCCCAACAGCACTCATCGTGCAATTTTCAACGATGGCGATATGTCTTGTTGAATCGGTTTTTTCCATTCCTCGAACTCTCCATAGGCTGACATCAAACTCAGCTCTCGCATTCCCTGTGTACTGTTTATCCAGGCGTACATATCGGCATTACTGCGTAATGACAGCCGTCGCATCGCACTGTTTTTCTGCGCACTGACGGTTTTATTGCTCTTCTTGAGCAATGTGGCGATTTGGTTAATCCCCCATCCTTTACCCAACAGTCGCAAAACTTTGCGTTCGGAGTGCGTAAGCGCGATAACCTGTTCGTCTTCTTCCCCCGTACTTTGAGGTTCCGGGGTTAACAACGTCTGGCTTACCCGCTCTGCGCGTTCGCTACCTGCCCGAATAGCGTTCACCAGGCCTTCAATGGGTTCCATATCAGAAAGCAACGTACTTTCCGGGCGCACAAGTAGCTCAACGGCAATAGGGTTAAGCGGCCGCGAAACTAAAAAGATCCAGTGAATGTTCCGGTATTGATTCAATAAATTGAAATACTCTTCGAGCGCGCCCCGAGGATTCCAGTATTCACCTGTAATATCGGCAATGATGACGTCAGCGCGGCGTAGCTGGAGCAGTGTTAACTCCTGCAATGAGCTGCAATAGGTCAATTCAAAATCGGGGAAATGGCGAGTCATTACGCCCCCCAACCCGTTTTGCATGACCGGTATCCGGCTAATGATAACGCTATGCTTACCGTGCAAAGACAACATAGACCCTCCATGTCCATTCTTCATGTGATGAGTAACGTTAAAATGCATCAACGTATGAGTATTTTCGTCCCTGAGTGTAAAGCAGGTTAATACAAGCAGAAGATGAGATGTTTTCTTAGTTTAAGAAATACCTAAACAGCAGTAATATCTCACAAAGCGAAATTAAATTTAATTGCAGTGTCATTAAAATAACTACAATATAAAATTAGAATAACTAAATATATATAACTTATCTTTTAATAATTATAATTCACCAGAATGATGAATTAATCCCAACCCCTTCCGCACTTAGGCGCTGCAACTGTTTGCATAAACCTTGATCTGGCCCACAGCAAGAGGCACTGCACTTTGTGCTAAAAGTAATCGCTATGGGCCAACCGGCAACTTTCCACCTTCTTCAGGACAATACATGCAGGCAGATCGGTCAACGCAGCGTGCTATCACGCGGCTATGTATTCAGTGCGGTCTTTTTCTGCTCCAGCACGGCGCGGAAAGCGCGCTGGTTGAGGAGCTTTCCACCCGGCTGGGACTGGCGCTGGGTATGGATAGCGTTGAAAGCGCTATTTCATCTAACGCCATCGTGCTGACCACGATCAAAGACGGCCAGTGCCTGACCTCCACCCGTAAAAACCATGACCGCGGCATTAACATGCACGTCGTGACCGAAGTGCAGCACATCGTCATCCTTGCTGAACATAAGCTTCTCGATCTTCGGGAGATTGAAAAACGGTTCAGCCAAATTAAGCCATTGCGTTACCCGCGCTGGCTTGTCGTGGTGATGGTAGGGCTGTCTTGCGCCTGCTTTTGTAAGCTCAATAAAGGCGGCTGGGACGGCGCGATCGTCACCTTTTTCGCCAGCAGTATCGCCATGTATGTTCGCCAGCTGCTGACGCACCGGCAGCTGCATCCGCAAATTAACTTCTGCATTACCGCGTTTGTCGCCACCACAGTTTCCGGCCTGCTGCTGCGCCTGCCGCAGTTTGCCACTACCCCGACGATTGCCATGGCCGCCAGCGTGCTTCTGCTGGTTCCGGGCTTTCCGTTGATCAACGCCGTCGCCGACATGTTTAAAGGGCACATCAATACCGGTCTGGCACGCTGGGCTATTGCCAGCCTGCTGACGCTGGCGACCTGCATCGGCGTTGTGATGGCCATGACACTCTGGGGGTTACGCGGATGGGCGTGATAGATTTTCTGCTGGCGCTGGCACAGGACATGCTTCTGGCCGCCATTCCTGCCGTCGGCTTTGCGATGGTGTTTAACGTTCCGCAACGCGCTCTGCGGTGGTGTGCGCTGCTGGGCGCGATTGGTCATGGCTCGCGAATGGTGATGATGACCGCAGGATTTAACATCGAATGGTCGACATTTATGGCCTCCATGCTGGTTGGCAGTATCGGCATCCAGTGGTCGCGCTGGTATCTGGCGCATCCCAAGGTATTCACCGTCGCCGCCGTGATCCCAATGTTCCCCGGCATATCTGCCTATACGGCGATGATTTCCGCGGTGAAAATCAGCCATTTTGGCTACACCGAGCCGCAGATGATCCTCCTCCTGAGCAACTTTCTTAAGGCCTCGTCCATCGTCGGTGCGCTCTCCATCGGGCTGTCGATCCCCGGGCTGTGGCTGTACCGCAAACGCCCACGCGTTTGATATTTGTGTTATTTCGCTGCCATGGAGATAATCTTTCTGGTCCGTTTGGTGAAAATAAGGAAAGGATGTGGCTAACCCTGGCAGCGAACACCCCGAGCACAGCGAAGAATCCAGCCTGAAAGAGAAAATTTTTCAGAGCGCCATCGCGCTTTTTGCCGAGTATGGATTGAACGGTGCCCGCATGGAGCAGATCGCGGAGAAAGCGGGCACCACCAAACGCATGGTGGTTTATCATTTCAAGAATAAAGAGAATCTCTATCTTCTGGTTCTGGAACATGTTTACACCCAGATTCGCGCCAGTGAAAAAGCGCTAAGCCTGGCGGGAATGCCCCCCGTCGAAGCGCTGGTCAATCTGGTTGAAGCCACCTTTGACTATCATGCCGACCACCCGGACTACATCCGGATTATCTGCATGGAAAACATGCAGCGGGGCCGCTTTATGCAGCAGTCGAGCTATCTTCGCCAGGTTAACCGTAGCGCGCTCGACCTGCTGGAGGGCATCCTGCTCCGGGGCAAAGAAAAGCAGCTCTTCAGCCAGACGGTTGACGCCCGCGATCTTCACCGCCTGATAAGCAGCTTCAGCTTTCACTACGTTGCCAACAGCTACACCTTCACGCTCCTGTTTGAAGACGGGGCGGACGAACAGGCTCAGCGCCAGCACTACCGCAAAATGGCCGTTCAGGTGGCGCTCCGCTACACCTGCCCATAAAATTGCTTGCAATTAAATCGTACACTATCTATATTCATCTTATGAACGCGAAAACGAACGACGCAACCGCTGCGCTCAAGCTGGATAACCAGCTCTGCTTTGCTCTCTATTCGGCAAATCTGGCGCTTAATAAGCTGTACCGGCAACTGCTGGCACCGCTGAACCTGACTTACCCGCAATATCTGGTGATGCTGGTACTGTGGGAGCAGGATGACGTCACGGTGTCGGACATCGGCGAACGCCTGTTTCTGGACTCTGCAACCCTGACGCCGCTGTTAAAACGGCTGGAAAGCGGTGGGTTAATCAACCGTCACCGTTCGCGCAAAGACGAACGTCAGGTCGCCGTCACCCTGAGTGAAGCGGGACGTGAACTTCAGCAGCAGGCATTGGGTATTCCCCATGCGGTGGGTTGCGCAGCGCAGTGTGATACCGACACTTTGCTGGCGCTTAAACAGCAGCTCGAACTTTTGCGACAACAGTTACACCGCGCGTAAAGCTATACTTTACGCGTGATTATCACCCATATATATCGCACGCTATTTAATAGCACACATCAAAGCAAGATGAGGAACCTGCCATGTCTTTAGAAAAAGTTGTTTATACCGCCAAAGCAAAAGCAACCGGTGGCCGTGACGGCCGCGCGACCTCTTCCGATGGCGTACTGGACGTAAAACTGGGCGTGCCAAAAGAGATGGGCGGCATGGGCGGAGAAGTGACGAACCCTGAGCAGCTGTTTGCTGCGGGCTACTCTGCCTGCTTCCTGGGCGCGATGAAGTTCGTGGCCGCACGCGACAAATTTACCCTGCCAAAAGATGCCTTTATTGAAGGCGAAGTGGGTATTGGACCGCTGCCTACCGGTTTTGGTATCGAGGCAAAACTGAACATCCACGTTGAGGGTATGGATCCCGCGGAAGCCAAAAAGCTGGTCGATGCGGCGCACATTGTTTGCCCGTACTCTAACGCGACCCGCGGCAACATCGACGTGACCCTGAATATCATCGCGTGATAAATACCTGATGGCGCTGTGCTTTTCAGGTCTACGACCGTAGCCCCGGTAAGCGCAGCGCCACCGGGGAAATCCCCTCCTTCCCTTTCCTCTCTCTGTGCTACCATAAGCCCATATCACGCCCGTAGTAATCAGTAGAGTAAGCGTTATGTCCTCCAGAATTCTGACCACCAGCATTGCTGGCATTGATGCCTTTATGCGCGACCCACGCGGTGTGTTGACCCATGCCGAAGGCGGCACGGTTGCGGTTTTTGCCGACAACGCGCCGGCGTTCTACGCAATCACGCCGGAACGCCTGGCACAGCTTCTGGAGATTGAAGCGCAACTGTCACGCCCGGCGAGCGATATCACGCTGGACAACCAGTTCTTTGATGAACCGGTTAACGTCCCCGTGACCGTTCCGATGGGAAAATTTGCCCTGTACGCGGGCTGGCAGCCGGATGCGGATTTTCAGCGGCAGGCCGCGCTGTGGGGCATTGCGCTAACCCAGCCGGCCACCGCGGAAGAGCTCGCCGCGTTTACCGCCTGGTGGCAGGCGGAAGGTAAAGTCTTCACCCATATTCAATGGCAGCAAAAGCTCGCGCGTCATCTTCAAATTACCCGCGCCGGCAACAACGGCCAGCCCAAACGCGATATCAACGCGTTTTCCGAACCGGATAAACAGATCCCCAGCGGATTCCGAGGTGCGAAATGAAGAACGTCGGCGACCTGATGAAACGTCTGCAAAAAATGATGCCTGCCAACGTGAAGCCCGCGTTCACCACGGGCGAAGAGCTGCTGGCGTGGCAAAAAGAGCAAGGTGAGATCCGCGCCGCCGCGCTCGCCAGGGAAAACCGGGCGATGAAAATGCAGCGCACCTTTAACCGCTCCGGTATCCGTCCCCTGCACCAGAACTGCTCGTTCGATAACTATAAAGTCGAAACCAACGGACAAATGAACGCCCTTGCCGCCGCCCGTCAGTACGTGGATGAATTCGACGGCAATATCGCCAGCTTCATCTTTAGCGGCAAGCCGGGTACCGGAAAAAACCACCTTGCAGCCGCCATCTGCAACGAGCTGCTTCTGCGGGGTAAATCGGTTCTTATCATCACCGTGGCCGATATCATGTCCGCGATGAAAGACACCTTCAGCAACCGCGAAACCAGCGAAGAGCAATTGCTCAACGATCTGAGCAATGTCGATTTACTGGTCATCGACGAGATTGGCGTTCAGACAGAATCCCGCTATGAAAAAGTGATCATCAACCAGATTGTCGATCGCCGCTCCTCGTCCAAACGCCCCACCGGCATGCTGACGAACCACAATATCGACGAGATGACCCGCCTGCTGGGTGAACGCGTCATGGACCGCATGAAGCTGGGTAACAGTCTCTATGTCATCTTCGACTGGGAAAGTTACCGCAGCCGCGTTACCGGCAAAGAGTATTAAGACAGTTCCAGGAATCGCCACCTGGGCACAGGTATATACTGGAACCCCTTCGGCCCAAAACGGACCTTTTTGAGAGAGCCATGATGAAAAAACAGATTCTAATCAGCACCTTTTTAGGCGCGCTGCTGGTGACCGGCGCAGCGCAAGCGGCGTCCTGGCAGGAGTCCCTGTCAAGCGCGGCAAATGAGCTGACCAAAGAGAGCAGCAGCTCTCAGGGTGGACTCTCCGCCTCTTCCCTCACCAGCCTGCTGGGCAACAGCTCTCAGAGCCTTAGCGCGGGCACGATGAACAACGCGGCGGGGATTCTGGAATATTGCGCGAAGCAAAAGCTGGCCTCAGTGACCGACGCGAAAAACGTGAAAAACCAGGTGCTGGGTAAACTGGGTCTGGATACCCAGGAGCAAAAAGCGGACACCAACTATATGGACGGCATTCAGGGCCTGCTTAACGCGCAAAACGGGCAGCAGCTTAACCTGAGCACCCTCGGCAACTCTTCTCTGGCAAAACAGGTGAAAACCAAAGCCTGCGATCTGGTGCTGAAACAAGGCGTTAATTTCATCTCCTGATCCCCCCTTTTTCTGCCACAACACGCCGCGTTTAATGCGATAGTCTTGCAACGCGGCGCTAAACGAACGTTTTTCCTTGCCGCCACCGTCTCAGCGTCCGTTTGTCAGGATGCGACCTTCTTCATAAAAACGATTTTCTAAACCAAATCCTAACAACAGCACACTTTCGTGACACTAAAATTGCAGCTTAACGACATCGCAATTACATTGTATGACCCAAAAAATAAACAGTTAGCCAGCGAAGCACCTGGCGTCATGAGGATATGCTGTTGTCAGAATTCATGTCTCTTATCCTTTTTCTGGCTTCTGTCGGCGTTTACGCCTGGAAAGCCGGCCGTCACACCTGGTGGTTTATCGCCACGCTGGTGGTACTCGGCATTTTTATTATTTTAAACATTACCTTATACGCCAGCGACTACTTTACCGGTGACGGTATTAACGATGCGGTGCTCTACACGCTAACGAACAGCCTGACGGGCGCGGGTGTGGGCAAGTACATTCTTCCGGGGCTCGGCCTTATCGTCGCGCTGGTGACGATTTTTGGCGCGCTGGCCTGGGTGCTGCGTCGACGTCGCCATCTTCCGCACCATCATGGCTACAGCCTGCTGGCGTTATTCCTGGCGCTGGCCTCCGTCGACGCCAGCCCGGCGTTCCATCAGATCACCGAGCTGGTGAAATCCCAGTCGCGCGACGGCGATCCGGATTTCGCGGCTTACTACAAAGAACCGTCCAAAACGATCGCCAGCCCGAAGCTCAACCTGGTCTACATCTACGGTGAAAGCCTGGAACGCACGTACTTTGATAACGATGCCTTCCCGAACCTGACGCCAGACCTGGGCGCGCTGAAAAACGAAGGGCTCGACTTCAGCCACACCATGCAGCTGCCGGGTACGGACTATACGATTGCTGGAATGGTTGCCTCCCAGTGCGGTATCCCGCTGTTCGCGCCTTTTGAAGGTAACGCCTCAGCCTCGATGTCGACGTTCTTCCCCCAGAATATTTGCCTCGGCGATATCCTGAAAAACTCCGGCTACGAAAACTATTTTGTGCAGGGGGCAAACCTGCGCTTTGCCGGAAAAGACGTGTTCCTGAAATCACACGGTTTTGACCACCTGTATGGCTCAGAAGAGTTAAAAACGACGGTTGCCGATCCGAGCTACCGTAACGACTGGGGCTTCTATGACGATACGGTACTCGACGAAACCTGGAAGAAATTCGAGGAGCTTTCCCGCGCGGGCAAGCGTTTCTCCCTCTTTGCGCTGACGGTGGACACCCACCATCCGGACGGGTTCGTCTCGCGCAGCTGCAAACGCAAAAGCTATGACGTGGATGGCAAAAACAACACGTCTTTCAGCGCCGTGACCTGTAGCCAGGAGCACATTGCCGCGCTGGTCGAGAAAATCAAAGCCTCGCCCTGGTTTAAAAACACCGTCATCGTCGTTTCGTCTGACCATCTGGCGATGAAAAACAGCGCCTGGGATCGGCTCAACAAGCAGGATCGCAGCAACCTGTTCTTCGTCCTGCGCGGCGACCAGCCGCAGCAGGAGGTCATCGCCACCAAACGCAACTCCATGGATAACGGCGCAACCGTGCTGGACATTCTGGGCGGCGACAACTTTATTGGCCTGGGCCGTAGCACGCTGTCGGGGCAATCCCTGTCGGAAGTGTTCCTCAACATGAAGGATAAAATCCTCGCCTGGAAGCCAGACATTATCCGCCTGTGGAACTTCCCGAAAGAGATGAAGGACTTCACCGTCGATCGGGATAAAAACACGATTGCCTTCTCGGGCAGCAGCTTCCGTCTGCCGCTGCTGGTACGCGTGTCGGCGGGGCGCGTCGAGCCGCTGCCGGAAAGCGAATATTCCGCTCCGCTGCGCTATCAGCTGGCCGATTTTGCCCCACGCGATAATTTCGTATGGGTCGACAGATGTTACAAGATGGGCCAGCTCTGGTCGCAGCCGCTGGCGCTTTCTACCGACTGGTGCGTCTCTCAGGGTCAGCTCGGCGGAGAGCAAACCGTACAGCACGTGGATAAAGCCCAGTGGAAAGGCAAAACCGCGTTCAACGATACGGTGATTGATACCGCGCGCTATCAGCGTAACGTCGACATGCTGAAAATCAGCGATAACGACATTCGCTACAAAGCGGACAGTTTTATCTTTAACGTGGCCGGCGCGCCCGAGGAAGTGAAGCAGTTTAGCGGCATCTCGCGTCCGGAGTCCTGGGGGCGCTGGTCCAACGCGCAGCTGGGTAATGAGGTGAAAATTGAGTACGCCCATCCCCTGCCGGAACAATTCGACCTGGTGATCACCGCCAGAGCGTATGGCCCCAACGCTAACAAGCCCGTACCGGTTCGCGTGGGCAGCCAGGAGCAGATGCTGACGCTCGGGAACGACGTGAGCACGCACACGCTGCATTTTGAGAACCCATCCCGCAGCAATACCCTGGTGATCGTGCCGCCGGAACCGCAGTCCACCAATGAAGGGAATATTCTCGGCCATTCACCGCGCGAGCTCGGCATTGGCATGGTCGAAATTAAAATTGTGAGTCGCGCAGGCTAATGGTCGACGTTAACATCACCGTCCGCCCCACGCGTCCCGGCGACGTTGCCTCCCTTCCCGCCATTGAACGCGCGGCGGGCGAGCGCTTTCGTGAAAGCCCGGATCTCGCCTGGCTTGCCGACGGTGAGGTTATTTCCGCTGAGCAGCACCTTGAGTATGCCGAACGTGGGCTAAGCTGGCTGGCGCTGGCGAACGGCCAGCCCGTCGGGTTTATCCTCGCCGAGGCCCACCCTTCATCACTGTTTATTGTCGAACTCTCGGTTGATCTGGACTGGCAGGGAAAAGGGATCGGCAGGCAGCTCATCGCCTGCGTGGCAGACCATGCCCGTATAAGAGGGCTGACAGCGCTGACGTTGACGACGTTCAGGGACGTACCGTGGAACGCGCCGTTCTATGCGCGGCTGGGGTTTGAAAAAATGACGACGCTGACGCCTGAACTGCGTCAGAAAAGGGAAGAAGAGACAGCGCACGGTTTCGCATATGAAACGCGCTGCGCCATGCGCCTGCCTCTGTAATATCGCCCGGTGGCGCAGCGCTTACCGGGCCTACAACAACCTTCCATAGGCCGGGTAAGGCGCAGCCGCCACCCGGCACAACGCACCGGGTTAGAACGTTTCCCAGTTATCGCCTGAATCGGCAGTCGCGGTTTTACGCGCCATCACCGGCGAGGAAACCGCTTTAGCCGCAGCGAACTCGCGCGCTTTCATCTGCTCCTGCTGAATGCGGAACACCGCCACGGCCTGAGTCAGACGGCTCGCCTGCTCTTCCAGTGCGGCGGCCGCTGCGGCAGATTCCTCAACCAGCGAGGCGTTCTGCTGGGTCACGCGATCCATCTCAGCTACCGCCAGACCCACCTGGTCGATACCGCGGCTCTGCTCGTCAGACGCAGAGGCGATTTCACCCATGATGTCCGTTACGCGGGTCACCGCGTTCACGATCTCACCCATGGTTTCACCGGCGCTTTCGACCAGCGTTGAGCCCACTTCCACGCGGCCCACGGAGTCTTCAATCAGGCTCTTGATCTCGCGAGCCGCCTGGGCGCTGCGCTGGGCCAGATTACGCACTTCACCTGCCACCACCGCAAAACCACGACCCTGCTCGCCCGCACGCGCCGCTTCTACCGCCGCGTTCAGTGCCAGAATGTTGGTCTGGAAGGCAATGCCGTCGATCACGCTGATAATGTCGGCAATTTTCTGCGAACTGCCCGCGATATCACGCATGGTCTGCACCACGTTATCCACCACTTTGCCGCCTTTCTGCGCGGTTTCAGAGGCGCTCAGCGCAAGATGGCTCGCCTGTCGGGCGTTTTCGGCGTTCTGCTTAACGGTCGCCGTCAGCTGCTCCATGCTGGCAGCGGTCTCTTCCAGAGAAGCGGCCTGCTGTTCAGTACGGGAAGAGAGGTCGTTGTTGCCCATCGCAATTTCGCTCGCGCCGCTGTAGATAGCGTTGGCGCCGTTACGCACGTCGCCGACGGTACGCACCAGCTCACCCTGCATATGACGCAGCGAGTCGGCCAGTTCACCCATCTCGTTGGTGCCCTGAACCTCAATGCGCTTCACCAGATCGCCGCTGGCGATATGGCGAATGTTGTCGATAAGACGATTCAGCGGAGAGATCAGCGTCTGCTTGATGTTGAGCCAGACGGCCACGATCACCACCAGCACGGCAATCAGGACGCTGATCAGCACCCAGATAGCCTGGCTGAAGGAGCTGTTGCTGTCTTCGACCGCCGTCTGATACAGCTTGTCGTTCTGCTGCAGGTAGCTCACATACTGCTTCTCAAAACCGTCCTGATAACTCTGGGTCGGCTGGTCGAAGAAGGCGTTGATTTTGCCGGCACCCAGCAGCTGAATCAGCTCCGCCAGCGCGCCGTGGTAAATATCATAGTTACGCTTGATCTCCATGGCATCCGCATCGCTTTGACGCGGATCGCGCGGCAGGGCTTCGTAGGCAGCCCAGTTTTTTTCCGCCTGTTTCAGAGACGTAGACGCGATTTGCATCAAATCGTTAACGGTCGCGCCGCTGCCGATATTGCTCTGATCCATCATGTAGCGGATACCCGCGCGGTTCAGGGTATTACGGGTTTGCAGCAACGCTACCCAGCTGGCGTTCAGCGTGGATTGTTGCTGGCGAATGGTTTGCAGGACGGTGAAATTCTCTTTGTCATTCTTAAGGGCATTAAAGAAAAGACCACCGGACGTGAGTTGTAAAAGGCCAAATATCGCTAAAACCAGCATTAAGCTGGTGACAATCTTGATACGGTTTAACATGTTTTCTCTTTCCTCAGACAGATACAGAATTTTCGGCCTGGAAAGGGAAAACTTTACGAAAATCATCCTGGAATTTGTGGTTTTTACTCTTCTTCCCGCGCTGCGTTATGCCGGTTTCCGAGTTCAATAAACTCTTCCAGCAGCGCCGTCAGCTGTTTCATCTTCTCCGGCGTGTATTCCGCCTCGATCTGCTGATACGCCTCTTCGACCTGCGCCTGGGCGTGTTCATACAGCGCATTCCCCTCTTTGGTCAGCGATACGTACAGCTTGCGCTGGTCGTTCACCGGCTTTAGGCGCAGCACCAGGCCGTCGCGCTCCATCCGCGTCAGAATACCCGTCAGGCTCGGGCGCAGGATGCAGGTGCGAAACGCCAGATCGTGAAAATCCATCGACGGATGTTCAGCCAGCACGCGCACAATGCGCCACTGCTGCTCGGTCAGATTATGGCGCTTCACGATCGGGCGGAAGTACGACATCGCCGCTTCCCGCGCCTGCAGCAGCGCGATGGTTAATGAGTCATGCATAGCCTCTCCCCGCTAGTCATTAACAAGTAAACAATCACTAAAAGATGCTTTTATAAACAATACGTTTTCCGTCAAAAAGTCTAACAGAAACCCGTCAATTTTATTAAGCACATGATTTTATTATCAATAAACCCAATATGTAAATTTATTGTTATTCCCATCACAAATCTTTCACTTCTGATTGCGAAATAAACAGCAAAAGCATAAAACCAGATCATTAACATATTAACGAAATTACAACCCGGACCGCCGGGGTGAGGAGTATGTGAATGAAAGGTACCGTTTTTGCCGTCGCCCTCAACCATCAAAGCCAGCGTG
Organism: Enterobacter cloacae complex sp. ESBL7; assembly: GCF_041679625.1. Taxonomy (NCBI): domain Bacteria; kingdom Pseudomonadati; phylum Pseudomonadota; class Gammaproteobacteria; order Enterobacterales; family Enterobacteriaceae; genus Enterobacter; species Enterobacter cloacae complex sp. ESBL7. The sequence continues at coordinate 285,436 of NZ_JBGORN010000003.1, forward strand.
AAGCCTGGCGTGAGGCCTTTGAAAAAGCTCCGTACAACACGCCGCCGAAAACGGCGGTGTGGTTTATCAAGCCGCATAACACGGTGATTCGCGCGGGCGAGCCGATCCCCTTCCCGCACGGGGAAACGATGCTGAGCGGCGCGACGGTGGCGCTGGTGGTGGGCAAAACCGCCAGCAGGGTACGCGTGGAGGACGCCGCGGAGTACATCGCGGGCTATGCGCTCGCCAACGAGGTGAGCCTGCCGGAAGAGAGCTTCTACCGCCCGGCCATCAAGGCCAAATGCCGGGACGGATTTTGCCCGCTCGGCGAGCTGGTCGCCGTTGATAACGTGGATAACCTGACCATCATCACCGAGATCAACGGCCGCGAAGCGGACCACTGGAGCACGGCCGATCTTCAGCGCAGCGCCGCCGAACTGCTGAGCGCCCTGAGCGACTTCGCCACCCTCAATCCCGGCGATGCAATCCTGCTTGGCACCCCGCAAAGCCGCGTTGAGATCCGCCCGGGCGATCGCGTGCGTATTCTGGCAGAAGGCTTTCCGCCGCTGGAAAACCCGGTGGTGGATGAGCGCAACGTCACTGTTGCGCACAGCACGCCGCCGCACGCCACGCTGTTTGCCCTCGGTCTGAACTATGCCGATCACGCCAGCGAGCTGGACTTCAAGCCGCCGACCGAGCCGCTGGTATTTATCAAAGCGCCAAACACCTTCAACGGCGACGGCCAGACGTCGGTGCGCCCGAACAATATCGAATACATGCACTACGAGGCGGAGCTGGTGGTGGTCATCGGCAAAACCGCGCGTAAGGTCAGCGAAGCCGAGGCGATGGACTGTGTTGCGGGCTATACGGTCTGCAACGACTACGCCATCCGCGACTACCTGGAAAACTACTACCGCCCGAACCTGCGGGTAAAAAGCCGCGACGGGCTGACCCCCATTTCCCCAAACATCGTGCCAAAAGAAGCCATCCCCGATCCGCACAACCTCACCCTGCGCACCTTCGTCAACGGCGAGCTGCGCCAGGAAGGCACCACGGCGGATCTGATCTTCAGCATTCCGTTCCTGATTGCGTACCTGAGCGATTTTATGACCCTGCAGCCGGGCGACATGATTGCCACCGGCACGCCAAAAGGGCTGTCCGACGTGGTGCCGGGCGATGAGGTGGTGGTGGAAGTGGAGGGCGTGGGACGCCTGGTGAACCGAATTGTCAGCGAGGAGACTGCAAAATGAAAAAGATTAACCACTGGATCAACGGTAAAAACGTCGCCGGAAGCGAGTACTTCCACACTACCAACCCGGCCTCCGGCGAGGTATTAGCGGAAGTCGCCGCCGGCGGTGAAGCTGAAGTTCACCAGGCCGTCGCCGCCGCCAAAGAGGCGTTCCCGAAGTGGGCCAACCTGCCGATGAAGGAGCGCGCGCGCCTGATGCGTCGTCTGGGCGACCTGATCGACCAGAACGTGCCCGAGATCGCCGCCATGGAAACCGCCGACACCGGCCTGCCGATCCACCAGACCAAAAACGTTCTCATTCCGCGCGCCTCGCACAACTTCGAGTTCTTCGCCGAGGTGTGCCAGCAGATGAACGGCAAAACCTACCCGGTCGACGACAAGATGCTCAACTACACCCTGGTGCAGCCGGTGGGCGTCTGCGCGCTGGTGTCGCCGTGGAACGTGCCGTTTATGACCGCCACCTGGAAGGTCGCGCCGTGCCTGGCACTCGGAAACACCGCGGTGCTGAAGATGTCTGAACTCTCCCCGCTGACCGCCGATCGTCTGGGCGAGCTGGCGCTGGAGGCGGGCATTCCGGCGGGCGTGCTCAACGTGGTGCAGGGCTACGGCGCGACGGCAGGCGACGCGCTGGTGCGCCATCACGACGTGCGCGCCGTCTCCTTCACCGGCGGCACCGCCACCGGGCGCAACATCATGAAAAACGCCGGGCTGAAGAAATACTCCATGGAGCTGGGCGGCAAATCTCCGGTGCTGATTTTTGAAGATGCCGACATCGAGCGCGCGCTGGACGCCGCCCTGTTCACCATCTTCTCGATCAACGGCGAGCGCTGCACCGCGGGCTCGCGCATCTTCATCCAGCAGAGCATCTACCCGGAATTCGTGAAGCGCTTTGCCGAGCGCGCCAGCCGCCTGCGCGTGGGCGACCCGACCGATCCGAACACCCAGATTGGCGCGCTCATCAGCAAGCAGCACTGGGAGAAAGTCTCCGGCTACATCCGCCTTGGCATTGAAGAGGGTGCGACCCTGCTGGCGGGCGGCCCGGACAAACCGACCGATCTGCCTGCACACCTGAAGGGCGGCAATTTCCTGCGCCCGACCGTGCTGGCGGACGTCGACAACCGCATGCGCGTGGCGCAGGAGGAGATCTTCGGGCCGGTGGCCTGCCTGCTGCCGTTTAAGGACGAAGCGGAAGGCCTGCGCCTGGCGAACGACGTGGAGTACGGCCTGGCGTCGTACATCTGGACCCAGGACGTCAGCAAAGTGCTGCGCCTGGCGCGGAATATCGAAGCGGGGATGGTGTTCGTCAACACCCAGAACGTGCGCGACCTGCGCCAGCCGTTTGGCGGCGTGAAGGCCTCCGGCACCGGCCGCGAGGGCGGCGAGTACAGCTTCGAGGTGTTCGCGGAGATGAAGAACGTCTGCATCTCCATGGGCGACCATCCGATTCCAAAGTGGGGGATCTGACCATGGGTAAATTAGCGTTAGCGGCAAAAATCACCCACGTTCCGTCGATGTACCTCTCCGAGCTGCCGGGGAAAAACCACGGCTGCCGCCAGTCGGCCATCGACGGGCATAAAGAAATCAGCAAGCGCTGCCGGGAGCTGGGCGTGGACACCATCATCGTGTTCGACACCCACTGGCTGGTGAACAGCGCGTACCACATCAACTGTGCGGACCATTTTGCGGGCGTCTACACCAGCAACGAGCTGCCGCACTTTATCCGCGACATGACCTACGACTACGACGGCAACCCGGCGCTCGGCCAGCTGATTGCCGACGAGGCGGTGAAGCTCGGCGTGCGCGCCAAAGCGCACAACATCCCGAGCCTCAAGCTGGAGTACGGCACGCTGGTGCCGATGCGCTACATGAACGCGGATAAACACTTCAAAGTGGTCTCCATCTCGGCGTTCTGCACGGTCCACGACTTCGCCGACAGCCGCAGGCTGGGCGAGGCCATCGTCAGCGCCATCGAAAAATACGACGGCACCGTGGCGGTGCTCGCCAGCGGCTCGCTGTCGCACCGCTTTATCGACGACCAGCGCGCAGAAGAAGGGATGAACAGCTACACCCGCGAGTTCGACCGCCAGATGGACGAGCGCGTGGTGAAGCTGTGGCGCGAGGGTCAGTTCAAAGAGTTTTGCAGCATGCTGCCGGAGTACGCCGACTACTGCTACGGCGAGGGCAACATGCACGACACGGTGATGCTGCTGGGGATGCTCGGCTGGGACAAATACGACGGCAAGGTGGAGTTCCTCACCGAGCTGTTCGCCAGCTCCGGCACCGGCCAGGTTAACGCCGTTTTCCCGCTGCCCGCGTAAGGAGCCACCATGCCGCACTTTATTGCTGAATGTACCGACAACATCCGCGAGCAGGCCGACCTGCCGGGGCTGTTCGCCAAAGTGAACGAGGCGCTCGCCGCCACGGGCATCTTCCCCATCGGCGGCATCCGCAGCCGCGCCCACTGGCTGGACACCTGGCAGATGGCCGACGGCAGGCACGATTACGCCTTTGTGCATATGACGCTGAAGATTGGCTCCGGGCGCAGCCTGGAGAGCCGGGAAGCCGTGGGGGAGATGCTGTTTGCGCTGATCAAGGCACATTTCGCGGAGCTGATGGCCGACCGCTATCTGGCGCTGTCGTTCGAGCTCGACGAGCTGCACCCAACGCTCAATTACAAACAGAACAACGTGCACGCGTTGTTTAAGTAATACCGTCCCCTCTCCCTTTGGGAGAGGGTTAGGGTGAGGGGAAATCTCTGCGGCCTGATGCCCTCACCCCGTCCCTCTCCCACGGGGAGAGGGAGAAAAAAACATAAAACAGGATATCGCCATGCTCGACAAACACACCCATACCCTGATCGCCCACCGCCTGCATCAGGCGGAACAAACCCGGGAGCAGATCCGCGCGATCTCGCTGGACTACCCGGAGATCACCATTGAAGACGCCTACGCCGTTCAGCGCGAATGGGTCAGCCTGAAAATCGCCGAAGGCCGCGTGCTGAAGGGCCATAAGATCGGCCTGACCTCCAAAGCGATGCAGGCCAGCTCGCAGATTAGCGAACCGGACTACGGCGCGCTGCTGGACGACATGTTCTTCCACGACGGCAGCGACATCCCGGTCGATCGCTTCATCGTCCCGCGCATCGAAGTCGAGCTGGCCTTTGTGCTGGCAAAACCGCTGCGCGGCCCGAACTGCACCATCTTCGACGTCTACAACGCTACGGACTATGTGATCCCCGCGCTGGAGCTGATCGACGCCCGCTGTCACAACGTTGACCCGGAAACCCAGCGCCCGCGCAAGGTGTTCGATACCATCTCCGATAACGCCGCCAACGCGGGGGTGATCCTCGGCGGTCGTCCGATTAAGCCCGACGAGCTGGATCTGCGCTGGATCTCCGCCCTGCTCTACCGCAACGGCGTGATCGAAGAGACCGGCGTCGCCGCAGGCGTGCTTAACCACCCGGCGAACGGCGTGGCGTGGCTGGCGAACAAGCTGGCACCGTACGACGTGCAGCTTGAGCCCGGCCAGATTATTCTCGGCGGCTCGTTTACCCGCCCGGTGCCCGCCAGCAGAGGCGACACCTTCCACGTCGACTACGGCAACATGGGCTCCATCAGCTGCCGCTTTGTGTAAGGAGACAACCATGCAAAACGCATTCAAAGCGGCGCTGAAGGCGGGCCGTCCGCAAATCGGTTTATGGCTGGGGCTCACCAGCAGCTACAGCGCCGAGCTGCTGGCCGGGGCAGGCTTCGACTGGCTGCTGATCGACGGCGAGCACGCGCCGAACAGCGTGCAAACCGTCTTAACCCAATTACAGGCCATCGCGCCCTATCCCAGCCAGCCGGTGGTGCGCCCGTCGTGGAACGACCCGGTACAGATCAAACAGCTGCTGGACGTGGGCGCGCAAACCCTGCTGGTGCCGATGGTGCAAAACGCCGACGAAGCGCGGCTGGCGGTACGTGCCACCCGCTACCCGCCCGCGGGCATTCGCGGGGTCGGAAGCGCCATGGCGCGCGCCTCGCGCTGGAACCGCATCCCGGATTACCTGCAGCAGGCCAACGACGCCATGTGCGTGCTGGTGCAGATTGAAACCCGCGAGGCGCTAAAAAATCTGCCGCAGATCCTCGACGTTGAAGGCGTCGACGGCGTGTTTATCGGCCCGGCGGATCTGAGCGCCGACATGGGCTTTGCCGGCAATCCGCAGCACCCGGAGGTGCAGGCCGCCATCGAGCAGGCTATCGCGCAGATCCTCAGCGCGGGCAAAGCCCCCGGCATCCTGATGGCGAACGAGCCGCTGGCAAAACGCTACCTCGAGCTTGGTGCCCGGTTTGTCGCCGTCGGCGTCGACACCACCCTGCTCGCCCGCGGCGCCGAAGCGCTGGCGGCACGCTTTATCGAACAACCGGTTACGTCAGTTAATAACAATAAATCCGTCTACTAAACGTAAGATCTGGAGCGCACCATGACGACCTCTACCCTGCAAACCCATGATAATAAAGCTGTTGAACATCGCGCCATTAACAAGCTGTTCCGACGCCTGATCGTCTTTCTCTTTATCCTGTTTGTCTTTTCGTTTCTCGATCGTATCAACATCGGCTTTGCCGGGCTGACGATGGGCAAAGATCTGGGCCTTACGTCGACCATGTTTGGCCTGGCCGCGACGCTGTTTTACGTCACCTACGTGCTGTGCGGGATCCCGAGCAATATCATGCTGGCGAAGATCGGCGCGCGGCGCTGGATCGCCGGGATCATGGTGGTGTGGGGCATCGCCTCCACCTGCACCATGTTTGCCACCAGCCCTGAAACGCTCTACGTTCTGCGCATGCTGGTAGGCATTGCCGAAGCGGGCTTCCTGCCGGGGATTTTGGTCTACCTCACATGGTGGTTCCCGGCCTATCACCGCGCCCGCGCCAACGCGCTGTTTATGATCGCCATGCCGGTGACCATGATGCTCGGCTCGATCCTCTCCGGCTACATTCTGGCGATGGATGGGCTGTGGAACCTGAAGGGCTGGCAGTGGCTGTTCCTGCTGGAGGGGCTGCCGTCGGTGGTGCTCGGCGTGGTGACCTGGTTTTACCTCAACGACACGCCGGATCAAGCCACCTGGCTCGACGACGACGAAAAGCAGGCGCTGAAAACGATGATCGCCCGCGAGCAGGAGGTCGCCATTGCCCAGTCCGTCACGCCGCGATCGACGCTGCGCGAAGTGCTGACCCCGGCGGTGCTGCTCTACACGCTGGCCTACTTCTGCCTGACCAACACGCTCAGCGCCATCAACATCTGGACGCCGCAGATCCTGCAAAGCTTCAACACGGGAAGCAGCAATATCGTCATCGGCCTGCTGGCGGCGATCCCGCAGTTTTGCACCATTCTCGGGATGATCTGGTGGAGCCGACGCTCCGACAGGCTGAAAGAGCGAAAAAAGCACACCATCCTGCCGTACCTGTTCGCCGCGGCGGGATGGATGCTGGCCTCGGCCACCGATCACAGCCTGATCCAGCTGCTTGGCATCATTATGGCCTCAACCGGATCCTTTACCGCCATGGCGATATTCTGGACCACGCCGGATCGGGTGATTAGCCTGCAGTCCCGCGCGGTGGCGCTGGCGGTGATCAACGCGATCGGCAACGTCGGATCCGCCGTCAGCCCGCTGCTGATCGGCATTCTGCGTGATGCGACCGGCAGCTTCAGCTCCGGACTGTGGTTTGTGGCCGGGCTGCTGGTGGTCGGCGCGCTGGTGCTGACGCGCATTCCGATGACGCAGCGGGATCAACAGAGGAACGAGCATGTGCCAGAGCCCTATCGCCAACATTGATATCAGCAAGGAGTACGACGAAAGTCTGGGCACCGACGATGTGCACTACCAGTCGTTCGCGCGCATGGCGGCCTTTTTTGGCCGCGACATGCAGGCGCACCGTCACGACCAGTATTTTCAGATGCACTTTCTCGATACCGGGCAGATTGAGCTCCAGCTCGACGATCACCGCTACTCGGTGCAGGCCCCGCTGTTCGTCCTCACGCCGCCGTCGGTGCCGCACGCGTTTATCACCGAATCCGACAGCGACGGACACGTGCTGACGGTGCGCGAGGATCTGATCTGGCCGCTGCTTGAAGTGCTCTACCCCGGCACGCGGGAAGCGTTTGGCCTGCCGGGGATCTGCCTCTCGCTGGCCGACAGGCCGGACGAGCTGGCAGCGCTGAAGCACTACTGGCAGCTCATTGCCCGGGAATCCACGGAACAGCTGCCGGGGCGCGAACATACTCTGGTCCTGCTGGCGCAGGCGGTGTTTACCCTGCTGCTGCGCAACGCGAAGCTCGACGACCACGCTTCGGGCGGCATGCGCGGCGAGCTTAAGCTGTTCCAGCGCTTTACCCAGCTGATAGATGCCCACTACCACCAGCACTGGACGGTGCCGGAATACGCCAGCGAGCTGCACCTGACCGAATCCCGCCTGACCGATATCTGCCGCCGCTTCGCCAACCGCCCGCCGAAGCGGCTGATCTTCGACCGCCAGCTGCGGGAAGCCAGGCGGCTGCTGCTCTTCTCCGACAGCGCGGTCAGCGACATTGCCTGGCAGCTGGGGTTTAAGGACCCGGCCTATTTTGCCCGGTTTTTTAATCGCTTAGTGGGATGCTCGCCTAGCGCGTATCGGGCGCAGAAAGTACCGGTGTCGCCTGTTCCCCTCTCCCAAAGGGAGAGGGAGTAACCGTCCCCTCTCCCTTTGGGAGAGGGTTAGGGTGAGGGAAATCACACTCTGCGATCTCTCGCGAAAAGTACCCGCCGTTGTCCCAATCGTCCCTTCACGTTCCGCCCCTCTCAGGCTTCAATTAAACAACAAAAACAAAACATAAATTTAACAACCTTATTCCGATACGAGGTCCCTATGAAGCCTGAAGATTTCCGCGCTGATGCCAAACGTCCGTTAACCGGCGAAGAGTATTTAAAAAGCCTGCAGGACGGCCGTGAGATTTATATCTACGGCGAGCGCGTCAAAGACGTCACCACCCATCCGGCGTTTCGCAACGCGGCGGCCTCCATCGCACAGATGTACGACGCGCTGCACAAGCCGGAGATGCAGGACACGCTCTGCTGGGGCACCGACACCGGCAGCGGCGGCTATACCCACAAGTTCTTCCGCGTGGCGAAAAGCGCCGACGACCTGCGCCAGCAGCGCGACGCCATCGCCGAGTGGTCGCGCCTGAGCTACGGCTGGATGGGCCGCACGCCGGATTACAAAGCCGCGTTCGGCTGCGCGCTCGGCGCCAACCCGGCCTTCTACGGCCAGTTCGAACAGAACGCCCGCAACTGGTACACCCGCATTCAGGAAACCGGCCTGTACTTCAACCACGCCATCGTTAACCCGCCGATCGACCGCCACAAGCCGGCGGACGAGGTGAAAGACGTCTACATCAAGCTGGAGAAAGAGACCGACGCCGGGATTATCGTCAGCGGCGCGAAAGTGGTGGCAACCAACTCGGCGCTGACCCACTACAACATGATCGGCTTCGGCTCCGCGCAGGTGATGGGCGAAAACCCGGACTTCGCGCTGATGTTCGTCGCGCCGATGGATGCCGAAGGCGTGAAGCTGATCTCCCGCGCCTCTTACGAGATGGTGGCAGGCGCAACCGGATCCCCGTACGACTACCCGCTCTCCAGCCGCTTCGACGAGAACGACGCGATCCTGGTGATGGATCATGTGCTGATCCCGTGGGAAAACGTGCTGATCTACCGCGATTTCGACCGCTGCCGTCGCTGGACGATGGAGGGCGGCTTTGCGCGGATGTACCCGCTGCAGGCCTGCGTTCGCCTGGCGGTGAAGCTCGACTTCATCACCGCCCTGCTGAAGAAATCCCTGGAGTGCACCGGCACCCTGGAGTTCCGCGGCGTGCAGGCGGATCTCGGCGAAGTGGTGGCCTGGCGCAACATGTTCTGGGCGCTGAGCGACTCCATGTGCTCCGAAGCCACCCCGTGGGTCAACGGCGCGTATCTGCCGGATCACGCCGCGCTGCAAACCTACCGCGTGATGGCGCCGATGGCCTACGCGAAGATCAAGAACATCATCGAGCGTAACGTGACGTCCGGGCTGATCTACCTGCCGTCCAGCGCCCGGGATCTGAACAACCCGCAGATCGACCAGTATCTGGCGAAGTACGTGCGCGGCTCCAACGGCATGGATCACGTCGAACGCATCAAGATTTTGAAGCTGATGTGGGACGCCATCGGCAGCGAGTTTGGCGGCCGTCACGAGCTGTACGAAATCAACTACTCCGGCAGCCAGGATGAGATCCGCCTGCAGTGTCTGCGCCAGGCGCAGAGCTCCGGCAACATGGACAAAATGATGGCGATGGTTGACCGCTGCATGTCCGAATACGACCAGCACGGCTGGACGGTGCCGCACCTGCACAACAACAGCGATATCAACATGCTCGACAAGCTGCTGAAATAGCGCAGCGGGAGGTTGCAATGCATTCAGATGAACAACGCCTGCGTTTTCGCGACGCAATGAGCAGCCTGTCGGCGGCGGTTAATGTGATCACCACCGAGGGCGAGGCGGGCCGCTGCGGCATTACCGCCACCGCCGTCTGTTCGGTCACGGACACCCCGCCGTCGGTTATGGTGTGCATCAACGCCAACAGCGCCATGAACCCGGTATTTCAGGGCAACGGCAGGCTGTGCGTTAACGTGCTGAACCACGAACAGGAGATCATGGCTCGCCATTTTGCGGGGATGACCGGTATGACGATGGAGGAGCGCTTTGCCCTCTCCTGCTGGCAGAAAGGGCCGCTGGCGCAGCCGGTGCTCAAGGGCGCGCTCGCCAGCCTTGAGGGCGAGATTAGCCAGGTGCAAACCATCGGCACGCATCTTGTCTACCTTGTTGAAGTTAAGAACATCATTCTGAGTGACGCGGGACACGGTCTGATCTACTTCAAGCGCCGTTTCCACCCGGTCATGCTGGAGGCGGAAGCCGCCGTGTGATCCCCCCTTCGCGCTGGCCTTTTTTTCCGGCCAGCGCCGCTTTCTACAAAAACTCCTAAGGTTTCCGCTAAATCACGCCGTTATATACCCATAAGAGAAATTTTCTGTGACTGAATACTGACACCCTTTGTCAGTGCATCCGCATCATTCAGCGCATACCTAAATATACAGGATGACCTTATGGCTAAAACGACGCGGAGCCGCTCGGCTGAACGTCTGGTCGATATTCTGGTTGAGCTACATTTAAACGGTGTGGTAAACCGCAGTGCGCTAATGGAAAAATTTAAAATTACCGAGCGTACCGTCTACCGGGATTTAAATGCCCTCTCTCCCATTGTTGAACATACCGGTAACGGGCTATATCGGCTGATCCATTCTGCGCAATCGCCCGGCGGACAAGGCTTACATCACACCCTTGCTAACTTCCTGAATGCTGACAGCTTTTTCCCTGAAAGAAACATGGAATTCTGGCAAAAGCTTGAAACGCGCGTTGACGAAAACCATATTCTTATTCTTGGCAATGAGGCAGAACACACGGTAGAACGCGATATTCGCCGTCATTTAACGAAAATCGAGAAATCGATTAAAAACCATAATGTTTGTCAGATCGTTTATAAGGGAAAAACCCGTCTGATTAATCCCTATAAACTCATTAACAAAAAAAATATATGGTATTTACAAGCCACCGAAAATAGCCGCCTGAAATCCTTCTCATTGAGCCAGATTAGCTGGTTTGATATTCAGAAAACGACCTTTACGCCCGAAGAAAATGTCCTTGAGCTGCTGGAGAAAAGTCTCGACCCCTGGGTGTCTGAAAATACTTTCGCGGTGAAAATATTTATCAAAGATAATATTTCACATTACTTCCTGCGCCGCGATCTTCTGCCGGAACAGGAGCTGCTGGAGGAGCAACAGGGCGGCGTCACGCTGCGCTGCCAGGCGGCGCACGAGAACCAGATCCTGCCGCTGCTGTTCTACTGGCTGCCCCACATTCAGATTCTGGAACCGAACTGGCTGAAGGAAAAACTGATTAGAACGCTGGAGAACTATCTGGCCGTGGAGCGTAACCCGAATAATCAAGTGATCTCAATCACATAATTTCGCCCCCTGGCGGCGAGCCGGAACCGCTCGTCGCCCCCTTTGACCGCTCACCCGGCACTTTCAACCACTCATTCATTTACCGTCCTTTACACGCGCGAGGATCTGGCACGATCGCTCCAGCATTAATCAATACCTCCTCACAACGAACCCTGACCCTTTTTTCTTTACATAAAAAACCAGGTCTTACTATGGATACTAAAAAACTACTGAAGCACGTGCCCTGGGCCTTACTCGGGATCCTCGGCGCTTTCTGTCTGGCGGTTGTCGCATTACGCCGGGGCGAACACGTAAGCGCCCTGTGGATCGTGGTCGCGTCGGTTTCCGTCTATCTTGTTGCTTATCGCTACTACAGCTTGTACATCGCGCAGAAGGTCATGAAGCTCGACCCGACGCGCGCCACTCCGGCGGTCATTAACAATGACGGCCTGAACTACGTGCCAACCAACCGCTACGTGCTGTTTGGTCACCACTTTGCCGCTATCGCCGGTGCAGGCCCACTGGTGGGCCCGGTGCTGGCCGCGCAGATGGGCTACCTGCCGGGAACCCTGTGGCTGCTCGCCGGCGTCGTTCTGGCGGGTGCGGTGCAGGACTTTATGGTGCTGTTTATCTCTTCTCGCCGTAACGGCGCCTCTCTGGGTGAGATGGTCAAAGAAGAGATGGGCCGCGTGCCGGGGACTATCGCGCTGTTCGGCTGCTTCCTGATTATGATCATCATCCTCGCGGTGCTGGCCCTGATCGTGGTGAAAGCGCTGGCCGAAAGTCCGTGGGGCGTCTTCACCGTCTGCTCAACCGTGCCGATTGCGCTGTTCATGGGGATCTACATGCGATTCCTGCGTCCGGGACGCGTGGGTGAAGTGTCGGTGATTGGTATCGTGCTGCTGGTGGCCTCCATCTACTTCGGCGGCGTGATTGCGCACGACCCGTACTGGGGCCCGGCGCTGACCTTCAAGGACACCACCATTACCTTCGCGCTGATTGGCTATGCGTTTATCTCCGCGCTGCTGCCGGTCTGGCTGATTCTGGCCCCGCGTGACTACCTCGCGACCTTCCTCAAAATCGGCGTTATCGTTGGTCTGGCGATCGGTATCCTGGTGATTAACCCGGACCTGAAAATGCCGGCAGTAACCCAGTACATCGACGGTACCGGCCCGCTGTGGAAAGGCGCCCTGTTCCCGTTCCTGTTCATCACCATCGCCTGCGGTGCGGTCTCCGGCTTCCACGCCCTGATTGCGTCCGGTACCACGCCTAAACTGCTGGCGAACGAGAAAGACGCGCGTCTGATCGGCTACGGCGCGATGCTGATGGAGTCCTTCGTGGCGATCATGGCGCTGGTTGCAGCCTCCATTATCGAACCGGGTCTCTACTTCGCGATGAACACCCCGCCTGCGGGCCTCGGCATTACCATGCCAAACCTGCACGAAATGGGCGGTGACAACGCGGCGCTGATTATGGCGCAGCTGAAGGACGCGAGCGCACACGCGGCGGCGACCGTCAGCTCCTGGGGCTTCGTGATTTCGCCTGAGCAAATCATGCAGACGGCGAAAGACATCGGCGAACCGTCCGTGCTGAACCGCGCCGGTGGCGCGCCGACGCTGGCGGTGGGTATCGCACACGTGTTCCACAAGGTGCTGCCGTGGGCGGACATGGGCTTCTGGTACCACTTCGGTATTCTGTTCGAAGCGCTGTTCATCCTGACCGCGCTGGACGCCGGTACCCGTGCGGGCCGCTTCATGCTGCAGGACCTGCTCGGTAACTTCGTGCCGTTCCTGAAGAAAACCGACTCTCTGGTAGCGGGCATTCTGGGTACTGCGGGCTGCGTAGGCCTGTGGGGCTACCTGCTGTATCAGGGCGTTGTCGACCCGCTCGGCGGCGTGAAGAGCCTGTGGCCGCTGTTCGGTATCTCTAACCAGATGCTCGCAGCCGTTGCTCTGGTGCTCGGTACCGTGGTCCTCGTGAAGATGAAGCGCACCAAATACATCTGGGTAACCGTTGTTCCTGCGCTGTGGCTGCTGCTCTGCACCACCTGGGCGCTTGGCCTGAAGCTGTTCAGCGCCAACCCGCAGCTGGAAGGCTTCTTCTTCATGGCTAACCAGTACAAAGAGAAGATTGCCGCAGGCGGCGCGGACCTGACCGCGCAGCAGATTGCCAACATGAACCATATCGTGGTGAACAACTACACCAACGCGGGTCTGAGCATTCTGTTCCTGGTGGTGGTGTACAGCATTATTTTCTACGGCATCAAAACCTGGCTGAACGTGCGCAACGCCGACGGCCGTACGGATAAAGAAACCCCGTACGTGCCGGTGCCGGAAGGCGGCGTGAAGACCTCTTCACACCATTAATCCGCAATCCTCCCCCTCTCCCTTTGGGAGAGGGCTGGGGTGAGGGAAACATAAGCCCAGCGGACTCACATCGCCGGGCTTTTTCTGTCTGGAACCCACAATGTTTGGTAACTTAGGCGAAGCAAAAAAATACCTCGGTCAGGCGGCGAAAATGCTGATTGGCATTCCGGACTATGACAACTACGTTGAGCATATGAAGACCAACCATCCGGATAAGCCCTACATGACCTACACCGAATTCTTCCGCGAGCGTCAGGAAGCGCGCTACGGCGGAAGTGGAGAAGGCGGCATCCGCTGCTGCTAAAGGAGAGACCATGACCCCGATTGCTGTTACCCTGCTGACCGGTTTCCTCGGCGCCGGTAAAACCACCCTGCTGCGCCACATCCTGAACGAACAGCACGGCTTCAAAATCGCCGTCATCGAAAACGAATTCGGCGAGGTCTCCGTTGACGATCAATTGATCGGCGATCGCGCCACCCAGATCAAAACCCTGACCAACGGCTGCATCTGCTGCACCCGCTCTAACGAATTAGAAGACGCCCTGCTGGATCTACTCGACAGCCGCGATCGCGGCGAGATCGACTTTGACCGCCTGGTGATCGAGTGCACCGGCATGGCCGACCCCGGCCCGATTATTCAGACCTTTTTCTCTCACGAGATCCTCTGCCAGCGCTATCTGCTGGACGGCGTGATTGCCCTGGTCGACGCGGTCCACGCCGACGAGCAGATGAACCAGTTCACCATCGCCCAGTCTCAGGTGGGCTACGCCGACCGCATCCTGCTGACCAAAACCGACGTGGCGGGCGAAAGCGTTAAGCTGCGCGAGCGCCTGACGCGCATTAACTCCCGCGCGCCGGTTTACACGGTGACGCACGGCGACATCGATCTGTCTCAGCTGTTCAACACCAACGGCTTTATGCTGGAAGAGAACGTCACCGCAAAACCGCGCTTCCACTTTATGGGAGACAGGCAAAACGACGTGGCGTCGATTGTGGTCGAGCTGGACTACCCGGTGGACATCAGCGAGGTTTCGCGCGTGATGGAGAACCTGCTGCTGTCGTTTGCCGACAAGCTGCTGCGCTACAAAGGGATGCTGTGGATTGACGGCGAGCCGAACCGCCTGCTGTTCCAGGGCGTGCAGCGCCTGTACAGCGCAGACTGGGACAGACCCTGGGGCGAGGAAGCGCCGCACAGCGTGATGGTATTTATAGGCATACAGCTGCCGGAAGAGGAAATTCGGGCGGCGTTTGCGGGCCTGAAGAAATAACCGCTATGCATCTCCTCTGCCCAGTAATTTATTAACCTGAAGCGATGAACGTTGCTTCAGGTTAATTAATGACTTACAGCGACGCCCTGGTCCGGCTGTAAATCGCCGAGGCGTTTCCGTAAGGCCGGGGCGAGGTGCAGGGATGCGCCGAGAGGGCGTGGCCTGCAGGGATGCAGGCTCATGCCCGACCCGATAGCCTGAAGGAATAAGCTGAGGGTACCGCGAAGCGGCGATTTACCGCCGGGAGCCCGGGTCGCCAGGGTGGTGGCGATTGAGCCACCCTGGCACGTTCACAGGTCATGCCGTTACAGAGTAGCAAGGAACATAGAGTGAACGGAATAACCTCCACAGCCGTATGTTCCCCCTCACCCCAGCCCTCTCCCTCAAGGGAGAGGGAGCCGTCTGTGCAGGCATTATTTTGTGGGGATACTTATTTCACCGCTTCCGGCAGCGTCACAATCCACAGCTCGCTGTCCGACTCCGGCTTCTTCAGCGGCTTCACGCTGAGCGTGGTTTCCACCGGTTTATCATCCAGCGTCAGCTTGCCTTCCGCGTTCACCCGATAATCCTTGAGCTTCTTGCCCTCGACCGGGTTTTGCATCGCCACCTTCACGCCAAAGTCGTTATCGTTCGCTACCGCAAGCGTTTTGCTGTCGATCAGCGCCAGCCCTTCGGCCTTCTCCTGCTGCCAGCCCAGCGCGCGGAGATCGATGACCTGCGTTTTAGCCGCAAGGGTAATGCCGCGCTGCGCCAGGGTTTTCTCATCATCAAACTCCGGGTATTCGCCCGGCTTGTCGAAGGCGGAAAGGTCGCTCGCCTTGCTGAGATCCACCTTATAAATCAGGTTACGCATCCCGTCGTTTTTATCGCTTCCCTGCTCAATCAGCAGGATGTGCTGGTTATCGAGCGCCACGATGTCGCCGATTTTGGCGTCGCTGTTTTTGCTGTAGGCCGCGCTGTCGATAGGGTAACCGTACATCGCCGTTTTCCCGGTCGCCGGGTCAAAGCTCACCAGACGCGTAAACAGCGCCTGCTTTTTGCTCTTGCCGTCAATATCCAGCGTGCTTTGCACGGCGGCGATAATCCGCCCGTCCGGCATCCGGGTCAGGCCTTCAAAGCCCCGGTTCGCCTGGCGCCATTTGATAATGTTTGGCAGGCCGCCCGCGATGGATTTCTCCCCTTCCGCAGCCTGCGGCCCGTGGATCGCCAGGATCTTCCCTTTGCTGTCGACGTTAATCAGGAACGGACCATATTCGTCGCACAGCCAGTAGCCGCCTTTGCCGTCCGGGGTGATGCCTTCCGTGTCCAGCCCGCGGTTGTCGCCCTTCAGGATCTTGAGGGTATCGCTGAACGCCACTTCATTGGTGGAGCCAATCACGCCGCTTTGCAGCGGCAGACCGTTAATCTCGCCTTTATCATCATGCAGCGGGCGGGCATCGACAGCCTCCGCTTTGCCGTTCTGAACGCGGATGGTCATCAGCAGCGGCGCGAAATCAGGTGTGACAAATATTTTGGCTTCGTTTTTACCCATTTTTGGCGCATCGGCGTTTGGACCGCGATCGGTCACGGTCGCAAAGGTCAGGGCGTCGCCCTGCTTGCCCGTAAACAGCAGGCCAGAACCGATTCCCACGGGCAGTCCGTTCGGAAACGCGCTGGCAAACGCGCCGCTGTAGCTCACGTGGGAGCCTTCAGGGAAGCTGACGACATAGCGCTCAGCAGTGGGCTGCGCCGCCAGGCCAGAGAAAGAGAGCGCACAGCCGATTAGCACAGGAATAATTTTTCTTTTCATATTGTTAGCATCCAGTTAGTGAAGCCAACAACGTAAAGAATAAACGTGTCAGAAAAATGACATGGAAGGGAAACCGGCCTGCGCGATTGAACGTATATTCATCGTTCGAAATGTAAGGCTTTGTTGTTTTGTGTGACAGGCGAAACATTTTTGGAAATTATTAGAAACCCAATTAATTCATCTCAAATCACTATCCCCGCCTCGTTCAGTTTATGTTTAGTCTAAAAACTAAATGGTTCCTAAACGCTAAAAACATCCCCTGTTGACACCCCGATAATCAAACATCATTGCAACAACCTCAATAAAAAAGTTAACAATATCAGTATAAAACCGCGATTTATATCACATTTGCAGTCATTAACATCGCTTGTTAAGGTGCGACCAGATGAATTTAATGACGAGGCAAAAAACATGAAAAAACTGAATATCCTTCTTCTTTCTGCTCTGGCTGCCGTATCGGGTTCCGCACTGGCGATGGGCGGTACCGTTGAGCAGGGTAAAAACTTTACCAACCTCAATCTGGAAATGGGGAAATCCTCATCCGGTGTTTATCTGGAAAGTAACTGGCTCAAAAACACCGATGACGGTACCCAGACCGGCGGCGTGGGCGCAGGCTACAACCTGGGTCTTGGCCCGGTGATGCTGAATGCGGGTGCAAAAGCCATCTACCTCGGCCCGAAAAAAGGCGATAACGGCGTGGCGTTCCCGATTGGCGGCGGCGTAAACGTTGCTCTGACCGACAGCATCCACGTGTACGGTGAAGGCTATGTCGCACCAGAAGGCCTGAACAACAGCGTGAAAAACTACGTCGAAGCCAACGGCGGCGTAAGCTGGACGCCAATTACGCCAGTGACCCTGAAGGTGGGCTACCGCCACGTGAGCGTGGACGGTAAAGACGGTCGTCCTGGCCACACGCTGATTGACGGCGCATATGTAGGCGGTGGAGTCACCTTCTGATGAAACACCGCATGACCGCGCTTTGCGTTCTGAGCCTCACGCTGATGCTCACCGGCTGCGTCCAGTACAAATGGGTGAAACCGGGCGTCAGCGATGCGGAAATGAATAAAAAGCTCACGGAATGCGAAGCGCAGGCGCTGATCGATCTACCCCCGGATAACGTCGTGACCGGATCCAGCTCGGAAAAAACGGACAAAAAGAACAAGAAAAAGGATATTTCCACGAGCTACACGGTTGAAGACGCGAATGAATATCGCCGGGATACGTTAGTCGACAGCTGCATGTTCAAAAGCGGCTGGGACAAGATCGAAGTGCAATAATCCCTTTAAAAAAAACCTGCCGGCTGGCAGGTTTTTTTATGACCTCTTACTTATGCACCACTACCAGCTTCTGGTTCACAAACTCTTTGATCCCCAGATCCGACAGCTCGCGTCCGTAGCCGGAGCGCTTCACGCCGCCGAACGGCAGCTCTGGCGCGGTATCGGTGAGCCAGTTGATGTACACCATCCCGGTTTCAATCCGCGACGCCATTTTCTTCGCGCGCTCGATATTCTGGCTGAATACCGCCCCGCCCAGGCCGTAGTGGGAGTCGTTCGCCAGCGCGACCGCCTCGTCGTCGTTTTTCACCACATACATCTGCGCTACCGGGCCGAAGAACTCCTCGAAGTACGCCGGGTTTTCCCGGGAGATATTCGTCAGGATCGTCGGTTCGAAGAAACTCCCGTCGCGCTGTACCGGTTTGCCGCCGTAGTGCAGCGTGGCGCCGTTTTTCACCGCCTCGTTAACCTGTCTGGTCAGCGTTTCGAGCGCATCTTTAGACGACAGCGGCCCCAGCGTGGTGCTTTCGTCCAGCGGATCGCCAATCTTCACCTGCTTAAACGCCTCGGTGAATTTGCTCAGGAAGGCCTCTGCAATCTTTTCATGCAGGATAAAGCGCTTCGCCGCGGTGCAGACCTGCCCGGCGTTGTTGAGTCGCGCGTTAACGCCAATTTTCACGGCCTTCTCAAGGTCTGCGTCATCCATCACCACGAACACGTCATTACCGCCCAGCTCCAGCGTAGATTTCTTGATGTGCTTCGCCGCCTGCGCCGCCACCACGCTGCCCGCCTTTTCGGAGCCGGTTAATGCGGCGCCCTGCACGCGATCGTCGGCAATGATGTTCGCCACCTGCTCGGACGAGATAAACAGGTTGGTCCACGCCCCTTCCGGCGCGCCCGCCTCGCGCACCAGATGCGCAAAGGTCTCGGCGCAGTGCGGCACGATGCTGGCATGCTTGGCGATCACCGGGTTCCCCGCCGCCAGGTTCGGCGCCAGGACGCGCATCAGCTGGTAGTACGGGAAGTTCCACGGCTCAACGGCCATCAGCACGCCAATGGGGTGATGCTCCACCCAGGCTTCACCGAGTTCTGAATCATATTTCACCGGGGCCAGGAACCGCTTCGCGTTGTCGGCGTAGTAGCGGGCGATCTGAGCGCACAGCTTCACCTCGCCGCGGCTCTGTTCGATGAGCTTACCCATCTCCTGGCTGGCGATTTTAGCCAGATCCTCCACGCGCTCGTCGATCAGATCGGCAAGCTTATAAAGCACCGGCAGGCGCTGGCTGATGTCGCCTTTCGCCCAGTCCGAATGGTAAAGCGCATCGACCGCCTTCAGCGCCGCTTCGATATCCGCGTCGGTATGTGAGGGGTATTCTTTGATGAGCTGGTTAGTGGCAGGATTTACTGTCTGATAAGCCATGTCGAATCTCCTTGTTTTACCGCTTAGGGTATTAAGGGTAGTCAACATGACTGGCTATGGACGTAAAGTTGGGTATATCCGGAAGGTTCTTAATGAAGCGCTGCCGGACGGTTCGCTGACGTGGTATAAAAAACCTCCAGAAGGAGCGACCATGACCGATACCCGACATATCCGCCAGACTTTTCACCGCGCCTCAGGCCTTGAGCTGCGCAGCACCTGGCAGAGTACGCAGGCGTACAAACGCCACAGTCACCCTCAGCTCTCCATCGGCGCGATTGTGGAGGGCCAGACCTGCTGCGTATGTCATGACAGAGAGTACATCCTTCATCCCGGGGACCTCATCGCGATCCCGGCCGGTGCGCCGCACAGCTGCAACCCCGTCGCCGGGCAACCGCGCAGCTACCATATGCTCTACATCGACACCGGGCTTCCGCTGGCGCTACAGGTGATTCGTAGCCCAACCCTCTTTGCCCATTACCTGGACGTTGTCGAGACCCTGTCTCCGGCGTCCCTTGAGACGCTGCTTTCTGCCCTTCCCCGCGCCGCGGATAACGCTGACGCGCTTCGCGCAACCAGCCAGCAGGTTCAGCAGGCGTTTCTTTCCGATCTCACCTGCCCGCCTTCCCTCGACGAGCTTGCCCAACGCTTCTCGCTGCGCAAGGAGACGCTGATCCGCACCTTCAGGCAGGACACCGGCCTGACGCCGGGCAGTTTTCTCAACATCTCCCGCGTGGAGTTCGCCAAGGCGCGGCTGCGTGCCGGGGACGATATTGCCGACGTCGGCTACCAGAGCGGCTTTGCCGACCAGAGCCATTTTCATAAGACCTTCGTCAGCTATACCGCCGCCACGCCGCGCCAGTACGCCACCGGCCGATCAATATCAGACAATAAATAGGTTCTGCAGCGCCGTACTCTGACCGCAGTTTGTTAACTGAGGTCGCTATGGAACTGTTCTTCCCTTCCGCTTTTCTCGCCCTGGCGCTGGCGCACTTTGTTGCCCTGCTAAGTCCGGGCCCGGATTTCTTCCTGCTGGTGGGCTACGCCGCGCGTTACCGGCTGCGCGGCAGCGCCGGACTGTGCCTCGGCATTGCCGCGGGCAACGCGCTTTATATTCTTATGGTGATTATCGGCTGGAGCGCGCTGCGCCAGTTTACGTGGCTGTTTACGCTTATCGAGCTTTGCGGGGCGCTGTACCTGCTGTGGATCGGATTGCATCTGATTCGCAGCCGCCAGCAGGCGCTGGCGCTGAACGAAACCCACCAGCGCTTCCCTTCG
This sequence comes from Enterobacter cloacae complex sp. ESBL7, assembly GCF_041679625.1. Taxonomy (NCBI): domain Bacteria; kingdom Pseudomonadati; phylum Pseudomonadota; class Gammaproteobacteria; order Enterobacterales; family Enterobacteriaceae; genus Enterobacter; species Enterobacter cloacae complex sp. ESBL7. Next base: position 306,110 of record NZ_JBGORN010000003.1, read on the forward strand.
CTGCGCAAGCAGATCCTGCTGGGGCTCGGTTCGGCGCTGTTAAACCCGAAGAACGCGCTGTTCTATCTGGCGCTGATGACGGCCTTGCTGGGGCCGGACGTCACGCTGCTTCAGCAGGCGACCTGCGGCGTCTGGATGGTGATGGTGGTGCTGGCGTGGGATTTAGCGCTGGTGTCGCTGATGGGGCTATCGGCGGTACAACAGAAGCTCAGCCGTTCGCTGTGGTGGATTGAGCGCACGGCGGGGGTGGTGCTGATGGGGTTTGGCGGATGGGTCCTGTGGCGGCTACTGGAAAATATACGCTGAGATAGCGGGCAGCCTGACGCCGCCCGTTGCTTATTTTTTGTTTTGATCGCGCAGCATAGCTTCACGCAAAATGGCATTGAGCCTCGTCTGGTAACCTTTTCCAGGCCGTTTAAGCCACTCCATCACGTCAGCGTCGATACGTACAGACGCCTGAGTTTTGAGTGGCCGATAGAACTTCCCTCGCACCGCCCCTGACCACTGTTCATCTCCCGTGGCAGGGATATCGCTGTAATCAATCTCTGCTTCCGATTTTTCGGCTAGTGCTTTGAGCTCAGCCTCACGGCGAGCACTCATCTCAGGCGCACTACCGCGTTTATGTTTAACCATGCTCATAACGGCTCCTCTCTTTACGGTCCGCCTTTCGTGCGCTAATGATTCGAATGACTTCGTCACCACTTTCAAAACGTACCGTGTGTGCGACCATAATGACAATTAGACCATGTACAAGGCCAATGGTCTGCCAACGGAACTCTCCATTTTCATGACGATCCTGCAAAGATAAATGGTAAGGATCGTCAAACACCAGAACAGCTTCTTCAAAGCGAATCCCATGCTTAATGAGATTGCTTTTCGCTTTGTTGGTATCCCATTCAAACTCCGTTGGCATAGTGTACCCTTCCCTTATTGTATATACAAAAAAGCATATACAAAACGTTCGTAAATTGAACCGGTCGACATCGTTCAATTTCAATATCTGAAGGCGCATTCCAGAAGCTGAAACGCGGAGGTCCTTCTCCTTCTTTGCACTTTCCCCCCGCTTCCCTCTATCCTTAACCCATGGAAAAAATAGCTGAACTCAAACGCGCCAAGCTGCTGGCGCTGTCGCTGCTGCTGGTTGCCGCCGCGGCGTTTATCACCACCCTGTTCCTGCCGCAGACCTTCTGGGTGCGCGGCGTGAAGGCCATTGCCGAGGCGGCGATGGTCGGCGCGCTGGCAGACTGGTTTGCCGTGGTTGCGCTGTTCCGCCGGGTGCCCATTCCGTTTATCTCGCGCCATACGGCGATTATCCCGCGCAATAAAGACCGGATCGGCGACAATCTCGGCCAGTTTGTGCAGGAGAAGTTTCTTGATACCCAGTCGCTGGTGGCACTCATCCGCCGCTATGAACCTGCCCGGATGATCGGCGCCTGGTTCAGCAACCCCGACAACGCCCAGCGCGTCGGGCTGCATTTGATGCAGGGGATGGGCGGTTTTCTCGAACTCACCGACGACGGGCGTATTCAGCAGCTGCTCAAACGGGCGGTGCATAAGGCCATCGACAAGGTCGATTTCACCGAAACCAGCGCCGTGATGCTGGAGAGCATGACCAAAAACAACCGCCACCAGGTGCTGCTGGATGCGATCATCAACCGTCTGATTACCCTGATTCAGCGGGAGAGCACGCGGGACTTTATTGCCGATCAGATTGTCCACTGGCTGAAGACCGAACACCCGCGCAAAGCGATGGTGCTGCCCACCGAGTGGCTGGGCGATCAAAGCGCGGAAATGGTGTCGAACGCGGTGAACACGCTGCTGGACGATATCAGCCACGACCGCACGCACCAGATCCGCCAGGCGTTCGACCGCGCCACGCTGAAGCTTATCGACAACCTGAAAAACGATCCGGAAATGGCGGCGAAAGCCGACAACATCAAGCACTACCTGAAAAACGATGAGGCGTTTAACCGCTATCTGGGAGAGATGTGGGCCGACCTGCGCCAGTGGCTGAAAGCGGATATGCAAAGCGAGGATTCGCGCGTGAAGCAGCGCATCGCCAACGCCGGGCTGTGGTTTGGCGAAACGCTGTCTAACGACGCCAGCCTGCGGGCGTCGCTGAACGAACATCTGGAGCAGGCCGCGCACCGCCTCGCGCCGGATTTCGCGGCGTTTCTGACTCGCCACATCAGCGACACGGTCAAAAGCTGGGACGCTAAAGACATGTCCCGCCAGATTGAACTCAATATCGGTAAAGATCTGCAGTTCATCCGCGTCAACGGCACGCTGGTCGGCGGGACGATTGGCCTGATCCTGTTTTTACTCTCGCAGCTGCCTGCCGTGCTGGGGCATTAATCTACTTTAGGCGGCGCGATGACGTAGCGCGTCGCCTCGAAGCGGTTGAGGATCAGGTGCACCAGGAAGACCATCGTCAGCGTTGCGACCAGCGAAAAGGTGACGGAAGTGATGCGGTAGAGATCGCTGAACACCAGGTCAGTGTCCGGGTGCATGTTCTGCCCGAACATAATGCCGATGGTGGTGATGCTGGAAAACCCCACGCCCGCGCCCACCTTTTCCATCACGTGCAGACGCGCGCCAAACGCCAGCCCGAGGCCAATCAGCGGCATCATCAACAGCATATGGCTGCTGTGATCGTAGAGGATCAGCTGCACCACCAGAATGTAGAGGCAGCCCAGCACCACGCCGACCACGCGCCAGATCGAGCTCATCACCGAACCGCGGTAGTGCATGGGGAACAGAATTAAAATCCCTGCCATCAGCGCCGAAAGCGAATCGCTTAAGTCGCTGATCTGAAACACCACGAATATCAGCGTCGCGACGGTGCCGGAGAGCAGCGACTCGTGGCGCACGCGGGCGTCGTCTTTCTCAATCAGCGGCGGCGGCCTGCGGGGCTCCACGTCCGGCAGGAGATAGTTCATCAGCGCGCTCAGGCACACCGCCATCACGCTCGCTTCGATGTTGGAAAACAGCAGCGTGTGCCAGCTGGTGGTGGGGTAGCTCATAAAATTGAGCATCACGCTCTGGCACACCACGCCCATTGAGCCAAACAGGAACAGCGGCCCCTTGCTCATAAAGCGAAAACGCATCACGTACAGGGCGAACACCACAAGCGTCATAATGACCGGCCATTGCGACAGATAGCCGATGATGAAGATCATTTCGACGCAGTTTAGCGCGGCGCTGAAGATAAACTGCTTTGCCACGTGGCGGTTAAACACCGGCACCAGCGACAGCAGCATGATCGGATAGACCACGAAAAATACGCCGTAGCTGGTGTTGTAGAAGCTGGAGATGCTGAGCGCAATCATCCCGGCGAAGACGATGCGCAGGGTCTGGCGAAAGTCGTTTGCCGTATAGACGATGTTGCCGTGCGGGGTAAACACCCGCGCCAGGGTGCTAATAGACATAGTGAAGCAGGCTCACCAGGTGGATCTGCATCCCGGAGAAAAAGCGCGCAAACGGCCCTTCGCTGTTGTAGAGCTGCACGGTCGCCCGCGCGCCGGTCGGCAGATGCTTCGGCAATTCTTCGTCCAGCGCGACGTGAATACGCATGCGTTGGGCATCGCGCACCCAGCGGTTGGAGGTTTCCGGTTCGGACAGCTGACCGTTCACGGCCTCCTGACCCGCCAGTATCCCCGCGTCGCTGCTGGTCACGTGGGCGCGGAAAACGTGCCCCGGAAAGGCGTCAAACACCACGGCGGCATCGGTGCCCTGATGGGTATGGCGCAGGCTCTTCTCGCGAAAATCGGCCACGATATCGGTCTGGTTGTTCACCAGCGCCAGCGCGGCGGAACCCGAGGAGGCGTAAAAGCCCGGACTTAACTGCAGGTTACTGACCGTGCCGTCCGCCTGGGCGTAGACCTTCGTCCAGCCGAGGTTAAGCTCTGCCTCATCCAGCGCGTTGCGGTATTTTTGCAGCGTCACGTTGCGGTGCTCGTCCCGCTCGCCGCGCTGAATGCGCAGGTTATGGATATTGGCCTGGATGGAGCTGACGGACTGCTCGCTGCTCTGCCAGGTGGTTCGGACCTTATCCAGATCCGCCTGCGAGACGTTCTGCAGGGTGCTCAGCTTCTGGTAGCGATCGAAGGTCACTTTATCGTTACGCGCGGTCAGCACGGCGGTTTTCAGGCTGGCCTGCGCGGCGGCGATCTGCGCGTCCAGCTGTTCGTTGGAAAGGCGTGCCTGCTCAAGCGCGATTTGCGCCGCTTCCACTTTATTGCGAAACGGCGTGTCGTCGAGCTCAAACAGCAGATCGCCTTTTTTCACCTGGCTGTTGTTGTGGACATGTACCGCCGCCACGTAGCCGGAGACGCGCGGAGAAACCGGCGTCACCACACGCATCACGGTGGAGTCCGGCGTCAGCGGGATCCAGATATCCGCGACGATAAAATAGACAAACATCAGCAGGAAAGAGGCAATACTCACCCTTACCCAGCGGGCAAACTTTTGTTCAGGGGTCATTATTTTTCGGTCTTGTTATCTTCTTCGCGGATTGTCCGCAAATTGCAGGCGAATTGATTCAGGGTGGCGCTGAAAATGTCGATATGTTCCGGCGCGATGTTTTGCGATACGCGCGCCTGATAGGTCTCAATCACCCGAGTGAGCCTTTTTAGTATGGCTTTTCCCTCAGGCGTCAGCGTCAGAAGCCGGATGCGCTTGTCATAAGGCGATACGGAGCGCAGCAGGTAACCCTGCTTTTCCAGCTGTGTCAGGGTGCGCATCAGCGGCGGCAGTTCAATGCCCTGCACCTCCGCCAGCTCACTCACGGAGACGTTATCCCCGAGCTGATGAAGCTGCATCATCACCGTCCAGCTCGACTGGGTTAACCCGGTATCGAGAATGGCGTCGTCGATTACCGCACGCCACTGGCGCACGATCATCGCCATCCGCATGCCCATCGGCCTGCGGCTAAACAGTTCTTCTTCGCTCATGGGGAAACCTCTCGTCACACGCGGTCACGATAATAGTTATCAGGGTAAGTATCAAGGAACGAGAGGCGAAAGAGCAGGAATTGCGAAAAAGATATTCTCCCTCTCCCCGTGGGAGAGGGCTGGGGTGAGGGCACCAGCCCGCAGCAGAGTTTAGCGGCTAAAAAGTCTCCTGACGGCACTTTTCCCCGAAGCCGTCACCACCACCTCCCTGTACCCCGCCACCCGCTGGATCCACCCTTTGCTTTCCAGATGAATGAGCAGCGCCGCGCCCGCCTCACCGCCCAGATGAAACCGCCGCTCGCTCCAGTCCAGACAGGCGCAGCAGGCTTTTCGGCGCGGGTGAGCGCTTAACGAAACGCCGAGCGTCAGGAACTGCTCGCGGCCATACGGCGTGAGCGCTGAACCGTCTGCCTCCAGCCAGCCTTCCGCCTGCATAAAATCGTAGATTTGCACCGCAACCCTTCCGGCAAGATGGTCGTAGCAGGTTCGGGCCTCGCGCATGGCTTTCGGCGCGGTTGTTTCCGGCGGGGTGATGCGGCTCCAGGAGAGCCCCATCATATGCTCGACCAGCGCCGCCACGTCGTGCCCCGCCAGACGATAATAGCGGTGCCGCCCCTGCGACAGGCAGGTAACCAATTGCCCTTCCACCAGCCGGGCGAGATGGCCGCTGGCGGTCGACGGCGCAACGTCTGCCGCCGCGCTCAGCTCGGTGGCGGTCCACGCCCGCCCGTCCATCAGCGCGCACAGCATCTTTACGCGCGACGGATCGGCCATTGCGGCAGCCACCGCGGCAATGGCCTGTTCCAGCGCCGCGCCGTTCTCAGGAGGTAGGCTCGTTTTTAACATGGGTCGCCCAGGGTTCGGTTATCTCTGCGGCCAGCTTATCATCATCCGTCAGCAGAATGAGGTCAACGTCATACATCCGCGAGCCCTCCGGTTTCGGAACTGTACTCCCGCACCAGCTGCGCCACCCGAATGCGGTAGTACGCGAAAATCGACTCCCGCCCTTCGGCCTGCGCAGCCTGATGAAAGACGTTCTGCTTCCAGCGCCGGACGGCCTCTTCATCCCGCCACCAGGAAAGGGAAAGGATTTTGCCGTCTGTGGTCAGGCTCTGGAACCGTTCGATATCAATGAAGCCGTCGATGTCCGCCAGCAGAGGTTTGAGTTCGGCAGCGAGCTGAAGATAGCGGGCCTGATGGGCGGGCGCGGCTTTGGCTTCGAAAATGACTGCAATCATGATGGTCTCTCCGTTGTGATGTCGGGGAGAGGATGCAGGGTAGAGAGGAATGATGCTTCGGCAAAGAGCGAAATGTTGTGCCGGATGGCGCTGCGCCTATCCGGCCTGTGGGCTCCTGTAGGCCCGGTAAGCGCAGCGCCACCGGGCAGGTTTTAGCTCAGAATCGACCTGGGCTCCATAAACGCCCGAATCCCCCACTCGCCCATCTCGCGCCCCACGCCGGAGTGCTTAAACCCGCCAAACGGCGCCTTCGGCTCATGGGCAAGGGTGTTCACCAGCACGCGACCGGAAACAATCTGCTGCGCCACGCGTCGCGCGCGGTTCACATCGCCGCCCAGCACCATCGCGCTCAGGCCGTAGTCGGTATCATTGGCAATGGCGATCGCCTCCCCCTCGTCACGATAAGGGATCACGCACAGCACCGGGCCGAAAATCTCATCACGGGCGACCGTCATCTGGTTGTTCACGTCGGCAAACAGCGTAGGGCGCACAAACCAGCCGTCTCGCGTGCCGTCTGGTCTCCCTTCACCACCCGCCAGCAGGCGCGCGCCCTCTTCGATTCCTTTACGGATATAGCCCTGCACCCGCTGCCACTGCTTTTCGCTGACCATCGGGCCGACGTCCGTCGCGCTATCGCGCGGATCGCCCGATTTCACCGCCGCCACGGCCTGCGCCAATGCGGCTTCGATCTCCGCCTTGCGCGCCTGCGGCACCAGAATGCGCGTTCCGGCCACGCACGCCTGCCCGCTGTTCATAAATCCGGCCTGAATCACCAGCGGGATCGCCTGCGCCAGATCCACATCATCCAGCAGGATCGTCGGCGATTTACCGCCTAACTCCAGGGTAACGCGCTTAAAGCTCTCCGCCGCGTTGCGCAGGATCGCCTTGCCGGTATTCGTCGAGCCGGTAAACGAGATTTTTGCCACGTCCGGATGACGGCTGATGGTTTCACCGACGGTTTCGCCGCGTCCGGTGACGATGTTAAACACGCCCGGCGGCAGCGCGGCATCGCGCAGCGCTTCGGTGACAATCCGGGTTTGCAGGGCGCTCATTTCGCTCGGCTTGATGACTGCCGTACAGCCCGCAGCCAGCGCGGCCGCCAGCTTGCCGCAGATAAACCCCGCGTCGCTGTTCCACGGCGTGATAAGCCCGGCCACGCCAAGCGGCGTCATCTGCACCGTCGCTGCGCCTGCGGGAATGACGAACTCAAACGCCTCCAGCGCCTCGATGGCCTGAGCAATCACCTCCGCCGGATAGCTGGCCATCCACGCAGAGCGCGAGGCGGGCGCGCCGTACTCTTCAATGACCGCTTCCAGCAGATCGTCGTGACGGGCGGCCACGGCGGCGTGCATACGTTTTAGCGCCGCGAGGCGTTCCTGCTTTGTGGTCTGCGACCACGCCGGGAACGCCGCTTTCGCCGCCGCAACGGCGCGCTCCGCGTCAACCTCATCCGCCAGACGAACCTGGCCGATGACCTGCGCCGTCGCCGGGTTGTACAAATCAAACCACTCGTTGCCGTGCGGGGTAACAAATTCGCCGTTAATAAAGATCTGTTCGATGGTGTGCATATAAACCTCCTCAGGCTGTGTGAGCACAGTCTGTCACGGCTTCTCCGTTGCGATAATCCACGCTATGCTGCAAGGGTTGTTTCGATTTTCAGGATAATCTATGCATCGTTCAGGTCTGACAGAGCTGGAAGTGGTGATGGCGGTCGTGCGACGCGGCAGCTTTCGCGCCGCCGCGCAGGAGCTGGGCATGTCAGCCACGGCGGTAAGCAACGCCATCGCCGGGCTGGAGAGCCGCCTTGATACCCGCCTCTTTAACCGCACCACCCGCAGCGTGGCGCTCACCGACGCCGGACAGCGCTATGTGGCGCGTATCGGCCCGGCCCTGCAGGAGATCCGTCTCGCCAGCGAGGAGATCCACAGCGACACCGGGGAACCCGCCGGCACGCTGCGTCTGAACGTGCCGAACCATATTGGCACCCTGTTTCTGGACCAGCTGCTGATCGACTTTATGATCCGCTATCCGAAGATGCGCGTAGAGACCGTCAGCGAAGCGCGAATGATCGACATCGTCGCGGAAGGCTATGACGCGGGGATCCGCCTTGAAGAGTCCGTGCCGCAGGACATGATCGCCGTGCCGCTGACCGGGGAGATCCGCCAGCTGGTTACCGCCACGCCGGACTATTTTGCCCGTCACGGCATTCCACAGACGCCGGACGATCTGCTTTCACATCAAGGGATCGGCATGCGCATGGCCCACGGCGGGATCTACCGCTGGGAGCTGGCGCGTCGGGGGGAAACGTACGCCCTTGCCGTGCCGCCGCGCTTTGCGACGTCCGATCTTTTTGCCTCGATCCGCGCCGTAAAAGCGGGATTAGGGGTGGGATTTTTGCCGGAACTGTATATCCGGGAAGAGCTGGAGCGTGGAGAACTGGTGAGCGTCCTAAACGACTGGGCGCAGCCCTTTGCCGGACTGCGCCTGTACTACCCCGGCCATCGCCACGTCCCGCCAGGCCTGCGGGCGCTGGTGGCGACGATCCGCGAGCGCGGGATTATTCCAGGTTAGCCTTGTTCAGCCCGTAAGCCGCGTCCAGCGAGCCCGGCGCCATGCGGGAGGTGATCCCCAGACGGTTCCAGGCGTTGATCGCCACGATGGCGAAGTTCAGCTCTGAAATCTCCACGTCCGAGAAGTGCTCCGCCACGCTGCGGTACAGCGCGTCGCTCACGCCGTGAACGCCAATCTGGGTCAGCGCTTCGGTGAAGGCCAGCGCGGCTTTCTCGCGGGCGCTGAACAGCGGGGACTCGCGCCAGGCCGCCAGATGGTACAGGCGCAGCTCGCGCTCGCCGGCAATTTTGGCCTCTTTCGAGTGCATATCCAGGCAGAAGGTGCAGCCGTTCAGCTGCGACACGCGAATGTCGATCAGGTGCTTCAGCGCCGGGTCGATGGAGGTTTTTGCCACCTCCATGCTCAGGGCAGACAGCGCGTTGGCGAGGGCGGGTGTAACTTTGTGGTGGTTAACGCGAGTGCTCATTGTCTTTCCTCTTTTTTGTGCGGCATATGTCATGCGATGCGGCAAATCTACGCCGTTCATGACATAGTAAAAAGATACAAAAAGCGTGAAACGAGGTAGGACATGAAGCCGGGCTATCACGAGATTTATTCCCGCTATCGCGACAACATCACGCGCGGCGTGCTGAAGCCGGGCGATAAGGTGCCCGCCATCCGCGTGCTGGCGGAAGAGCTGAAGGTGGCGCGTAAAACGGTCGAAACGGCGTATGCCATTCTGACGGGGGAAGGGTATCTGGTGAGCCAGGGGGCGCGCGGCACGCGGGTCAACCCGGATCTGCTGTTGCCGGATAAGAGTGCCCCTGCGGAACAGCCCACCGGCACGCTTCCGGCATCGCTCATCAGCCAGCGCGAGCGGGCCGGGTTTCTGCGCCCCGGCATCCCGGCCCTTGACAGCTTTCCGTATAAAAAATGGCTGCTGCTGGCGGGACAGGCGACGCGCGCCATGCGTCAGGAGGAGATGCTCAATCCGCCCGTTCTGGGCTGGTATCCGCTGCGCCAGGCCATCGCCAGCTATCTTAATATCTCACGCGGGCTGTCCTGCAGCGCCGAACAGGTGCTGATCACCAGCGGCTACAGCGGCAGCCTGCGGCTGATCCTCGACACCCTCGCCAGCCGCAGCGACAAGGTGGTGTTTGAGGATCCGGGCTACTTTATGGGCCAGCAGCTGCTCAAGCGGATCGTACCGCGCCTGCACACGGCGCCGGTCGACCGTTCAGGTATCGACACGGACTACCTGCTCCGTCACCATCGCGACGCCCGTTTTGCCATCGTCACCCCGTCGCACCAGAGCCCGCTGGCGGTCACCCTCTCGCTGCCGCGCAAGCAGCAGCTGCTCGACTGGGCCAGCCAGAACGCGGCGTGGATTATCGAAGACGATTACGACGGGGAATTTCACTACACCCGCAAGGTGCTGCCGTCGCTGAAAAGCCTCGACCAGCACGACCGGGTAATTTTTATGGGCACCTTCAGTAAAACCATCATGCCGTCGCTGCGCATGGGCTACGTGGTGATGCCCGCCAGCACCGTCGGGGCCTTTACCGACTGCGCGGACATTACCACCAGCGGCCAGCCGGTGCTGACGCAAAAGATCCTCACCGCGTTTCTCAACGAAGGGCATTTTTTCCGTCACCTGAAAAAGATGCGCGCGCTGTATCAAACCCGCCGCGACTGGATGATTGCGGCTCTCCGCGAGGTGTATGGCGATCTGTTTTTCACCGAGCAAAACGACGGCGGGATGCATATTGTGGCGTTCCTGACCAGAGGCAGCGGTGACCGGGAAGTGGCGCGCTGCTGGCAGGAACAGCAGCTGCAGGTGAATGCGCTTTCGGAGTGGTATCGCGGCTCGGGCAAACGCTACGGGCTGGTGATGGGCTATAACAACGTGCGGTCGTATGAAGAGGCGCTGGCGTTGCTGGAGAGGCCGAAGCGGCAGACGCTTGCGCTGTTGAGCTGAAATCGCCGGGTGGCGGCTACGCCTTACCCGGCCTACGGTTTAAACATCATTGCGGGATAAACCAACGTCCTTGAGCTGCTCGTCGCTCATCTGGCTCAGGATGCGGCGAGTGCGGTTGATGCGATACCAGTTGCAGATCGTTTTGCCGATCCAGACAAACACGACGAACGGACGTTTTGAACGATTCTCATAGAATTCCATGATGCTCTCCTCACTGTACCAGTGGGGTTATCATCCTGGAAATCGGCCTGTGCAATACAGACTCAAAAACACCTTTTGTTTAACATACAGATCCGCTAAAACAGTATCTGCATGCCAATTTTTACGGCAATCTGTACTGGTTTTGTAATCTGTATGGTGAAAACAAAGGATACAGCATGACGCGCTATCAACATCTGGCCAACCTCCTGGCAGAACGCATTGAACAAGGGCTGTATCGCAGCGGCGAACGTCTGCCGTCGGTACGTACGCTGAGCCAGGAGCACGGCGTGAGCATCAGCACCATACAGCAGGCCTATCAGATCCTCGAAAACCTCCAGCTGATCACCCCTCAGCCGCGCTCCGGCTATTTTGTCTCGCAGCGCAAGGCCCAGCCGCCGGTTCCGGCCATGACGCGCCCGGTGCAGCGCCCCGTGAACGTCACCCAGTGGGATGAGGTGATGATGCTGCTGGACGCCCGCGCCGACAAAGAGATGATCTCCTTTGGCGGCGGCTCGCCGGATATTAACCAGCCGAGCCTGAAGCCCCTGTGGCGCGAGATGAGCCGCATCGCGCAGCATAATCCTGCCGAGATGCTGAGCTATGACGTGCTCGACGGCCGCCTGGAGCTGCGCGAGCAGATCGCCCGCCTGATGCTGGACGGCGGCTCCACCGTGGCGGCGAACGAGATTGTCATCACCAACGGCTGCCACGGCGCGCTGTCGATTGCCCTGCTCTCGGTGTGCAAGCCGGGGGATATCGTGGCGGTGGAGTCGCCGTCGTTTCACGGCACCATGCAGATGCTGCGCGGGTTTGACATCAAGGCGATTGAAATTCCTACCGATCCCGAGACCGGGATCAGCATCGAGGCATTAGAGCTGGCGCTGGAGCAGTGGCCGATCAAGGCCGTGATTCTGGTGCCCAACTGCAATAACCCGCTCGGGTTTATCATGCCGGAAGCGCGGAAAAAGCAGGTTTTAGCCCTGGCCCAGCGGCACGATATCGTGATTGTCGAGGACGATATTTACGGCGAGCTGGCGGCGGAGTACCCACGCCCGCGCACCATTCATTCGATGGATATCGACGGCCGCGTGATCCTCTGCAGCTCGTTTACCAAAACCGTGGCGCCGGGCCTGCGCGTCGGCTGGATTGTGCCGGGGCGCTATTACGACCGGGTGATGCACATGAAATACGCTGCGGGCGGGTTTAACGTGCCGGGCACCCAGATGGCGGTGGCGGCGTTTATTCGCGACGGGCATTACCATCGCCACGTGCGTCGTATGCGCCAGATTTATCAGCAGAATATGGAAACCTACACCTGCTGGGTGCGGCAGTATTTTCCGGCAGAGATTTGCGTCACGCGCCCGCAGGGCAGCTTCCTGCTGTGGATTGAGCTGCCGGAAAAGGTCGACATGGTGTGCGTCAGCAAGCAGCTGTGTCGGCTGAAGATCCAGGCCGCGGCCGGGTCGCTGTTTTCCGCCTCCGGGAAGTACCGCAACTGCCTGCGGATCAACGTGGCGCTGCCGCCGACGGAGAAGAATCGCGAGGCGCTGAAGAAGATGGGTGAAGCGATTGTGATTGCAATGGAGGAGTAGTGCGGCCTGATGCCCTCACCCCGACCCTCTCCCACAGGGAGAGGGAGAAAACCGATCCTGTAGGCCCGGTAAGCGCAGCGCCACCGGGCAACAGGCAGGTTACTCGTCGAAGTACCAGTATCCCTGGTTAATCAGCCCGGTGAGCTCTTCAACAAACGCCGGGTTATTCAGCGCATCGCCCAGCTCGGCCTGGCCGAGTTCGGTGTAGCGGCACAGCGCATCCGCCGCCTTCGCGTCTACCGTCTCCAGCTGTTCGCTGTTGATAAAGAAGCTGCCGTTGACGTTCAGCACACGCAGGCCGCTCAGGCGGGACAGCGTTTCGCCGCCCTGCAGCGCGTCCAGCACCTCTTCCGGCGCGTACGGCGGCTCAGCGGCGGCGATATCCAGCTCGTGGCGCGGCGTGGAGACAAAGCTGCCGAACCATTTTGTGAAATCATCCGGCTTGCTGATCATCTCGATCATCATCTGGCGAATGCGATCGAGCTCGTACTGCTCCACGCGGCCCGGGTGTTCGCGACAGGTCAGATCCGGATCGCTGTAGTGCTCGCCGCCCAGATCGTTTTCCAGCGCGTAATCGGCGAAGCTGCTGATCAGATCGCGGCCGTTCGGCCCGCGGAAACCGACGGAGTAGTTGAGCGCCGTCTCATGGGTAAAGCCGTCGTGCGGGAATCCAGGCGGGATGTAGAGGATATCGCCCGGGGCCAGATCTTCGTCGATGATCGGCTCAAACGGATCGACATGCAGCAGCGCCGGATGCGGGCAGAACTGACGCATCGGCAGCTTATCGCCCACGCGCCAGCGGCGACTGCCCATCCCCTGAATAATAAACACGTCGTACTGATCGATATGCGGACCCACGCCGCCGCCCGGCACGGAGAAGGAGATCATCAGGTCATCCAGACGCCAGTCCGGCAGGACGCGGAACGGACGCACCAGCTCTGCGGCGGGCATATGCCAGTGGTTCACCGCCTGCGCCAGCAGCGACCAGCCGGTTTCGCCCAGATCGTCAAAGTGCTCAAACGGACCATTGCTGGCCTGCCATTTGCCGTTGAAATGGCTCACCAGACGGCTATCGACTTCCGGCTCCATCGCCAGCCCTGCCAGCTCGTCCGGGGTGATCGGGTCGACAAAATTCGGGAAGGCATTTTTCAGCACTACGGGTTGTTTTTGCCAGTATTTCTCAAGAAATTCCGGCCAGTTCAGGTTCAGTTGATACGCCATGGGTAGCACCAGTGAGAGGGGAAACAGGCGCGATTATGGTGGAGAGCGTGGAGGGCTGCTTTGTCGTGGGTCAAGCGCAGATGATTTGCCTGCCACGCGCGTGTTGGCAATGATTAAACCTGGTCATTAGGTGAAGTGGTATTAAAGTAAAACTTAAATGATAATTTTTCCTGATCCTTTTCCCCCGTCCGACGTTTACTTTTACTCAAGGCATCTTACCTCTTAAAACTGGTAGTTTTTTAATTTTAAGAACAAGATTAGCATTAGAGATTGTCATTCTTTATATTTAGCTCTAAGCTATTTTCTTTTGCATACCTGGCTCATTAAAGGCAATGATTAGAATCACAAGGACTGTTGAAAGCGAACATTGCTTACAAGAATATATTTCAACGTTTTCTGCCTTAAATAATCTTATTGACCGACACCTTTCTAAAACTTATCTCAATCTTTTTGCCCGCCCTCAGCAGGCTGAAGATGGTGCGGTTGAATGGTATAGCGAAATAAATGGCAAACCCCAACGCTTTAACGCTTTAAACGTCGTTGAGCGAGACAAAATCGCCATACTCCTCTCACAAAAGCTGGCGGCACTCACTCAACTTCATCAAACACTCTCGACTAGCGCGCAGACTTCTCCCGAAACACTGCAGTTACTGGCAAAAATAGCCAGACAGCCCTCACCAGAAAGAATATGGATCGTTGACGGTCAGCCTGTGATTACAGGCTGGGACATCATGCCTGAAACTAAGTTGCCGGCAGAACCGCTGGCTAAAAAGCGTGGGTGGTTATGGCTGGGGCTTTTAGCACTGGCTCTGCTTCTGGCTCTTGTTCTCCTGCGCGGCTGCTGGCCGACTGTCAAAGTAGCCACTCCTGCCGTTTCTCCCGTCCAGCCAGCCCCTGAGCATCAGGTCAAAATGCTCTGCCCGGCACAGCGGACAAAACAGCAGGCACCTGAAATGGTTATTATTTTTGATGCTTCTGGCTCTATGGCCATGAGCATGGATGCCACACCAGAAGAGATAATGCGGTGGATGCAGGATAAACCTGTACCCGGTATCGATCGTGAACCTCGTCGCATTACGCTCGCACATCAATCCGCTAAACACATTATCGATGACGTGCCAAATGACATGGACATTAGCCTTATTGCCGCAGCTAATTGCCACCAGGTGAACGCAACTCCGGCTTTCCTGCCGGAACAACGCGCTGAGCTAAAAAAGTTAATTGATAAAATCCAGCCGGTGGGTAAAACCGCTCTGGCAGAGGCGTTAGAAGAGGCGGGGAAACGAGTTAATGGCGTTGACCGTGATGCCATAATTCTACTGGTGACGGACGGGGAAGAGACATGCGGAGGCTCGCCTTGCGATGTCGCGCTTGAGCTAAAAAAACGTAAGCCCCGATTACAGGTCAATGTTGTCGATATCATGAATACCGGCGCCGGAAACTGTATTGCCAGCAATACAGGTGGAAAGGTATTTGCTGTCAATAATACGCAGGAGTTTAATAAGATGATGAACAACGCCGTGAAGGAATATATACCGCAGGGTTGTGATTAACACATTAGAGAAAATGAATACATTGCCAGAAATATAGTTTCACAGCGAAACTTTTTTTTGCGGCAATCGGATATGCGCACGTCCCAATAATAAGTTTAGTTTAGGTCTAAACGTTTTCGGCCATTTGCCGATAATACTCAATATTTTGTTGCCATAAACAATTGACGCAGATTACCCGGCGTATTTGCGGCGTCCTTTTCCACAGTGGAACTTGCTTTCACTTGTTCGTTTAACAGCAAAGGCATGCAGCGTGAAAGAAATTTTTCTATGCAGTGACAAGCTCGATAAATATCAGTCGATGGGTGAGAATGGACAGGCAGTATATATTTCCGCATTACAGCTGCGTGAAACCCTACGACTTAGAAAACAAACGGCGGTTGCTGACACTTTAGCCATCCCGCAAATCAGCGAGCATGGCGATCGAATCGACTGGTATGCCCCGCTGGCCGGTGACGTTATTCCATGGACGGCCGCAACGGAAGCTGAGCGCCAGGCCGCGCTCGCGCAACTCGAAACCACCCATGCAGCGTTTCGCCAGATAAGTAATGAATTTGCCCAAAGCCAGCAGCCGGAACGCCGGCTCTTTGGGAAATTACTTGAAAAAGCGATGCAATTCCCCGATCAGCAGCACGTGTGGCTGGTAGGTGGAAAGCCGGTCATCAGTTTTTGGGGATTTGTGAACGCCACTAACCAGGCCCGCATCGAGCCGTTAGACTGTTTGCGTCCCATATCTACAGCCTTGCCTCCGCAATCAGCCAGTATTGAACCGGTGATACCAGAACGCACTTTCACGCATCAAAGGCACGCCAAAAGACGCTGGTGGTTGCTCTTACCCGCATGGTTGCGTTGGCTACTGCCGCTACTTCTGTTACTCCTTTTAGCGTTACTGTTCTTACGGGGTTGCATGCCAGGCATAACGATCCCTGGTATTTCATCTTCCGTACCCGCTTTGCCCGCGCCCCACCTTCCAACAGCCGAATCTCTTGCGCCGTCGTCAAGGGCCATCATCAGCACAACAACGTCTAAGGCGAACCTGCATTCGACAACGGGCAGTGAGATTTTAAGCACCACGGGCACTTCACTCACAACGTCACAAGAGCAATCAGCATTACAAACGCCGTCACAAAGCGCAGCAGCAACGGCATCTGCTGTGGATCCTGCGTCAGCCACGAATAGCCCTCATCCCGGCGGAACAGCACCTGCTCTCGAAGCGCCATCGGCCAATACCTCAACTGGCGCTAAAGTCCCGTTGACCCTGCCCGCATCTTCACTGGCCCAAGGAAACACCCGTTTTCTGGACGGGAACTGGCACGCAGGGGCTGGTATTCAGGATCAACGCACAGGAAAGCCCCTTAGTCTGAGTTACCAAATCAATGACGGTAAGGGCGAAGTACAGATGATCCGTGGCGACGGTGTGACCTGTCGTGGCGCGGTCAACGCGGCCATTCAGTCAGGTCATCTCGCCATTAACAATCAGGGAGAAGCACAGTGCTCCGATGGCTCACGCTACCAAATGCCAGAAATTCTGTGTGCTCCCGGCGCGCAAAACATTGCGGATTGCAAAGGCCGTTACGACGCCAAAACACTTTTCCCTATTTCGATGAAGCAGGAGGCAAGTCAGTAAATGCTCGCTGAACTCACTGATTTTAAAAAACAGGTCAAACTTATTCGCGACAGCGGGATCCAGTTCCTTGATTTCGCCTTTACCCTGCCAACGCGTAAAGAATATGGGGAATTTCTTCGTCAACAGGGCGACGAGGCTATTATGCGGCTTATCTATAATGAGAGGGAAGATAAGCTGCAGATCCCTCAGCCTGACAGCGAACCTCCTCGCTACGCAGACTCCGACTACACATTGACGACCGAAGAGTCGCTACGCCTCTATCGCGGCCTCTGGTTACCGCTGCCATTTTTCCGCTTCAACCCGCCACGAGCCTTTGCTCACGGGCCGTATAACTGGTCACGCGTCCAGTTCCATGAGCTGCCTGAGCCGGATGAAAAGGGCAATACCTGGCGCGCTACTCTGATTTTTGATACCAAAATTTTCCCGGATCGCGAGAATACGCAGTATCTCGCACCGGGCGAGGATGATATCCGTTCAGGGGCGGGATTTGCTCTGGCACGCCATCCTCACGAGATGGGGGAGTTTCTCTCACTGCCATGGGTGAATGAATGGCTACGGGAAATTTTCAGTACTCAGGCTCGCGAAGTATTACACCAACATATTGATGACATTGATGAACAACTACTGCAGAAGGAACATCAGGCGCATTATCTTAACCTGCTGCATGTCCTGGCGACGACGATTGTCGTTCCTGAAGTACAGGTCAACGACGTAAAAATCCGGGACTCAGCGATACCTGTAGATCTCGTGCTGGACATTGGTAACTCACGTAGCTGCGGCATCCTGATCGAAGAACATCGTGACGACAATAAAGGGCTTTCTCAACTTTATCAGCTTCAGCTCCGAGATTTGAGCCAACCGCAATTTGTTTATAACGAGCCTTTTGACAGCCGTCTCGAGTTTGCCCAGGCCGAATTCGGCAAGCAGGATTTCTCGCTAAAAAGCGGGCGCAGCGATGCCTTCACATGGCCAACCATTGGACGCGTCGGCGGAGAAGCCTTCAGAATGGCGGCTCAACGCCTGGGTACCGAGGGCTCAACAGGGATCTCCAGCCCTAAACGCTACCTCTGGGACGATCAACCCTATTCACCGGGATGGCGCTTTAGCCAGGCCTTCGTGAAAAGTGACAGAGAGCCGTTAGCCACTGCAGCACCGCTGCTGTATATGGTCAACGATCAGGGGAAATTGCTCATTCGCCTGAAAAATGAAGAAGACCGTATGCCCGTCTTCACGCCGGTATACAGTCGTAGCTCGCTGATGACGATGATGTTGTCAGAGGTATTAAGCCAGGCTCTCATGCAAATCAACAGCCCTTCACAGCGGCTGAAGATGAACCACGCCAGCACACCGCGTCGTTTACGAAATGTCATTATGACTGTCCCTCCGGCGATGCCAAAGCCTGAGCGCGCTATCTTTGAGGAGAGCATGCATGACGCTATCCGCATGGTCTGGAAAGCGCTCGGCTGGGAAGAGATGGATTATGAAGGCGATGACCCGCAGTGCTTGAAATACGCCCATCCAGGCGTACACGTGAAGTGGGACGAAGCCACCTGTGGGCAGTTGGTATATCTCTATAACGAAACGCAGAACTACTTTGGCGGTCGCACGGACGAATTTTTTGCAGCTACTCGCCGTCCCGATACTCAAAAGGACACCAGCGATACACGCTCATTAAAAATCGCGTCGATTGACATTGGCGGAGGAACGACCGATCTCGTCATTTCTCGCTACACGCTGGATGAAGGCCAGGGCATTAACGTCCGGATTACCCCGAAACAGCTTTTCCGTGAAGGGTTTAAGGTAGCAGGCGACGACATACTGCTGGATGTTATACGGCTTTTCCTCCAGCCAGCAGTAAAAGCGGCCATGACCAAAGTCGGCCACAGCGATGTTGCAGCCGAATCAATGATGTCACAACTGTTCGGTAGTGAATCGATCGAAGCCGGAAAACAGGTATTACGTCAGCAGCTTACATTGCAGATCTTCGCGCCTCTGGCGTTATCTATTTTGCATCGCTATGAAGAGTACTCCCCGGAAAATGGTCGGGAGATACTGAATTACACCTTCCGTGAGCTACTTGCCGATAATCTTCCAACCGAGAAAGTACAGGATTACGTCAACGACGTTGCCCGTTCCGGACAGCTTGCGAGCGAAGTACCGTTCTCCATTCTGGATGTACCGCTGGAGTTGGATCTTGCACGTCTGCACAATGAATTTATCGACCCTCGCAGCGGGCGAATGAACATTTGCCACAGCCTGCGCGCGTTGTGCGAAGTGCTTTGGCACTACAACTGCGATGTATTACTTTTAACCGGTCGTCCATCCCGCTTGCCGGGAATTCAAGCGCTCATTCGCCAGCTTCAACCTGTTCCCCCTACTCGCGTGCTGCCACTCCACGGTTATGAAACCGGTGGCTGGTATCCGTTTAACAAGAAAGGATGCATTGACGATCCGAAATCGACAGCCGTTGTGGGGGCGATGCTGTGCCTGTTAGCGGAGAAATCCAGGCTCAACAACTTCTTCTTCCGCACTGCGAACTTTAAGCCTTATTCAACCATCCGCTATGTCGGGATGCTTGATGGAAACAATGTGATTAAAGACAGCAATGTCGCCTATCGCGACGTTGATTTGGACTCCGCTGATTTCCAGTTACCGGAAGGGAAAGGCTTTGAAGCACGGGGGGAAGTGCGTATCGGTTTCCGCCAGCTTGATAACGAACGCTGGCCATCGACCGCACTTTACACCCTAAAAATTACCAGTGCGAACCTGGCAAGCGAGCTGTCGGGTGATGCTGTAATAAGCATCGGTTTAACCGCAGAACAGGGACGTGGACGTAGTAGCGAAGAACCGGTCAGTCCGGAGCGCTTCCAGATTGGCTCGATGGAAATGAAAAACGCACAGCGCGGCTATGGTCGTAGAGATGTTGCATTCCAGTTGAACACAATGGTCGGTAATGGGCTGAGTGAAACCCATTACTGGCTGGATAGCGGGAGTATTAAAAGCTAATGAGCACTATTCATCCCAACACCATTATCCAGGGCTGGAATGGCGTCGAACAAGGTGCAGGCCGGGCCATTGACTGGATCGCAAGCGTTCGTCAGGACGCGCCGCGCCTGAACACTGAAGCCGATCGCCTGACCATGAACTTGCGCCGCAGCCGTAACAAAGCACGCAGATTGGCGCAGGCCGCAGCGAAACCGATGACAATCGGCTTCTTTGGCTTGTCGCAGGCAGGCAAATCGTATCTCATTTCCGCGCTGGCTGCGGGTGAAAACGGAAAGCTGGAAACACGCCTCGGCGGCAATCAGCTCGATTTTTTGACCCACATCAACCCGCCTGGCGGCGGCAAAGAGGCGACGGGTCTTGTTACCCGGTTTAGCCGCAGTGCTCAGAGCTCAGACGACCGCTGGCCTGTCACGTTACAGCTCTTCAACGAAGTGGAAATGGGGAAGATCCTCGCCAACGCATTCATCCATGACTTCAACCAGGAAAAATTTGACTGGCAGTTCGATGAAAAACGCATCAGCGATCTGTTAACGTCCCTGTCGAAACGACGCCTGACCTCCCGCAGCCCTGGCGTGACCGAAGATGACGTAGTTTCTTTTTGGGATTACCTCATCCGCCATGCTGAGAAAACGCAAAGCCGTTTTGCCCTGACCTACTGGCCACAGGCAGTAAGCCTCGCACCATGGCTTTCTGTTGAAGATCGCGGCCAGCTTTTCTCCGTTTTATGGGGCGAAGTACCAGAACTAACCAATGCCTATATCCGTTTTGCCAACACGCTACAGCGTCTCGGTGGAGTGCAGGAGCTGCGTGCCCCGCTGAGCACGCTGGTTCGTAACGAAAACGGCCTGCTTATCCAGCGGGATAGCATCATGAACGTCGATATGCTGGAGCGGCTGAATACCCCGTCGGATCAGACTATTGAAGTCTGTCCTGTGGTAAATGGGCAAACGGGTGCGTCTATTTCGCTATCGCTGGCAGAGCTCACTGCGCTTACCGTTGAATTGCATATCCCGTTAATGGCTCCGCCTCGCGAAACAATCTTCGAAGCCGTCGACTTGCTTGATTTCCCGGGTTATCGCGGCCGTCTGGCGGTGGAGTCCATGAGTGATGTCACTCGCGAGGTTAAAAATGCAGAGAGCAACCCGCTAGCGCAGTTAATTTTGCGCGGAAAAGTGGCCTATCTTTTTGAACGTTACACCGAAAACCAGGAGATGAATGTCCTGGTGGTGTGTACGGCCTCAACAAAACAGTCCGATGTCAAAGAAGTGGGCGGCGTTCTGGACGAGTGGATCCGTTACACCCAGGGCGCCGATGCCGACGCGCGTGGCCGTCGCTTACCTGGCCTAGTCTGGGCATTAACCATGTTTGATCTGCGCATTAGCCAAAACCTTTCCCATGACGAAGCACTTCTTCGCCAGTCCTGGGGGCTTGGCGGGATGATCAAAATGGCGATGACCGAGCGTTTTGGCCAGTACAAATGGATGCAGGAATGGAGCCAGGGCCAGGCGTTCAATAACACGTTCCTGGTACGCAAACCGCGCCAGCAAACGCCCTTTATCCGCATGAACGCAGGTAGTGAAGCGGCTTTCAACGACGACAATGGCGGGCAGCTCGCACTGATGCGGAAAACCTTCCTTGAAGATGAAGCTGTCGCTCGCTACATCGCGAACCCTGCTGAAGCCTGGGATGCGATGCTCACCCTCAACGACGGTGGTATGCGCCGAATGGCCGATTATCTGACCCGCGTCGCCCGCCCTGAACTGAAACTGGAGCGGATCGCAGAACAGCTCGACGAGATCCGCCACGAACTGGTCGAAGGGGGACTGGGGAACTGGTACCAGCCGGACGGCGAAGAAGAGCTGTCCAGAAAATCCCGAATTGCGCAAGAGATCCTTGCCACCCTGAAAAAACGCAGCGGCATGCACGGCGAACTGCTGGCGCGGTTGGTTCCGGCACGCCGCGATCTCCATGCACTTTACATGCAGCAAACGACCCTGTCTGCGCCTGAAGCAGAAGAAGATGCAGGATTCTTTGATATCGGTGTGGAAGATGCTTTCGAAAGCAGCGCAACTGCGGTGACGACGCACAGCCATGAGATCGCTTTCGCGCACCAGAGCGTTCAGCTCTGGATTAACCATCTGCGCGGCCTGCCTGAAACCGCCGCCATGCTCAACTACATCAGTCTTCCGCGCCCGATTGCCGAAGCGCTGGTAGACGAATTGATCACGGGGTTATTGCGTTCACGTGTCGAGGACTCGCTGGTCAATGCAATGAAAAATACCGAGCAGGCTGGCGTTCGTCGCGAACGTATGGTCGAGCGTCAGGTTTCACGCGTGCTTCACGTGATGAGCGATTTCATCACCTGGCTGGGCTATCAAAATATGCCGGAATCGAAACGCCCGGCCCGTCTCAACCAGCCCGAACAGCCGATCTTTACCCGTCCACCAACGTGCGACAGCGTGGTCTGGAAAGGTGATGAACGCCTGGCACGCCTGACGCCGCAACAGCTGAACTACAGTGCCTTCTTTATCATCGACTGGCTGGTTGGCCTGGAAGCACTCATTACCGAAAACGCAGGTCATTCTGCCGGACGCGAGATTAGCGTCGCGCAGAACGAAAATCTGGGCGTCATTCTCCGCCAGATTAAATTGGCAAAGGAGTAACTGGACGTGATCAAACCTGAACTTAAGACGCTGACCCCTATACAACCAGGATTCGCATTGCTCTTGTTGAAAGGCTGGAAAGGCGATGCCGAGGGCGTCACAATCTCGGTAGTACGTAATCAGGATCGCCTGTATCTGGATAGCCACGGTGATTGGGTCAGTGGCGAGATTTTCCTCGCCCTTCCTCCACTGATACAAAATGAGGAGACGCCCTGCGTTCAGGTCGGCCCTTCTCTGATCGATCCACTACTCGCCAACCGCCAGGCGGCCTATCGCATCACCATCAAAGATGGAAGTAATAAGGATATGGGGATTCTGACCATCGCTGAAGGGCTACTCAGCTCCCAGGCCGGTGGTGAAAACCCACTCCCGGAAAATATACAGACGCTGAATGATACCCCCATCGTGCAGCCGATGTCCGTTCAAGAACCGGAACCTGTCGTTTTAGAACCTGTCGCAGAAAAGCCTGTATCTCAACAGCCGCATAAGCCGAAAAGTAAGCTGCCGTTATTTGCGGGATTAGCCATTCTATTGCTCCTGCTGGCCGCTGCTGGGTGGTGGTTTACCCGTAAGCCAGAGCCTGCAATTCCAGCGGCACCTCCCGCGCCCGTCGCGAAAACTACCGGGCCGTGTGGTGATGAACAAATGGCGAGCGGCAATGAAATGGCGTTCGTTAAAGGGTGCCTGCGTAGCCAGCCAAGTAGTGCACAACTGCTGGACGTCATCGCAAAAGCGAAAGCGGCAAAACATTGCGATATCGCTCAGCGCCTTTACGCCTATAAAGCCCAGTCCGGCGATACGCAGATAGCTGTTCGTTATGCACAAGAATATGACCCGAAAACCGCAAAACCAGGGGGATGCTTCAATCCTGACGCAGAGACAGCGGCGTATTGGTATGAATCGGTTGTAAATCAGGACCCGCAGAATAACGAGGCCAAAGCCCGTTTAGCTGAGCTGAAGAAATAGGATAAACAATGAAATACATGCATTGGTTCAGTAGCCTGGTGTGTGCCGCAACGCTGGCATCCCCCGCCTGTGCCGCGGGTAAACAGCCGCTTTTGCAGGAAGGTAAACATGCGTTATTCCAGCGGGTACTGACTTACCCAGGCTGCCAGCTGTCCGCCAAAGCAGGTGAAGCAGGTAAAGAGCAGCCGGCCTTCAGTCGATTCTATGTTTACCAAAGGACAACGCAGGGTCAGGACACGTGGCTGCAGGTTGGGCCGGACAGCTTTGGTCATACCGCTGGCTGGATGAATTCCTCCTGCACCGTTGACTGGAAAATGCAGCTGACGCTGGCGTTTACCAATCCTGCTGGCCGTCAACCGATGCTGTTCTTTAAAGAGAAATCCGACGTTGAGTCTCTTCTGAACAGCAAAAACCCTGCGGCAACATTGCAACCAATGCTCAACAGTTTGAGCAGCCATAAACCGGTCCCGCAGGTTCTGGCACGCGAGCCTGATTACATGGTGGATCAGTTAAAAAACTTTTATCTCTTACCTGTTCTTGGCTCAGATGATGTGTTTACCGATACCGGCTTCCAGGTACGTGTACTCAACGTTGCCTCCGTCAGCGAAAAGTCGCCCGCAAAAAAGGCCGCGTCCGCTGCTGATGAAAAGAACATGATGAAAGGGTTCTCCGCCTCGGTTGTCTTTGTGATCGACTCCACCATCTCGATGGGACCGTATATCGATCGCACTAAAGAGGCGATCGATAAGATCTACAAGAGGATCGAGAAGGAACACTTACAGGATCAGGTCAAGTTTGGCCTGGTAGCTTTCCGCTCCAGCGTGAAAGCGGTGCCGGGTCTTGAATACGACAGCAAGATGTATGTCGACCCCAATACTGTTAAAGATGGTAAAGACTTCCTCGCTAAAGTACATGACCTGAAGCAGGCTACCGTTTCCAGCAGCAAGGTTGATGAAGATGCTTACGGCGGGGTCATGACAGCGCTGGACAAAGTGGACTGGACGCAGTTTGGCGCCCGCTACGTTGTACTGATTACTGACGCAGGCGCGCTTGATGGCACAGATAAGCTCTCGTCAACCCATCTGGATGCCGCCCAGGTGCGTCAGGAAGCCGCCTATCGTGGCGTTGCGCTGTATGCGTTACATCTGAAAACCTCTGATGGTAAGAAAAATCACAGTTCTGCTGAAGCCCAGTATCAGGAGCTGACGTTAAATCCATTCCTGCACAAACCGCTCTACTATCCTATTGATTCAGGTGATGTAAATAGCTTCGGTAGTATGGTCGATAACCTGGCGAATGCCATTACCGGCCAGATTAAAACAGCCTGGAGCGGCGAAGAAACGGCGGGGAGCGCGCTGGGGGCAAGCCCTAAATATGCCGGTAAGAAAGAAGATCCCCTGCTCAGTGATGCCGACAAGTTAAGTAAGGCAATGCGTCTTGCCTATCTGGGTGAAAAGCAAGGCACCACGGCACCACCGGTATTCAAGTCATGGATAAGCGACCGCGATCTGATTGACCAAAACATCCCGGCGACCGAGGTGCGCGTACTGCTCACGAAAAGCGAGCTCAGCGATCTGAGCGATGTCATGAAGAAGATCGTCAATGCCGCCAATGAGGGGATGATCTCTCCGGATGACATGTTTGCCAGCCTGCGTTCTCTGGCGGCAACCATGGGCAACGATCCAAACCAGGCGAAAGGGAAAAATGCGACCCGACTCGGAGAGATGGGACTGCTCGGTGAATATATCGAGAGCTTACCTTACCTCAGTGAAGTATTGAGCCTGGACGAAGAAACCTGGAAAAGCTGGGATGGCCTTGAGCAGGAGCGTTTCATCCGCAGGCTGAATACCAAGCTTAATTACTATCAACGCTACAACCAGGATGTAGACCGTTGGGTGGCATTAGCGCCCGATAGCGACCCACGCGATAACGTTTATCCGGTACCTCTGGAGAACCTGCCCTGATGTTGAGGATCCGCGATATGGAGATCAGCCGGGGCGGGACGCATGGCTATAGCGTCGCCCTCCCGCACCTCTCGTTGAAAAAGGGAGAGGTGGTCGCTCTAACCGGGCCTAGCGGGTGCGGTAAAAGCACGCTTCTGGAGATGATAGGGGCGATCCTTCGCCCAGCGCATCTTGCCGAATACCGGCTCGCCGGTCGCGATATTTCAATACCGCTCATGGCTGAAAACGAGCCTGTCCTGGCCGCGCTTCGCGCACGCGAGCTTGGGTTTATGCTACAGCACGGCGGCTTGTTGCCCTGGTTACCCGTGATAGAAAACATCACTCTGGTTCGCAGGCTGGCAGGACTTAGCCTACAGTCAGCCTGGCTCGATAAGGCCATCGACAGCCTGGGCGTGCGGCCGCTGCTGACAAGAATGCCTTCCCGGCTTTCTATCGGCGAGCGCCAGCGCGTTGCCTTCATCCGTGCGATTGCCCACCAGCCACGCTTACTCCTTGCCGATGAACCGACTGCGGCGCTGGATCCTGATAATGCAGACCGGCTGTTTGACCTGATGATCGGCATGGTGCGCTCACTGGATATGGCAGCCATTGTTGTGAGCCACGACTGGCAGCGCGTGACGCATTTTGGGATTGACCGATATCAGGCCGTGACCGGAGAGGGAAAAAGTGTCTTCTTACCCAGCTGATATGCCAGCGTCAGGCACCCTGCTATGCCGTATGGCTCTGCGCGATCTCATTCACGATCGCAAGGTCGCGCTGTGCATCATCTTCTCTTTGATTGCCGTTATCGCACCGTTATTGCTGCTGTTCGGATTGAAGAATGGCATTGTCAGCCAGCTTCGCCATCAGCTTCTCGACGACCCTCGCACCCGGGAAGTACGTATAACGGGTAATGGTAATTATGATTTTGCCTGGCTTGATAAGCTCGCCCGCCGTTCAGAAGTCGGATTTTCGATTCCGTTAACCCGTTCGCTGAACACTCAGGCCGATCTGGTCCGGGACGGGCAACACTTTGTCCCGGGTGCTGAAGTGATCCCGACGGCCAAAGGCGATCCTCTTTTGCAGGATGTCAGAGCACCGGTCAAAGACAGCGATACCGTACTCAGCGCCAGTGCGGCACGGCGCCTTGGCGTGCAGCCAGGAGATATCCTGCGCCTGATGGTGAGCCGAAAAAGCGAAGGGAAAAACCAACGCGCCACGTTCGCTTTAACCATTACCGGCGTGCTGGATGACGCAAAATTTTCACGTCAAGGTGCCTTTATTACATTGTCTTTGCTTGTTGCTCTGGAAGACTACCGCGATGGCTTTCAGGTTCCCTTGCTGGGGGTCAGCGATGGCAAGCCGCCCAGAGAGAGAACCCGCTATTCAAGAGCACGTATCTATGCCAGTTCGATAGATGACGTTTCACTCCTCGCGCGGTGGCTGGAGACGCAGAACATTGAGGCTATCACTCAGTCAGCTCAAATTGAGTCTGTGCGTGCCATCGACCGTGTGCTGGGGATTATCTTTGGCGTGATTGCCTGGATCTCTGCATCAGGGTGCATCGCCTCGTTAGTCGGTGCCTTCATCGCCAACATTGATCGTAAGCGCAAAGATATGGCCGTGCTGCGCCTTCTGGGTTTTCGCCGTCGCGCTGTGACGCTTTTTATTATTATTCAGGCGCTGTGTTTGACTGGCGTCTCATACGGACTGGGTGTGATCATCTACCTGCTGGGCAGCGCATTGTTCAACCATGTGTTGGGCAGTTCTTTACCGGACCAGGCATTCATCTGTCACCTTGACCCCCTTCATTTTATCGCCGCATTGCTCTGTGTCCTTGCCGTGGCGTTAGGCGTGGCCGCTATCGGAGCGCTGCGCGCATTGAAAATCGAACCTGCGGAGAGTTTACGTGAAATCTAAACTGGCGATGAGCCTGGCTATCATTGGACTCGGGTACGCCTGCGCGGCGAAAGCCACCTGGGATGAAAAGTTCTGGAACCCAAAACCTCTGGCCGATGACGTGATATTGCCTATGCCGTGCGACGGTGCCATGGCATTTCGCAAAGTCGCTATCCCGCTGAATAAACCGCTGGAAGATTACAACATCACGCTGGGGCAAGAAGGCGACGACTGGGGATACGTTGAACAATCTCGCCAGGAACACATTGCAGGCAGTTTCCCGGAGAAGGGTGGTAAGGGCCGTTATTACCTGATGGCCAAATATGAACTGAGCGACCTGCAGTATCGCGCGCTTTCTGGGGAATGCCCGACGACGGATATGAAAGGACGTTTACCGAAGGTGAGTATTGGCTGGATGGATGCCATGGTATTCGCAAATCAATACAACCTGTGGTTACGAAAAGAAAAACTTTCTGCACTGCCTGAAGATGATGGTCAGGCGGGATTTTTACGGCTTCCGACAGAAACCGAGTGGGAGTTTGCCGCACGCGGCGGGCTCGCGGTTTCCCCCGCAGAGTTCCGCGATCGCCACTTCCCCATGCCTGAAGGATTAAACGGTTATGTCTGGTTTGCGGGGGCACAGTCTGCAAATGGAAAACTTCAGCTTACCGGCCTGCTGAAACCTAACCCGCTCGGATTGCACGACATACTGGGCAACGCAGCAGAGATGATGTTTGACCCGTTCCGCCTGAACAAGCTCGATCGCCTGCATGGTAAGGCTGGGGGCTATGTCGTTCGGGGGGGCAGTTATATGACTCCTCAGGCGGATATCCGCAGTTCACTGCGTGGAGAGGAGCCGTACTATGCCAATGCGGGCGAGAATACAACCAAAAGCACCGGTGTTCGTCTGGTTTTAGTTTCCACAACCCTGACATCACGCGAGCGGGTGAAAGAGATTGAAAAAGAGTGGCAATCATTAGGCACGGGTAAAAAGGAGACACCTGCAGGCAAAGCTGATGATTCGCTAAAAAACCTGAATGCTATCTCGGCAAAAGTCCAGGATGACGCACTGAAGAAACAACTTGAGCAACTGCGCGGTGAGCTGCGCGCAAATAGCCAGCTTCGGGATGAACAACGGGATCAGGCAATACGCACATCGTTACAGTTGGGCGCCTTTTTGTGCACAAAAATGAAAGATGACGGCGAGTTTTACGATCGTCTCAACCAGCTCTTCACCAAAACCTGTGCCGCAGGCAGCCAGCTTGATGCTAATTGCTCCCGCCGTCAGGAACAGCTTGGTCAACATCAAAAAGCCCTTGATTTTATTACCAGTTATTACGCTGACACCCTGGTAGACATGGGCACAACCTATGACAAACCCCTCATCGAACCGCAGGTCGCTGTCGTATTGCAACAGATGGCTGCACGCGGAAAAACCAACCTTAACGGTTATCTCGATACCTACTGGAAGAACCTTCAGGGGTACTGGAAAGATGGAAAAGTTGCGCGCGAGGCGTGGCTTAGTTCATGTAAAAAAAATAATTAAATAGTTCAGGAGATTGGAATGTTAAAGGTTATTCGCACAGCAGTGATAGCAGGAATGATGGTATTTCTGGCGGGGTGCCAGAATGGCAGTACGGGAAGTAGTGGCGGCGTCGACCCGCGCCTTGCCAATAATCAGGACGTTGAGTTTTTCAATAAATCAGGCTGGCAGGCCTGTGCTGGCGGCGCGGTAATCGGCGCACTGGCCTGCGCTGTCAGTAACTCCAGCAACAAAGCGGTATGTATGGCCGCCGCCGCTATCGCCGGTTGCGGTGTGGGTATGGGGGCTAACGCCTATCTGGATAATCAGCGCAAAAAATACGCCTCCCAAGAGCTGCAGTTAAACGCAACGATTAAGGATGTTGAAGCCGAAAACAAACGCATTCAGAACGCAACCAGCGTTGCAAAATCGGTTATCGACTCTGATAAAAAGACCCTCGCTCAAATAGAAAAAGATATGGCTGCAAACACGGTGAAAAAAGACGCCGTACAGAAGCAAATTAAAGGAGTGGATGCCAACATTGCTTACCTTCGCGGCACCATCACCGACATGAAAAAACATGAGAAGCAATGGCAGGACGTTTCTGCAGACATGAGAAAATCCGGCAGTGATACCCAAAATCTGGATAGCGAGATTGCGTTGATGCGCGACAAAATTGGCTCTCTGCAGGGCGAGCTCGATAGCCTCTATACCCAGCGCACCGCGCTGAAAGTCGGTTGAGGGGAATAGCAATGCGTTATATTTTTCTTGCATTCAGCGCACTCATATTAGCCGGCTGTGCCACTAACGCGCGAGATTGTGACCCGACAACCGGTGATGTCAGCATTATTACCAAATTTAACTGCAACTACTCCGGCACCTGGGATAAGCGCGTTGAAGATAAACAAAAAACGCTGCAACACGATCAGGAACTGAATAAAGAGTTCAAAGCGGTGAATGATGCGATTGAAAAAGAGAAAGCACTGAGCAATGCCAACGTAGCCAGTAAACAAAAATCGCAGCAAGAACTGCAAAAGTCGATGAACAATCTGGTCGCCCAGTTGAAGAAAAAAACAGCTGGCCGGGCTGATGCTCAAAAGCAAGTTGCAGACCTGGAAAAAAGTATGAAGGAGGCGCAAAACAAACCAAGCACTTCCGAATTGCAAAAACAGATGGAACTGCAGAAGCTGCAGGGACAGCTGAATGAATTACAAGAAACACTGGCTTCACAATAATAAAATAGCAGCCGGATTACCGGCTGCTTTACCTGCTAAGGAAAAATAACGTTGAAATCTCAATTACTCTCTGCTGGATTATTGACACTTCTGGCGACAACTCCAAGCGTTCATGCTGCACCGCCTGAGCCTGAACTTATTTTCAACTGCGAACTCACGAACGGAAAATACGTTATCGTCCGTCTGGATCACGATGTTCCTACTTATTATTACGGCTCACTTGAAAAAGTAGAAATGACTCTCCCCCAAAATGAGGGAGACAAAACGCAGGTTCGCCTGGGTGAAATGACGTTCTCAGGTGGAGGCGCTTATTATTATCGTTTCATCAATGGCAACTACAGCTATGTTGTTTATAGCGGTACGGGAAAAGGATGGGATTATACCGGCCTGAAAGTATATAAAAACCAAAAGCTCATCATGAAAAAAGAGTGCACTAATGGGGGGTTTTTACCTAATGAATATCGCGGTCAAGGCCTCGTAAAAGAAGCGGACACCGGTGATGATGCAACATACGGTTATGTTGATTAATACATCATTTTCAGGATGGTAAAATATGATGAGCCGTTACTTACACTGTAGCACAGTATTCGCATGTCTTTTATTCGCTGCTCCAACTCATGCGATTGAGATCTGGCACTCAAACACCGTCTGGGCAAATCAAGGGATGTGCAGCGCCACTTTCACGCTGGACAGTGGCATGGAAAGCGTTGGTTCGTTAGAGATAGGCTTTGACCTCGTTGATGCAAAAAATAACCTTGTAGCTCATGATACTTTGCAGGTAGACCCATTCGGCGATTCTGATGCCACGCGATACCAAACGGCTTTCGCCGAAGGCGAACATTATTGCGAAAGCAATCTCACGCTGCGCCTGACGTCACTGGCATTAGTTAACGGAAAGACCAAACAGCCTTTACCTCTCAGTTTGCTTACACCAAGGGCATTTATTCCATTCCCTATCATTAACCCGCAGGCAGATCACTAATATGTCTATAGACGCTGAAGCAAACTCAACACCTGACAATAATGGACCTGCCCTTTGCTTTTTGTTATTACTTATCTTTGGCGGGTTCGTTTTCTTTATACCTGCAAGCGTTGTGGTCGCCTTCCCGGCCGTTCTCGCCGGTTCCTTCCTGTATTTTATCTGGTATCTTATTTCGGAAGGGCATTTAGGTAATATTCTTGGCAGTATGATCGTCAGCATGATACTTATGGCTATCGCCGCAGCTATTCCTGTCATTGGCTGGATATTGTTACTTCTGTGGATCTTCTACAATATTGCGAAAGCCTTTGAGACGATAAAAACATTACTTCCCGATGCGCTCTTTAGCGCTGTTCTTTATGGATGTTTGCTCTTTCCCGTTATCCAGGAAATGGCAATGGACGGGGAGAGCAACATGGCTGCCACTATCGCTTGTGGTGTCGTGTACGTGATAACTGCAGGGCTTTATTGTTCCAGGTTAACGCAGCTGGCAACCAACACTAAGCAAAGTATTTTCTATTTTTCAATTATGTGGCTTTCGGTCCCACTTATCGCACTTCTGATCGTCTCGATTGTGGCATCCTTGCGCGCGGCATTCAGAACCGTGCTGACCCCGGTGCAGACCGTGGTCAAAACCCCGCAAAACGTATCAGCGCATATGCGAGGCGGGAGCCATGTCAACGCTTACACCCGAACTGTGACCACTATTCAACATAGCGTGACCTCCCAGACGCTTCCGGGGATGGGAGCTGTTGGGGCCTCTATGGTTGGTTCCGTATCGGAGGCAACGATAACAACACCACAACAGCCACAGCAAACCTTGCCAGCGCTGGAACACAAACCAGCCGGGGGTGAATTGACACAGTATGCGACGAACAAAGACCACAATTTTTACCGCTACGACAATCTCAACGCGAAAAAAATAAGCAATTTCGTCCAGGCGGCCAGTCATCGTCAATCACTGCCTCCTCTCACGGAAGATGCGATCCTGTTCTACTACGACGAAACGGTTTTCGGTCAAGGGGATCATGGTGTGGTATTAACCGATGACGGTGTTTTTTGCGTGTTGGGAAAATTGTATGAAACTTTCTACGCCCGCTTCAGCGAAGTCAGTAGCGTAGTCATAAAAGGATCCTTTAATAAAAAAATTGTCCTGCATATGAAGAATGGCCAGAAACATAATATTGAACTGACTCAATCAAATGCCGGGGCAAAAAAAATCTACGAACTTATCAGCATCGCAGCCCAGAATTAAGTAATCCTCCAGGCACCCGCTCAACGGGTGCCTTTCAGACTTCCGCATGACACATTCTGACAGTTTCACGCTTTATCGTGATCGCCATATTTACAGCGGCTTATATCGTTATGTTAAGAGAGAACTGTCATGAGGCCTGAAATGAGCGATTTCACTGAACTGCCGGTCACTGGCTTTGTTAAGACCACAACAGCGGTCTACACGCGTAAACAGAACCCCTCGGTATTCTCGCCCGTGGCGCGTGAACTCCCTGCGGGAAGCCAGCTGACGGTGCAGGCTGCGGTGATGGGGGATGCGGTGGAAGGCAACGTGCACTGGTATCGCATTGATGAGGATACATACATCTGGGCGGGGGCATGCACACGGCTCGATCCTTACCCGGCGTTTCCGCCAGGCACGCGAACGAACTGGATGGCGGTGGTGTTCGAGGTACGCTAGGTCCGGCGTAGGTCGGGTAAGGCGAAGCCGCCACCCGACTCAAACACGCCGCGAAAACTTAATCCAGCTTCAGCTCGTCATAATGGGTAATCAGTTTACCCACGATGCCGTAGTCCAGCGCTTCTGCCGGAGACATCCAGAAGTTGCGATCGGTGTCTTTTTTCACTTTTTCCAGCGGCTGGCCGGTGGCGTCAGCGATCAGCTTGTTCACGCGATCCAGCATGCGGATGATCTCGCGCGCTTCGATCTCAATATCCGTCGCCTGACCGCGCACGCCGCCCAGCGGCTGGTGGATCATAAAGCGGGTATTTGGCAGCGAGTAGCGGTGCTCTTTTTTCGCCGCCAGGAAGATGGTGATCCCGGCGCTCGCCACCCAGCCGGTGCCGATGACGTGAACTTCCGGGCGAATGAACTTGATGAAGTCGTGGATGGTATCGCCCGCTTCCACGTGGCCGCCCTGGCTGTTGATGTACAGCTTGATCGGATCGGTGCTGACGCTTTGCAGCAGGATCATCTGGGTGATGACCTTCTGCGCCAGCTCCTGGTTGATCTCACCGGAGATCACAATCGAACGGGACTCCAGCAGTTTTTGCTGCAGAGTGCCCGCGCCGTTTGACCCTTCCGCTTTTTCCTTGTCGCTATCTTTCAGTGTGTAGTGCATTGTTATTTCCTCAGCTTGTCGCGCTCAAAACCAGAGTGTAGCCTGTTTTACCGGTGAAAGTCCTCACAGACAAATAACGAGGGAGCTTATGAATATTGCCCATGTCGCACTCTGGACCCGCAGCCTGAACGCGCAGGTTCAGTTCTGGGAAACGGTGTTTGGTGGCCGCAGTAACGAACGCTACGTTAGTAAAAATCGTCCCGGTTTCGAATCACACTTTATTACGCTGGATAACGGGCCGACCATCGAGCTGATGACGCTGCCGGATCTGCCCGATGCCCCTGCGCACCCGGAGTTTATCGGCTGGGCGCATATCGCCATCAACGTCGGCAGCAAAGCGCAGGTCGACAGCATGGCCGAGCGGGCACAGGCAAACGGCACGCTGCTCAGCGCCCCGCGCATGACCGGGGACGGCTTCTATGAAGCGGTGATCGCGGATCCGGACGGCAACCGCATTGAGCTTGTGGGTGCATAAAATCAGCGTTTCGTTCCTTAACCGCTCCGGTCACGGATCGCTATACTTCATCTTCATACGGTTATCATATTGTTA
The DNA here is from genome assembly GCF_041679625.1 of Enterobacter cloacae complex sp. ESBL7. Classification (NCBI taxonomy): domain Bacteria; kingdom Pseudomonadati; phylum Pseudomonadota; class Gammaproteobacteria; order Enterobacterales; family Enterobacteriaceae; genus Enterobacter; species Enterobacter cloacae complex sp. ESBL7. The sequence continues at coordinate 340,136 of NZ_JBGORN010000003.1, forward strand.
AATGATAATGATAGTTAATGTGTTAAGATGAAAGTCAGCATAAACAGTCCCTTACGTAACCGGCGGGATTGTTTGCATCCTCGACATGTAAATCAGCACCGGGGCGGTGAATGGAACACATTGTGTATGTGGTTGATGACGATGACGCGGTCAGACAGTCCGTGATCGGGCTGCTGGATTCGGCGGACCTGAACGCCGTCGGCTTTTCATCGGCAGAAGCGTTTCTTCAACACCGCTTTGAAGAGCTCCCGTCGTGCGTGGTCCTCGATATGCAAATGCCCGCCATCTCGGGCTTTGAGGTGGCTGACGCCCTAAAGGACAGCGGGCGCGAGATCCCGATTATTTTTCTTACCGGCCACGGCACTATCCCGATGTCGGTGCGCGCCATTAAAGGCGGCGCGTACGAATTTCTCACCAAGCCCGTCGAATCCACCGCGCTTATCGACGCCATTGAGTCCGCGCTTCAGCTGGCGGAACACAACGCCGTGCGCAATAAAGAGCACTACGCCCTGAAGCAGCGCCACATGTCCCTCACCCCGCGCGAGCACGAGGTGCTGACGCTGGCGATAAGCGGCATGCTGAACAAGCAGATTGCCGCCGAGCTGGGCGTCAGCGAGATCACGGTGAAGGTGCACCGCCGCCGCGTGATGGAGAAAATGCAGGTGCGCTCCGTCGCGGAGCTGGTCAGGGCCGTTGAGCGCCTGACCAATAGCCAGCCTGCGGAGTAACCTTTACCCTTCCTGCGCCGCCAGCGGCAGCGCAAACGCAAACACCGTGCCGTACGGCTCCCTGCGGCGCGCGCTCAGCTTCCCGCAGTGGCGCTCGATGATGCTGGCGCTGATGGTCAGCCCCATCCCCATCCCCTGCGCCTTGGTGGAGTAGAACGAGTCAAAAATCTGCTCCAGCCGCTCGGGCTCAATGCCGCTCCCGGTATCGGCAATCTCGACGATCACTTTCCCGTCCGCGTTGGCGGTGCTGAGGGTAATGGTGCTGGCGCGATCCTTCACCTCGGCCATCGCCTCTACCGCATTCATCACCAGATTGAGCAGCACCTGCTGGATCTGCACGCTATCGCCGGTGATAAAGCTGTCCTGCGCCTTTAACAGATAATCAACGCTAATGTGTCTCTGCTCCAGCTCGCTGCGCGAGAGCGTGATGATATGGTGGATCAGGTAGTGCATATCGATGCGCGAGAAGGTGGGATCCTGCTTGCGCGTCAGGGACTGAATGCTGCGAATGATCTCCCCCGCCCGCGCGCCTTCCGCGGCGATCTCCTCCAGCCCTTCGCGCACTTTATCCAGCCGGGCGGGCTCGCGGTTGAGCCAGCGCAGGCTCGCCCCGGCGTTCGAGACGATCGACATCAGCGGCTGGTTGATCTCGTGGGCAATGGAGGAGGTCAGCTGCCCGACGGTGGTGGCCCGGGACACCCGCGCCAGATCCGCCTGCGCGACCCGCATGGCATCCTCCGCCGCGCGCTGCCCGGTGATATCGGTGATGATGCCGTAATACTCGTTCACCTCGCTGCCCACGCCCACCGGATCGCCAATCCCGAGGATGTAGCGCGTGGAGCCGTCGGTACGCTTAACGCGAAACTCCGCGCGCATGGAGAGCCCGTCGCGCACGCTTTGGGTGACGATGGCGCTGATGCGGGCGTAATCGTCCTCATGGACGAAGGTCAAAAACTCCGCCATGGAGATCGTCTTTTGCCGTTCGGGCAGGCCGAGAATGCGGGCGTACTCTTCCGAGACAAACATCAGATCCTGCTCCAGCTCCCAGCGCCAGCTGCCGGTGTGGCTGATCTGCTCGCCCAGCATCAGCGAGGTCTGGCTGGATCGCAGCTCTTTCTCCACCCGTCGGCGCTGGATGTTCTCCGCCAGCAGCTCGGCGTACAGCCGCGCCGTCTCAAGGGATACCGCGGCCTGCGCGCCCAGCAGGCTCACCACGCGCGAGTGCTCGGCGGTGAAGACCTCCGGCATCAGGCGGTTTTCGAGGTAGAGCACGCCTACCAGCCGCGCCTGTTTGAACATCGGGACGCACATGACCGCCGCCCCCGAGGTCACCAGATAAGGGTCCTGACTGAAGGGATGGAACTCCTCCGGCCTGCCGGTGCGGATCTCCTGTCCGGTGCGGATCACCGCCGCCAGCACCGACAGCGGCAGGTCGGTTGCCGTCGGCACGTCTTTCAGGATCCGCACCCGCACGCCCTCCGTACTGGTCCAGGCGCTGGCCTCGATCTCCGGGATGAGGTTCTCGCTCACGCGCAGCAGCAGGCCGCGCTGCGCCCCGGCGCGTTCGAGCAGGATGGTCATCAGGTTTTCGATTAAGCGCTCCAGGTTAATCTCTTCCGACAGCGCGCGGGAGGCTTTGATGACGCTCTGGAGATCGCGGATCGTCTCGTTCTGGGCGAACGCCACCGTGTCGTAGGCGCTGGCCTGCCCGGAGGCCAGCAGGTGCGGGAAATCCTGCTCCAGCTGGCGCACCTTGGCCTGCGCGCCCGCGCGGCCCCAGGCGGCAATCGAGCCGCGGAAGTGCGCGTCCGACGCTGTCGGGTAGCCGCAGGCCAGCGCAAAGCGCCCCGCCAGCTCGTGGGCCAGGGCGTTGATCGGGTTAAACCCGCCCTCGCGGGACAGCCGGACCGCCTTCTCATACTGCTCGAGCGCAATGCTGTTCATTCCGTCCAGACGCACGATTTCGGCGTAAATCAGCGCCTCTTTATCCGCGAACGTGCCGGGATTAACGCGCGCCCAGAGGGCGATTTTGTCGTAGTGGGCGTGAATGCTGCGGCGGTGATTCGCCGAGAAGGTCTCCGGCGTCAGCTGACGGGAGAGCGCCAGGGCGCTGTAGAGATGGTAATCCAGCAGATGGATGTGGCCCGGCGCAGACCACGCGTACCAGCCCGCCATCTCGAGATCCGCCTGCGCGTCGGCATATTCGCCGCAGGTAAAGTGCGCCATGCCGCGATACAGCCAGTACCAGAACAGCATGGTGGAGTTCTTCTCCGGCGCCTGCTCCGGCGACGCGGGAAGCAGCGCCTCCGGCAGCACCTGCGACGCGGTCCAGGTGCCGATGACCGGCGTGCGCAGGAACTCAACGTAGCCGCGCTGGACCATCAAAATGGTTTCCACGTCCTGGAAGTGGGTTTTACGCACGAACGCCAGGCCGCGATCGATGCTGGTCAGCACCCCGTCCAGGTGATCGCCCCGCGAGAGGAAGTTAATCACCTGGTGGCAGGCCGCAAAGCAGGCCATCGTCATATCTCCGTGGGTCACCGCCGAGGTGAAGCAGGCCTTCGCGCACTCGATGGTAAACGATAAAGGCTGGGTCCAGACGCTGAGCTGGTCGAGCGGCAGCAGGGTTTTGGCTTCGAACGCGTCGTAGCCGTGGCGATTGACCAGCTCGCGGGCCAGCGTGCCGTACTGGAACCCAAGGCGATACTCGGCGTAGCGGTGGCCAATCAGCACGCCAAACCAGGCCATCGCCGTGGTGGAGGCGCCGGTAATGCCGTGGTCGAGGGTCAGGTGCATCATGCGGCAGAGCAGCAAAAAGTGCAGGCGCGGGCAGATGAAGCTGGCGCAAATGCTGGCGCTGTAGAGCAGGTTCATCACCGCTTCGGTTTCCGGGTTATCCATCCGCGACAGTTGGGCAAACAGGTTTTTCGGCGCGTCGGCCGTGCGGTTGCAAAACAGCGCCCAGGCCTCGTCGCAGTCGGCATCTTCCGGATAGCGGCTAATCTGAATACCGAAAATCCCCAGCCAGCAGAGCGCCGCCTCAAGCGCCAGACGGCTGTCCGACTGGCGAATGTACACCTCCACCAGCAGGTTGGCCGCCAGCGCCTTTTCGGTCAGCCCGCCGGGGCAGCCGAGAATGGCGTCACACAGCTCGCGGGTGCGCTCCAGATGCCCCAGCGCAAACTCGCAGCCCGCCTCTTCGATATCGAGCATAAAGTCCGACACCGTCCCGGCGTTGCCCAGCGCTCTGGCGGTCTGGATATAGCCGAGCGCCGAAGGATAATCCCCGGAGCGCTTCGCGCGTCGCGCGGCCAGCAGGCTCAGCTCGCGGAACATCTCCCGCTGCGGGGCGGGCTGGATGCTGTCCAGCGCGGCCGTGACGTGGTGCACGGCGCGGAACAGCAGCTCATTCCCCGCAGCCTGACGCGCGGCGTCGGCCAGCAGGCTGGCGGTGGTCAGGTGAATATGGCTTCTCTCATGCCGATCCAGCAGCGCAAAGGCCGCCTCCTGCACCCGGTCATGGGTGAAGGCGTACTTTTTTTCCGCCAGCACGATGAGCTGGGCCATCACCGCCGGGTGCAGCGCATAGCGCATTTCCGCCATCGACAGGCCGACCACGCGGCAGATCATCTCCATCTCGCCCGTGCCGCCGAGGCAGGCAATGCTGCCCAGCAGGCGGCGCGTCTCGTCGGGCAGCTCTTCAAGCTGCTCCAGCACCAGGGTGACGAGGTTTTCGGTGTAATGCCTGGCGCGGATCGCCTGCAGATCGTAGTGCCACTTGTCCTGATATTTGTTGTGCACCACCAGGCCGTCATCCACGATGCGGCGGAAAAACTCGTGCACAAAGAGCGGGTTGCCACCCGTTTTCTCGTGGATCAGCGTGGCGAGGTCGGTCGTCGCCGCGCTGCGGGTGCGAAATACCGTCGCCAGCCAGCGCGCCACTGCTTTCACGGAAAGCGCCTGCGGGACAATCTCGCTCGCGTTTTGCGCCGCCTCCGGCAGGCCTGCCAGCAGCGCCTGCAGGGCGGCGTCGGGCACGGCGCTGATATCCCTGTGGGCCGCGACCACCAGCAGCGGAACAGCGCCGCAGTTCATCAGCAGATATTTGAGCGTGTGCAGGCTGGCGGCGTCGCTCCACTGGAGATCGTCGAGCACCAGCACCAGCGGGCAGCCCTGCGAGGCAAAGGTTTTTACCAGCGCCAGCACCATATGGCTGAAGCGCGCCCGGGCATCTATGGAAAACGTATCCGCCGAGAAGCGCGGCTTGCTCTCCAGCAGCAGGCCCAGCTCGGGCACCAGGCTGACGGCCAGCGCTTCGTACCCCTCCAGGGCGCGAGACAGGCGGATTTTCCACTTCGCCACCTCGTCTGCGGGCAGCCCCAGCAGGTGCAGCGTCAGGGTGCGGAACGCGGAACTTAATACGCCGTAGGGCAGCGACGGCGAAAACTGGTCGACTTTGCCCACCGCCAGCAGCACCGTGCGCTGCTGCAGCGTTTTGAGCGCCGTCGCGATAATTGAGGATTTGCCGATCCCCGACGGCCCGCCGATCGTCACCAGCTCCGGCATCAGGTTCTGCCCCACCCGCTCAAACGCGGCAATGACGTCGTTCGCCTGCGGATGCGTCGCGAAGAGGGAGTCCGCCAGATGGATCGCCGGGGTGCGGTCCTGCTGGCCGGGGGTAAAGGCGACGATCTCGCCCTCGCAGGTCAGCGTCGCCTGGCAGCGGCGGAGGTCGGCAATCAGCCCGTCGACCGTCTGGTAGCGGTTATCGGGGTGCTTTTCCAGCAGCTTCAGGATGATGGTCGACAGCATTCCCGGCACGTCCGGGCGGATCGCGTCCGGGGCCAGCGGCGCGGAGGCAATATGGTAGTGCGCCCAGTTGGCCCGATCGTCCTCCCCCAGCTCAAACGGCAGGCGTCCGGTCAGAAGTTCGTACAGCACCATACCGAGGCTGTAGAGATCGCTGCGGCCGTCGACGGGGCGCTGGGTGCGGGTGGTGTGCTCCGGCGACATATACGCAGGCGTACCGCCTGAAACGGCAAGCCGGGTCTGGGTGATGGCATCGGAGAGACTGCTGGAAAGGCCAAAGCTGCCCAGGCGGCAGGTGGCGTCGTGATGAACAAAAATACTGCCGGGCTTGATATCGCCGTGGATCAGGTTTTGCAGATGCATCTGGCGCAGGGGAACGCAGATCTGGATCGCCATCTCGAGAAAGCGCGTGATGCCCGAGATCGCCCTGCCCGCGCGCCGCGCCAGCAGCTCAAACGAAAACGGGGCGTACACCAGCGCGAAGCGCCCCCGATACTGGGTGGACGCGACGGCGCGAATGGCCCAGCTGTCCTGCAGCGCGTCGCGCAGCGCAAACTCGTTTTTAAGCAGCCGGGTGGCCCGCTCTTCCTCTTCGTCGCTCACCGCGGTGGCGATAATGAACGAGCCGCCGGAGTGAGGATGTCGCGCGTGCATCCAGGCGATTCCGCCCTCCTGCGCCAGCACGGTAAAAATCACATCCTCTTTAAGGACAAAAACCCGCCCCTGGTGAAGATTCCCCTGGGCGGGCCAGAATGCAGGCTGCTCGTGTTCGTTCATCCGCGATCCTTATTGTCGGCGGGCCAGCTCCCGCTGAATATGATCCAGCAGAATATCGATGTTAATAGGCTTACGCAAAAATGCAGCGGCGCCCAGATCAAGAGCGTACCGCTGCATATTTTCATCAGCATGACCGGAGATAAAGAGCACGGGCGGAGGCGGTACGGCCAGCAGCCGGAGCTTTTCAAACAGCTCCAGGCCGCTCATGCCCCGCAGCTTGATGTCGGTGATCACCAGCGCCGCGCCGGACAGGGCGAAAGGATGGCTCAGAAACACCTCTGCCGAATCAAACGTATCGGCCGAATAGCCTTCCGACTCCAGGAGATTACTCAGCCCGCTGCGGACGGATCGTTCGTCATCAATGATGGCAATGCGCCACGGCAGCGTCATGCTCTCTTTCCTCTCACAAATCATTAAACGTCGCGATCGTCCTTCGCGGGCGCAGGGGGCGCCGTGCCGCTGATTTTCGGCACGCATTCGTGACGAAACCAGGCGAGGGTAAGCGGTTCGCGACTCAGTAAACGCCGTCCCACCGGGATGAGCTGTTCGCCCACCAGCATGCCAAACAGGCCCAGCAGGGCGACAACCGGCGGCGCCGGGGAATGGACGTCGAGCAGAGCGTAAATTACCCCAGCAACCACGCCGCACACCAGCGAAATTATCCATGCTTTCATGACGACGCTCCCGTCTGCGATTTGGCCTGCGGAACGGTCACCGGAGGCGGCGGCGCGCCGTCGCGGGATAACAGATGGCGCGTCGCCTGTTCACCCGCCAGCATCCCCAGCAGGCCAATCAGCGCCAGCGCGGGCGGCGCGGGGGAGCGCACCTTCAGCACGGCATACATCAGGCCAATCAACACGCCTGCCGCAAGGGATATCAGCCCAGTACTCATTGTGAACTCCAGAGAAAGAGGCAGCGGCGAGCCGGATGAGGGACCAGCCCGCCAGCGGAACTTAGCGTGCCGGGACCGGCGCTAAGGTGCGGTGCTCGCTCTTCTGGCGAGACGGCGCTTTGTGCACCATGGTGTAGGCGTAATCGACGCCCATGCCGTACGCGCCGGAGTGCTCGCGCACGATATCCATCACCGCGGTGTAGGTCTCTTTACGCGCCCAGTCGCGCTGCCACTCCAGCATCACCTGCTGCCAGGTCACCGGGATCACGCCCGCCTGGATCATGCGCTGCATCGCGTAGTCGTGGGCTTCTTTGGAGGTGCCGCCGGACGCGTCCGCCACCATATAAATTTCGTAGTCGCCTTCCAGCATCGCGCACAGGGCAAAGCTGTTGTTGCACACTTCGGTCCACAGGCCGGCAACCACCACCTTCTTCTTGCCGTTGGCCTGCAGCGCGTCGCGCACCTTCTGGTCGTCCCAGGAGTTCATGGAGGTACGCTCCAGGATGTCCTGGCCCGGGAACACGTCCAGCAGCTCTGGATAGGTATTGCCGGAGAAGCTTTCGGTCTCAACGGTGGTGATGATGGTCGGGATGTTGAACACTTTGGCCGCTTTCGCCAGCGCCACGGTGTTGTTTTTCAGCACCTGGCGGTCAATCGACTGTACGCCAAACGCCATCTGAGGCTGGTGATCGATAAAGATTACCTGACAGTTCGCAGGGGTTAACACTTCGAGCTTTGAAGAGGTCATAGCATTTTCCAGTGGTTAAGGGTGAAATCGCCGCGAGCGCCGCGACGATAAAGTCACCCTCATCCTGCGGTTTTCCGTCCCTGCGCGTAATTATCTCTTCGTATAGTTAACCTTAGGTATAGTTATACTTTGGTATACCTATCCTATTGTATAACTGGATCTTTGCCGAAACCGGTTCCCATAATCCTGACCATTCCCCTCTCAGTCAGGAGCAGTTTATGGTTACCCTCGGTAAAGCCGATCTCATTCTGGTTAACGGCCAGTTTCACACCGTCGATCGCGAGAACCCCGTCGCGGAAGCCGTTGCCGTGCGCGACGGAAAATTTCTGGAAGTGGGTACCGTCGCCGAGGTGATGCAACACCACTGCGAAGGCACCAAGGTGGTCGACTTAAAAGGCCACACCGCCATCCCCGGCCTGAACGACTCGCACCTGCACCTGATCCGCGGCGGGCTGAACTACAACCTTGAGCTGCGCTGGGAAGGCGTGCCGTCCCTGGCCGACGCCCTGCGGATGCTGAAAGAGCAGGCCCTGCGCACGCCGTCGCCCCAGTGGGTGCGCGTGGTGGGCGGCTGGACCGAGTTCCAGTTTGCCGAGCGCCGCATGCCGACCCTGGACGAAATTAACGACGCCGCGCCGGATACCCCGGTCTTCATCCTGCACCTGTACGACCGCGCCCTGCTCAACCGCGCCGCGCTGAAGGTGGTCGGCTACACCAAGGACACGCCAAACCCGCCGGGGGGCGAGATCCAGCGCGACGCCAACGGCAACCCGACCGGGATGCTAATTGCCCGTCCGAACGCCATGATCCTCTACGCCACGCTCGCCAAAGGGCCGAAGCTGCCGCTGGAGCAGCAGGTTAACTCCACCCGCCAGTTCATGCGCGAGCTGAACCGTCTGGGGCTGACCAGCGCCATCGACGCGGGCGGCGGCTTCCAGAACTACCCGGAAGATTACGAGGTGATTGCCGAGCTGCACGAGAAAAAGCAGATGACCATCCGCATCGCCTACAACCTGTTTACCCAGCGTCCGGGCCACGAGCTGGAAGACTTTGAAAAATGGACCGACATGCTCACGCCGGGCCAGGGCAGCGACTTCTTCCGCCACAACGGCGCGGGCGAGATGCTGGTCTTCTCCGCCGCCGATTTTGAAGACTTCCTCGAACCGCGACCGGACCTCGCGCCGGGGATGGAGGACGAGCTGGAGCGCGTGGTGCGCCATCTGGTGGAGCACCGCTGGCCGTTCCGCCTGCACGCCACCTATAACGAATCCATCAGCCGCATGCTGGACGTTTTCGAGAAGGTGAACCGCGACATTCCGTTCAACGGCCTGCACTGGTTCTTCGACCATGCGGAAACCGTTACCCAGGCCAACATCGACCGCATCAAAGCGCTCGGCGGCGGCATTGCCGTCCAGCACCGCATGGCGTTCCAGGGCGAGTACTTTGCCGAGCGCTACGGCATCGAAGCTACCCGCCACACGCCGCCGGTGGCGAAAATGCTCGAGACCGGCGTGCCGGTGGGCTTAGGGACGGACGCCACCCGCGTGGCGAGCTACAACCCGTGGACCGCGCTCTACTGGCTGGTCTCCGGCCGCACCGTCGGCGGGATGCAGATGTACGACCATAGCGCCCGTCTGGATCGCGATACCGCCCTGATGCTCTGGACCCAGGGCAGCGCGTGGTTCTCCAGCGAGCAGAATCAGAAGGGGCAGATCAAGGTCGGCCAGCTCGCCGACCTGGCCGTGCTCAGCAAAGACTACTTCCGCGTGCCGGAAGAGGAGATCAAGGGCATCGAGTCCGTTCTGACGGTGGTGAACGGCGACATTGTCTACGCCGCAGGCGCTTTTGGCCCGCTCGCGCCGCCGGCCATTCCGGTTCTGCCCGAGTGGTCCCCGGTGGTCAAGGTGCCGGGCCACTACCGCAGCGCGCCGCCGCAGGCCGCACGCGTCGGCATGAACGCCGTCCACCACTGCAGCGGCCCGTGCGGGGTTCACAGCCACCAGCATGATTTCGCCCGCACGTCAGAGATGCCGGTGTCCGACGATAACGCTTTCTGGGGGGCGCTGGGCTGCAGCTGCTTTGCATTCTGATGAAAAACACCTTTGCTCCGCCCCGGGTCGACCTGGGGCTGTTCTTCCTGCGCCTGACCGGCAGCCTGCTGCTGCTGTACGTGCACGGCCTGCCGAAGGTGCTGCACTTCAGCGAAGAGCTGACGCGCATTGAAGATCCGTTCGGCTTCGGGCCTTACGCCAGCCTGATCCCGGCAATTTTCGCCGAGGTGATCTGCCCGCTGTTTATCATTGCGGGCGTGTACACCCGCCTGGCGTGCCTGCCGATTATCGCCGTGCTGCTGGTGGCGATGCTGGCGGTCCACCCGAACTGGTCGATTGCCGAAGGGCAGTTTGGCTGGCTGCTGCTGATTATCTTCACCACCCTCGCCCTCACCGGGCCGGGCCAGTGGCGGCTGCAGCGTAAGACAGCGGAGAGGTACGCATGACCCAGGTTAACGACGTTCGCGACGCACACGTCGAGACGACGCCCGCATCGACGGTTTCTCCCTGGCAGCCGCTGAGCCAGCCGGTGTTCCGCATGCTGTGGATCGCCACGGTGGTCTCTAACGTCGGCTCATGGATGAGCGACGTCGGCATCAACTGGAGCATGCTGACCCTGAGCGCCGACCCGCTGGATATCGCGCTGGTGCAGGCGGCCAGCAGCCTGCCGATGTTCCTCTTTGCCCTGCCGTCCGGGGTGATGGCGGACATCGTCGACCGACGTAAATACCTGCTCTTCTCCCAGCTGTGGGTGTTCATCGCCGCCGCCGGGCTGACGGTGCTCTCCTTCACCGGACACGTCACCCCCGCCGTTCTGCTGGTGGCGACGTTTCTGCTGAGCGTGGGCGCGGCGATGAGCTCGCCGCCGTTCCAGGCCGTGGTGCCCGATCTGGTGAGCAAGCCGGAGCTGGGCGCCGCCGTGGCGCTGAACTCGCTCGGGGTGAACATCAGCCGGGCAATTGGCCCGGCGCTGGGCGGTTTCCTGCTGTCGCTCGCCGGGCCGTGGATGGTGTTTGCCCTCAATGCGCTCTCCGTGGTCGGCGTGGCGTGGGTGCTGTGGCGCTGGCGTCCGGCGCCGTCCATTCAACGTCTGCCGCCGGAGCACTTCTTCTCCGCGGTGCGCTCCGGGATTCGCTACGTGCACGCCGCGCCGGTGCTGCGCAACGTGCTGGTGCGCACAGTGGCCTTCTTCGTTTTCGGCAGCGCGGGCTGGGCGCTGCTGCCGCTGGTGGCGCGCCGCGAGCTGGGCTTAGGCCCGGCGGGCTACGGCGTGATGCTGGCGTGCATTGGCCTGGGGGCGATTGCCGGGGCCATCCTGCTGCCGCGCCTGCGCCAGCGGCTGAACGCCGACCGCCTGATGGTGGCCGCCAGCCTGACCTTTGCTCTCACCATGCTGGCGCTGGCGTTCGTGCGCCACGTCTGGCTGCTTAACCTGTTTGAGTTCTTCACCGGCTTCGCGTGGATTGCGGTGCTTTCAACGCTGAACCTCGGCGCGCAGCGCAGCGCCGCCCGCTGGGTGAAGGCCCGCGCGCTGGCGGTCTACCTGACGGTGTTCTTCGGCTCGATGACCACGGGCAGCGCCATCTGGGGGCAGATCGCCTCCCGCTTCGGCACACCGACCTCGCTGGTTGTCGCCACGCTGGGGATGGTGCTGGCGAGCGCCACCGTGTTTCGCTGGAAGCTGGGGAAAGATCCGGACCTGAACCTCGACCTCAGCGGCCAGCCGCTGGACGGCGTGGAGATTGACCTGCCCAACGAGCGCGGCCCGGTGCTGGTATCGCACGAGTACATCATCGACCCGCAGAACACCAGAGCCTTCCTGGAAGCCGTCCACGAGCTGCGCCGGGTGCGCCGCCGCGCCGGGGCGATGAGCTGGGCGGTGTACGAGGATATCGAGCGCCCCGGCCTGTTTATCGAGACCTTCCTGATGGGCTCCTGGATTGAGCATCTGCGCCAGCAGGAGCGCCACACCATGAATGACCTCCTGCTGCAGAGCCGCGTTCTGGCTTTTCATCAGGGCACAACATCACCGGCAATTCGCTACCTGGTCGCGCCGGTATAACCCTAACCATCACCTGCACAGGAACACACTATGGCAACGTTTAAGGCAAAAGACGGCACGCAGATTTACTACAAGGACGGCGGCGCGGGCAAACCGGTTCTCTTCAGCCACGGCTGGCCGCTGGACGGCGACATGTGGGACAGCCAGCTGAACTACCTGGCCGAGCGCGGCTTCCGCGCCATCGCCTTTGACCGTCGCGGCTTTGGCCGCTCGGATCAGCCGTGGAACGGCTACGACTACGACACCTTTGCGTCCGACATCAACGACCTGATTACCACGCTGGATCTGCGCGACGTGACGCTGGTGGGCTTCTCGATGGGCGGCGGCGACGTAACCCGCTACATTAACAACTACGGTAGCGCGCGCGTGGCCGGCCTGGCGCTGCTGGGCGCGGTGACGCCAATCTTCGGCAAATCCGACTCCTTCCCGCAGGGTGTGGATCAGAGCGTGTTCGACGGCATTCGCGACGGACTGCGTAAAGATCGCGCCCAGTTCATCAGCGACTTCGCGACGCCGTTCTACGGCATCAACGCCGGACAGACCGTTTCCGCCGGAGCCCTGACCCAGACGCTGAACATCGCCCTGCTGGCGTCGCTGAAGGGCACCATCGACTGCGTGACCGCGTTCGGCGAAACGGACTTCCGCCCGGATATGGCGAAAATCGACGTGCCGACGCTGGTGATCCACGGCAGCAACGACCAGATCGTACCGTTTGAAAGCACCGGCAAGCTGGCGGCGGAGATGATCAAAAACGCCACGCTGAAGGTGTACGACAACGCGCCGCACGGCTTCGCGCTGACCCACCAGGACCAGCTCAACGAAGATCTGCTGGCGTTTGTGAAGTCGCTGTAATTTTTTCCAGGCCGGGTAAGGCGCAGCCGCCACCCGGCGCTTTCGCTCCGCCAGCGGCACGTAACCAGTGATCGCTGAGACAGGACCTGCAGGCTGAAGGTGCGCGGCTCAAGCCTCGTCTGAGGTAAACACCATGCCCGCGTAGGGCTTCTCCCGACACGCCGCCAGCCGCGCGGCGAGGCTGCCCACGTGCAGCTCCAGCTTGTGCCCGTCCGGGTCGAGAAAATAGAACGACGCCCCCTCGCTTTTGCTCTGCTTCCAGACGGTGACGCCCGCCTGCTCCAGCCTTTGCGAGAACGGTTCAAAATCCGCTTCCGCCACGGTAAACGCGTAGTGGGTGTAGTCGCTCTCCTGCGGCGGCACGTACTCGCGAGCCTCATCGTACGACAGGCAGACCCACAGGTCGCCACAGGTGAGATAGGCCCCGGTATTCCAGCGGGCGTGCAGCGCAAGCCCCAGAAGTTCGTGCCAGAAGGTGACGCTTTTTTGCAGGTCGCTGACCGCGAGGGTCAGATGGTTGAGAGATTGCAGCATGACGTGCCCTTTTGTTTTTCGCGCCGGACGTGGTACGGTAAAGAGATGAACATAAACCACGCCGTGCTCACCGTAAACCGCTGGTGGCTGCCTTCTTAAAGGCGGCACGGAGTTGTTTTCCCCATTTTCAGATAGCCGCCGAAAGGCGGCTTTCACATTTCTAAGACCCCTTTCGGCAACTGCACATTAAGGAGTCTTTATGAACGCAACCACCATCCTCACCGGCGACCGCCCAACCGGCCCGCTGCACCTTGGCCACTTCGTCGGATCGCTGCGCCAGCGCGTGGCGCTCCAGCAGACGCACAGCCAGTTTGTACTGATCGCCGACCTGCAGGGGCTGACCGACAACGGCAGCAACCCGCAGAAAATCCGCGACAACATTCCCGAAGTGCTGGCCGACTACCTCGCCGCGGGCATCGACCCGAACCTGACCACGATCTGCCTGCAGTCCGCCCTGCCCGCCCTCGCCGAGCTGACGATGCTGTACATGAACATCGTCACCGTCGCCCGCGTGGAGCGTAACCCGACGGTGAAAAACGAGATTGTGCAGAAGGGCTTTGCCCGCTCGCTGCCGGTCGGGTTTATGGCCTACCCCATCAGCCAGGCGGCGGACATCACCGCGTTTAAGGCCGAGTGCGTGCCCGTCGGCGACGACCAGCTGCCGATGATTGAGCAGACCAACGAGATTGTGCACAAGATGAACAGCCTGCTGCCCGCCCCGGTGCTGCGCCACTGCAAGGCGATGCTGAGCGACACCAGCCGCCTGCCCGGCATCGACGGCAGCGCCAAGATGTCGAAATCGCTGGGCAACACGCTGCACCTTTCGGCCAGCGAAGAGACCATTCACCGTGCGGTCAGCGCCATGTACACCGACCCGAACCACCTGAAGGTTAGCGACCCGGGGCAGATTGAGGGGAACGTGGTGTTTACGTACCTGGACGCGTTTCATCCGGACAAAGAGAAAGTGGCGGCGATGAAGGCGCACTATCAGGCGGGCGGGCTGGGTGACCGGGTTTGTAAGAACGAACTGGAAGCGTGCCTGCAGGAGCTGATTGCGCCGATGCGGGAGCGGAGGGCGATGTATATGCAGGATAAGGGCGAGCTGATGGCGATGCTGAAGCGCGGGACCGAACGGGCGCAGGGGGTGACGCAGGAGACGTTGAGGGAGGTGAAGGTTGGGCTGGGGGTGCCGGTGTTTTGATGAGGTGAGTTGATTGAGGTTGGGCGGCGGAGTGTGTGGGATAGGCATGAAGCCGCGTATTATCTCATTTAGATAATATTAATGCCGTTAATAATTCTTAATCTATCGTTTAGATAAAATAAATTGCTTTAATCGCATAAATATCACATTGATATTATCCTTTATAATACATTTAAAGGGATACTATGGCTGATGTAGAAGATATAGCCCGAAGGTTATGCAACATAATCGCTTCTCCTGATACAGTCACTGGGCTTATAAATGGAGGGCTATCTGTACCGTTAGATTATGGATATCTGGTTTATGGTATCTTTGACACGGATACAAGATATGCTCGTGAAACTCAACGAATTCGAATGTTCACTGCCATAAAAAACGACATCTTGAATTATGAGAATATAGTCAACGCTGTAAAAATTATATTTAAAGAATTCAATAGATATTTAACTGAAGCGGAGCAGGATAAATTATACAGAACTGTAATAACTTCAATTGCAGGTAGAATATCAACAAATATTATAGCATCAACTATCGCGAAGCATGTTATTGAAAGAACGTCCTTCACGTTTGTTGTTTTTAAAGGGAAAGGTAACCCAATCACAGCACTGAGCACACTTCTTTTATTTGGGGGAATGGCTGAACGATCAATTAGGACATCTGACAGACTCAAAGCAGAAGCACCGGAGGTATATGAACTTCTGAGACACAGAGACTATGACCTACTTTATTTTCTGTTCGCTGATGCCGTCCAGCCTTTCGTAGATGCTATCCATGCAGGTTATTCAGAAGGAAAACCTGTATTTAATCAGATCATGAAGAAAGTTAATGAAAAAATAACTACACACACTACGGCAGGCGCGTATGAGTAAGTTTATCATCCCAATTATAAACCTGCTTCTTTGCTCATATTTAGTATTAGCCTATATCCTTTGCTGGGTTGAATTCGAAACCTGGCATGATAAAACAATCGCTTTTTGCATCATTACCCTAAGCGCTTACATTATTTCATTAGTAATGAATAAATTACTGCCAGGAAAGATATCCATTTTGGGTGGGGTCCTGGATGTGTTATCGGGCCCCTTACTGATCATCGGTGCATTTGCTTGTATAGCTGTCCTTGAACCATGGCCGCTGAAAATTATTGGCTTGTTCATATGGGTCGTGGCGATGTTGCACCTACCTTCTTTTGTAAAAATAGATGAGGAATAATCATGTCAAATCCAGCATATCTTTGGTTAACCGATGCTAATGGCTCACCTGTCCCAGGAGGTTCCATGGTGTCCGGTAGGTTAGGCGCTATTGAATTAAAGGCGGTCGCTCATCACCTCACCATTCCTGTGAGTGGAAATACAGGCCGACTAACAGGTACCCGTGTACATACACCGATTGCCGTTCAGAAAGAGTTTGATAAAACAACACCGGTTCTCATTAGGGCACTGTGTGAAAACCAAACGCTAAAATCGGCTACGATCAAAATGTATCAAATTGATGATGCAGGAATCGAGAGAGAATATTTCAACATTATTCTGGAGAATGTAAAAATCACGGGTATCACGCCCAATCTGTTCCCGGGTTCTGGAACAGGAACACATACAGAGACGATCGAACTAAGATATGAGGCAATCACCTGGAAACACTGTGACGGAAATATAGTTTACAGAGATGCCTGGAATCATATGGCGATAGCCTGAACCGACTTTAACATTTCTCGGGCCGAGGTAACGTTGTGCCTGCCGGTCCGACCAAGCGGAGCACCGCCGGGAAGCGCTAGCGATTATTTCTACCGCTTTAAAGGAGAGCATCATTATGGAACCCACTCTCTCTCAAGTCATTGAGGTTGTTCGAAACGCCTCAGGTGAGCATCGTAAACCTATCGATAGCAATACGTTGATTGAGGCCGATTTGCATATTTGCGGTATCGACGGGGAAGACCTACTGGAAGACTGCGAAGAAGCGTTTGGCGTTCAGCTTGCTACGGAAGAAGATGGCTACAGGAAAACGTTCTCTCTCGCGGAGAATGAGTATCTGTTTACGGGTGAAGGCATAGACTTTTTTGGCATCTGTCGATTTATCCGCTGGGTACGTGGCATACCCGAACCTGTTATATGTGATTTAACCGTCGGCGAACTTCACGCTGCGCTAGTTAACGCGGTGAAAGAGCAGGTTAAGCACGATTGATTTTTACTTAAAACGGGCATGGGATGACATGCCCGTATCGTTTTATTGCTTCAGGGATTACATAAGGTGGGAAGCAAAGTTACTCCGACATCGCCTGGCCTGTTCCACGCTTAACAGACGGTATATCGCCTGTATCATTTAACGCCCCCGGAAACGTCTTCAGCCACTGCGCGACTTTCTGTTTATTGATATTCACCACGCTCATACCTTCCAGGCAACCCCATAATTCTCTTGTATGCTGTGGCGTAATAACAATGCAGTCTTTCATGGCGCGGATTTTCACCGGCATACCGTTGATAAAGCCCGCGCGGGTTAACCACTCGCCGCCCAGTAGAAGATATTTCATGTCTATGCGCGCATAGAGTTCGCAGCAGGCGGAACTGTCCTGCGGCGTTTCCGCACGAGGATGGACGGGCGCCGCGTTGGGCGGGTTGCCGTGCAGACGGCGGGCGCTGTTTTTGCGTACCAGCTCGCGGTTTTCAATCATGCCGGTGAAAGCGTCTGATTCTGTTTTGCAAACAGTAAACTCTGGCTTAAAATTCGTCGCAGCCATTTTCAACTCCTCAGTAGTTGTTGTGGTTAGCGGTATGGGGGTGTTGCAGCACCTTCATATCGCGAATTCTTCGTTAAATATTCTTCGATAATTCCTTTGCCGTTCGGCGTAATTTCTGGTGCTGATTATACAGGGCTGAATATAAATACAGCGGTTTTGCGTGGGGTAAATTTGGAATTTGCGAGGGGGATTCAGGAAATAGAGTTCTTTGCGGTAAGGTCATGTTTTTGTTAGTTGCGGGTTGATTGGTCTGAGTTTTGCGAGCATCATCGCAATTATTTACCTTCTTCCGTAATGCGATGGCTTCCAGCAAAACTCTCGAACAGGCAATTGCCGACATCACCATCTGGCGCAAAGGCGAACAGCGTGCGCCGCATAAGCCATTATTGCTTCTGTACGTACTGGCGAACTATCAGCAGGGGCATGCGCGACTGTTTGATTATGGAACCGAGGTCCATGAGCAGTTGCTTAGCCTGTTAGAACGCTTTGGCCCACAGCGGAAGGCGCATTATCCGAATATGCCCTTCTGGCGGCTCAAGGGGGACGGGTTTTGGGATCTTCAGAATACTGAGTTCTGTTCGACCACGGGTAGCAAACAGCCACCAGTAAAAGAACTTGTGGAGCATAATGTCGCAGGCGGGTTTGATGAAGAACACTTTGCGCTGCTGAGTAAGAACAAAAACCTGATCGGCTCGCTGGCGCAGCAGATCCTTGAAGCGCACTTTCCTGAAAGCATTCAGGAAGAGATCGCGAATGAAATGGGCTTTGATATCCAGCAGATCCGTAAGGTTCGCGATCCGCTTTTCCGCCAGCAGGTGCTGCGTGCTTATAACTATGAATGCGCCATATGTGGGTTCAACATGCGGCACGATAACGCCTCCGTTGGACTTGAAGCCGCGCATATCAAGTGGAAGCAGTTTGGCGGACCGTGTGAGGTCCCGAACGGACTGGCGCTGTGCGCGATTCATCATAAGGCGTTTGATAAAGGATCGATTGGGCTCGATGACAGTATGCGGGTGCTGGTGTCTGAGGCGGTGAATGGGGGCGGGATTGTTGGGCGGTTGTTCTGGGATTTTGCCGGGAAGCAGATTGCACTGCCGATGGAGAAAGGGAATTATCCAGGAGAGGGATTTGTGGTGTGGCATCGAAATGAAGTATTTAAGTCATAAAATTTTATTTGATAAAAACCAAAATATTTTCAATATTACTCACACCGCGGTCTTTTCCGAATAAAAAACACATTTTTGGCAGAGGTGAATATTACAGCCTTGCGTGAAATTAATTAATAAAGATTGTCAATGGAGCATAAATTTAAAAATTTAAATATAAAACAAGCAGATATCAAGTTAAATTAGCCTTATAAATTTCATAAAATTCCGTGGAAAAAAATCATATTTTGTGGTAAAAGTATACATATCAAAGAAGCACTAAAGAATTTAAATCCTACAAGATTAAATCTGGAGGGGAAATGAAGAAGAAAAGCGCGGGTGTGGAAGAGAAACTGAGACATAAAGAAGTTCAGTATTTACCCATAGATTTTTTGGATCTGGACGTTGAAAATCCTCGATTTGGTGAGGACTCGTCATCCTCCGACACACAAATTGATGTTTTAAACAATATTGTTAAAAACTATGGTGTAACGGATGTTATAAGTTCAATAGCCGTTAATGGTTATTTCTCTGCAGAACCTATGGTTGTAAAAAAAATTGGCAATGATAAATATACAGTCATGGAGGGGAACCGCAGGTTAGCCGCATGTTTGATCCTCAAAAATGATGATAGAGCCAGAGATCAAGTAAGCTTACACCAGCAATATATTGATAAATACATAGCACATAACCGCCCCAAAATAGATCCTATTCCTGCGATTGTATTTGAAGATGATGATGATATCGATAAAAGATCTCTCATTTCCTATTTAGGTGTAAGACATATTGTCTCAACCAAAGATTGGGACTCTTATGCTAAAGCCGCTTGGATAGCCAGAACAATAAAAGATGGCAATATGAGTGTAAGCGATATATCAACAATGATTGGAGATCGTAATAGCACTATAAAAAGACTTTTATCTGGTTATAATTTTATAAAACAAATGGAATTAGCCGGAAAATACAACAAAGATGACAGTGTTAAAAAAGGAAGAGGTAGCAATACCAGCTATCCATTCTCCTGGGTTTATACATTACTAGGGTACAAAAGCATCCAAGACTTTGTTGGATTATCAGACGATCCTACTATTTCTAATCCCATAGATGATAAAAAATTAGATAACGCCAAACTTTTAATGACGGCGATGTTTGGTAACAAAAATAAAGGCCTTAATTCACAAGTAAAAGACTCCCGAAATTTAGGCGTATTAGCTGAGATTGTTGCATCGCCTGAAAAGATTATCCTCTTAAAACAAGGGAAAGATGTTGAGGAAATCAATGACTTAACTCAACCCATCGGAGAGCGATTAACTAATCTTATGTTGGAAATCAGAGGTAAATTAGATGAGTGTATTACTCGTGTAGGTCGAGAAGATTTACCGAAACAAGATGCTATTGACCTACTTAATTATCTGGAGCAAATAAGCAAACAATTCAGAACTCTTAGAACGTCAATCAGTGAAGCAGTCAGTGGAAACGATGCGGAGGGCTTTTAATTGTGAATTACGGATTACGCTCTAAAATGCAGGGTTTTTCTACTGATGCGGACCAAGCTGAATTAAATGCATTACTTGATATGAATGCCACAATTGATTCAGGTATTGAAGATGACAAAATAGCCGGTACTATATTTGATGAACTTGATGATATTGATGGTCAAAACGAAGAAGAGTGGATGATTGAAGACAAGGGTAAGGACATATTAGTCGGACAGATTGCTGAACATATTCAATGGCGTGCAAATATATTACAGGAAATGTACCCTTTTGAATATAATTCAAATCATTTGACTCTTAAAAAATCCCCATCGCCGGTATATTTATTCTGCTTGTGTGTATCAATGATTAATAACTTAACTAAAGGTGAAAACGTTAAATTGCCTAGGTTTTTTGAAATCATGGCAGGCCAACTTTTCACAAAATTTTTTAGCTCCAATGCGAAACACATGCATACCGGCTGGCCTCGTTCTGATGGCAACCCCAAAATATATAAAGACTTAGCTGATAAATTAAAAACCTCAATAGCATCAAATACTAATGAATGGTCCTGGCGTGTTGAAAATGGATTAAATGATGAAGATGCCTTAAGAATAAAAGATTGCGGGGTAGATTTTGTTACATGGCTTGACTTTCTAGACAAAAGGGATGGGCGGCTCTTCGCATTAGGACAATGCGCTTGTGGCAATGATTGGCCAACCAAATTTAACGATATCAAAGTTGAAAAATTGAATCCTTGGTTTCATCCACTAACATATATTAAATGTGTAAAAGTATTTTCCACGCCCTATTTACTTGTTGATGAGATGATTAGAGAAGCTAGTTCTGAAGCAGGAATAGTTTTTGACAGAGTCAGATTAACAATCGCACATGAAAATTTCAAAGATGATTTTAGCGATATGCAGATAGAATTAATGAAATTAATAGAATTTTGCAAAAAACTTAAGAGAGCCCAATGAAGGGCTCTTTTTACCAAATATCAGGAATATTTTTCACGACCGATTCAAATAATGGTGGTGGGACAGCATTTCCTACTACTTTATATCTTTCTTTCAGTAATCTCGCTGCGCCAAAACCTTCCATTTCAGGGAAGATTAGATTATTCCCATGAGTTGTATAATCCTTGCTAAATCCTTGCAAAATAGCAGCTTCCCTGAAGGAGAAACGTCTTGCAGGCGATGTAGTAACAAACTCCCATTTGTCCACATCAACTTTTTTTAGCTCAGGACTTATTGGATGTAAAGGAATATGCCTAAGGTTGCTCACTATCGTTTTGCTAACCTCATTCCAATCACGACGTCGGTTTCTTGATAAATAATACCAATGAAAAGGATCATCACAATATTCACCAGTCGGCCATTCCGGAAATCCTTTAAGGGCCTCGCCAATAGTGACATAAGGTTTTTCTACATCATCCCCATGAGTGGGAGTGGGGAATTGATATTCATGATGGAAATCATTTCTGATGCCCACAATTATTAATCTTTTACGTTCTTGGGGTACACCATAATGGTGAGCTTTTAACATACTCCAAACAACGTTATAGCCCACATCCCCTGCATTAGAGAAACGCTCAATCTGATCTTTAAGCAAATGTTGGAATGTACTATTTCTCATCCCCGAAACGTTTTCTACAATGAATGCTTTTGGTTGAATTTGCCCCAAAGCTCTTGCAAATTCTTTGTACAAAAAGTTGATGCTCCTATCAGCAAGACGAGCACCTCCTTGACTAAAACCTTGGCAAGGGTAACACCCAACAAGAAGCTCAGCAGCAGGAAATGTTGTAACTTTTCTAATATCTTCAATGAGATAGTTAGTTTCGGGTTGATTTGCTAAATACACCTCCCTCGCATATGGCAAAATATCATTTGCCATAACGACATCAAATCCAGCTTTCACGAGCCCTGCATCAGAGCCACCACACCCCGAAAATAATGATACAGCTTTAGGCATTTTCTCCCCCTGATAAACCGGCAGAAGTATAGCTTTTTATGTCGCCACTGGATACCTGGAGTTGCCCTATGTATGAGATAATGTTGCTCTACTCCATACATTCTTAGCACCCTTCGCCATGCAAGCGCGAACTATCATTAATTGACTTTGCTAATAGTCCAATGAGTTTACCAACCTAGCCGCAATAGATATTGCAAACTCATTGTTTCTAAAAGAGAAATTTTCAACTATTACTGCTAACTTCAACGGTAATACTACTTTGAATAGTAAGACACAAAAAAAGCCGCCCTAAAGCGACTTTCATTTGCATCTTTTGGTGCGAAGGCCGGACTCGCACATGATGACTAATCCTATGATTTAAAATAAATAAAAAATAACATTTAGATAATGTACCAACATCGATACCAACACATTAAATCGTTGATTTTGGGACTCGAATCGGGGCAAGAGTTACCTCGAAGATTATCACAATCAAGCATATCTCTGGCGCTATTCATCAACTATAGCTACCTGCGACGAAGATAATATCAGTCCCCCCATCATCTCGAAGCCAGCATTCCCTGAAAGTGTTTCGCAATGATGTCATTCATTCGCTCAATCAATTCCAGACGCTTGAAGGCCAAGTGCGCAGTGCCTTTCTGATAGTAACGAATGCGGAAGAACTCATCTTCGTAAACGTCCTTAGCCGGATTATCCCGGATATGCTCCATCAACCGGGTGGAGATATCACTCCGGTTATCAGGGATGGGTTTACCATCCAGCAGAAATAGCATTCTCTCTAGGTCTGCCAACTGATCCCGTCGCCAACCCCAGTTCAGACTAAATCCCCAGCGGTTATACGTCACCAGATTGTTAATGATGATCTTCTTACCGAAACTGCAGGGACTGTTGGTTTTGTAGTCCCACGACAGGCCTTTGAAGACGTTGATGATGCCACGTTCAAACACATCCATTTTGTTGAGATGTAACTGTTCAAAAGTACTGAGAATATTCGCCTCGCTGATAGCAGGTAGATCGCCCTCCTCCAGGTTCTTATGCCACTGGTCACGAGCCTGCGCATCCATCAAGGCCATCATGCCGGACTTCAACATCAAATCGCGCCAGATACTGCGGTCAATATTGCGGAGGATAGCAGGCAGCGCTTTATCAGCCTTTTCAGTTAGCCAGCTATCGTAGCGATGCCCAGCTTTCATAGCCCAGTCTTGCGCTGTGCCACCGCCAATTTCGGAGGTCAGCCCTGAAATTGCATCAAGCTGCTGAATGAGTTGTTCGATCCATTTTAGTGCGGTATCGCGGCCCGTGACAACACGCTCGATACTGGTCGAAAGGATGAGTTCATTGTGTTCCGTTAACACGTCGGGTTCTGTTTGCATCGTTAATCGTCCATAAAAGCAAACACGCCTGCCGGGAGTGGCAGGCGCATTATGCGATGAATAAAAAAGGTTGGAAGTTCAGAGGTAAAAATCAGGAATGAGGCTCGAAGAATTCAGGTATTTATTAATCCGGTAGCTCGCCTGGCTCTGAGAATATCAGTCGCGGTCAGAAATGGCGTCTGCTCCTGCCAGGTAAATCCTTTACGGTCGATGCGGACCAGTTCATAACGTTCCACCAGGAAATTAACAGCATCGGCAAGCGTGATTCCCGCGTCGATATGCTCCTCAATGGCCGTATCGTCGTGGAATGGCGTGTCGTTGAGAGTCAGGCCGTAATGGTGTTCCAGCAGATACGTTAACAATTGCTGCCAGACCTGTATGGGCGACAGGCGTGACGAAACCGGCACCGTGGCCGGTACAGTTGAAATTTGCATGAGTTGGGTCCTGATAAAAGAAGAGAAGGTGTTATTGGCTAGCAGGTGTCTGAGGATAAATAGCGATGTAAACATAGCCATGAGAACCGAGAGTATCCGCCTCGCAGGTGAGTCCGTTATGATGCAACGTGATGCAATGCTGATGGCGCGGATTCAGTTCACCGGTTGTCAGCATCAATTCAAGCTGTTTCATCACTAGCGGAAATACCTGATCCAGACGCAGCGCCTCCTCCTCGTTAAACGCACCGCTAATACCTGCACGGTCTGCCAGATAATGCAGGCGACAGCCCTCCTGCACAAGCCTTGCACCGAAGCACGGCGAGATATCGCGCTTCAGGCCCCATGAATTTTGCATTTTTCTACTCCTTATTAAATGTCAGTTGGTGGTGATGCACATCAAGCGTGTATACGGACCATGGTTGTCACGACGGCGTTCTGCGTAAACCGCCAGCACACCGGAAATCTCCGCGACATCCTGACCGGTGTAATGACTGGCGCTGCCGTACCATTGGTATTTGCCCGTACAGTAGCGAAAGATCCGGGAATCCGGATGCTGCCGCTGAATCGCCATCGCGGCATTTTTATCGATGATTTTCATGGTTAGCCTCATAGCCAGCCACGTTCAGCAAAAGAAAGCACATCACCGATGCCAACAATAAGATGGTCCAGCACCCGCACCTCTACCATTGCCAGCGCGTTCACCAGATGTTGAGTGATGTTTCGATCCTGTTTACTCGGCTCTGTCTCTCCGGATGGATGGTTATGGGCCAGAATCACAGCGGCAGCGTTATGGCGCAGTGCCAGTTTCACCACTTCGCGTGGATGGACTTCGGTATGGTTAATCGTGCCCGTAAAGAGCGTCTCGCATTCCAGAAGACGGTTCTGATTATCGAGATATAAAACAAGAAAAACTTCGCGCTCCTGCAGGGCAAGACGCAGTTGTAGCCAGGTTTTGGTGAAGGTAGTGGAATTAAATTGTTCGCCAGGTTGGCGCTGATATTTTTCCAGTAAGCGGAGAGCGCGACGAATGGTGCGTACTTCAGTTACCGGAAGATCAGGAGGTAGATTTATCTCTGACATGACAGGGCCTTGGAGGTAATAGTTAAAGTCGTTTATGAAGCAAGTTGAAGCATATTTTCAGCCATCACCCACAGTGCGCGATTGAGCTTTACGTCTCCGTCGATACCTTTGACAGCGCGGGTTTGAGCACGCTGACCTTTCGTCGTTCGTCCCGACAGTCCGCCTTTTATCAAGTTCTCCTGAATGCGCTGGTAAGTGGTCCACAGGTCGTTGCTCTCATCCTGCCAGCGGCGCGGGGAAAGGATCTGCGATTCCGTCACCGGCTGATGCTCTTCACCAAAACGGTAGGTTAATGCCGCTTTCGCCATCGCCTGCTGTGCTGGTGGCGGTAACAAAAGCGACTGCATGGCATCGCGCTTCTCTTCCACCCGGTCAAAAATCCCGAGCACTTCGTAAGCCCCTTCAATGACTTTCTCCACCACGTTGCCTTTATGCGGCACACGTACCTCACCAAAGCTCTCACCGCAAATCAGCCCGTTCTGGCAGACTGCACGAAATAGCCCCGGCAACATCTGGTATGAGCTGGAGCCGTCATGACTGTTAAGCAGAATGATTTCCGGCACCTGCTTACCGGTGATTTGCCCCTCACGGCGCAGGCGCAGCATGTGTTTAGTGTGCTCGCGCTTGCTCTGATCGCGCACTCGGGTCTGGCAGGCAAAGAACGGCTGGAAACCGTCCTGCTTCAGGCTATCAAGCAGTGTGATTGTTGGAATGTAGGTGTAGCGGTCCGAGCGGGATTCGTGCTTGTCGGTACCAAATACACTGGGTACATGGGCCATCAGTTCGTCGTTTGTCAGTGGACGGTCACGGCGTATCTGGTTAATCCGTCCGAAGCGGCTGGCTAATTTCATGATAAATCTCCTTTGTGGTTAACGTCATAAATGCAGAAAGGTCGCGCTTCCGGTAAGAAGTGCGGCCATTCTGCATGGATTTGATGTTGCTGGGGTGATTGGGGAAAACTCTGTGTCGCTGATGGAGGCGACAGCTAGCTAATGTCTGCTATGAGCGAGGAGCGGACGTTTTGCATCGCAAAAATACTATTGATGGGGTAACACGGCGTAACGCCAGGTGGTTCTGAAGGAAGTGGCAGAAGAAAACTTGGCATTCTAGGATTACTGAATGATAACCTCCCTTTTTGTCAATACGATTGAGAATTAAGGAAGATTGATGAATACCGCCCCAAAAGAGCTCCGCAAACGATTGAAAGAAGCCTTCGAAAAGTTTGACCTGCCCACGGCGCTCGCAGCCCTTGAGGAAATGGAAACTGAAGAGGTCGCTGACGTTCTCATCGAGAAGATGGCTCAACCTGGTGCATACCAGATTCGTGGCAATCGTTCCAAACGGAACAAGTTCTACGACACGCTTTTGAACTCATCAGCCATGTCAGATAAGCACGATTCGATACGCCCACATGCCAATAAAATAAACCTAAATATCAATAAAATAGAGTGCTATTTCGATGATATTCGGGATTCATTGCCGAAATGCCACATATCCCAATATCCAGTAGACATCCAATTCTGGAGTCAGGTTGAGCGTACGTCGTGCGAGTTGGCTGAGATCGATAGCGCCAGCGATAAGGAATGGGGGAAGATTGAAGAGAAGCTTAAGGCGCGCATTCCGACAGTGATGCCTGAAGCGTTGATGACGAAGCTTGAACATGGTGGAATCGTGAATGTCGACGCGGTTTATGGCGGCCTAGTAGGGGCGCTTAGTTTGACATTGAAGATGCTCTCTTTTGAGAAAAAGCTGCTTCATGATGGCAAGCTTGTCGCTCCCGCAATGCCTGCGATTACCGAAGATCATATGTACAAGGCTGGTTCAATCCAGCTTTATGCGTTGTCGTGGAACGCCCTTGAGGATGCCGCCAACCGAACCCTATTTTTCGGTGGGGAAATCGGAAATGCGCAGGATGCGAAGATATCTATTGATCATTTCTCGGTGGAAGAACAAGTCAAATTCCCGGACCCTATCTTTTTCTACCGTGAGCCGACTGATGTCGAAGCCTACGACTTTATGGCCAACCGCAGGCTGCACACCTGGGCGATGCAGAATACGTTGTTGATGGCGAATATGACAGCATTACGCAAAACTGTCATGAAGGAAGGTGCAACAGTACCTGAGCTTACTGCAGGCTTTGTCTCTGAGAACGAGGGCATTACGCTGATGAAGCTATCAGAGATTCTTGCCTATGATGTGTCCGAGGACCAGGAGCGCTTCCACGGACTGACCCTACGTGAGTGGGTGCGAGGATACTGTGCGCTAGGGCTGATGGGCACGGCAAAGCAAGACGACTCCTGCCTGGTCACGTTCGAAAAAAGTGAAATTGAGCAAGGGTTGCGCGATTACAAGCTTCCTGAAGAATGCATCCCAACCTTTATCCATCATCTGACCTTCGGCCAGGATAGTCGCGATCTATATGACTCGCCGTTGATTTACTCGGAAGATGGCAAGTACACCTTTTTCGCCAACGTCCTAAAAACCTGCAACTTAACCAACGTGCTGTTCTCCAGATTGAGCTCTCTCACGACCCAGTTCGATAAGAAGGGCAAAGGGTTTGAGGACCGTGTTGTGTCTAGCTTCGTCAAGTGGGGATATCCATGCAAATCTAAGAAGTTCTATATTGACGATGCCGAGTACGAATACGACGCCCTGGTACTGATTGATGACACCCTGCTGCTCATAGAGTGCAAGAACAACATGTTGTCAGGTAACAATACAGTCCAGGCATTTCGCTATTCTAAGTCGATTAGCGATAACGTCGGACAAATCAAACGTCTTGTACGCGGCCTGAGAGAACGTCCTGATGTTGTTGAATTGCTGTTCGGCAGAAAGCTTGATGACTTAACCCTTGTGCCCATTATGCTGAACTCCATGACTTACTCAAGGGAGCCTGTGGAGGGTATCTACATTTCGGACTGGTCGGCGTTAAGCAAGTTCTTCACCGAAAGCACCATCTCTCGCTTCGGTTTGCAGAATGGCAAGAAGATTAATAAGCAGACTATTCATACACTCTGGAAAGGCAAGAGGCCCACTGCTAAAGAGTTGATTGATTATTTGACGATGCCCATCCAGTTGAAGATGATGCGAAAGCACCTGCGCTACACTTATTTCCCTCGTCCGATGTCCGAGAGCACAATCTTCTTTGCGCAAGAGCTGAGTGTTGATGAAGATAATATGCTCAAGGCCCGAGGGTGCCCCTTTGCCAAGAAGGCTGGCAAGAAGAAAACCAAGACGCGCCGTAAGAAGCGCTGATGGTCACTTCGCAAAGGTTTGGCAACTATCTCATGAAGGCGCCTGCGGACGGTGGATAGGCTACGTAGGTGCAATCCCCCGCGCATTGCGCCGTACCTGTGCCTCGGGTTCCGGACCGACCTGGCTCTCTGGCCAGGGTGGTAATGATATACGCTCCTCACAAATATTGTGTGTAGATACTTGCAACTACTGATCGATTTTACCGTCCGCCAGTGGCTGCTTCTGGCACGGAGCTGTCCCTTACGAACCTTCTTTTGCCCGCAAGAAACTATCTAGACAATAATGATGGTACTGGGTTAGCATCTCATTCTGAGGGATTTTCGCTTCGTCCATTTTCATAGGGACTCGGATATGATCGACGAACTTCAAGCCAGCAAATCTTGCTATTTCTACCGCCAAAAAGCTCCAATCACGAAAGTCGCGATCACGGAACTGTTCCGGGATATCAGAAAGGCGCAAACTTCCCCCTCCAACAATTTTTTCTCTTTCATTCGGCAGCCCCACGGAGCATCAATTTGGTCTGCTTTGTGCTTTCAATTCGACAAGGTACCGGCTTTCCTGCCTGGCACTAAAGGCGTGATCGACCGGGTAACCGGATATTTGCTGATAGTCGAGCATCGCGATTATGTTGCCATTTTCAAATCCCAGATCGATATCCCTCCTGATTTCTCGAAAAGGTATTTGCAGCGTATCGGTGCCCAAGATGTCGACCGTG
Source organism: Enterobacter cloacae complex sp. ESBL7 (assembly GCF_041679625.1). Taxonomy (NCBI): domain Bacteria; kingdom Pseudomonadati; phylum Pseudomonadota; class Gammaproteobacteria; order Enterobacterales; family Enterobacteriaceae; genus Enterobacter; species Enterobacter cloacae complex sp. ESBL7. The sequence goes on from NZ_JBGORN010000003.1 coordinate 368,975, forward strand.
GACTGACGAGTAAGGACTCGGTATTTGCCCGGGTTCGACTCAGGCATATGACTCTGTCCCGCTTTGCATTGCGCAGCAAGACGCTTGAAGGCGAGAACCTTCAGAACAATGTAGGTATGGCATCCTCAGCTCGATTTGCCCCGTTAGGTTACAGCTTCACTGAAGAAGACGAACACTTTTCAACGACGCCGCGCACTGGGCGAATCTCGCTTCGTGCGGATCGTGCAGGCTATTTGGAACTAGTTGATTATGCCTGTCGTATCATCGAACGCTTACAACCTCGTCCTGGAAGACCATCATCCTCCCCTTTCCTAGCAGCTTTCGCACGACCGTTGGAGCTATCAGATCTGGCGGCAAACCCCACCCAATTTGCAGTTGATACCGCCATCCTCGGACAGGCCATCTTTGATGACAAAATCATCCGCTTGGTCAAGCGTGACGGAATGGGCTATCGAGAGCTGCCAAAGGCAGAGGTTGATCTGATACTCACGGAGCTCACAGATATCTTGCGCGTTGCCAAAAACGCCCATGGCAAGTTGCTGGTGTCACAGCCAGTAACAGGTTTCGAGGTAGGTGAGATCGCGATCAATAAAACGCGAATCGCTCTGAAACGCCTTTCGCTGCCTTTGCTTGCCGATGTATACGTTGAGGACACTCATTTCGCACTTGGCGCGGATGATAATCGCGCCCCGCTTAAGCAGTTCATCGACAAACAGGACACGTTTATCGTCTTGTTTGACCAGCCGAAATTTGCCTATTTAGATGGCAGTCTTTATCAAGACGACACTTTGGTCAATGGTGGCACTCAGTTCTTGGGCTATCTCTTCGGTAATGCAGAGTTAGCAACCGTAACTGATGAGAAAGGTTCCTTTACTGCTGCCCATCGTACTTTCGATCCAAATTCTACGTTCGGGGCAGTACTGTCGACGATCGCTCGAGAAGATGATGTCATAGTCTGCGATGATCTCGGTGATGAATGGGCTGATTTCGTTGGGTTTAGAACGGATCCTGCTTCCCCAAGAGTCACCTTCTATCATGCAAAGCACGGTGAGCTGACACTCGGAGCTGGCGCATTTCACATTTCAGTAAGCCAAGCGATCAAGAACCTAGGCAACCTCACATTGCCCGCTCCAGCCATGAGCAAAAAGTTTACCCGATGGGGGCGACTTTACAGCAATAACAATGTGAGGACAGGTATTCAACGTACATGCCGTGGCACATCTGCTGATTTAAAGACTGCAGTGGAGATTTGCAGGAATGCCCCGCACACCTCAAAACGTGTGGCCATTGTGACTTCATCTCTGAGCAAGGCTGCAGTTGAGCAAACATTTAGGGATATTGAAGCGGGTAATACCCCGAGTCCATACTTTGTCCAGCTATATTGGTTGCTATCATCCTTCTTCGCTGCGTGTACTGAGGTCGGAGCATTCGGGTGCGTAATATGTCAGGAATAAACAAGCGGGATTTGAGGAGCCGACTCATGACTTATAATTGTAAGGCGTTGAACGGCATATACTCAATATGCTGAAGTAAAGATATATATTATGGTGAACCCGTAAGGGGAGGGACCTCTCGGGGGAGGGGTTTATAATGGCTATTAATACGCAGTATTAATACCTGATTTTTTTAATATAACGATTGATAACACAACAGGGTCTGACAACTGATTGTCAGACCAGATATTGTTCCATCGAAATTAGTACTTCATCAGCCAGTCCCCCTGACTGGTGATGACGTTAATCTCTGCCACACTGCAGGGGCCTTTAATGTAGACGTCAATCTCTTTGCCGTAAGACAGCGTTGACGGTATCAGCGGGATCGGCTTGCTGCCTGCATAGACGGTGGGCATCTTCTGAATCGGGCAGTTCCCACGGTTAACGACAACATCCTGAATGGTGATGCTGTCAGCCAGTGACTGAACATGAACACGCTGCTGATGCAAATTCGGGTAATAGGGATTTTTTACCTGCTCGAGACCAATCCTGACCGGGGCCTCTGCTGCGTGCAACAGAGGTGAAATCATCAGTGCCACGGCGAGGGTACTCATTGCTGTTTTCATTATTTTTTCCTTATTTTTGTTGGAGCAATAAAGGCTCACATGCGGGTCAGACATCCAGAATTATCAAACTCAGCAGAATCTTTGCGGCATCGCTGAAAGTGTCGGCCTGTCGTTATAAGCTATCTATCCAAATCCATTCTGGGGATCATAGATAAATTTTCGCCACGAATTTCAGCAGAAAAAAGATATCGCTCAGACTGCTGACCCCGGCAATCAACTGACGCAACGCGATTCGCTGCCTGAACAACTGTCGGGCAGCCTGCCGATTGGCAATCTTACGCCGGAACAACCCGAGAAAATGGCGACACTCAACCAGCGCATGCCTTCTCAGAGGCTTCCTGACATCATGGTGCTGTGGCAGGGATGAGAGGGCCAGAATATCGCCGATGACATCAATGTAGCTGTGTGCACGGATATCGTAGTAGTCCTGCCGGTGGGTAATGGATGCCGGGTTTGTAGTATAGAAATAGTCCTTTCTATCAGCGAAATAAAACAGACCGTTTGCAGCGGCAAGGTTAATCGTCCAGAGGATGTCCTTGTGGCTTTTACCTTCCTGAAAGCACAGACTATTCTTCCTGATGTAAGATGAGCGAATTATTTGCAACCACAGGTAATGCGGCCATTCTTTCTGAGCCACGCAATGCTGTATCCACGCATGCCCGCTGAGCGCCTGAGCATAAGGTTGCTTATAATGAACCGGTCTTCGTTGTAAGCCCCTGTTGTCGGTGTGCCAGCCATTGAAAAGGGCAACATCGGCCTGAGCCGCTCGTGCGCTATTCAGTCGCTCCTGGAGAAAACCTTCTTCAATCCGGTCATCCGCATCCAGAAAAACCACCCATTCACCTCGGTGTACTGCCAGTGCGGCATTTCTTGCAGCATATACCCCCTGATTTTCCTGATGAACAAGAATCAGCCGCTCATCGGTGATATCGCTGAGTATGCTCGACGTTTCGTCGGTAGAGCCATCATCCACAACAATCACCTCAATGCTGAGTGTTTGCTCGCTGAGAAGATCATGTACCAGATAGCCGATAGTGGCCTGCGCATTGAAGACCGGGATAATGATGCTGACATCAATTTTAGGCTGCATATCGGATTACGATTTCCCTTCGCTATCAGGTTTCTGACGCCTGACGGGGAGAATGAGTTTTTCCCTGATTTCCTGCTCAGTATCAAATAAGCATTCGTCGCAGAATTCCTTATCAAACCCAAACAGGCGGCTGATGATGCCTCTTTTCTTGTTACATCTTGCACATCGTTTCATTCCATCCCCTGTATGCCTTTGGCTCAAACAGTGTCACTCTTAGTCGGATAAATTTTCATGAAAACAGTGCATTGATAAAATTTCACCGTTTTTCATGGAGCGTCTTTACAAAACCATTAATCGATAAAATCGGTCGTGCTATACGCCACCTGTGGCAATACTCAGCAGCGCCAGATTCAGAGTTGATGTATTGAATTTGTCTTTTAGTGTTGAAATGGTTTGAGTTGTCATACTGTTCTTTCCTTGTTGTTAACAATGCAATGGTAAAAGTGATGGGGTTACATACGGGTCAGACATCCTGACTTATCAAACTCAGGCAAAACCCCGGCGGCATTGCTGAAGGTGAAGGTGGCGGAGGTCAGTCCGGTCGCAGTTATATGGATACGATGGGATTTTCTGGCTGCATCCCAGAAGGCTTCGAAGTTACTGCCACCGGCATCAGAAAACGTGTCGTTAATCAGGAACGTGTCGCCGCTGTCGGTTTGTGCCTGAACGCTGCGCCCATCATCATTGCCGCTGGTGAGTGTTTTGCCATCGGGTGATGTGTACTGGACGAACGTATTGTTCTCCGGCGAGCAGGTCATCAGCAGTTCAGCGCCATTTTTCCCCTGTATGCGGTATTCCGTAACGCCCTGAACCCAGGTACGGGTCCACTGGTTTACGGCTGCAGCGGCCTGCGCGGAGGCAAGCACCATCAGTAAAAACGTTATTTTTTTCATAGCTATCCTTGAGTTTCAGTATCGGTCAGCACCTTTCGCAGGTACTGGAAGTGTGGCAAAGAACGGATAAAGTGCGGATCTGCGGTCAGTGCATCAATCTGCCGCCTGCGCAGAAACTGCCTCGGCGTCAGGCAGACATCGGTAATGCTTTCCAGCAGAAATACCTGCAGTTGCCGGGCGTACTCTCCGACCAGATACCAGCCGTTCTCGAAATAAATCAGGCGGTAAGGTGCGAACCAGCGGTACTGCTGACCCTCTGCTGTCAGATCCAGCAGAGTTCGCTCCAGAATGGCCTGAGTGATACGCCAGAAACTGCCGAAGGGACCGGGCTTGCGCTCCGGTGGAGACTGCCAGACGATAAAAGGTGGCTCTACGGAGCTGTCAGTCAGCACCGATATCAGACGGTTATCCATCGCCGGGAACAGCTGCTCCGTGCGGGTTACTCGTGCAAAGTGCAGAATGTGCCGGTTGGTGCGCAGGCCTTCGTGCTGGTGGGCCAGTGACCAGCAACCCTGCTGGTATGTCAGTTCCAGGCAGCTCAGGCGTTCACGAAAATCCCGGCGCAGAGTGCGCTCCGAGATACGAAACTCCTGAGACAACCCACTAACTGACAACCGTTCCCCCATCAGCAGGCGACTGATGATTATCGCCAGCCGTGATGCCATGCGATCGTGCTGTTTTTCTTCCGCTGACATAGTGAAGGGTTTCCGTTGATTACATTGATTTGTATAGATATTGCTGACGAAGACAAGCGACCAGTAGGCAGGCCGGAACCGTAACCCGCCGTGCCGGGCCTGCCATATCGGCAATCAGCCAGCCCGTGCTCAGGGCGATACCAACCGGCCCAGCCAGTACACTGATAGAGCGGGTCAGGGTCAGATAAGTCACGATGGGGAGCGTGCGCCCTAGAACAACCTTCGCAAGCGTACTGAGCATCACGACCGACAGGCGATAGGCTGCAAAGCCGGAAGCCCGGACGGCAGTCCATACAGCCATTAAAATCAGCGGTGCCGTGGGTATGGTGAGCTCGGTGCCCATACTGTCAGCAAACTCCCGCAGCTCTTCGGCTGTCATCTCACTGAGGCTTTTTTCAAGCAACGTCAGCAGCAGGGAAAGCTCAATGTCTTCGGTTGCCTCCTCTTTTTTGTATTTCACGCCCGTATGGTCACAGACATCGCATAACACTTCCCGGTACAACACGCCTTTCCCGCCGCTGAACATATTGGCAATGCTGCTGGCACCGAAGGTCTGGATTTCAGCCGCTATCTCCTGCCAGTAATTACGGTGGGCCGGGTGAAAACGTTTGTAGTTGTCGCTGCAGGACAGCGTTTCCGTCCAGCGCAGGGTGTTATCCCGCGGGTCACGGGTAATGAGGCTGACCAGTAAATCCAGGTCCTCATTCTCACAACGCCCCAGAAACCGCAGGTCAGCATCTTCGCGATAAACGGCCATAGCTCCTCCATTCAGGTCTGTATCGTCAGGCAAAAACGATAACAAACCCGCCTGTAAGGACATGGCCGGTGCGTCAGGAAAATCAGCGTGTTATACGAGTAATGGTGGACAGGTGATGTCCGAAAATGAAATACAGACGATTATGCTGAGCAGGGCGGAGTTACCGGCGGAATAAACAGACGAATGGCGAGTTGCCCCGTCAGGCGGGTGACGAGCCAGGCGGCCCCCCCGTTGATTACCCCGCCCAGTAACGGGAGCAGCAGGCTTTCCCTGAGTAACACGTGACTGCTTTTCAGCAGCAACGCGTCGCGAACCACCGTCAGCAGAGCGGTCTCGGCCTGAGGCAGGCTCAGTGCGCGGGTCAGTAACCGGGTGATGATGCCACTGATGGCATCGGAGCAGGCATCCCCGGCCAGCGCGCCCCAGCAGAGCAGGCGTACCCGTGGGTCTGCAGTGTCATGGCCTCCGATGATGGCAACGGCCGCACATAGCCGCATCTGAATGAACAGCGAAGAGCAGACATCGGCGGTGACGGTCAGTGGCAGCAGCGCACCTCCGGCGAGCCCGCAGGAAAAGCCGGAGCCGCAGGCTTTCAGGGACTCGTACAGCACAAGTGATTCAGCCGCATCCACGCGACTCGTTTCGTTCTGCAGGTAACTGTCTGCCAGTACTATGGCAGAGTCCGTGACGGCGGTACCTTCCACCGCCAGGGCATACATCCCCTCAAAGAGATGCTGTAATACAGTAATATCCAGACTATCCTCCTTATCGACAACGCCGGATGGTTGTCGGTAAGGTGATATATATCTGTATTTATTTCATTTGTGTTTTTCTAATCAGAATCATGCGCATTGATTATCAGTCGTTCAATCATTACCCCCATTGTGGTACTGTTTTTTTTCGCCAGATTGGCCAGCTTGCGCTTTGCATCATCAGAAATGCTGATATTGATTGGCTTACGTTTTTCTCTCTTTTGTTTCTCTCTGAGTTTGTGCTGATGCCAGGCTTTCTGCGCTCTGATTATAAACAGTTTTCTGTTACTTTCAGGAAGCGAACAATAATCCAGGGCTGCTATAAATGACGTGCAGCTTTCATTGTCTGTATGAGGCATGGTGAAATAATACGGAAGCGCAAGCATCAGTTCACCGTCTTTTTTGAGATAGCGCCACAAAAACTCTCCCATCTCTTTGTTTTTCTGGTCTATCCACCTGATGCTAGGCTGCTTAGCAATAAAATCATTCCAAAGTTTCTTAAAATAAATGAGGAGGTGTTTTTTATCTTCAACAGGCATAATAACCGAATGAAAAGACTCAATGACCATATTGAGACGTTCATCTTCTGAAGGGTAAATATTATCATTTATTATGGTGAAGACTGTTTTCAGCAAAGATATGTTCTCATTATCCAGCGCAAAGATATTGTCATGCAGCAGATGCAACCAAAGCCAGTAACACGCTCTTTTATCCTCGATAAGCCATGTTAAATCCTTTTTTGTCAGTGTAAGAATATCTGCTGACCGATACATGTCTCTGAAGAGGTTCTTTTTTTTGTCGTCGGATATGCCGAGCGATTTAATTGCGTTGTGGAGTGAGTCTCTCAGCGAACCGGTATGAATGTATTTCTCATCGACCTTAATACCGACAGGCATTTTCTCCATATCTTTGTTGGGATAAATCAGGAAAGGCCTAAAGCAATTGGAAAGTTCAGGGTGATTAATCAGTAAATAATACAAGCAAGCCTTTAACTGTGTCACTCCCAGAGTAGGAAAACTTCCCAGCACAGGATCGCTGTCCCGTATAGCCATAAAATCACCACTAAGTAGTTATTGTTAGTGGTAATTAAAGTGGCTATGCGCGTGATTGTCAAGTGTTATTCAAGTTATGCGTTTATCCTCTGCGGGTACTCAGAGCGTACAGTATACAAGAAAAAACACCCCAAAAACCCTCTGTGGCTCTGGTGGGCTCCTTTGCGACTATGTCACGGCTTTCTAAATGAGCTTTCCCCCTTTATCTACATCACTCAGGGGCTCCATACAATCACATGCCAGCATCAACAGAAATGAATTGGATCCCTCCGTCTTTACGACCTTACCCTGTACATGTTTTTGGTATAAGTCTTTCGCTGACGTGATAAACCCGGCTGGAATCATCTGGCTTCTGCGTTTTAGTTTGCAACGTAGTTCCAGCCTTTTGAGTAACGAAAATTAATTTGGGTTATTAATATAATTAATAGGCACTCAGTAAACACACTACCCGCATGCACAGGGTAAATCAAACAGATGGAATGGCTTTAAGTCAGTTAGTTTCTGTCCTGAAACACGGCAACCGTTAATTTTTCGTAATAGCTGTTTGCCTGTGTGATTTTATACACAATTCACTAATGTTACATACTGGAATCTTAAGACTTCCGTATAGAACAACCATCTTCAACCAATAAACAAATCAATGAGAATTAATCATGACGATTAACCCACCAGTGATTCCCCGTTATACAATGGACTGGTATCTCTTATCAAATATTAACTATCATATCGATATGCTGGTTAATCGATACTCCTGTCTGTATTCATTGCGCTTTGACTTATGCTATCGCAGAGACTCTTATCGGTATATGAACAGTACCCCCAGAACATTGGAATGCGAGGTCCGTGTATTAATGGCCGAGATGGAGAAGCTCCCTGCTGTCGTTGGATATTTCTGTGTAATGGAATGGACCCAGGACCATGGCTTTCATGTTCATGCCGTTTTATGGCTTGACGGGCATATTACTCAGAAACCTTTTGTCTGGGCTGAAAAAGCGAATGCCGCGTGGGCCTGGATTACAAAGGGGGAAGGGCATTTATATCGTTGTGAGAGAAAAGAATCCTATGTAGCGGACATCAGCACTCCGGTCCGGTACAACGATGCGGCGAGCATTGCCAATATTCGCTATATCCTGAGCTATCTGGCGAAGGCAGAGCAAAAAGAGGGGCTTTGCTGGCATTACTGCAACGAGGTTCCTGCCCGGCCTTCTGTCGGTCGTCCCAGGCAGTCTGCATGCACATCTGGTTGATGTATGGGCAGGCAGGAATTTTCCCTGCCTGGCCTTCTCACATCTCTCAGAAAGCATTTCGCTGCTGTTGCGTAGTGCAACGCAGAAAAGAATTCATTGCATCGCTGATCGCGAAACGCTTTTTGTGAATGATGTCTGCGTACTCTGAATGTTCAATGTGGTCATGCAGTGTCCGGTGCAATCGGCCTGTATCAGGCATTAATTCATTTTCATGCAGATGTTTATTTCCGATGTAGTAGGACGTCACCAGTGCCATCTGATCGGAGAGTTCAAAGTTTTGCAGAAATGACTTAGCTTGTGCCTCACTGTTAATCGCTGGAAGCGCTTCCCGCAAGAGTTGTATCAATGTGTCAATATGCATTGTCTGTGTCCTGGAGATAAAGGGATCACAGAGATGGAGCCATTTATCTTCATTTCAAGCTGTTATTCACTCCGTCCGATAGCACAACCGCAAAATCATGAGCAGCTGCATGGTTCCTGAATATACGCCGCTGAGGTGGAAATGGAGGTATTAATGAGTTCCAGAATGACGTTTGCCCGGACCGGGGAAGGGCATTTCATCAGTGCTGAGAGCGCCCGACAATATCCCACAGGCCAGTATCGCTGCCTGTATTGCCAGTGTCCCCTGCTCGTTTGTGGCGTTTCGCCATACCTTAGCGCGTATTTTCTTCATGACCCTTTGCATCTGACGCCGGAGAGCCTGGAGTGTTGTCCCGATGCCGATATTCCCGCCAGGAGAGAAAGCCCACACAGGACACCTGTTACCTGGTGGCACTGTCTGCTCTGCCATCGCCACTATTATGGCAATAAACGTTGCTCAGTCTGTCATTCTGGTGACCACAGCATACAGGCATAGTCAGCCTTGCAGGGTGCATGCCGCAAACCAGACCGGTAACTTTTTACACGGCTTGCCTATCCTCTGAGGGAGTACCGGCGTGCCACTGAATTCAACCACGCCGGGCATCTCCCGCCATGCATTACTCAGAGGGAGAGACAGAATGACCGTCACAACACCGGCAGCGCAGCCATTATTTAATTCCGAAGACCCGCTAATCGACATGGCCTTCATCACCACGTACACCGGAATGACGGACAAGTGGTTCTATAAACTCATTGGCGACGGGTTGTTCCCGAAACCGATTAAATTAGGGCGCAGTTCCCGCTGGTTCAAAAGCGATGTGGAATCCTGGATGCGACAGCGCATTACTGATTCCCGTGGCGTCTGAACAGAGGGAATATCTGAATGGAAAAACAACGCCGTACTAAACCACTGAATATCCCGGAGCGCTGGAAGTGTCCCCGTTGCCAGCGACAGTATTGTGGTGCCAGACCCTGCCCCGTTTGTTTTCGCACCTCTGTAGCGCCTGCACAATCGTAATCCCGGCGGTCTGCAGAGACTGAATACCACGAATCATCTTCCGCTAACGCATAACTGACCCGCCAGTCACACTGCCATGCTGCCCATACCGGGACGGCTTTCGCCTGCGTGTCGTCTGGCGGTAAGGAGCACCACGATGTACGCCAAATCTTTCATAGCCCTTGACGGTAATGGTCGTCTCACCGCAGCCAGAACGGCGCAACGGTATCCGTATGACCGCTACACCTGCCACCTGTGCGGCAGTGCGCTGCAGTACCACCCTGAATACGACACTGAGCGACCTTACTTTGAACACCAGTCCGGGATGCTAACAGATAACGGGCGGCTGCATTGTCCATATGTCAGACCAGAGCCTGAGGAGGTCCATCATAACCGGCAACTTAAATGTTACGTACCGCATGCCCGCCCTCTGGTTTACAAGTATGACTGGCACTGCAGTGGCTGCGGCAGCAATTACCATGGCGAGCGCTACTGCCTGAGCTGCCGGACCGGTGAGTTCAGCCGGGCGCTCCCTGATGCTGAAATTCGGACTGCAGAGGTAACGGCATGCGCGTACTGAAATGTTACCTGGCAAATGACCGCGAAGGTCACTTTGTGACGGCCGGTGAGGCCATGAGCGCACCGGGGCAGATATGGAGTTGTGCTTCCTGTGGTTGTCGTCTGGTGCTGCATGCCAGCACTTTCAGCGACCCGGCGTGGTTTGAACACGATACGCAGAGCGTGGCCCGGGATGTGCTGATGAACTGTGCTCATCTTGACCCGGAAGTGAAAGCTGAGGCCCGGCACAGGAAGCTGTGCAATATGCTCAACGGACTGGATGCAACGGTGATGACGCTGTCCTGGTACTGTGTGTGGTGCGGTGACCATTATCAGGGCGTGAAGCACTGTTACCGGTGCCAGACCGGTATCTACAGCATCGAAGACGTATCGGCAGCATTGCCGGTATACAGCCCTCTCCCCTGTTAACGATTTATATTAGCAAGTAAGTTTGATTATCCTGAACCCCAGACATTCTGTCACAACTGTAACGTTACTAACGAAAACTGGGGACAATGATAAAGTTACGACCCACAGCAATTGGCGCAAGATCGCTTACATCTCATGTTCGAATCCCACGGCAAAGAAACCCTAAGCTAATGATTAGTTTTGATTATGAGAACATACAGACGATGCATTTTGATCTGAGCCAGGCACTGGCATTTTAACTTTCCGTCGAAATGGTTTTACTTTTGCTTCAACGGTAAGATTGCCTCCAAGTTAAGTAACATTACGTAAGCCTACCGGGGAGACTACGTGGCTAAGCGAACCGGCGAAGACAGAACCCTAATGAGATTTAAAAATGAATACCTCTGAGGACTTCAACCGGCTTTATGCCGACGTGGGACGTAACATTGAGCAAACATTAGCTGATATTGCAGGACTTCACGTCGAGAACGAAGATGCTAAAAAGCAGCTTAATGCGATGACGGCGCAACTGCAGATTCTGCAGAATACTTTCAACCAGAAGTTATCCTATCTGCAGGAACATGCCGAGTGGGACAAATTTACGCTCGCGTTTTTTGGCGAAACCAACGCGGGCAAAAGTACTATTATCGAATCTCTGCGGATAGTGTTTGATGAAACCTCCCGCCGACAATTGCTGCAAAATAATCAAAACGATCTACAAAAAGCCGAGCAAGAACTGCGCGAGCATTTGACGCAATTACGCGATGATTTAGGGCGGATTTACAGCGATGTTGTCGATAAAATTAGTGCCATCAGTTTTTCCGCCATCTGCTTGCAGCAAATCATTACCAATGAAAGTGCCTTACGATTAAAAATGGAAGAAGAGGCGAATAAAGCACATCAGTTGCTGGAACAAAATGAAAGCCAGTCGCGTCTACAAATTTTGCAACAGCGAACCAGTACTAAGTCGCGTATCACCCTGCTTGTCACTGCCGTTGTGGGGGTGATAGTTGGTGCTGGAGCAGTTGTGCTAATTAATCTCCTGACGGGGCAATAGGGATGAGTGATGCACTTTATCTTGTAGAGAAAAACCCTGAACGGCTGGCTGATATCAGCCTCAGCGAACGTAAATCGGCGCTCAACATTCAGAAATTACTGGATCAAAGTTTGTCGTGTCTTATCCAGTCAGTTATCCGGACGGAAAAGTTAAAAAATACGGCAAAGCGCGTCGATGGCTTAATTATTGGTACTGGTGAGTCAGATTTTACCAAAGGAAATACCCATTACACGTTACATATCGACGATAAAGACTTTCAACTGATCGACGTACCGGGGATTGAAGGTAATGAGACCCGCTACGTTCATCTTGTGAAAGAAGCCATTGCGCAAGCGCATATGGTGGTTTACGTCAACGGGACCAACAAGAAACCCGAAACTGCGACTGCAGAGAAAATTAAGTCATATCTAGAATATGGCACGCAGGTTTATCCGCTGGTCAACGTTCGTGGTTTTTCCGAAGCCTATGAGTTCGAAGAGGATCGTCTGGAGCTCGCTCAGCAGGGCGGTGCTGGCGATGCACTACGCCAGACCGTTGAAGTGCTGGCTCCAGTCTTAGGGGCGGTAGTGCTACAGAAGGGCCATTGTGTTCAGGGGTTGCTTGCATTTTCGGCGCTGGCATATCACGACAGTACGCAAAGTACGAGCATTCACCCTTCCCGGGAGCATAACCTGGTAGTATCCCAACAGGAGTTTCTGGACGTGTTCCCTAGCCGTCAGGAAATGCGGACATTTAGCCAGATTGACGCGGTTGCACAGACCATCAGAAATAAAGTTGCTACCTTCCGTGAAGATATTGTCGAAAGCAATAAAGGCAAAGTCCGTGAGACGTTGGGGCAATATTTACAGGTGCTGGAGGAGCAGTTAACCAGCCATCGACGCTTTCTGAAAAAGACGGAGCCGGAGTTTGAAAAATGTCGGGTTGCATTCAGGAATGCAATTGCGGAGTTTGAACGCCGTATTGTGAATAACCGCCGCAACCGCTGGAATACCTTTTTTAACGAGCTGGCGGATGCCAGTGACGCTATTGTCGAAGACGATTTCGGCGATAGCGACGCGATATCTCAACGGATTCAGCGCGAGTTTAAAAAACGACGCATCAGCGTTGAGGAAGAAATGCTGAAGGATACAGAACAAGCCGTGGAGGTACTACAGCAACAGATGCTTCAGGCGGTGGAGCGCCTGTTGGAAGATATCAAGCATGTGGAATTTCAACAACGCGTTAGTTTTGAGCGTAGCGGCGGCATCGATTTTGGTAGTGATATGGTACTGGGCTACGACCTTGGTTTGGGCGATTTTGGCTCTATGGCTTTCAAAATTGGCAGCTATGCGATGACAGGTGGCACTATCGGCAGCGCATTCCCGGTGATTGGAACAGCGATTGGTGCCATCGCTGGGGCGCTGGTGGGCGTGGTCATGACGGTGATCGGCTTTTTTACCAGCAAATCGTCAAAAATTCGCAAAGCACAGGGAAAAGTGCGTGACAAGCTGGAGGGTGCGAGGGAGGAAGCCCTGGACGGCGTGCCCGCAGAGGCCCGGAAACTGGTTGCAGCCATAGATAAAGAACTCCAAAGCGGCCTGTTGAAAAAAGTAAATGATATGCAGAGTGCCTTGCAGCAGCCAATTACAATTTTTGCAACGCAAATTACCCGAATCACACGATTAAAAAATCAACTTGAGACGATGCCTTATGGAACAATTCAAACAGTTCAGTATAGAGAAGCAGGCAGCCATTGATTCGCTATTACAATTGCGCAGCATGTTAGAAACGCTGGGTGAAATGGAGATAGACATTGGTGATGACCTACAAAAAATAGCTTCCGCTATTACCGCCGTTGAATCTGATGTACTGCGCATTGCGTTGCTTGGCGCGTTTTCCGACGGAAAGACCAGCGTTATCGCCGCCTGGCTGGGCACAGTCATGGAAGATATGAATATCTCCATGGATGAGTCCTCCGATCGGTTGAGTATTTACAAACCGGAGGGCTTGCCAGGCCAATGTGAAATTGTCGATACGCCGGGGCTGTTTGGTGATAAGGAGCGCGAGATCGACGGTGAACAGGTGATGTATGAAGACCTGACCAAACGCTATATTTCTGAAGCGCATCTGATTTTTTACGTAGTTGATGCCACCAATCCGCTTAAAGAAAGCCACAGCGACATCGTAAAATGGGTTTTGCGCGACCTGAATAAGCTGTCTTCAACCATCTTTGTGATTAATAAAATGGATGAAGTAGCTAACCTAACGAACCAAGTATTATTTGACGAGCAGGCGGTCATAAAAAAAGAGAATTTGAAAAGCAAATTGCAGCGCGCCGCTAATCTCAACGCGGCAGAATGCGAACGGTTGAAGATCGTATGCATAGCCTCAAATCCAAACGGTCGCGGTCTGCCATTCTGGTTCGGCAAACCTGAACATTACGAAAGCCGCTCGCGCATTAACGATCTTAAAAACACCGCTGCCGAGATTCTGAAAGCCAATGTACCTGAAGTACTTTTGGCGAAAACCGGCATGGACGTTGTGAAGGATATTGTTAGTAAGCGCGTTACACAGGCGAGCTTACAGCTCAACGAACTAAATACCTTTGTTGAGAAAAATGAAGAGGATACGCGTCGCTTTCGTAACGATATAACGCAGAGTCGTACAGAGGTTAAAAGGCTGGCTGGTGAACTATTTGAAGAGCTGAACCAGATGGAAAAACAGCTGATGAGTCAGCTGCGTCCACTCAGCCTGGAAGATATCCGCCCGTTTATGGACGATGAACTGGGATATACGCAAGAGGGGGTTGGCTTTAAACTTCACCTACGCATTAAGCTGTCTGTCGATCGTTTTTTCGATCAGTCGACAGCGGTCACACAGCGCTTATCTGATGACATCACTCGTCAATTAAACTCCAGTGAAAGCTTTTTAAGCGGCCTGAGCGAAGGAGCTTTTCGCTCCCTTGGCGGGGCCTTTAAGGGCGTATCGAAAATTAGCCCGGCGACGCTGAAAACGACTATTTTTGCTGCACGCGATACGATTGGCAAACTCACGGGATATGTCTATAAATTTAAACCCTGGCAGGCCACCAAACTGGCCGGAGGTATTGCCAAATGGGCAGGCCCAGCGGGCGCAGCGTTTACGATTAGCTCCGATCTATGGGATGCCTATAAAGCACATGAGCGGGAGCGGGAACTGGAAGAAGTAAAAGCCTCGCTGGCGAAAATCATTAAAGAGCCGTTTAAAGATATCTATGACGTGCTTATCTCAGATGAAAAAATGTTCGCCTTTTTTGCGCCGCAGATTCAAAACATGGAACTGGTCATCACTGAAATGATGGGGAAAAGTCACGCTATTCGTGAGAGCCAGCAAAAACTGACCCTTATTCAGTCACAACTTGCACATTTAACACTGCCCGCGCCGGTAGACCCATCAGTCTGATTTGAATGCCGCTCTACCTCTTCAGAAATCGGTGGCGGTAGAGCGGTAAAATATTGGCTCTTTAAGAGATACTTCTTTCAGTCTAAAACTGGCGATTAACGAGCTATTAGAAAGGTATGCAAAAGCAAGCTGTGGATAATAAATTTAACCAAGGAAACAGGTATGGCATCCGCCTTAGGTTGGCTTGATCACGATGCAGACGCACAGGCCAAAACGTTAGATCTTCTTGCTCGCTTTCAGCAAAAAGAGAGCCGAGATGAGTTGGGCATTGGCACTATCAGAGACAGTTTTGCTGAACAACTATTTCCTGGCACCAGCACCATTCAGACACGTTTACGCTATATGCTTTTTGTTCCGTGGATGTATCAACGCCTCGAAAATAAACGCATACCCGCCGCAAACTTTGGTACCCAAGCCGATCGTGACGAACGAGCCTTAATTATCCCCCTCTCCCAGCTCGAAGAAGATTCGGCCGGTACATTTGGTAAAAACTCACGCGAAAAGCTTAAACGTCTGCCCAGTTCCGTTTACTGGTCCGGGCTACGTCGCTGGGGTATTCGCGAGATCCTATGGTCGCAGGAAGAATATCATCGGCGTGTTGATGAACTTTATCGCTCGCGCACGGAATTCAATGAGCAGAAATATCAAGAAAAAAATCGTGGTGATATGGGCGACACCAGCTTGTTCAAACCAGCCCAAAGCTGGCACTCCAGCCTGCCTGTACCACCGCCAAACTTTCCTGATGAGATAACGTTTGCACTAACACGCCAGGAAGCCAGCTTTCTTCGCGACCGCATTCAATTGTCATGCAAAGGCAGCTTGTTGGCCTGGCTGGCGCTGCATAGCGAACCGGCAGACATTAGTTCTCCATGGGAACACCCAGATTATGCGGGGTTCCCAGATGAACTCAAAGAAATGCTAACTCACGCGCGGCTTTTTTCTTATGCAATGCATGGCGCAGCCCTGCTTTATAACTATTTACTAGCCAAAGAACGTTCAGATAACAACCTTCTGTCTCAATACAATGATAACTTCGTCAACTGGTTTACTGCTCGCCCATGCCAAGAAATAGGTACCTGGTCACTTGATCGCATGTGGGAACTCACCGCCAAACCAGGCTATAGCATTAGCCTGAAAACCCGCCGCTTTGTGGAGCAGTGGATTGCTCTTATCCGACAGTCCCCTGAGACATTACTCACCAGTAAAGAAGCGTGTGCTCTAATTCGTACCCGTGAAATGTCCCTCAAAGGTCCACGCTCGCGTTTTAAAAACAGACGCGCCCTTGAACTATGGAGTGGCAATGCCGGAACCCTACGGCTGGTCTACCGCTGGCATAACGTCCAGATAATACTTAACGATCTGGCGCAGGGTCTCAGGAGAGAAGAATGCTAAATCCCAGCAATCGCAGCTTATATACTTCGGCACTGACCTCTCCACCCGGTATGGTGTTTGACGAAGCCATCGCCACCAGCTTCTCACTCGACCCAGCATTTCTACTGCAAGCACCGGTCTATTTGGCGTTCACAGCGACTGATAGCAATCGCGCTCAGGATCCGCTGTCCATTTTTGAAGCCATTCGTCGTTATTCCGAACGTATCACGGTGTACGTCCAAAAAGGGCGTATTCAGGTCCCCGCAAAGCTCAAGCCCAACCCTTTGTTCGGCTTGCTTGAAGATATGATTGTTGAATCAAAAGCCAAAGGTCGCGGGGTCTTTCACCCCAAAATCTGGGCGATTCGTTTTATCAGCCCTGAAACGGACGAAGTGATGTATCGGTTGGTAGTACTGAGCCGAAATTTAACTACCGATTCGTCCTGGGATCTCTCCTTGCAGCTGGACGGCCACACCGTAAAACGTAAGCAAAGTGCCAATAAAGCGCTGGTGCATTTATTCTCCGTGCTGCCCAAACGGGCGACGGGAAAAATGGCGAAACATCGCCGGGCGCAAGCGCAACGCTTTGCAGATGAACTGCTGTACGTTGAGTGGGAATGTCCCGGTGGCTTTGATGAGGTCGCGTTTTTCCTGCCCGGCGAAGGTTACGACTGGCATCCACCCGAAGCGGATCGCGCGGTGGTTATCTCACCGTTTTGCACCGACGAGGCACTGCAACACATCGTGAAGTATTGCCAGCAAGCCGATGCGCTAATTTCGCGCCCGGACACTCTTCTTGCCTTAAGTGAAGATACTCGTAACCTTTTCACGCGTCAGCTTCACCTTGACGATGCCGCCGAAGAGCAGGCATCCGACGAGAGCACCCTTGATGAAATTATTGCCTCCGGCCTACATGCTAAAGCGTATCTGTTTGAAAAGGGCAGAGATAGCGAGCTAGTATTGGGCTCAGCAAACGCTACCAGTGCCGCGCTATTGGAAAAAACGAACTGCGAAATTTTAGTCTCGCTCAAGGGTAAGAAAAAGCGCACGGGTACCATTGATGATCTTCTAAGCAGTGGCGGGATGGAAAGCTATTTGCAAGATTTTGACCCTGCCCAGCCGTTTGAGCCAGATGCCATGCGTATAGAAGCCGAATGCCACCTTGAAAAGGCTCGGGCGTTGCTCGCTGATACCGCATTGACTCTTCATTGTCATCCTGGTGAAAACGACCAGAGCTGGTCCTTGTGGCTTGTCGGTGAAATTCCTGAGCTACCAGGTATTGTTAAGGCTACTGCATGGCCCGTGACGGTATCCGATGGGTTTGGCTGCAACCTGCTGGCCCCAGCAGATGGGAATAAAAGATCACTCGGTGAGTTTTCAGTCCAAGCTATTAGCAGGCTGACAGCGTTTTCGCTTAAAACATCGCATTCGGATGTATCTGTCAGATTCGTCCTCAATCTGTCGATTGACGCTTTGCCACCTGATCGCCACGCAATGATTTTACAAAGCAGCATGCAGAAACAGGATTTTCTGCGTTATCTATCGATGTTGATAGGCGAGACGGGACAGCAGGCCTTCTTTGACGAAAGTGCCTTTGGTAATGGCAATTTCTTTACAGGGCTTGCCAATGGGGAAGATTTTGCTGTTCTGGAAGAGCTAACACGTATCTATAGCCGTGATCCCAAACGTTTAAACGATATCTCCGCGCTGATAAGCAATATGCGCAAAGGGCAAAGCGATATGATTCCGCAAGATTTTCTTACCCTATGGGCCGTATTTGAATCAGCGATGAGAGGACGAAATGACCGATAAGTCCCCCTGTATTATCGCCCCACTAACGGGATTGAAAGATTTTCAGCAACGCACTGTGAATTATGTTTTTCAGAAATTTTACGGTGATAGACAGCAAAATCGCTTTTTGGTAGCCGATGAAGTAGGTCTGGGAAAAACGATGGTTGCTCGGGGCATCATCGCCAAAGCCATTGAACATTTGCAGGATAAAGTCGACCGTATCGACATTATTTATATCTGTTCAAATGCGGCCATCGCAGCGCAGAATATCAAGCGCCTAAATGTCAGCAATGAAACGCAGTTTTCGCACTCGACGCGACTGACATTCCTGCCAAAACAGGTACGGTCTCTTCGCAAAAACAGAATTAATTTTATCAGCCTGACGCCGAACACAGCCCTCGATCACACCCGCAGTCGTGGAGGTCATAAAGAAGAGCGCGCGATCCTGTATCGAATTTTGTACGATTTGCCGCTGGCTAAAGGCGATCGTCGCGAACGTTTACGTCTGGGCATGCTTAACCTTCTCCAGGCCGCAGCAGGTCGGTCTGGCTGGCATTCTACGGTTGACCAGCTTTCTGTCGACGATATTGACAGGGAACTGGCAAAAGATTTTCGTTGCAAGGTATTGGACGATGCCGAACTTTACGCCCAGCTTAAAGAAGGGTGTGAATGTTTTGCCGATGACGACGAGGACAGTGAGCTTCACGATACTGAACTGCGTTACGCCCTGATCGGCAAACTCAGAAGCAAGCTGGCTTCCGTGTGCTTATCGGCGCTGGCACCCGATCTGGTTATCCTTGATGAGTTTCAGCGGTTTAAAGCCTTACTCGACGGGGACGATGAAGCCGCACTGCTGGCCAAAGCGCTCTTTGAGCAGCCCGATGTTCGCGTGCTCTTGCTCTCAGCGACCCCGTATAAAATGTTCACCCTCGATCAGGAAAGCGAAGAAGATAACCACTACGCCGACTTTATCCGCACATTGCAGTTTTTGTATAACGATGACAGTCAAATCAAAGATATTCAGCAGTACTTGCTCGATCACCGTACCGCACTGCACGCCTCAGAAAACGCAGCGGAGACAAAAAAAACACTGGAGCACGCTTTATTACAGGTCATGTGCCGTACCGAGCGGGTAATGATGACACAAAAACTGGATGCGATGACGAAAGAAGTCTCACAACCAGCCATGATTACGCCCGCCGATCTTTATCACGCGGCGGCGGTTGATGGCGTCGCCGTGGAAGTACAAGCTCGCAATGTCCTAGAATATTGGAAATCGATGCCTTATCTTTTCAATTTCCTGAAACATTACGAATTACGTACCCGTATGGATAAGGCACTGGAATCGCCTTCAGATGCATTGCGTAAACTCGTCAAATCAGCAAAACCACTGTTGCTGACGAAGGCAAAACTGGAGCGCTACCAGCCGCTTGATGCCGCCAACCCACGTATGCGGATGCTGTTTGAAGACACGCTGGATAAAGGCATGTGGCAGCTTTTGTGGATGCCTCCTTCGCTGCCTTATATGACACCAGACGGGGTATATGCCAACAAAGGCAACCTAACCAAAACGCTGGTTTTTTCCGGCTGGAGTGCAGTACCCAATGCGATTGCCACAGTCTGCTCTTATGAAGCCGAACGACGCATGATTGGCGCCGATCCCCAAATTCTGCACAGCCAGCTCAAGAAAAAAGTCAAACCGCTGCTCAACTTTGCAAAATCATCAAAAGATGGCCGTCTCACCGGTATGCCCGTTATCGCCTGGATGTTGCCGTCACCGACACTCGCCCGCCATATCGATCCGCTTGAAATTGCCCGCCAGCATGCGGGCGAGCCGCTGAGTGTGAAGGCCATAAGAACGATTGTAACGACGAAATGCGAAGCATTGCTTGAAACACTAGGTAAGGGCGAGCCGGGAGTACGTGCGGATGAACGCTGGTACTGGGCAGCTCCGGCGTTACTGGATGCCCGTACCGAAACACCAGACTGGTGGCAAGGTGAACATCACAGGTATATCGGAACGACCCAAAATGAGCCTGCCGAAAACTTCCAGGAACATATCGACCTGTTTGCTCGGATGGCAAAGGGTGAAATCTCCCTCGGCCCGCGTCCTGAAGATCTGGTAGACGTTCTTTGTGACTTCGCGCTTGCCAGCCCCGGTACATGCGCACTACGCGCGCTCAGCCGTATCGACACAGGCCTGGCAACCGATTCGGCTGAGATGTTGTCCGCTGCAGCGCAGATCGCCTCTGGATTTCGTTCGCTCTACAATCTGGCCGAGAGCATTTCGCTGCTACGCGGCACAGGAGATGACACTTACTGGCGGCTGACACTTCGTTATGGCATCGATGGCAACATTCAGGCCATGCTTGATGAGTATGTTCATACGCTGCTGGAGTCGATGGGGTTGCAGCATGAACCCGCCGAAGCACAACTAGCGGCTATTGCATCCCGTATTCAGGCTGTGGTTTCACTGCGCACCACACAATTGAACGTTGATGAGCTCAAGACGAAAGGCGGTAATTATACTTGGAGCGATTTGTACACGCGGTGCCGCTTTGCCTTACGCTACGGCCAACTGCGGGACGACACGGATCAGGCCGTAGCGCATGCAGAGTCGGTTAAAGATGCGTTTAACTCCCCCTTTCACCCCTTTGTATTGGCTTCCACCTCAATCGGCCAAGAAGGACTCGATTTTCACACCTGGTGCCACGCGGTGATGCACTGGAATCTTCCGTCAAACCCAGTCGATATGGAGCAGCGCGAAGGACGAGTACACCGTTATAAGGGCCATGCGGTAAGAAAGAACATTGCCGAGCATTATGGTTTGAGTGCACTTCATTCGCTGGCAGAAAGTGCAGATCCATGGACACAGCTCTTCGCACTTGCGGCAAGTCAGCGTAAAGCGGGACAGTCGGAATTGATTCCCTACTGGATTTTTGAAGAAGGAACCTCTCGCGTCGAACGCCGGGTTCCCATACTGCCGTACAGCAAAGAGAGCATTAAGTTTAAGCGGCTCAAACGAGAACTTGCACTCTACCGTATTGTCTTCGGTCAGCCGCGCCAGGAAGATTTGCTGTTCGGCCTGAAACACAGTGGCGATGAGTCTTTAACGGATATGGCACAGTGGCTTATCTCTCTTGAACCACCAAAGGTATGAAGTTCCTCAGTGTAACTGACTTAATTCTTTACCTTATCCGAAATGCTATAACTCGGGATGTTAACCAGCCAGCCTACAAAAACGCGCTCAGGCAGCACAGTTCGCTGACGGTCTGGCTTGACGAGTCGACTGTGGATGCATGGACTGACAGCGCACAACCTGTAGGTCGTGGACGACCGCTACACTACACTGATATCCGTTCTGATGATGAAGCGCGTGTTTAACCTGTCGCTCCGGGCGTTACAGGGCTTTGTTGACTCGATTTTTAAACTGATCGGCTTGCCGCTTGTGCTGTCCGGACAACTCTCTGGTCAGCCGACGAGCAAAACCCGTCAATATCAGCATTAAAACGCCGACTCGGGGTGAAATCTCGCATCTGGTCATCGACTCTACCGATCTGAAGGTCTTTGGCGAAGGCTAATAGAAAGTTAAGCAACATGGGGCTGAAAGACGCAGGATGTGGCGCAAACTTCATCTGACCGCGGACAGTGCGATGCACGAGATTATCAGTGTCAGTTTATCGCTCAGCGGTACGACGGATGCGCAGGCACTGCCGGAGCTAAAGTCGCCTATCACCGGCGTTCAGTAGAGAAAACAGCGATGTTCCGCATCAAAACCCTGCTGAGTAGCCATCTGCGCCTGCGGGATTATGATGCGCAGGTGTGTGAAGCGATGGCAATGGTCAAAGCGCTTAACAGGATTACGTTGTTGGGTATGCCGCACATTGTCCGGATCGCATAACAGGTGTACCGGTTGGAGACATCCTGCCCGCTAACTCTGATTTATTCAACAAAGCCCAATTTAGTATTTAATTTACGAAATTATCAAACGTCTTGAAGATATACAAATCCCAGCGCATGATATCATCAATTTGATTACATTCTCGGTGTGGTATGAGTTACAGAAATAATCGTTCTTCTCTTTTGGTCTGCAAGCATGGTTAGCACGTCCTCTCAGCATGTCGAGGATTTAAGTCTTGCCCAACGCGAGCGACTTGCCTATATCGATTTCCGGCTTTACTTCTTCGGTGTGATTGGCCGTCCGGACCTAATCGAACGTTTCGGTGTGGCACCTGCGGGGGCTACACGCGATCTAGCGCTGTATAGGGATATCGCGCCACAGAACATCACTTTCGACGGTAGCCATAAGATTTACCGCATTGGGTTGGCCTTTTCCCCGTTGTTTAAGCACGCTTCACATCGCGTGCTATCGGCACTGGCTCTAGGCTTCGGTGATGGCATGAATGGTGAATTGCAGCCAATGTTACCTTGCGAATCACCCACCACTTTGAGCCCCCCCAAGATGGATGTGCTTGCTCCAATCTGCCGTGCAATCCATACCAAAAAACCAGTCATTATCCGTTACCACTCAATGAGCAGTGGTGAGTCCGAACGGGTCATCGTGCCATTAGCCTTAGTAGATACTGGCTTATGCTGGCACGTTCGTGCCTTTGATCGGAAAAGCAGCGAGTTCCGCGATTTCGTCCTTACACGTATCGAAGCACCGAGCTTGCTCAATGAGGAGGTGCAGGCCAATGAACAACCGGACAATGACATCCAATGGATGCGCATCCTCGAGCTGGAGTTCGTGCCGCACCCTCGCCTAGAACGCCCCGAGATCATCAAGATGGACTATGGGATGACCGACGGTTCGATCCGGCTATGTGTCCGCGCAGCAGTGGCGGGCTACATGCTGCTGCGCTGGTGCGTGGACTGCTCGCCTGACTACCGGCTCAATGAAGAACAGTACCGCCTGTGGCTCAGCGATCCGCTGGCGCTGTATGGCGTTGAGAACGCCAAGCTAGCTCCGGGCTATCAAATCCCAGCAACAAATATATTACACCAAGGATAAGAAACGATGGCACAGAAAGACACCGCCAAGAACGGCAACGGCGGCAACCTCGGCTTCGAGGCCGATCTTTTCAAGGCCGCCGACAAACTGCGTGGCAACATGGAACCGTCCGACTACAAACACGTCGCACTTGGACTCATCTTCCTGAAGTACATCTCTGACGCCTTCGAGGCTAAACACAATGCGCTACTGGCGGAAGATGCACAGGCTGCCGAGGACAAAGACGAATACCTCGCAGACAATGTGTTCTGGGTGCCAAAAGAGGCGCGCTGGTCGCATCTGCAGGCCAACGCCAAACTGCCCACCATCGGTACCTTGATTGATGACGCAATGCGAGCCATCGAGAAGGATAACGAGTCGCTCAAAGGCGTGCTGCCAAAGGATTACTCACGCCCGGCGCTCAACAAAGTAATGCTAGGGGAGCTGATTGACCTAATTTCCGGCATTGCACTCAATGAGGAAGGAGACCGTTCCAAAGACATACTCGGACGCGTGTACGAGTATTTTCTCAGCCAATTTGCCGGGGCTGAAGGCAAGCGTGGCGGCGAATTTTACACCCCGCGTTCGGTTGTTCGCGTTCTGGTTGAGATGATCGAACCCTACTCAGGTCGCGTCTACGATCCTTGCTGCGGTTCGGGCGGTATGTTCGTGCAATCAGAAAAGTTTGTGCATGAGCACGGCGGTCGAATTGGCGACATTGCGATTTACGGGCAAGAGTCGAACTATACCACTTGGCGACTGGCCAAGATGAACCTAGCGGTGCGCGGCATCGACTCCGACATCCGCTGGAACAACGAAGGCAGCTTCCACAAGGATGAACTGCGCGACCTCAAGGCCGATTACATCCTCGCCAACCCGCCGTTTAATATTTCAGACTGGGGCGGCGACCGCCTACGTGAAGACGTGCGCTGGAAATTCGGTGAGCCGCCTGTGGGCAATGCGAACTACGCGTGGCTACAGCATATTTACCACCACCTTGCGCCCAATGGCAAAGCTGGAGTCGTGCTGGCCAACGGCTCAATGAGCTCCAGCCAATCCAGTGAAGGTGATATCCGCAAGGCGATGCTAGAGGCCGACGCCGTGGATTGCATGGTAGCGCTGCCGGGACAGCTATTTTACTCCACACAAATCCCCGCTTGTCTGTGGTTCCTAACCCGAAACAAGAACCCCGGCAAGGGACTATGTGACCGGCGAGGTCAAGTACTGTTCATCGACGCCCGCAAGCTAGGCGTGCTGGTGGATCGCACCCGTCGCGAACTCACCGATGAAGAAGTTCAGAAGATCTCCGACACTTACCACGCCTGGCGTGGGGAAGAGGATGCGGGTGAGTATGCCGACATAGCGGGCTTCTGCAAGTCGGCATCGATGGACGAGATCCGCAAGCACGGCCATGTGCTGACGCCGGGGCGCTACGTCGGTGCTACGGAACAGGAAGATGATGACGAGCCCTTCGAAGAAAAGATGCTTAGGCTCTATGCGCAGTGGCGTGGATACCGTACCACTGCTGCCAAGCTTGATGCGGCGATTGAGGCCAACCTGAAGGAGCTTGGGTATGGAGAATGATTGGCGTTCATCCAATTGGGGGGATGAAGTTACTCTCGAATATGGAAAAGCAATTCGTGGCTATAGCCAATCCCACGGAAAATATCGTGTTTTTGGCTCGAATGGCCCAATTGGCTGGACATCCGCTGCGTTAACTCAAGGGCCAGGTGTTGTGCTCGGTCGGAAAGGTGCATATCGAGGTGTTGAGTTCTGTCGAGAACCATTCTGGGTTATTGATACCGCATATTATATTGTACCTAAGACCGATTTAGATATGCGCTGGCTTTACTACGCGGTGAAGCATTACAAACTCGGTGAAGTGGATGACGGCTCACCGATCCCTTCAACAACCCGTGCTGCTGTCTACATGCTTGAATTTAATGTTCCGCCAAAGCATGAGCAATGCGCGGTAGCCCAAATCCTGGGTACGCTCGACGACAGGATCGAACTCAATCGGCAGGCGAATGATACGCTAGAGGCGATGGCTCGCACCTTGTTCAAGGCATGGTTCGTGGACTTTGAGCCGGTACGGGCCAAAATGGAAGGTCGCTGGCAGCGCGGCCAATCTCTACCCAGCCTGCCCGCGTATCTCTACGACCTCTTCCCTGAGCGACTAGTTGAATCGAAGTTGGGTGAGATTCCGGAGGGAATGGAAATAACGTCACTGTCGGAATATTCTTCTCTGAATCCTGAGTCTTGGACAAAACGGACACGTCCTGAGCAGATTCAGTATGTCGATCTTTCAAAAACAAAGTGGGGGCGAATTGAAAGCGCTACGAGCTACGGAGCCAATGATGCACCGAGCCGAGCACAACGAATATTGCGCCCTCTGGATACGATTGTCGGCACCGTCCGTCCCGGAAATGGCTCCTATGCCTTGATCTCTGATGAAGGACTGACAGGTAGTACCGGGTTTGCTGTACTTAGACCACTACGGCATGAATGCTCCGAATTTGTTTATCTCGCCGCCACTTCTCGTGAAAATATCGAGAGGCTATCCAATTTGGCGGACGGTGGGGCATATCCAGCTGTCCGTCCAGAAATCGTATCTGCAACACCTGTTCTACGTGTTGGACAAGAACTAATCAATGCGTTCTCGCGACAAGTTAGCCCAATGTTTGCAGGAATGGCCGACAGTGAACGTACTTCACAGTCACTCGCTCAGCTTCGTGACACTTTGCTGCCCAAGCTCATCTCCGGCGAGATGCGTGTACAGGATGCTGAGCACATTGTCGGAGTGACAATATGACTTTAGATTGGTGTCCCGGTATTCGTGAGGCCTGCGGGCATTGGAGCGATGCACCTATGCTTCAGCATACTTTTGAAGCATTGCAGGCAAGCATTGAGAACGAGAGCGATGCTTCGATTGATGCTGCAAAGGGGCTTGTTGAGTGTGTTTGTCGGGTCATTGTTGAACAGCTCGACAACGCAACAGCGCCACTGAAGCCACGGGATGAAGCAACAATCACCCAATGGGTCACAGCGGCAACTCGGCTATTAAGACTTAGTGATATCCGTGATAGGCAATTCGCTGATCTGATAAAACACCATAACGGTTTGACGGAATCTCTCCGTTTGCTGAGAAATAATGCAGGGCCATTGAGCCACGGAAAAGACGGATTCATCGAAGCCCTAACAGTCTATCATCGTCGATCAGCAATTCTGGCGGCCGATACCGTCGTAGCTTTTCTGCACAAGGCCTATATGGATTTGCAGCTAGACCCGATCAAATCCCGCGAACCTTGGGAACGATTTGCAGAAGAAAATACACTGATCGACGAGCATGTGCGTCTGTCTATAGATACAGAGGACGGCGATTCGCCAACCTTACGTTTCCTGTTGCCAAGCGGTGATGAGCTGCCCATAAATATCGAAGTCAGCCGTTTGCTTTACCAACTGGATCGAGATGCCTACGTCGAAGCGTTGAACTCTGCGCGCGGAGTGGCTCAGGTTCTTACTGTGGTACCCGTCGAAGAAAAAGGAGAACCTTAATGGCTTTTTTGTCGGAGGCCGCTGTGGAGAGAGCGCTACTAGATCAGTTGCACTCGCTTTGTTACAGCATTGAGCGAGAGGAAAATATCGGTCCTGATGGACACAGACCTGAGCGCGATAGTCACGATGAGGTCATACTCAAGAAACGGTTCGAGGACGCTGTTGCGCGACTGAACCTTGGCCTACCATCAGAGGCGATCCAGGATGCTGTACGCCGCGTGATGCAGTCCGAACTACCATCTCTGCTCGAGGAAAACCGCCGCATTCATAGACTGATGACAGAAGGCGTGGATGTTGAGTACTACGCTGACGACGGCACGCTGACGGCTAGTAAGGTTGCGCTCATCAACTTCGAGAACCCAGAGCAGAACGACTGGTTGGTAGTGAGCCAGTTCGTGGTGATTAACGGACAGAACAAGCGGCGGCCTGATGTGGTGGTGTTCGTGAACGGCTTGCCGCTGGGTGTGATCGAACTGAAAGCACCTGGCAGCGCCGGAGCGCACTTGTTGGGGGCGTTCAACCAACTACAGACCTACAAGCAGAAGATTCCAGCTCTGTTCAATACCAACGCATTGTTGGTAACGTCGGACGGCATCATGGCCCGGGTGGGGTCTCTGTCGGCAGACCTTGAGCGCTTCATGCCTTGGCGCACCACCGACGGCATGAACGTTGCGCCGAAAGGCACGCCGGAGCTATCGACATTGATCGAAGGCGTCTTCGAACAGCGACGACTACTAGCCTTGCTGCGCGATTTCACGGTCTTTGGCGAAACTGGCTCGGGACTAGCTAAGATCATCGCGGGTTATCACCAATTTCACGCAGTACGGCACGCGGTCAACAGTACGGTGATAGCTTCCTCGCCAGAGGGTAATCAGCGAGCTGGAATCATTTGGCACACTCAAGGCTCCGGCAAAAGCCTGCTGATGGCATTCTACGCTGGACAACTCGTTAAGCATCCGGCGATGGCTAACCCAACACTAGTGGTACTGACCGACCGCAACGATCTCGACGACCAGCTCTTCTCAACTTTCTCAATGTGTCGCGATCTGATCCGACAGACCCCGGTGCAAGCAGAGAGCCGCGAAGATTTGCAGAAGGTTTTGAGCCGGGCATCAGGCGGCGTAATATTCACGACCTTGCAGAAGTTCGGCGAGATTGCAGGGCCGCTTACCACGCGCCGCAACGTTGTCGTCATCGCGGATGAAGCACATCGTAGCCAATATGGCTTCAAGGCCAAGGTGGACTTGAAGACCGGCGAACTTTCTTATGGCTTCGCAAAGTACATGCGCGATGCCCTGCCAAATGCATCCTTTATTGGTTTTACTGGAACACCCATCGAGGCAGGCGACGTCAACACCCCGGCAGTATTTGGCAACTATATAGATATCTACGACATTAGCAGGGCAGTCGAGGATGGCGCGACCGTGCCGATTTACTACGAATCCCGGCTGGCGCGCATCGAACTCGACGAGGACGAGAAGCCAAAGATCGACGCTGAGATCAACGAATTGACCGAGGAAGATTCCGAGGCAGACCAAGAGCGCTTAAAGAAGAAGTGGTCAGCGGTCGAATCTCTGGTGGGCAGCCAGAAACGCCTTGCTTTGGTGGCTAAAGACATGGTCGCCCACTTCGAGAACCGCGTTGCAGCGCTCGATGGCAAAGCAATGGTGGTGTGTATGAGCCGCCGTATCTGTGTCAATCTCTACGACGAGATCGTCAAGCTACGCCCAGACTGGCACAGCTCCGATGACAACGCGGGTGCGGTCAAGATTGTGATGACTGGCGCGGCAAGTGACCCGCAGGAATGGCAACAACACATCGGCAACAAGGCCCGACGGGATCTGCTGGCCAAGCGCGCCCGCGATCCCAAGGACCAACTCAAGATGGTGATCGTGCGTGATATGTGGTTGACTGGCTTTGACGCACCTTGCATGCACACTATGTACGTGGATAAGCAAATGCAAGGCCACGGATTGATGCAGGCAATTGCGCGCGTGAATCGAGTGTTTCGCGACAAGCCTGCAGGACTAATCGTCGATTACATCGGCATCGCACAGAACTTGAAGTCAGCCCTACAGCAATATTCCCAGAACGATCAGGAAAACACAGGCGTTGACGAAGCGCAGGCCATCTCGGTGATGATTGAGAAATACGAGGTCGTACGGGACATGTACCACGGTTACGACTACGCCTCCGCGATGGTAGGTACTCCACAAGAACGCCTTGCGATGATGGCAGGTGCCATAGAGTGGATTCTCGACCTGCAACAAAAGTTGGCGGCGAAAGAGAACACCAAAGAGGGTAAGAAGAATGCGCATCGTCGATACCAGGATGCAGTGTTAGCCTTGTCCAAAGCATTCGCTTTGGCATCAGCATCCGATGAGGCCCGAGAAATCCGGGAGGAAGTCGGTTTCTTCCAGGCAATACATGCCGCTCTAGTCAAAAGTAGTAATGGTTCAGGTGCGACGCAGCAAGAACGCGAATTGGCGATCCAACAGATCGTCAGTCGAGCTGTGGTCTCGACCGAGATCGTGGACATACTTGCTGCTGCGGGTATTAAGAGTCCAGATATTTCCATCCTCTCCGACGAGTTTCTCGCTGAAGTACAGCAGATGGAGAAGAAGAATCTTGCGTTGGAAGCCCTGCGTAAACTGCTCAATGATGGAATTCGCTCACGTAGCAAGGCCAACGTGGTACAGACCAAAGCTTTCTCGGAGCGACTGGAAGATTCGGTGGCACGCTACCACGCCAATGCTATCACCACTGCCGAAGTGCTGCAGGAACTAATCAAGCTGGCCAAGGACATCCGTGCGTCGCGCCAACGGGGTGAAGAGCAAGGTTTGTCTGAGGATGAGATTGCCTTCTACGACGCATTGGCTGACAACGAGGACGCCATTCAAGTTATGGGTGACGATAAACTGAAACTCATTGCTCATGAGTTGCTAATGAGCCTGCGTGAAAACGTGTCCGTTGACTGGGCTCATCGCGAGTCTGCACGCGCTCGGATGCGAGTGCTGGTGAAGCGTATTCTCCGTAAGTATGGTTATCCACCAGATCTTCAGGAAACAGCCGTACAAACAGTACTTCAACAGGCTGAAGCTTTGTCATCAGGGTGGTCGGTTTCACGTGGATGATCGGCCTTATATGGCAGTTCTAGTGATTGACACATAAAGAAATGATAGGAAAGTCAATGTGGCATGACAATGAGACAACCGTTGATTACGTTAATTTTCGCCTAGTAGCAAAAGCATGCGCGGAGCTCATTCAAGATACCGGTGGGGAGCCAATCTCGATTGGGATCTCGGGAGGCTGGGGCGCAGGAAAATCGTCACTTGTACGGATGATCGCATCTGAGTTATCGCTGGAACAGACTGTCGGAGTGGGAATTGCCTCTGAGGAACTACCAAAACATGTAGTGATAACTTTCAATCCATGGCTTTACCAAGGCTTTGAGGATGCACGTACCGCGCTGCTACAGACGGTTGGAGATGCAGTACTTGAGGCTGTAGTCGCTCAGAATAGTGGACTTTTAGGTAAGGCAAAATCCCTCGTCAAGCGCATTAATTTTCTACGGTTGGCTCAACTTGGTGGAGAAGTTGCAGCCACTTTGATCACAGGAGTTCCGGTCGGTCTTATTGGAAAAGTTGTCGAGGCTGGAAAAGGTGCATTGCAGAATGAATCACTTAATGAAGGCATCGCAGTCGCCAAAGATGCATCAGAAGCTACCAAAGGACTCTTGAACGAAGCTAAACCCGTTTCGCTGCCAAAAGAAATACAATCCTTTCGGGAAGCCTTGGAAGAGCTACTCGTCGAGTTGAATATCACGTTGGTAGTCTTTGTCGATGACCTTGATCGATGTCTACCTAAGACTGCTATTTCAACGCTCGAGGCTATTCGGTTGCTGCTGTTTCTGCGTCGAAGTGCATTCGTCATCGCCGCGGACGATGTGTTTATTCGTGGAGCCGTCCGTGTCCATTTTGCTGGTACTGGTTTGGATGACGATATCGCAACCAATTATTTCGACAAGTTAATTCAAGTTCCATTGCGAGTACCAAGACTGGGCGCTAACGAGACTAAAGCATATACCGCGTTGCTATTTTTGGAACGTGCTCACCGCAGCGGACAGCTGAAAACTGAGAATTTTGAGAAAGCTAAACTCAGCGTAGAAGCTCGACTACGAGAAACTTGGACGGGAAAAACCGTTGATCTTGCATTCCTCGAAACGCTGGTGGAAAAGGAGGATGCTGAGTTGCTCGACCTAATGGGGCTGGCTGAGAGGTTGGCTCCGTTACTTTTTAGTGCAAGTACAGTCCAAGCCAACCCACGACTGATTAAGCGATTTCTTAATACAGTGTTTTTGCGTAGGACATTAGCTAAGCCACAAGGCATTGATGTGGATGTACAAATTCTGGCTAAGTGGCATTTGCTCGAGCGGTGTGACGAAGCTACGGCAAATGCATTGGCAGAAAAAGTTTCGGCCGAAAACGAAGGAAGAGTCAGCATTCTTCATGACGCAGAGATGGCTGCTAAAGACCCGGATAATACGCTCCCCACTCTATTTGGAGATAAAGAGTTTGTTCGTGAGTGGCTGCAGCTTAAACCTCTGCTTGGTGATATGGATATGCGACCTATATTGCACCTCAGTAGAGATAGCACCGTTAGGGATTTTGGTGCCGATGATCTGAACGTAGCAGGTAAAGCATTGCGTGATGCGTTGGTGGCAGCCCGAAATTCGAATGAAGCATTAAAACAGCAAATAATGGATGCTGGTGAACTGCAGTCTGGTCTTGCCATGGCTCGCGCCTGGGAAATTCGGCGACCAAACCGTTTATGGCAAAAGGCCGAAGAGGTCTTGATGCTTATCGAGGTGTCTCATATTCACCCAAGTACCGGGGCTCGAGCCGCTGCACTCATTAGTCAGGCACCTATTTCTCAGCTCGCCCCAGGCTTGGTTTCAGCTTTGACAGAGTGTAGCTGGGCGAAAGATGTTTTATCTAAGTGGGAACGGGACGAACAGATTCCGAAACCTGTTAAACGTGCAATTGAAAATGCAAGGAAGAAATAAATGGGTACCTCGACCTCAAGCGCAGGAGCCGGTTCTGGCGCATCATTTGATCCACCATGGCTAGATGATGCTGAAACTGGCATTGACTCTAGCCATGCAGACAAACCTATATCACCAAATCCAGCTCCCGAAGATGGCTCTGATGGTGAAAATGACAGTGACTCGGAGAATGACAACACTACACCGCAGCATGTAGAAAGTCCGGCGGTAGCGCCAGCGGGTCGTTATCAGGAAGCACGAAGGGCTCTCACGGGTTTCGTGCAATCTGGTAGTGGATCTGATTTAAGGCGAGGTATTTCGAGTTTCATTAAAAAAGGTATGGGCGGCTCAGTTAAAGCGGCCAGTCGTATGCGCACTAGCGCTATAGCTTCTGCTTCATTAGGGGGCTTTCTGGCAACAGCCCGAGATGGAACTGACCCTGATATCGATGCGTGGGTTGCTTCGGTAAAACAGAGAAATCTATCTGCCCATGATACTGCGCTAGAAGTTGTACAAAAGCTGCTGCCCACGGGTGGAAGTATTGACGAAGAGTCAGCCAAGCATGCAATGAATCAGGCCATCTCTCATCTTTATGAAGTAGATCCCACTGCTGATATCTTCAATCTTGCGGATGACCAGATTGCCAATGTAATGGCATTCACAGTGGCGTACGATGTTTACAACCGGGTTCAACTTGAACTCGGAAGGGTTTTTGAAAAGCTAAAATATGTACCCAGCGTCATACAACAGCGATTAGCACAAGTGCTTGACTACATCATGGTTGTTGTTAACAAATCGATGGGAAAAGTACGCTCTGGCAGTACTTCACATTCCATGCGAGAAATTGCGACTTCGGCGTTACAAGACGCCCTTACGGTGTTCTCTGAATCATGAAAATTCTTTGCTCAAGTATCAATTCGCTACCCCAAAATGTGCCAGTAGGCACTCGTGCATTCACCTTCTTAGAGGCATCATCACGACCCGGCATTGGACGCATTGCCTCTGGTTGGCTGCGTAAGCTAGAAGGTGCTGGCTATGCCCCATCGATCCCAGTATGGGATTTCATGCTTTTTTGTTTTGCTGTTTATGCCTCAGATATTGCTGTTCTTCGCAAAAATAGTGCTGATGGTTGGACTCGCCAAATTGAGCTCGATATTACACTTAATGATCCAGTTCCTTGGGAAGCAAATAAAGCTATTGCAGAGGAAATGCTTCGAGTTCTTTCTGGTGACTTTTGGACGCTGCACTTCCTGCCTGGCGGCCCAACACCACCAAAAGGCAATCACAGGGAGTGCGACCGAGATTGCGTGTCTCTACTTTCTGGAGGCCTTGATAGCCTGATAGGTGGCATTGATGCAACAGCAGCAGGGCGTAAACCAATTTTTGTGTCACAACTTGCTTTTGAAGATTCTGCTCGGCAAGTTGCCTATGCTGATGCACTAGGTGGAGGCGACTGGCATCAACAGTGGAGTCATAAAGTCGTTTTTAGTGGTAAAAAAGAAACATCGACCAGAGCTCGCTCAATGGCGTTCTATGGTCTTGCTGTGCTCGCTACATCATTGTTGTCGGTCAACAGAGCCGAAATATTGGTACCAGAAAATGGATTCATAAGTATCAATCCTCCATTACTTCCGGGAAGGATGGCTAGCCTCAGCACAAGAACAACACATCCACAGTTCATGACTTTCCTTCAAAAATTACTTGATGCCGTTGGCGTCAATGCCCAATTGTGTATGCCCTATCGGTTCATGACGAAGGGAGAGATGTTGGCACAGTGCGCAGATCAAACACTGCTAGCAAGATTTGCATGTGATTCGACAAGTTGCGGTCGTTTCCGTACCTACAACCGAACACACTGCGGTCGATGCGTGCCATGTATGGTTCGTAAAGCTGCGATTCAGCGCTGGGGTATTTCTGATACGACAAGATATAAATTCACCAATCTGTCGTTGGCAGGAAAAGCAAATGCTGACGATCCAATGGCAGTAGCTTGTGCTGTACTCGCCGCCGAAAAAAAAGGGATTGATGCCTTCCTAGGGGCCACACTAGCCTTTGCGTCAGCTGCGGATCGCCCTCATTATCGTCACGTTGCTGAACAGGGTTTAGCTGAGTTAGCTACATTGCTTCGAAGGGACGGAATAATTTGATGGATTTCCACTGCCACTTAGATCTTTATCCGGATGCCAAGAAAGTCTACATCGAAGCTTTGAAGCGAACCGAATTTGTATGGCTGGTTACAACTAGCCCAAGAGCATACGCAGCAACCTCGAAAGTTCTGGCCACCACTCAGAAATGTTTCATTTCCCCAGGTCTCCACCCTGAGATAGCAGATAAAAAACATAGCGAATTGGAAATGTTGCTATCACAAATGGAGGATTGCACTGGTATTGGCGAAATTGGTCTGGATGGTTCATCGCGGTACAGGCCGTACTTTGAACTTCAAAAGAATATATTTCAAGCCATTGTTGAAAAGTGTGTAGGACTAGGTGGGCGAGTTCTCAGCATTCATTCTCGGGCTGCTGCCAAGGAAGTTTTAGATATTCTTGATATGAACCCTGGGTTTGGCACAGCGGTCCTTCACTGGTTCACCGATTCTCCTTCCATCCTTCGAAGAGCAGCCGATGCCGGTTGTTGGTTCAGTGTTGGACCAACAATGATGGAGTCTGCTAATGGACGGAAGCTGGCAGCACTAATGCCACGTGATCGAGTGGTCCCAGAGAGCGACGGACCATTCGCGAAAATGCATGGTGTACATGTAATGCCATGGGAGGCACATAATGTGACAATTAAACTCGCCGAGATATGGGATATACCGCAAGATGAAGTTTCATTATTGCTGAAATCAAATGGCTTACATCTAATGCAGCTGCTAAGGATCTAGTTTGTCTATTGCTTTTACTCATATCCCGAATTGACAAATCAATGGGGTAAACCCTAGTAGGTATGACGCGGCTTTGGCGTCAGGTAACGTGATAACGCAACCTTATGTACAGGTTCAATATAATCGAAATTACACACTGTAAGTCACCATGAACATCGCTTCAAAGAAAAGACATCCAGCCATCTTCATGGCTAGATGTCTTTTTATTTTATAACTCTGCTGCACTAAGTGAGTTTGACATAGCGGGGCTACCACCCTGTCTATTTCCCCAAATTAATTTTTGCAAAATCAAACGGACTCACTACCCCTCCCCGATTAGCATCCAGAAAATCAGCCCACCACTGCAGCATCAGTTTGCGCTCATCAAGATGCTCGGCTTTGTGAATGTAAGCAGCACGTACTGAGTTACGTTCCATATGGCTCATTTGCCGTTCCACGGCATCCCTCGACCACAATCCAGACTCAATCAATGAACTACAGGCCATTGTTCTAAAACCATGTCCACAAACCTCTACCTTCGTGTCATAACCCATAACGCGCAGAGCCTTGTTCACCGTGTTTTCACTCATCGGTTTGCGATGGTCGTGATCGCCAATGAAAACAAAATCGCGATCGCCACTAAGGTTGTGTACCTGTTTAAGGATTGCTAACGCCTGACGAGATAACGGCACCAAATGAGGCGTACGCATTTTTGAGCCTCGATGGGAGTGTTTCACCCCTTCAATAGCTTCTCGCTCTGCTGGGATCGTCCACATCGAGGTTTCAAAATCGATCTCAGACCAACGAGCAAAACGCAGTTCACTTGAACGAATAAATACAAGGAGGGTTAGCTCAACGGCAAGGCGAGTCAGAGGCCTACCGGTATAGCTGCCAATGCGCTGAAGCAGTTCAGGGGTACGCTTCAACTCTAACGCCGGTCGATGCTGCCGGTTACTTGAAGCAACGGCACCTACCATCTCCTGCGCAGGATTGTAGTCAAGCAAACCGCTCTGTACGGCATAACGCATTATTGCGGTAGTTCTCTGTTGCAGCCGTGACGCGACCTCAAGACGTCCAGACAACTCTACGGCTTTTATCGGGGCTAACAAATCCCGTGTTTTAAGTTCGGCAATATTACGTTTGCCAATGGCTGGAAAGAGATTGTCCTCCAGGCTTTTCAGCACTCGTCGGCTATGTTCTTCCGACCACTTTTTATTCGTTGCATGCCACTCAACAGCAAGCTCCTCAAAAGTGCGCGCTTCTTCCTGCTCAACCTTATCATTTTTCTTTTTGTATCCCGGGTCGATGCCGTTTGCCAAAAGCTTACGAGCATCGTCACGACGAGCCCTGGCATCTGCAAGAGACACTTCAGGATATACACCCAAAGCCAACATCTTTTGCTTTCCACCAAAGCGGTATTGGAGACGCCAGTATCTTGAACCATTTGGATGGACAAGCAGGTGCATACCGCTGCCATCGGTCAGCTTATATTGCTTATCCATTGGCTTGGCTGTTCTGACTTTGATATCTGTTAGAGCCATGCTTATCCCCTCCCTGTTGGTACAAGCATTATCGAACCGGAAATACCATCATCTGTACCAACATCTGTTGATAGATGTACGTTGAAGTCGGTTGACCTTGAGAGAGTTAATATAGCGGGAATGACAGGTAAATACTGGATTTCAGGCACAAAAAAAGACGTCCGTTGACGTCTATTGATGTTCCGATGGTGCCGAAGGCCGGACTCGAACCGGCACGTATTTCTACGGTTGATTTTGAATCAACTGCGTCTACCGATTTCGCCACTTCGGCACTGAAGGGGATGCGGAAACGTTGTGGATTATACCTGTCGCGCGCCGCCATGCAAGCGACGACGCGCTAAACCCGCGCTAAGTGCCCAAAAAACCAGCGCCCTTCGTCACTCCAGCTCGGACACCGCCAGACGAATCACCCCCGCCGCCTTCTGCTCCGGCAGCGCCAGCACCTTCGCCCACATCTCCTGCACCATATCGCAGGAGAGCTTCTCTTTGCCCGCCGCCTTCTCCGGCATCTGCAGCAGCTGGATGTCCTCGCCGTACTTATCGGCAAGTGCCTTCATAATCGGTCGAACATCCTCAACAGCCGCCTCGCGTTCAGCCGGGGTCACGGTGTGGCGGTTTTTGCCATAGGCCGCGCGCATCATGTCGGCGTCGGCCTGCATGCGCCGCGCCATCAGATCTTTATCCAGCATGCGCATCGGGTTCACGCCGCCCTTCACCGTCGGATAGAGGAAGCGGAAGCAGGCGTCGTCGCTCACCTTCTGGATGGCGGCGGTCTGCTCCATGTTGATGGTCATGTAGTTCACCACGTTGGCGTCCGGGGCGTTTTGCAGGCGCGACATCTGCAGATGCAGGATCTGCGGCTGAATGGTGTCGATAATCTGCTGCTCCGGCTCGCCCGCTTTTTGCAGGGCGGCCATCTGGTCGAGGATGCGCTGATGCAGCGCGGGCTCCTGCTCCTTAATCACCTGCCAGGCGGGCATCGCGTTAAGAGCGGAATCCATCTGCCGTTCCGGAGCGCGCTGCCTGTCGAAGAACACCCAGAACGCCACGGCGGCGGCCACCACAACAACCATCACGGTACGGGTCCACGTTTTATTCATCTCGCATCCTTATCCTTGAGTTGTGCCGGTTTACACCGGCACGCCGCTGTGGAAGCGAAACTCGTTGTCCGGTGTCGAGATAAGTGTGGCTTCAATTTCGCCAAAAAGCTTTATGCGCGGTGAGATATCGTCGTCGCTCACCTGCTGGGCCAGCGTAAGGTAGTCCTGATAGTGGCGCGCTTCCGAGCGCAGCAGCGAGAGATAGAACTTCTGCAGGTCGTCGTCGAGGAACGGGGCCAGCGCGGCGAAGCGTTCGCAGGAGCGGGCTTCGATGTAGGCGCCGCAGATGAGCTTGTCGATCAGCGTCAGCGGTTCGTGGGTGCGCACGTCCTTCAGCATCCCTTTGGCGTAGCGGCTGGCGGTGATTTTGACGTACGGAATGTTGCGGGCCAGCATCGCCTCGCGCACCTGCCAGAAGTGGTGCAGCTCCTCTTTAATCAGCAGCACCATGCTGTCGATAAGCGACTGGCCCCACGGGTCATCGGTTTTGGGCATCACGCTTTTGCCAATCTGCCTGTGCAGGGCGACGAAGTCCGGCTCCGGGCCGTCGCGGAAGGTGAACTGTTCGTAGGGTTTGAGCCAGTCGAGCAGCGCGTCGGCACCGCTTTCGTCGGCGACGTATTTGCGCACCAGCAGCAGCGCAGTCTGGGCGGCCTTGAGCTCGCACACCATGTGGTCGGTGAGCAGCAGCGGCAGGTTCGCCGGGTCGCGGGCTTTATCAATCCATGCTTGCGGGGTCGGGCACTGGAGGAAGTTGAGTACGGGGGCGAGTATCTGCGGGTAATCCATGGTTCTGCCTTGAAAAAGCGGTGGCGCGCGCCACCGCCTGAAACGCTTAGTGACGCACGCCGTCGTCGTCTTCGTCGACGTAATCTTCGTCGTCGCCTTCTTCGCCGTCTTCACCGTTCGGATCTTCGAAGTAGGTTCCCCAGCCGTCGTATTCCACTTCAAACTTCTCGGCCAGGTTCATCAGCTGTTCTACCTGCGCGTCGATCAGCTCCGCCTTCAGCGCGCCTTCGCTCAGGATGTCGCAGCAGATGACGGTGTCGCCCTCTTCTACTTCCAGCTCTTCCGGCTCGGTCACTTCGTAACCCAGCTTGAAGGCTTCCACGGCCAGTTTTTCCAGCGCGTCGAAATCATCCGCAGAGAAATGGTGCTCGATGGTGTACAGCGCGTCCGGATCGCTACCGTCTTCCAGCAGTTCTTCAATAATCAGACGCGTCTCTTCGCGTTGCTCTTCCAGGTGTTCCGGGTTTGCCATGGCTCAATCCTCTTTAAAGTGCGGCAGATACTTCTATTTTCACACACGGACGGGTTTGCCTCCACCTTTGTAAGAAAGATTTGTGAAACGGGGTTGCAAATGAATAATTACACATATAAAGTGAATTTTAATTCAATAAGTGGCGTTCGCCATGCGAGGATAAGATGTCCGATTTATACAAGAAACACTTTCTGAAACTGCTCGACTTTACCCCTGCACAGTTCACTTCTCTGCTGACCCTTGCCGCACAGCTCAAAGCCGATAAAAAAAATGGCAAGGAAGTACAAAAGCTTACCGGTAAAAACATCGCGCTCATCTTCGAAAAAGACTCGACCCGTACACGTTGCTCTTTCGAAGTTGCCGCATTTGACCAGGGCGCACGCGTCACCTATTTAGGGCCGAGCGGCAGCCAGATTGGGCATAAAGAGTCAATTAAGGACACCGCGCGGGTTCTCGGGCGGATGTATGACGGCATTCAGTATCGCGGCCACGGCCAGGAAGTGGTCGAAACGCTGGCGCAGTATGCGGGCGTGCCGGTATGGAACGGGCTGACCAACGAGTTCCACCCGACCCAGCTGCTGGCGGACCTGCTGACCATGCAGGAGCACCTGCCGGGCAAGGCGTTTAACGAGATGACGCTGGTCTACGCGGGCGACGCGCGCAACAACATGGGCAACTCGATGCTGGAAGCGGCGGCGCTGACCGGGCTGGATCTGCGCCTGGTGGCCCCGAAAGCCTGCTGGCCGGAAGAGAGCCTGGCGGCGGAGTGCAGCGCGCTGGCGGAGAAGCACGGCGGAAAAATCACGCTGACGGAAGACGTGGCGGCGGGCGTGAAGGGCGCGGACTTTATCTATACCGACGTGTGGGTGTCGATGGGCGAAGCCAAAGAGAAGTGGGCGGAGCGGATTGCGCTGCTGCGCGGGTATCAGGTGAACGCGCAGATGATGGCGCTGACCGGCAACCCGGACGTGAAGTTCCTGCACTGTCTGCCGGCATTCCATGACGACCAGACCACGCTCGGCAAGCAGATGGCGAAAGAGTTCGACCTGCACGGCGGGATGGAAGTCACGGACGAGGTGTTTGAGTCGGCGGCGAGCATCGTGTTCGACCAGGCGGAAAACCGGATGCACACGATTAAGGCGGTGATGGTGGCGACGCTTGGGGAGTGAGCCTCTCTCTTACCTTGAGAGGGTGATTATCTGCTGAATTATTTTTCAGCAGATAATCATTTCCAGTTTACGCGCAAAAAAATCATTTTACTGACGCATCCTCAGATAAGCATCAACCATAATATGTATTTATAATTTTATTAACCATTATTTATTAGATTGATGATGGTTAATATTAGATCATTATCAATTACATACCATTGTAAATATCCGGTGTAATGTTTCCTTATTACTACGTTTCGTTAATAAAATAAGGATTATTTTATGTCATGGAATAAGCATGAAGCTGTGTCATATGCCCGCAGCCACGCACATCATAACAGTACGGGTTACTGCGCTCGCGCCGTCGCTGCAGCTATTCGTGCCGGAGGTTTGAAAATTGATGGTGCTGATGCAAAAAACTTCTGGCGCTCTCTTGAGAAGGCAGGATTCAGCAAGGTGTACGGCACACCCATTGAGGGTGATGTCGCAGTAATTGACGCATTACCAGGTGCGCATCAGAACGGGCATGCATGTATCTACGACGGATCGGGTACCTGGTATTCAGATTTTAAACAGAACAGCCTTTATCCCGGCCAGACATATCGTAAGATACAGCCAAAAATCACCCTTTACAGGCACTACTGATATGAAAAATATCTTACTGCTTCTCTTCATATTTTCTTTCTCTGTAATGGCTGGCCACTCTGACCCGATTGAGCGTGCTGTAAAATTTAACAGCTGGTACGTTAATCAAATCAACAAAGATGCATTTCCCATTACTGATGGAAACGAAATAGATAAATATGTCACAGCATCAACAATGAAAAAACTCCGTCATACGCAGGATCCGCGTTATGCCGACGAAGAGTTTTACGAAGCCGATATGTTTTTAAAAGCGCAATACGTTGGCGATGACTGGCCCCAGAATGTAACAGCCATAGCCGGGGATACCGATCCAGTTTGTGTCAACGTATACATTGCATTTGGCAAAAAGCAGGAGCACGTAGTCATAGACTGCATGGTTAAAGAAAACAACTTATGGAAGGTACAGTCAGTTTCTAATGCGGATTTTTCAAGAAATCTGGCTATCTCTAAATGAGCCAAACAAAGTTCTTATCACTCTAGTGGTTCAGTGCGCTTTT
This sequence comes from Enterobacter cloacae complex sp. ESBL7, assembly GCF_041679625.1. Taxonomy (NCBI): domain Bacteria; kingdom Pseudomonadati; phylum Pseudomonadota; class Gammaproteobacteria; order Enterobacterales; family Enterobacteriaceae; genus Enterobacter; species Enterobacter cloacae complex sp. ESBL7. The sequence goes on from NZ_JBGORN010000003.1 coordinate 410,125, forward strand.
CTTGCCGGGTGGCGCTGCGCTTACCCGGCCTACTTTGTGCAACGATATCAATAATCGTAGGCCCGGTAAGCGCAGCGCCACCGGGCAAATCAAGCACCGATACGGCCCTCTCCCTGTGGGAGAGGGAGTAAACCCGATTAGCTAATCAGCATTTTCACCACAACCTTGCGCACCTTCGCAGGCGCGCCCACCGCGCACAGCGGCTTATGCACTTCACCCGGCCAGAACACCACAAAATCCCCTTCGCTCAGCACCACGGTTTTTTCCTGCTCGCCTTCCGGCAGGAACGCGATGTCTTTCTCCGCCAACCAGTCGGTGTCCGGCGTACCGTGCGGCAGGGTGCTGAAGGTCATCCCCTCCTGGCCCTTCATAATTATCTGGATGTCCAGATAGCGCGCGTGGTACTCGGCGCGGCGATCGGCGAACGGCTGGGTCATATCTTCCGAGACCAGATAGAACAGGCTGCTGCCGTTGATGTCGTGTTTCCCGAGCGGCGTGGCGTCAGTGACGTGGGCTTTAACGTGCTCAATCGCCTGGCGCAGCGCGTCAGGCAGCCAGGGCTGCAGATGGTGGATGTTGCCTATAATCATGTGAAATCCCTCTACGTAAAACAACGTTTCATTTTTATCTTTTATACGAGAGTTAAGACTGCCATACCAGTCCTTTTTTGAAGAGGTTTGCGCGAGCGCATGTTTATCGGGAAAGGTGTTAACCCACTGTTAATCCTGTCCAGGCAATTATGCAGGGGTTATGCATAACCTCGATCAGCGCTTATCGTCCGACTCTTCTAACCTCTTGATCCTGCTCTCTAATTAACAAAACCCGTTGCCGCCTCACACTTTACTGTTTTGATAATTTGCTCTAAAAAGCCATAATTATTTATTGATTTTTCTTAAGTCAAAAATAGTTAATTACGTTAATTGCATAGCCATTCTTGCTCATGATATTTTTCATTTAAAATCAGTCACATAACGATATATTTCAAAGAATTAAAATCTACAAAATAATAACAACCTCAAATAATGCCAGCGGATCCTGCTTAGCTATTCACCCCTCAATAATATGAAATCAATCATTATCTGATGCGAATCATGCAAATGAAAACAAACTCCTTAATATCCGGTTTCGCGTGAGCAATATCACAATACGGATTATTTAACTGCCTAGTATGAATCACGAAATCAATTGAGCTTAGCCGCCATGTCATGAAATACATCACATGGCGCATGCCCTTTTTATTCTGAAAAAAAGTTAAAGGAATAATTATGGAAAAGCATTACGTCGGTTCTGAAATTGGTCAATTGCGTAGCGTTATGCTGCATCGGCCTAATTTAAGTCTGAAACGTTTAACGCCATCAAACTGTCAGGAGCTGCTTTTCGATGACGTGCTCTCGGTTGAGCGGGCGGGTGAGGAGCATGACATCTTCGCCAACACGCTGCGCGAGCAGGGTGTGGAAGTCCTGCTGTTGACCGACCTTCTGACACAAACCCTTGATATTGCAGAAGCGAAAGCCTGGCTGCTGGATACGCAAATCTCCGACTATCGCCTCGGCCCAACCTTTGCCGGCGACGTGCGCGGCTGGCTGGCGGATATGCCGCACCGCGAACTGGCGCGCAGACTGAGCGGCGGATTAACCTACGGCGAAATTCCGGCGGCGATTAAAAATATGGTGGTGGATACCCACACGGCGAATGATTTTATTATGAAGCCGCTGCCGAACCATTTATTTACCCGCGATACCTCGTGCTGGATTTATAACGGCGTCTCTATTAACCCCATGGCGAAACCGGCCCGTCAGCGTGAAACCAATAACCTGCGGGCAATATATCGCTGGCACCCGGCGTTTGCCGACGGCGATTTTATTAAGTATTTCGGCGACGAGAATATTAATTACGACCACGCCACCCTAGAAGGCGGCGACGTATTGGTTATTGGACGCGGCGCGGTGCTGATCGGCATGTCAGAACGCACGACGCCGCAGGGCGTGGAGTTCCTCGCCAACAGCCTGTTCAAACACCGTCAGGCCGAGCGCGTGATCGCCGTTGAGCTGCCAAAACACCGCTCCTGCATGCACCTCGACACCGTGATGACCCACATCGACGTGGACACCTTCTCGGTCTACCCGGAAGTGGTGCGCAAGGACGCCCAGTGCTGGACTCTCACCCCGGACGGACGCGGCGGCCTGCTGCGCACCCAGGAAACCGACTTGCTGCACGCCATCGAGAAAGCGCTCGGCATTAATCAGGTGCGCCTGATCACCACCGGCGGCGACGCCTTTGAAGCTGAACGCGAGCAGTGGAACGACGCCAACAACGTGCTGACCATCCGCCCGGGCGTGGTGATCGGCTACGAGCGCAACGTCTGGACCAACGAGAAGTACGACAAAGCGGGCATCACCGTGCTGCCTATCCCGGGCGACGAGCTCGGACGCGGCCGCGGCGGCGCACGCTGCATGAGCTGCCCGCTGGAACGCGACGGAATTTAAAGGAGCCATCATGGAACGAAAACCCACTCTGGTTGTTGCGCTGGGCGGCAACGCGCTGCTCAAGCGCGGCGAGCCGCTGGAAGCCGAAATCCAGCGCCAGAACATCGAGCAGGCCGCGCGCACCATCGCCGGATTAACAGAACAGTGGCGCGTGGTGCTGGTGCACGGCAACGGGCCGCAGGTCGGGCTGCTGGCGCTACAGAACAGCGCCTACGACAAAGTCACACCCTACCCGCTGGACGTTCTCGGCGCCGAAAGCCAGGGAATGATCGGCTACATGCTCCAGCAGGCGCTGAAAAACAATCTGCCGCAGCGCGAGGTGAGCGTCCTGCTCACGCAGGTGGAAGTGGACGCCGCCGACCCGGCCTTCAGCAACCCGACCAAATACATCGGCCCGGTGTACAGCGAAGCCCAGGCGAAAAGCCTGGCGGCGGAAAAAGGCTGGGTGTTTAAGGCCGACGGAAGCTACGTCCGCCGCGTGGTGCCGTCACCGCAGCCGAAACGCATCGTCGAGAGCGACGCCATCACCGCGCTGATCCAGCGCGATCACCTGGTGATCTGCAACGGCGGCGGCGGCGTGCCGGTAGTAGAGAACGCCAACGGCTATCGCGGCATTGAGGCGGTGATCGACAAAGACCTCTCCGCCGCCCTGCTGGCGCGCCAGATCGAGGCCGACGCCCTGCTGATCCTGACCGATGCCGACGCGATGTACCTCGACTGGGGCAAGCCGACCCAGCGCCCGCTGGCGCAGGTGACGCCGGAGCTGCTCAGAGGCATGCAGTTCGACGCCGGATCGATGGGGCCGAAAGTGGCCGCCTGCCGCGAGTTTGTTGAGGCCTGCAACGGCATTGCCGGGATCGGCGCGCTGGCCGACGGCGCTGAGATCCTGGCGGGCGAGAAAGGCACGTTGATTCGTAACTGAGTCGTTTTCCCCTCACCCTAACCCTCTCCCTAAGGGAGAGGGAATGTAAGCCCCCCTCTCCCTGTGGGAGAGGGCCGGGGTGAGGGCATCAGACAGCTAATTTTTAAAAGGATTTCCCACATGACCATCAACCTGAAAAACCGCAACTTCCTGAAACTGCTGGACTACACCCCGGCGGAGATCCAGTACCTGATCGACCTCGCCATCGAGCTGAAGGCCGCCAAAAAAGCCGGGCGCGAAAAGCAAACCCTGGTCGGGAAAAACATCGCCCTGATTTTTGAAAAAACCTCCACCCGCACCCGCTGCGCATTCGAAGTGGGCGCGTTCGACCAGGGCGCGCAGGTGACCTATCTCGGCCCAAGCGGCTCGCAGATCGGCCATAAAGAGTCGATGAAGGACACCGCCCGCGTGCTGGGCCGCATGTATGACGGCATCGAATACCGCGGCTACGGCCAGGCCATCGTCGAAGAGCTGGGCGAATACGCGGGCGTGCCGGTGTGGAACGGCCTGACCGACGAGTTCCACCCAACGCAGATCCTCGCCGACCTGATGACCATGCTGGAGCACGCGCCGGGCAAAACCCTGCCGGAGCTGAGCTTTGCCTACCTGGGCGACGCGCGCAACAACATGGGCAACTCGCTGATGGTCGGCGCGGCCAAGATGGGGATGGATATCCGCCTCGTCGCACCGAAATCCTTCTGGCCGGAAGCCGGGCTGGTTGAGCAGTGCCGCGCCATCGCGAAAGAGACGGGCGCGCGCATCACCCTCACCGACGACGTGGAAGAAGGCGTGCAGGGGACCGATTTCCTCTACACCGACGTGTGGGTCTCCATGGGCGAGCCGAAGGAGGCCTGGGCCGAGCGCGTCAGCCTGATGAAGCCGTATCAAATCAACGCGGACGTGATGAAGGCCACCGGCAACCCGAACGTCAAGTTTATGCACTGCCTGCCGGCGTTCCACAACGAACACACCAAAGTGGGCCGCGAGATCGAGATGGCCTACGGCCTGAAGGGGCTGGAGGTGACGGAAGAGGTCTTCGAATCACCGAACTCCATCGTCTTCGACGAAGCAGAGAACCGCATGCACACCATTAAAGCGGTCATGGTGGCGACACTCGGCGACTAATCACCGCCCGGCGCGCCGCGGGGTGCGCCGGGTTTAAGGAGAACATCATGGGCAAGTTTAAGTTTCCCTCCGCTTACACCATTCTCTTTTTCCTGATTGCCGTTGTGGCGGCGCTGAGCTGGGTCGTCCCCGCCGGTCAGTACCAGATGGCGATGAACGAAACCCTCGGTAAAGAAGTCCCGATTGCCGGAACGTACGCGCACGTGGCGGCACATCCGCAGGGGCTGGTTTCCGTCCTGATGGCGCCCATCGCCGGGCTGTACGATCCGGTCTCCGGCCAGGCCGGGGCAATCGACGTCGCGCTGTTTATCCTGATCATCGGCGGTTTTCTCGGGATCGTCACCAAAACCGGGGCGATTGACGCCGGGATCGAACGCGTCACCACCCGGCTTCGCGGGCGCGAGGAGTGGATGATCCCGATCCTGATGGCGCTGTTTGCCGCAGGCGGCACGATTTACGGCATGGCCGAAGAGTCGCTGCCGTTCTACACCCTGCTGGTACCGGTGATGCTGGCCGCCCGGTTCGATCCGGTTGTCGCCGCGTCCACCGTGCTGCTCGGGGCGGGGATCGGCACGCTCGGCTCTACCATTAACCCGTTTGCCACGGTGATCGCCGCCAACGCCGCCGGGATCCCCTTCACTAACGGCATCGCCCTGCGCGTGGCGCTGCTGGTCATCGGCTGGGTCATCTGCGTGGCGTGGGTGATGCGTTACGCCCGTAAGGTGCGCCAGGATCCGTCGCTGTCGATCGTCGCAGACAAACAGGAAGAGAACCGCGCCCACTTCCTCGGCGACAAGGGCGAACAGTCGCTGGAATTTACCCCGGTGCGCAAACTCATCCTGGTGATTTTCGCCCTCGCCTTCGCGGTGATGATCTACGGCGTGGCGGTGCTGGGCTGGTGGATGGCAGAGATCTCAGCGGTGTTTCTCGCCAGCGCGATTATCGTCGGCCTGATTGCCCGCATGAGCGAAGAGGAGCTGACGTCGACGTTTATCAACGGCGCGCGAGATTTGCTGGGCGTCGCGCTGATTATCGGCATCGCGCGCGGTATCGTAGTCATCATGGATAAGGGCATGATTACCCACACCATTTTGCACAGCGCGGAAGGGCTGGTCAGCGGGTTGTCCACGGTAGCGTTTATCAACGTGATGTACTGGCTGGAGGTCGTGCTGTCGTTTCTTGTGCCTTCTTCATCCGGCCTGGCCGTTCTGACGATGCCGATCATGGCGCCGCTTGCCGATTTCGCTAACGTCAACCGCGACCTGGTGGTGACGGCTTACCAGTCGGCCTCCGGCATCGTTAACCTCGTCACGCCCACTTCTGCCGTCGTGATGGGCGGGCTGGCCATCGCCCGCGTGCCCTACGTGCGCTATCTGAAATGGGTGGCGCCGCTGCTGGGCATTTTAACGGTGGTGATTATGGTGGCGTTAAGTCTGGGTGCCTTGTTGTGATTTGCCGGATGGCGCTGCGCTTATCCGGCCTACGGATCGGTGCGGTGCCACCGGTTATTTCAGGAACTGATATGGGAACTATGATGGATTACGAAGAGTACTCTCCCAAAGAGCAACTACAGCTGACGGTCTGCCAGCGCCTGATCGCAGAAAAGAGCTATCTCTCTCAGGAGGAGATCCGCCGGGATTTGCAGGAGCGTGGTTTTGAGACCATCAGCCAGTCCACCGTTTCACGTCTGCTTAAATTGCTCGGCGTCATAAAAATTCGAAATGCCAAAGGGCTAAAGATTTATTCGCTGAATCCCCAGCTGCGCCCTGCCCCCGACGCCGCGCGTACCGTGTCCGAAATGGTGGTCAGCGTCGAGCACAATAGCGAGTTTATCCTTGTTCATACCGTCGCCGGATATGGCCGCGCGGTGGCGCGTATTCTGGATTATCACCAGCTGCCGGAAATTTTAGGCGTGGTGGCCGGCAGCAGTATCGTCTGGGTCGCTCCCCGGGTCGTGAAGCGCACCGCACTGGTGCATAAGCAAATTAATTATTTACTCAGAACGCATTAATATTCATAAAGAACCGTTTGCATTGAGTAAAGCGTGCATTAAATCGCTTGATCCGAAAAGCGAGCTGCGTATAATGCCCGACAATTTGCCGGGAGGAAGCATGGTCAAGCGTGTACGACATAACGTCTTACCGCGTCTGAAATCAGACGCTGGCCTGCCGTTTTTCTTCCCGTTGCTAAACCTATTCCCAGAGCCCCTCATTTGAGGGGCTTTTTTTTGCCCGGCGTCAGGAGATAAACATGAATCCGCTTTATCAAAAACACATCATTTCCATAAACGACCTCAGCCGCGAAGAGCTGGAACTGGTTCTGGAAACCGCGGCAAAACTGAAGGCCAATCCGCAACCGGAGCTGCTGAAGCACAAGGTGATTGCGAGCTGCTTCTTCGAAGCCTCGACCCGCACCCGCCTCTCCTTTGAAACCTCCATGCACCGCCTGGGCGCGAGCGTGGTGGGCTTCTCGGACAGCAGCAACACGTCGCTGGGTAAAAAAGGCGAAACCCTGGCGGACACCATTTCAGTGATCAGCACCTACGTCGACGCGATTGTGATGCGTCATCCGCAGGAGGGCGCGGCGCGCCTGGCGACCGAATTTTCCGGCGGCATTCCGGTGCTGAACGCCGGTGACGGTGCCAACCAGCACCCAACGCAGACCCTGCTGGATCTGTTCACCATTCAGGAGACGCAGGGCAAGCTCGAGAACCTGAATATCGCCATGGTCGGCGACCTGAAGTATGGCCGCACCGTCCACTCCCTGACCCAGGCGCTGGCGAAATTTAACGGCAACCGCTTCTTCTTCATCGCGCCTGACGCGCTGGCGATGCCGCAGTACATTCTCGACATGCTGGATGAGAAAGGCATTCAGTGGAGCCTGCACGCCAGCATCGAAGAGGTGATGAGCCACGTGGATATTCTTTACATGACCCGCGTGCAGAAAGAGCGTCTGGATCCGTCCGAATACGCCAACGTGAAGGCGCAGTTCGTGCTGCGCGCCAGCGACCTCGAGGGGGCGCGCGACAACATGAAGGTGCTGCATCCGCTGCCGCGCATCGATGAGATCACCACAGACGTGGATAAGACTCCGCACGCCTGGTACTTCCAGCAGGCCGGAAACGGCATCTTCGCCCGCCAGGCGTTACTGGCACTGGTTCTGAATCGCGAATTGGCACTGTAAGGGGAAACGACCATGACACACGATAACAAACTCCAGGTTGAAGCCATCAAGCGTGGCACCGTGATTGACCACATCCCTGCGCAGGTGGGCTTTAAGCTGCTGACGCTGTTCAAACTGACCGAAACCGACCAGCGCATCACCATCGGCCTGAACCTGCCGTCGGGCGAGATGGGCCGCAAAGACCTGATTAAAATCGAGAACACCTTCCTGACCGACGAGCAGGTCAACCAGCTGTCGCTGTACGCGCCGGACGCCACCGTCAACCGCATCGACGAGTATGAAGTGGTCGGCAAATCCCGTCCGAGCCTGCCGGATCGCATCGAAAGCGTGCTGGTCTGCCCGAACAGCAACTGCATCAGTCATGCTGAGCCGGTTTCTTCCAGCTTTGCAGTGAAAAAACGCGCCGATGACATCGCGCTCAAATGCAAATACTGCGAAAAAGAGTTTTCTCATTATGTGGTGCTGGCCAACTAATTGAGGTTGGTAATGAAATCCCGGCTGTTATAATGGCCGGGAACATTCTTAACGCTGTAATTCTGGAGAAAACATGAGCAAAGTACTCGCGACGGAAAATGCACCAGCGGCTATCGGTCCTTACGTTCAGGGCGTTGATCTGGGTAGCATGATCATCACTTCCGGTCAGATCCCGGTGAACCCAAAAACCGGCGCGGTGCCGGAAGACGTTGCGGCACAGGCGCGTCAGTCCCTGGAAAACGTGCAGGCTATCGTTGAATCTGCCGGTCTGAAAGTGGGCGATATCGTGAAAACCACCGTTTTCGTGAAGGATCTGAACGATTTCGCGACCGTTAACGCCACTTACGAAGCGTTCTTCACCGAGCACAACGCCACCTTCCCGGCGCGCTCCTGCGTGGAAGTGGCCCGTCTGCCAAAAGACGTGAAAATTGAAATCGAAGCGATCGCCGTACGTCGCTAATTCGCGTTGGCGATAAAAAAGGCAGCCCAGGCTGCCTTTTTTGTTGCTTGCTACTGATTCCGCGTCGCCCTGAGCAGCGTCTCCAGCGGATAGACCGCCGCAATCACCACCTCGTCCTGAACCTTCGCCGCGTTATCCAGCTCGCTCTGAATCGAGGCTATCTCTTTATCATCCAGCGTGCCCTGGCGCGCGACCAGATCCGTCAGCCGCAGGCCAATGGAGGCCAGCTTATCCACCTCCTGGATCACCGGCTTCATCGCCTTCAGCTGATAGCTGTTTTCGCTTAACGCCAGCGCGTCGCTGGTGTTGCTCTGCCAGCGGTTAAAGACGTGGCGCAGCGCGTCGGCGCTTTCCGCGTCTTCCGCATCGCTCACCAGGCGGTCCGCCCATTTTTTCATCTGGCGCACGGTGGCGCTTTCGGCGTTCAGCGCATCGGCGAAGCGGTTGAGCGGTTCGAACTGATGATAATTTCCCGCCTGGAACTTCAGGTGCTGACGGGTGTAATACTGCGCGGGCTCTACCGCCTGAGCGAGGATCTGCAGCGGCAGCGTGTCGGCATTACCGGCAAGGCGCGTGAACTGCACCTGCTGCTGGGCATGCTGCTGCAGCCCGACAGACACCGTCGACCAGCTGTCCATCGCCTGCAGGCGGGTGTACATGTTATCGACGTCGTTGACGTCCTGCGCGGACCACAGCCGCTCCGCCACCGCAAAGGTGCGCGGCCACAGGCGGATATCCAGCACCGGCGCCACCACGTTTTCCGCCCACAGCGCGGCCTCCCCGCCGAGCAGGTTGGCCTGTTTCGCCACGTCCGGCACGACCGGCGGAATGCCTTTCGGCACCGCGTCCAGACGCGTGCCGCTGATTGGGTAACGCGTATTCCCCACCAGGAAATAGCCGGTGAGTTTGTCGTTATCGACGGAGACCACCGGGCGCGTCTCGCCCATCCAGGTGTCGACGGTAAACGTGACCTGGCTGTCATCGCGCCATTCAATATCCTGCACCGCGCGGCGCGATTTCCCGGCAAAATCAATAAACCCGCGCCAGCCTGAATCCCCTTTCACCAGCGTAAAGCTCCCCTCCACCGGCTTGCCCTTCAGGCGCGGCATGGAGAAGGCCCAGCTCTGGACGCTGTCGCTGTCGGCAATCACATCCACGCCGTTCAGCCCCTGCGGGACAATTTCGTTGCGGTAGTGATAGGCGGTGGACTGGGGCTGGTCGAGATAGAAACCGGTGGAGAGAATGCCCTTGTAGCCGTTCTGCGCCACCTGCCCCAGCGCGTCCTGCCCCTGCCAGGACTGGATCAGAATGCTTTTCGGCAGGTCGGGATGATAGATCTCATCCCAGCCGACCATCTGCCGGTGATGCTTCTCAAGGATCGTTTCCAGCCTGCGGTTGAAATACGCCTGCAGCGCGTGGCTGTCCGCCAGCCTGTTGTCGCGCATGAAGTTCTGGATCGCGGCGTTCGCTTTCCACTGGCTGTCATCGACCTCATCGCCGCCGATATGCAGATACGGATCGGGGAAGATCGCCGCCAGTTCGCTGACCATCGCGTCAGCAAAGGCGTAGGTTGCCTCTTTTGTGGGATCCAACACCGGCTTCAGCACGCCCCAGTGGCGCTCCATGGCGTACGGCCCCGGGGCGCTCATCAGCTCCGGATAGGCTACGGCAATCGCCGAGGCGTGGCCCGGCATGTCGATTTCCGGCACCACGCGAATGCCGCGCTCGGCGGCGTATCGCACCACCTCGCGCATCTGTTCAGGCGTGTAGTACAGCCCGTCGCTGGCAAGCTGCGTCAGCTTAGGGTAGCGCTTCGAGCTGAAGCGCCAGCCCTGGTCGTCGGTCAGGTGCCAGTGCAGGACGTTGAGCTTCGCCGCGGCCATGCCGTCGATCTGGCGCTTGATATCCGGCAGCGGAATAAAGTGACGCGCCGAGTCGAGCAGCAGCCCGCGCCACGGGAAGCGCGGCGAATCTTCAATGGTGACCCACGGCAGCGAGGTGTTTTCCGCGCCGTTCTGCATCAGCTGGAGCAGGGTTTCCATGGCGCGCAGCGCGCCGAAGCGGGTGTTGGCGGAGATATCGACGCCGCTGGCATTCACCGTGAGCCTGTAGCTTTCATCGCTGTCCGGCAGCGGCTGCGGCTTGACCTTTTTGGCAATCGCGATACGGATGGTCGGCTTTTCAGGCTTGTCGGCCTGCGGCTGCAGCGTCCAGCCGGTTTGCAGGGCCATGCGCTGGCGCAGGCGGTTGACGGCGTCACCGAGATCGTCCCCGCTGACGCTAATGGATACATTGTTGTTGAGCACCAGCGCGCCCTGAGTCGTCGGGCGTTCGACCTTCGCAGGCCAGGGCATCAAAGGGAGGTCGCCTGCCGGGGCGGCAAACGCAGAGGCGCCGAGCATCAGCCCGGCGGTTAAGAGACTGTACCGTAACATGAATGTTCCTTATCTGACGGGCCAAATAAAGGCAAAATATTCTGTTAACATGCGCTCAATTTGTCGTCAAGCGAATGCGCCGACGGAGATCACAGGTTGTTGAATTTGGGAGGAAAGCCAGCCCCCTCTCCCCAAAGGAGCGAGGGTGAAAGGCGGCACCGAGCGGTCCCCTCTCCCTTCCAGGGAGAGGGTTAGGGTGAGGGTAAAAAATTACTGCCATCCATACCGACGCGCATAGAATCCTTTCACCATCTGCGTCAGCACCATATAGCCCGCGAGGATTGCCACCAGCCACGGGAAATAGCTCAGCGGCAGCGCCTGAAGCTGCAGGTAGCCTGCCAGCGGCGAGAACGGCAGCGCGATACCGAGCGCCATCACAATGCCCGTCATCACAATCAGCGGCCACGCGGCGCGGCTCTGGATAAACGGAATGCGGCGGGTGCGGATCATGTGCACAATCAGCGTCTGCGACAGCAGGCCTACCACGAACCAGCCGGACTGGAACAGCGTCTGGTGTTCCGGGGTGTTGGCGTGGAACACAAACCACATCAGGCAGAAGGTCAGGATGTCGAAGATGGAGCTGATCGGCCCAAAGAACAGCATAAAGCGCCCCAGATCCGCAGGGTTCCAGTGCTGCGGCTTCTGGATCTGCTCGTCGTCCACGTTATCAAACGGGATCGCCACCTGAGACACGTCGTACATCAGGTTCTGGATCAGCAGATGCAGCGGCAGCATCGGCAGGAACGGCAGAAACGCGCTCGCCACCAGCACGCTGAAGACGTTACCGAAGTTGGAGCTGGCGGTCATTTTGATGTACTTGAGCATGTTGGCAAAGGTGCGGCGTCCTTCGATCACGCCCTCCTCCAGCACCATCAGGCTCTTTTCCAGCAGAATGATATCCGCCGCCTCGCGGGCAATATCCACCGCGCCATCGACGGAGATACCGATGTCCGCCGCACGCAGCGCGGGCGCGTCGTTGATGCCGTCGCCCATAAAGCCCACCACGTGCCCTTCACGCTTGAGCAGGGTGACGATGCGCTCTTTGTGCATCGGCGTCAGGCGGGCAAACAGCGTGGTACGCCGGGCAAGCTTCGCCAGCTCGTCATCGGACAGGTGCTCGATATCGCTCCCCACCACCACGTCGCCCGCGTCCAGCCCCACTTCATGGCACACTTTGGCCGCCACCAGCTCGCTGTCGCCGGTGAGAATTTTGACGGTAATACCGCTCGCCTTCAGCGCTTTCAGCGCCGGCGCGGTGGTCTCTTTCGGCGGATCGAGGAAGGCGATGTAGCCCTCGAGGATTAGATCGGATTCGTCGATACGCTGATAGTCACCCTCGCGCGCGGGCAGGAACTTGCTCGCGACCGCCACCACGCGCAGCCCCTGACGGTTCAGGTTGTCGGTGACGCGCTTGATGCGGCGCAGCATGGTGTCGTCCAGCGGCACGATGTCGCCGTTATAGCGAACCTGCGTCGACACGTTGAGGATCTCCTGCAGCGCCCCTTTGCAGATCAGCTGATGCACGTCCGTCTGCTCGCTCACCACCACCGACATGCGGCGGCGCTCGAAGTCGAACGGGATCTCATCCACCTTCTGCCAGCGCCCGGAGAGCGTGCGGGCGGATTCCTCATCCACCCCTTCCAGCACCGCGACGTCGAGCAGGTTTTTCAGCCCGGTCTGGTAATGGCTGTTCAGCCACGCGCTGTGCAGGACGCGCTCGCTGGTTTTGCCGGAGATATCGGTGTGGTTCTCCAGCACGATTTTGTCCTGCGTCAGGGTGCCGGTTTTATCGGTGCAGAGGATGTCCATCGCGCCAAAGTTTTGAATGGCGTCGAGGTGTTTAACGATCACTTTCTGTTTAGAGAGCTTCACCGCCCCGCGCGCCAGCGTGGAGGTGACGATCATCGGCAGCATTTCCGGCGTCAGGCCAACGGCCACGGAGAGCGCGAACAGGGCCGCTTCCCACCAGTCGCCTTTGGTGTAGCCGTTGATCAGCAGCACGATCGGCGTCATCACCATCATAAAGCGGATCAGCAGCATGCTGACGCGGCCAATCCCTTTCTGAAAGGCGTTTGGCTCGCTCTCCTGCTCGCTGACGCGCCCGGCAAGCTGACCAAACCAGGTGTTGCCCCCGGTGGCGGTGACAATCGCCTGCGCCGTACCGCTCACCACCGTGGTGCCCATAAAGCACAGGGTGTCGCACTCGAGCGGGTTCATCTGCTGCGGGTCGCGGCTGCGCGCCACCTTTTCAACGGGCAGGGATTCCCCGGTCAGGGAGGCCTGGGCGACGAACAGATCGCGCGCCTGGATGATGCGTAAATCCGCCGGGATCATGTCCCCCGCGGCCAGCTTCACCAGATCGCCCGGCACCAGCTGGTCGATCGGCAGCTCCACCCAGGCGTTTTCGCCGAGATCGTTAATCACGCGCGAGACGGTCGCGGTGTTGCTGACCATCGCCTTCAGGGCATCCGCCGCTTTGGTGGAGCGGGCCTCCTGAATAAAGTTCAGCAGCGTGGAGATACCCACCATCAGGGCAATCACCCCTGCGGCAAACAAATCTTCCGTCGCGTAGGAGATGAGGCCGAGCACGGTCAGCAGCAGGTTGAACGGGTTGCGGTAGCAAAGCCACAGGTGCACCCACCACGGAGACGGCTTCTGCGCCGGGATCTGGTTATCGCCGTGCACGGCGCGGATTTTTTCCACTTCGGCCGCGTTTAGCCCTTCCGGGTGTCCGCCGAACGCGCGCCAGACTTCGTTTTCATCCATCGCCGCCACGTTCAGGCAGCGTTCGGTCAGGGACGAGGGGATCGCCGCCCCCGCCATGTTTTTGGCGTTTGGCAGCGGGTCGCGCTGAACAAGACGGTGTGGCAGGTGGCGGCTCAGCAGGGCCTGCAGCTGCCGGGTGATATTTTTAAACATAGTCATTCCTCCGCATCCGCGAATGCGGACGCAGCAATTCCTTCAGGCGTGGCAAGGCCGTACCTGAGAGGCACTCAATTTTTCAAGCAGGAACGTTTAAGACGTTGCTGCCTCACGCCGGTGAGACAGCAAAAGCTGGCTTACCGGAAAGAACGCATTCTCCCGTTCAGGAGAGGTGTGGGATCGGGATCCATGAAGCCTCCGGTAAGTACAAAGTAGGGTGTCGCCGCGCAGTACAGGGATTTAGGCATACCCTTTATGACGATTCGGGCGGTATTATACCCCCCTGCAAATAAACCGAACGTAAACCAGACTTTGCCCATAGCGAAATCGCGCTATAGCATTAGGCTCAATTCACTACATCGTCGTTGTTACAGGGAATACAGCATGCAGAACCGCCTTACGATTAAAGACATCGCGCGTTTAAGCGGCGTGGGGAAATCGACCGTCTCACGCGTGCTGAACAACGAAAGCGGCGTCAGCGAACGCACCCGCGAGCGCGTTGAGGCGGTCATGAATCAGCACGGTTTTTCCCCTTCCCGCTCCGCGCGCGCCATGCGCGGGCAGAGTGACAAAGTCGTCGCCATCATTGTCTCGCGTCTGGACTCTCTGTCTGAAAACCTCGCCGTGCAGACCATGCTGCCCGCCTTCTACGAGCAGGGGTATGATCCGATCATGATGGAGAGCCAGTTCTCTGTGCAGCTGGTTGAAGAACATCTGGGTATGCTCCAGCGGCGCAACATTGACGGCGTGGTGCTGTTTGGTTTTACCGGCATTAAGGACGAGATGCTGAAACCCTGGCAGCCTTCGCTGGTGCTGCTGGCGCGCGATGCCCACGGGTTTGCCTCCGTCTGCTATGACGACGAGGGCGCGATTATCACCCTGATGCAGCGCCTGTTTGACGAAGGCCATCGCCACATCAGCTTCCTCGGCGTCCCGCACGCGGACGTCACCACCGGCAAGCGCCGTCATGAGGCCTATCTGGCCTTTTGCAAAAAGCACAATCTCTCCGCCGTGGCCTCCCTGCCGGGGCTGGGCATGAAGCAGGGCTACGAGCAGGTCGCCAGCGTTCTGACGCCGCAGACCACGGCGCTGGTGTGCGCCACGGATACCCTGGCGCTGGGTGCCAGCAAATTTCTGCAGGAGCAGCGCATCGATAACCTGCAGGTGGCGAGCGTCGGCAGCACGCCGCTGATGAAATTCCTGCACCCGGAGATCATCACCGTCGATCCTGGCTACGCCGAGTCCGGCAGACAGGCCGCCGCGCAGCTGATCGAGCAGATAAACGGGCGTTCAGAGCCTCGTCAGATCGTCATTCCCGCTCACCTTTCGTAACCCCTCTTAAACAGATTATTGTGATCTTCGCCTGATTTCGGGAACGTTCCCATTTTCGCCGTCACGCTGAAGGAGTAGGCTTGCGCTCAGGTCATTACACCCCTCACCATCTGTCATGAGGTTTCATGATGAGTAAAGTCAAACAAGCAGATATTGATCAGTTGATCGTCCTAGTCGGCGGCCGCGAGAACATCGCTACCGTCAGCCATTGCATTACCCGCCTGCGCTTCGTGCTGAACGATCCGGCCAAAGCCAACCCGAAGGCCATTGAAGAACTTTCTATGGTCAAAGGCTGCTTCACTAACGCCGGGCAGTTCCAGGTCGTTATTGGTACCGAAGTGGGCGATTACTATCAGGCTCTGCTGGCGACAACCGGGCACTCTTCTGCCGATAAAGAGCAGGCGAAGAAGGCCGCGCGCCAGAATATGAAGTGGCACGAGCAGCTGATTTCCCACTTCGCGGAAATTTTCTTCCCGCTGCTGCCCGCGCTGATCAGCGGGGGCTTAATCTTAGGCTTCCGTAACGTCATCGGCGATGTGCCGATGAGCGACGGCAAAACCCTGGCGCAGATGTATCCGGCGCTGAAAACCGTTTACGATTTTCTGTGGCTGATTGGCGAGGCGATCTTCTTCTATCTGCCGGTCGGGATTTGCTGGTCCGCGGTGCGCAAAATGGGCGGCACGCCGATTCTCGGAATCGTGCTGGGCGTCACGCTGGTCTCTCCACAGTTAATGAACGCTTACTTACTTGGTCAGCAGGTGCCTGAAGTGTGGAACTTCGGCCTGTTTACCATCGCCAAAGTGGGCTATCAGGCGCAGGTCATTCCGGCATTACTGGCCGGTCTGGCACTGGGCTTTATTGAAACGCGCCTGAAACGCATCGTGCCCGATTACCTCTATCTGGTGGTGGTGCCGGTCTGCTCGCTGATCCTGGCGGTGTTCCTGGCGCACGCCTTTATCGGTCCGTTTGGCCGCATGATCGGCGACGGCGTGGCCTTCGCGGTGCGTCACCTGATGACCGGCAGCTTCGCGCCGATTGGAGCCGCGCTGTTTGGCTTCCTGTACGCCCCGCTGGTGATCACCGGCGTGCACCAGACCACGCTGGCTATCGACATGCAGATGATCCAGAGCCTCGGCGGCACGCCGGTCTGGCCGATTATCGCCCTGTCTAACATTGCGCAGGCGTCGGCGGTTACCGGCATCATCATCGTCAGCCGTAAGCACAACGAGCGTGAGATCTCCGTTCCGGCAGCCATCTCTGCCTACCTCGGCGTCACCGAACCGGCGATGTACGGTATCAACCTGAAATACCGCTTCCCGATGCTCTGCGCGATGATCGGTTCCGGTCTGGCGGGCCTGGTGTGTGGTCTGAACGGCGTTATGGCGAACGGGATTGGCGTCGGCGGCCTGCCGGGCATTCTCTCCATCCAGCCCGCTTACTGGCAGGTGTTTGCCCTGGCGATGGCCATCGCGATCATCGTCCCAATGGCGCTCACCACCGTGGTTTACCAGCGTAAGTTCCGTCAGGGCTCGCTGCAGATTGTTTAACTTCTTCTTTCGGGGCGCAGTTGCGCCCCTTCGCATTTGCAGGAACGCACTATGAATACCCTTCCTCACTGGTGGCAGAACGGCGTCATCTATCAGATTTACCCAAAGAGTTTCCAGGACACCACCGGCAGCGGCACCGGCGATCTGCGCGGCGTGACGCAGCGTCTGGACTACCTGAAAACCCTCGGCATCGACGCCATCTGGCTGACGCCGTTTTATATCTCCCCGCAGGTGGATAACGGCTACGACGTGGCGAATTACACCGCCATCGACCCGGCTTACGGCACGCTGGATGATTTCGACGAGCTGGTTGCCCGGGCGCACGAGCGCGGCATCCGTATCGTGCTGGATATGGTGTTTAACCACACCTCCACGCAGCACGCCTGGTTCCGCGAGTCGCTGAACAAAGAGAGCCCGTACCGCCAGTTCTACATCTGGCGCGACGGCACGCCGGAGCAGCTTCCCAACAACTGGCGCTCCAAGTTTGGCGGCAACGCCTGGCGCTGGCACGCCGAGAGCGAGCAGTATTACCTGCATCTGTTCGCCCCGGAGCAGGCGGATCTCAACTGGGAGAACCCAGAAGTGCGCGCCGAGCTGAAAAAGGTGTGCGAGTTCTGGGCCGATCGCGGCGTCGACGGCTTGCGTCTCGACGTGATTAACCTGATTTCGAAAGATCAGGATTTCCCGGACGACAACACCGGAGACGGCCGCCGCTTCTACACCGACGGGCCGCGCGTTCACGAATATCTGCAGGAGATGAGCCGGGACGTCTTCACCCCGCGCAACCTGATGACGGTGGGCGAGATGTCCTCGACCTCACTGGAGAACTGCCAGCAGTACGCCTCGCTCGACGGACGCGAGCTGTCGATGACCTTTAACTTCCACCACCTGAAGGTGGACTACCCCGGCGGCGAAAAATGGACGAAGGCGAAGCCGGACTTCGTGGCGCTGAAAACCCTCTTCCGCCACTGGCAGCAGGGGATGCACAACAGGGCGTGGAACGCGCTGTTCTGGTGTAACCACGATCAGCCGCGCATCGTGTCGCGCTTTGGTGACGAAGGGGAATACCGCGTACAGGCCGCGAAGATGCTCGGCATGGTGCTGCACGGCATGCAGGGCACGCCGTATATCTACCAGGGCGAGGAGCTGGGGATGACCAACCCGCACTTCAGCCGCATCACCGACTATCGCGACGTGGAAAGCCTGAACATGTTCGCCGAACTGCGCGCCAACGGCCGCGAACCGGATGAATTACTGGCGATTCTGGCGAGTAAGTCCCGCGATAACGGGCGAACCCCAATGCAGTGGGACGCTTCGCACAATGCGGGCTTTACCGAGGGCGAGCCGTGGATTGGCGTCTGCGACAATTACGAGACGGTGAACGCCCGCGCCGCGCTCGACGACCCGGATTCGGTGTTCTACACCTACCGGTCGCTGATCGGCCTGCGTAAAACCTTGCCGGTGCTGACGTGGGGAGATTATGAGGATCTTCTGCCGGAACATCCTTCTCTTTGGTGCTACCGTCGTCAGTGGCAGGGGCAGACGCTGATGGTGGCGGCAAACCTGAGTAATATACCGCAGGAATGGCAGGCAGACGCTCTCAGCGATAGGTCGCAGGTGGTGATAAGTAACTACCCGGCACCGCAAACGACATCGCTGCGTCCGTTTGAAGCCGTCTGGTGGTTGCAGCAGTAACTCTCTCTACCGGGTGCGGTTCAGCACCCGGCTTACTTTACTGTTTTTGTTGAGTAAATAATCAGATTTTTCTCTCGCGCCTTTACAATCGCTGTAGCGCCCGTCGTTTGTACTCTCGTCTTTTTACTTTGTTCTGCATCAAATAAATCGCAAACATGTTTGATGCAAATCACTATATGTAGCACTTAAAATGCACGCCGACCCAACATCTTGTATTTATCGTCTACTATTCCAACAACAAGACGGCGCTTACGCTGGCCGGAATTGTGGATAACACGAGCTGGGAACGCGGGAAGTCTTTGGCCCGGCGGGGAATATGCCCGGTTATGACTTCTCCACCTCTGTGGATAACCTGTTTTCAAAAAATGGAGTGATCATGACACCGCATGTGATGAAACGTGATGGCTGTAAAGTGCCGTTTAAATCAGAGCGCATCCAGGAAGCCATTCTGCGTGCAGCTAAAGCAGCGGGAGTCGATGACGCAGATTACTGCGCCACCGTCGCAGAAGTCGTTAGTAGCCAGATGAACGAACGCAGCCAGGTCGATATCAGTGAGATCCAGACCGCGGTTGAGAACCAGCTGATGGCGGGGCCCTACAAGCAGCTGGCGCGCGCCTACATTGAGTACCGTCACGATCGTGACGTGCAGCGTGAGAAGCGCGGTCGTCTGAACCAGGAGATCCGTGGCCTGGTGGAGCAGACCAACTCCGCCCTGCTCAATGAAAACGCCAACAAAGACAGTAAAGTGATCCCGACCCAGCGCGACCTGCTGGCCGGTATCGTCGCCAAACACTATGCCCGTCAGCACCTGCTGCCGCGCGACGTGGTCTCGGCGCACGAGCGCGGTGAAATTCACTACCACGATCTCGACTATTCGCCGTTCTTCCCGATGTTCAACTGCATGCTGATCGACCTGAAAGGCATGCTGACCCACGGTTTTAAAATGGGTAACGCCGAGATTGAACCGCCTAAATCAATCTCCACGGCCACCGCCGTCACCGCGCAGATTATCGCCCAGGTCGCCAGCCATATTTACGGCGGCACCACGATTAACCGCATTGATGAAGTGCTGGCCCCGTTCGTGACGGCAAGCTTCAACAAGCATCGTAAAACGGCCGAAGAGTGGCAGATCCCGGACGCCGACGGCTACGCGCACTCCCGCACCGAGAAAGAGTGCTACGACGCCTTCCAGTCGCTGGAGTATGAAGTGAACACGCTGCATACCGCCAACGGCCAGACGCCGTTTGTAACCTTCGGGTTTGGTCTGGGCACCAGCTGGGAATCGCGCCTGATCCAGCAGTCCATTCTGCGCAACCGCATTTCCGGCCTCGGTAAAAACCGCAAAACGGCGGTGTTCCCGAAACTGGTGTTCGCCATTCGCGACGGCCTGAACCACAAGTTTGGCGATCCGAACTACGACATCAAACAGCTGGCGCTGGAGTGCGCGAGCAAGCGCATGTATCCGGACATCCTGAATTACGACCAGGTTGTGAAAGTGACCGGCTCGTTTAAAACGCCAATGGGCTGCCGCAGCTTCCTCGGCGTGTACGAAGATGAAAACGGCGAGCAGATCCACGACGGGCGCAACAACCTGGGCGTCATCAGCCTGAACCTGCCGCGCATCGCGCTGGAGGCGAAAGGCAATGAAGCGGAATTCTGGACGCTGCTGGACGAGCGCCTGCAGCTGGCGCGTAAGGCGCTGATGACCCGTATTGCACGTCTGGAAGGGGTCAAGGCCCGCGTCGCACCGATCCTCTATATGGAAGGGGCCTGCGGCGTACGTCTGAAAGCGGACGATGACGTGTCGGAGATCTTCAAAAACGGTCGCGCGTCCATTTCGCTGGGCTATATCGGTATTCACGAGACCATCAACGCCCTGGCGGGCGATACGCATATGTACGACAGCGAGGCCCTGCGTGAGAAAGGCATCGCCATCGTTCAGCGCCTGCGCGACGCGGTTGACCAGTGGAAAGAGGAAACCGGCTACGGGTTTAGCCTCTACAGCACGCCGAGCGAGAACCTGTGCGACCGCTTCTGCCGTCTGGATACCGCCGAGTTCGGGATTGTGGAAGGCGTGACCGACAAAGGGTATTACACCAACAGCTTCCACCTCGACGTGGAGAAAAAGGTGAACCCGTACGACAAGATCGACTTCGAAGCGGCCTATCCGCCGATCGCCAGCGGCGGCTTCATTTGCTACGGCGAGTACCCGAACATTCAGCACAACCTGAAGGCGCTGGAAGACGTGTGGGATTACAGCTATCAGCACGTGCCGTATTACGGGACCAACACGCCAATCGACGAGTGCTACGAGTGCGGCTTTACCGGTGAGTTCGAGTGTACGAGCAAAGGCTTTACCTGCCCGAAATGCGGCAACCACGATGCGGCTCGCGTCTCCGTGACCCGTCGCGTGTGCGGCTATCTCGGCAGCCCGGACGCGCGTCCGTTTAACGCCGGGAAGCAGGAAGAGGTGAAGCGTCGCGTGAAGCATTTGGGGAATGGGCAGATCGGGTAAGTTCTGCGCAGGGTTCTCCCCCTCACCCTACCCCTCTCCCTCAAGGGAGAGGGAACTCTTCCCCCTCTCCCTGTGGGAGAGGGTCGGGGTGAGGGCATCAGCGCGCACAAATTCTCTGGACATTTTCTATGCGATACCATCAATACTACCCCGTCGACATCGTCAACGGCCCCGGCACCCGCTGCACCCTGTTCGTTTCAGGCTGCGTCCACGAATGCCCCGGCTGCTATAACAAAAGCACCTGGCGCTTAAATTCCGGCATGCCGTTCACCGCCGAAATGGAAGACCGGATCGTCAACGACCTGAACGATACGCGCATCAAACGCCAGGGGATTTCGCTCTCCGGCGGCGACCCCCTGCACCCACAAAACGTGCCGGATATCCTGAAGCTGGTGAAACGCATTCGCCGCGAATGTGCAGGCAAAGATATTTGGGTCTGGACGGGATATAAGCTGGATGAACTCAATGCGCAGCAAAGAGAAGTAGTGGATCTGATTAACGTCCTGGTCGACGGCAAGTTCGTGCAGGATTTAAAAGACCCGGCCCTGATCTGGCGCGGCAGCAGCAATCAGGTTGTGCACCATTTGCGTTGAACAAAGGCGGATGTTATCCGTCCGCCCTTACCTCAAAACCGACTCAAACTCTCCATCGCCACCGCCTTAAACCCGGCAAAATCTCCGCAGCTACAGAGCCGCGACATCGCCCGCTCACGCAGAAAAGTGACGAAGATATCGTAAATCGCCATCGCCTCTTCGTATTCGCTTTTGCTGATGGCGAGCAGGAAGATGACGTGCGCGGTTTCGTCGCCCCACTGTATGCCGTGCGGGGCGAGCACGGTATAGACCACGGTTTTCTGCGCTAAAAGGCCGAGGGAGTGCGGCAGCGCGATGCCGTCGCCGAGCATGGTGCTGACGATGGCTTCACGCTCGACGACAGAATCCAGGAACTCCGCGCCGACAAACCCCTCGCCTTCAAGCTGCGCGCACAGTTCACGGAACAGCGTTTGCTGGTCAACGGGCTTGTCGATAATGCGGAAATGGGCCGCGTCGAAGTATTTATCCAGCATCCACGGGCGGGTGCGGTCCACCAGCACCAGCTTGCCGATCTGCTCTAACTGATAATCGGTCGGGAACGGGGCGATCATCACCACCGGTTTGGATTTTTCGCTCACGCGGGCGGTGGAAATGACAAAGTCCTCGCCGATGGAATCCGCCAGCTCGTACTCGCGCAGGGTGAGCGTGCGGGCCACCTCAATCTGCGGGTACTTGCGCTGGAGCACCGCCTCGATCATGCGGACCATGGCATTCCCGGCGTCGCATACCAGCAGCACCCGCGGCTGGCGCTGGTAGCCGATGTTGTAATGGCGCTCCAGCCCGACGCCGATATGCAGCACCAGGAAGCCAATCTCGTTTTCGCTGATCACATACGGCGTGTATTTTCCCCAGCTCGACACCGCCGCGAGGGTCATGTCCCACGCCATCGGGTAGTGCTGCTTGATGTTATCCAGCAGCGGATTGGGGATCATAATTTGATACCGCACGCGGGTGATCATGGTTTTGATGTGCGTGAGCAGGTCAGCGTGCAGCTGCTCGTCGCTGAGCAGATTGTAGTTATAGTGGGTGTTGATATAGCGCAGGATGTAGTTGACCAGCGCTTCGTCGTCATCAGCGTTAATGGCGCTCGGGGCAATCTCCTGGATCTGCCGCGCCGCAATGTGCACGCAGAGCCAGCTCTCCTCCGAAGGTGAAAGCGCTTTGCCCGCCAGCTGCTGGATAGTGACGGCGATATCCTTCGCCGCCTCGCGCACGTTCTCTTCCACGTCTTCGGCATGGAATTCCGGCAGCGGATAGCCCTCGCTGATGCGCCGCACCGACACTGCGCAGTACAGGCGCAGGAACAGCTCGCCTTCGTCGGTCAGACGGATGTGATGACGCGTCAGCGCCTCGTGCAGCACGGGCACCATCTGCTCCGCCACGCCTGCATTCAGCGCCACGTCGGTCACCAGCGGATTCAGGCTGTCCTGCTGCGCCAGCTCCCAGAGCAGATCGGTCAGGCAGGCGCGGGTCGACATCTCGCTGCCAAACAGCTTCATGCCGTGGCGCGGACGCGTTTCCAGCGTCAGGTTATAGCGGTGAAACCACTCGCGGACTTCGGCCATGTCGCTCTGCAGCGTGGCGCGGCTGACGAACCACTCGTCCGCCAGATCCTCGAGCTTAAGAGAAAATGCCGAGGTCAGAAAACGCACCACCAGATAGTGCACGCGCTCCGGCCCGGTCCGGGGAATACGCAGCGCGCGCGGGTGGGATGCCCGCAGCTGCTGGTAGCGCTGGGCATCATCAATTTTGAGCTGATAGCCGTTGCCCCGGCTCAATATAAACTGCGCGCCGTGGCCTGCCAGCAGCGCGTTCAGGGCGGTGATATCGGCACGGACGGTTCGCGTGGAGACCGACAGCCGCTGCGCCAGCTCGTCCTGCGGCAGCGTCTCGTTTTGCAACAGATCGAACAGTTGCGCTAAACGTTGGTTCGGAAATCGCACGGGTTTGTCCTCTTACAGCTTAAGGTGAAATGACCATCTGGGATGGGCTGCCGACCGGGGTATAGTCCGGCTCGAAGCTTAATTTCCCGTCCTGCGCCACGCGGAAACGGGTGATGTTGTCGCTGCGCTGGTTCATGACGTACAGCCAGCGTCCCTGCTTATCGAGCGTCAGGGTGCGCGGGTAGTCGCCGCGCGTCCACACGTCGTCCTGATGCGTCAGCGTGCCCTCCGCTGTTACGGTAAAGTGCCCGATGCTGTTATGCAAACGGTTAGCCACATACAGCTGTTTACCGTCGGCGCTTAATGCGAGCCCGGCAGCAAAGCTGGTGCCTTTGTAACCTTCCGGCAGGGCTGAGAGCGTTTTGCCCTCTTTCAGGGTGCCGTTGGCGTTCACGGTATAATGGGTGAGCGTAGACGCCTCTTCGTTAATCAGCCACAGGGCATCGCCTTTTGGCGTAAAGACAAAGTGGCGCGGCCCGGCGCCTTTTGAGGAGGCGCTGATAAACGGCGGATCGTTCGGCGTCAGCTTCCCTGTTCGATCGTCAAAACGGTACTGGTAGAGGCGATCCAGCCCAAGATCGGTGGAAAACACGTATTTCCCGCTCGGATCGGCGGCGATCATGTGCGCGTGGGGGCCGTTATGATCGCTGATGGCAAAGCTGCCCTCCGCTGCCGCTTCCGGCTTCGCCGCGCCCGGTTCGCCCTGATCCTGATGTGTGTCCGTCGCCTCACCCAGGCTGCCGTCTGCTTTAACGGGCAGCACTGCGATAGATCCGCTGACATAGTTCGCCACCAGCAGATGACGACCGTTCGGCGTCAGCGACAGGTAAACCGGCCCCGCGCCGCCGGAGGCCACCTGATTCAGCTCGCTCAGCTGGCCGTTATCCCCCACCCGCAGCGCCTGCACCACGCCCTGCTCCACTTCGCTTGCCAGATAGAGCGTTTTGCCGTCGTGCGAGACGGCCAGCTGCGCGGCGTTCGGCAGCCTGCTCACCAGCGTTTTATTCGCCAGCGCGCCGCTTTGCGGGTCAACGGTAAAGCGGTACAGCCCTTCGCCGTTGGGGTTGTAGGTGCCCACCCAGGCGTACTGCGGCTGGGCGATAGCGGCGGTGGCGAGCATTGAGAGTGAAGCAACAAGCAGGGTACGGGTGTGCATGGTGGCTCCTTTAGGTTTGTGCGGAGTTCCCCCCTCACCCTAACCCTCTCCCCAAAGGGGAGAGGGAACGATTACACCCTCTCCCCTTTGGGGAGAGGGCTGGGGTGAGGGGTGTTGTTTTTGTTACTTCACCAGCTTCTTCGTCATCGCAAGCAGCGTACGCACGTCTTCCGGGCGCGTGTCGCCGCTGGCTTTGTCGATAATCGAGCTGTAGATATGTGGGATGATTTTGCTCACGCCCGCGTCGAGGGCGATCTGCAGGATCTCCTCATAGTTTTCCAGATCGATACCTCCGGTTGGCTCCAGCCAGAAGTCGTGACGGGCGCAGGCTTCCGCCACCGCTTTGTACTCATCACGGCACTTGAGGCCGCCCATCGGGAAGTATTTGATGGAGCTGCCGCCGAAATCCTTCAGCAGGGCAATCGCGGTTTCAACCGGTACGATGCCGTCCGGTGCGTTGCTGCTCAGCGGTCCGGTGGAGATTTTGACCATGCCCACGGTGCCGGTCGGAGAGACCAGGCCGTTGACCACCGACTCATTCTGCCCCAGCAGCGCGCGGCTGGTGGCCACGCCGGTGAAGACCTGGTTGACGTGCTGCGGCTGCACCTGACGGGAGATTTCACTCACCATAGCAGACTGGTTCGGATCGCCCGCGCCCAGCCCAACGGAGAGCGCGTTATCGATCAGCGCGGCATATTCACGCATATCGGCAACGGCGCTCGCCACGTCCGGGTAATTTTTGGAGAGCACGCCCACCAGCACGTGACCTTCCGCCGCCTCGTAAATGGCGCTGGCGTTGGCTTTCGATCCTGCCAGCACGTTCAGGCAGACGCGGTCACGGTAAAAGTTGGGGGTCAGTTTCATGCTTTTTTCTCCTGTCCTAATACTTCGCTAATGCGGCGGTACACGATGTTCAGCTGGTCAGCATTCACGCTGCGCACGTCCGCCTCGATAATCCCTTCGTTGGCCTTGTAGCCACGGAAGTAAATGGCGTATTCGCCCTGCTTGAGCTTCGCCACCAGATCGCCCGTGCCGACGCCCGTTGCGGCTTCGTCGAACTTGATCTCGGTGCGCGCGATATCGCGACCGGCGCTGTCCCAGACCACGCGCGCGGTCACGCCGTTCAGGGTGTTGAGCGCCTCGATAAACGGCGTCATCTTCGCCACCATCTCGGCCCCGCTCTCTTTGGTCGCCGTCAGGTAGTGTTCGATGGCGCAGGTCAGGCCAAGAATGCCCTCTTTGCCCACCTTCATCGCGCGGCCAATGCCCGCCGTCTGGCGCTTCACCCACTCAACGTACTGGGTTTTGCCGATCACCAGCCCGCTGGTTGGGCCTTCAATCGCCTTCGCGCCGCTGTAGATCACCAGGTCCGCGCCGGATCGGTAGTACGCGTGCAGATCTTCTTCCGCCGCCGCATCGACGATCAGCGGGAGATCGTGCTTGCGCGCCACCACCGCCGCCTGCTCGACGCTGAGCATGCTTTTCTGCACGCAGTGGTGAGATTTGATGTAGAGGATCGCCGCCGTGCGCGGGGTGATCGCCGCCGCCAGCTGATCGGCGGAGCATTCGTTGGCGTAGCCCGCCTCCACCAGCTTGCCCCCGCCCAGCGCCACCATGGTGCCCACCGGCGCGCCAAAGTTCACATTGTGGCCTTTCGGCAGGACGATTTCGTTGTTCTCAATCGGGGTCACGTGCAGGTTTTCCAGCAGCCAGTCGCTGTCTTTGACCAGCACCGCCGCCACGGACTGGGCTATGCCCGCCGACGCGCAGGAGACCACCGTCGCGCCTTCCACATCCAGCAGCTTCGCGATGTATTCCCCGGTTTTGTTGACCAGATCCTTCATCTCGAAATAGTGATTCATGCCGTCCATCGCCGCCTGCACCACTTCCGGGCGCGGCGTGGAGACGCCCAGCGCCGTCATGCGGCCGGAGGTGTTGATAACCTGCTTTAAATGGTACTTCTCATAAATCGAAGGCATGTTCCGTGCTCCCTTGTTCGGTCATGTAGCCCTTGCCCGCGCGGATCGCGGCAAGCGGCACCAGAATGTGTTCAGCCTGCAGGCTGTCGTTTTCGGCATCCGTCAGCACCGTCGGCTGGCGTTTAATCGTAAACAGCGTCAGGTCGGCGTCGAGACCCGGCTGGATGCGGCCCTTGCGCGCCAGGCGCAGGCCGTCGGCGGCGTTCGCGGTGACGCAGTCAATCACCTGCGGCAAGGACATGCCGATGGCGAGAAACTTCGACATCACGCTTGCCAGCGAGCCGACCGGCCCGTTGATGCGGTTGCGGCAGTAGATATCCGAGCTGATGGTGTGCGGCAGAATGCCCATCGCGATGGCGCGTTTCGCCACCTCAAAGCTGAAGCTCGCCGTGCCATGGCCGACGTCCAGACGCACGCCGCGCTTCAGGGCGGAGGTGATGGAGGCGCGCAGCTCGCCGGAGGGCGTCAGAATGCGGTTGGGTTTGCCGTTGTAGCAGTGGGTGATGATGTCGCCGGAGCTCAGCAGCTCGGCAATTTCGTCGAGGTTCGGCGGGTTGTTGCCAATGTGCACCATCAGCGGCAGGTCGCCGTTCTCTTTCTGAATGGCTTTGGCGCGCTCCAGCGGCGTGATGCCGTTTTCACCGACCACGCTGCTGCTCATGCGCGCCTTCAGGCCGACGATAAAATCAGGGTGGCGCTTCACCGCCTGCTTCACCGCGTCGGCGTCAATATTCGCCATGTTTGCCAGCTCGTTCTGGGCAATCAGCCCCACGCGGGAGATGTTCAGCAGGGCAAATACCTCGGTAGAGGCTTTACGGGTGATTTCGTAGAAATCGTCCACGTCGTCGGCACCGGTACTGCCCGCGTCCACCACGGAGGTGACGCCGTTGGCAATACCCACGCTGTCCGGCTCGTCGTGGTAAATCGGGGAGTTCGGGTAACAGTGAACGTGGGAGTCAATCCAGCCTGCGCTGACGAACACGTCGCCGTTCAGCTCAACCGTTTTATGCGCGGGGGCGTCAATCTCGCCCAGCGCCGCGATCTTCCCGTCCTGAATGGCGATATCGGTCAGGGTATCGTCGGCAAGGCGCGCACGGCGCAGGAGTAAATCAAACATGAGGATCTCCTGATAAGGCGGGCGCCTGAGCGCCCGCGGGTATTAAAGGGCGACCGGGAACAGCCAGCCCAACAGCATTGCGCCGAGGATCGCGCCACCGGTGATCGGCTTCTGCCAGATGTAGAACACCAGCGCACCCAGCAGGGAACCGACGCCGATAGGAATGGAGGCGGTCATGGCGCTGAGGATAATCAACGGCCCGAGGAAGCGGCCGGAGGCGTTACCCGCGCCCATCATCACGTCTGCACCGTAGGTGGAGTTGCTCTGGTTGATGGTGAACTTACGCGCCAGGATGATGACGTAACCAATCGCCAGACCAATCACCAGGCCGGTAATCAGCGCGGCAATGAAGTTGGTCACCGGGAACATGATGCCCGCGCCCAGCAGCAGCGCCGGAACGCCGAGGCCCACGCCGGTCTGGATCGCGCCGCCGATGTCGAGAATACCCACCAGCGACCCTTCGATAATACGGGCGAACAGGAAGCTCGCGCCGAACGCCGCCACCGCGCCGTAAACGCCGGTATCGATCCCCGCTTTCAGCATCGCCACGAAGGCCACTTCGTTAAACGCGCCGATGCCGTAGAGGTAGTACATGTGCGTCCCGGCGAAAACGCCGGAGGAGAGCAGGCCAACGAAGATCGGGAACGACCAGTCGGCATACCAAAAACCTTTATTCTGTTCCATTTAGAGGCTCCTGTTATTTACCGCTGAGCGAGTTGTGGATCATGTCGAGCCAGTTCGGCACGGTCAGATGGAAGGATTCGATCATCTTCATGTCGAAGCCGCGGAAGAAGCCGCTCAGCACGAAGAGCAGGACGATCGCCGCCATCATCACTTTGGTGACGTGGTTCCAGCCGCTCTCTTCGACGCCTTTCCCGATCAGGATCCCCAGCACCAGGCCCGGTACGGCGTTCCCCATAATCAGCTGCGCCGCGCCGCCAAAGATGGTGGCCCAGAAGCCCGATTTTTTACCCGCGTCGATAGCTGCCAGCCAGAAGATCACCGGCATCACGGTGTTCACCAGCAGGTTTGCCGCCGGTACCAGCACCTTCACGGCGGTGACCTGAAGCGCTGCCGGAACGGAGGAGGCGGTCAGGTTCAGGAAGGTGACGACGAGCATGCCGATCACGCCGCAGGCAATCGCCATTTTGCGCGGGTCGTGCAGCGTTTCGCCGACGTTACGGTTTTTGATCATCAGCGCAGCAGCACCCCAGTTCGGGATGATGCGGTGGTCAACGTCCTGTGTGAAGGCACCTGCGGCCACGGAAGAGGCCCAGGCGTTAAAGAAGAAACCTAACCCAAAGGAGAAGTGGGACGCCGGATCCCCTTCACAGGAGTTCAGTTCCCCCAACGTACGAAACGCGCCCATACCCTGAGTGGTAGGCGCATGAAACATGCGTGCAGCCCCGGCTCCGACACCGACGCCAACCAGGCCGCCAATGATGAGCGATTTTATTAATATAATTAAGAACATCAGTCTGCCCTTTTATGAATAATCAGCGTTGCGTGACGAAATCCACCTGGTCAAGATTGATAGCGGTCACGTTGACGGTCACATCCAGCTCCACGCTGTAGGTGCGTCTTTCCCGGCGCAGAAAGAAGAACAGAAACGCTTCTTTTCGCACCGCTTCTTGCGCCTGAACGACCTGCACATCCTGTGGCTCAATACGCAGTAAGATATGCGGTGAGGCTTTCATCACCGCGGCCTGAACGTGGTTGAGCGCGTCGGCAAAGGCGCGCGCTTTGGCGTCGCCTTTGCCCTTCACTCTCACCGTGGTTGTGAACTGTTCTTTCATGCTTATGCGCCGTATTTCTTCTGCCACGCCTGCACCAGACGCTCGCCCAGCTCTTCTTTATCCATAAAGCCGAAGCCCAGCACGTTGCAGCCTTCGTTGATGGCGGTCACGCCCTCTTCCACGGAACGCATGCCGTATTTGGCCTTGTAGCCATATTTGGTTTGGGCAGTGATGGCACCCGCGCCGCCGCTGCCGCAGAAGGAGATGCCGAAGGTGGCGTTTTCCGCTTTCATCACGTCGCCGAGCTTCATGTCCGCCGCCATGCCCGGCACAACCACCGCGCGTCCACCTGCTTTTTCCACACCGGCAGCCACTTTCTGACCTTTGCCCAGGCGATCGCCAATCACGACTGTAATCTGTTCCATGTGTTGCTCCTTAAAGGTTGTCTTTCGCGACTTCAAAGTGAACGGAGAGCAGCCAGGCTTCTTCATCAGGAAGATTGCCAAACTGCGCGACCACTTCACGGGCGAGCCGCATTGAATCCGGTGAAATTTCGTCAAACAGCTCTGCTTCAACCTCCGGCAGCGGCTCGCCGGTCACGGACCGGTGCGCCATTGCGCGCACGTGGGAGGTGAGCATCTGCTCCTGTACCGCATTGGGGATGATGTTGTTTCGGGCCAGCAGGGCATAAACCTGCTGCAGCATGGTGTTCGCGAGCTGTTCTGTTTGCTCCGCCTGTTCCCCAACGTCGTTCATTACCGCTCCGTTAATCACTGGTCTTACCCCGTTAATGGCTCTGGAATAAAACTAACGTTGGGGGGGAATTGTTTGTAGCGAGTTGTTTTCCACTTCGAAGTGGAAAGGCGAGCCGCAGCAGTGATCTGTGCCACATAAATGCGGTGAATCTGAATTAATGACGGTATTTGCGTGATGAATATCACGTATTCCAGCGGCAAAACGCGCGCCGGGGAAACGAAACGTTCAGGCGCGGTGACGCAAAAATGTGATGGCGATAGGGTTTACTTATTACCGCGTAAAAAAAACGGGGGCCGCTGGCCCCCGCTGGTTGTTTGTCAGATGCGCGATCGGTTAACGGTACTTCTTGTGGTAGGTATTACGGGTCGTCACAAACTGCTCGGCCGCCGCCTGGGCTTCCTTCACTTTGCCTTCGTTAGCCAGCTTTAGCGCGCCGTCGATCTGGCCGACCAGCACGTCAAAGCCGTGGCGGTAGTCTTTCATTTCTGCGCTGTCTGCCGCTTTGCTTTCCAGCTTCGGAGGCGTCGCTTTTTGTGCGTCGAGCGCCGCTTCACGCATTTTGGTCAGCGCGTCTTTCATTTCAGCCGCATTGTCGGTTTTCTGCACCACCTTCAGGTTTTGACCGAGGATGCCCATGTCGTCTTCAAGATCGGCAGCAAACGCAGAAGAGCCAAGAACCAGCGTTGAAGCCGCGACGATCGCTAACAGATGTTTACGCATTGCTCACTTCCTTTTTTATTATTAAAACGCCTTTACGGGTATTACTGACCGGCGATTTTCATTTCCGGCAGAAGTACAGAACCACACTGTATATTGCTACGTGTTTCAATATCGTTACCGACCGTAACGATATTGCGCCACATGTCCTTCAAATTTCCAGCGATGGTAATTTCGCTCACCGGATACTGGATTTCGCCGTTTTCCACCCAGAAGCCCGCCGCGCCGCGCGAGTAGTCTCCGGTGATGCCGCTTACGCCCTGGCCCATCAGCTCGGTGACCACCAGACCGGTGCCCATCTCTTTCAGCATCTGCTCAAAGTTCAGGCCCTGTCCGGCAATGCGCCAGTTGTGGATGCCGCCAGCGTGTCCGGTGCTTTTCAGCCCCAGCTTGCGCGCGGAGTAGTTGGTCAGCAGCCACTGGGTCAGAATGCCGTCTTTGATGATATCGCGACGTTCAGTGCGCACGCCTTCGCTGTCGAACGGCGTGGAGGCCAGCCCTTTTAGCAGGTGCGGATGTTCTTCAATGGTGAGCCATTCCGGCAGGATCTGCTTGCCCAGCGAGTCGAGCAGGAAGGTCGACTTACGGTAAACCGAGCCGCCCGCGATAGCGCCCACCAGATGGCCAAACAGACCGGTCGCCACTTCGTTGGCAAAAATAACCGGGGCCTTCATGGTGGAGAGTTTGCGCGGCGACAGGCGTGACAGCGTGCGTTCGGCACACTCTTTACCCACCCACTCAGGAGACTGCAAATCCCCCAACGCGCGGCCAATGGTATAGGCGTAGTCACGCTCCATGTCACCGTTCTCTTCGGCGATCACGCAGCTGGAGAGCGAATGACGGGTAGAGCAGTAGCCCTGCAGCATGCCGTGGCTGTTGCCGAAGACTTTGATGCCGTAATGGCTGTTGAAGCTGCCGCCTTCGGTATTGGTGATGCGCTTATCGGCCTGCAGGGAAGCCTGCTCGGCGCGCGCGGCGAGTTCGATCGCTTCGTCCGGGGTTACTTCCGCCGGGTGGAAAAGATCGAGATCCGGCGCGTCAAACGCCAGCAGGTCTTTATCCGCCACGCCTGCGTAAGGATCCGGAGAGGTATAACGGGCGATATCCAGCGCCGCCTGCACCGTACGGGCAATGGCATCCGGGCTGAGATCGGTAGATGACGCGCTGCCTTTGCGATTCTGGTGATACACCGTGATCCCAAGCGCGCCATCGCTGTTGAATTCTACGTTCTCCACTTCACCATAGCGGGTGCTCACGCTGATGCCGGTGGTTTTGCTGACCGCCACTTCGGCGCCATCTGATTTTTCTGAAGCAAGCATCAGCGCGGTGGAGACGGCTTCTTCAAGAATCTTACGCTGCGCTTCAACTTGTGAGGTTACTTTCATCGCAAATGCCATACTGTAAGAGAGAGTTATCTGAAGTCTAACAGAGAACCGTTTTTCAGTGCGCGTCTTAACTGGTAACATTAGCCTCTTTTTTTAAGGAGCCTGACATGACTAAGCAGCCCGAAGACTGGCTCGACGACGTTCCCGGTGATGACATCGAAGACGAAGATGATGAGATCATCTGGGTCAGTAAAAGTGAAATTAAACGTGACGCCGAAGAGTTAAAACAGCTTGGCGCAGAAATGGTGGAACTGGGTAAAAACGCGCTGGACAAGATCCCGCTCGACCAGGATCTGCGTGATGCCATTGAACTGGCACAGAAAATCAAGAAAGAAGGCCGTCGTCGCCAGCTTCAGCTTATCGGGAAAATGCTGCGTCAGCGCGACGTCGATCCGATCCGCCAGGCGCTGGACAAGCTGAAAAACCGCCACAACCAGCAGGTTGCGTTTTTCCATAAGCTTGAGCAGATCCGCGATCGCCTGATTGAACAGGGTGATGATGCCGTACCGGAAGTGCTGAACCTGTGGCCGGATGCCGACCGCCAGCAGCTGCGTTCCTTGATCCGCAACGCGCAGAAAGAGAAAGAAGGGAATAAGCCGCCGAAGTCTGCGCGCCTGATTTTCCAGTATCTGCGCGAGCTGTCTGAGAACGAAGAGTAATACGTGCGGTTTTACGCCGGATGGCGGCGTAAACGCCTTATCCGGCCTACAAGGTCGTGCAAAATCCAGGCCCGGTAAGCGCAAGCGCCACCGGGCTTTTTTTTACTCTGCGGCTGCCGCTTCCGCTTTCTTCGCCAGACCGTCCAGCAGCTTCTGATGGATCCCACCAAAACCGCCGTTGCTCATCACCAGAATGTGGTCACCGGGCTGTGCGGCTTTCACCACCATATCCGCGAGCGCATCCACATCCGCACTCCAGTGCGCAGGCTGAATGCAGGCGTCGGCCACTTCGGCTACCTGCCACGGTATATGCTGCGGCTGCAGCAGGAAGACCTCATCGGCACGCCCTAACGACGGCGCGAGGTCATCTTTGCAGATGCCCATCTTCATGGTGTTCGAGCGCGGTTCCAGCACCGCCAGAATGCGGGCAGTGCCGCCGACCTTGCCACGCAGGGCGGCAAGCGTGGCCAGAATAGCCGTTGGGTGGTGCGCGAAATCGTCATATACGGTAACGCCGTGGGCTTCACCGCGCAGTTCCAGACGGCGACGGGCATTGATAAACGAGCCCAGCGCATTGGCCGCATCCGCAGGCAGAACGCCAACGTGACGCGCCGCAGCAATAGCCATCAGGCCGTTGTGCATGTTGTGCTCACCCACCAGGCCCCACTTCACCTCACCCACTTTTTCACCGTCGAGCAGCACTTCCCACTCGGAGGCATCGGCGTTGAGTTTCTTCGCCTGCCAGTGGCCCTGCTCGCCCACCAGCTCCTGCTCGCTCCAGCAGCCCATCGCCATCGTCTGCTTCAGGTTGATGTCGTTTTCCGGCAGGATGATGCGCCCCTGGCCCGGAACAATGCGCACCAGGTGGTGGAACTGTTTCTGGATCGCTTTCAGGTCGTCAAAAATATCCGCGTGGTCGAACTCAAGGTTGTTGAGGATCAGCGTGCGCGGGCAGTAATGCACGAACTTGGAGCGTTTGTCGAAGAACGCGCAGTCGTATTCGTCGGCTTCGATCACGAAGAACGGGCTGTCACCCAGACGCGCAGAAACGTCGAAATTACCCGGTACGCCGCCAATCACGAAGCCCGGCTTGTAGCCGCAGGCTTCGAGGATCCAGGTCGCCATGCCCGCGGTCGTGGTTTTGCCATGGGTACCGGCAACGGCAACCACCCAGCGGTCGCGCAGGACGAAGTCATGCAGCCACTGCGGGCCGGACATGAACGGAATATTGCGTTCCAGAACCGCCTCGACGCACGGATTGCCGCGGGTCATGGCGTTGCCGATGATCACCAGGTCCGGCTCGGGATCCAGCTGGCTGGCATCGTAGCCCTGAATTAACGAGATGCCCTGTTTCTCCAGAAGTGTGCTCATTGGCGGATACACATTGGCGTCCGAACCTGTCACTTCATGGCCCAGCGAGCGCGCCAGCATTGCCAGTCCGCCCATGAAAGTGCCACAAATCCCCAATATATGAATGCGCATACGTCACTATCCTTCTTCAATGTGGCGCACATTTTACTCACATGTTAGCGGCTGTGAAACGCATTTCAGGTAAATCCGTATGTTGCTGGCGCGATTCACCTCTGCGCTAATATTTGAATGTTTGTTAAGATTGTTGGGCTTTAGTCGTTTTAGTGAACATACAATCGCTCTACTCACAAAGATGCAGGGAAAGTGTTATGAAAACGTTAGGTGAATTTATTGTCGAAAAGCAGCACGAGTTCTCTCATGCTACCGGTGAACTCACTGCTTTGCTGTCGGCAATAAAGCTGGGCGCTAAGATCATCCACCGCGATATCAACAAGGCCGGTCTGGTCGATATCCTGGGTGCCAGCGGTGCCGAGAACGTTCAGGGCGAGGTTCAACAGAAGCTCGATCTGTTCGCAAATGAAAAATTGAAAGCTGCACTGCGCGCGCGCGACATCGTTGCGGGTATCGCCTCTGAAGAAGAAGATGAAATTGTTGTTTTCGAAGGGTGTGAACACGCTAAATACGTTGTTCTGATGGATCCGCTCGACGGCTCCTCAAACATCGACGTTAACGTTTCTGTCGGTACCATTTTCTCCATCTACCGCCGCGTCACGCCTGTTGGCACGCCGGTGACCGAAGAAGATTTCCTGCAGCCGGGCATTAACCAGGTTGCTGCCGGTTACGTCGTTTATGGCTCCTCCACCATGCTGGTGTACACCACCGGCTGCGGAGTTCACGCCTTTACGTACGATCCTTCACTGGGCGTTTTCTGCCTGAGCCAGGAACGCATGCGCTTCCCGGAGAAGGGCAACACCTACTCCATCAACGAAGGCAACTACATCCGCTTCCCGAACGGCGTGAAGAAGTACATTAAATTCTGCCAGGAAGAAGATAAAGCGACCCAGCGCCCGTACACGTCCCGCTATATTGGCTCTCTGGTCGCGGATTTCCACCGTAACCTGCTGAAAGGCGGTATCTACCTCTACCCAAGCACCGCCAGCCACCCGGACGGGAAGCTACGCCTGCTGTACGAGTGCAACCCGATGGCGTTCCTCGCCGAACAGGCGGGCGGCAAGGCGAGCGACGGTAAAGAGCGTATTCTGGATATCGTGCCGGAAAGCCTTCACCAGCGCCGTTCATTCTTCGTCGGCAACAACCACATGGTTGAAGACGTTGAACGTTTTATCCGTGAGTATCCGGACGCGTAATGCCTCTCTACAGGGGAGCCGTTCTGGCTCCCCTGGTCATTTATATATTTTACCGTATAAGTGTTTATAAAAAACAGGCTTTAATATTCACCACTGCTCCTGCATTATTTCCATAACAGTTTGACAGATATTTCGTGGAGCAGAATCGCAATGAACAATTATTCCCGTGCTAATACCGGCATTGATTTAAATCTTATCCCTGTATTTATTGAAATCGTCCGCTGCGGCAGCATGGCAAAAGCCTCTTTGCGTCTGGAGATGTCACGTCCGGCGGTGAGCCTGGCCTTAAAGCGCTTTAATCAACTCTTTGATGAACCGTTATTTTTCCGCAAAGGTTTATATCTTGAACCGACGGAAAAAGCGTTAGCTTTAACCAGTTCGCTGGAAATATTAATGGGTGAAATTCACGATAATATTGCGGCAGTTAATTCCGGAAAAAATAAAACCCCGGCACAGAACGTACCGGGGCTGGGTAATATTATGCAGCGGTCTGAGTCGTCACTTTGAATGATGACATGGCTTCCATCAGCTGACGCGACTGCTCCTCAAGAGAGCGGGTCGCGGCGGAGGATTGCTGCACCAGCGCGGCATTCTGCTGCGCGGTTTCGTCCATCTGATTCACCGCAATATTCACCTGCTCAATACCGCGGCTCTGCTCCTGAGACGCGGTCGCAATCTCACGCATCAGTTTGGTCATGCGCAGCACTTCTGTTGCGATTTCGTCCATCGTCTCGCCAGCCTGCTGTGCCAGCTCGCTGCCCTCGTTAACGTGGGTCTGCGAATCACTGATAAGCGATCGGATCTCTTTCGCCGCGTCGGCGCTGCGGCTGGCGAGGTTTCGCACTTCGCCCGCGACGACGGCAAACCCGCGCCCCTGCTCGCCCGCGCGCGCCGCTTCCACGGAGGCGTTAAGCGCCAGGATATTGGTCTGGAAGGCAATACCGTCGATCACGCTCAGGATGTCGGCGATGCGCGCCGAGCTGCCGGAGATATCGCGCATTTTTTCAATCACGTAGCAGACCATTTCGCTGCCGTGATCGGCCGTGTCGGACACCGACTTCGCCAGCTGGTGCGCCTGCTCGGCGTTATCGGCGTTGAGCTTCACCGTCGCGGTGATCTGTTCCATGCTGGCCGCCGTCTGCTCAAGCGACGTGGCGGTGGATTCCGTACGCTCGGCAAGATCGCGGTTTCCCAACGTCAGCTCGCGGCTACCGGTGTCAATTTGCGAGCTGGCATCGCGTACCCGCATAACCGAGTTCATCAGCGACTGTCGCATCTCCTCTATCACCGCGTTGAGGCGGTTAAACTCCTGGCTCGCGGGGGCATTCAGCGTATGGGTTAAATCCCCCGCCGCCACGTTCTCCAACTGAGCGATCGATGCAGAGAGCGGCTTGAGCAGCATATGGCGCAGCACCAGCCAGGCAAGCACGATAATGCCCGCCGTTAGCAGCGCGGCGACGATAATCAGGATCAGTACGCGGGTTTTACTCGCATGCACGGCACTCACTTCCGCCTGACCACGCGCTTCGCTCCATTTCTGGAACGCCTGCATATCGTTATCAAACTGCTTCGCCACCGGAATCAGCGTCTTCTCCAGCAGATCGTAATAACCGTCCGCGCTCTGGTCATTCAGGGTTTTCAGCATCGGGTTGATCCCCTGCTGGCTATACGTCGCCAGGCTGGCCGCCACTTTATTGAGCAGCTGTTGCCCCTGCTCGTCAGCCACGCCGCCGTCGATCACGCCTTTCAGCGTTTTCTGGGCCAGGGCAACTTCCTGATTGATGTTTTTTACCGCTTTGGCCGCATCGTCCAGCATGCCGATTTCCATCATGCGGACGGCCTGGCCCGCCTCATTGCGCGCGCGCAGGATCAGCGTATAGCCTGAATTAAGCTGCACCATCTGCTCACCCTGAAGGTGATTAATACGCTGCAGTGAAGAAGAACTCTGTGTGAGGGCATAAATGCCAATGCCGCTGACAATCAGCAGCAGAAGGGTCATAACGGCCAGTAAAGAGAGCAAGCCGGTACGAATCGATAGCGTTTTAAGCATGATATTATTTCCGGTAGCGAGATATTTCTGGGCATAAAAAAAGAGTATCGGCCGCTACCGGAAAATGTTTAGACTTTAAGCAAATTCAGCGTGTTATCTCTCTGTTACCGATGTGTTTACGCGGGTAACAGGCGAGCTTTGACGGTTCTCCCAGAGCACCGTCAGGCCACGCTGCAGGGCAATAAAAATAAACAGCAGAATGCCGATGGCGATCTTCGTCCACCAGGAGCTGAGCGTGCCGTCAAAGTTGATATAGGTTTGTATCAGCCCCTGGATCGCCACGCCGAACAGCGTTCCCAGCACCGTCCCCACCCCGCCGCTGAGCAGCGTGCCGCCGATGACCACAGAAGCAATCGCATCCAGCTCAACGCCCACGCCTGCAAGGGCATAGCCCGCCTGGGTATACACCGAGAAGACGCTCCCCGCCAGCGTCGCCAGGCCGGTCGAGAGCATATAGATGCGGATGGTGGTGCTGCGGGTGGAGATCCCCATCAGGTTTGCCGACGTGGCGTTACCGCCGATGGCGTAAACCTGATTGCCAAACCGGGTACGGTGGGCGAGGAAGATGCCAATCACCACCACGCCCAGCATCAGCAGCCCCATCGCGCTCAGGCGGCCGCCGCCGGGAATTTTCCACGCCAGGCTGGAGAGCGTGTCGTACACCGGATGGTTAATCGGAATCGACTCTTCCGAGACCAGATAGCTCACCCCGCGCAGGAAGAACATCCCCGCGAGGGTAATGATAAACGCCGGGATTTTTAACGCGTCGATCAGCAGCCCCATAAAGGCACCAAACGCGCAGCCCATCGCCAGCACCAGCGGAAACGCCACCAGCGGAGAGATCCCCCAGAAGCCGATCGCCTTCGCGAGGAACACGCCCGTAAACGCGATCACCGACCCGACGGAGAGATCGATCCCGCCGGAGAGGATCACAAAGGTCATCCCGACGGCGATGATGCCTAAAAAGGCGTTATCGGTCAGGATATTGCAAATCACGCGCGTCGACGCAAAACCGGGGAATTGGGTGAGGCAGTAGAGATACCCCAGCACAAACACGCCCAGCGTGATCATCAACGGTAAATTACGTTTTATCATGGCCACGGATCCCCTTAATGATGCTGACAAAGCGCGGCGACTGGACGATCAGCACGCAAAGCACGACCACCGCTTTCACCACCTGGTTGAGTTCCGGCTGGAACCCCGAGAGCAGGATCCCGGTGTTCATTCCCTGAATGATCAGCGCGCCAATCACCGAGAGCAGCAGGTTAAAGCGCCCGCCCATCAGCGATCCACCGCCGATCACCACCGCGAGGATCGCGTCCAGCTCAAGCCAGAGCCCCGCGTTGTTGGCATCGGCCCCGCGAATATCAGCGGCGACGATGATCCCGGCGATGGCGGCGCAGACGCCGCTCAGCACGTAGGTCAGCATCACCATCAGACGGGTGTTGACCCCGGCGTTGCGCGCGGCGCGGATGTTGATCCCGACGGCCTCAATGAACATGCCCAGCGCCGTTTTGCGGGTGAAAAGCCAGAAGACAACGAGCGTGACCAGGGCAACGATCACCGGCGTCGGGAAGAACAGAAGGTTGCCGCTCCCGATCCACGCCAGGCTCGGCGAGTTAAAGGTGACAATCTGCCCGGAGGTAATCAGCTGCGCCACGCCGCGCCCGGCCACCATTAAGATAAGGGTGGCGACAAAGGGCTGAATTTTCAGCACCGCCACCAGAACGCCGTTCCATAATCCGGCCAGCACGCCGGTGCCTAAGGCCGCCAGCAGTACCACCGGCAGGCTGTGACCGGACACGGTCATGGAGGCTGCCGTGGCCCCGGCGATAGCCATCACCGCGCCGACGGAGAGGTCAATCCCGCCGGTGGCGATGACCAGCGTCATCCCGATGGCCAGCAGCGCCACGGGCGCGGCACGGTTTAGAATGTCTATCGGGCTGCCAAACAGGCGGCCATCCTGCACGATAATCTGGAAGAAATGCGGCGCGACCAGGCTATCAACCAGCAGAACCACCAGCAGCGCTGCGATTTGCGGCGTGCCGGTTGGCCAGCTGAAGCGGCGCTTTGTCTCACCAGTTTGCGAAAGCGAACGGGGCATCACGATTTACTCCTTATGCCGCGATGGCATTCATGATCGCCGGAACGGACAGCTTATCCAGCGGGATCTCTGCCACCTGTTTGCGATCG
This sequence comes from Enterobacter cloacae complex sp. ESBL7, assembly GCF_041679625.1. Classification (NCBI taxonomy): domain Bacteria; kingdom Pseudomonadati; phylum Pseudomonadota; class Gammaproteobacteria; order Enterobacterales; family Enterobacteriaceae; genus Enterobacter; species Enterobacter cloacae complex sp. ESBL7. The sequence goes on from NZ_JBGORN010000003.1 coordinate 450,183, forward strand.
CGCATGATGATGACGCGATCGGCATAGCCCACCAGCTCCTCCAGCTCGGACGAAATAACCAGCAGCGCCAGACCGTCCGCGCACAGGGTTTCGATAAGCCGGATAATTTCGGCGTGCGCCCCCACGTCAATGCCGCGGGTCGGTTCGTCGAGGATCAGGAACTGAGGTTTGGTCAGCAGCCAGCGGGAGAGCAGCACCTTCTGCTGGTTGCCGCCGGAGAGGAACTCGATGGGCTGTTCCGCGCTCGGGGTACGAATACCCAGCTGACGGATAAAGCGCTCGGCAATGGCGTTTTGCTCTTTACGCGGGATCGGGCGCAGCCAGCCGCGCTGGGCCTGCAGCGCCAGAATGATATTTTCCCGCACCGAGGCCGCGGCAATAATGCCGTCCGTTTTCCGATCTTCCGGGCAGAAGCCCACTCCGAGGCAGGAGGCCTGATGCGGGGATCGCAGGGTTTGCGGTTTGCCCTTGATCAGCGCGGTGCCGCTGTCGGCCGGTTTGATCCCGAATATCACCTCGGCGGTTTCGGTTCGTCCGGATCCTAACAGGCCCGCCAGCCCGACAATTTCGCCCGGGCGGACTTCCAGATTAAACGGCGATATCACGCCTTTCTTGCCGTAATCGCTGAACGCGGCGACCGGTTTCTCGCTGAGCAGCGTGCGCCCGGCGCGCTGAAGGGCGTTGGTTTCCAGCTCGCGGCCCAGCATCATTTTCACCAGCTCGATCTGCGGCAGCTCGCGGGTTTCGCGGCAGCCGACAAAGCTGCCGTTGCGCAGCACCGTGATGCGATCGCTTACCTCATATACCTGATCGAGGAAGTGGGTAACGAAGATCAGGCTGACGCCCTGATCGCGCAGCTGGCGCATCAGGGTGAAGAGCATCTCCACTTCCTGGGTATCGAGGCTGGCGGTGGGTTCGTCGAGGATCAGCACCTTTGCCGAGAGATCGATCGCGCGACAAATGGCGACGATCTGCTGCATCGCCACGGAAAAGCGGTTCAGCGGCTCGCGGACGTCAAGGGAGAAGCCGTACGACTCCATCAGCTTTGTCGCCCGCGCCTCCATCTCTTTGCGGCGCAGCAGGCCAAAACGTCGCGGCTCACGGCCAATAAACAGATTATCCGCCACCGACATATTCGGCAGCAGGTTTACTTCCTGGTACACCGTCCCGATCCCCAGCTGTTGGGCATGGGCGGTATTTTTCGGCGAAATGGCGTTGCCTTCCAGCCAGATGGTGCCGCGATCGGCGTGATAAACGCCGGTGAGGGATTTAATCAGCGTCGATTTTCCCGCGCCGTTCTCGCCCAGCAGCGCCATGATCTCACCGCGCCGCAGGCTGAAATCAACGTTATCCAGCGCCTTTACGCCGGGGAAGAATTTGCTTAAGCCCTCTGTGCGGAGGATTTCCTGGTGTTGTTCAGTGGTCATGGTTTTCCCCCTCACCCTGACCCTCTCCCCGGAGGGGAGAGGGGATTGATCGTGCCAATTGTTAATATCCAGCTCCGCCCTGCCTTTCTCCCTCTCCCCTCCGGGGAGAGGGCTGGGGTGAGGGGCGCGGTTCTTAGTAGCCCATATTCTTCTTCTTCTCTAACTCTTCTTTCGCCGTGTCAGGCAGGTAGAGCGTGGACTTGGTGACCGTCACCTTCTCAGGCATCGTGCCGTCTTTCTTGAATTTCTCCAGCGCGTCGAATGCCGGGCCCGCCATGTTTGGCGTCAGCTCCACGCTGGCGTTGGCTTCGCCGTCGATCATCGCTTTGTAGATGTCCGGCACGCCGTCGATAGAGCCGGTGAGGATATCTTTGCCCGGCTTCAGGCCCGCTTCTTTAATCGCCTGAATCGCACCGATCACCATGTCATCATTGTGGGCGTAAACCATGCAGATGTTCTTGCCGTTGTTTTCAGCCTTAATGAAGCTCTCCATGACCTCTTTACCTTTACTGCGCGTAAAGTCGCCGGACTGAGAGCGGATAATCTTGATGTTTGGCGCTTTAGCGATGGCCTCAGCAAAGCCTTTTTTACGGTCGATGGCCACGCTCGCGCCGACGGTGCCCTGCAGCTCAACGACGTTACACGGCTTGCCGTCGACCTGTTTCACCAGCCAGTCGCCAATCAATTGCCCTTCAAGCACGTTGTTGGCGGTCACGGTGGTCATATAGAGGGATTTGTCTTTGACGTCGATGGAACGGTCGAGCAGGAAGACCGGGATCTCAGCGTCTTTCGCTTCCTTCAGGACGGGTTCCCAGCCGGTCGCCACGACGGGTGCAATAAAGATGGCATCCACGCCCTGGGCGATAAAGGAGCGCACGGCTTTGATCTGATTCTCTTGTTTTTGCTGACCATCGGCGATTTTCAGGGTAATGCCGCGTTTCTGAGCCTCGCTTTTGGCAACGTTGGTTTCTGCCGCTCGCCAGCCAGATTCAGAGCCGACCTGCGAAAAACCTACGGTTAAGGGAGCGGCCATCGCCATAGACGACATGGCTGCCGAAACTGCTGTGACAAGAAGTAAGCGCTTCCACATATGAGCGTCCTCGTAGGGGTGTTTATTGTTGGTTAAAAGATGTTCTGCGAAATGACTATAGCCCATGAAATATGTAACGAATTGCGTTACATCACACTTCAGAAAAGTGAATAAAACGTTAATCACAAGTTTGTAATCGCTTTCATTTCACCATGAAAAATGCGGCTGAGTTTATGGATTTTTCTGTCATGGAAAGGGTCTGAAAAGTGGGAAAAGCGGGGAGAGAAAGCGAAAACAGGCGGAGACATTCAGCGCGAGTTGGCTATAATACCTGCCACTTGTTTACCATCCATTTTAAAGGACACCGACATGAGCTTACTCAACGTCCCAGCGGGTAAAGAACTGCCAGAAGACATCTACGTAGTTATCGAAATCCCGGCTAACGCAGATCCGATCAAATACGAAGTGGACAAAGAGAGCGGCGCCCTGTTCGTAGACCGTTTCATGTCTACCGCGATGTTCTATCCGTGCAACTACGGTTACATCAACCACACCCTGTCTCTGGACGGTGACCCGGTTGACGTGCTGGTCCCAACGCCATACCCACTGGAGCCAGGCTCCGTCATTCGCTGCCGTCCAGTTGGCGTGCTGAAAATGACCGACGAATCCGGTGAAGATGCGAAGCTGGTTGCGGTACCGCACACCAAGCTGAGCAAAGAGTACGATCACATCAAAGATGTGAACGACCTGCCAGAGCTGCTGAAAGCGCAGATCACTCACTTCTTCGAGCACTACAAAGACCTCGAAAAAGGCAAGTGGGTTAAAGTTGACGGCTGGGACAACGCAGAAGCGGCGAAAGCAGAAATCATCGCCTCTTTCGAACGCGCTGCTAAGAAGTAATTCTTACTGCTGTTAATGAAGGCCCCGCGAGTCGGGGCTTTTTTGTGCCTTTAAAAAACACATAAACTCCTGACCGTCGCGATCGTGAGCGTTATACATGCTAAGTTTCTTTCTTCAAAGCATAAAGATGGGCTACATAAAGGCGTTTGACTGTTACGGTAAAGACAGTAAATGGCAGTATCTCTGCATCATGACATTCCAGCTTGCCTGGTTTTTGTTTTACTTATGGATCCCTTATCGAAGCGATTATGTGATTCTGCTGTTTTTACTGTTTTTCCTGCCCGTCATTTCAAGCAATACGCGGTGCATAAACTACTATGGCCGTTCACGCGCCTTGTGTTTTTTATGGCTTATTGCCCCGTACATCATGCTGTTCGTTCCTCTGTTTTTAACCCGACGCCGGGATACAGAAGAGAGTTGAAGGAATAAAAAAAACAACGCCACCTCACGGTGGCGTTGTTTTTTTCAGTACTGGTCTCTGTCTAACCAGTTACCGCTTACAATCCGCGTTAACCCTTCGACCGGACGCTGGTAGACGTACATCCACGCACTTCCGTACGGCGTCTGGATCAACTGGCGTGCGTATTCACCGCCCCTGGTGCGCAAGGCATCAAGTTCGGCAAGCGTCGCGTTATCAATACGATAGACTTCACCCTGTACTGTTCCTTCGCCCGGAACCGCGCCTGGATAGTGGCCCAGGCTGTACAACTGGTAGTTCTCGATATTGTAATTCCCCAGCAGCAGGGCATTGGTCATCCAGTGACTGTTGCCTTGCTTGGTTCGTAAACTGCCGTAGACAAATATTCGCATTGCTAAAACTCAAACTGATAGAGCAGATCAAGTGCCTGGTCTACGCCGGACACTGCTTCCAGATATAGCTTGGGCATCAGGCGATAGCGTAACGTGAGAGTTGCCAGTGAGTCAAAGATCCCCACACCATATTTTACCTGCAGACCCGGCAGTACATAGCCGCTGACCACCACCTGCGAGGAGTCACCCACGCCCTGGGTGTCCAGCGCCAGATTGCTTACGCCGAACGTCTCGCCGATTTTACCCACAACCTGCCCACTTTGTGCAACCCCCAGACCCACTAACATCGAGGTCATCGCCGCGCTGTCGCTTTGTCCGCTGTCCAGACCTTGTCCACGCAGCAGATAAGAGAGCGCTTCCTGCTGCGACATCGCCGGGTCAGAGAAGATCTCCGCCTTCGGTTCGTCAGCAGAACCGGTGACGCGAACGCCAGCAATGACGTCGTTTTCCGTCGCTTCCGGGTTACGAATCGCCTCGATGTTCAGCAGGGGCTGATCCGGTGGACCGGAGAACAGCAGCTCGCCTTTGCGCACAATCAGATCCTGACCATAGGCGTGGAAACGCCCTTCAGGGATAGTGATCTGCCCGTTCAGGCCAAGCCCTTGTTTATCCTGCGCGACTTTCAGGTCGCCCGTGAGCCTCGCCTTCAGCCCAAACGCATTCAACCGCACGTTATTCCCCACGTGCACGATGAGGTTACTATTGATCGGTATGCCCGCGCTCTTCTGTTCGACAGGTTTCAGATTTTCATTGAGCATCACTTCATCACTTGAGACGCCGACCGCGCTTTCCGGCACGTCGTGAACCACGATGCGCGCCCACGGCACGTCGACGCGTCCGTCAAGCGTGAAGAGGCTTGGCGTGGCTTCAAAGACCACATCAGGCGAGACGTCCAGGCGCACCATCGGCGGTACGGTGATGCGCACCTTGCTGCCCTTCGCGGCAATTCGGGCGCGCCAGTTGTCGAGCTGGCTCCAGTCCGCGTCGCCGCTCAGGTTGATTTGCCCTTGCTGCGTCAATACCGAGCCGCTCAGCGTCGAGCTCATGCCGTTGAAGTTCATCGCGATCTGGCTGGGCTGCATGTCAAACGGCATGAAGTTACCGTCGATATCCACGCCGCTGAGCCGCATCTGACCGAACAGCTGCGGGCTTTGCACGTTACCGGCCAGGCGCAGGTTAGCGTTCAGCATGCCCTCCGCTTTTTCCCCGCGCGCGAAAATCGGGTTCACCATCGCCAGGTTGAAGTTACGGACGTTGACGTTGCCGCCCAGATTACGCCGTCCCTGCGGATCGGTAATCTGGACCTGCCCGTCCAGCTGACCGTTGTTGGTCAGGCGGATCGTCCACCCCAGCTGTGCGCGATTGTTATGCAGATCGGCACTCAGGTTCAGGGTATCGAACGCCACCGGCAGCGGCGCGTCGTTGACCTCCTGCGTCACCTTCACGTTACGCCCGGACAGCGTGACGCTCCCCTGCGGCAGCCCCTCTTTGGTGGTGTCCCAGGCGACATCGGCTTTCCCGCTGAAGACGCCGCTGGCCTGGGTCGTGTCCGGCATAAACGGCTTCAGCATGGCCAGATCGAAGCGGTTGAGATTGATCTGCGCGCGCCCTTCCGCACCCGCATCGATGGTCTGCGGCACGCACAGCTCCGCATTCGGGTTGGTCCAGCAGTGTGGCCCAATGCTTATCTTCTGCTCAGCGTTGCGGTAGTCGAGGGCAATGGATCGCGAGAGCGCCAGCGGCCCGACCGGCGTATTGAAGCGCGTGTTATCCAGCGTCCCTTTCCAGCGTTCTTCTTTGCGGTCGAAGCTGCCGGTAAGGTGAAGCTGGCCGGAGACCGGCTCGCCCTGCACGCGCAGCTGGAGGTCGTGCTGTTTCTCGTTCCCTTTGGCGTCCAGGGTGACCAGGTTAATGTTCACGTCCGGCTGAGAAATGCGCTCCACGCGCAGGTTCAGGCTACCGCCGATCTGATCGGTGGATTTCACATCCCCTTCCACGCGGACACGGGCAACGCTCAGCTCCTGCCAGCGCAGGTTATTGGCGGTAATGTCCGCCAGCAGCTGCGGCGCCTCCACCGTACCGCGCACTTTCACGAGGCCCTTCGCCGTGCCGCCCAGCCCCGGCAGGGCGTTATCCAGATTCGGCGCGTCGATGGTGGCGTCCAGATTGAGATCTTTCACCCCCAGCTCGCCTTTGATATCCGCCGTGTTGCGGCCCAGCGCCACGTGCAGCCCCGGGATAACCCACTGCAGATAGCTGTTGCCTTTCACCGAGCCTTCAACGTTAACCTTGTTCTGCTTCACGTTCCCGGTGAGCTTGATTTCCGGCACGTCCATCTGCCACGTACCGCCGTACAGGCTGCCGCGGGTTTTAATCAGGCCATCCAGCTTCGACGGCCAGTCCGGCACCTCTTTGGCGGTGTTAATACCCGTCAGCTTCAGCTCGCCGCGCCAGCTGATCGCCTGCTGCCAGTCGAGCAGCGCGGTCAGCTCGGTTTTGCCTTCCAGCGCCGCGACTGTCAGCTTGTCGAGGTTGACCTGCTGTTCGTTGCCCTTCGCATCCAGCGTGATATTCGCAGGCGGCACGCCCTGGCCCTTCACCGCGGTGCGGAACGAGAGCGTGTAGTCGGTCATCTTGCCGCTCAGCTTCAGCTTCAGGTCATCGGCCTGGAACTGCTTTTCGCCGGTGAACGGCCAGTAAAGCTGCTTGCTGACAACCTCCAGATTGAGCGGCAGCCCGGCTTCCGCCAGCTGCGTTTGCGCGCGCAGGACCATGTCCACCGGGCCGGAGAGATTCACCCCGACATCCAGCTTATCGCGCAGCGCACCGCCCACTTTGACCTTCACCTTTTCGCCTTTCAGCGGATCGATGTTGAGGGCACTGTTAAGCGTGATGTCCACCGGCCAGTTATCGCGCAGCAGGGCATTCCCTGACGCATTCACCGAGCCCTGGTTGGTGTCGATATCCAGCGCGTCGAGCTTCATGTTGCCGTCAATGCTGCTGACTTTCAGCAGCATGGTGTAGACCGTCAGATCGGTATCGCCGGTCAGGCGCAGCTGCTCACCTTTGAACTCCTCGATATTAAGGTTCAGCGGCAGATGAACGTCGGTCATTTCCGGCAGGACAGGCTTCGAGAAGAGATCTTTCAGCGTTTCGCCCAGCGGCTTTTCTTCCGGCTGCGGGTTCTGGATCTTCGGCTCGACGATCTCTTCCTGCGCCACGTCGGCCACCTTCGGCAACGCGATCAGCAAGCCCTGCAGGGACGTCGGCGTCAGGGTCAGGTTTTTCTCCTGCCAGCGCAGGCCGGAGGTGAAATCCATCACGGACACGGTAGTGTCGTCGATTTTGATATTGACGTTATCGAGCGCGACCCGATAGAGCGCGATCGGGTACGGCGTGGAGAGATTCAGCGGGCCGCTGTCCTCTTCCTCGACCGGCGCAGACTTCGGCATTTTTTTCGAATCTATCGCCACGTTGACGTCTTTTAGCGACAGATCGTTGACGCAGAGCTTGCTGTCGCGCAGGCAGCCCAGCTTCACCGCCAGGTGGAACTCCCCGGCGTTCACCGCCACGCCCGGCTGCTCGTAGCGGATATTCTTCAGACGCAGATCGCGCCAGCCGCCCGTTACCTGGCCAATCTCCAGCCCAGGCACCCAGCGGTTCGCGGCGTTAAACAGCAGATGCAGCCCGGTCGTCGTTCCCACCAGAAACGCCACCGTACCGAGCAGCAGCACGATAAAAATCAGCACCCCGAGGCTTATTTTCTTCCATAAACTCATAATTCAGGCCCCAGACCGATGTAAAACTGTAATCCGTGCTCTTCTTTGTCGCCGACAGGCACGGCGAAGTCGAGCTTGATGGGCCCGACGGGCGACTGCCAGCGTACGCCCACGCCCGCGCCGGTTTTAAAGTCGCTGCGGCGGATATCGTTCACCGCTTCGCCACCGTCAACAAACATGGCGCCCCACCACTTTCCGCTGACGTTGTACTGATACTCCAGCGATCCGGTCGCCAGTTTTGACGCACCGGTCAACTGGCCCTTTTCGTTCTCAGGTGAGATCGATTTGTACTTATACCCACGAATGCTGCGGTCGCCCCCGGCGAAGAAGCGCAGATCCGGCGGAACGCGCTCGAAGTCGCCCGTTTCAATCCAGCCGAGATTGCCGCGCATCACAAAGCGGTGTTTGTCGTACAGCGTGCGGATCCAGACGTTTTGCGCCTGAATAACCGAGAAATCCACGTCGGAGCCCCAGGCGGAGTTGGAATAATCGATGGAGTAGCGCTGTGAGTCGCCCCAGGTCGGCATCAGGCCGCCGCGCGAGCGGGTACGGCTGATCATCACGCCCGGATAAAGCAGCATGGTGGTATTGGTGACGTTGGCCTGGGTAAAGTGGTCCAGGCTCCAGCGCAGGTTAATGGCGCGCTGCCAGCCGCTGGAGAGATCCCAGAAGCGGGAGACCGCAAGGGTCGTAGAATCCTGCTTGGTGTCGTTCAAGTCGGTGCGCTTAAAACCGCCCTGCACAAGGTAATATTGCTCAAGCGGGTTTTTCAGCAGCGGCATTTTGTAGCTGAAATCCAGCTGCTGCTCGGGCGCAGAGAGGCTCAGGCTGGTGGTCAGGCTGTGACCGTACGAGTTCATCCACGGCTTTTTCCACGAGGTTCTCACGCGTGGTCCAACATCCGTCGAGTAGCCAACACCGGTCTCAATGGTGTTCTCGGTGCGCGGCGAGACAACGCCATGCAGCGGCAACACCTTCGTTTTGCGAGACTTATCAAATTCCGGTGCGACAACCACGGAGTTAAACCAGCCGGTAGCGGAAAGACGACGGTTCAGTTCCGCCAGGTCTCTCGACTGGTAGTAATCCCCTTTTTTGAACGGCACGAGGTTTTGCAGGTATTCTTCACGAATTTGCGAACCTTCAAACGTCACATCGCCAAAGCGGTAGCGTTCTCCGCTGTCGTAGTCGATATCCCAGAAGGCCTGACGCCGATCCAGCGCAATCCCCAGCTGGCTTTTATTGAACTGGCTGTCGAAGTAGCCCTTACGCAGGGAAACGTTCGTCAGCTCTTTTTTGAAATGGTCGTAGTCACCGTGGTTAAGCACGGTACCGATTTTCGGCCGCGTGCTGAGCAGGTCCAGGTAATCCCGGTCGGTACGCGCCCCGCCGCGCAGGATAACGTTCGTGCCGCCAATCAATACCGGCTCACCCGGCGAAACGCGGGCAATAAGAACCTGGCGCCCCTTCTTTGGCGGCGGGCGAAGATCGAAATCAATGGTGGGTTCGTAATACCCCAGCGCTTTAAGCCCTTCACGGATAGCGTCATCGACGCGCGCGCGAAAACGCCGGTCCGGCGTCACCTCATCACTCTGGATGGTCGACAACTGCGCACGCACGTTTTTTTCCAGCGCCCCGGATAACCCCTCAACCTGCAAACGGACATTCGCCGCGCTGGCAATCCCGCTTGTCAGCAACACACTGACTAAACATAACTGGCGGATTTTTGTCACGTTTTCTCCTGAATATCCCTGTTTCCACCCTGGAAGCAAATGAAGTACCGCTCCGCGGCAAAATACGGCCTGTTGGCCAAAAACCCAAATCACGGGTTGAAAACGGGTGTAACACCCAAATATTTCTTATGATTAAATCTAGACTCATTCAGCGCATTTATTGTGTTCAATTAAACGCTTCGTGACAACCTTAACCGAAACATCGCACCCCGGGAGGCCCCATCGTGAGTTTATTCGACAAAAAGCATCTGGTTTCACAAACTGATGCATTACCGGGACGCAACACCCCTATGCCTGTGGCGACCTTACACGCCGTCAATAACCATTCCATGACCAACGTGCCGGAGGGAATGGAAATCGCCCTGTTCGCCATGGGCTGCTTCTGGGGCGTTGAGCGCCTCTTCTGGCAGCTGCCCGGCGTTTACAGCACGGCGGCTGGCTACACGGGCGGCTACACGCCGAATCCTACCTATCGCGAAGTCTGCTCCGGCGAAACCGGGCATGCGGAAGCGGTACGCGTGGTCTATGACCCTGCAGTCATTAGCTACGAACAGCTCCTGCAGGTCTTCTGGGAAAACCACGACCCGGCGCAGGGCATGCGTCAGGGCAACGACCACGGCACACAGTACCGTTCGGCCATTTATCCGCTCACGCCCGAGCAGGATGCCGCCGCGCGCGCCAGCCTTGAGCGTTTCCAGCAGGCCATGCGTGAAGCGGGCGATACGCGCGAGGTGACGACGGAAATCACCACCGCGAAACCGTTCTACTATGCCGAGGACGATCACCAGCAGTATCTGCATAAAAACCCGTACGGCTACTGCGGTATCGGGGGCATCGGCGTCTGCCTGCCGCCACAGCTGGCCTGATTATCGACCCAGCGCCACGCGAGCCGCGTGGCGCTCAAAGAAGCGACAGCGTTGTCTCATAGCTTAACATCCATCCACCAGCCGCCCCCGCCGGCCATCTTCGCCAAATTGTGACCTCTGGCAGATTTACATCTCTTTACGCTATACTACCCGCTGAAATAATCGGCTCAACGCTACGAGCTGATTTTCAATGTGTTTTCACACAAATGGTATCAACTCCCCTTCTGAGGATCTGGCGAGAAGCCGGATAAACTATGTTAAACAGTATTTTAGTAATACTTTGTCTGATTGCCGTCAGCGCGTTTTTCTCGATATCTGAGATCTCGCTGGCCGCGTCCCGTAAAATCAAACTGAAGCTGCTTGCCGATGAAGGCAACATCAATGCTACCCGTATCCTGAAAATGCAGGAAAACCCCGGGATGTTCTTCACCGTGGTGCAGATTGGCCTCAACGCGGTCGCCATTCTCGGCGGTATCGTGGGTGATGCGGCGTTTTCTCCGGCGTTTTATAGTCTGTTTGTTAAGTACATGTCCGTTGAACTGGCCGAACAGCTGAGCTTTATCCTCTCCTTCTCGCTGGTAACCGGCCTGTTCATCCTCTTTGCAGACCTGACCCCGAAACGCATCGGTATGATTGCGCCAGAAGCTGTGGCTTTGCGTATCATCAACCCGATGCGCTTCTGTCTGTACGTGTTTCGTCCGCTGGTGTGGTTCTTCAACGGCCTGGCGAACGTCATTTTCCGCATCTTTAAGCTGCCGATGGTGCGTAAAGACGACATCACCTCTGACGACATTTATGCGGTGGTGGAAGCCGGCGCGCTGGCCGGGGTGCTGCGCAAGCAGGAGCACGAGCTGATTGAGAACGTATTCGAACTGGAATCCCGTACCGTGCCGTCTTCCATGACGGGCCGTGAAAACATTATCTGGTTCGATTTACATGAAGATGAGCAGAGCCTGAAAAACAAAGTGGCGCAGCATCCGCACTCTAAGTTCCTGGTCTGTAATGAAGATATCGACCACATCATCGGTTACGTCGACTCCAAAGACCTGCTGAACCGCGTGCTGGCAAACCAGAGCCTGGCGCTCAACAGCGGCGTGCAGATCCGCAATACCCTGATTGTGCCGGACACCCTGACGCTCTCAGAAGCGCTGGAAAGTTTCAAAACCGCCGGGGAAGACTTCGCGGTTATCATGAACGAATACGCGCTGGTGGTGGGTATTATCACCCTGAACGACGTGATGACCACGCTGATGGGCGACCTGGTTGGCCAGGGGCTGGAAGAGCAGATTGTTCAGCGTGACGATAATTCATGGCTGATTGATGGCGGCACACCGATTGAAGACGTGATGCGCGTGCTGGATATCGACGAGTTCCCGCAGTCCGGTAACTACGAGACCATTGGCGGCTTTATGATGTTTATGCTGCGTAAGATCCCGAAACGTACCGACTCGGTGAAGTTCTCCGGCTACAAGTTTGAAGTGGTGGATATTGATAACTACCGCATCGACCAGCTGCTCGTGACCCGCATCGACAATAAACCGACCGTACTGGTACCGAAGCTGCCGGACGCGGAAGAGAAGGTGTCGGCGTAAAGCGCCAGCCTCTACAAACATCAACGGCTCCCATTGGGAGCCGTTTTTTTTAACTACTGCATAGCACGTTGGTTAAGCCATCTCAGTCTGCAGACGCATAACCTGACGGTTGACTTCGGACATCACAGACAGGTGCTGTTTGTCCTTCACTTTTGGGACAAGGATCTTGCCCTTATCAAACTCAAAAGCGCCAACATCCTTGATATACAACCGTCCACGGAACAGGATCTTCACGTACTTCGCCACCTGAAGCGGGTTGTAGCGTTGGAAAATTTTCATTCTTGTATCTCCTGCGAATCATACGCTCTTGCGGTGCCACAATCGGCCCGACTGTCCTGAGCGCAAATTTTAATGCCCAATGACTATAGACCAGAACTACGGTGTTACCCAGTGTGCATAAGTTTATTTACCGTTTGATTACAATTATTCAGAATAATCTTTGCAAAGCGTGACCTGGCGCAGTATAAGCCGTCGTTTTTTCATGGATATGTGCGTTCGCCCGCAAACTGGCATCGGGATTGCGGGAAAACCCCATTGATCGCACTTATGATTAAAAGCGCAAGACCAAGTGGTCGGATCACCTGCAAACAATAAGGAAACGCCATGACCCTACGTAATATCCTTGCAGCAGCCTGCCTGCTGCTGCCGCTGTGGGCTTCCGCTCACAACATTGAAAAAGGACAACGTGTACCGCCAGTCGGCATTGCTGACCGGGGAGAATTGATTCTCGACAATGATAATTTTAGCTACAAACCCTGGAATAGCGCGCAGCTCGCGGGCAAAGTGAGAGTTGTACAACATATTGCCGGTCGTACATCCGCAAAAGAGAAAAATGCTACCCTGGTGGAAGCGATCAAGGCCGCAAAATTCCCTCACGACCGCTACCAGACGACCACCATTGTTAACACCGACGACGCCATTCCGGGCTCCGGGATGTTTGTGCGCTCCAGCCTTGAGAGCAATAAAAAGCTCTACCCGTGGTCGCAGTTTATCGTCGACAGCAACGGCGTAACCCGTAAGGCCTGGCAGCTGGAAGAAGAGAGCTCCTCGATTATCGTGCTGGATAAAGAGGGCCGCGTACAGTGGGCGAAAGACGGCGCGTTAACCCAGGAAGAGGTGCAGCAGGTTGTCGACCTGCTGCATAAGCTGCTGGCTCAGTAGATAGAGACGCGGAAGCCGGGGTTGAGGAAGGATTCGCGCGGGGTATAGTCCAGCGGCTTGCCCTGCCAGTCATGAACATGCGCCCCGGCGGCCGCGGCAACGGCATGACCTGCTGCGGTATCCCAGACGTTGGTTGGCCCAAAGCGAGGGTAGAGCTGCGCGTGGCCTTCCGCCACCAGGCAGAATTTCAGCGATGAGCCAATCGAGGTGGTCTGGTGTTCACCCAGCTGCTGCAGGTACTCCTGCAGCTCGCTGTCGCTGTGCGAGCGGCTAATCACCACCAGCGGTGGACGCGCATCGCGCACCTGGATCTGCTTGCGCACGCCGCACTCTTCCTTCCACGCCTTCCCTTCTGCAGCGCTGTACATCACCTTCATTACCGGCGCGTAGACCACGCCCAGCACCGCTTTGCCCTTCTCAATCAGGGCGATATTGACGGTGAATTCACCGTTGCGCTTGATGAACTCTTTTGTCCCGTCCAGCGGATCGACCAGCCAGTAACGCTGCCAGTGCTGGCGCTCGTCCCAGCTTTGCGGCGCTTCTTCTGACAGAACGGGGATGTCCGGCGTTAAAGCCTGTAATCCTTTCAGGATCACCTTATGCGCCGCGATATCCGCCGCCGTGACCGGAGAGTCGTCGGCTTTGCTGACCACCTCCATAGGTTTACTGCCGTCATATACCTGCATGATGGCATCTCCCGCATCCCGTGCGAGCTGACAAATTTTATCTAGCATTTTCCACCTCTTTGTTAACGCAGTGAGGTTAACTCTTTGTTTTAGTTATATCGTAATGTGAACAATTCCGCTATCTGTGAAGCAATTCCGGTTTCAGGTTACTTTTTTCTGTCAGGATTCACATTTCTGTAAGCAACAAGCTATAGATACATACTCTTTTGTGCTCTGCATCGAAAAAAGGACTCCTCTGATGATTAAGTTTAGTGCAACGCTTCTGGCGACGCTGATTGCAGCAAGCGTACAGGCGGCGACGGTAGATCTGCGTATTCTGGAAACGACCGATCTGCACAGCAACATGATGGACTTCGATTACTACAAAGATACCCCGACGGAAAAATTCGGCCTGGTACGCACGGCAAGCCTGATCGATGCGGCGCGTGGCGAAGTGAAAAACAGCGTGCTGGTCGACAATGGCGACCTCATTCAGGGCAGTCCGCTTGGGGATTACATGGCGACCAGGGGGCTGAAAAAAGGCGAGATCCATCCTGTTTATAAAGCGATGAACACCCTGGACTATACCGTCGGCAACCTCGGCAACCACGAATTCAACTACGGTCTAAAATACCTGCATGACGCCCTTGCCGGTGCGAAATTCCCGTACGTTAACGCCAATATCATCGACGTTAAGACGCAAAAGCCGCTCTTTACCCCTTACCTGATTAAAGAGACAAACGTCGTCGACCAGGACGGTAAAAAACAGACGCTGAAAATCGGCTATATCGGCTTTGTGCCGCCGCAGATCATGACGTGGGATAAAGCCAACCTCGACGGCAAAGTGACCGTTAACGACATCACCGAAACCGCGCGGAAATACGTGCCGGAAATGCGCGAAAAAGGCGCCGATCTGGTGGTCGTTGTCGCCCACTCGGGTCTCTCCGCCGATCCGTATCAGGCCATGGCAGAAAACTCCGTTTACTATCTGAGTGAAGTCCCGGGCGTCGACGCGATCCTGTTCGGCCACGCCCACGCGGTCTTCCCGGGCAAAGATTTCGCCAGCATCAAAGGGGCGGACATTGAGAAAGGGACGCTCAACGGCGTGCCGTCGGTGATGCCGGGCATGTGGGGCGACCATCTTGGCGTGGTGGATCTGGTGCTGAATAACGACGGCGGCAGCTGGAAGGTGACGCAGTCAAAAGCCGAAGCGCGCCCGATTTACGACGCTGCGGCTAAAAAATCTCTGGCGGCGGAAGATAAAAAACTGGTCGACGTGCTGAAGCACGATCACGACGCCACGCGCGAATTCGTCAGCAAGCCGATCGGCAAATCCGCCGACAACATGTATAGCTTCCTGGCGCTGGTGCAGGACGACCCGACCGTTCAGGTCGTCAACATGGCGCAGAAAGCCTATGCCGAACACTTTGTGCAGGGCGATCCGGATCTGGCAAAACTGCCGGTCCTGTCAGCGGCTGCGCCATTCAAGGTGGGCGGGCGTAAGAACGACCCGGCAAGCTATGTTGAAGTCGAAAAGGGCCAGCTGACCTTCCGTAACGCCGCCGATCTCTATCTCTACCCGAACACGCTGGTGGTGGTAAAAGCGACGGGCCAGGAGGTGAAAGAGTGGCTGGAGTGCTCTGCCGGACAGTTTAACCAGATTGACCCGCACAGCAGTAAGCCGCAGTCGCTGATTAACTGGGACGGCTTCCGAACCTATAACTTCGACGTGATCGACGGCGTAAACTACCAGATTGACGTCACCCAGCCAGCGAAATATGACGGCGAGTGTCAGGCGATCAACCCGCAGGCGGAGCGCATCAAAAACCTGACCTTCAACGGCAAGGCGATCGACCCGAATGCCACCTTCCTGGTGGTGACCAATAACTACCGCGCCTACGGCGGTAAGTTTGCCGGTACGGGCGATAGCCACATCGCCTTTGCCTCGCCGGACGAGAACCGCTCGGTGCTGGCGGCGTGGATCAGCGCGGAGTCGAAGAAGGCGGGCGAAATTCATCCGGCGGTGGACAACAACTGGCGCCTCGCGCCGATCCACAGCGATACGAAACTGGATATCCGCATAGAAACGTCGCCGTCCGATAAGGCAGCCGCGTTTATCAAGGATAAAGCCCAGTATCCGATGAAGAAGGTCGCAACGGATGATATCGGGTTCGCGATTTATCAGGTGGATTTGAGCAAGTAAAAACAAAACGGCAGCATACGTTGCCGTTTTTCGTGTTTGTTCCCTCTCCCTACGGGAGAGGGGTCCTCAGTAATTTTCCAACTCGAAGCGATGAATATTTCTTCAGAAAAATTAATGAATTGCAGCGATGCCCTGGTCCGGCTGTAAATCGCCGAAGCGTTTCCGCAAGGCCGGGGCGAGGCGCAAGGATGCGCCGAGAGGGCGTGGCCTGCAGGGATGCAGGCTCATGCCCGACCCGATAGCCTGAAGGAATAAGCTGAGGACAAAATTGCCGGGAGCAATTTTGGACAGCGCCTGAGCTGGCCCTGAAAGGGTGAGCCCCAGGGATGGGGCGAGCAATCCGCGAAGCGGCGATTTACCGCCGGGAGCCCGGGTCGCCAGGGCGGCGGCGATTGAGCCGCCCTGGCACATTCACAGGCCATGTCGTTACAGAGAAGCAAGGAACATAAAGTGAACGGAATGACCACCAGAGTTATATGTTCCCCCCTCACCCCAGCCCTCTCCCTCAAGGGAGAGGGGGTCGCCCACGCAGGCATTAGGTCAGGGTGAAGACATCAGGCCGCACGATCGTCCCGATTCGCCATCACCTTCGGCGTATTCACCTCAATCCAGTCCGCCAGCGCAGCGACTTTCTCGCTGACCTCAATCCCCATCGGCGTCAGGCTATACTCTACGTGCGGCGGCACCACCGGATACGACACGCGATCGACAAACCCGTCCAGCTCCAGCGCCTGGAGTGACTGGGACAGCATCTTTTCGCTCACCCCGCCCATTTTACGGCGCAGATCGCTAAAGCGATGCGTTCCCTGGCGCAGGGCCAGCAGAATCAGGACACCCCAGCGGCTGGTCACGTGTTTGAGCACCTCGCGTGAAGGGCACTGTTCCGCGAAAAGATTGCCATCGCGCATTTGTTCGCTGAGCGTCGGTATCGTTGTTTTCATACTTACCTTTTTGCACGTACTTACTAAAAGTTAGCTATGGTGCTAGTGTGCCACAACACCAGACAAACACGAAGGAGATTCATCATGATCGCGATTACCGGCGCTACCGGCCAGCTTGGCCATCTCGTTATCGAACAGCTGTTGAAAACCGTACCGGCCAGCCAGATTGTGGCCATCGTACGTAACCCGGCGAAAGCGCAGGCCTTAAGCCAGCAGGGAATTGTCGTTCGCCAGGCGGACTACACGGATGAAGCCGCATTCACCGCCGCGCTGAGCGGCGTGGATAAGCTGCTGCTGATCTCTTCCAGCGAAGTCGGCCAGCGCGCAACCCAGCACCAGAACGTGATTAACGCCGCCAAAACGGCAGGCGTGAAATTTATCGCCTACACCAGCCTGCTGCATGCGGACAACTCACCGCTGGGTCTGCACGTTGAACACGTTGCCACTGAAAAAGCGCTGGCGGCGTCCGGCATCCCTTATGCCCTGCTGCGCAATGGCTGGTATACCGAAAACTACCTGGCGAGCGCGCCGCCTGCGCTGGAACACGGCGTGTTTATTGGTGCGGCAGGCGAAGGCAAAATTGCCTCTGCCACCCGTGCAGACTATGCCGCGGCGGCCGCCAAAGTGATCGCAGAAGAGGGCCACGCGGGCAAGGTCTACGAACTGGCGGGCGACCACGGCTGGACGCTGAGCGAACTGGCGGCAGAACTCAGCAAACAGAGCGGGAAGCCGGTAACCTATCAGAATCTCAGTGAAGCGGATTTTGCCGCCGCCCTGAAAAGCGTCGGCCTGCCTGCAGGGCTGGCAGATATGCTGGCGGACTCGGATGTGGGTGCGTCCAAAGGGGGACTCTTTGACGATAGCCATACGCTGAGCAAACTGATCGGGCGCGCAACGACGCCGCTGGCGCAGAGTATTAAAGCCATTCTTTAACAGTGTCACCGTTCTTTCCTGCGGCCGGGTGATTTCCCTTACCCGGCCCGCTCATATTTATTAATAATAAAAACAGATATAACGATTAAAAGTCCGGGTATTCTTTATCCGTCGCGTACGTTATCGGTTTTTCAAATCCGGGAATGGTGATGCCATTCATATCAATCTTAATATCTTCCTCATTTATCCCCTGCTGGCCGAAAAGATAAATGACATTGAGTTCACCCTGCGACGCAGCCTCGTCGTAGGCGTTAGCCTGACGTCGCACCTGCCGATTACGCTGCTGATAATCCGCAAACACCGCGTCCCCATAGCGTTTGCGCAACCATTGATGGGTAAGCTTTGGCGAGTAAACCACCCCCGTGGCATTATTACCGCCAAAGCCTTTTGAATTAATAAAGGCGATTTGTCCCTGGCCTTCCTCTAATTTGCAGTCCTGAAGAGGAATGGTTAAGCGCGCATTGTTCACCTGCGGCGCGATGTGGGACACGCTTTTAATTCCCGGCAAAATACCATAGCGGAAGACGCCGAGGCAGCCGATCAGCTGGTCGCCGCTGGCGGGGCCCAGAGAGTGTCCGAGATACGATTTCACCGCCGTCACCGGCCAGTCGCGAATCGAAAAGGCTTGCGCAACGCGGTCAAAAATATCCGCCTCGGAGACGCAATTCTTCGGCGTGCTTGAGCCATGCGCCTGAATAAACGATCCCTTCTGCACCGTCTCTATCCCGGCCATCGATACCGCAGAGGCTACGGCTTTCGCCATGGTGATGTAATTCCCCGGCCCCGGTGACGCAATAGAGCGTTTAAAGCCGTCAGCGTTGATGAAGACATTCCCCACCGAACCGTGGATCTCTGCGCCAAGCTGCAGCGCCAGCTCGTCGTCCATTAACACGACATACTGGCTGGATTCTGCGATAACAAAACCGCAGCTGTTGCCAAACGGGCGGCTGCTGTTGCGCCAGTCGGCCGTTTCCGTTTCATCAGTGTGCTTAAGCTTGCTCTCCGTTGCCAGGGCGCCCATGGCATCGAATCCTTCAATCACTTCTGAGGTGACCGGCGCTTCGGCGCTGCCAACGACGGCTACGCGAATGCACCCCGCTTTGATATCTTCAACTGCCGCATTCAGGTTATACAGAAACGTGGCGCACGCCCCCAGCGTGGCGCTGGTATGACCGACGCTACCCAGCACATAGGCATTGAGGAAATCGGCGCACATGCTGTTCAGGCCCAGCGGGCACTGTTTGGCGCTGACGCGATGGCCTTTCAGGCGCGACTGCAGCATTCCGCCAAAGCCATAATCGTCGAGCTGCCCCATGATATTGCCCGAATAGACGCCGAGCCGATCCGGCGTGATTTTGGCCTGTACCTCTCGCCACGGGATCCCCAGCGCGTTGATGGCGTCTGACGCTCCGACAATCGCCATCTGTAACGCCCGCGGATGGAACTGTGAATTGTAATGATCGCCCGGACGGAATCCCTGCGGCAACAGCCCTGCAGCCTGAACCTCCGTGCGCAGCAACGCCTCAATTTTGCAGTCCATCTCTCCCTGAACGGTAATACGGACGCGCCGATCCGCTAATTCCTCAACGTGCCATCCCGCCGGTAAGGGTTGAGGTAATTGCCTGGCAGATATATTAAAACTGAATCCCTCTTCGCCTGAAGCCATATTCAATTTTGCATGGCTGGCAATAGCATCGACATCAAAATAGTCGCGCGTAATTTTTCTGATAAGGGTTCCCTCTAGCACCTCGTCTTTTATCCTCGCGGCAGCCTGAGCAGGTGTGAATCTTTTACCGGAAATATCGCAATATCCACCTTCATCATATTTAAGTACGCCCATCAGGATGGCTAACGATAATAACGTATCCTGCCGTTCCTCTTCCGATAATGACTCAATAATCATTCGACGGAATGCATGATGTGAAGAACTACGCCCAGCTGGACCATAGCCGCCAAAAGCCGTTATTACGGGTAATTTCACCATAATTTATTCTCTCGTGGTCGTGGATTTATTTTATTAAGCAAGTGCGATAATTTCAGATATTAGTTTACAAATTACCAACAAAAGCTAATATGAAAATCCAGCCAAAACGCTGACTTTTTTGGCCACGGCAACGATGAGCCACCAAAAATAATAGTCAAAACAGGTATTAATCAAAAATGACAAATACACAAATAGGATTTGTGTTATGTGAACGCATGCTAAGTTCCGGTCTCAGTCTTCCGATTGAAATGTGGAAAGCGGCAGCCAGTAGCTATTTAGCTGAGCAAAAAACAACATCCTACGCAGGCGCGCACAAACCGGAAAAGTCGCCCTTCAGGCTCTGTCGCCCGGAGAATATTCTGAAGGTGAATACCATTGGCATAAACAGCGAGCCCATCCTGACGCACAGTGGCTTTAGCATTACCGCCGATACCACCCTTGCCGCAGACAGACACTATGACGTTATCTATCTTCCTGCCCTGTGGCGCAATCCTCGCGCGGTGGTCAGACAAGAGCCTGAACTTCTGGAATGGCTGACCGAGCAGGCCGCGCGAGGAACCCGCATCGCCGCCGTCGGAACGGGCTGCTGTTTTCTGGCGGAGTCGGGATTGCTCAACGGAAAGCCTGCCACCACCCACTGGCACTACTTCAAACAATTCTCGCGCGACTACCCCAGCGTAAAATTACAGACAAAGCATTTTCTCACTCAGGCCGATAATATTTTCTGCGCCGCAAGCGTTAAGGCCCTGTCAGATCTGACAATTCATTTTATAGAAACGATATATGGGAAACGTGTAGCCACCCATACTCAACGGACATTTTTCCATGAAATTCGTAGCCAGTTTGAACGCCAATGTTACAGTGAAGAAAACAAACCCCATCCGGATGAAGATATTGTTCAAATTCAAATCTGGATAAAAGACAACTGCGCCTCGGATATATCCATGCAGAATCTTGCAGATATGGCTGGCATGAGTTTGCGCAACTTTAATCGCCGCTTTAAAAATGCCACCGACATGTCCCCACTGCAGTATTTATTAACCGCCAGAATTGAATCCGCCATGACAATGCTGCAATCCACCAATCTGTGTATTCAGGAGATTGCGAATGCGGTTGGATATCAGGATATTGCGCACTTTAATCGCCAGTTTAAGCATAAAACAACGGTTTCACCGGGGGATTACCGTAAGACCGTCCGGGCAAAGATGTTTAGTGCATAAACTGCGGTCATCTCTGATAATGAAAAGATGACCACGAGGAGGCTCAACGTGCAAGGCGTACCTGAACAGTTTAATGATGAAAGAGACAGCGCGCGCTTTCGCCATCTGGCGCAGCTGCCGGGGCTGGAGCTTTATCACGCGCATATTTCTGACTACGCCTTTGAGCCTCACACCCATGAAGCCTTCGGGATCGGCACGATTGAAACCGGTGCCGAACGCTTTCGCTATCGCGGTACCCAGCATCTCGCGGCGGAAAAATCCGTCGTCACCATGAACCCGGACGAGATCCATACCGGTGAATCCGCCACCGAAGGCGGCTGGCGCTACCGGATGGTCTATATCGAACCCGATCTGCTGGAAGAGGTGACCGGCCTCCGGCACTGGTGGTTTAGCGATGTCACGCGTCATGACCCGCTACGCTCGCAGCAAATCGGCAGGCTGATTTACGGATTGTGGCATACGGACGATCCGCTTGCGCAAAAAGGATTACTGCTGGATCTGATTGAGACCTTCCAGCCGCTGGCCCATCACGCGCCGGTGATTCAGGAAGGCGCGCACCGCTTCGAACGCGTGCGCGAGTACCTGCACGACAACTACATGCACGCCCTGACGCTGGACGAGCTGGCCAGCGTCGTTTCGCTGAGCCCGTATCATTTCCAGCGCCAGTTCAAAGCCCATTTTCACGTTACGCCGCACCAGATGCTGATGGCCATTCGCCTCTGGCGCGCTAAAGCGTTCCTCACCCACGGCATGCCCGCCGCCGAAGTAGCAGCCGCGACCGGGCTGACCGACCAGTCCCATTTAACCCGCGCGTTTACCCGCCGCTACGGCATTACGCCCGTGCGCTACCAGAAGCAGGTTACCCGGCGCTAATGCGCAATCTCATACAATACGCGCGCATTTTCCCCTCCTACACTGCATGCAGCGTAAATACCTGTGGATGGAAAAATGATTAGTGGAGTGTTGTATGCCCTGCTGGCCGGGATGATGTGGGGGCTTATTTTTGTCGGCCCGCTGATCGTGCCCGAGTATCCGGCAATACTGCAGTCGACCGGACGCTATCTGGCGCTCGGGCTGATTGCTCTGCCCCTGGCGTGGCTGGGTCGCGCGCGCTTGCGTCAGCTCAGCCGTCAGGACTGGGGCACCGCGCTGGCGCTGACCATGATGGGCAATCTTATCTACTACGTTTGCCTTGCGAGTGCCATTCAGCGTACCGGTGCGCCGGTATCTACCATGATTATCGGCACGCTGCCGGTCGTCATCCCCGTCTTTGCTAACCTGCTCTACAGCCACCGCGATGGCAAACTGGCGTGGTCAAAAATGATACCGGCGCTGGTATGCACCGCCGTGGGGCTGGTATGCGTCAATATTGCCGAGCTGCGTCACGGGCAGGCGGATGTTGACCTGTGGCGTTACGGCTCTGGCATTGTGCTGGCGTTCATTTCCGTGGCGTGCTGGGCATGGTATGCCCTGCGCAACGCGCGCTGGCTGCGGGAGAACCCGGACAAGCACCCGATGATGTGGGCGACGGCGCAGGCGCTGGTCACGCTGCCCGTCTCGCTGGTGGGCTATGCCGGGGCGTGCATCTGGTTAGGCCATCAACAGCCAGACTTCGCCCAGCCCTTCGGGCCAAGACCCTGGGTGTTTATTGGCCTGATGGTTGCGATTGCGGTGCTGTGCTCATGGGTGGGCGCGCTGTGCTGGAATATTGCCAGCCAGAAGCTGCCGACGGTGATTTTAGGGCCGCTGATTGTCTTCGAAACCCTGGCCGGACTGCTTTATACCTTCCTGATGCGCCAGAGCGTGCCGCCGCTATTCACGGCCTGCGGGATCGCGCTGCTGGTGGTGGGGGTGGTGATGGCGGTAAGAGCGAAGCCGGAAAAACCGAGGGTCGTTCCGGCGTCGGAGGTGTGATTTTTGCCGGGTGGCGGCTCCGCCTTACCCGGCCTACAAGAAGCCGTTTCGTAGGCCGGGTAAGCGCCAGCGCCACCCGGCATGATGTTAAAACGTTTCCCAGTTCCCTTCAGACGCCGCCGCTACGGGCTGCGCTTTGGGCACGTAGGTTTTCACCGGCGCCGCTTTGACCGCCTGGTTGCGGGTGATTTTGAACACCGCCACCGCTTCGTTCAGGCGTGCAGCCTGATCTTCCAGCGCCGCCGCCGCGGCCGCAGATTCCTCTACCAGCGAGGCGTTCTGCTGGGTCACGCGGTCCATCTCGGCTACCGCCTGGCCCACCTGGTCGATACCGCGGCTCTGCTCGTCAGAGGCCGAGGCAATTTCACCCATGATGTCGGTGACGCGGGTGACCGCATTAACGATCTCTGCCATCGTCTCCCCGGCTTCGTTGACCAGCTGGGAGCCCGCGTTCACGCGCTCGCCGGAATCATCGATCAGCGCTTTGATCTCTTTCGCCGCCTGGGCGCTGCGCTGTGCGAGAGTACGGACCTCCCCTGCTACCACCGCAAAACCACGGCCCTGCTCGCCCGCGCGCGCCGCTTCAACCGCCGCGTTCAGCGCCAGAATGTTAGTCTGGAAGGCAATACCGTCGATCACGTTAGTAATTTGCGCGATTTTACTGGAACTGGTGGCGATTTCGTCCATTGTACGCACCACGCCTTCCACCACGTTACCGCCCTTCTTCGCCGTTGAGGAGGCGTCCAGCGCCAGACGGGAAGCCTGACGCGCGTTATCGGCGTTCTGCTTCACGGTTGCCGTCAGCTGTTCCATGCTGGCTGCCGTCTCTTCCAGAGACGCGGCCTGCTGCTCGGTACGGGAAGAGAGGTCGTTGCTGCCGGCAGAAATTTCACCGGCACCGGTGTAGATGGTATCCGCACCTTCACGCACCACGCCCACGGTGTTCGCCAGCGAGGTCTGCATCTCCTGAACGTTGCGCGCCAGGATAGCCATTTCGTTCTTACCTTCAGCCTGAATCGGCTGGGTTAAATCTCCCGCCGCAATGGCGCGAATATGGTTAATCACCTCTTCCAGAGGCAGCAGCAGCACGCGGCGCATGGCTACCCAGCTGGAGATAATCACCACAATCACCAGCAGCATAACCGCAGAGAGGATCCACAGGATGCGCCTGTAGTCGCTTTCATTGTCCTGGATGCCTTTATCGGTAAGCGTTGCCTGCGCTTCACGCCATTCACGGTAAACCGCCTGCATTGCGGTCTGCTTTTGCTCCGCGTTCTGCTTGAACATGTCTTCCAGATTGCCCTGGCTCAGCAGGACGTTCATTTGCGTCAGCGTTGAGGAGTAAATGCGGTACTGCTCTTCCAGACGCTTGGCCAGGTTCTCGTCCAGCCCCGGCGTATTTGGCAGGGCATAGTATTTATCGTAATGGACCTGCGCATCGGCGAGCAGATTTTTCGCCGTGTTGACCAGCTCATTGAGCTGCCCACCGTTAATCTGAGAGGCCATGCTGCTTTGCAGACGCAGCATCCCGCGGTTCAGCGTCACGCGCGCCTGGTTCAGGCTGATCCACGCATCGGTAAACTCCGCCACGTTCTTGCTGGAGAGCTGCGACACGGTGAAATTGTCTTTATCGTTATTCAGCGCGTTGATAAAGATACCCGCGGAAATCACTTGCATGATGCCGAGCACAAGCAGCACCGAAATCAGAAGGGTAATGACTTTTATACGTTTAAACATGCGTTGCCTTTGTTATATGCAGGTTTGTCTGACGTGGATATATCGGCAGGCGCGGCGGGTTGTTTACTGTTTCTACACCTTTAAAAAGTTTCTAAACCACTTTCCTAAGTCCATTCAGAGAGTTAAATGGGGTATTTTTTTGTGACCTGCATCTCATTTTCCCCCTTCCCTCTAAAGGGTTATAGCGCTGCCTTAAAGATGTATTTAATATACATCTTATATTATTGATGACGAGGTAACTGCTATGGCCTTTCGCGACCAACCCCTTGGCGAGCTGGCGCTCTCCATTCCTCGCGCTTCTGCGCTGTTTCGGAAATACGATATGGATTACTGCTGCGGCGGTAAGCAAACCCTGGCACGTGCGGCCTCGCGCAAAGAGCTGGACGTTGAGGTGATTGAAGCAGAGCTGGCGCTGCTGGCCGGGCAGCCCGTCGACAAAGACTGGCGAACCGCCCCGCTTGCTGAAATCATCGACCATATCATCGTGCGATACCATGACCGTCACCGTGAACAGCTGCCGGAGCTGATCCTGCAGGCAACCAAAGTCGAGCGCGTCCATGCCGACAAACCTTCCGTACCGCGCGGCCTGGCGAAGTACCTGACCCTGCTGCACGAAGAGCTTTCCAGCCATATGATGAAAGAAGAGCAGATCCTCTTCCCGATGATTAAACAGGGAATGGGAAGCCAGGCGATGGGGCCTATTAGCGTGATGGAAAGCGAGCACGATGATGCGGGCGAGCTGCTGGAAGTGATCAAACACACCACCCACAACGTCACGCCGCCGCCAGAAGCGTGCACAACGTGGAAAGCGATGTACAACGGCATTAATGAAATGATTGACGACCTGATGGAACACATCAGTCTTGAGAACAACGTTCTGTTCCCGCGGGCATTAGCTGGGGAATAAAAAAGGCCGCTGCGGCCTGATGCCCTCACCCCGGCCCTCTCCCACGGGGAGAGGGTGCAAAAACTAAAAACGGCAACCGAAGTTGCCGTTTTGCTTTTACCTTACGCCTGCCATACGTTTCTTACCGATAAACACCCAGCCCAGCCCCAGCGCGATAAACCACAGCGGCGTGACGATGAGTGCCTGACGGGTATCATCTTCCAGCGTCAGCAGAACTAGCACGAAGACGAAGAACGCCATGCACACCCAGCACATCAGCTTGCCCAGCGGCATCTTGTAGATCGATTTTTCATGCAGGTGCGGGCGCTGCTTGCGGTACACCAGGTATGAACAGAGGATGATGGTCCAGACGAACATAAACAGGATCGCAGAGACCGTGGTGATCATGGTGAACGCGCCAATCACGCTTGGGTTCACGTAGAGCATCACCACGCCGCCCAGCAGGCACATGCAGGAGAAGGTCAACCCTTTTGCCGGTACCGCGCGCTTCGACAGCTTGGCGAACGCGCTCGGCGCCACGCCTTCCTGCGCCAGACCAAACAGCATACGGCTGGTGGAGAATACGCCGCTGTTGGCAGACGAGGCAGCAGAGGTCAGCACCACGAAGTTAATCAGGCTCGCGGCAGCAGGCAGGCCTACCAGCACGAACAGCTCAACGAACGGGCTCTTGGTTGGCACCACGGAGCTCCACGGCGTCACGGACATAATGACGATCAGCGCGAAGACGTAGAACATGATGATACGCAGCGGAATAGAGTTAATCGCGCGCGGGAGAGACTTCTCGGGATCTTTGGTCTCCGCTGCCGTCGTGCCCACCAGCTCAATGCCCACGAAAGCAAAAACCGCGATCTGGAAGCCGGCAAAGAAGCCGCTAATGCCTTTCGGGAACCAGCCGCCGTCATTCCACAGATGGGTAAACGACGCCTGAACGCCCGTTGGCGACTGGAAGTGGGTGAGCACCATCACCAGACCCACGACGATAAGCCCGACAATCGCCACGATTTTGATCATCGCGAACCAGAACTCCATCTCACCGAACATTTTAACGGTGGCGAGGTTAAGGCTCAGCAGCAGAACAATGACCGCCAGCGAGGCGACCCAGTCCGACAGCCCCGGGAACCAGAACTGCGCGTAGGCGGTAATCGCCACGACGTCCGCCATACCGGTGACGACCCAGCAGAACCAGTAGGTCCAGCCGGTGAAATAGCCCGCCCACGGCCCGAGCAGGTCAGAAGCGAAGTCGCTAAAGGATTTGTATTCGAGGTTCGAGAGCAGCAGTTCACCCATTGCACGCATCACGAAGAAGAGCATAAAACCGATGATCATATAAACGAATATGATCGACGGCCCGGCGAGACTGATGGTTTTGCCTGACCCCATAAACAGCCCGGTACCGATGGCACCCCCAATCGCAATGAGCTGAATATGACGGTTTGTGAGATTGCGCCGTAGCGACTGTTCAGACGACGCCTCTTCGTCGGCGACGACTTTGACCTGATCTACCATGTGATATTTTCCTGTTTATGCCTGTCTGTGTTGTTAAGGCTCTTCTGGCCTTTAAATACGTCAAAAGATGACGTTCCCTTGTAAGGGCTAATCGATATTAGGTAAGAATCGGCGGGATGAATACTATGATTTAGATATTATGTTAATAATATGTTGAAAGTGAGTGTCATATCACTCATACAGCGCGAAACAGCTCACAAAAATACACGCAACAGTTTCGTTTGCAAGATAAAATGTTGATAGCACCGTAACTATAGGTTTTTACACTATTTTCCTCTCCCCAACCGGGGAGAGGAAATAAGAAAAGTCGATTACAGAATTTCCAGCAGCTCGACTTCAAAGACCAGGGTGCTGAATGGCGGGATGGACGCGCCAGCGCCGCGCTCGCCGTAGGCCAGGTTATGCGGGATAGTCAGTTCCCATTTGGAACCGACCGGCATCAGGGTCAGAGCTTCGATCCAGCCTGCGATCACGCCGTTGACCGGGAATTCAGCCGGTTCGCCGCGCGCCACGGAGCTGTCGAACACGGTACCGTCGATCAGCTTACCGGTGTAATGCACGCGAACGTGGTCGGTACGCGCCGGGATTGCGCCGTCGCCCTGATTGATCACGCGGAACTGCAGACCAGACTCGGTGCTGTTCACGCCTTCACGCTCGCGGTTCTCTTCCAGATATTTCACACCTTCGGCCGCCATCTCTTCGAAGCGCGCGCGACGCACGGCGTCAGCACGTTCGTGGATTTCACGCAGCGCACGGTGCACAACGTCTACCGGAACGGCAGGCTGTTTGCCTTCCAGCGCGTCAGCGATACCCGCCACCAGCGCTTCTGGTAACAGACCTTCCAGGCCGGATTCGCTCAGCTGCTGTCCTACCTGCAAGCCGATACCGTAACTTGCCTGCGCTTCGATAGTGTCAAAAGTCGGGGTGGTCATGGGTTTTCCTTCCATCACATTTAAAGTAGCGGGCAGCATATCAGCCATGCCCTTATGGGTAAAACTTTGTCTGAAGTTAAGGTGACAAACCGCGACGAAACAGAAACAATAGAGATAACCAGGATTAATCCCGAACTGATGTCACGGATGTCGGGTTTACTACGCCGTTCAGGCAGTTAGCAAACTATACTTCGGGGCACAGGATAAAAAATACGCGGAGCAGGAGGAGTGCCATGCCCGGGCGATTTGAACTGAAACCTACCCTGGCGAAAATCTGGCAGGCGCCGGACAATTTTCGCATCATGGACCCGCTGCCTCCTCTGCATCGCAGAGGGATCATCATTGGCGCGCTGATGGTGATCGTGGGCTTCCTGCTTCCTTCCGGGGGCGATGATGTCGATACCGCACCCGTCACCCGCAATGCCCAGCTGGACATTCAGTCGCAGACGCGGCCGCAGCCTGACGCACAGCCGATGCAAACGCAGCTTGTGACCCCGTCTAACGATCCGGGTCAGGTCGCGCCGGTTGAGCCAGAACCTATTCAGGATGAACAGCCGCAGGATCAAGCCGCCGCCCCGTCTCAGCCTCAGGCGCAACAGCCCACCGGCATTGAGCAACAGTGGCGTTCCTATCGCGTAGAGCCGGGCAAAACCCTGGCGCAGCTGTTCCGCGACCACAATCTGCCGCCAACCGACGTGTATGCCATGGCGAAGGTGGAAGGTGCGGGTAAACCGCTCAGTAATCTGCAGAATGGACAGATGGTACAGGTTCGCCAGAATGCCAGCGGGGTGGTGACAGGGTTAACGATTGATACGGGAAATGGACAACAGGTGCTGTTTACCCGCCAGCCAGACGGCAGTTTTATCAGGGCGCGTTAAGGCCCGGATCTGTAAAAAGCAAAACGCCGGCACAAGGCCGGCGTTTCAACGTGAGCAGAGTAAAAAATTACTCAGCTACAACGTTAACAACCAGTTTAGCGAACACTTCGCTGTGAACCTGGAAGTCAACTTCGTGCTCACCAGTGGTACGCAGAACGCCGTTCGGCAGACGAACTTCGCTCTTAGCCACTTTAACGCCTGCTGCAGAAACTGCATCAGCGATATCGCGGGTACCGATGGAACCGAACAGTTTACCTTCGTCGCCTGATTTAGACGCGATGGTAACGGTGCCCAGTGCGTTGATTGCTTCAGCGCGAGCGTTAGCAGCCGCCAGAACGTCAGCCAGTTTGGCTTCCAGTTCAGCGCGACGTGCTTCGAAAAACTCTACGTTTTTCTTGGTAGCTGGAACAGCTTTACCCTGTGGAACCAGGAAGTTACGTGCGTAACCCGCTTTAACGTTAACCTGATCACCCAGGCTGCCCAGGTTTGCTACTTTATCAAGCAGAATAACTTGCATTACCTTATCCTCTTAAAGTCGTATTAATGGACCGTGCCCGATTACTGATGACGATCAGTGTACGGCAGCAGGGACAGGTAGCGAGCGCGTTTGATAGCGCGAGCCAGCTGACGCTGGTATTTTGCACGAGTACCGGTGATACGGCTTGGGACAATCTTACCGCTTTCGGTGATGTAGTTTTTCAGCGTTGCGATATCTTTATAGTCGATCTCTTGAACGCCTTCCGCGGTGAAACGGCAGAACTTGCGACGACGGAAATAACGTGCCATATGGCTAGTCTCCAGAATCTATCAAATCAATCTGCTCGGCATGCAGAACCATTTTGCTCAGGCCGTTCTTTGCCTTGTGGCAAGAGATGAACCCCTGAACGATTACTGCGCTACCGACCGTTAAACTGTGAGTAATGGCCTGGTTTTCGTGTCCGCTAATAATAACGGGCATTTGGCACCACGCCTGCCGGTGAAACCCGGCTTCCTCTTGCACAGAACGATGCTCAAGCACGAACTGGCAATGCGGAATTCCTGATGGACTGACCTTTCGAAGGGGAGCCCTGCATACGATGCCGGACAACGCCAGACGGTTGGTCATCAGAAATTACTCTTCAGAATCCCCAGCATCAGAATCATCTGCGGTTTCGTTTGCGAAATCATCGCGACGCTCACGGCGCTCGTCTTTCGCTTTAACCATCGGAGATGCTTCGGTAACTGCGTTTTTGGTACGCATAACCATGCTGCGGATAACGGCATCGTTGAAGCGGAAGGTAGTTTCCAGCTCATCGATCACTTCCTGCGGCGCTTCAACGTTCATCAGAACGTAGTGTGCTTTGTGCAGTTTGTTGATCGGGTAAGCCAGCTGACGGCGGCCCCAGTCTTCCAGACGGTGGATCGTACCTTCTGCACCAGTGATGGCAGCAGAGTAACGCTCGATCATACCCGGAACCTGTTCGCTCTGGTCAGGATGGACCATAAAAACGATTTCGTAATGACGCATCGAATTGCTCCTTACGGATTATTCAGCCTCCTGTCTGGGTCAGCCGAGGCCCGGGGAGGCAAGGAACGTGTTAAAGGTCGGCTGAAAAATTGACGCGTCATAATACTTGCGCGCCCCTGGAAACTCAAGCTGATTGCACAAATAATTCGCACAAAGCGCGAAGCGGGTCTAAGTGGGTGATTTAAAATTGGTCACACCCGGAAGCGTTGTTTTTTTGAACAACTGCATCAGAAATGGTCACGCATCCCCGCCGGATGAGTGATTACACTTTAATCAGAGATCGCCTGAATTAAAGAAGGAGCATCCCCCCTCTCGCAGCACGTAGTCGTGGAGCGCATATCATGAAAAAAATCGCATTAGCCATAATGGCGGCGCTTTTGCTCAGTGCAAACGCGATGGCAGCCATCAAGATAGACAGCCGACAGGCCAGAAACATGGATGATGTGCAAAGCTTGGGCGTAATTTACATCAATCATAATTTCGCCACGGAAAGTGAAGCAGATCAGGCATTAAACGAAGAAACCGATGCGCAGGGCGCAACCTATTACCACGTGATGTTAACCCGTGAGCCCGGCAGCAACGGCAACATGCACGCCAGTGCAGATATTTACCGATAACGCTTTAACGCTAGCACCAGGAAAGCCAACAACGAGAACATAGCCATAGTTGACGTTGCCCCCTGCCCGGGGGCTTTTTTTTTGAATGGCTCCGGAATACTCCCGGTAAAAGAGCCCCCTGAGATCCTTCACATGCTGGAAGATAAGGGCGTCAAAGTCCTGCGCGTTTACAGGTGCTGGCGGAAAAAAGCCACCGTAGCGTCCAGCGCCGTTGGCGTAATGCGGTGGCGGACGCCCGGTTCCCACAGACAGGTCAGATTAGCGTCCAGCCCTTCATTCATTAACGCCTGCTGCAGACGGAAGGTTCCCTCGGGCGGGACCACATCATCCGCGTCACCGTGCCACAGCAGCAGCGGGCGATCGGCCACGCGCGGCAATGCCCGGGTCACTTCCCACTCTGCCAGCGTCGCGGTCATTTCCGTTAAATCCTGAGGGGGAAAGAGGGTCTTCGCCAGCGAAGTAAAGTAGCCCGAGCCCATCAGACAGGCGACAGACTTCACTTCAGGATGATGCGTCATAATCCCCAGCGCCGTCATACCGCCCATCGATGCCCCGGCTACCGCCAGACGATTGTCGGCCACCAGCCCTGCCTCATAAAGCGCATCGCGCAGCCCGGAAAACTCGGTCAGACTCCCGTGCAGAATGTGCCAGAACTGCCCCAGCCGCGCCTGTTCATTACCCGTAAAGCGTGCGCCGTGGTCGGGTGCATCTGGCATCACCACGCGAAAACCCGCCTGCGCCAGCGCCACCGCAAAATAACTGTAAACCAGCTTCGATGAGGTAAACCCGTGATAAAAAACGACAACAGGCAGCGGTTTATCACGTTTACCCGCCGGCATCGCGTGTAAAATTTCATGGTCGCCGAGGTGGCGTATTTCAATTTCAATCATTGTCGACCCTGTGCGAATCTATGATTCATAATGTTGAGAACTGGGTTACGCTTTCGCGTCATTTTCATTCGAAATATACGTCCCAGATAACACTTCGGGAACATTCCCCCAAAACTAAATTCACAGCCAACTACACTATGGCTATCAGGAAACGAGATATGGTTATGCGCAGGTTTGCTGCTTTATTGCTGGTGTTTCTGCTGAGTGGCTGTAGCGCGCTGCAGGGAACACCGCAACCCGCTCCACCGGTCGCCGATCATCCACAGGAGATTCGTCGTAATCAGACGGAAGGATTACAACGAATGGGCACCATCTCCGCGCTGGTTCGCGGTTCTCCGGATGACGCAGAATCGGCAATAAAAGCACAGGCCGTCGCCGCCAAAGCAGATTATTACGTCATCATTATGATCGACGAAACCATCATAACGGGACAATGGTATTCACAGGCCATTTTGTACCGTAAATAATGGTTTTCCTTTGAACGAGATTTACACTGCTTTGCGTCCATAGACATTTTCCTGTCCACAATAAACTCCACGCCCGCATCAATGGAAGGGAGTTTATTAGCGAAGGATTGCCCGGCGGATACCGGATATATGTGAAATGGAGCTGACGATGAAACGAACTCTTGCTTTGACCTCACTGTTGCTCTCAGCAGGCCTGCTGAGCACCACCGCGCAGTCAGCAGAATTCGCCAGTGCTGATTGTGTGACTGGCCTGAATGAAATTGGCCAGATCTCCGTGAATAATATCTCGGGGAGCCCGCAAGACGTTGAACGTGTCGTGGCATTAAAGGCCGATGAGCAGGGTGCTTCATGGTATCGCATCATCCAGATGCAGGAAGATAACCATATCGATCGCTGGCGGGTACAGGCCATTCTCTATGTGTAATCTCCTTCCTGATAAAAGCCACTTAGTTTTAGTGGCTTTTCGTTTTTGCAAATTTTTTATCTTATATAAAACCAATAAAGAACAATTAAATAACATTTTGTTACATTAAAACAGTAAACGTAATCCCCGCTCTGCCGTTGAAGAACCATAACTTTTCAATGATGAGCAATTTATGATCAACTTTTTCCGCCGTGCGGGCCTGGGGTCGAAACTCTCGCTGCTAACTGGCGTCAGTGTCGCCACGCTGTTTCTGCTATTCACTTTTCTGCTCAGCCAAAAAGCCAGCCAGCAGCTTGAAGCCCTTGCGGTCGAAGATCTGCATAATCAGTCCACCGGCATGGTCGACATGGTGCAGATGTTCAACACCAGCCTGAGTGAAGAGGTTGAGAGCTATACCCGTCTGTTTACCACCTTTTTACCGCAGCCCCTGAACATTGATACTTCCCAAACCCAGACGATTAACGGGCTCAGCGTTCCGCTTCTGAAAGGCGGAGAAACCGGGCTGCATGAAAACAACACGCTCTCGGACGAGTTCCTGAACCGTACGGGAGCCATTTCGACGCTGTTTGTACGCAGCGGTAACGACTTTGTGCGCGTAGCCACTTCCCTGCGCAAAGAGAATGGCGATCGGGCAATGGGTACCGTTCTGGATAACGCCAGCCCGGCCTTTGCAGCCGTCAACAAAGGTGAAGTCTACCGCGGCCTGGCGCTGCTTTTCGGCAAACGCTACATCACCCAGTACCAGCCCGTTAAAAACGCCGAAGGGCAGGTCATTGCGATCGTCTTTGTCGGGGTGGACATCACCCACTCCTGGAACGTCATGCGCGAGAAAATCCTCAACCGCCGCCTGGGCGAGAGCGGTCGCTTCTTCGTGCTGGATCGCAGCAACGGCAAAACGCGCGGGCAATACCTGTTCCACGCCAGCGAAGAGGGAAAACTGCCGAAATGGGACG
Source organism: Enterobacter cloacae complex sp. ESBL7 (assembly GCF_041679625.1). Classification (NCBI taxonomy): domain Bacteria; kingdom Pseudomonadati; phylum Pseudomonadota; class Gammaproteobacteria; order Enterobacterales; family Enterobacteriaceae; genus Enterobacter; species Enterobacter cloacae complex sp. ESBL7. Next base: position 484,156 of record NZ_JBGORN010000003.1, read on the forward strand.
GCGCGACGCAGCAACAGCTTCTGAGTGACAAACCCGGCACGCTGGAGCGTACAAGCGACGACGGCCGGACGCTGAAAATGGCCTATACCCCGCTGCCGGGCTGGAACTGGACTATCGTGGGCGAAGTGGATAAAACGGTGCTGCTCTCAAGCGTTACCGCCATGCGCGATCGCTTCCTGCTGGCCGGCGTAGTCTTGTCCATCCTTTTTGCTGGCCTGTTCGTGGTCATTATTCGCCGCGTGCTGACCCGACCGCTGCGCAACGTGATCCATCTTGCCCGACAATATGCCGCAGGGGATCTTCGTTCCAGCCTGCCCGTGACGCGTCAGGACGAAGTCGGCCAGCTGATCGATGCTATCAACGGCATCGGCGGTGGCCTGCAAAAAATTGTGCTGCAGGTTCGTGAGGCCGCAGGCGAGATCCATTTGGGCACCAACGCGCTGGCCGCCGACACTGGCGAGATTTCAGAGCAGATCAACAAGCAGGCCAGCAGCGTGGAAGAGACGTCTGCCAGCATGGAGCAGCTGGCCGCCACCGTTCAGCAAAATGCCGCCAACATGGAGCAAACGCAGCAGCTGGTGGGTGAAACCTCGCTCGCAGTCCATCAGGGCGGTGAGACGGTCACCCACGCGGTGTCGACCATGGACGACATTCGCGAAGCCTCAAAACGCATCGAAGACATCACGCGCGTGATCGAATCCATCGCTTTCCAGACCAATATTCTGGCGCTGAATGCGGCAGTGGAAGCGGCCCGCGCAGGCGAGCACGGAAAAGGGTTTGCGGTAGTCGCGCAGGAAGTTCGCGCGCTGGCGGGACGCAGCGCTAACGCAGTGAAGGAGATTGAACAGCTGATTGGCGATACGCTCAGAAAAGTGAGTGAGGGTCATGCGCTGTCTGAACAGACGCGCCTGGCGATGGACGACATCATCATTCATATCGATAACATCAGCCAGCTGGTCACCGAGATTAACCATGCCTCACGCGAGCAGTCCGCCGGGATCGGCCAGGTGAACCTCGCCATGACCCATATTGGCGAAGCGTCGCATATCAATGCCGATCGCATCTCACGCAGCGAGCAAACCGCTCAAACGCTGCGCGAGAAGGGTTCACACCTGACTCAGCTGGTGAGCCTGTTCCAGCTAAAAGGCTAACCGACTCTGCCCGTCGCACGCAGCAGCAGGTCGCTTTGCACCTGCTCGCTCATCAGCGTGCCGCCACGGGTATCCAGCATCATACGGCACCACGCCTGCGCCACCGGGGGCGATGCGTGCCGCAGCATCTGGCTTCCGGCACCCAGCAAGAAAAGCTGCTGCGCGATCTCCCGCCCCTGCGCCTCCTGCGGTTTACGCAGTTTTTGCTGAAGCTGTCGCCAGCTGCGGTCGAAGTGTCTGTCCTGCCCTTTCACCTGCGCAAACTCGTCGGCAAGCAGGTCGTGAATACCCGGCTGCTTCGCCAGCACGCGCAGCACGTCCAGGCACATGATATTTCCTGACCCTTCCCAGATGCTGTTCACCGGCATCTCGCGGTACAGGCGGGGAAGTTCGCTCTCTTCGCAATATCCATTCCCACCCAGCACCTCCATCGCCTCAGCGACAAACGGGATGCCTGCTTTACAGACGCTAAATTTCGCCGCCGGGGTAAACAGCCGCGCCCAGGCGGCCTCTTGCGGGTCGGCACGCTTGTCCCACGCGCGGGCCAGGCGGAACAGCAGCGCCGTTTGCCCCTCCAGCACCAGCGCCATCCGGCTTAATACCTCGCGCATTAACGGCTGATCGATGAGATTTTTGCCGAAGGTTTGACGCTGATGGGCATGGTACAGCGCCACCGAAAGCGCCCGACGCATCAGTCCGTGGCTGCCCAGCGCGCAGTCAAAGCGCGTCAGACCGCCCATTTTGAGGATCTGCCGTACCCCTTCGCCCTCTTCTCCCAGCAGCCAGCCGGAGGCATCGAGGAACTCCGCCTCGCTGCTGGCGTTGGAGCGGTTCCCGAGCTTGTCCTTGAGGCGCTCCAGACGCACGGCGTTGCGCTGTCCGTCTGGCAAAAAGCGCGGCACAAAAAAGCAGGATAGCCCGCCCTTCGCCTGGGCCAGCACCAGATGCGCATCGCTTTGCGGGACGGAGAAAAACCATTTATGCCCCACCAGCCTGTAGCTGCCGTCGCTGCATTTTTCCGCTTTGGTGGTGTTGCTGAGCACGTCCGAGCCGCCCTGCTTTTCCGTCATCCCCATGCCAATCAGCAGGCCGCGCTTTTGCGCGCCAGGGGCGAGATGCGGATCGTAGCGATCGCTGAGCAGCGGCGTCAGCCAGTCGTGAAATGCTTTGGGGAGCGCCTGCTGCAGCAGCGGCGTGGCGGCGAACGTCATGGTGACCGGGCAAAGCGTGCCCGCCTCCACCTGAGCATGAAGCACAAAGCGTGCGGCCCGAGCGACAAACGACCCTTTACGCGCCTCCTCTTCCCACGCCAGGTTATGCACGCGGTTGGCGCAAAGCCCCTGCATCAGCAGATGCCATGCCGGATGAAAACGCACGTCGTCCAGCCGCTCTCCGGTGGCATCATAGCGTAGTAACTCCGGAGGATTAACGTTTGCCAGCCGGCCCAGCTCCAGCGACTCCGCGGTGCCTAACTGCTGTCCGATGCTGGCGAGCAGCTCAATATCCCACTCGGCCCCTTCACGCGCGACCGCATCGCGCAGGGCGCAGTCCGAGAGGAAAAGGTTGCTGTTGGAAAGCGGTGCAGGTTGATTGAAAACGGTATGGGTCTGCCAGTGCATGCTGTCTCCCTCCTTCAGTGGCAATGACGATAAGTATGGACAGACCGCGCGCACGCTGCATGGGAGGGGAGTCACACGTTCACGATCCCGCTGATATCATTCGTGAAATAGCTCACAGAACATAAGAATAAACTATTTCATGACTCCGCTTTTGTTGAATAATTTATTCTTACACCTTAAGTGAGGATCGTTATGCAACCGGACGCGCACAAGCGAGCATTAATTGCAGGCTCCATTGGTAACTTTATCGAGTGGTATGAGTTTGCGGTCTATGGTTTTCTGGCGACCGTGATTGCGAAAAACTTCTTCCAGCTTGAAGGAGAAGCGGGGCTTACCAGCCTGATCCTCACCTATGCCTCGTTTGCCATCGCCTTCTTCTTCCGCCCGCTGGGTGCGGTAGTGTTTGGCCGCATCGGCGACCGGATTGGCCGTAAGCCGACGCTCATCATTGTGCTGGTATTGATGACGCTCGCTACCGCCGCCATCGGCGTTGTGCCGGTCTATGCCAGCATCGGGATTGCCGCGCCGCTCATTATTACGCTGCTGCGCATTCTGCAGGGGCTATTCGCGGGCGGCGAGTACGGCGGTGCGGTCTCGCTGATGACGGAGTTCGCCCCGCGCGGCAAGCGTGGGCTCTATGGCGCGTGGCAGTCCTTTACCGTGGCGCTGGGGCTTTTAGCGGGCGCAGGCATCGTGGCGCTGCTCTCCGCCCTTCTCACGCCTGAAGCCCTGCACGACTGGGGCTGGCGCATTCCTTTCTTCCTGGCGCTGCCCATGGGCGTCGTTGCGCTGTGGCTTCGTGTCAGCATGGAGGAGACGCCCAGCTTTGTGCAGCAGCAGGATAAACCGGCTGTCGCTCAGGCGGATACTGCCGCCACGCTCCGGGCCATCGTGATGGGGATTGGGCGCGTCATGGTCTGGTCTGCGGCGGGGTACACCTACCTGGTGATTATGCCGACCTATCTGCAGTCGGCGCTGCACACCGGGTTTAACCAGGCGCTGCTGATAGCGGTGATTTCGAATATTGGTTTTGCACTCACCATCATTCCGTCTGGGATCCTGAGCGACCGGATCGGCCGCCGCACGGTGATGATTATCGCCACCGCGCTGCTGCTGATCCTCGCCCTGCCGCTGCTGAAAATCCTGCAGGCGGAGTCGAGCACGCTGGCGGTGAAGGCTGGTGTGGTACTGATTGCGGGCGGTCTGGTGGGCATGCTGGCGGGGCCGGGCCCGGCGATGCTATCTGAGATGTTCCCGACGCGCGTGCGCTATACGGGGCTGGGGCTGGCCTACTCTTTGTCGAACGCGATTTTCTCGGGATGTGCGGGGCTAATCATTACCGGGCTGATTAAGCAGACGGGTAACCTGGATATTCCAGCGTATTACGTGATGGCGACGGCGGTAGTGAGTATTTTCGCGCTGATGACGCTGAGGAAGGATGACCATTTGCGGTCGTTAGAGGAGTGAGGTTGTTTTTGCCGGGTGGCGGCTTCGCCTTACCCGGCCTACAAAACCGTAGGCCCGGTAAGCGAAGCGCCACCGGGCGAAAATCAGCTACGCTGACGCACCGCTTCAAACAGGCAGATGCCCGTCGCAACGGAAACGTTCAGGGACGATACGCTGCCCGCCATCGGGATGCTAATTAGCTCGTCGCAGTGCTCGCGGGTGAGACGACGCATGCCTTCGCCTTCCGCACCCATCACCAGCGCCAGACGGCCGGTCATTTTGCTCTGATACAGGGTATGATCCGCTTCACCGGCGGTACCGACGATCCAGATGTTCTCTTCCTGCAGCAGACGCATAGTGCGCGCCAGGTTGGTCACGCGGATCAGCGGAACGTTTTCCGCCGCGCCGCAGGCCACCTTCTTCGCCGTCGCGTTCAGCTGCGCGGAGCGATCTTTCGGCACGATCACCGCGTGCACGCCCGCCGCATCGGCGCTGCGCAGGCACGCACCGAGGTTGTGCGGATCGGTAACGCCGTCGAGGATCAGGAAGAACGGGTTATCCAGCTCGGCAATCAGATCCGGCAGATCGTTCTCCTGATACTGACGCCCCGGCTTCACGCGGGCAATGATCCCCTGGTGCACCGCGCCTTCGCTTTTCTCATCCAGGAACTGGCGATTCGCCAGCTGGATCACCACGCCCTGCGCTTCCAGGGCGTGGATCAGCGGCATCAGACGCTTATCTTCACGCCCTTTCAGAATAAACACTTCCTGAAAACGCTCCGGTGCGCGCTCGAGAAGGGCCTGCACCGCGTGGATGCCGTAAATCATTTCACTCATTGATGGTTCTCGTAATAAGTATTTCCCTCCCCCCGCTGGGGAGAGGGTCAGGGTGAGGGGAGAATTTACTCCGCCTGCTTTTTCTTGGCCGCGCGCTTCGCTTTGGTGGCGGCAGCGATTTTCTGCGTTTTCGCGGAAGGTTTTTTCGCTGAACGGGCTTCTTTCTTCGCCGCCTTCGGCTTCTGTTTCTTCTCGCCGCGGAACGCGCTGTCCGGCTCGAAGTTTACCTTCTTGCCCGCCTGACGACGTTTACCGCCGCCCGGTTTACCGTTACCGGTTTTTTTCGCCCTTTCACGCTCGGTTTTACCGACGTTGCGCGGCGCGCGCTCGCTGGAGATCAGGCTGAAGTCGATTTTACGATCGTCCATATTCACGGCTTCGACCTTCACTTCCACACGATCGCCCAGACGGTAGGTCTGGCCGCCAGACTCGCCAATCAGGCGCTGGCCGACCTGGTCGAAGCGGTAGTAGTCGTTATCCAGGCTGGAGACGTGCACCAGACCGTCGATGAACAGTTCGTCCAGACGAACGAAGAAACCAAAGCCGGTCACGCTGGCAATCACGCCTTTAAAGACGTTACCGACCTGATCGAGCATAAAGTCACACTTCAGCCAGTCCGCCACGTCGCGTGTTGCTTCATCGGCACGACGTTCGGCCATGGAGCAGTGCTGACCCAGCTGCAGCATCTCTTCCATCGAATAGTGGTAGCCACCGGTTTCGGTGGTGTTCCCTTTATGGCCCTGCTCCTGCGCCAGCAGATACTTGATCGCACGGTGCAGAGAGAGGTCAGGATAACGACGGATCGGCGACGTAAAGTGGGCGTAAGACTGCAGCGCCAGGCCAAAGTGTCCGCGGTTTTCCGGATCGTAAATCGCCTGCTTCATAGAGCGTAACAGCATCGTCTGCAGCATTTCTGCATCCGGACGATCGCTAATGGATTCCAGCAGCTCGGCGTAATCGCGCGGCTCTGGCTTGTTGCCCCCGGGCAGTTCCAGACCCAGTTCAGCCAGCACGGAGCGGAACGACGTAATGGCTTCCGTGGTCGGCTTATCGTGAATACGGAACAGCGCAGGCTCTTTGGCTTTCTCGACGAAACGTGCCGCCGAGATGTTCGCCAGGATCATACACTCTTCGATCAGCTTGTGCGCGTCGTTACGCTGGGTCTGCTCGATACGCTCAATGCGGCGTTCGGCGTTGAAGATGAATTTCGCTTCTTCACTCTCAAACGAGATCCCGCCGCGCTCTTCGCGCGCCTGATCCAGCGTTTTGTAGAGGTTATGCAGCTCTTCGATGTGTTTAACCAGCGGCGCGTATTGTTCGCGCAGATCCTGGTCGCCCTGCAGCATATGCCAGACCTTGGTATAGGTCAGACGCGCGTGCGAGCTCATCACCGCTTCGTAGAACTTGTAGCCGGTTAAGCGCCCTTTGGTGGAGATGGTCATCTCGCAAACCATACAGAGGCGGTCAACCTGCGGGTTCAGGGAGCACAGGCCGTTAGACAGCACTTCCGGCAGCATCGGCACGACCTGAGACGGGAAGTAGACCGAGGTACCGCGGCTGCGGGCTTCGTTATCCAGCGGGGTGTGCGGACGGACGTAATAGCTTACGTCAGCGATAGCAACCCACAGACGCCAGCCACCGCCGCGTTTTTTCTCACAGTATACGGCGTCATCGAAGTCGCGGGCGTCTTCACCGTCGATAGTGACCAGCGGCAGGGAGCGCAGATCCACGCGGCCCACTTTGGACTCTTCCGGCACTTCTTCGCGCAGGCTTTCGATCTGCTCTTCAACCGCTTTCGGCCAGATGTACGGAATTTCATGGGTGCGCAATGCCATATCAACGGCCATCGTGGTGCCCATATTATCGCCAAGCACTTCGACGATTTTACCTACCGCTTTGGTGCGACGGGTTGGGCGCTGGGTGAGTTCCACCACCACCACAAAGCCCATGCGGGCGCCCATCACCTCTTCAGGTGGGATCAGAATGTCGAAGCTCAGACGGCTGTCGTCCGGCACCACGAAGCCCACGCCCGCGTCGGTAAAGTAGCGGCCGACGATCTGGCTGGTTTTTGGCACCAGAACGCGTACCACGCGCGCTTCGCGGCGACCTTTACGGTCAGCGCCCAGCGGCTGCGCCAGGATCTGGTCGCCGTGGATGCACATCTTCATCTGCTCAGATGAGAGGTACAGATCGTCTTTACGGCCTTCCACGCGCAGGAAGCCGAAACCATCGCGGTGACCAATGACGGTCCCTTTCAGCAGATCGAGGCGTTCTGGCAGCGCGTAGCACTGGCGGCGGGTAAAGACCAGCTGCCCGTCACGCTCCATCGCGCGCAGGCGGCGGCGAAGGGCTTCAATTTGCTCTTCACCTTCAATGTTTAATTCAACGGCAAGTTCTTCACGATTGGCGGGTTTTTCGCGTTTTGTTAAGTGTTCAATGATGAACTCGCGGCTGGGAATAGGATTCGCGTATTTTTCGGCTTCGCGTTCCTGGAAAGGATCATGTGACATGTCGGTTCCTCCGTTGTCAGCTCCGGTGGAAATTTTCTTCATTCCACCAGCAATAATTTATAAAGCGGTTGATTCTCTTCAACCAAATCGGCCAGCGTGTAGTTATCCAGTTCCATGAGAAAACTTTGCACGGCCTTTGAAAGCGCCTTTTTCAGGCGGCAAGCGGGCGTGATGTGGCAGAACTCGCTGCTGCAGTTCACCAGAGACAGCGGCTCCAGTTCACGTACCACATCGCCAACACGAATACTCTGTGCCGGTTTACCGAGACGGATCCCACCATTCTTCCCGCGGACGGCAGCAACGTATCCGGCACGACTAAGTTGATTGATTATTTTGACCATATGATTACGGGATACGCCGTAGACCTCTGTCACTTCAGAGATACTGGTCATCTTCCCCTCGGGTAACGACGCCATGTAAATCAGCGCACGTAAGCCGTAATCGGTGAAACTTGTTAACTGCACATCAACCTCAGGAAAAAGGGAAAACGCGGTCAAACCGCAGAGATATTCATTAATGATGATAAACCAGCCAGATAGTTAGCGGCTAATTTATTTGACAGACGGGGCGAAAAAGCGGAGATCCAGGAGCGGTCGCCGGATGGCGCTACGCTTATCCGGCCTACGGGTCTCCCCGCAGGCCAGCAGTCACGAAGATTATGCGTCGAACGGGTCGCGCAGGATCATCGTTTCAGTACGATCCGGGCCGGTAGAAATAATATCGATCGGCACTTCGGTCAGTTCTTCAATACGCTTGATGTAATCCAGCGCCGCCTGCGGCAGGCCACTACGCTCTTTCACACCGAAAGTGGTCTCAGACCAGCCCGGCATGGTTTCGTAGATTGGCTCAATGCCTTCCCAGTCGTCAGCAGCCAGCGGAGTGGTGGTCACTTCGCGGCCATCTGGCATACGGTAGCCTACGCAGATTTTCACTTCTTTCAGGCCGTCCAGTACGTCCAGCTTGGTCAGGCAGAAGCCAGACAGGGAGTTGATCTGCACTGCACGACGCACTGCAACCGCATCCAGCCAGCCGGTACGACGACGACGACCGGTGGTCGCGCCAAACTCGTTACCCTGCTTGCACAGGAACTCGCCGGTTTCATCAAACAGCTCGGTCGGGAATGGACCCGCACCCACGCGAGTGGAGTACGCTTTGATGATGCCCAGTACGTAATCCACATAACGTGGACCCAGGCCAGAGCCGGTCGCCACGCCACCTGCAGTGGTGTTAGAGGACGTTACGTACGGATAGGTACCGTGGTCGATGTCCAGCAGCGTACCCTGCGCACCTTCGAACATGACGAAATCGCCACGCTTGCGCGCCTGGTCCAGCAGATCGGACACGTCAACAACCATACCGGTCAGAATGTCAGCGATCGCCATGACGTCATCCAGCACTTTCTGGTAGTCAACAGCGTCAGCTTTGTAGAAGTTCACCAGCTGGAAGTTGTGATATTCCATCACTTCTTTCAGTTTTTCAGCGAAGGTTGCTTTGTCGAAGAGGTCGCCCACGCGCAGACCGCGACGTGCAACTTTATCTTCGTAAGCCGGACCGATACCACGACCGGTGGTGCCGATCGCTTTCGCGCCGCGCGCTTTCTCACGCGCTACGTCCAGCGCCACGTGATAATCCAGGATCAGCGGGCAGGCTTCGGAGAGCAGCAGACGCTCACGAACAGGGATACCACGGTCTTCCAGACCTTTCATCTCTTTCATCAGCGCAGCAGGAGACAGCACAACGCCGTTACCGATGATGCTGGTGACGTTATCACGAAGAATGCCTGATGGAATAAGATGGAGGACGGTTTTTTCACCGTTGATTACGAGAGTATGGCCTGCGTTGTGACCGCCCTGGTAGCGTACAACATATTTAGCCCGTTCAGTCAGAAGATCAACAATCTTCCCTTTACCTTCGTCACCCCATTGGGTGCCCAGTACGACGACGTTGTTACCCATTTTTTTCAAAATCACCGTTTGCTTAAAAATGGATTCTACCATCGCTTTTTCAGATATACAGCACTTTTTGACCTCAAAATACGCCGATTGCGTCTACTTTTTGATCAGCCAATCGTTTTCCTCAACATGTAGTAGATCACGATGCCCGCAACCACAAGACCGCCGCCAAAACGACGCAAAATATTATCCGGCAGCTGGCTCATCGTGGCGATCATTCGGCGCCAGGCACGCGGATAAAGCATCGGTCCAAGACCTTCCAGCACCAGGACCAGAGCCAGTGCGAGCCAGATCGTTGAATTCATTTTTATTCCTTATAAAAGAAAACCACCGCTCCGTTGAGAGCGGTGGTTTGAATACTCAAACGAGCCTGAGTTTATCGCGTTGCGTTAGTCGGCGTCTTCATATAACGGAAGAAATCGCTGTCCGGGCTGAGCACCATCACATCCTGGTTGCTCTGGAAGCTATTCTCGTAAGCGCGCAGGCTACGGATAAAGGCGTAGAAGTCAGGATCCTGGCTGAAGGCATCGGCGAACAGCTTCGCCGCTTCGGCATCGCCTTCACCGCGCAGGATACGGCCCTGACGCTCAGATTCCGCCAGCGTCTTGGTGACTTCGTAGTCCGCTGCGGCACGCAGCTTCTCAGCCTCTTCCTGGCCCTGTGAACGGTGACGACGGGCTACCGCTTCACGCTCGGCGCGCATACGGTTGTAAATCGCCTCGGACACTTCAACTGGCAGGTTGATCTGCTTGATACGCACGTCAACCACTTCGATACCCAGCGCAGCCATACTGTTCGGGTTGATCACCGGCACTTTACCGTTGGTCTCCGCCTGAACGCGTTCAGCCGCTTTGGCAATCGCATCATCTGCTGCCGGCGTTGAAACTTCATCTTCAGTGCCCGCTGTACCGGAGTTCAGCGCATCGCGAACTTCCAGGGTCAGACGACCACGGGAGTCGGTCACGATGTCTTTCACATCCAGACGACCAATCTCGGAACGCAGACGGTCAGAGAACTTACGTTTCAGCAGCACTTCTGCCTGAGAAACGTCGCCGCCGCCCGTTGCCAGGAAGTAACGGCTGAAATCGCTGATGCGCCATTTGATATAGGAATCAACGATCAGGTCTTTCTTCTCTTTGGTCACGAAACGGTCGGCCTGGTTATCCATGGTCTGGATACGCGCATCAAGCGTTTTCACGGACTGAATAAACGGTACCTTGAAGTGCAGACCCGGCTCGTAAATCACCGGGCGTTTGTCGCCATCACGCACGACGCTGCTGAACTGGAACTTGATCCCACGCTCGCCTTCTTTCACCACAAAGATCGAGGTATAAAGCGCGACCAGTACGATGACGATGATCGCAATAACTGACTTACGCATCCTTATTCCCCCTGACGCTGGTAGTCGTTACGCTGCGCGTTAGCACGGCGTTGGTCCATAATGTCACCATCGTTCGAAGAAGGCGTTGTGTTCGTGCTGGCGCTGCCTGTTGAGGCTGGCGGCAGACGCAGCAGGTTGTTCGCGCCGCTGGTGTCGCCTTTCGCTGCTGGTGCAGAACCGCCTTTCAGCATCTGATCCAGCGGCAGAACCATCAGGTTTCCGCCTTTACTGTCGTTAACCAACACTTTGCGGGTGTGGCTCAGCACTTTTTCCATGGTCTCGATATAGAGACGCTCACGGGTAATTTCCGGTGCCGCTTTATATTCCGGCAGGATTTTCGCGAAGCGGGCCACTTCACCCTGAGCTTCCAGGATGGTCTGCGTCTTATACGCGCGCGCTTCTTCCAGAATACGCTGCGCCTGACCGTTAGCGCGTGGCTGAACTTCGTTGGTGTACGCTTCTGCTTCACGGATGTACTGCTGTTCGTTTTCACGGGCAGCAATCGCATCGTCAAATGCGGCTTTCACCTCTTCCGGCGGACGCGCAGCCTGGAAGTTGACGTCCAGCAGGGTAATACCCATGTTGTACGGACGAATGGTCTCTTCCAGCTCGCGCTGGGTATCGCTACGAATAACGGTACGACCTTCGGTCAGAATACGGTCCATGGTGTATTTACCGATCACACCGCGCAGGGCGCTGTCGGTCGCCTGACGCAGGCTGTCATCGGCGCTGGTCACGCTAAACAGATAACGCTCAGGATCGGTCACGCGGTACTGCACGTTCATCTCAACGCGCACCACGTTTTCGTCAGAGGTCAGCATCACGCCAGAGGCGGCCAGTTCACGGACGGATTCCACGTTTACCGCGGTCACATCGTCAATGAAGGTCGGCTTCCAGTTCAGACCCGGCTCAACCAGATGGCTGAACTTACCGAAACGGGTGACTACGCCGCGTTCTGCTTCTTTAATGGTGTAGAACCCGCTGGCTGCCCAGATGATGACTACCGCAGCGGCCACGATGCCCACTACGCGGCCACCCATTGGCGGGCGCGAACTCTGAGTGGAATTGCCACCCGAGCCAGAACCTTTTCCTCCGCCAAGGCCACCAAGCTTCTTGCTCAGTTTGCGGAAGATATCATCCAGATCCGGCGGCCCCTGCTCGCGACCACCTTTGTTGCCATTTCCCTCAGAGTTGCCGCCAGGTTTGCTGCTTCCCCACGGGTCGCGGTCTTGTCCGTTATTACCGGGCTGATTCCACGCCATGTATATGCTCCATATTTGTTATGCAAGGGCGAATTATTCAGGCATCCCCTTTCTGATCAGACGATGTAGTCGACCAGCGCAGGTTCTTGTTTACAGAGGCGACGCCAGTCAACGATCGGCATACGCACCTGCATCCCCACGCTGCCGTCATCCTCCATCCACTCTTTTTCTATCGCCTGAAGCTGATAAAACCGGCTGCGCAGCCTGCCTTCCTGTGGCGGCAATCGCAGCGTGTGCTGAGCTACCTCACCGGAAAGACGTTCTGTCAAAGCCTGGAAAAGCAGTGGCACACCAATACCGGTCTGGGCAGAAAGCCAGACCCGAATCGGTTTGTTTTCTTCATCTCTGTCGATACGCGGTTCGAAATCGTCCAGCATATCGATCTTATTCATGACCAACAGCGTTGGGATCTCGTGGGCATCGATCTCTTCGAGCACCACGTTCACCGCGTCGATGTTCTCCTGCACGCGCACGTCTGCCGCATCAATCACGTGCAGCAGCAGAGTCGCCTGTCGCGTCTCCTGCAGGGTGGCTTTAAACGCCGCCACCAGGTCATGCGGCAGGTGGCGGATAAACCCTACGGTATCCGCCAGCACCGTTTCACCGACGTCTGCAACGTCAATACGGCGCAGCGTAGGGTCCAGGGTCGCAAACAGCTGGTCTGCGGCATACACCTGGGCCTCGGTTATCTGGTTAAACAGGGTGGATTTACCGGCGTTGGTATAGCCCACCAGCGACACCGTCGGGATGTCGGCTTTGGTTCGCGCCCGACGCCCCTGTTCACGCTGTTTCTCTACACGTTCCAGACGTGAAAGGATCTGGGTAATTCGGCCACGCAGCAAACGACGGTCGGTTTCGAGCTGGGTTTCACCCGGGCCGCGCAAACCAATCCCGCCTTTTTGTCTTTCAAGGTGTGTCCAGCCACGCACCAGACGCGTTGCCAGATGGCGCAGCTGCGCCAGCTCAACCTGCAGTTTCCCTTCGTGGGTACGTGCACGCTGAGCAAAGATATCTAAAATCAAACCCGTGCGATCGATAACACGGCATTCGCAAAGGGCTTCCAGGTTGCGCTCCTGGGCTGGAGACAGCGCATGATCAAACAACACGACTGACGCGCCGGTTGCTTTTACGGCATCCGCAATTTCGACTGCTTTACCTTCACCAACAAAATACTTTGGGTGCGGCGCTTTACGGCTACCGGTAATCACCTGCATTGCTTCGACACCGGCGGAAGAGACCAGAGATTCAAACTCCTGGAGGTCTTCCATATCTTTGTCTTGCGAAAAATAGATGTGTACCAGCACCGCCTGCTCACCGGCATCATAACGGTCAAACAAGCGTAAACCTCTCTAAAAAGATCAGCGGGGAACGCAGGATCCCTGGCTCCCCGTGTGGATAACAGTGCGAAACCTTATTCGGTCTCGTCGCTGTCCTGCGCCGGCGTTGAAGAACCCTGCGCGCTGCTGCCATGATGGTAGTTACTACCAGTGCCGCCGCCAGCGTTATTGCTGTGATGAGATACCGGACGGGACGGAACAACAGTAGAAATAGCGTGCTTGTAGACCATCTGACTGACCGTGTTTTTCAACAGAATCACAAACTGATCGAAAGACTCAATCTGACCTTGCAGCTTAATACCATTCACCAAATAAATAGAAACTGGAACACGTTCCCGACGCAATGCGTTCAGGAACGGATCTTGTAAAGATTGCCCCTTAGCCATTCTATCTTTTCCTTATATGCTTGTTTTGTACTTAGAACCTTGCGATTCTGAAAAATTGCGCACGATACGTCTCAATTGTACACATTCAGTGAGCGATATCACCAACAACCTCAATCACTTCGTTTAACGCCTGTTGCGGTTTTTCACTGTCTAACCAGTGAACCCCCTCCCAACCGCGCAACCAGGTGATCTGGCGCTTCGCTAACTGTCTCGTGGCGCAAACACCTCTATAAACCATTTCATCGTATGAAATCTCACCTTCAAGATACGACCACATCTGGCGGTATCCCACACAACGAATGGAAGGCATGTCCGTATGCAAATCTCCACGGGCAAATAGCGCCCGCACTTCTGCTTCAAAATCTGAAGCTAACATCTGATGAAAACGCTGCTCAATTCGCTGATGGAGCAGTTCACGGCTCGCCGGGGCGATGGCGAACTGATGCACCTGATACGGCAGAGCGTCTCCTGACGTTTGCGTCAGTTCCGTTAAAGTTTTACCCGAAATGAAAAAAACTTCCAGTGCCCGGGAAAGCCTTTGCGGATCATTTGGATGGATCCGTGCTGCAGCAACCGGGTCAATCTCCGCCAGTTGCTGATGCAAAACGTCCCAACCCTGCTCTGCCGCCTGCTGCTCAATTTTCGCTCTTATTTCCGGATCCGCGGATGGCAGAGGTGACAACCCCTCCAGCAACGCCTTGAAATAGAGCATGGTTCCGCCAACCAACAGCGGTATACGCCCCGCCGCCGTTATCTCGGCCATCTCGGCTAAGGCATCCCGGCGGAAATCCGCTGCGGAATAGGCCTGAGCCGGGTCGAGAATATCGAGCAAACGGTGCGGCGCCGCACGCAACTCTTCTGCGTCAGGCTTCGCCGTGCCGATGTCCATCCCCCGGTAGATGAGGGCGGAGTCGACGCTAATCAACTCTACAGGCAAAACTTTACGCAACTCAATGGCTAGCGCCGTTTTGCCGGAGGCCGTTGGGCCCATTAAAAAAATTGCCTTAGGCAGGCTCGCCTTACTTGCGTCAATCATGTTTCAGGGCGTTCATCGCCGTTTGTAAATCAACAGGTTGTAATAACCCACCCGGCGGCGTTTTCACCAGATGCGGACAGAGGCGTTCCACCTCCGCCAGCACGCTAATGGCCTGCGCCATACTCCACGGCGCGTGTTCGCTTGCCAGATGGCGGGCGATCCACTGCGCGGTGTTGGCGGCATCAAACGACGTTTGCTGCGCCAGGTAGCCTATCAGTTCAGGAATCAAGTTTTGTAAATTTTGTTGGCGTAAGGGTAAAGGCACTGCACGAATTGTCACATGTTGTGGTTCGAGCACGGTTTCAATACCCATTTGCGCCAGCTGCGGCTCTGCGCGCTGCAATACCCTCATTTCATCAGGGGATATTTTCAGGCGAACCGGAATTAATAACGGCTGCGCGCAGGCTGCATTTTCACCTGGCGTGAGCTGCACCTGCTTGAGCCAGCGTTCGGCGACCGGCAGGGCCAGAAGCATCAATTTGCCGTCACGTTCAAGCAGCGCCATATCCGGCGCGATAATCGTCAGCACCCGGCCAAAACTTTGGCTATGGCCGTCCAGAGAAGGCTGAGCGGCGGGAATGTGCTCTTTACGCTCCACGGCTGGCGTTTCCAGCAGCTTGCGGTACAACGCGCCCTGCTGCTTCTGATAGCCAGGCTGTGCATTCGGGTAGTTCGCGCCCGTTGGACGCGGTGCGCTCCCGGCCTGGGAGAAACGCGGAGCTTCCGGTTCACGCGCGACGGCAGGCTCAGCAAAATGGTTGCGCCCTGCCGCTACACGGTTTTCAGGCAGCGGACGCGGCGCAGGGGCGTCGTTCTCCAGCGGCAGCGTTGGCGCTGCCTGCTGCTGCAACACGGCGGCCACGCCCTGATAAATGAAGTCGTGAACCAGACGCGACTGGTGGAAACGCACCTCATGCTTGGCAGGATGAACGTTTACATCCACCTGATGGGGGTCGATTTCCAGATAAAGGACGAAAGCAGGCTGCTGATCGGCCCCGAGTTTGTCTTCGCAGGCCTGGCGAATCGCGTGATTGATGAGACGATCGCGCATCATGCGCCCGTTCACGTAGCAATACTGAATTTCAGAGAACGCAGCACTGCTCGCGTTTGGATCGGCAACCCAGCCGCGTAAAGCCAGATCGCCGTGCTGCCACTCAATGGCCAGAGCCTGTTCCAGAAACGGCGTCCCGCAGATAGCGCCCAGGCGACGCTCTTTCTGTCCACCTTCCGCCACCGCGCGGTACTGGCGCATCACCTTACCGTTATGGCTGAGGTTGATGGCGACATCGAATCGGGCGAGCGCAATACGGCGAATGATCTCGTCGATATGGCCGAACTCGGTCTTCTCGGTACGCATAAACTTGCGTCGGGCGGGGGTGTTGTAGAACAGATCCAGGACTTCCAGCGTCGTGCCGACAGGGTGCGCCGCGGGTTTGACCGTCACATCCATATCGCGCCCTTCGGCGTAAGCCTGCCAGGCTTCCTGCTGTTCAGCGGTACGGGAGGTCAGCGTTAAGCGCGAAACCGAGCTGATACTGGCCAGCGCTTCGCCGCGAAAACCGAGGCTAATAATCGCTTCCAGATCGTCCAGAGAGGCGATTTTACTGGTGGCGTGACGAGCCAGCGCCAGCGCCAGCTCCTCTTTTTTAATGCCACAGCCGTTGTCGCGAATGCGGATAAGCTTCGCGCCACCGCGTTCGATATCAATATCGATGCGGGTTGCGCCCGCATCGAGGCTGTTTTCCACCAGCTCCTTCACCACCGACGCAGGGCGTTCCACCACCTCACCGGCGGCGATTTGGTTCGCGAGCTGCGGCGGTAGAACCTGAATCGGCATGAATGCTCCTTAGTTGGTCGCGGTCATCTCACCCGGCAGCGCTGCGCTGGCCGTCTGTGCTGAGCCGCTCTGCGGCGCAGACTGCAGAGGATGCGCCTCAAAATATTTACGTAAACCGTTATAAATCGCTTCGGCAATTTGCTGCTGGTAACTGTCGCTTCCCAACAGACGCTCTTCACCGTTGTTACTGATAAAGCCCGTCTCTACAAGGATGGACGGAATATCCGGGGAGCGCAGAACGCCGAGGCTGGCATGTTCCGGACGGCGCTTATGCAGCACGCCAACGCTTTGCAGCTGGTTCAATACGTTAGTGGCGACATCATACCCGACGCGCTGCGAATGACCGAACTGTAAATCCAGCACCGCCTGGCTGAGGTACGGATCGGACTGGCTGTTCGCCAGCACGTCGCCCGCGCCGCCTAACAGTTCAGACTGCTTCTCGTGCTCTTCCAGCCAGTTGGCCATTTCGCTGTTAGCGCGACGGTTCGACAGCACCCAAACCGAGGCGCCGGTCGCGCTACGATTCGGTGCGGCGTCCGCATGAATAGAGACCAGGAAGTTCGCGTTTTGCTTACGCGCCACGTCCGAGCGTCCCATTACGGAGATAAAGTAATCCCCGTCGCGGGTCAATACGCCTTTAAACATCGGGTCGTCATTGAGCAGCGAACGCAGTTTACGCGCGATAGCGATAGTCACGTTTTTTTCTCGCGTGCCGCCAGGGCCAATCGCCCCCGGGTCTTCCCCACCGTGGCCCGCATCAATGGCGATAATCACTTTGTCACCGCTGACCGTCGCGCGTCGCGCGCTGGCCGCAGGACGCGTCACCGTATTGCTGCTGGTTGCCGCAGTAATGCGATCGTTCTGCGATTTAAACGGATTACGCGCAGGTTCAGAAGGACGCGGCGTATACACCGGTTCTTCCACGCGCTTCGCTACGACCGGCGGCGGTGGAGGCGGTGGCGGCGCGTCGGCATTGATGGTAAACACCACCGTATAGTTCGCCCCGTTTTGCTGCTTCACCGCCTTCGTTTTGCCCTTTTCGGTCAGATCGACCACCAGGCGTAACGACTGGCTATCCTGCGGCGTTCCCGAACGGATACTTTTCACCAGGTTGTTACCGCTGAACCGCAGCGGTAGCCCCTGGATCACGCCTGTTTGTTTGATATCCAGCGCCACGCTGTGGCTGTCTGGCTGTGAGAACGCATATTCAGGATCGCCCATAAAGCTGAACGTGATCCGGGCCTGGCTTTCGCCGTTTGATACCTGAATATCTGAGAGGTTTGCCGCCCCGGCCTGCGCGCACAGCAGCACGGTGGCAGCCAACAACCAACCTTTAACGCGATTTATCATCCCGTCATCCCTACGCTTAACCGGCCAGTCGCGCCAGTAAGGAACTGCCTGATGAGGAAACAGCACTGATGCGCGCCTCACGCCCTTGTGCCTGGTAATCTAAGTGAATTTCGACATCCGGGTCAGGCAGCACACCCGCACCTTGTTGCGGCCACTCCACCAGGCAAATGGCGTCGTTGGCAAAATAATCACGGATCCCCATAAATTCCAGCTCCTCAGGATCCGCAAGGCGGTATAAATCGAAGTGGTACACCATGAGATTTTCAAGGGTGTACGGTTCTACCAGCGTGTAGGTTGGGCTTTTCACATTCCCGTTATGCCCTAACGCCTGCAAAAAACCCCGGCTGAAGGTGGTTTTACCCGCACCTAAATCACCATACAGATAAATGACGGTTGCCCCCTGACAGGCCTGCGCCACGCGCTTGCCGAGTTCTAAAGTGGCTTGTTCATCAGGTAAAGGAATCGCTCGATTAGTCATTTTCTACGTCAATCACATCCGGGTTAACAACACGCCGCAGCGTGCAAAAAAGATCGGTGGCCAGCATGCCGCGTGTACCGTAACGCGCGGCCAGTTTATCCGCCGCGACACCGTGGGCCACGCAGCCCGCGCAGGCTGCATCATAAAGGGGAAGTTTCTGTCCAAGCAATGCGCCAATGATGCCGGAAAGCACATCGCCCATGCCGCCGCTTGCCATGCCCGCATTTCCGGCATCAATAATGCCCTGCGTCTCGTCACTGGCGACAACGGTTCCTGCCCCTTTCAAAACAGCAACACCTCCGTAACGTTTTACCAGACGCTGAGCAGAAAGTAAGCGATCGCTTTCAATTTCTGCCACGCTGCAGTTAAGCAGGCGCGCGGCTTCGCCGGGGTGTGGCGTCAGAATGCGATTGTGACGCTTATCGGGGTTTATTGCCAGAAGGTTAAGCGCGTCGGCATCCCACAGCATCGGTTTACGAAAATTCTCGACCTTTTGCAGGGCCTGTTTACCCCATGCCTGCTGCCCAAGCCCGGGGCCAATCACCACCACGTCCGCCCATTCCAGACTTTCTTCAAGCGCCTGAGGCGTAAGCTCATGGACCATCAGCTCCGGTCGGGCCGTAACGATCGGCGCTATATTCTCAATGCGAGTGAGTACTCGCACTAATCCGGCACCGCTGCGCAGAGCCGCTTCGCCGGTCATGCGAATTGCACCTGCCGTACCATGGTCGCCGCCAATAATCACCAGCCTGCCGTGATCGCCCTTATGGGACGTTGGTCGGCGCGGCGGGAGCCACGCAGCAAGCTGGGATGCATCAAAACGCGCGAGGTGCGTTTCCTGCCCGGACATCCAGCTCTCCAGCCCCAGCGCATGGTGGTGCAGCACGCCAACAACGTCTCGTGCTTTACCGGTCAGTAGCCCCGGCTTGAGGGCGATGAAGGTCACCGTATTTGCAGCCTCAATGACAGCTCCCGGCGTCGCGCCGGTTTGAGCAATCAGGCCAGAGGGAATATCCAGGGCGACGACCGGCGCGGAATGTCTGTTAGCGTGTTCAATAAGGGCGGCAATGTTCTCGCGAGGCGCACTGCGTAGCCCGGTACCCAGCAGACCGTCAACAATCAGATCCACCTCTTCCGGCCAGACGATATCAGGCGCATGAATCACGCCGCCTGCGTTAAGCCACGCCTCCCGCGCCGCGCAGGCCTCTTCCGGCAGCGGTTTATCACTCTCCAGGGCCAGCAACGTCACGCGGATACCTGCCGCAACCGCGAGACGGGCGACGACATAGCCGTCGCCGCCGTTATTGCCGTGACCGCATAGAATCATCCAGCGGGCGGCCTGAGGGTACGCGCTGCGGGCAACGTTAAACGCCGCCTCCCCCGCGCGCAGCATCAGTTCATAAAGGGTAATCCCGAGGCTGTCTGCGGCCTCTTTTTCGGCGCGCCGGAGGTCATCCGCATGCCAGATGGAATGTGGTATACTTGCGGGGTTTTTCTTCACCGTATGGTCCGTCATGTCACAGCCCCTCGATCTCAATGAATTAGCGCAAAAAATTAAACAGTGGGGTGCTGAGCTTGGCTTCCAGAAGGTGGGCATTACCGATACCGACCTTTCCGCCAGCGAGCCAAAACTGCAGGCCTGGCTGGACAAACAATACCACGGCGAAATGGAGTGGATGGCGCGTCATGGCATGATGCGCGCCCGCCCTCACGAGCTTTTGCCGGGCACATTACGCGTCATCAGCGTGCGCATGAATTATCTGCCCGCCAACGCGGCCTTTGCGCGCACGCTAAAAAATCCCGCTCTGGGTTACGTCAGCCGGTACGCCCTGGGACGTGATTACCATAAGCTCTTGCGTAACCGTTTAAAAAAACTCGGGGAAACTATTCAGCAGCACTGTGTTTCGCTGAATTTTAGACCCTTTGTCGATTCTGCGCCTATTCTTGAGCGCCCGATCGCCGAAAAAGCCGGGCTTGGCTGGACAGGTAAGCACTCACTTATCCTTAGCCGCGACGCCGGATCGTTCTTCTTCCTGGGTGAACTGCTGATTGATTTACCGCTGCCGGTAGACGGCCCGGTAGAAGAAGGCTGCGGACGCTGCGTGGCCTGCATGACCATCTGCCCGACGGGTGCCATCGTCGAGCCTTACACCGTTGATGCGCGCCGCTGCATCTCCTACCTCACTATCGAACTGGAAGGAGCCATTCCAGAGGAATTTCGACCGCTTATCGGCAACCGCATCTACGGCTGCGACGACTGCCAGCTGATCTGCCCGTGGAACCGCTATTCGCAGCTCACGGACGAAGAGGATTTCAGCCCGCGTAAGGCGCTGCATGCGCCGCAGCTGGTTGAGTTATTCGCCTGGACCGAAGCCTGGTTCCTGAAAGTGACGGAAGGTTCGGCCATTCGCCGTATCGGTCATCTGCGCTGGCTGCGTAATGTTGCCGTCGCGCTGGGTAATGCCCCGTGGGATGAAGCGAATATTCGGGCGCTTGAAAGCCGTAAAGGTGAGCACCCACTTCTTGATGAACACATAGAATGGGCGATTGCGCAGCAAATAGAGAAGCGTAATGCCTGCACGATCGAGGTGCAGCTACCGAAGAAACAGCGTCTGGTGCGGGTGATTGAAAAAGGGCTTACGCGGGATGCCTGAACTATTCACAGCCTGTGAATAAAATTACAAACTCAAGCGCCATCTGGGCTGGAGAAGAGGTCAAGTGATCTCAATAACATTTTGAAATGAAAATTTATTTACTAAATACAGCGCGTTACAAAGATATTATTCACCCTGCTAAGTTTTAATCCTGTTACGGTTAAGCGTAGTTTCTGTGGATAACTCTGTTCACAAGAGTATTTCAGAGACAATAGAAAACGTCCCCAACGACTCTTTTCGCTGTGGATATTTTAGAGATTAAGAAGAATTTGGAGCGGGAAACGAGACTCGAACTCGCGACCCCGACCTTGGCAAGGTCGTGCTCTACCAACTGAGCTATTCCCGCTTGGGTGGTCCGTGCTTTAGAAGCACTTTCAAATTTTGGAGCGGGAAACGAGACTCGAACTCGCGACCCCGACCTTGGCAAGGTCGTGCTCTACCAACTGAGCTATTCCCGCTTGGGTGGTCCGTGCTTTGGAAGCACTTTTCAAATTTTGGAGCGGGAAACGAGACTCGAACTCGCGACCCCGACCTTGGCAAGGTCGTGCTCTACCAACTGAGCTATTCCCGCAAATCTGCACTGCTTTTGTTGCTGTCGTAACGTGTAATTCTCTGTCGTTACGGGAGGCGCATTATACGAGAAATCCTTTTAGCTGCAACCCCCCTTAAAGCGATTTTTTCGAAATTAAGTTCAAATGCTTAATTAATCGGCAAGCTGAACAATTTAACGACAAAAACCCGGCCACGCAAGGCGCCGGATCGCAAAATCACAGCTTAATAAAGTTTTCGCGGTAGTAGGAAAGCTCCGCCACGGACTCACGGATATCGTCCATCGCCTGGTGAGTCCCCTGCTTTTTGAAGCCGTCGAGGATTTCAGGCTTCCAGCGACGCGCCAGCTCTTTCAGGGTGCTGACATCCAGATAGCGGTAGTGGAAATATGACTCCAGCTCCGGCATGTACTTAAACAGGAAACGGCGATCCTGGCCGATGCTATTCCCACAGATAGGCGATTTGCCTGCCGGAACCCACTGTTTCAGGAACTCAAGCGTCGCCAGCTCCGCCTCGCGATCTCCGAACGTGCTCGCCTTCACGCGCTCTACCAGGCCACTGCCGGTGTGGGTGCGCACGTTCCATTCATCCATCAAAGCCAGCTGGTCGTCGGACTGATGCACCGCAATCGTTGGCCCTTCAGCCAGGATATTCAGGTTAGCGTCCGTCACCAGCGTTGCAATTTCAATGATGCGATCGCGCTCGGGATCCAGCCCGGTCATTTCGAGATCGATCCAAATCAGGTTGTTTTCATCCGCGCTCATGTTATTTTCCACCCTTCTCGCATAACCGGCAGTAGCAGGTTAACTAGTATTAATTAGAGTGTATCATAGAGGTTTTGCCCCTTACGGGCGACCAGGAGCCAGCGCGATTGAGTAAAAATAAACTCTCCAAAGGGCAGCAGCGCCGCGTAAACGCCAACCACCAGCGCCGTCTTAAAACCACTTCGGAGAAGCCGGATTATGACGACAACCTGTTTGGTGAAGCGACAGAAGGCGTAGTCATCAGCCGTTTCGGTATGCATGCCGATGTCGAATCCGCCGACGGGGATATTCACCGTTGCAATATCCGTCGTACCATCCGTTCACTGGTTACCGGCGATCGCGTGGTCTGGCGACCGGGTAAAGAGGCGGCGGAAGGCGTTACGGTAAAAGGTATCGTTGAAGCGGTTCATGAGCGCACGTCCGTGTTAACCCGTCCCGATTTCTACGACGGGGTCAAACCCATTGCCGCCAACATTAACCAGATTGTTATCGTATCGGCGATTTTGCCCGAACTTTCGCTCAACATTATCGACCGATATCTCGTCGCCTGCGAAACGCTGCAGGTTGAACCGATTATCGTGTTGAACAAAATCGATCTGCTGGATGACGACGGCATGGCCTTCGTGAATGAGCAGATGGATATCTACCGCAAGATTGGTTACCGCGTGCTGATGGTCTCCAGCCACACCAAAGATGGCCTTAAACCGCTGGAAGAGGCGCTGACCGACCGCATCAGCATCTTTGCTGGCCAGTCCGGCGTGGGTAAATCGAGCCTGCTGAACAACCTGCTCGGCCTCCAGCAAGAGATCCTGACCAACGATGTGTCCAACGTCTCTGGCCTGGGCCAGCACACCACCACCGCCTCGCGTCTGTATCATTTCCCGCACGGCGGCGACGTGATCGACTCCCCGGGGGTGCGTGAGTTCGGTTTGTGGCACCTTGAGCCGGAACAAATCTTTAACGGATTTGTCGAATTCCATGATTATTTAGGCGCCTGTAAATACCGCGACTGTAAACACGATAACGACCCTGGCTGCGCTATCCGTGAAGCGGTTGAGAAAGGCGAGATCGCGGAAACCCGCTTCGAGAATTACCACCGCATTCTTGAGAGCATGGAAGACGTAAAAACGCGTAAAAACTTTTCTGATTCTGATAACTGACAACTAAGCTAAGCATCGCTAAAATCGTCCCCTTTTTTCAGGTTCCGGCGGCTTAACGCCGGATCAGGAACGACAAAACAATGGCCTGGAGGCTACCTTGTTAAACGCATTTAAACTTTCGCTTCAATACATTCTGCCAAAACTGTGGCTCACTCGCCTGGCGGGCTGGGGCGCAAGCAAACGCGCGGGCTGGCTGACCAAACTGGTCATCGACCTTTTCGTAAAATATTACAAGGTCGATATGAAAGAGGCGCAGAAGCCGGATACCGCCAGCTACCGCACCTTCAACGAGTTCTTCGTACGCCCGCTGCGTGACGAAGTGCGCCCGCTGAACACCGACCCTAACGTCCTGGTGATGCCGGCAGACGGCGTGATCAGCCAGTTGGGTAACATTGAAGACGACAAAATCCTGCAGGCGAAGGGCCATAACTACAGTCTGGAAGCGCTGCTGGCGGGTAACTACCTGATAGCGGATCTGTTCCGGAACGGTACGTTTGCCACCACCTATCTTTCACCGCGCGACTATCACCGCGTGCATATGCCGTGTAACGGTATCCTGCGTGAAATGATTTACGTCCCGGGCGACCTGTTCTCCGTAAACCACCTGACAGCGCAGAACGTACCGAACCTGTTTGCCCGCAACGAGCGCGTCATCTGTCTTTTCGATACTGAATTTGGCCCTATGGCGCAGATTCTGGTGGGTGCGACCATCGTAGGCAGCATCGAAACCGTCTGGGCCGGCACCATCACCCCACCGCGCGAAGGCGTGATCAAACGCTGGACCTGGCCTGCCGGTGAAGCGGAAGGCTCGGTGGCCCTGCTGAAAGGTCAGGAGATGGGTCGCTTCAAGCTGGGCTCTACCGTAATCAACCTGTTTGCGCCGGGCAAAGTGAAGCTGGCTGAACAGCTCGAAAGCCTGTCGGTCACCAAGCTGGGCCAGCCGCTGGCGGTCTCTACCGAAACCTTCGTTACGCCGGATGCAGAACCAGCGCCGCTACCGCAGGAAGAGATCAACGCCGAGCACGACGCCAGCCCGCTGGTTGACGACAAAAAAGACGAAGGCTAACAACAGAAGGATCGCTGACGTGCGCCCGATTATCGTTCTACTGATGGCCTGGTGCCTCAGCATGGGGGCGTACGCAGCGACAGCCCCCGACGCCAAACAGATAACCCAGGAACTGGAGCAGGCAAAAGCGGCTAAACCCGCTCAGCCAGAGACCGTCGAGTCGCTCCAGGCTGCCCTGAACGCGCTTGAGGAGCGAAAAGGCTCTCTTGAGCGCGCTCAGCAGTATCAGCAGGTTATCGACAACTTCCCCAAACTCTCGCAGACGCTGCGCGCGCAGCTCAATAATCTGCGTGACGAACCGCGCGACGTGCCCGCAGGCATGACCTCCGACGCCCTGAACCAGGAGATCCTGCAGGTCAGCAGCCAGCTTCTGGAAAAGAGCCGCCTTGCCCAGCAGGAGCAGGAGCGAGCGCGTGAAATTGCCGACTCCCTCAGCCAGCTTCCGCAACAGCAAACCGACGCCCGCCGCCAGCTTAATGAAGTTGAGCGTCGCGTGGGTACGCAAAGCGGCAATACGCCACAGGCTCAGGCCCAAAATCTGGGCCTGCAGGCAGAATCGGCTCGCCTGAAGGCCCTTGTCGATGAGCTGGAGCTGGCGCAGCTTTCCGCCAATAACCGCCAGGAACTGTCGCGGATGCGCTCTGAACTCGCTCAGAAGCAGAGCGAGCAGCTGGATGCGTATCTCCAGGCCCTGCGCAATCAGCTCAACAGCCAGCGCCAGCGTGAAGCGGAGCGCGCGCTGGAAAGCACCGAACTGCTGGCGGAAAACAGCGAAAACCTGCCTGCCGGTATCAACGAACAATTCAGGGTCAACCGCGAGCTTTCTGCCGCACTGAATCAGCAGGCGCAGCGCATGGATCTGGTTGCATCCCAGCAACGTCAGGCGACCAATCAAACCCTTCAGGTTCGCCAGGCGCTCAACACCCTGCGCGAGCAGTCCCAGTGGCTCGGGTCATCAAACCTGCTGGGCGAAGCGTTACGCGCCCAGGTCGCGCGCCTGCCGGAAATGCCGAAGCCGCAGCAGCTGGATACCGAGATGGCCCAGCTGCGCGTTCAGCGCCTGCACTTTGAAGATCTTCTCAATAAACAGCCGCAAATCCGCCAGATCCGTCAGGCTGACGGCCAGCCCCTGACCAGCGAGCAAAACCGTATTCTGGAAGCCCAGCTGCGTACCCAGCGTGAACTGCTGAACTCTCTGCTCCAGGGCGGGGATACGCTGATTCTGGAGCTGACCAAGCTAAAAGTCTCCAATAGCCAGCTGGAAGATGCGCTGAAAGAGGTGAACGAGGCTACGCACCGTTATCTCTTCTGGACGTCCGACGTGCGTCCGATGACCTTCTCGTGGCCGATTGAGATTGTCCAGGACCTGCGCCGCCTGATTTCGCTGGACACCGTCAGCCAGCTGGGACAGGCCAGCGTGATGATGTTTACCAGCAAAGAGACCATTTTCCCGCTGCTGGGGGCGTTGATTCTGGTGGGCTTCAGCATTTACTCGCGCAGACATTTCACCCGCTTCCTGGAGCGTTCCAGCTCCCGGGTCGGGAAAGTCACCCAGGATCACTTCTGGCTGACGTTGCGCACCGTATTCTGGTCGATTCTTGTTGCCTCTCCGCTGCCGGTGCTGTGGATGACGCTGGGGTATGGCCTGCGGGAAGCCTGGCCCTATCCGCTCGCGGTCGCGATTGGCGATGGCGTCACCGCCACGGTGCCGCTGCTGTGGGTGGTCATGATTTGCGCCACCTTCGCGCGCCCCAATGGCCTGTTTATCACCCACTTTGGCTGGCCGCGTAATCGCGTTGCGCGCGCCATGCGTTACTACCTGATGAGCATCGGGCTGATTGTGCCGCTGATTATGGCGCTGATCATGTTCGATAATCTCAACGACCGGGAATTCTCAGGCTCGCTGGGGCGCCTCTGCTTTATGCTGATATGCGGGGCGCTGGCCATCGTCACGCTCAGCCTGAAACGCGCGGGTATTCCGCTCTATCTCGATAAATCCGGCAGCGGCGAAAACATGTTCAACCGGCTGCTCTGGAACCTGCTGCTTAGCGCGCCGCTGTTTGCGATGCTGGCAGCAGCGGTAGGCTATCTGGCAACCGCGCAGGCGCTGCTGGCGCGGCTGGAAACCTCGGTGGC
This sequence comes from Enterobacter cloacae complex sp. ESBL7, assembly GCF_041679625.1. Lineage (NCBI taxonomy): Bacteria > Pseudomonadati > Pseudomonadota > Gammaproteobacteria > Enterobacterales > Enterobacteriaceae > Enterobacter > Enterobacter cloacae complex sp. ESBL7. Next base: position 511,066 of record NZ_JBGORN010000003.1, read on the forward strand.
CATCTGGTTCCTGCTGCTGGTGGTGTACCACGTGATCCGCCGCTGGATGCTGATCCAGCGCCGCCGTCTGGCCTTTGACCGAGCCAAGCATCGCCGGGCGGAGATCCTCGCCCAGCGCGCGCGGGGTGAGGAAGAGCCAAACCACGTCAACAGTACGGAAGGCACAACGGAAGCGGACGAAGTCGAACTGGATCTGGATGCCATCAGTACCCAGTCCCTGCGCCTGGTTCGTTCCATCCTGATGCTGATTGCCCTCCTGTCGGTGATCTTCCTGTGGTCAGAGATCCACTCCGCGTTTGGCTTCCTGGAGAACATCTCGCTCTGGGACGTGACGTCTACGGTGCAGGGTGTTGAAAGCCTGGAGCCGATTACCTTAGGGGCGGTGCTGATTGCCATTCTGGTGCTGATCATCACCACGCAGCTGGTGCGCAACTTCCCGGCGCTGCTGGAGCTGGCGCTGCTGCAGCATCTGGATTTAACGCCGGGGACGGGCTATGCGATTACGACCATTACCAAATATCTGATCATGCTGTTTGGCGGGCTGGTTGGCTTCTCGATGATCGGTATTGAGTGGTCGAAGCTGCAGTGGCTGGTGGCGGCCCTTGGTGTAGGGTTAGGTTTTGGTTTACAGGAGATCTTCGCCAACTTCATCTCTGGCCTGATCATTCTGTTCGAAAAACCGATCCGTATTGGCGATACCGTAACGATCCGCGATCTGACCGGCAGCATCACGAAGATCAACACCCGTGCGACGACGATCAGCGACTGGGATCGGAAAGAGATCATCGTGCCAAACAAGGCGTTTATTACCGAGCAGTTCATCAACTGGTCGCTGTCAGACTCCGTTACCCGCGTGGTGCTGACGGTACCGGCGCCGTCGGACGCCAACAGCGAAGAGGTCACCCAGATCCTCTACACTGCCGCTGAGCGCTGTTCGCTGGTCATCGACAACCCGGCACCGGAAGTATTCCTTGTGGATTTACAACAGGGGATCCAGATTTTCGAGCTGCGCATCTACGCCGCCGAAATGGGACACCGTATGCCGCTGCGCCATGAGATCCACCAGCTGATTCTGGCGGGCTTCCGCGAGCACGGTATTGATATGCCGTTCCCACCGTTCCAGATGCGTCTCGAAAGCCTGGACGGGCGTAAAACGGGAAGAACGCTGACGTCAGCGGCGCGTACGCGCCCGGCGGGAAGTTTGTAAGGTAAGCAGTGCAACCCTCTCCTACGGGAGAGGGTTAACTGCCGTCAGGCGCGATCTACGGTAAACGCAATCACATCGCCAAGCTGCTCTGCGCCCAGGGCCAGCATCACCAGACGGTCAACACCCAGCGCCACGCCGGAGCAATCCGGCAGACCTGCTTTTAATGCTTCAAGCAAATTCACATCAATAGGCTGCTGCGGCAGACCGCGCGCGGCGCGCTTGCGGTTATCCTGCTCGAAGCGCTGCTGCTGCTCGCGGGCATCCGTCAGTTCGTGGAAGCCGTTCGCCAGTTCGATGCCTTTGTAATAGACCTCAAAACGCTCTGCGACACGATGATCTTCGGTACTGATCTGCGCCAGTGACGCCTGGCTTGCCGGGAAGTGGTAGACAAACGTCGGACGATCCTTGCCAATCTGCGGTTCTACACCGAAGGTAAACAGCAGCTGCAGCAGCGTGTCGCGATCCTCTTCGGTATCCGCCACGTTGCTCAGATCCAGTTTTGCCGCCACTTCGCGCAGCTGGGTTTTGTCCGCCGACAGCGGATCGATTTCCAGATGGCGCTGGAAAGCCTGCTGATAGGAGAGCGTTTCGGCTTCCGAGCAGTCCAGCACCTGCTGGAGCAGATCGTCCACCTCATTCATCAGGCGGTACATATCATAATGCGGGCGGTACCACTCCAGCATGGTGAATTCCGGGTTGTGGTGACGCCCCATCTCTTCATTACGGAAGCTGCGGCACAGCTGATACACCGGGCCACACCCCGCCGCCAGCAGGCGTTTCATGTGGTATTCCGGGCTGGTCATCAGATACAAATTCATGCCCTGAGAGTGGCCGGGGCCAACAAAACGGGTTTCAAACGGCACCAGATGAATATCCGTTACCGTTGCCTGACTCATGCACGGCGTTTCCACCTCCAGGACTCCGCGGTCGGCAAAGAAACGGCGGATCTCCGCCATAATTGCAGCGCGTTTTAACAGATTAGGGATGGATGCGCTCGGCTGCCAGGTGGCCGTTTCGCTCATGAGTTGTTCTCCGATTTCAGACAAGGGCACGAAGTCTACTCGTTAGCAGGGGCAGAGACAAATTTTGCGCAGTAAAAAAGGGCATTTCATTTAGGTGAACTTTTTCGTGACGTATTTCATCAATCTTCATGATAAATCGCCGTACAGAACAGCAAAAAAATCGAACACGTCAAATTTCCCTGACATCTACACGGTTATACTGTTTTACCCATAAAGGAGCAGTGGAAACGCTTTCGCAATCGTCCTTTTGGACGGGTGAACTACCTTTAGTTTGTCGCGTTGCGAAATAACAAAAATCTGGAGGAATGTCGTGCAAACTTTTCAAGCCGATCTTGCCGTAATAGGCGCTGGCGGGGCTGGATTACGTGCTGCGATTGCTGCAGCACAAGCTAATCCCAACGCTAAAATCGCATTGATTTCAAAAGTCTATCCAATGCGTAGTCACACAGTGGCAGCAGAAGGAGGGTCCGCCGCCGTTGCGCAGGATCATGACAGCTTTGAATACCATTTCCACGACACGGTTGCAGGGGGCGACTGGCTTTGCGAACAGGATGTCGTTGACTACTTTGTGCATCATTGTCCCACGGAAATGACCCAGCTTGAACAGTGGGGATGTCCGTGGAGCCGCCGTCCTGACGGCAGCGTCAACGTTCGCCGCTTTGGCGGTATGAAGATTGAACGCACCTGGTTCGCCGCCGATAAAACCGGCTTCCACATGCTGCACACCCTGTTCCAGACCTCCCTTCAGTTCCCACAAATTCAGCGCTTCGATGAACATTTCGTCCTCGACATTCTGGTTGATGACGGACAGGCGCGTGGCCTGGTGGCGATGAATATGATGGAAGGCACGCTTGTCCAGATCCGCGCCAACGCGGTAGTGATGGCAACGGGCGGTGCGGGTCGCGTTTATCGTTATAACACCAACGGCGGCATCGTCACCGGTGACGGCATGGGCATGGCACTCGGTCACGGCGTACCGCTGCGCGATATGGAGTTCGTGCAGTATCACCCAACCGGTCTGCCGGGCTCCGGCATTCTGATGACGGAAGGCTGCCGCGGTGAAGGCGGTATTCTGGTCAATAAAAACGGCTACCGCTATCTGCAGGATTACGGCATGGGCCCGGAAACCCCGCTCGGCGAGCCGAAGAACAAATACATGGAACTCGGCCCGCGCGACAAAGTCTCTCAGGCCTTCTGGCACGAGTGGCGCAAAGGCAACACCATCTCCACGCCGCGCGGCGATGTGGTCTATCTCGACCTGCGTCACCTTGGCGAGAAGAAACTGCTGGAACGTCTGCCGTTCATCTGCGAGCTGGCGAAAGCTTACGTCGGCGTCGACCCGGTGAAAGAGCCGATTCCGGTGCGTCCAACCGCGCACTACACCATGGGCGGGATCGAAACCGACCAGCAGTGCGAAACCCGTATTAAAGGCCTGTTCGCCGTCGGCGAGTGTTCCTCCGTGGGTCTGCACGGCGCCAACCGTCTCGGGTCTAACTCGCTGGCAGAGCTGGTCGTCTTTGGCCGCATGGCGGGCGAGCGCGCGATGGAGCGGGCGGCTACAGCAGGCGAAGCCAACGGTGCCGCGCTGGATGCGCAGGTCGCAGACGTTGAAAAACGCCTGAAAGATCTGGTGAACCAGGAGGGTAACGAGAACTGGTCTAAGATCCGCGACGAGATGGGCCTGTCGATGGAAGAAGGCTGCGGTATTTACCGTACGCCAGAGCTGATGCAAAAAACCGTCGACAAGCTGGCGGAACTGCAGGAGCGCTTCAAGCGCGTACGCATCACCGATACCTCCAGCGTATTCAACACCGACCTGCTCTACACCATCGAGCTGGGCCACGGTCTGAACGTCGCGGAATGTATGGCGCACTCTGCGCTGGCGCGTAAAGAGTCGCGTGGGGCCCACCAGCGTCTGGACGAAGGCTGTACCGAACGTGACGACGTCAATTTCCTGAAACACACTCTCGCCTGGCGCGATGCAGATGGCACCACACGTCTGGACTACAGCGACGTGAAAATCACCACGCTGCCGCCGGCTAAACGCGTGTACGGTGCAGAAGCAGAAGCCGCCGAGAAGAAGGAGAAGGCGAATGGCTGAGATGCAAAAAATGAAGGTTGAAGTGGTGCGCTACAATCCGGAAGTGGACGCCGCACCGCACAGCGCTTTCTATGAAGTCCCTTATGACGAGCAAACCTCCCTGCTGGATGCGCTAGGCTATATCAAAGACAACCTGGCGCCAGACCTGAGCTACCGCTGGTCCTGCCGTATGGCAATCTGCGGCTCCTGCGGCATGATGGTCAACAAGGTGCCGAAGCTGGCCTGCAAGACCTTCCTGCGCGAGTACACCAAAGGCATTAAGGTCGAAGCGCTGGGCAACTTCCCGATTGAACGCGATCTGGTGGTCGATATGACCCACTTTATCGAAAGCCTGGAAGCGATTAAGCCGTACATCATTGGTAATCCGCGCACGCCGGATCAGGGGCCAAATACCCAGACGCCGGCTCAGATGGCGAAATACCATCAGTTCTCCGGCTGCATCAACTGCGGCCTGTGCTACGCAGCCTGTCCACAGTTTGGCCTGAACAAGGAGTTCATCGGCCCGGCCGCCATTACCCTGGCACACCGCTATAACGAAGACAGCCGCGACCACGGCAAAAAAGAACGTATGGCGCAGCTTAACAGCCAGAACGGCGTCTGGAGCTGTACCTTTGTGGGTTATTGCTCCGAAGTTTGTCCGAAGCACGTCGACCCGGCCGCCGCAATTCAGCAGGGTAAAGTGGAAAGCTCGAAAGACTTTCTTATCGCTACCCTGAAACCACGCTAAGGAGTGCATGATGACGACTAAACGCAAAGCCTATGTGCGGCCTGTGCCGTCCACCTGGTGGAAAAACCTGCCGTTTTATCGCTTCTACATGCTGCGTGAAGGCACGGCGGTACCGGCGGTCTGGTTCAGCCTTGAGCTGATGTACGGCGTTTTTGCCCTCAAGCATGGCCCGGAAGCCTGGGCCAGCTTTGTCGGTTTTCTGCAAAACCCGATCATTGTTGTTCTGAACCTGATCGTACTCGCGGCCGCGCTGCTTCATACCAAAACCTGGTTTGAGCTGGCGCCAAAAGCGGCGAACATCATCATAAAAGACGAGAAAATGGGGCCAGAGCCGGTGATTAAAGGGCTCTGGGCAGTGACGATTCTGGTCACTGTGGTCATTCTGTTTGTCGCACTGTTCTGGTAAGGAGACACCTGTGATCAATCCAAATCCAAAACGTTCTGACGAGCCGGTCTTCTGGGGCCTGTTTGGCGCAGGCGGCATGTGGAGTGCCATCATCGCCCCCGTCATCATTCTGCTGGTCGGCATTATGCTGCCGCTGGGGCTGTTCCCGGGCGATGCGCTGAGCTACGAGCGCGTGCTGGCGTTTGCGAGCAGCTTTATCGGCCGCGTGTTCATCTTCCTGATGATCGTCCTGCCGCTGTGGTGTGGCCTGCACCGTATTCACCATGCGATGCATGACCTGAAAATCCATGTACCGAGCGGGAAATGGGTGTTCTACGGTCTGGCGACCATCCTGACCGTGGTGACGCTGATTGCCGTGGTCACCATCTGACGCTTCAGGCCCGCCATCCGGCGGGCCTTTTATTTCTGCATCTTCCCCACCAGCCACTGGGCAAACTCGCGCATTGCGGGCGTTTCTGTCCGTGACTGTAGTCTTGTCAGCCAGTAGCTGCCGAGGTCAATCTCCGTGGCAAACGGCTGCACGATGCGCTCGCTGCTGAGTAAATGGGTAAACATGTCGAGAGGCGCAATGGCAATTCCTGTGCCTGCCTGCGCGGCTTCCAGCATGGTCACGGACGAATCAAACACCATCACCCGGTGCGTCGGTGAGGGAGGATGTTCACCCGCTGCCTGCATCCACGCCGCCCACTCGTCGCGTCGATAGGAGCGCAGCAGGGTAAACTTCAGGATATCTGCCGGGCTTTTGAGAACTGAGGCTATGTCAGGCGTACAGAGCGGAGACAGCGGCGCAGGGCAAAGGAATTCAGCATCGGTTCCATGCCACGCGCCGCCACCGTAGCGAATGGCGTAATCAAGCCCTTCAGCCGCCGGATCGACGCGATTGTTATGGGTGGAAAGCTGAAGATCAATATGCGGATAGCAGCGGCGAAAGTCCGCGAGGAGCGAGAATAAAACTCCCGTGGCAAAAGTCCCTACCACACCTATTTTGAGCTTCTCCTGAGCGCGCTGGCTGGCAAAGCGATCCAGCATTCCGGCGATGCGATCGAACGAGTCATTCAGCACCGGCAGCAAATTCTCGCCTTCGGTGGTCAACATCAGCCCTCGCGAAACGCGGACAAACAGCTGGCAATTAAGATGCTGCTCCAGCGCCTTTACGTGCTGGCTAATTGCGGAATGGGTGACGTTCAGCTCGATAGCGGCATGCGTAAAACTGAGGTGCCTGGCGGCTGCTTCAAACGCCCGCAGGGAATTAAGAGGGAGATAGCTGCGCGTCATGGTCTCGTCCGTTAGAAAAATTAACAGCTAATGGTAAATTTAACCGTTTGTCAGCCATAGTCAAATCCAACAGACTACAGCGGTCTGACGGGCCCGGACACTCCCTTGAACTGCTATTACGGAAGATAACTGATGATGACTAAATCCCTTTGCTGCGCCCTGCTGCTCAGCACCTCCTGCTCGGTATTGGCTGCACCGATGTCAGAAAAACAGCTGGCTGAGGTGGTGGAACGTACCGTTACGCCGCTGATGAAAGCGCAGGCCATTCCGGGTATGGCGGTGGCGGTGATTTATCAGGGTCAGCCGCACTACTTTACCTTCGGTAAAGCCGATGTTGCGGCGAACAAACCTGTCACCCCACAAACCTTATTCGAGCTGGGCTCTATAAGTAAAACCTTCACCGGCGTACTCGGCGGCGATGCCATTGCTCGCGGTGAAATATCGCTGGGCGATCCGGTGACAAAATACTGGCCTGAGCTGACAGGCAAGCAGTGGCAGGGGATCCGCATGCTGGATCTGGCAACCTATACCGCAGGTGGTTTGCCGTTACAGGTACCGGATGAGGTCACGGATAACGCCTCTCTGCTGCGCTTTTATCAAAACTGGCAGCCGCAGTGGAAGCCGGGCACCACGCGTCTTTATGCCAACGCCAGCATCGGTCTTTTTGGCGCGCTGGCGGTCAAACCTTCCGGCATGAGCTATGAGCAGGCCATAACGACGCGGGTCTTTAAGCCGCTCAAGCTGGACCATACCTGGATTAACGTTCCGAAAGCGGAAGAGGCGCATTACGCCTGGGGATACCGCGACGGTAAGGCGGTACACGTTTCGCCAGGAATGCTGGACGCTGAAGCCTATGGCGTAAAAACCAACGTGAAGGATATGGCAAGCTGGGTGATGGTCAACATGAAGCCGGACTCGCTTGAGGATAGTTCACTCAGGAAAGGCCTTACCCTGGCGCAGTCTCGCTACTGGCGCGTGGGTGCCATGTATCAGGGGTTGGGCTGGGAAATGCTTAACTGGCCGGTCGATGCAAAAACCGTGGTTGAAGGTAGCGACAATAAGGTGGCGCTGGCACCGCTGCCTGCGAGAGAAGTGAATCCACCGGCGCCCCCGGTCAACGCATCCTGGGTCCATAAAACCGGCTCTACCGGCGGGTTTGGCAGCTACGTGGCATTTATTCCTGAAAAGCAGCTCGGCATTGTGATGCTGGCGAATAAAAGCTATCCGAACCCGGCACGCGTTGAGGCGGCATACCGTATCCTCGACGCGCTGCAGTAAAACATTGCCGGGTGGCGCTAACGCTTACCCGGCCTACAAAATCCACGGGGTGACCACCCGGCGAAACACACCGCACAAAAACCACATTTTCCTTGCCGTCATCTACACTTAACAAAAAACAGTAAGGAAACTCCTATGCGCATTCTGCCTGTTATCGCCGCGGTGACAGCCGCGTTTTTAGTGGTTGCCTGCAGTTCCCCTACCCCACCTCCAGGCGTTACCGTCGTCTCGCCTTTTGATGCACAACGCTTCCTTGGAACATGGTATGAAATCGCGCGCCTCGACCATCGGTTTGAGCAGGGCTTAGAGAAGGTCACTGCGAATTACAGCCCGATGGATGATGGCGGTATTCAGGTGATCAACCGGGGCTATAATCCCGATCGGGAGATGTGGCAGCAGTCGATTGGGAAAGCGTACTTCACGGGCGACCCGCGACGGGCCGCGCTCAAAGTCTCTTTCTTCGGCCCGTTTTATGGCGGCTATAACGTGATCGCGCTCGACAGAGAGTACCGTCACGCGCTGGTCTGCGGGCCGGATCGCGACTATTTGTGGATACTTTCCCGCACGCCAACTATTTCGTCAGAAATGAAACAGCAGATGCTGGACGTCGCGACCCGACAAGGGTTTGATGTGTCAAAGCTCATCTGGGTAAAACAGCCCCATTAATGGGTGCTGAGCTTCAGCCCAACGATGCCGGCCACAATCAAGGCGAGGCTGGCGATACGCGCCAGACTCGCTGACTCTCCCAGCAGCAGAATGCCGGTGATGGCGGCCCCCACCGCACCAATGCCCGTCCAGACGGCATAAGCCGTTCCCACAGGCAGCGAGCGCATCGCCCAGGATAACAGGACAATACTCACTATCATTGCGGTGACGGTTATGACGCTGGGCGTCAGGCGGGTAAATCCGTGGGTGTACTTGAGACCAATTGCCCATACCACTTCGAGCAGGCCAGCAATAAAAAGAATGATCCAGGACATTTCAGGCTCCTTAACTTAATTCAAGTTGGGGCCGTCCCCGGTGAAAGAAACGCTTACGGGTCGTCCCGTAAGGCAGAGATTACGCCCCATATTGTGGTTAGCGTGCTATTTTTTTTCAATCATTTTTTGCTGAACACGTTAAGGCAAGAAATAGCCGCAGTATGGCGCGTAGTTCCGGCATTTAGCACTCATCCGACTTCTCTATGATGATGTGCTTTCTGATGGCAGGAAGCCAAACCACTAGCCGACTGCGAATAAAATATGTTCAAAATTCTTTTGATTGACCGTTGTCACTTCACCCGCACGGGGTTTGAAGCATGGCTCAATCATTCCGGTTTGTTCCCAGGACACTACGTTGTGACCGGGCTAAATAATCTGTTCCTTGCCAGGGAGCACATTCTGCAATGGAAACCCACGCTGGTCATCGCCGACCTGTACGGCTTCAGGCAGGATATTCATCATTTTCAGCAGCTCTCGTCCTTGCTTAACGCCAGTGAACGATTACCGTTTATTATGCTGCAATCGGGAGAGGACCGCGGCATGACCGACTGGCTCGGACAGTTCCCGGTGTGGTCGTCGCTGTTGAAAAACGCCAGTCTCGAAGAAGTGGCAACGACTATCAACGACGCATTAAACTCGCGCGCCAGCGCTGAAAGGCCAACGGCAGCCGCCCCCTTGCTGACCCGGCAGGAAGAGAAAGTGCTGACATTGTGGATGGACGGGGCAAGCAATCAAAAAATTGCCGCTCACCTGAGTATCAATGGAAAAACGGTCTATACCTACAAACGCAATATCCGCATGAAATTGCATATGGATACGCGTTTTTCTCCGTTCTTATCCCTGCAGGAATCAGAAAGCTGACGGTACGAAACCCGCTGGTCTCGTACCGTATGTTAATTACTGCTGAGCTTTAGTTGCCGCACCAGAGATTGCGCTACCACCTTCAGAAATATCCTGACCGACGCCACGCGTGGTATTACAGGCCGTTAACACTGAAGAAAGTACCAGGACTGAAAAGATCGCTGCAATTGTCTTCTTAACCATAATATCTTCCTTTTATAGCCAAAGTTGTTTTGTGTATAGCAACTTAAGAATAGACAAGATCCCGCCGGTTGACGGAAACGGAAGCATTTTTAGGAAAATTAGACGAACTTAGCTGGCGGCGTGAGAAATGATATGACCGAGATCCTGGATATCTTGTCCCATTCCACGGGTGGTGTTACAGCCGGAAAGCAATGCACTGGAAAGCGCTAACAGAAGCAGAATTTTAACGGTACGTTTCATCATCCCTGCCTGCAAAAATCAGGCGCAGCGGGCGCTGCGCCTTCAATCATGACGTAAATTACTTCACGCGGGATACGTATTCGCCGGAGCGGGTATCCACTTTGATCACTTCGCCAGTCTGTACGAACAGTGGAACTTTAACCACGGCGCCGGTAGACAGTTTAGCTGGTTTACCGCCGGTACCTGCGGTATCACCTTTCAGACCTGGATCGGTTTCAACGATTTCCAGTTCTACGAAGTTTGGTGGGGTCACAGCGATAGGCTGGCCGTTCCACAGAGTCACGATGCACTCAGCCTGATCCAGCAGCCATTTAGCGCTATCACCTACCGCTTTCTCATCAGCAGACAGCTGTTCGAAAGTGGAGTTGTTCATGAAATGATAGAACTCACCGTCGTTGTACAGATAGGTCAGGTTCATATCAACAACATCAGCGCCTTCAGCGGAGTCAGTAGACTTGAAGGTTTTCTCAACACGGGTACCGGTCAGCAGACGGCGCAGCTTAACGCGTGCGAATGCCTGGCCTTTACCTGGTTTAACGAATTCGCTGGCTTCAACCGCGTACGGTTCGCCGTCCATCATGATTTTAAGACCAGCACGAAAATCGTTGCTATAGTACGTTGCCATAAGGCCCTCTAAATTTGTTAACTGGTAGCTAAGCCACAAAATGGCGCATATTGTAACCCTAAACACCCCGTCCAGAGAAGATTGGTTATCGCAACTTGCCGATGTAATCACCAGTCCTGATGAATTGCTGCGTCTTTTAGACCTCGATCAGCACCCAGAGTTGCTTGCAGGCCGCGAGGCAAAGCGCCTTTTCGCCCTGCGCGTTCCCCGTGCGTTTGTGGCGCGGATGGAGAAAGGCAACCCCGACGATCCACTTTTAAAACAAACGCTTACTTCGCAGGATGAGTTTGTCACCGCGCCGGGATACAGCACCGATCCGCTGGAAGAGCAGAACAGCGTGGTGCCGGGTTTACTGCACAAGTATCTCAACCGCGCCCTGCTGCTGGTAAAAGGCGGTTGCGCGGTAAATTGTCGTTATTGCTTCCGTCGGCACTTCCCCTATGCCGAAAACCAGGGCAATAAACGCAACTGGCAGGTCGCGCTGGACTATATCGCCGCCCATCCGGAGCTGGATGAGATTATTTTTTCCGGCGGTGACCCGCTGATGGCAAAAGATCATGAGCTGGACTGGCTGCTGACCCAGCTTGAAGCCATTCCGCACGTTAAGCGTCTGCGTATTCACAGCCGTTTACCGATTGTCATTCCGGCACGAGTCACTGACGGCCTGGTATCACGCCTGGAGCGGTCAAGATTGCAGGTGCTGCTGGTGAACCATATCAACCACGCGAACGAAATTGACGATGACTTTCGCGCGGCGATGGCGCGTCTGCGTAAAGCGGGCGTGACGCTGCTGAACCAGAGCGTGCTGCTGCGCGGCGTCAATGACAGCGCCCGCGTGCTGGCTGATCTGAGCAATGCCCTGTTTGATGCGGGCGTGATGCCCTATTACCTGCACGTGCTGGATCGCGTTCAGGGCGCGGCCCATTTCATGGTGACGGATGAAGAAGCCCGGCAGATTATGCGCGAACTGTTAACGCTGGTTTCAGGCTATATGGTGCCGAAGCTGGCACGCGAGATTGGCGGAGAGCCGAGCAAGACGCCGCTGGATTTGCAGCTGCGGCAGCGCTAGTTTCCCCGCACCCTAACCCTCTCCCACAGGGAGAGGGAAAAAGGCAATCAGTTCGGGCACTTGTAGACCTGGCCGTTCATCTGGCTGGCGGTCGGCACGAAGCTGGACAGCATACTCTGCGTTGGGCTGCTCACGCCGTAAATCACGTTACCGCCCATTGCCGCAGCCTGGTTACGCAGGGCATTCGCCGCACCGCGCATCGAGCCGCCTTCTTCGCCATGCTGCCCTGACATCCAGTTACTTTGCTCACCGGTTGCCGTGCCTAACAGCTGGCATTCACTGCCAGGCTTATCTTCCACAAAGCGAACGCCCTGGCCCGCTGCCGACAGCTCATTGCTGGAGCTACAACCCGCCAGCAGCAATGCTGCCCCTACAATCCCTGCACAGACTTTTACGCGCATGTTATTCCTCGTTTTCAATAAGCTGGACAGTAGTTGTCCGTGTGTAAATCTTATACCTAAAAGATGACCAAAAGAAAAACCCCCGAGCATTTCTGCCCGGGGGTTTTTCACATTCTACGACGTAGAGCGCACGATTACATCATGCCGCCCATACCGCCCATGCCGCCCATGCCAGCAGCACCTAAGTCTGGTGCATCGCCTTTAGGCATATCGGTGACCATGCACTCGGTGGTGATCATCAGGCCAGCGACAGATGCCGCGTACTGCAGAGCAGAACGGGTCACTTTCGTTGGATCCAGGATACCGAAGTCGATCATGTTGCCGTATTCTTCAGTTGCTGCGTTATAACCGTAGTTACCTTCGCCCGCTTTCACGTTGTTCGCAACCACAGATGGCTCTTCACCGGCGTTAGAAACGATCTGACGCAGAGGAGCTTCCATTGCGCGCAGCGCAACTTTAATACCCACGTTCTGATCTTCGTTCTGTGCGGTCAGGCCTGCCAGTTTAGCGGCAACACGCACCAGCGCAACACCACCACCAGCAACCACGCCTTCTTCTACCGCAGCACGGGTCGCGTGCAGGGCATCGTCAACGCGTGCTTTTTTCTCTTTCATTTCAACTTCGGTCGCTGCACCGACTTTGATTACCGCAACGCCGCCTGCCAGTTTCGCTACGCGCTCCTGCAGTTTTTCACGGTCGTAATCGGAAGTCGCTTCTTCGATCTGCTTACGGATCTGACCCACGCGGCCCTGAATAGCAGCTTCTTCACCCACGCCATCGATGATGGTGGTGGTGTCTTTGTTGATCACAACGCGTTTCGCCTGGCCCAGGTCTTCCAGGGTCGCTTTTTCCAGTTCCATACCGATCTCTTCAGAGATTACGGTACCGCCGGTCAGGGTAGCGATATCCTGCAGCATCGCTTTACGGCGATCGCCGAAGCCAGGTGCTTTAACCGCAGCCACTTTCACGATGCCGCGCATGGTGTTAACCACCAGGGTCGCCAGCGCTTCGCCTTCAACGTCTTCAGCGATGATCACCAACGGCTTGCCTGCTTTCGCAACGGCTTCCAGCACTGGCAGCATTTCGCGGATGTTGGAGATTTTCTTGTCAGCCAGCAGGATGAACGGGCTTTCCAGCTCAACAGCGCCAGTCTCTGGCTTGTTGATGAAGTATGGGGACAGGTAACCGCGGTCGAACTGCATACCTTCAACCACGTCCAGTTCGTCTTCCAGACCGGTACCGTCTTCAACGGTGATCACGCCTTCTTTACCGACTTTGTCCATCGCTTCAGCGATCAGTTTACCTACGGTTTCGTCGGAGTTAGCGGAGATAGTACCAACCTGAGCAATGGCTTTAGAGTCAGAGCACGGTACGGACAGCGCTTTCAGCTCTTCAACAGCGGAGGCGACAGCTTTGTCGATACCACGTTTCAGATCCATTGGGTTCATGCCCGCAGCAACGGCTTTCAGACCTTCGGTGATGATTGCCTGCGCCAGTACGGTCGCGGTAGTGGTACCGTCACCAGCAGCGTCGTTCGCTTTAGAGGCAACTTCTTTCACCATCTGCGCGCCCATGTTTTCGAACTTGTCTTCCAGCTCAATTTCACGTGCTACAGAAACACCATCTTTGGTGATGGTTGGCGCGCCGAAGGATTTATCCAGCACTACGTTGCGGCCTTTCGGGCCCAGAGTCACTTTAACTGCATCTGCCAGTACGTTTACGCCGCGGAGCATTTTTACACGAGCGTCGTTACCGAATTTTACGTCTTTAGCTGCCATGTTCTTATTTCCTCAAATTCTCGTGCGTAAATTACGCTTCAACAATTGCCAGAATGTCGCTCTCGGACATGATCAACACTTCTTCATTGTCGATCTTCTCGGATTTCACGCCGTAGCCATCGTTGAAAATTACGATGTCACCAACTTTAACGTCCAGTGGCTGCACAGTTCCGTTTTCCAGGATGCGGCCCTTACCGACAGCGATGATTTCGCCACGCGTTGATTTGGCTGCTGCAGAACCGGTCAGAACGATGCCGCCAGCAGACTTGGTTTCAACTTCTTTACGTTTGACGATCACACGATCATGTAACGGACGAATACTCATTGATAGCTCTCCTTTGAGAAAGTCATTATCAGTTATGGATGACGCCGGCCCGCATGCGGTTTTCCGACTAGTGCCCTGAGAGATGGGGATAGCTTTTTCCCCCTTCAAGGGGGAGTCGAAAAAAAAATTTGCGAAAGTGTTACCATCGCCTCTCTTTTGGTACTGGCAGGGCGATGTGAATGAGTGGACTCAAGCAGGAGCTGGGGCTGGCGCAGGGCGTCGGACTGCTCTCAACCTCCTTGTTAGGTACGGGCGTGTTTGCCGTACCCGCACTGGCGGCGCTGGTGGCTGGAAATAACAGCCTGTGGGCGTGGCCGGCGCTGATTGTATTGGTTTTCCCGATAGCCATTGTGTTTGCCATCCTGGGGCGGCATTTCCCCAGCGCGGGCGGCGTGGCGCACTTTGTCGGACTGGCCTTTGGCCCGCGGCTGCAGCGTGTCACCGGCTGGCTGTTTCTCTCCGTCATTCCGGTTGGCCTTCCTGCGGCGTTGCATATTGCGACCGGCTTTGGTCAGGCGCTGTTTGGCTGGCATAACGAGCAGTTATTGCTGGCCGAGCTGGGTACGCTGGCAATCGTCTGGTGGGTGGGCTCTCGCGGCGCCAGCTCCAGCGCCAACCTGCAGACGCTGGTTGCGGTGCTGATTGTCGCGCTCGTTGTCGCAATATGGTGGGCGGGCGATATCACAATCAAGGAAATTCCCTTCCCGGCACTGACCGACGTCGACCATTCCGAGCTTTTCGCCGCGCTCTCCGTCATGTTCTGGTGTTTTGTTGGTCTGGAAGCCTTTGCTCATCTGGCCTCTGAATTTAAGCAGCCTGAACGTGATTTCCCCCGCGCGCTGATGATAGGCCTGCTGCTGGCTGGCACGGTCTATTGGGCGTGTACCGTGCTGGTCTTACACTTCCACGCGTTCGGAGCGGATCTCGCCGCCGCGGCATCGCTACCGGGTATCGTGGTGGAACTGTTCGGCGTGAAGGCGCTATGGATCGCCTGTGTCATCGGCTATCTCGCCTGTTTTGCCAGCCTCAATATTTATATCCAGAGCTTTGCCCGGCTGGTGTGGTCGCAGGCGCTCGACAAACCAGAGAATCGCCTCGCGCGCCTGTCTAAACGCCAGCTTCCGCTGAATGCCCTGAATGCCGTACTGGGCTGCTGCGTGGTGAGCACGCTGTGTATTTACGCACTGAAGATCAATCTTGACGCGCTGATCGTTTACGCCAACGGCATTTTCATCATGATCTACCTGCTGTGCATGCTGGCGGGATGTCGTTTGCTGAAAGGTCGCTATAAAGCTCTGGCGGTCGTCGGGGGTTTGCTTTGCCTGCTGTTGCTGGCGATGGTGGGATGGAAGAGTCTGTACGCGATTGTCATGCTGGCAGGGCTGTGGGTGTTTTTGCCGAAGCGCAGTGCGCTACCGGAGGCCCGGTAGGCGAAGCGCCACCGGGCAACAAAATCACCGATCGTCTTTATGGTCTAAACGGTCGTGCTGTTCATCCTTACGCTGATACTCCCCTTCAAAGGTATCGCCCGGCCCGGTGCTGAATCCGCCCCCCGGCATACGGCTAAAGCGCAGATGCGGCAGCAGCTTCATGGTCAGGTGTTTTTGCACCGGCGGCAGAAGCAGCAGAAGGCCAAGGAAGTCAGTGAAGAACCCCGGCAGGATCAGCAGCAGCCCCGCAATAATCAACGACACGCTTTTGATCATCTCTTCCGCCGGGCTTTCCCCTGCGGCCATCTTCTGCTGCATTATCAGGAAATTTTTGAAACCCTGATTACGCACCAGCGACATGCCGATGACGGAGGTGAAAATCACCAGAATCAGCGTCAGCAGGACGCCCAGCACATGGGCAACCTGGATGAAAATGGAAATCTCAATGTAAACATAGAGAAAGAAAGCAATAAACGGTATCCAGCGCACTGGCATCTCCTGTGTGGCAGAGGCCATCGGGCCCCTGTCTGAATGTGTTCGCGACGCGCGTTTGTATGAAATGGTGACGGTTAGCGAAAATTCAATCAGTTTGCACGGATATTTTTTTTGGAAATTATAAAGCGGTGACCCATTTCACAGATTAATAATTATCATGGAATCGGCTCGATAATAAGTGATCCAGCTTACGGCAATTCGCTATCATCAGCATATGATCTCGAGCATCTGGCTGATTGAGGGAATAATCGTCGGCCAGAAAATATTCAAAACCACATAAATACTGTGTGTTTAGTACAATCCATCGGCAGCTTGAAAAGAAGGTTCACATGTTAAACAACATTCGTATCGAAGAAGACTTGTTGGGTACCAGGGAAGTTCCAGCGGATGCCTACTACGGTGTCCACACTCTGAGAGCGATTGAAAACTTCTACATCAGCAACAGCAAAATCAGCGACATCCCTGAGTTTGTCCGTGGCATGGTGATGGTGAAGAAAGCCGCAGCACTGGCCAACAAAGAGCTGCAAACCATTCCTAAAAGCGCGGCAAATGCGATTATCGCAGCCTGCGATGAAGTGCTGAACAACGGCAAATGCATGGACCAGTTCCCGGTTGACGTCTATCAGGGCGGCGCGGGCACCTCCGTCAACATGAATACCAACGAAGTACTGGCAAACATTGGCCTGGAGCTGATGGGTCACCAGAAAGGTGAATACCAGTACCTGAACCCGAACGACCACGTAAACAAATGCCAGTCTACCAACGACGCCTACCCTACCGGCTTCCGTATCGCGGTGTATGCCTCTGTGGTGAAGCTGGTGGATGCGATCAACCAGCTGGGTGATGGCTTCCAGCGTAAAGCGGTTGAGTTCCAGGACATCCTGAAAATGGGTCGTACCCAGCTGCAGGACGCGGTGCCGATGACGCTCGGCCAGGAATTCCACGCGTTTAACGTACTGCTGAACGAAGAGACCAAAAACCTGCTGCGCACCTCCGAGCTGCTGCTGGAAGTGAACCTGGGCGCCACCGCCATCGGTACCCGTCTGAACACCCCGGATGGCTATCAGCAGCTGGCGGTACAGAAGCTGGCTGAAGTCTCTAACCTGCCGGTTGTGCCTGCAGAAGACCTGATTGAAGCCACCTCCGACTGCGGCGCCTACGTCATGGTACACAGCGCCCTGAAACGTCTGGCGGTAAAACTGTCCAAAATCTGTAACGACCTGCGCCTGCTCTCTTCCGGTCCGCGCGCTGGCCTGAATGAAATCAACCTGCCAGAGCTGCAGGCCGGTTCATCCATCATGCCAGCCAAGGTGAACCCGGTAGTGCCAGAAGTGGTGAACCAGGTTTGCTTCAAAGTCATCGGTAACGATACAACCGTGACCATGGCCTCTGAAGCGGGTCAGCTGCAGCTGAACGTGATGGAGCCAGTGATTGGTCAGGCGATGTTTGAATCTATCCACATCCTGACGAACGCCTGCTACAACCTGCTGGAAAAATGCATTAACGGCATCACGGCGAATAAAGAAGTCTGTGAGGGTTATGTCTATAACTCCATCGGGATCGTCACCTACCTCAACCCGTTCATCGGTCACCACAACGGTGATATCGTCGGTAAGATTTGCGCCGAAACCGGTAAGAGCGTACGTGAAGTGGTGCTGGAGCGCGGGCTGTTGACCGAAGCTGAGCTGGACGATATCTTCTCGGCCCAGAACCTGATGCACCCGGCATATAAAGCGAAACGATATACCGATGAAAGCGAACAGTAACCGTTCTGGCTAGGCTTCTTAAGGCACGTCACTTGTGACGTGCCTTTTTTCTTTTTAGGCGTTACCTAAATACAACAATTCAATATCAACTTGTTAATAAGCAAGGCAGGTCCTTATGTTTGGAGCAGAACTCGTCATCGTCTTGTTGGCGATTTATTTGGGAGCAAGACTCGGGGGTATCGGCATCGGTTTTGCCGGCGGTCTCGGGGTGCTCGTTCTTACCCTTATCTTTCAGATTAAACCCGGCGCAATCCCGTTCGACGTTATCGAAATCATCATGGCAGTTATTGCCGCTATCGCCGCCATGCAGGTGGCAGGCGGTATGGACTACCTGGTAAGCCTGGCGGAGCGTATGCTGCGCCGCCATCCAAAATACATTACCTTCCTTGCCCCGCTGGTGACCTGGTTTATGACCATTCTCGCCGGTACGGGCCACACCGCCTTCTCTACGCTGCCGGTGATTACCGAAGTGGCGAAAGAGCAGGGTATCCGTCCGTCTCGTCCGCTCTCTATTGCCGTCGTCGCGTCCCAGATTGCGATTACCGCCTCGCCGATTTCCGCTGCGGTGGTCTTCTTCGCCGGTATTCTGGAGCCGATGGGCGTGAGCTACCTGACGCTGCTGGCGATCTGTATCCCGGTGACGCTGATCGCGGTGATGATTACTGCCGTGCTGTGTAACTTCCTCGGCGCCGAACTGAAAGACGATCCGGTTTACCAGGAACGCCTTGCCAAGGGTGAAGTGAGACTGCGCGGCAGCCAGGTCTTCGAGCTGAAGCCGCACGCAAAGCGCTCCGTGCTGCTGTTCCTGATCGGTATTGTCGCGGTGATGTTCTACGCGACCGCCATCAGCGACACCGTGGGCCTGATCCAGAACCCTGTCCTGCCGCGTAACGAAGCGATTGTAGTGTTTATGCTGACCATCGCGACGCTGATTAGCATCACCTGTAAAATCGACACCAGCGAAGTGCTGAACGCCAGCACCTTTAAATCCGGTATGAGCGCCTGCGTATGCGTACTGGGCGTGGCGTGGCTCGGTGATACCTTCGTGAAAGCGCACATCAGCGACATTCAGACCGTCGCTGGCGACCTGCTGCACAACTACCCGTGGCTGCTGGCGGTGGTGCTGTTCTTTGCCGCTACCCTGCTTTACTCCCAGGCGGCGACCACCAAAGCGCTGATGCCTGCGGCACTGATGCTGGGCGTGACGCCACTGACGGCGATTGCCTCTTTCGCGGCGGTTTCTGCCCTGTTCGTTCTGCCAACTTACCCAACCCTGCTGGCGGCGGTGGAGATGGACGACACCGGCTCAACCCGTATCGGTAAGTATGTGTTTAACCACGCGTTCCTGATCCCGGGCGTGGTCGCCATTTCACTTTGTGTGATCCTCGGCTTTATCATTGGCGGCGTGGTGCTGTAAACGGTGAGTGGTTGTAAAAATAGTTAAAATCGGGCCGCTCTGCGGCCCGTTTCATTAATGACCAACCGCCTTGCGTGATATAGTGAAGCCTTTCGTGATGAGGAGGTCGACTTGTGAACACGCCTGATGCTGTTGTCGTACTGTGCACCGCCCCTGATGAAGCCTCTGCCCAGGATCTCGCCGCCAAAGTGCTGGCCGAAAAACTGGCTGCCTGCGTGACGCTCCTCCCTGGTGCCACCTCCCTTTATTACTGGGAAGGCAAGCTGGAGCAAGAGTACGAAGTCCAGATGTTGCTCAAAACCAATCTGGCGAATCAGCAGGCTCTCCTGGACTGCCTCAAATCTCATCATCCTTACCAAACCCCGGAGCTGCTGGTATTGCCAGTGGTTCATGGCGATAACGACTATCTCTCATGGCTCAACGCTTCCTTACGCTGATCCTGCTGCTGTGCAGCACGTCAGCTTTTGCCGGGTTGTTTGACGCGCCCGGCCGTTCGAACTTTATTCCTGCCGACCAGGTGTTTGTTTTCGATTTTCAGCAGAACCAGCACAATCTGACGCTCACCTGGCAGGTGAAAGAGGGCTATTACCTCTATCGCAAGCAGGTGAGCATTACCCCTGCCCGGGCAAACGTGAGCGCATTACAATTGCCCGCTGGCGAGTGGCACGAGGACGAGTTCTACGGTAAGAGTGAAATCTACCGCCAGCGCCTGAGCGTGCCCGTTACGGTGAATCAGGCGGACAAAGGCGCGACGCTGACGGTGACCTATCAGGGATGCGCGGACGCGGGATTCTGCTATCCACCGGAAACGAAAGTCGTGCCGCTCAGCGAAGTGAAAGCGTCTGCTGCTGTAACGCCGGTCCCTGCGGTTGAGAAAACCAACGACCGCGCTGACCTTCCGTTCTCAGCGCTGTGGGCGTTACTGATTGGTATCGGCATTGCCTTTACGCCGTGCGTGTTGCCGATGTATCCGCTCATCTCTGGCATCGTGCTGGGCGGCAAACAGCGTCTTTCTACTGCCCGCGCCCTGCTGCTGGCTTTTATATACGTGCAAGGAATGGCGCTAACCTACACAGCCCTTGGCCTTGTGGTTGCCGCTGCCGGGTTACAGTTCCAGGCGGCACTCCAGCACCCTTATGTTCTCATTGGCCTGTCAGCGGTGTTTATCCTGTTGGCGCTGTCAATGTTTGGCCTGTTCACGCTACAGCTGCCCTCTTCGCTGCAAACGCGCTTAACGCTGATGAGCAACCGTCAGCAGGGCGGCTCCGCAGGCGGCGTGTTCGCGATGGGTGCCATTGCCGGGCTGATTTGCTCTCCCTGCACTACCGCACCGCTGAGCGCTATCCTGCTGTACATCGCCCAGAGCGGTAACATGTGGCTCGGCGGGGGGACGCTGTACCTCTACGCGCTGGGCATGGGCCTGCCGCTGATTCTGGTCACGGTTTTCGGCAATCGACTTCTGCCGAAGAGCGGCCCGTGGATGGAGACGGTGAAAACCGCATTTGGTTTTGTCATCCTCGCGCTGCCGGTGTTCCTTCTTGAGCGTATCATCGGCGACGCCTGGGGTTTACGCCTGTGGGCGATGCTCGGCGTAGCATTCTTTGCCTGGGCGTTTATCGTCAGCCTGGGGGCGAAGAAGCCATGGATGCGCCTGGTGCAAATCCTGCTGCTGGCTGCCGCGCTGGTGAGCGTACGCCCTCTGCAGGACTGGGCCTTCGGCACACCGGTGAGTCAGACCCAGGCGCATCTGAACTTTACCCAGATAAAAAACGTGGATGAACTTAACAGCGCTCTGGCAGAGGCGAATGGCAAACCGGTGATGCTCGATCTCTATGCCGACTGGTGTGTCGCCTGCAAAGAGTTTGAAAAATATACTTTTAGCGATCAACAGGTGCAAAACGCCCTGAAAGAGACCGTTTTGCTCCAGGCTAACGTGACCGCCAATAATGCGCAGGATAAGGCTCTGCTGAAGCAGCTTAACGTGCTCGGGCTGCCAACCATTCTGTTCTTCAATCAACAGGGCCAGGAGCAGCCTGAGCAGCGTGTAACCGGGTTTATGGATGCTGCGGCATTTAGCGCGCATTTGCGCAATCGCCAACCGTAAACAACACTTTAAGCGGGACAAACCATTGGGAATAGCGGAGGAGATAACCGTGCAACGTGAAGACGTACTGGGACAAGCCCTGCAACTACTTGAGATTCAAGGGATCGCCAGCACCACGCTTGAGATGGTAGCCGACCGTATCGATTATCCCCTGGATGAACTTAAGCGCTTCTGGCCGGATAAAGAGGCGCTACTGTATGACGCCCTGCGCTATCTCAGCCAGCAGGTTGATATCTGGCGCAGACAACTGATGCTGAATGAAGAACTGACCGCGGAGCAAAAGCTGCTGGCGCGCTATACCGCCCTGACGGAATGCGTCAGCAACAACCGCTACCCGGGTTGTCTGTTCATCGCCGCCTGCACTTATTTTCCTGACCCTGGCCATCCTATTCACCAGTTGGCGGATCAGCAAAAACGGGCGGCGCATGACTTTACCCACGAGCTGCTGACCACGCTGGAAGTCGATGACCCTGCGATGGTGGCTAAACAGATGGAGCTGGTGCTGGAAGGTTGCCTCAGCCGCATGCTGGTGAACCGTAGCCAGGCCGATGTGGATACGGCGCACCGCCTGGCGGAAGATATTCTACGCTTTGCCCAATGCAGAATGGGTGGAGCGCTGACCTAAGCCAGCATGCCCGCCCAGGCGGAGACGAGCAGACACAGCGCCATGAGGCGCTGAAACCGCACCATCGCCTCGGTGGTGCGAAAAATTCGATTCACCGCTTTACCCAACCACGCCCAGCACATCAAACAGGCTATCGAGATCAGCAGGAACCATAGCGCCATTAGCGCAATATCCCGCAATGCATGGTCACCTGCTGGGGCAAACAGGCTGACGACGGCCAGCGCCATCATCCAGGTTTTGGGGTTCACGATCTGCAGCAGCGCCGCCGCCCGAGCGGTGAATCGAATACGGTTCTCAGCGGAGAGACGGGCAGCCGGGGCGCGAAACAGCTGCCAGCTCATCCAGCTTAGCCACAGCACGCCTGCCCAGCTCATTATCTGACGTATCAGAGGATACTGCCGCAGCACTTCCCCTGCGCCCGCGCCTGATACCAGCACAATCGCACTGGCCGCGATACATCCGCCCAGAATAGCAGGTACGGTATTATTTACGCCAAAGTGCTGGCTGTTCGTCAGCACGAGAATATTGGTCGGCCCCGGCGTAATGGAGGCGACAAATGCGAACAACAGAAAGGGTATCAAACTCACAGGTGGCTCCTTTTTATTAGAGCCATGAATGTGCCGTTATTTTTTGGAAACGTCTGGAAGGTTTGTGCACAACCGTCGATAGTGTGCAGGAGAGATACGGTAAGCACGCTGAAACCAACGTCCCAGATGGCTTTGATCGGCAAATCCCACTGCGGCAGCCACATCAACAGGCTGGTCACCACGCGCCAGCAGCTGTCGGGCCTTTGCCAGGCGCAGCTGAATAAGCCATGCGTGTGGCGCCAGGTTGAACTCGCGCTTAAAACAGCGCGTCAGGGTAAAGCGATCCGTGCCCGTCTCGCGCGCAAGGTCTGACAGCCCTACGTTCTCGCCGATATGAGCAAAGAGATAGTCGCGCGCACGGTGCGCCACGGCAGCGCTTTGTAACTGCGACGGCAGTTTTTTACGCCAGTGGCAGTGGGCGGTGATCCGGGAGAGCAGATTATCCATTGTGCTCTGCTGAACGATTTTCATCTCGTCATTATGCAGGGTGGAGAATGTCTCACCGATAGCGCGCACCAGCTGCGGCTCCCGCGTCAGCGTTTGGGCAAAGTGGAGTGAATAACTCCCTGGAGTAGATTCGTAAAGTCCCTGTAGCGCACGGGTAAGCCAGCGCTCATCCAGATAGAAGGTCAAATAGGTAAAGCCGCCCTCTACAGGCGCATCACCGTCGTGGATCTCGCCAGGTTCGAGGAGAAATGCGTCGCCCGGCTGGCTACGATGACGCTCACGGCGGCAGTGAAACTGCTGCGTGCCGGAGAGGGTTATCCCTACCAGATAGCTATCGTGCCAGTGCGGATCAAAGGCATGCCCTTCGAAATGCGCTTTAATCGTCTCAATACCCGTATCTGCATGCTGACGCAGTTCAAGCCAGTCATTCGCCATACTGTCCTCCTCTTGCTATCAGCATTGCCGTATTACGCTGGTTGTGTCTGGAAGATTTGTGCATTTTCACGGCGAAAGCGGACAGATTGCCGCAAACTTAAGCAGTTGAACAGCTTTTCCCGAAATAATGTTGACGATCGAGCGTGATTGCGGTTTAATGCGCTCCGTTGCCCGGATAGCTCAGTCGGTAGAGCAGGGGATTGAAAATCCCCGTGTCCTTGGTTCGATTCCGAGTCCGGGCACCACTATTTAAAGAACCCAGCCTATGGCTGGGTTTTTGCTTTTCTGCGTTTATACATCCCTTCTTTGTATTCTTATTTCTCTTTGTCGTGGGATCGTGCGGTCTGCGTTGCCGGATGGCGGCTTTGCCTTATTCGGCCTACTAAACTCGTGGGCTCCGCAAGCGCAGCGCCATCGGGCTTTTCTGCGCGCACAAAGCAAAAAACCCCGCACCTTACGGTACGGGGTTCTTCTAATCGATGCCTGGCAGTTCCCTACTCTCACATGGGGAGACCCCACACTACCATCGGCGCTACGGCGTTTCACTTCTGAGTTCGGCATGGGGTCAGGTGGGACCACCGCGCTAAAGCCGCCAGGCAAATTCT
>NZ_JBGORN010000004.1:0-240520 GCF_041679625.1 Enterobacter cloacae complex sp. ESBL7
TTTTAAGGCCTTTAGCCAGTTCAGCCGCAAGGGCTTTGAGTTTCTTTTCGTCCATAATTGCCTGTCTCCGTTGTTGGAGTGAACATATCAAAATCAGGCAATTACACAATTTTAATTACAGGCTCTTGGGTGTGAATGGCACGTCTTTTAGCTGGCTTTACTCTGCAACACATACTGAGATACAGTCTGCGACACACGACAACCCCAGCGCCGCAGATGCCTGACGTATGGTTGAACGAAGCCGGCTTATCGGTCAGCTTCAACTTCTTAAAAAACCCCGCTTCGGCGGGGTTTTTGCTTTCCGGGTGATGCTGGATGGGTAAGCGCAGCGCCGGACAAACGACATCAATTCTCATATTTGGGACATTAAGCACATTTCACTGCTTTTATACCTTTCGTATCGATCCTGTACCTGTAGACGATCGCCATCACAAAATTTCACGCTAAAAAACAGGTGATTTTCAGTATTGATAATTTGTTATGTTTGTTACCTATATGATCGAGAATCTTTTCTCGTTTGATATGCATATATTGAAATCAAATACATTTCTCCCGTGAATATGTGACGCATTCCACTCTTTTCCACAAACCTGAAAATTTGCATCGGAAAAATTTAATAAATTGAAAGAATGTTTCAAGCAAATAGCGGTTATTTATTGGTCTTTAATTGCCTGAAAGATCGTCTTTATTGATTTTTTTAACGCTGGAAAATTTATCAAGGTTATCGCCATAAAATAAATTTATTACTACTGCTTTTATTGATCGATATCAGCGTAATGGTGTGGCTGTATTTATTTATGTTATTGATAATAAATGCATTTTTTGGTTTTCGTTGTTCCTGTGAAGCGTGCGAAAAAGCAAATTGTGAGTGACAGCACATACCCCCTTAAACACTATTAGGTAGAATCCGCTCCGTCATAGGGAAATAAGCGCAGAATATTATGAATACTATTATTCTACCGAAAACACAGCACCTCGTGGTATTTCAGGAAGTCATTAAAAGTGGCTCCATAGGTTCTGCAGCAAGACAGCTTGGCCTGACGCAACCCGCCGTCAGCAAAATCATCAGCGATATTGAGTCCTACTTCGGCGTGGAAGTGATGGTGCGTAAAAACACCGGCGTAAAACTCACCGCCGCGGGTCAGGTTCTGCTCTCGTACTCTGAGTCGATCACCCGCGAAATGAAAAACATGGTGAGTGAGATTAACAGCCTGAGCTTCAGTACCGTCATGGACGTCTCCTTTGGCTACCCGTCGCTGATCGGCTTTACCTTCCTGTCCGAGATGATCAAAAAATTCAAGGAAGTGTTCCCGAAAGCACGCGTCTCGATGTATGAAGCCCAGCTCTCCTCTTTCCTTCCGGCCATTCGCGACGGTCGTCTGGATTTCGCTATCGGCACGCTAAGCGATGAAATGCTGCTGCAGGATCTGCACGTCGAACCGCTGTTTGAGTCCGAGTTTGTGCTGGTCGCCAGCAAAACGCGAACGTGCACCGGCCCGACGACACTGGCATCGCTCACGCACGAGCAGTGGGTGATGCCGCAAACCGATATGGGCTACTACAAAGAACTTCTGACCACCCTGCAAGACAACCACATCAGCATCGAAAACATCGTCCAGACCGATTCCGTCGTCACTATTTATAACCTCGTGCTGAATGCCGATTATCTGACGGTCATTCCCCGCGACATGATTGCGCCGTTCGGTTCTGACCAGTTTATTGTTCTACCCGTGGAAGATGAATTACCCGTGGCGCGTTATGCCGCCGTGTGGTCAAAAAATTACAGGATTAAAAAATCGGCGTCAGTATTAGTTGAGCTGGCAAAACAGTATTCGTCGATGAATATCGAAAGACGACGATGAATAATGAGTAATCATTTTAAAAACACCCAGAGCTTATCTCTGTAACGCTCTGATACCCTGACTTTGCCTGAAAAGAATGAATTATTATAACGAGGATATTATGCATATTACCTACGATCTCCCGGTAACGATTGAAGATATTCAGGACGCCAGAAAACGGCTGGCAGGAAAAATATATAAAACCGGCATGCCGCGTTCGAATTATCTCAGCGAACGCTGCAAGGGCGAAATATTCCTGAAGTTTGAGAACATGCAGCGTACCGGCTCGTTTAAGATCCGCGGCGCGTTTAACAAATTAAGCTCGCTGACCGACGCTGAAAAACGCAAAGGCGTTGTCGCCTGCTCCGCGGGAAACCACGCGCAGGGTGTGTCCCTCTCCTGCGCGATGCTCGGCATCGACGGCAAAGTGGTGATGCCGATGGGCGCGCCGAAGTCTAAGGTGGCCGCGACGCGCGACTACTCCGCGGAAGTTGTGCTGCACGGCGAGAACTTCAACGACACCATCGCCAAAGTCAGCGAAATCGTCGAAATGGAAGGGCGTATTTTTATTCCGCCGTACGATGACGCCAAAGTGATCGCCGGGCAGGGCACCATCGGTCTGGAAATTCTCGAAGATTTATACGACGTGGATAACGTTATTGTGCCTATCGGCGGCGGCGGTTTAATTGCCGGGATTGCGACGGCAATTAAATCCATCAATCCCACCATTAATATCATCGGCGTGCAGTCAGAAAATGTTCACGGCATGGCGGCATCGTTTCAGGCCGGGGAAATAATGAGCCATCGCGTTACCGGCACGCTGGCCGACGGCTGTGATGTTTCTCGTCCCGGTAATTTACCGTTCGAAATTGTTCGCGAGCTGGTTGATGACATTGTGCTGGTCAGCGAAGACAACATTCGCGACAGCATGATCGCGCTTATTCAGCGAAATAAAGTGGTGACGGAAGGTGCCGGCGCGCTGGCCTGTGCCGCGTTATTAAGCGGCAAGCTTGACCACTATATTCAGGGTCGTAAAACCGTCTGCATTATTTCCGGCGGCAATATCGATCTCTCCCGTGTTTCCCAAATTACCGGCTTCGTTGACGCATAAAGGTGACCTATGAGCAACACTGAAAGCATTATCGTTGGCCAGACAAAAACGTCCTCCTGGCGTAAGTCTGATACCACATGGACGCTCGGCCTGTTTGGTACCGCCATTGGCGCAGGCGTGCTGTTCTTCCCCATTCGCGCAGGCTTTGGTGGATTGATCCCTATCCTGCTGATGCTGGTTCTTGCGTTCCCGATTGCGTTTTACTGCCACCGCGCGCTGGCGCGTTTGTGCCTCTCCGGCAGCAACGTCTCCGGCAACATCACCGAAACGGTGGAAGAGCACTTTGGCAAAACCGGTGGGGTGGTGATCACCTTCCTCTACTTCTTCGCCATTTGCCCGCTGCTGTGGATTTACGGCGTCACCATTACCAACACCTTTATGACCTTCTGGGAAAACCAGCTCCAGCTGCCTGCGCTGAACCGCGGCGTGGTGGCGCTGTTCCTGCTGCTGCTGATGGCCTTTGTTATCTGGTTCGGTAAAGACCTGATGGTGAAGGTCATGAGCTTCCTGGTGTTCCCGTTTATCGCCAGCCTTGTGCTGATTTCCCTGTCGCTGATCCCTTACTGGAACTCGGCGGTGATTGACCAGGTCAACCTGAGCGATATCGCCTTTACCGGTCATGACGGCATTCTGGTCACGGTGTGGCTGGGTATCTCCATCATGGTCTTCTCCTTCAACTTCTCGCCTATCGTCTCCTCGTTTGTGGTCTCCAAGCGCGAAGAGTACGAGCCGGAATTCGGGAAAGCGTTCACCGAGCAGAAATGTTCCAAAATCATCGGTCGCGCCAGCCTGCTGATGGTGGCCGTGGTGATGTTCTTCGCCTTTAGCTGCCTGTTTACGCTCTCTCCGCAGAACATGGCGGACGCCAAGGCGCAGAACATTCCGGTGCTCTCTTACCTGGCGAACCACTTTGCGTCAATGTCCGGAACCAAGTCGACGTTCGCGACGGTACTGGAATACGGTGCCTCCATCATCGCGCTGGTGGCTATCTTCAAATCCTTCTTCGGTCACTACCTGGGCACGCTGGAAGGGCTGAACGGCCTGATCCTCAAGTTCGGCTACAAGGGCGATAAGAAGAAAGTCTCCGTTGGCAAGCTGAACACCATCAGCATGGTGTTCATCATGGGCTCCACCTGGGTTGTGGCCTACGCCAACCCGAACATTCTGGACCTTATTGAAGCCATGGGCGCACCAATCATCGCCTCTCTGCTGTGCCTGCTGCCGATGTATGCCATCCGCAAAGCACCGGCGCTGGCGAAATACAAAGGGCGTACCGAGAACATCTTCGTTACCGCGGTCGGCCTGCTGACCATTCTGAATATCGTTTACAAACTGTTCTAACCCATTGCTCAGGAAGAGCGGAGTCACATGATGATTGAGTTTCCGGTTGTACTGGTTATTAACTGCGGATCGTCCTCTGTTAAGTTTTCGGTGCTCGATGCCAGCAGCTGCGATGCCCTGATGACGGGCATTGCAGACGGGATCAACACCGAGAAGGCCTTTATTTCCGTGAACGGGGGTGAGCCGGCCAGACTGGCTCACCAGGACTACGAAGGGGCGCTGGCTGCCATCGCCCTGGAGCTGGAGAAGCGTAACCTGATGAGCAGCGTGGCCTTAATTGGCCACCGCATTGCGCACGGGGGAAACCTCTTCAGCGAGTCGACCCTGATCACGGCAGAGGTAATCGCGCAGATCCGCCAGGTTTCCCCGCTGGCGCCGCTGCATAACTACGCCAACCTGAGCGGCGTGGAAGCGGCAGAGCGCCTGTTCCCGGGCGTGCAGCAGGTGGCGGTATTTGATACCAGCTTCCACCAGACGCTGCCGCCGCAGGCATATCTGTACGGATTGCCGTACCGCTATTTTGAAGAGCTGGGCGTGCGCCGCTACGGCTTCCACGGCACCTCTCACCGCTACGTGGCCGCACAGGCGCATACGCTTCTCGGGCTGTCCCCCGACGACAGCGGCCTGGTGATTGCCCATCTCGGCAACGGGGCGTCCATCTGCGCGGTGCGCAACGGCGAAAGCGTCGACACCTCGATGGGGATGACGCCGCTGGAAGGGCTGGTGATGGGTACGCGTTGCGGCGACGTGGACTTCGGCGCGATGGCGTGGATTGCCCAGCAGACTGGCCAGTCGTTTGAGGATCTGGAGCGCGTGGTCAATAAAGAGTCCGGGCTGCTGGGGATCTCCGGTATCTCCTCCGATTTACGTGCGCTGGAGAAAGCCTGGCACGAAGGCAACGAGCGGGCGCAGCTGGCTATCCATACCTTCGTGCACCGCATTGCGCGACATATTGCCGGCCACGCGGCGTCGCTGCACCGCCTGGATGGGGTGGTCTTTACCGGCGGCATTGGCGAAAACTCGAAGCTTGTCCGCACGCTGGTGGCGGAACATCTGAAAGTCTTCGGCATCATCCTCGACGACGCCAAAAATGCCCTGCCGGGGAGCGCGGGTGAGCGCGTGATCTCCACCGAATCGTCCCGCGTGGCCTGCGCGGTTATCCCTACCAACGAAGAAAAAATGATCGCGCTGGACGCCCTCCGTCTTGGAAAGGTTACCCCGGCCGCGGCTTACGCCTGATAAAGCGAGAATCACATGAAAGTAACAATCGATACGGGCGTCGCGCCCTACAGCGACGCATGGGCCGGGTTTCGCGGTGAAGAATGGAAAAACGCCGTCAACGTCCGCGATTTTATTCAGCATAACTACACCCCTTATGAAGGCGATGAAGCTTTCCTCGCGCAGGCGACGCCAGCAACGACGGCGCTGTGGCAGAAGGTAATGGTCGGCATTCGCCAGGAGAACGCCACCCACGCCCCGGTGGATTTTGATACCAACATCGCCACCACCATTACGGCCCACGGGCCGGGCTATATCGACCAGGATCTGGAGACGATCGTCGGCCTGCAAACCGATAAACCGCTCAAGCGCGCGCTGCATCCTTATGGCGGGATCAACATGATCCGCAGCTCGTTCGAAGCCTATGGCCGGGAGATGGATCCGCAGTTCGAATACCTGTTTACCGACCTGCGCAAAACCCACAACCAGGGCGTGTTTGACGTCTACTCCCCGGAGATGATGCGCTGCCGTAAATCCGGCGTGCTGACCGGCTTGCCGGACGGCTACGGGCGCGGACGCATTATCGGCGACTATCGCCGCGTGGCGCTGTACGGGATCGCTTATCTGGTGCGCGAGCGCGAACTACAGTTTGCCGATCTGCAGGGCAGGCTGGAACGCGGTGAAGATCTGGAAGCCACGATCCGCCTGCGTGAGGAGCTGGCGGAGCACAGGCGCGCGCTGCTGCAGATCCAGCAGATGGCGGCGAACTATGGCTTTGATATTTCACGTCCGGCGATGAACGCCCAGGAAGCGGTGCAGTGGGTCTATTTTGCCTATCTTGCAGCGGTGAAATCCCAGAACGGCGGGGCGATGTCGCTGGGGCGCACGGCCTCGTTCCTCGATATCTACATTGAACGCGACATGCAGGCAGGAAGGCTGAATGAAGTCCAGGCGCAGGAGCTGATTGACCACTTCATCATGAAGATCCGCATGGTGCGCTTCCTGCGCACGCCGGAGTTCGACACGCTCTTCTCCGGCGATCCAATCTGGGCGACGGAAGTGATCGGCGGCATGGGGCTGGACGGGCGCACGCTGGTGACCAAAAACAGCTTCCGCTATCTGCATACCCTGCACACCATGGGGCCTGCGCCGGAGCCGAACCTGACGATCCTCTGGTCTGAACAACTGCCGATCGCGTTCAAGAAATACGCCGCGCAGGTGTCGATCGTCACCTCTTCGCTGCAGTATGAGAACGACGATCTGATGCGTGCGGATTTCAACAGCGACGACTACGCCATTGCCTGCTGCGTCAGCCCGATGGTGATCGGCAAGCAGATGCAGTTCTTTGGCGCGCGCGCCAACCTCGCCAAAACGCTGCTGTACGCGATCAACGGCGGGGTGGATGAGAAGCTGAAGATCCAGGTCGGCCCGAAAAC
This sequence comes from Enterobacter cloacae complex sp. ESBL7, assembly GCF_041679625.1. Classification (NCBI taxonomy): domain Bacteria; kingdom Pseudomonadati; phylum Pseudomonadota; class Gammaproteobacteria; order Enterobacterales; family Enterobacteriaceae; genus Enterobacter; species Enterobacter cloacae complex sp. ESBL7. The sequence goes on from NZ_JBGORN010000004.1 coordinate 6,948, forward strand.
CGAGCCGCTGCTGGACGACGTGCTGGATTACGATACCGTGATGGCGAGCCTCGATCACTTTATGGACTGGCTGGCGGTGCAGTACATCAGCGCCCTGAACCTCATTCACTACATGCATGATAAGTACAGCTACGAAGCCTCGCTGATGGCGCTCCACGACCGCGACGTCTATCGCACCATGGCATGCGGCATTGCCGGGCTGTCGGTGGCGGCGGATTCCCTGTCGGCCATTAAATACGCCACGGTGAAGCCGGTGCGCGACCACACCGGTCTGGCGGTCGATTTCGTGATTGAAGGGGACTATCCGCAGTACGGCAACAACGACGACCGCGTGGACAGCATCGCCTGCGACCTGGTGGAGCGCTTTATGAAGAAAATTCAGGCGCTGCCAACCTACCGCAACGCGGTGCCAACCCAGTCGATCCTGACCATCACCTCCAACGTGGTGTACGGCCAGAAGACCGGGAACACGCCGGACGGACGCCGCGGCGGCACGCCGTTTGCCCCAGGCGCGAACCCGATGCACGGCCGCGACAGAAAAGGGGCCGTGGCCTCGCTAACGTCGGTGGCCAAGCTGCCGTTCACCTACGCGAAAGACGGGATCTCCTACACCTTCTCCATCGTGCCGCAGGCGCTGGGCAAGGACGAGCTGGTGCGCAAAACCAACCTGGTGGGGCTGCTGGACGGGTACTTCCATCACGAAGCGTCCATTGAGGGCGGGCAGCATCTGAACGTCAACGTCATGAACCGGGAAATGCTCCTCGATGCCATCGCGCATCCCGAGAATTACCCGAACCTGACGATCCGCGTTTCAGGCTATGCGGTGCGTTTTAACGCCCTGACGCGCGAGCAGCAGCAGGATGTGATTTCGAGGACGTTTACGCAATCTATCTGACGACATTCAGGTCTCATGCCCCCTCACCCTGGGGGCATTTTTTTGCCCGCTAAACATACAAAATTGTTTATATAATTACTCACACATATTCATCCGCTCTTGAAAAACAATACGCCTGCTTTTCCCTATCACAGCATGTAAGGACAGTAAGATGATGAAAATGACCCGTATTGCGCTGGTCGCCGCCTCGCTGGCAGCGTGCAGTTTTACGGCACAGGCCGCGAACGTTGAGGCTGCCCCGTCTCCCTCGCAGGATCCGCTGGTACAGCACCTGAAGCTCAGCAATGAGCAGGTTAAAAAGATTGAAGATCTGCATAAGCAGCTGGAACAAAATGTCAGCAAGATCCCGATGACGGGGGTGAAGGACGGCGCGCTGATCGACATGTTCCAGGCGGGTAAATGGGACGAAAGCACGGTGAAAAGCCAGCTTGCTGCCTTTAGCAAAATTGAAGAGCAGACCCGCTATTACCGCGTGAAATATTACTTCGACGTCAGCCAGGTGTTGACGCCGGAACAGCGTAAGCAGATTAGAACCGATATGGCTAACGCGCTGGCAGAGTGATTTCGTACGTCGCGAACGGCGCCGGATGATTCTGGCGTGGATCGATCGGTTCCCTCTCCCATTGGGAGAGGGTTAGGGTGAGAGCATTCTCTAAACCGGCAAATCAATCAGCAGCGCGCGCAGCGGCGTATCCGCCACCAGGGTGATATTCGCTTCATCACGAATAAACGCCCCGTCGCCGCAGGTGAGCGCTTCTTTCTCTTCCGTGTGCGTCACCGCATGTACCGTACCGTGAATAGACTGCAAATAGGCGCGCGGACCATGAAGCTGGAAGCTCGCCTGATCACCTTTCTTCAGTTCGATATGGTGCAGCCACACCTGCTGGCGCAGCTGCAGGCTACCTTTACTGCCGTCCGGCGATGCAATCAGCTGCTGCTTATCGCCCGTTAAATCTAACTTCTGTACCAGCGGATTTTCCCGCTCGGGGCAGGCGTCCAGCCACAGCTGCATACGGGTCAGCGTTTTGTCTTTGCTGAGGTTATGCTCGCTGTAGCTGATGCCCGGCTGCGTGGAAATTAACAACGCTTCGCCAGCCTTTGCCTGGACATGATTGCCCTCGCTATCGCGGTATTCTGCCTCGCCTTCCAGGATCAGGTTCAGGATATCGACTTTCGGGTACGTACGCGGCTGGAAGGAGGCGCCCGGGGCGAGCACTTCCTGGTTTAACACGCGCAGTGAAGCGTAACCGAGGAGTTTAGGGTCAAAGTAGTGTCCAAAGGAAAAGGTGTAGCGGGCCTGCAGCCAACCGAAATCGGCTTGTCCGCACTGTTTAGCTGTTCTTGTCGTAATCATAAACTTGACCTCTCTTTACACTAAAACAATGGTAAAGGTATGGACGCTGCATTGTTAGCCAGATATTCTGCCCGGTATGTTCAAATTTCCTGAATGAGAACGAGATGGCTAAAGAGAGAGCATTGACGCTTGAGGCGCTTCGCGTCATGGACGCGATTGACCGGCGCGGCAGTTTTGCGGCGGCGGCAGATGAGCTGGGGCGCGTTCCGTCTGCGCTAAGCTACACCATGCAGAAGCTGGAGGAAGAGCTGGACGTGGTGCTGTTTGACCGCTCCGGTCATCGAACAAAATTCACCAACGTGGGGCGAATGCTGCTGGAGCGCGGCCGCGTGCTGCTGGAAGCGGCGGACAAGCTCACGACGGACGCCGAAGCGCTGGCGCGCGGCTGGGAAACCCATCTGACGTTAGTTACCGAAGCGCTGGTGCCGACTGAAGCGCTGTTCCCGCTGGTGGACCGCCTGGCGGCGAAGGCCAATACGCAGCTGTCAATCATCACCGAGGTGCTGGCAGGCGCGTGGGAACGTCTGGAAACGGGCAGGGCGGATATTGTGATTGCGCCGGACATGCACTTCCGTTCCTCATCGGAAATCAACTCGCGCAAGCTCTACAGCGTGATGAACGTCTATGTTGCCGCACCTAATCACCCGATTCACCAGGAGCCGGAGCCGCTCTCTGAAGTGACGCGCGTGAAGTATCGCGGCGTGGCGGTAGCGGATACCGCGCGCGAGCGTCCGGTGCTGACGGTGCAGCTGCTGGACAAACAGCCTCGTCTGACGGTGACCTCGCTGGAAGACAAACGTCAGGCGCTGCTGGCCGGTCTGGGCGTGGCGACCATGCCGTACCCGTTTGTCGAAAAAGACATTGCAGAAGGGCGGCTGCGCGTTGTCAGCCCGGAATATAGCCACGAGGTGGATATTATTATGGCGTGGCGCCGTGACAGCATGGGCGAAGCCAAATCATGGTGTTTACGCGAAATTCCGAAGCTTTTCACGCAATACAATAAATAAAATCGTAATTTGTAGGCCCGGTAAGCGAAGCGCCACCGGGCTTTTTTTATGCGCCGATCTTAGGATCCGGACCAAAGCGGTTTTCGCCCGGCGTCCCGCTCTGGCAGTTGAAGATCAAAATCACGATCCAGCCAATAATCGGGATCAACAGCAGCAATAACCACCACGCTGAACGATCGGTGTCGTGTAGTCGACGGAACAGCACCGCCCACGATGGCAGCAGGACTAACAGGCCATAAATGGTGGTCAGCACGCCTTCACCGCCAGCCCGCTCCCAGCCAAGAATTTTATCCACAATACCCAGCACCATAATGAGAATGAAGTTCACCAGAACGAACATCCAGTACTCTTTGCGGCGGGCACGGCCACCAAATCCAATGTAGTTACGCAGTACTTTTAAATACCAGTCCATTTTTCCTTGCCTCATTAGTCAGTCAATCACTTGTTTTCTAAGCGATCGAGGTAAGGATAGATGGAGATTGTGAATTAAAAAAGGGCATCTGGTGATGCCCTTCGTATTTATCCAAATCGGACGTCGCGCCCGTGAGGTTCATCCAGATCCTGCCACGGCCCAATGGAGATAATGCCCGTCGGGTTGATGGTTTTGTGGCTGCGGAAATAGTGGGTGCGGATATGGTCGAAGTCGACCGTGTCGGCAATACCCGGCATCTGGTAGATGTCACGCAGGAAACCATGCAGGTTCAGGTAATCGCTGATGCGGTGCTTGTCGCACTTAAAGTGGGTGACATAGACCGGATCGAAGCGAACCAGCGTGGTCCACAGGCGGATGTCCGCTTCCGTCAGGCGATCGCCCGTCAGGTAGCGATGCTGGCCCAGGATCTGCTCCAGACGCTCCAGCGATTCAAACACCTTTCCAACCGCTTCGTCATACGCTTCCTGGCTGGTGGCGAAACCGGCCTTGTAGACACCGTTGTTGACGTTGTCGTAAATCCAGCTGTTCAGCTCGTCAATTTTCTCTCGCAGCTCAGCCGGATAATAATCTCCGGCGCGGGCGCCGTGCGCGTCAAACGCGGTATTGAACATGCGGATGATTTCCGCAGACTCATTGCTGACAATCGTCTGGTTTTTCTTGTCCCACAGCACCGGCACGGTAACGCGCCCGGTGTAGTGAGGATCGGCGCGAAGATAGAGCTGGTAAAGGAAATCGTGGTGGTAAAGATCGTCGCCGGTCGCCGCGGGGAAATTACTGTCAAACGTCCAGCCGTTTTCCAGCATCAGCGGGTTCACGACCGAAACCGGAATTAAGGATTCGAGACCTTTAAGCTTGCGCACAATCAGCGTGCGGTGTGCCCACGGGCAGGCAAGCGAAACATAAAGATGATAACGGTCTTTCTCAGCCGCGAAGCCGCCTTCGCCGCTCGGGCCTGGCGCGCCGTCGGCGGTCAGCCAGTTACGGAAGGCCGAAACTGAGCGCTTGAAGCGACCTCCGGTGGATTTGGTGTCATACCAGACATCCTGCCATACGCCGTCTACGAGTTGTCCCATTTTTTCTCCTCCGTCAGATAGCAAAAGCGAGGAGATGTCTCCTCGCTTTGTGTTCATTCAGTATAGCGTGCTTACCACTTCTTATTCAGAACGCGGTCGATGCTGTATGCGCCCGGACCAGTGACGGCCAGCAGCAGGAAGCCACCCGCGATGGTCAGGTTTTTCATGAACATCAGAGAGTTCACGCCTTCCGCAAAGTTGCTGTGGAAGATGAACGCTGTCAGCACGGTGAAGCCTGCGGTAAACAGCGCGGTAGTACGGGTCAGGAAGCCGAACAGTACCGCCAGGCCGCCGCCGAACTCAAGAAGAATGGTCAGCGGCAGCAGGAACCCCGGAACGCCCATGGCTTCCATATACTGCTGGGTACCCGCATAACCGGTGATTTTTCCCCAACCTGCCACGATGAACAGAATTGGCATCAGAATACGCGCGACCAGTACACCAACATCTTCTAATTTTTTCATTTTACTCTCCAGGAAACCACATGAGCGGCTGAACATTATTTGTCTGCAATTCCGGGTAGATACCGCGGCGTTGCTGTCGATGGAGAGGATAATAAACGGGGCGGGTGGTAATTGTTAGCAAGGAAAACTGTCAATCTTCTTCAAAGATATTGAGTAAGGGTGCGTGCGCGCTGGTGCCCTGATCCCAACCCTCTCCCGCTGAGAGAGGCCGCAAAAACAAAAAACGGTAACCAGGGTTACCGTTTTGCTTTTATCACCGCAGCTGCTGCTGCCGTAACGTTGCTTTCACCAGACGCCAGGCGCTCCAGGCGCCGAATCCACGACGAGCCCAGCGGATCAGCATGTTCGGATGACGAACCGTCCAGATCGCCATTACGCTGCTGCCGACCAGCGCCCAGGAACGCAGGCTCAGGACGGTATTCCAGCCCCGGTCAAACCGTCGCGTCGCGTCGATCCAGTCGCGACGACTGGCCGACAGATCCAGCCGTTGCTGCTGGATCTGGCTTAACAGGTACGCTTTTCGCTTTTGACGTTCGGCTTTATCGCTCACGGCTAGTCATCCTCCAGCAGAGCGCGATCGTTCGCCAGCTCCTGACGCGTATGGCGCAGGAAAGTGGACTTGCGCGCTTTACGCAGCGTCCAGATACCGCCTATCAACGCGGCGACCAGAAGAACGACGGTGGTGGCAATCATCGCGTTAAGACGATACTGCGGATCGATGGCCCAGATGATTAACACCATCAGGCTCATCAGGCCAAACGCGGCGAAGAGCATGGTCAGCCCGAGCATCAGCAGCATCTGGAAGAGGTTCGCTTTCTCCTCCTCCAGCTCGACCACTGCCAGCCGGACGCGCGTTTCGGCAATCCCGACCAGCGTCGTTAAAATACGCTGGCCGATGCCGAGGACGTTGTTAGCAGGCCCTTGTGCGTGACGAGGATCTTCCATATCAACGACGCGTCAGAAGGACACCCAGTACCACACCCACTGCGGCACCAATCCCTACACCCGTCCATGGATTATCACGCACATATTCGTCCGCGCGCGCAGCCGCTTCGCGGGTCTGTTTCGCCAGCGCATCACCGGTTTCACCCAGGCGATAGCGGCTCTCTTTCAGCGCCTGCTCCGCCTTGCTGCGCAGCTTGCTGACCTCTTCTTTTGACTTGTCAGCAGAGGAGTTCAGCACCTCTTCAAGGGTATCGGCCAGGGATTTCAGTTCAGCGCGCAGATGTTCAGACGTCGTATCTTTTGACATGATTCTCTCTCCTGTTGAGATTTCCGTTAACTCAATAATCGCGAGCTTCCAGCGCTTTCAGGTCGTCCTGCGCTTCTTTCAACTTCTTCTCGCGCTTAGCAATTTTTTCCGCATCTCCTTTCTCTTTCGCTTCCTGCAGGTCGCGACGGCGCTCGGCTATCTCGTCCTTCTGTTCAGCGATTTTCTTCTTGTGATCGGCACGAAGCTTGCTGTCTGAACAGTTCGCTTTCACTTCGCTCAGCGCTTTTTTAAGACCATCAACACGGTGCTGATTGTTATGCTTTTCGGCATAACCGATCTCACGCTGAATATCCTGTTCTTTCTCCTGACAGAGAGAGTTTGCGAAGGATGCTGTGCTTAAAGAAAAAAGGGCCAGAGCCAGAGTCATGCGGAATTTCATTATCGAAACCTTCCATTGTGTTGCGGCGTTAGCCGCTATCCAAAGTTATGCGGAGTACATCGAGGGGTGCTCCGCGTACTTAAGCATAGTAAGTAAACGGGGGATTCACCAAAGTGAGTGAAAAGATTCGGAATCCTGGAAGTTATCCAAACCGATGCGACGTATCGCGAATCAATGACAGCCAGGCTGCAGGCTGGCTGTCATCTTCCTGCTGGGCAATGATATACCCGTGCGGCAGCGTACGGTCGAGAACCACTTTCGCGGCGGCACTTTGCGCACGGGAATCAAACTTGATCAGTAAAACATCGTCCTGCGGGGTAATGCTCTTAAAGCGGATCCCATTCGCGTCCAGATGATGCCAGACAGAAAAACCGTCAGGCACGCTGGCGCCCTGGTTTACCGGGCGAATAGCCAGCGTCGATTCCTGATGCGAAAGCGCGCTCCATGCCAGCAGCATGGCGCTGAGGACGATCAGCGTAATCACGGCAACGGCAAAACGGCGCAGGGCGAGCGGTGAGATAGCCATCGTTAGCCTCTGGCTCCGTATTTCTTCTTCCACAGGACAACCAGTGAGCCAATCAGGCCGAAGACCAGCAGAACCACAGGCAGCAGCATCAGGCAGGACATCAGCTGATCTTCATATTTCATAAAGACCGGCGTTTTACCCAGCGCATAGCCGAGCGTCGTCAGAATAAGCACCCATAGCAGGCCGCTCATCCAGTTAAAGAACTGGAAGCGCGTGCTGCTCAACCCCGACAGACCGGCAATGGTCGGCAGCAGGGTGCGAACAAAGGCGATAAAGCGTCCAATCAGCAGCGCGGAAAGCCCGTGCTTGTGGAAAAGGTGGTGCGCCCGCTGGTGATAATGCGCGGGAAGATGAGAAAGCCAGTTCTGGACGACCCGGGTATTGCCCAGCCATCGTCCCTGGATATAGCTCACCCAGCAGCCGAGGCTGGCCGCAACGGTCAGTAATAAAATGGTGTGTGGAAACGCCATCGCCCCTTTGGCACACAGCACGCCGACAAGCACCAGCAAACTGTCACCGGGCAGGAAGGCAGCAGGCAGCAAACCGTTCTCAAGGAACAGGATCATAAACAAGACGAAATAGAGCATGCCAATCATGGAAGGGTTGGCCAGCGTTTCAAAATCCTGCGCCCAGAGGGCATGCAGCAGTTGGGTCAAAAGTTCCATTCAGTGTTCCTGGAAATCGGTTAACGTCACGCCTGTTATCCGGGACAAACAGCACGGCGACATTGTTGTGATTTCATTATGGTCGCTCGCGGACACATTGCGGTGTGGCCAACACTGTTCCCTGTTAATTGGCTGGTTAGCAAGCACTAACTTACAAAATAAGGAATTGAATCCAATTGTAACAAAGCCCAACGTTCTGCGTCACAGAATTTGCAGGGGTGAGTTGATTTTGGCGTAAGCCCAGGAAGTGAGCGAGGGGATTTACAAAGGCTGACACTATATATGTTTTGCTTACTCCTGTAAGCCGGAAGGCGCAACGTAGCGCCTGCCGGCAGAAAGGTCATCTATTTTGCGGCACTGGAAGCCGTATCGAGATGAACAACCGGATTATCGGCAAAAAGATAGCGGTCAGCGTTAAATTCGAAGTCATCGCTGGTTTCGTTGAACAGCATCTGCTTGGTGTTTTCCAGGTGCTGCCACATCGCCAGCTTAGCGGCATGCGGATCTTTACGAATCAGCGCCTTAAGGATTTGGTCGTGATCGTCGCACCAGTTGTCGACGGTACGGGAATCGATATGGTCGTGCAGTTTTTTCCAGTACGGGTTGTGAACGCGCTGAGTCCACATTTTTTCAACGATTGCCGCCAGGGCCGTATTTTGGGTTGCCAGGGCGACCTGAACGTGGAACTGCAGATCCCACTCTGAATCGCGGAAACATTTTTCCTTACGGGCATTCTCCTGGATCTCCATCAGCTTCATGATGTCCTGCTTGGTCACCTGCGTCGCCGCAAACTCAGCAATATTGCTTTCAATCAGCTGGCGAGCCTGGAGCAGCTCGAACGGACCATAGCTGGCGAATTCCAGACTTTCGTCCGCGACGGGAGAGTGTTTCGGCAGATTAGAAATCACGTGAATGCCGGAGCCTTTGCGTACCTCAACGTAGCCTTCCACTTCCAGCATGATAATCGCTTCACGCACCACCGTGCGGCTCACGCTTTTTTCATCCGCGATAAAGCGCTCGGCGGGAAGTTTATCACCGACAAGATAGACCCCTTGCTCGATGCGATCTTTCAGCTCCGCAGCAAGTTGTTGATACAAACGACGTGGTTCGGTGATTTCCATATGCGCTCCAGGCAGGGTACGGCAGATGATTTGTTATACCACTTTTGCGTGCCACTCTCCAGATTTTGCCATTAAAAAAGCCGCCCGGAGGCGGCTTCGGCGAAACGCATTTTCGCTAACTCTGCGTCGCCGGTTTCCCGAGGGACTCTTTCGCCAGCTCCTCTGCGGATTTGCTTTTCAGCACCGTCCAGATAACCACCGCACCCATCAGGTCGAAGATCGCCAGCACCGCGAACAGCGGGCTGAAGCCGATGGTATCCGCCAGCGCGCCGACCACCAGTGCAAACATGGTGCTCGCGGTCCAGGCGGCCATGCCGGTCAGGCCGTTGGCGGTTGCCACTTCGTTACGACCAAAGACGTCAGACGAGAGCGTAATCAGCGCGCCGGACAGGGACTGGTGCGCAAAGCCACCGATGCACAGCAGGGCAATGGCAACGTACGGGCTGGTGAACAGGCCGATCATGCCTGGGCCGATCATCAGCAGCGCGCCCATGGTCACCACCATCTTACGGGAAACGATCAGGTTCACGCCAAACCAGCGCTGGAACAGCGGTGGCAGGTAGCCGCCCACGATACAGCCCAGGTCAGCGAACAGCATGGGCATCCAGGCGAACATCGCGATCTCTTTCAGGTTAAAGCCGTAGACTTTAAACATGAACAGGGGGATCCACGCGTTAAAGGTACCCCAGGCCGGTTCAGCCAGGAAACGCGGCAGGGCGATGCCCCAGAACTGACGGGTGCCCAGGATCTGCCAGACGGTCATTTTTTTGCCGTTGTTGGTCTGATGCTGCGCTTCCTGACCGCCAATGATATATTCACGTTCTTCTTCGGAGAGTTTTTTCTGATCGCGCGGGTGTTTATAGAAAACCAGCCACGCCATCGCCCAGGCAAAACTCAGCACGCCAGAGATAATGAACGCCATCTGCCAGCTGTGCATCACGATGGCCCACACCACCAGCGGCGGCGCTATCATTGCCCCGATGGACGAACCCACGTTGAAGTAGCCGACCGCAATGGAACGCTCTTTCGCCGGGAACCACTCGGAGCTGGCCTTGAGGCCCGCCGGGATCATCGCGGCTTCAGCCGCACCGACCGCACCGCGCGCCAGCGCCAGTCCACCCCAGCTGCCTGCCAGCGCGGTTGCGCCGCAGAACACCGCCCAGGCAATGGCGAAGAAGGCATAACCGATTTTGGTACCGAGAATATCCAGCACATAGCCAGCAACAGGCTGCATGATGGTATAAGCCGCGGAATAGGCGGCAATGATGTAGGAGTATTGCTGCGTGGAGATATGCAGCTCTTCCATCAACGTTGGCGCTGCTGCTGCCACGGTGTTACGCGTCAGGTAGCCCAGCACGGTGCCTAACGTCACCAGCGCGATCATATACCAACGTAACCCTTTAATTTTACGCATCTAAAACCTCATCGTTATGTTATTTCCGCGCCAGAGCACGGCAACCTCTCAACCGTTTCCGGGAGCAGTTGTGTAACGGGAGGGGCGTAACCAGGAGCATGTCCCGGAACGGCCCGAACCTTGCCATAAGTAAGCGTGCATAAGTCGGTATCCGTACCGTTAAACCCGATGTCTCTCACACCGGTAATGCATTCCGTCGGCTTATAGTTTGCGACGGCGAAAAGATAACTTGTCATACAACTTTAAAAGGTGAGTGACATCACAAATGTATGATTCTTTGTGGGGACATTATCCGTTGCGCGCAAAGCCAGTATTGGCGCGGTCTGCAGAAGGGTTTACTTCATTGAGGGTAATTTATTTGTTGGCGTTTATTGATCTCACTCACGAAAAAAGCTTCGGTTGGTGGAAATTGGTGTGATAACTTTGCAGCATATGAACATACGCTTTCTGCGCTCCCGTAATGAGGAAGACGATAATGACGCCGTTTATGACCGAAGATTTTCTGTTAGATACCGAATTTGCTCGCCGCCTGTACCACGACTACGCAAAAGACCAGCCGATTTTCGACTACCACTGCCATTTACCGCCGCAGCAGGTTGCCGAAAATTACCGTTTCAAAAACCTGTATGACATCTGGCTGAAGGGTGACCACTACAAATGGCGCGCCATGCGCACCAACGGCGTGGCGGAGCGCCTGTGTACCGGCGATGCGACCGACCGCGAGAAGTTTGACGCCTGGGCGGCAACCGTTCCGCACACCATCGGCAACCCGCTCTACCACTGGACCCATCTTGAACTCCGCCGTCCGTTTGGCATCACCGGCAAGCTGCTCTCCCCAACGACCGCGGATGAAATCTGGGATCGGTGCAACGCGCTGCTGGCGCAGGATAACTTCTCCGCGCGCGGCATCATGAAGCAGATGAACGTGAAGATGGTGGGCACTACCGACGATCCGATCGACTCCCTGGAGCATCATGCCGTTGTCGCGAAAGACACCTCTTTCGATATCAAAGTGCTGCCAAGCTGGCGCCCGGACAAAGCCTTCAACATTGAGCAGGCCACCTTCACCGACTACATGGCGAAGCTGGCGGAAGTGTCGGATACCGATATCCGTCGTTTCGCTGACCTGCAAACCGCGCTGACCAAACGCTTGGATCACTTTGCGGCGCACGGCTGCAAAGTGTCTGACCACGCGCTGGACGTGGTGCTGTTTGCGGAATCAAACGAAGCCGAGCTGGACAGTATCCTGGCGCGTCGTCTCTCCGGCGAAGGCTTAAGCGAGCACGACGTGGCGCAGTTTAAAACGGCGGTGCTGGTATTCCTCGGTGCGGAATACGCGCGTCGCGGCTGGGTACAGCAGTACCATATCGGCGCGCTGCGCAATAACAACCAGCGCCAGTTCAAACTGATCGGCGCTGACGTGGGCTTCGACTCCATCAACGACCGTCCGCTGGCGGAAGAGCTGTCAAAACTGCTGAGCAAACAGAACGAACAAAACCTGCTGCCAAAAACCATCCTGTACTGCCTGAACCCGCGCGATAACGAAGTGCTGGGTACCATGGTCGGCAACTTCCAGGGCGAAGGGATGCCGGGCAAGATGCAGTTCGGTTCCGGCTGGTGGTTTAACGATCAGAAAGATGGCATGGAGCGTCAGATGACGCAGCTCGCGCAGCTGGGCCTGCTGAGCCGCTTTGTCGGCATGCTGACCGACAGCCGCAGCTTCCTGTCCTATACCCGTCATGAATATTTCCGACGCATTCTGTGCCAGATGATTGGTCGCTGGGTACACGCGGGCGAAGCGCCAGCGGATATCCAGCTGCTGGGCGAAATGGTGAGAAACATCTGCTTTAACAATGCGCGTGACTACTTCGCCATTGAACTGAACTAAGGCCGTTTGAGGTTGATATGCAATACATCAAAATCCATTCGCTGGATAACGTGGCCGTCGCGCTGACGGATCTCGCTGAAGGCGACGTGGTGACCGTTGATAACCAGAGCGTCACCCTGCGTCAGGCGATCGTCCGTGGGCACAAGTTTGCCCTGATCCCCATTGCGAAAGGGGAGAACGTGGTGAAGTACGGTTTGCCCATCGGCCATGCGCTGGCGGATATTGCGCCGGGTGAATACATTCACTCACACAATACCCGCACCAATCTGAGCGATCTGGACGAGTACAGCTATCAACCTGATTTACCCGCGGAAGAGCGTCAGGCGGCCGATCGTGAGGTGCAGATCTACCGTCGCGCCAACGGTGACGTGGGGATCCGCAACGAGCTGTGGATCCTCCCGACCGTCGGCTGCGTCAACGGAATTGCGCGCCAGATCCAGACGCGCTTCCTGAAAGAGACCAACGATGCCGAAGGGACTGACGGCGTGCATCTGTTCAGCCACACTTACGGCTGTTCCCAGCTCGGTGACGACCACATTAACACCCGCACCATGCTGCAAAACATGGTGCGCCACCCGAACGCGGGCGCGGTGCTGGTGATTGGCCTGGGCTGCGAGAACAACCAGGTGGACGCCTTCCGCGACACGCTGGGCGAGTTCGATCCTGAGCGCGTGCATTTTATGGTGTGCCAGCATCAAGATGACGAAGTGGAAGCGGGCGTTGAGCAGCTTCACCAGCTTTATGAGGTGATGCGCCACGACAGGCGCGAGCCGGGCAAGCTGAGCGAGCTGAAGTTTGGGCTGGAGTGCGGCGGGTCTGATGGCCTGTCCGGGATCACCGCCAACCCGATGCTGGGACGCTTCTCGGATTACGTGATTGCCAACGGCGGCACGACTGTGCTGACCGAAGTGCCGGAAATGTTCGGCGCGGAGCGTATTCTGATGAGCCACTGCCGCGACGAAGAGACTTTTGAGAAGACCGTCACCATGGTGAACGACTTCAAACAGTATTTCATCGCCCACAATCAGCCGATTTACGAGAACCCGTCGCCGGGCAACAAAGCGGGCGGGATCACCACGCTGGAAGAGAAATCCCTCGGCTGCACCCAGAAAGCGGGCGCGAGCCAGGTGGTTGACGTGCTGCGCTACGGCGAGCGCCTGAAAACCCACGGTCTGAACCTGCTGAGCGCACCGGGCAACGATGCGGTCGCCACCAGCGCGCTGGCAGGTGCCGGCTGTCATATGGTGCTGTTCAGTACCGGTCGCGGCACGCCGTACGGCGGTTTTGTGCCGACGGTGAAAATCGCCACCAACAGCGAGCTGGCGGCAAAGAAAAAGCACTGGATCGACTTTGATGCGGGCCAGCTGATTCACGGCAAAGCGATGCCGCAGCTGCTGACGGAGTTCGTGGACGCTATCGTGGAATTTGCTAACGGCAGGCAGACCTGTAACGAGAAGAACGACTTCCGCGAGCTGGCGATCTTTAAGAGTGGTGTGACGCTTTAATCGGTGCGGCCTGATGCCCTCACCCTGACCCTCTCCCACGGGGAGAGGGGACAAACACTAAAAACGGCAACCGTTGGTTGCCGTTTTGCATTTACCCTGTAGGCCCGGTAAGGCGTAGCCACCGGGCTTTTGTTGTTAACTGCGCAGGGCGTTCTTCGCTAAACGCGCGTCTTCCGCCTGACAGGCCGCTGCGGTAAACAGCACGTCGGTAGAGGAGTTCAGCGCGGTTTCGCAGGAGTCCTGCAGCACGCCGATGATAAAGCCGACGGCCACAACCTGCATCGCAATCTCGTTCGGGATGCCGAACATATTACACGCCAGCGGGATCAGCAGCAGCGAACCGCCCGCTACGCCGGATGCGCCACAGGCGCACAGTGACGCCACCACGCTCAGCAGCAATGCGGTTGGCAGATCCACCGGAATGCCCAGCGTATGCACCGCCGCCAGGGTCAGCACGGTAATGGTGATTGCCGCGCCCGCCATGTTCACGGTTGCGCCCAGCGGGATCGACACGGAATAGGTATCGCGGTCCAGGTTCAGCTTCTCCGCCAGCGCCATGTTAACCGGAATGTTCGCGGCAGAGCTGCGGGTGAAGAACGCATACACGCCGCTTTCGCGCAGGCAGGTCAGCACCAGCGGATACGGGTTGCGGCGGATCTGCCAGAACACCAGCAGCGGGTTGATCACCAGCGCCACCAGCAGCATACAGCCGACCAGCACAACCAGCAGTTGCGCGTAGCCCCACAGCGCGTCGAAACCGGTGGTTGCAAGCGTAGAGGAGACCAGACCGAAAATCCCGATTGGTGCAAAGCGAATCACCAGCCTCACCATAAAGGTCACGGCGTTGGACAGATCGTTGACCAGGTTTTTCGTGGTGTCGTTACCGTGACGCAGCGCGAAGCCCAGACCAATCGCCCAGACCAGGATGCCAATGTAGTTTCCGCTCATCAGCGCGGTGATGGGGTTAGAAACCATGCTCATCAGCAGTCCGCGAAGCACTTCGACAATGCCGGATGGCGGCGTGATGTCACCCGCCGCGCTGGTCAGGTGCAGCGTGGACGGGAACAGGAAGCTAAACACCACGGCCGTTAAGGCAGCCGAGAAGGTTCCCAGCAGATACAGGAACAGAATGGGGCGAATGTTGGTTTTTTGTCCGTGCTGGTGGTTGGCAATTGACGCCATGACCAGCATCAGAACCAGTACCGGTGCCACGGCCTTCAGTGCGCCAACGAAAAGGGTCCCGAGCAGCCCCGTAGCCTCCGCAGCAGGTTTTGACACCATCGCCAGCAGAATACCCAGCACCAGCCCGACCAGAATTTGTTTAACGAGGCTGCCCTGCGCCAGGCGCGCGAACAGTCCGCTTGATTGTGTGCTCATACGTATTTCCTGAGTGAAATTGCGTTCCATCCCGGATGTGCTCTTAGTCACATTTATGTCCGGATGTAAGTATTTGTTTGCCTGGTTGAGTATCAGGGAAAGGAGCGAAAGGCGGAAGCGTAAAATGCTGGATTTTACGTGTTGCATCATATTTTTTAACTGCTGCGTTACAAAAGTGTGTTCACCCTCTCCCTGTGGGAGAGGGCCGGGGTGAGGGGGATTACTCCACCTGCTGCTTCTTATCGTGCTGGCGGTTAACCCAGGTATTGATAATCAGCGTCACGATCAGAATGCCAAACACCACGCCGAGCGAAATGGCGATCGGGATATGGTAGAAATCGACGATCAGCATCTTGATGCCGATAAACACCAGGATCACCGACAGACCGTACTTCAGCATCGAGAAGCGCTCCGCCGCGCCCGCCAGCAGGAAGTACATCGCACGCAGGCCGAGGATGGCGAACAGGTTAGACGTCAGGACGATGAACGGGTCGGTGGTCACCGCGAAGATCGCCGGAATGCTGTCCACCGCGAAAATCACGTCGCTCAGCTCAACCAGAATCAGCACCAGAAGCAGCGGAGTGGCAAACAGCAGGCCGTTCTTGCGCACGAAGAAGTGCTCGCTCTCGATCTTGTCGGTCATGCGAAGATGCCCACGGATCCACTTCACCAGCGGGCGATCGCCAATTGCGGAGCCGTCCTCTTTCGCCAGCGCCATTTTGACCCCGGTGAACAGCAGGAACGCGCCGAAGACGTACAGCAGCCATTCGAACTGGGTAATCAGCCAGCTGCCGGCGAAGATCATGATGGTACGCAGGATAATCGCGCCCAGCACGCCGTACACCAGCACGCGTCGCTGCAGGGCAGCAGGCACGGCAAAGTAGCTGAACAGCATCAGCCAGACGAAGACGTTATCAACCGCCAGGGCTTTTTCAATCAGATAACCGGTGAGGAAGGCGAGCGCCTGAGGGTCGGCCACCGCGCGGCCTTCGGTCGAGGCCAGGTACCACCAGAAGGCGGCACAGAACAGCAGGGAGAGGGTGACCCACACCAGAGACCAGGCCGCAGCCTGTTTGATGCTCATGCCGTGTGCGCCGCGACGCCCCTGCAAAAAGAGGTCGATCGCCAGCATGATGAGCACGACAACCGCGAATCCGCCCCACAACATTGGAGTGCCGACAGAATGCATACTATTTTCCTTACACATAAAAAACAAAAACGGCCATGGTCAGAAGACGATAGCCGTTAGCTTTTTATGCATAGACCTCGCCTTCCGGCAAGGTCTCACTTACAACCACGAAGGTTGCCCGGCGACCGGATGCGTGTTTAACGCATCGTAATGACGATCCACCGGCGAAGAAGTTACTCCCCTTTGCAGGTAACAAAATATGTCAGACCATTGGTTTCGTCAATGGTCTGCGCCGTTTCATTACACAGCTTTACGCGATCGCTTCCGCGCTCACGCCGTCTGCCGGGAATACCACGCCGGTCTGGCGACGGATCTCCGTTTGCAGCTTCGCCGTGGTGCGGCTCACCGCGAGGCCAGGGTGATTCACTTCGTTGTCTTCCACCAGACGGGCGAAGACCTCTGCCTCATAGAGCATAGTGTTAATATGCTGAGGCTGCGTCAGCTCCTGCGCTTTGCCGCCGCGCGGCACAAAGCTCACTTTCTGGCACTCGGAGATCTTCTCAATAACCAGCGAGCCCGCTTCGCCCTGAATTTCGCTCGGCAGCACGGAATCGCTCACCTTGGAGTGCTGTAGCGTGACGCTGAAATCACCGTAATCCAGCACCGCTACACCGTGCGCATCCACGCCGCTCTCCAGCAGGCTGGCGGTGGCGCTGACGCCGTGCGGTTCGCCCCACAGGGCCACGGCAGAGGCCAGGCAATAGAAACCGATATCCATAATCGAGCCGTTCGAAAACGCCGGGTTAAAGGTGTTCGGGTTCTCGCCGTCCAGATAGCGCTGGTAGCGCGACGAGTACTGGCAGTAGTTGATAAAGGCTTTACGCACTTTGCCAATTTTCGGCAGGGACTGCTGCAGCAGCAGGAAATTCGGCAGGCTGGCGGTTTTGAACGCTTCGAACAGCACCACCTGGTTTTCGCGGGCAAGCGCAATGGCCGCTTCCACTTCCTGGATATTTGACGCCAGCGGCTTCTCGCAAATCACATGCTTTTTGTGGCTGAGGAACAGCTTCGTTTGCGGGAAGTGCAGGGAGTTCGGGCTGGCGATATACACCGCGTCAATGGCGTCGCTTTGCGCCATGTCATCAAGCGAAGTGAAGAGATGCTCAACGAGGTAATCGTTGGCAAAACTCTGCGCCTGCTCAAGGCTGCGGGAATAGACTGCGGTAAGCTTAAGTTTGCCGGTTTCGTGGGCGGCGTCGACGAACTGGCGCGTGATCCAGTTCGTACCAATGACTGCGAAACGTATCATAAACGTTTACGTACTCCGTAGCGGGGAACCTTTAGCCACTGTAGCACGTCATCATGACAATTCGCGTGCGCTATTCCGCATTACCATTTAACGATAAATGCGTAAGCCATAGCCGGGTATCAAACTCCAGCTGGTGGTACTGCGGCTCCATGTGGCAGCACAGGGAATAGAACGCTTTGTCGTGCTCTTTCTCCTTCAGGTGCGCCAGCTCGTGGACGACGATCATCCGCAGAAACGCCTCCGGCGCGTTACGGAAAACCGTCGCGACGCGGATTTCGGCCTTCGCTTTCAGCTTGCCGCCCTGTACGCGGGAGATGGCGGTGTGCAGGCCGAGCGCGTTTTTCAGCACGTGGATCTTGTTGTCGTACATCACCTTGTTGATCGGCGGCGCGCTCTTCAGATACCGGCTTTTCAGATCCTGCGTATACTGCCAGAGGGCCTTATCGGTCGCGAAATCGTGCGTGCCGGGATAGCGTTTTTCCAGCACCGCGCCGAGCTTCTGCTCGGCAATCAGGCTGCGAACCTGAGTCAGTAAATGCTCCGGGTAGCCCTGGAGATAAGTAAGTTGGTTCATCAACGCCCCAAATCGACAATAAAACGGGTATACTCACGCACCCTTTTCAGGGATACGCCAAATTTTACCATTCAGGAGGGCCGATGAGCCACTTAGACAACGGTTTCCGTTCACTCAACCTTAAACGTTTCCCGGAAACGGACGACGTTAACCCGCTCATGGCGTGGGAAGCGGCGGATGAATATCTGCTGCAGCAGTTGGATGAGACTGAAATCCGCGGCCCGGTTTTGATCCTGAATGACGCCTTTGGCGCGCTGGGCTGCGCCCTGGCGGAGCACACGCCATACAGCATCGGCGATTCCTACCTGAGCGAGCTGGCGACGCGTGAAAACCTGCGCCATAACGACATCGAAGAGTCCAGCGTGAAGTTCCTCGACAGCACCGCGGACTACCCGCAGGCGCCGGGCGTGGTGCTGATCAAAGTGCCAAAAACCATGGCGCTGCTGGAGCAACAGCTGCGCGCGCTGCGTAAGGTCGTGACGCCGGAAACGCGCATTATCGCGGGCGCTAAAGCGCGCGATATTCACACCTCGACGCTCGAGCTGTTCGAGAAGATCCTCGGCCCGACCACCACGACGCTGGCCTGGAAAAAAGCTCGCCTGATCAACAGCACCTTCAGCGCGCCGGAGCTGGCCGACGCGCCGGAGACGCTGAGCTGGAAGCTGGAAGGCACCGACTGGACCATCCACAACCATGCGAACGTCTTCTCCCGCACCGGGCTGGATATCGGGGCGCGTTTCTTTATGGAACATTTGCCGGAAAATATGGAAGGGGAAATCGTCGATCTGGGCTGCGGTAACGGCGTGATTGGCCTGACGCTGCTGGCGAAGAACCCGGACGCCAGCGTGGTGTTCAGCGACGAGTCGCCAATGGCGGTGGCCTCCAGCCGTCTGAACGTGGAAACCAACATGCCGGAAGCGCTGGACCGCTGCGAGTTTATGATCAACAACGCGCTGTCCGGCGTAGAGCCTTTCCGCTTCAACGCCGTGTTCTGCAATCCGCCGTTCCACCAGAAGCACGCCCTGACGGATAACGTCGCGTGGGAGATGTTCCACCACGCGCGCCGCTGCCTGAAAATCAACGGCGAGCTGTACATCGTGGCGAACCGCCATCTGGACTACTTCCACAAGCTGAAGAAGATTTTCGGCAACTGCGTCACCATTGCGACGAACAATAAGTTCGTGGTGCTGAAGGCGGTGAAGCTGGGGCGACGTCGGTAAGACTGTTATGTGCGGCCTGATGCCCTCACCCCGGCCCTCTCCCACAGGGAGAGGGAGCAAACGCTAAAAACGGCAACTGGGTTGCCGTTTTGCTTTTACCCTGCCGCCCGGCAATGTCCTAGATCGCCAGAGCCAACTTCGTCCCCTGCGCAATTGCCCGCCGCGCGTCCAGCTCCATCGCCACGTCGCACCCGCCGATCAAATGCACCGTTTTACCGGCTTCGCGCAGCGGATCGGCCAGATCGCGCTTTGGCTCCTGACCGGCACATAAAATCACATGATCCACGCGCAGCAGCTGCGGTTCGCCGCCGATCGTGACGTGCAGACCCTCGTCGTCGATCTTCTGATAGCTCACCGCCGGGATCATCTTCACCCCGCGTGAGAGCAGGGTGGCGCGGTGGATCCAGCCCGTGGTTTTGCCCAGCCCTTCGCCCGGCTTGCTGGCCTTACGCTGCAGCATCACGATCTGGCGCGGGCTTTTCGGCAGCTGCGGCCCTTCCGGGCGCAGTCCGCCGGACTGATTCAGGCTGGTGTCGATACCCCATTCCACGCAAAACTCGGCAATGTTCTGGCTGGTGGCCTCGCCCGGCTGGCTTAAGTACATGGCGGTATCAAAGCCGATCCCGCCGCAGCCGATAATCGCCACCTTCTCGCCGACCGGCGTTTTGTCACGCAATACATCCAGATAGCTCAACACTTTAGGATGATCGATACCCTCGATCGCAGGCGTGCGCGGCACGATCCCGCTCGCCAGGATCACCTCGTCGAAACCGATCAGATCCGCCGCGCTGACAAACTGATTAAGCCGCAGCTCGACGCCCGTAAGCTCGATCATCCGGCGGTAGTAGCGCAGCGTTTCATAGAACTCCTCTTTGCCGGGGATCTGTTTGGCGATATTAAACTGCCCGCCAATCTCCGCCAGCGCATCAAACAGCGTCACGCTGTGCCCGCGCGAGGCGGCATTCACCGCAAACGCCAGCCCCGCCGGGCCTGCGCCCACCACGGCCAGGCGTTTTTTACTGACCGCCGGAACGATCGGCATTTTGGTTTCATGGCAGGCGCGCGGGTTAACCAGGCAAGAGGTGACCTTGCCGACGAAGATCTGATCCAGACAGGCCTGGTTACAGCCGATGCAGGTGTTGATCTCGTCCGCACGGCCGCTTTGCGCTTTGGAGAGCAGTTCGGCATCCGCCAGGAACGGGCGCGCCATCGACACCATGTCGGCGTCGCCGCGCGAAATCACATCGTCCGCCACCTGCGGATCGTTAATGCGGTTGGTGGTGACCAGTGGAACAGAGACTTTGCCTTTCAGCTTCCGTGTTACCCAGCTGAACGCCGCGCGCGGCACCGGCGTGGCGATGGTGGGGATGCGCGCCTCGTGCCAGCCAATCCCGGTGTTGATAATCGTGGCACCGGCGGCTTCAATCGCCTGCGCCAGCTGCACGGTTTCGTCGAACGTGCCGCCGCCTTCCACCAGGTCGAGCATCGACAGGCGGAAAACGATAATAAAGTCTGCGCCCGCACGTTCGCGCACCGCGCGCACCACCTCCACGGCAAAGCGCATCCGGCGGGCGTAGTCGCCGCCCCATTCGTCATCGCGCTGGTTGGTGCGGGCCGCGAGGAACTCGTTGATCAGGTAGCCTTCCGAGCCCATCACCTCAACGCCGTCGTAGCCCGCCTCGCGCGCCAGCGCCGCGCAGCGGGCAAAGTCGTCGATCAGCGCGAGGATCTCATTGTGGCTGAGGGCGTGAGGTTTAAAGCGGTTGATTGGCGCCTGAATGGCCGACGGCGCGACCAGGTTCGGCTGATAGCTGTAGCGCCCGGTGTGCAGGATTTGCAGGGCGATTTTACCGCCCTCGCGGTGTACCGCGTCGGTCACAATGCGGTGGTGCGGCAGCTGTGACGCATCGTTCAGAACCGCGCCGCCCTCCATGCCCACGCCGGAAGGAGCCGGGGCCACGCCGCCGGTGACAATCAGCGCCACCCCGTGGCGGGCGCGCTCCGCATAGAAGGCTGCCAGACGCTCGGCCCCGTCCGGATGCTCCTCCAGCCCGGTGTGCATCGAGCCCA
Organism: Enterobacter cloacae complex sp. ESBL7; assembly: GCF_041679625.1. Taxonomy (NCBI): domain Bacteria; kingdom Pseudomonadati; phylum Pseudomonadota; class Gammaproteobacteria; order Enterobacterales; family Enterobacteriaceae; genus Enterobacter; species Enterobacter cloacae complex sp. ESBL7. Next base: position 28,624 of record NZ_JBGORN010000004.1, read on the forward strand.
TCAACACGCGGTTTTTGAGTGTGGTGAACCCCAGATCGAGGGGGGCGAATAACGACGGGTAGCGGCTCATAGTCTCTTCCAGTGTAAAATTATTGTTATGTGGTCGGATGAGTTACTAATTTAGCCAGCGGGAGCGGAAAGGTAAAAGCGGGATCGAATGATTGTGATAGATCTCAAAGAACTTCGCCCCTCACCCTAACCCTCTCCCCAAAGGGGAGAGGGGACTGGCTGGTGCGGTCTCAAAGAATTGGCTCGATCTGATTTTTTCCCTCTCCCCTCAGGGGAGAGGGGCAGGGTGAGGGGTGTGGGTTTTTACTAACCCCGGGGCCTGCCACATCGACGTCGTCAGCCCGCTGTCCACCAGCCCGAGCTGGTCCGCGTACACCGCCTGCCACTTCTGCATCATGCCGTCGTACAGCTCGCGGTGCTGCGGGTTCGGCGTGAACTCGCGGCTCCACTTCACCAGCCGCTCGCCCGTCGAGGCCATATCCGCAAACAGCCCCGCGCCCGCGCCTGCGGCAATCGCGCAGCCGAGCGCCGTCGCCTCTTTCACTTCCGGCACGCGCACCGGCAGCCCGGTGACATCGCTTAAAATCTGGCTCCACAGGGCGCCTTTGGCCCCGCCGCCCGCAAACACCAGGCTTTCAAACGTCACGCCGGAGAAGCGCGAAATCTGCGCCAGGTTGCAGGCCGAGACAATCGCCGCGTTCTCCTCCAGGGCGCGGAACAGCGTCGCTTTGTTGCACTTTTCCGGGTCGATGGAGAGGTTAATAAACGACGGCGCGGCGTGGTACCACTGCTTGAAATGCATCGCGTCGGAGAAGATCGGCATCACCCCGTGGGAGCCCGCCGGTACGCGGCTGGCCATCTCTTCCAGCAGGGAATAGGTGTCCATCCCAATCCGCTCGGCAATCAGCTTTTCCTCGGCGCAGAAGGCGTCGCGGAACCAGCGCATGGTCAGCCCGGTAAAGAAGCTGATCGACTCCGCCTGCGCCATGCCGGGGATAACGTGCGGGTTCACGCGGATGTTCATCTCGGGGTCGGTACGCACCTGCGGCAGGTTCACCACCTGCTGCCAGAAGGTTCCGCCCAGCACCGCCGTTTGTCCGGCGCGGACCACGCCCAGCCCCAGACAGCCCAGCTGCACGTCGCCGCCGCCCATCACCACCGGCGTGCCTTCGCGCAGGCCGCTCTGCTGCGCGGCCTCTTTGGTAATCGCGCCCAGCACGGTACCGGTCTCTTTCACCGGGGAGAGGATATCTGCGCGCAGCCCGGCCATGTCGAGCAGCGCCGGACGCCAGTCGCGGGAGAAGAGATCCAGCATGCCGGTGGTGCCCGCGTTAGACGGGTCGACCGCCAGCTCGCCGGAGAGCTTCGCCGCCAGCCAGTCGCTGATCATGGTGATGGTGGCGGCTTTACGGTAGATGTCAGGACGATGGTGCGCCAGCCACAGCAGGCGCGGCATGGCGCTCAGCGCCAGCGTCTGGCCGGAAACCTCATACACTTCGGATTCAAAACGGTCGTCGTGGATCTCTTTGAGTTCGGCCACCTCGCGGCTGGCGCGGGCGTCGACGTTGGCGCAGGCCCAGATGGCCTCGCCGTTGCGGTCGTACAGCACGATCCCTTCGCGCATCGAGCAGCAGGCGACGGACTGAATATCCGCCGCGCTCAGGCACGCACGTTCCAGCGCCTGATGAATGCACCGGCAGGCCAGCTGCCAGTTGGTCTCCAGATCGAACTCCATCGATCCCGGCACGTTCTCCACGCTCAGGTGCTTCCACTCGGCCTGGCCGACGGCAATCTGGTTGCCCTGTAAATCGAAAATCACGGCGCGAACGCTGCCTGTCCCTGCATCTAACGCTAAAAGGTAACTCATGAGCTTGCCTCGTTGTTAGCGCAGGGCGGCTCTTAGTCGGCCAGAGCCAGCACCGCGCGGGCTGTCGTCTCCTCCGTCACCAGGCCATTGATACGGCGACCCTTCAGTGCGGCATAAATCGCATCGGCTTTCTCTTCTCCTCCGGCCACGCCAACGATGGTGGGCAGCTGCGCCAGTTCATCGAGCGTGACGCCCAGCAGTTCTTTGTGGATCTCCAGCTCCTCGACGCATTCCCCTTCGGCATTGAGGAAATAACCGAGAATGTCGCCGACCGCGCCTTTGCGGGCGTACATCAGCTGTTCACCTTCGCTGATATAGCCGGATCGCAGTATCGTGGCGTCACGGCGCTGGTTCACTGAACCAATGCCGACCACAGCGACGTCGGCGGCGGTCGCGGCGAGGATCACGTCCCGCACGCTGGTTTCGCGTTTTAAGATCCCGGCCACCTCTGCGGATGACACGCGAAGCGGGGCGGGGATCATGCTGACGCTGCAGGCCGCGTCCAGCTGGCCGATACCGGTCATGTACGGCCCGACGCCGCCGGAGAGCGTCACCAGGCGGATCTGCTGCGAGCTGATAAAGCCGCTCAGGTGCTGCAGGCAGCTCATGGTGGTTTCACCAAACCCCACCGCCAGCAGCTGGCCCGGCTCCAGTACGCCCATCAGAGACTGCGCCGCGCCAATGCCGAGCCGCACGTTCATCGGCGGCGTATTTAACGCGGGCATCACGCGCACCAGCTTCAGGCCAAAGCGCTGCTGTAGCTCGGTCTCCAGCGCCAGACAGCCCTCGTAGCGGGAGTTGATCTGCACGCGGATCACCCCGGACTGACGGCCTTTTTCCAGCAGGCGGGAGATTTTCAGGCGCGGCAGCCCGAGCCGCTCGCCGATGTCGTTCTGGGTTAATCCGTCGTGGTAGTAGCACCAGGCAACGCGTGCCACGAGCTCCTCTTCCGCCAGTGCCAGCCCGGCAAACCGTCCTTCTTCCGCAGTGCGTTTATCGCTCATAGTTGAACTCTTATAAAAATTTAGATCATATGTTCGTAATGGCGCGAAGGGAAAGTGTGAGCCACGCGACAAAACGGATCTTTTAGATCGTTTCTGGTTTATCTGTATCTCAATCGATAAAACTGTGATCCCTGCACGGTTGTAAATATAGTTCACCGTCTACGCTTTTGAACATTATTAAATCTAAAAATCATTTGTTCAATAGCGGAGCGATGATGACACCACTTCTCGACGCGCGGAATATCAGAAAGCAGTTCTCAGGCGTGCCGGTCTTAAAAGGCATTGATTTCACGCTGCTTGCGGGCCAGGTGCACGCCCTGATGGGCGGAAACGGCGCGGGAAAATCGACGCTGATGAAGATCATCGCCGGGGTCGAAACGCCGGACGGTGGTGAACTTTCTGTCGAGGGGCAGTCATATGCGCGGCTCACGCCCGTGCAGGCGCACGGGTTAGGCATTTACCTGGTGCCGCAGGAGCCGCTGCTGTTCCCCAACCTGACGGTGCGGGAAAACATCCTGTTTCGCCTGCCGCGCGAACGCGATCTGGAAAAGCGGCTGGCGGAGAAGCTCCAGCAGCTCCAGTGCCAGCTTAACCTCGACGCCACTGCCAGTACCCTGGAAGTGGCGGATCAGCAGATGGTGGAGATCCTGCGCGGTCTGATGCGCAACGCCAGGATCCTGATCCTCGATGAACCCACGGCCTCCCTCACGCCCGGCGAAACCGAGCGGCTGTTCCGCCAGATCCGCGCCCTGCAGGCGCTCGGCGTCGGGATTGTCTTTATCTCGCACAAGCTGCCGGAGATTCGCCAGCTGGCAAGCCACGTCTCGGTGATGCGCGACGGCGCGGTGGTGCTGAGCGGTGAAACCGCGCAGTTTGACGACAGCGCCCTGATCGCCGCCATGACGCCGGTAAGCCGGGAGAAATCCCTCAGCGATACGCAAAAGCTGTGGCTGGCGCTGCCGGGCAACCGCCGCACCCAGCCGCAGGATTTCCCGGTGCTGCGGGTGGACGATCTCACCGGAGAAGGGTTTATCGATCTTAGCCTTGAGATCTACGCCGGGGAGATCGTCGGCCTGGCCGGGCTGGTGGGCTCCGGGCGCACCGAGCTTGCAGAAACGCTCTACGGCCTGCGGCCGGTACGCGGGGGCCGCGTCTGGCTGGAGAATCAGGAGATCACCGGCGAGCCGGTAAGTTCACGCCTGGAAAAAGGGCTGGTCTACCTGCCGGAAGACAGGCAGGTGTCAGGCCTGTTCCTCGACGCGCCGATCCGCTGGAACACCGTGGCGCTCAACGAGCCGTCGATTTGGCAGCAGCGCAAGCGGGAGTCGGCGGTGGTGGAGCGCTATCACCGGGCGCTGGGGATCAAGCTCAACCATGCGGATCAAACCGTGCGCACGCTCTCCGGCGGCAACCAGCAGAAGGTGCTGCTGGCGCGCTGTCTGGAGGCCAACCCCTTATTGCTGATCGTCGATGAACCGACGCGCGGAGTGGACGTCTCGGCGCGCGCCGACATCTATCAGCTGATAAAAAGCGTGGCGGCGCAGAACGTGGCGGTGCTGATGATCTCAAGCGATCTTGACGAGTTCCCGGGCCTTGCGGACCGCGTGCTGGTGATGCATCAGGGCGTGCTCAGCGGCGAGCTGCCGCGCCACGCCGTCAGCCTCGACAGGATGATGGCGCTGGCATTCGGAGGGCAGTCATGAAGACCTTGCTGAAAAACCGCGAGCTGAGCGCGTTCCTCGCCATTCTGGCGCTGTTCGCCGTGCTGGTGGCGCTGAATCCGTCCTACTTCAGCCTGCAGACGCTGGGGATGATTTTCGCCAGCTCGCAGATCCTGATCCTGCTGGCCATCGGTGCCGCGCTGGTGATGCTGACCCGCAATATCGACGTGTCCGTTGGCTCAACCGTCGGGCTGTCCGCCATTGCCGTCGGCGTGGCGCTGAACAGCGGCTACAGCCTGCCCATTTCCATTCTCTTCGCGCTGTCTATTGGCGCGCTGGCCGGGGCGTTCAACGGGTTTCTGGTGGTGGGGCTGCGCATCCCGGCGATTGTCGCCACCCTCGGCACGCTGGGGCTGTACCGTGGCGCGATGCTGCTCTGGACCGGCGGAAAGTGGATTGAAGGACTGCCACCCGGGCTGAAATCCCTCTCTGAGCCTGCCGCCATCGGCATTTCGCCGCTCGGCATGCTGGTGTTGATTATCGCGGTCACGGGCGCGTGGACGCTCTCGCGCACCGCGTTCGGGCGTGATTTCTACGCGGTGGGGGATAACCTCGCCGCCGCGCGCCAGCTGGGCGTGGCGGTGAACCGCACCCGCATGATCGCCTTTACCCTCAACGGCATGCTGGCGGCCTGCGCCGGGATCGTCTTTGCCGCGCAGATTGGCTTTGTGCCCAACCAGACCGGCAGCGGGCTGGAGATGAAGGCCATCGCCGCCTGCGTGCTCGGCGGTATTTCGCTGCTGGGCGGCACGGGCACGCTGGTTGGCGCGCTGCTCGGGGCCTTCTTCCTGACCCAAATCGACACCGTGCTGGTGCTGTTCAGGCTCCCGGCGTGGTGGAACGACTTTATCGCCGGGCTGGTGCTGCTGGGCGTGCTGGTGCTCGACGGGCGTCTGCGCCAGGCGCTGGCGCGCCATCAGCGGGCGCTGAAGTACGGCCGCTTCCAGCCGGGTAACAAAGGGGGAAAGCACGTCACCCCGTTTCCCAAACGCAAAAAAGAGGTGGCGTAAATGAGGCTTAACTGGGAAAGCGCGCTGCTGATTTTACTGGTGCTGGAGATCCTGCTCTTTGGCGCCATCAACCCGCGCATGCTCGACGTCAACATGCTGCTGTTCAGCACCAGCGACTTCATCTGCATCGGCATCGTGGCGCTGCCGCTCACGCTGGTCATCATCAGCGGCGGGATCGACATCTCCCTCGGCTCAACTATCGGCCTGTGCGCCATCGCGCTGGGCGTGATGATGCAGTCCGGGTGGCCGATGGCGGTCGCTATTCCATTGACGCTGCTGCTCGGCCTGCTGTGCGGGCTGCTGAATGCGGCGCTGATCCACTACACCGGCATTAGTCCTTTAGTCATCACCCTCGGCACGCTTTACCTCTACGGCGGCGGCGCGCTGCTGCTCTCCGGCATGGCGGGCGCGACGGGCTACGAGGGCATCGGCGGCTTCCCGGACGGCTTCACGGCGTTCGCTAACCTCACGGTGCTGGGCCTGCCGATCCCGCTGGTGCTGTTCGCGGTGATTACGTTTTTCTTCTGGCTGATTACCCACCGAGGGCGCTTTGGTCGTCATCTGTTTTTGATCGGGCAAAACCCGCGCGCGGCGCGCTATGCGGCGCTGTCGGTGAACGGCATGCCCTACGCGCTGTACGGGCTGGTGGGCGTGGCCTCGGCGGTTGCCGCGCTGGTGATGGTCTCCTATTTCGGCTCCGCGCGTTCGGATCTGGGGCGCGATTTGCTGATGCCTGCGCTCACCGCCGCCGTGCTCGGCGGGGCCAATATCTACGGCGGATCAGGTTCGGTTGTTGGTACGGCGCTGGCGGCACTGCTGGTGGGCTACCTGCAGCAGGGTTTACAGATGGTCGGCATCCCTAACCAGGTGTCGAGCGCGCTGTCAGGGGCGCTGCTGGTTGTGGTGGTGATGGGACGTTCGCTGAGTCTGCACCGCGAGTGGGTGCGTTCTCTCTTTAGAAAACTATCCGGAGCGTAAGATGAAAACAAAACTGATAGTCCTGGCAATGGCCCTCAGCTTCGCCTCGGCGCAGGCGGCGGACCGCATTGCCTTTATCCCGAAGCTGGTGGGCGTGGGGTTCTTCACCAGCGGCGGCAACGGCGCGAAAGAGGCGGGGAAAGACCTCGGCGTGGACGTGACCTACGATGGCCCGACCGAGCCGAGCGTCTCCGGGCAGGTGCAGCTCATCAATAACTTCGTTAACCAGGGCTATAACGCCATTATCGTCTCCGCCGTGTCGCCGGACGGCCTCTGCCCGGCGCTCAAGCGCGCGATGCAGCGCGGCGTCAAGGTCCTGACCTGGGATTCCGACACCAAACCGGAGTGCCGCAGCATCTACATCAACCAGGGGACGCCGGAGCAGCTGGGCGGCCTGCTGGTGGAGATGGCGGGCAAACAGGTCACCAAACCGAACGCTAAAGTGGCGTTCTTCTACTCCAGCCCGACCGTCACCGACCAGAACCAGTGGGTGAAAGAGGCGAAGGCCAAAATCGAGAAAGATCACCCCCAGTGGCAGGTCGTGACGACCCAGTTTGGCTATAACGACGCCACCAAATCCCTGCAAACCGCCGAAGGGATCTTAAAAGCCTATCCGGATCTGGATGCGATTATCGCCCCGGACGCCAACGCGCTTCCAGCGGCGGCGCAGGCGGCGGAAAACCTGAAGCGGGAAGGGGTGGCGATTGTCGGCTTCAGCACGCCGAACGTGATGCGCCCGTACGTTGAGCGCGGCACGGTGAAAGCCTTCGGCCTGTGGGATGTCGTACAACAGGGCAAAATTGCGGTCAACGTCGCCGATCGCCTGCTGAAAAAAGGCGATCTTAACGTCGGCGACAGCGTGGACGTAAAAAATATCGGCGCGCTGAAGGTCGAGCCGAACAGCGTGCAGGGCTACCAGTATGAGGCGAAGGGCAACGGCATCGTGCTGCTGCCGGAGCGCGTGGTGTTCACCAAAGAGAACATCAGCAAATACGATTTCTGACGGGGGAGCAAATGGCTGATTTAGACGACATCAAAGACGGCAAGGATTTTGGCATCGGCACGCCGCAGCAGAATGTGCCGTACACCCTGAAGGGCTGCGGCTCGCTGGACTGGGGCATGCAGTCCAGGCTTGCGCGCATCTTCAACCCGCAGAGCAACCGCACGGTGATGCTGGCCTTTGACCACGGCTACTTTCAGGGGCCGACCACCGGCCTTGAGCGTATCGATCTCTCCATCGCGCCGCTGTTTGGCGAAACCGACGTGCTGATGTGCACCCGCGGCATCCTCAGGAGCCAGGTGCCAGCCGCGACGAACAAACCGGTGGTGCTGCGCGCGTCCGGCGGTAACTCGATTCTGGGCGAACTGTCGAACGAGTGCGTGGCGGTGGCGATGGAGGACGCGCTGCGCCTGAACGTCTGCGCGGTGGCGGCGCAGGTGTATATCGGCAGCGAGTTTGAGCATCAGTCGATCAACAACATCATCAAGCTTGTCGATGCGGGCGCGCGCTACGGCATGCCGACGCTGGCGGTGACGGGCGTGGGGAAAGAGATGGCGCGGGACGCGCGCTATTTCTCGCTGGCCAGCCGCATCGCCGCCGAAATGGGGGCGCAGTTCGTCAAAACCTACTACGTGGACGAGGGCTTTGAAAAAGTGACCGCCAGCTGCCCGGTGCCGATCGTTATCGCCGGGGGCAAAAAGCTGCCGGAGCACGAGGCGCTGGAGATGTGCTGGCGGGCTATCGATCAGGGGGCGTCGGGCGTGGATATGGGACGCAACATCTTCCAGTCCAGCGCGCCGCTCGCCATGCTGAAGGCGGTGAAAAAAGTGGTTCACGAGAACTGGAACGCCCGCGATGCGTTCCAGTTCTGGCAGGATGAGAAACAGGGAGAAGCAAAATGAACGTGACGCTGGTGGAGATCAACATTAAGCCCGAGCGGGTAGACGAGTTTCTGGAGGTGTTTCGCGCTAACCACGAGGGGGCAATCCAGGAGTCGGGAAACCTGCGTTTTGACGTATTGCAGGACCCGAGGGTGAAGACCCGGTTCTTTATCTACGAAGCCTATAAAGACGAAGAGGCGGTGCTGGCGCACAAGCAAACCCCGCACTATCTGGCGTGCGTGGATAAGCTCGAAGAGCTGATGTCGGAGCCGCGCAAGAAACGCAGTTTTGTGGGACTGCTGCCGGAGTAGCGGCTTTGCCCGGTGGCGCTTACGCTTACCGGGCCTACGGGGTGCGGGACGGTGCGGTAGGCCGGGTAAGCGTTAGCGCCACCCGGCGTTTTTCAGGCCAGATCCAGGCTGACAAATAACTTTGCAAGCGCTTCCCGCGGCTCACCCTGAAGCGCCTGTAACGGGAAAGGCAACGCAGGTGCAGCCACTTTTCCCATCATCTCTGCCGCCGCCGCGATAACCCGTAAGCTGCCGTAGCGACGGAACAATTCCCAAAGCGGCTCCAGCCGCTCGGATTGTGCCGACTCTTTCGAACGGGCAATCGCCAGCGCTGTTTGCGGAAACAACCCGCCGACCACCGAGTACCAGACGTCAAACCCGGCCTGCAGGGCGGAGGCCGCTCGCCAGTCACCGGCGATGCCCAGCGTGACGGTATCAGGAAGACGAGCGCGTACCTGCAACAGGTCCTCCGGCACGCGGCCAAGCTTAATGGACCCTATATTCGGCAGGGCCGCGGCGGCAAATAACAGTTCATCGCTAAACGCAAAACCGGTGGTGGCGGGATTATCATAAATGCACAGTGGTACGGAGAGCTGGCGGGTCACCGTTTCATAGAGAGTAAACACTTCGTCTTCCGTTAATCGCTGGTACGACACGGGTGCCAGCAGCACGCCGGAGACACCTGCCGATTGCGCGTCGTCAGCTAGACGCAGAATATCGTCCAGCCGCAATGCGCCGATGCTGACGATGACCGGAATGTCATCAGCATGCGCCACCGCGCAGCGTGCGATCCGACCGCGCTCTTCAACGGTCAGATAGGCGTAACTTCCCGTTGAGCCCAAAATGCCCAGTGAATCCATACCAGCGTCGACCACGGGGCGCAGAAGATTGATGAAGGAGTGCTCGTCAAACGTCCCCTCTTTCAGGGGGGTTAACGGAAACGCGCTTAACCCGTGAAACATCGTGTTGTCCTCCTACAGCGTCAGCAACTGAACCCGAGCCGTGGCTCCCGGCATCAGCCGCTGCAGGTTGTTGACCAGTTCTTCTCCTGCCTCTTCCAGTGCCGCAAGGGGCATCGACGGCAGGCTTTCAAGAATAAACCACATGGATTGCGCCTGGCTGTCCAGACGGGTACGCACCCCCTGTCGCCAGTTCCAGCGGCGGCAGGTGACGCCGAGATCGTCGCGCCAGATAACCTCGCCCGGTTCCGGATGTTCCATCACTGGTTGTCCCTCTTTGAAGGTATCAAACGGCTCGCTGCCGTCGGCCAGCGTCAGACGCGGCGCACCCGAATACGCCGCGAGATTTTCCCCGCCCACCGGAATGGCATAGCGAATACTCACCGCGTTATAGATATCTACGACCGGATCCAGCGACGGCAGCGAACCGTCTTTCAGTACCCGCTTGCGCAGGGCAGATGCCGAGCAGGGCGTGCGTTTCGGTTTCGCGCCGAAGGCTTTAAACACCTCATCCCAGTCTGAAAGGTGTGCATCAGCCCATGGCACATCATCATTCAACATCTGCTGGCAGGCCTGCGCCAACGCGGCGGGCGCAACCTCGGGGTGGGTTATCGGCGCAGCTTCAACCAGAATGCTCAGCGCCCGAAAGCCCGGGGCAATCCCGGCAAGATGCGAATCTATTGACGGCGTAACGAGAGACATAAATAATCCTGTATTGACTGTTTTATACCATGGTAGTGACCAATGACTGATAAAGTCAATATAATGACTTCGCAGGGTGCCGATGTTGCCCTGGTAAGCCTGGCCGTGGCAAACCGCATACGCAACTGGCGCAAAGAGAAAAAGCTGTCTCTGGACGAGTTGTCCCGCCGGGCAAGCGTTAGCAAAGGCATGCTGGTGGAGATCGAAAAGGGCGCAGCCAACCCCAGTATCGCCATCTTGTGCAAGCTGGCCGCCGCGCTCGGCATCTCCGTAGCGGATATCGTCAACGTATCCAGCGAGCCGCTGGTGCACGTTATCGAAGAGGCCGCGATTCCGGTGCTGTGGCAGGGCGCACAGGGTGGACGCGCCAGACTGCTGGCGGGAACCGCAGGCCCGGATATGATTGAGCTATGGCAGTGGGAGATGCAGCCGGGAGAGCGCTTTACCTCTCCGGGGCACCCGGCGGGAACCTTTGAGCTGCTGCACGTGAACGAAGGCGTTTTAACGTTGACGGTGGATGAGACGGTGACCCAGGTTAACGCTGGCGCATCGGCGGTGGCGAAAACGGAAGCGGCGCACGGATATGCGAACGAAGGCGATACCGTGCTTCGCTTCACCATGACGGTGGCGGAATTTCACCGATAAAAAGCAGCCCGGTGGCGCTACGCTTACCGGGCCTGCATGCAGTATTTTGTAGGCCGGGTTAGCGTAGCGCCACCCGGCGCTGATTACGCCTCTTCCACACTTATTCGCAGCGCTGCCAGCGCTTTACGCGCCGCTTTCAGCACCTGCTCGCACTGCTCAATCGTCAGCGTCAGCGGCGGTTCAATGCGGATGGTTTTCGAGTTGTTGAGCGTTCCGGCGACCAGCACCCGCTGGCGGAACATCTCGCTCGCGAAGCTATAGCCGGTTTCGTTATCGACAAACTCAATCGCCATCAGCATCCCTTTGCCACGCGCGTCCTGCACCAGGTCCGGATACTCCCGGCCTAGCTGACGGAAGCCGTCCAGCAGCATGTCGCCTTTCTGCTCCGCCTGCGCGGGCAGGTTTTGCTCCAGCAGCACGTTGATGGTTGCCAGCGCGGCCGCACAGGCCAGCGGGTTACCGCCAAAGGTAGTGGTATGCAGGAACGGGTTGTCGAACAGCACCGAGAAGACCTCTTCAGTCGCAACCGTCGCACCAATCGGCATCACGCCGCCGCCGAGCGCTTTCGCCAGGCACAGGATGTCCGGCTGCACGTTTTCGTGCTCGCAGGCAAACATCTTGCCGGTGCGCCCCATGCCGGTCTGGACTTCGTCGAGGATCAGCAGCGCGCCAAACTCATCGCACAGCTGACGCACGGCGGGCAGATAGCCCTGCGGAGGGAGGATCACGCCGCCTTCACCCTGAATCGGCTCCAGGATCACCGCCGCCACGTCATCGCCGGTTTTACGGCATTCGCTCAGCACGGTGCGCATGGCGTTAATGTCGCCGAACGGCACGTGGCGGAAGCCCGGCAGCAGCGGCATAAACGGTTTGCGGAAGGTGGATTTGGCGGTAGCAGACAGTGCGCCCAGGGATTTACCGTGGAACGCGCCGCTGGTGGCGATAAAGGTGAATTTTCCGCGCGGCGACTGGTACGCTTTGGCGAGTTTAATCGCCGCTTCGACCGATTCCGTGCCGCTGTTGCTAAAGAAGCTGTACTTCAGTTTGCCGGGCGTTAAGGCCGCCAGCGTTTTCGCTAGCATGGCGCGAAGCGGGTCGAGCAGTTCCTGGCTATGGAGAGGTTGTTTCGCAAGTTGATTCTGTACGGCGGAAACCACAACTGGATTACGGTGCCCCACGTTGAAGATACCAAAACCACCCAGGCAATCGATAAACTCCTGTCCCTGGGTGTCGACAAGCGTGTTAAGACTCCCCGCTTGCCATTCTACGGCTCCGTAATCCCCGCCGGCGGTAACAGATTTGCGATACTCCAGAAAACCTGGATTGACGTGCTCTTTAAAGTAATCGATGACCTCTCGGTTAAGTTGTTTCATCTCCTCATGATCGAGCGTTCGCTTCTCAATGAGATTCAGTGCGTGCGCGGTACAGGCAAGAGCCGAGGCGCTGGAAGGTAACCTGTTCAAAATGTGCTCCCGGGGATCGCGTATCACATGATACTGGTTTAAGTATTGCAGGGATTACGCCACTTCAGATGACTTAACGAAAATCGGGATAAACGCCAGGTTAAAATAATGTTGCACAATATTTAATCATGCCGGAGCAACCGAAACGGGATTTAGCGGTACAGGACAAAAAGGGTAAATGAGGCCGGAAAAGCGCATCTGCACTAAAGAAGTGCATTGGCTGCAACTTAAGTGGGCATTAACTGGTCATGCTTTATAGGTAATTTCTTTGCGAAAGTATTTGAAATCAATGAATTATAAAATAGTACAAAAAGTATGGTTTAAGTGAAATCTGCGATCTTCATCAAGTTTAACAACTAAAGATAAATTGTTTACCGCCGAAAAAACATTGACCCACAAAATTAACATTCAAATAACCTGCAAGGGATGCCCACGATGTCCTCTCCAACCTATGTCACCCAGAATGAATATTCTCTGGACGATGACACCACCTTAATGTCTACCACAGACGTCCACAGCTACATCACACACGCCAACGACACCTTTGTGCAGGTGAGCGGCTACCAGCTCGATGAGCTGACGGGCCAGCCGCACAATCTGGTCCGCCACCCCGACATGCCAAAAGCCGCGTTTGCCGATATGTGGTACACGCTGCAGCAGGGCGAGCCGTGGAGCGGAATTGTCAAAAACCGGCGCAAAAACGGCGACCACTACTGGGTGCGTGCGAATGCGGTGCCGATGGTGCGCCGCGGGCAGGTGACGGGCTATATGTCCATTCGCACCAAAGCCACAGCCGAAGAGATTGCGATCGTGGAGCCGCTTTACCGGGCGCTGAACGACGGGAGCTGTAAGAAACGCGTGCACAAGGGGCTGGTGGTTGGAAAAGGCTGGCTGGGTAAACTGCCGGCAATGCCGCTGCGCTGGCGCGTGCGCAGCGTGATGGCGGCGCTTTTTGCCGTTCTCGCCGCCACGCTGGTCGCGACTTCCGCCGGGTGGATGCCGCTCGTAGCTGCCGCGGTGGTGATGCTGCTGGGGACGCTGCTGTTTGAGCAACAGATTGTCCGCCCGGTAGAGAATGTGGCGCGACAGGCCCTGAAGGTCGCAACCGGTGAGCGCAACAGCGTGCAGCATCTGAACCGCAGCGACGAGCTGGGGCTGACGCTGCGCGCGGTCGGGCAGCTGGGCCTGATGTGCCGCTGGTTAATCAATGACGTCTCGAGCCAGGTAGTGAGCGTCCGTGACGGCAGCGACAGGCTGGCGCAGGGAAATGAAGATCTGAACGATCGGACGCGTCAGACCGTGGCGAACGTGCAGCAGACCGTCGCAACAATGAACCAGATGGCCGCTTCCGTTCAGAGTAACTCTGAAACTGCCGCCGAGGTGGATAAACTCTCCGTGGCCGCGAGCAGCGCGGCGACGAAAGGGGGCAACGCGATGCAGACCGTGGTCAAAACCATGGATGACATTGCCGACAGCACGCAGCGAATTGGCTCGATTACCTCCCTGATTAACGACATCGCTTTCCAGACCAATATTCTGGCGCTGAACGCGGCGGTTGAAGCGGCAAGGGCAGGAGAGCAGGGAAAAGGTTTTGCCGTGGTCGCGGGCGAAGTTCGCCATCTCGCCAGCCGCAGCGCCAGTGCCGCCAATGATATTCGTAAACTCATTGATGCCAGCGCCAGCAAGGTGCAGTCCGGCTCTGAGCAGGTTCACGCCGCAGGCCGCACGATGGATGATATCGTGGTGCAGGTGAAAAACGTGACGCAGCTTATCGCCCAGATCAGCCACGCGACCTCCGAGCAGGCCACCGGGCTGTCAGAGTTGACCCGCGCGGTGGCTGAACTCGACAGCATCACGCAGAAAAACGCCGACCTGGTCGAGGAGAGCGCCCACATTTCTGCAATGGTGAAGCACCGCGCCGGACGCCTCAAGGATGCGGTGACTGTGCTCCACTGAGTCAGTAATGTTCCAAAAAAGCCGTTTATACCGTAGGGAATAAACGGCTTTTTATTTTTCTGAATGTGACTATTAATGTGGTTTATTGTTAATCTAATATTAAATAACTAAAGAAAGTGCCTCAGTTATTTATTCCTGCCTAAGTCAGTTCTTCAGAATGCTATTTCGAAAATACCCCGTTTGACGGTCTGGTAACGATCGATGAGGCCATATTAATAGCCTGCACCTATGCATTGCGGGGGTTATGAAATAAAAAAACGATCAAACTCATAAAGTTAGCGAAATCGTTACCGATAACAGCGATCGTCTGAGAAATAATCACATCGATGGAGAAAATATGTTCTTACATGACGTAAAGATCGGCACGAAATTATTTCTGGCGTTCGGGTTCTTTATTGTCCTGATGGCCATCAGTGCGAGCCTGTCTCTGCTGAGTCTGGACCGGGCTAATAACGGGATGCAATCGATTATTACCAGTGATTATCCGACCACGGTAAAAGCGAACCAGCTAATCGATAACTTCCAGGAATTTATTAGCACTCAACAGCTGATGCTGCTGGACGAGCAGGGCACCTATACGGGGCAATCTCAGCAGCGCCTGAAAGAGATCAGCGAGCACATCACGGTGATCCTGGGCGAGCTGAACAACGCGTTGCAGGATCAAAAGTCTCAGCAGGTTCTGGCGGAGATCCGCAGCGTGCGCCAGCAGTATCTGGACTCGCGCTACCGCATTCTGCAGGCGGTGCAGAACAACAATCGTGCGGGCGCTATTCAGGAGATGATGACCACCACTCTCGCCGTGCAGCAGGCATATAAAGCGAAGGTGAAGGAGCTGATTACCATTCAAAACAGCGAGATGCAGAGTGCCGGCGCGCAGGTGGAAGGGGATTTCAGGTCTAACCGTCTTCTGCTGATCCTGCTCACGCTCTTTAGCGTCGCGGCAGGCAGCCTGATTGGCTGGTTTATCGTGCGCGCTATCACTCGTCCGCTCGGCGAGGCGGTGCATTTTGCAAAAGCCATTTCTGAGGGCGATCTCACGGGCAGCATCACGCCACACGGTAAAGACGAAACGGGTCTGCTGCTGCATGCGCTGATGGAGATGAAAACGCGACTGCTGGACATCGTGCAGCAGGTGCAAACCGGCTCGGAGAATATCTCCAGCGCAGCCGCGCAGATTGTCGCCGGGAACCAGGATCTGGCCGCGCGTACGGAAGAGCAGGCAAGCTCCGTTGAACAGACCGCCGCCTCGATGGAGCAGATCACCGCAACGGTGAAAAATACCGCCTCGCATACCGGGGAAGCCACCAACCTCTCGGCGGATGCCGCCACGGTGGTCAAAAACAACGGCGAGATGATGAAGCAGGTGACCAGCAAAATGCGCCTGATTAACGAGACGTCGAACCGGATGTCCGACATTATCGACCTGATCGACGCCATTGCTTTCCAGACCAATATTCTGGCGCTGAACGCGGCGGTGGAAGCGGCGCGCGCCGGCGAGCACGGTCGCGGCTTTGCGGTGGTGGCGGGTGAAGTTCGCCAGCTTGCCCAGAAGAGCGCGTCATCTGCCAGCGAAATCCGCGAGCTGATTGAGAGCTCTACCAGCCAGACCCAGGACGGGATGAACCTGGTTGAAAAAGCGAGTGCGTTGATTAACGGGATGGTCGGCAACGTGGAAGAGATGGACGTGATTCTGCGCGAAATCCGCCAGGCCAGCCACGAGCAGACGGAAGGTATCTCGCAGATTAACAGCGCGATTGGCCTGATTGATGCCACCACCCAGCAGAACTCCGCGCTGGTGGAGGAGTCCGTCGCGGCGGCAGCATCGCTTAACGAACAGGCGATGCACCTGAAGGAGCTGGTACGCGTCTTCCGCGTGAGCGAGCACGCTCCGGCTTAGTCCAGCTGGGAGATCTCGAGCGCCGCGCGGTCAATAACGCCGATAATCTGCTTGAGCTGCGCGTCGCTGAGCTCTCCCTGATTCACCTTCAGGTCTAACACCGCTTTGAAGTTATCCAGCGCCCGCTTCATCTGCGGGTTTTTGCGCAGCTGAAAACCGACGGAACGCGCTTTGATACGCACCTGGATCTGTTCCAGCTGCTCCCGGTTTTCGTCCAGCCAGCGTTGTCCTTCAGCGGTAATTGTAATCGTCTTACGACCGTTCTCTTCTTCCGTAATGGTGATAAAGGTTTGATCCTGAAGATAATCCAGGGTCGGGTAGATCACTCCTGGGCTCGGGGTGTAATTCCCCTGGGTTAGGTTCTCGATCTCTTTTATCAGCTCGTAGCCGTGGCTCGCGCTGCGGGTCAGGATATCCAGAATCACCAGCCGCAGATCGCCATGGCCGAAAAAGCGCGGTCGGCGCCCGCCGCTGTCGTGTTCGTGTCGCATAGTAGCTCTCTCAATTTGATATATCTAAACTATATCTAAGATATATTCAGATGCAATCTAAAAGATCTTGCATTTTTACTTATTAGTAATCATTATCATTTGGATAATTGATTTAGATATATCGTATTCACCAGAGAAGGGGCTAAAAATGGCATCTACCCGTTACCCACAGCGTGTTCGTAATGACCTGCGCTTTCGCGAGCTGACGGTGCTCCGCGTTGAGCGCGCCAGCGCGGGTTTCCAGCGCATTGTTTTAGGCGGCGAGCAGCTGGAGGGCTTTAGTTCCCGCGGTTTCGACGACCATACAAAAGTCTTTTTCCCGGCCCCGGGGGCGGTGTTTGTGCCGCCGGTGGTCACCGATGAAGGCATCGACTGGGGCGACGGCGTACGTCCTCAGACGCGCGACTACACGCCGCTGTACGACGAGGCAAACCATGAGCTGGTACTCGATTTCTTCGTTCATGACGGCGGCATTGCCAGCCGCTGGGCGGTCGAGGCGAAAGCGGGAGACAGGCTGACCATCGGCGGTCCGCGCGGTTCGCTGGTGGTGCCGGAGGATTACGCCTGGCAGCTGTACGTGTGCGACGAGTCCGGCATGCCCGCGCTGCGTCGACGCTTAGAGAGCATTGCTAAACTGCCGGTTCGCCCGGAAATTCATGCGATTGTGACGGTCGGAGACGATTCTTATAAGGCGTATCTGGCGCACCTGAGCGAATTCAGCATCACCTGGGTTGTAGGCCACAGCGAGCAGGCGGTAGCGGACCATCTGGCGGCGCTGGCCGTTCCTGGTGAAGATTACTTCATCTGGCTGACCGGGGAAGGGAAGGTAGTGAAGACGCTGAGCCGTCAGTTTGAAACCGACGCGATTGACCAGCAACTGGTGCGTGCCAGCGCATACTGGCACGCCAAATAATCAGGCGGCGGAATCCAGCTGCGCTTCGCTCACCTGATGTTCGAGCGAGGCGCGGACCTCGTGCAGGGCTTTCTCCTGCTGAGCGAAGTAAGCTTCCATATTGTTCAGCGACGAGACCAGAAGCCAGGACTCCTCTTTCTCCAGCTCCGCCAGCTCGTTCACTAAAATGTCGATTTGCTCGCGAACCTGCGCCATTTTTTTGCGGATACGTTCCAGATCGTTCAGCCTGTCGCTTGCCATTAATGGCTCAAAGCCCTGCTGCAGGCGGGCTACCAGTGAGCGAATGGTTTTAACGTCGCCACGCTGCTTCGCCTGGTTGAGCTGGACCATCATCGCATTAGCTTCCTCTTTCAGGTCGTCCGCCACCAGATCCGGATGGCAGAGCTTGCTCGCCTGCCGCCAGAGGCGCTTGAGCTCGTTCCGATCCTCTTCCGAAAGATCCTTGCCCTTGCGCAGCCGCACTTCGGCATCGTGATGCTGCTCGCGATACTTCTCGTACTCTTCGTTAGCGTCGTCGCGCGCCTGACGCGCAGGCTCCTCTTCGCGCGTTAAGCCGCTCTCCAGCTCCAGCGCTTCGGCTAGCAGGTTGGCAATCAGATTGCTTTGCTGTTCCAGATGCTTACGCGCCTCAGCGGCCTGCACGGAGTCGGCCGGGAGATCGCGCCAGCGCTGGGTGAGCGTCGTCAGCACTTCTACCGCCTGCGCCATATAGCGCTGGCAGCGACGGTAATCTTCCTCGCGACGACGCGCTTCCGCCTGCTGACGGCGCAGATTGAGCTCGGCCAGCTTTTTACGCAGGGCGAGGATCTGCTGCATCAGCGGCCCGAGGCGAGAAAAATAGAGATCGTTGAACTCATCAAGCTGCTGCACCCGGGCGTTGCGCCGGTCAATCAGATCGCGTAGACGCTCTTCCAGCGCCTTCAGCTCCAGCTTGCTGGCGGCCACCTGCGGATCTCGCCACTGGGTTACGGCGCGCTGGCCCTGCAGCCAGGCGGTAATTGCCGCCATCGCAGCGGTGTAGTTCTTCTCCTCAAGCGCCACGACGATTGCCTGTAGCTCATCGTCAAACGCTTCATTTTTCAGGCGTGTCAGCTGGCTCTGGATGATGTCGTTATCTTCCAGTTCAATGGCATTTTTAATGATTTCTAGCCGTTTGATCGGTGTGCTCATGATGCCTTTCGCTTTGGCGCTTAAGTATTTGAGTTAAGGTTAGTTGTTGTAAAAGCTACAGGAAATAATACACACGGATGATGATCGGCGCGATGGGGGATTTCTTTAGTTTTTAGGGTTTGTGAGGGTGAGCGGCAGGCCGGGCTACGTGTGATTGATTCCGAATGTGCTCGCATAGGGTGCAACAAAAATCAGAGGCGGGATACAGCCTGGCGAATGCCTGGGGAAAAGTCAGGGGACAACAAGGGGGCATCCATCATTCGCCCAACAAAAAAGCCACTCAATCGAGTGGCTTAATCATATGATTCTAAAACTAAAATTTGGTGGCCCCTGCTGGACTTGAACCAGCGACCAAGAGATTATGAGTCATGAAATTGGCATGTTTCTAATTGTTCGCCATTGGCGCTCTATGTATTTTTAATTATTTATTATCAATGCATTATGAGGTTGTTTCTGTTTCTAATTGGTTCTCTTATCTCCCCATTGTACTATCGTTACCTGACCCATTACCTGACCCAAAATGGGCGCTGGGTCAGGTAACGATTATTTTCAGAAAGGTAACCTCATGGCCGCTAATCTTACCGAGACTGCTATACGTGGATTGAAGACAAAAAGCACGTCGTACTACGTGTGGAGCAACACCGCTCAGCGTGGTACTGGCAGGCTTGGCGTCAAAGTTCAGCCTTCAGGCAGCAAAGTTTTTTATTTCCGTTACTACATTGATAAAGGGAAGAAAGAGAAATTCATTCAATTAGGCATCTGGCCGGAGATGAAACTGGTGACGGCCAATGAGCTGGCGAAAAAGTACGGGGCCTGGCTTGTTGAAGGAAAAGAACCTCAGCAAGAGCTTGAGCAACAACGCCTGGCCGAGCAACACATCATGCAGCTTCATAGTTCGCAGGGATCGTTTAAAGAACTGGTACACGGCTATGTTAACAAGATGAAGCTCGACAATAAGCGGACCTGGGCCGATGTACTGAAGCGTCTTGAAAAAGAGTGCTATTCAATCATTCCTCGCGAGACCAAAGCGAAGGATGTAACACCTTTACAGATCAAAACGATCTTGTCTGGTATCATCCAGCGTGATGCGGTGGTTCATGCTAACCGCATTCGTTCCTACCTGATGGCGGCATTCAACTACGGTCTTAAAGCCGATAACGATCCGATGAATACCAGCGTGGGGATTACGTTCGGGCTTGAAGTTAATCCGGTATCGGCCATACCGAAGCAGTCCTCGGCGGAGAAAGTGGGTGATACATGGTTAACGCTGGATGAGCTACGCTTTGTCATGGAGCAGTTCGCTCAGGCAACTAACGTTGGACCGTTAATGCAGCATCTTATTCGCTTCTGTGTTTATGCTGGCGGGCAGCGCCCGTTTGAAATGATTGCGAGCCAGTGGAGCGCGATTGACTGGCAGCAAAAGACGTTACTGGTCATAGCTGATGTATCGAAAAACAAGCGTGAGCACCTGATTCCGCTGACTGAATCGGCACTACAGGAATTAGCCTCAGTGAAAGAGCTGACGAAGGAAAGTAGCAGTCCCTATATTTTTCCTCTATCGACCAACAGTGAGCGCCCGGTGCGTACCGATAGTCTGGCGCGTTCCATCATGTATTTTCGTGCCTTTAATCCCGAGTTTAAAGTTTTCACGGCACGAGATTTACGTCGTACTTGTAAAACGCTGATGGGGGAGGCGGGGATCAGCAAAGAGATCCGCGACCGTATCCAGAATCACGCTTTGAATGACGTCAGCTCGAAACACTATGACCGTTATGATTATCTGACTGAAAAGCGTAGGGCGCTTGAGATTTGGGAGGCGCGGGTTAACAGCTATCAGCGACACCAGGAAAACAATGTGGTAAGTCTCTTCAAAAGAACATAATGAGTTATGCTTCTGAGTCGTGAAATAGAAGATGGAGCACTTTTTGGGGGCGCTTGCTATGTCAGGCGCCACTTAATTTGTTATTATCGAAAAATGATAAGTGTCCGCCTGATGAGAGAGAGAAATGAATTCTAATTTTTTTTCGTTGTCAAAAATAACTGAACAGCATATCGTTCAGAAAATATTGGATGCATGGTTTTCTAAACGTATACAACTTTTTTTGTATTTTTGCGGGAATGGCAAAAAATGTAGATTGTCTCGATGTATTTCGCCTTCGCTGCATTTGAGCGGAGAGCAGGTTATTAGTAATGGGGATGAATTTTACCTGTCAGAAGACAGTAATGCACATTCAATTTTAAAGTTCATTCCTGACCTGCCTCTAAAATCGCATTTGAAGATAACTAAAGAGTTTAAAATATCAAGATCAATTCGCGGGGAGTATTTCAATTATGAGTATTCTGGTACTGCATTTGGGTATTGGGTTGTTGTCCCGACGGAAATATCAGCCTTTAATAATGGTAATTACATCCTCACTGATAAAGAGTCATTTAGTCTTAAGGCTGATTCATCCGGGGCAGTATATGTCTATAGCGTTTACGATGAAGACTATTTGATTTTTGAAGGTCATAACGGCATCAATAATAATGATCTCTACATCGATGTTAATGTATTAAAATCTCTTTTTCCTTCTTTCAGCTCGGACTATGAATTTGATGCCGTAAGCGTTGATAAAAAAACACTCAATGCGATCTTTGAAACAAAAAAAGAGAATTTTGCACTTTGTTTACTCATGCATGAAACCGTCGTGAGGAACAATGGTGTTCCTGTCGTCAGTAAGTTTAAGGTTGATTATGATAACATGTGGGATGCGAACATATCAGAAAGTACACTTTTGGAATGGTTTGAAAAACCTGGAGCATTTACAGATAAAAGGCAAAGAATTACCAACGAAAAAAGAAAAGGGTTATATTTGTTTATAGAGCTTTTCAATCAAAAATACCTAAGTAGATCCAAGGGGAAAGCCCCTGTCATTACAGATGAACTCAACAAATTGGCAGCTTCGGACGATTTTCAGTTTCCGGTAGAATTTACTACAAGTGATGTCAGAAAATGGCTTAAGAAACCCAAAAACTAACCTCTTACTAAGCGCATATCCAAAAGTGCGTCACTTCCCAAATCTTCCGTCCTAAAACATGATTGCTTCCATCGAAACCACAGGAGGCAATCATGCACAATTCTTTTACTCAACCGACACCCGAGCAGCGTTTACAGGCTTTACAGAACTATGGTGAGACTTCAGATCGTCTGGTTCGTGAACGCGAGCGCCAGCGTATCACATCAGTATCACGATCTACAGCATGGAAGCTTGAACGGACGGGGCAGTTCCCTTTACGTAAGTCTATTGGGCCGAAATCTTGCGCCTGGTTGCTGAGCGATCTGCTGTGCTGGATCAGTATTCGTTAATCAAAA
Organism: Enterobacter cloacae complex sp. ESBL7; assembly: GCF_041679625.1. Lineage (NCBI taxonomy): Bacteria > Pseudomonadati > Pseudomonadota > Gammaproteobacteria > Enterobacterales > Enterobacteriaceae > Enterobacter > Enterobacter cloacae complex sp. ESBL7. The sequence continues at coordinate 50,932 of NZ_JBGORN010000004.1, forward strand.
AGTCGTGTTTTCGGTTCGTTTATCTTTAATGAACACGGTTTCATCTTGCTATTTCCGCTACTAATAGCGGAATAGCCACTAAGGTGAAATAAATTTATCCTTAAGCTATACAGAGGCTTTCATGCTTATTAGTCGTCCATTCCCTGTACAAGTACTGCCATTGATTATCAGAAATGCGGTTTATGAGGTAACTCAAAATACACAGGCACCATTAGCGCTAGTTGCCGCATCAGCCCTTGGTACTATCTCCCTTGCCTGTCAAAACGGGATTGATGTTTGCAGGTTTAATCATTTGCGTAGTCCCGTATCATTGTTTTTATTAACACTGGCTGATTCTGGAGAAAGGAAAAGCAGTGTGGATAAAGTATTGATGAAGCCGTTGTACGACCTAGAGGAACAAAAATTTATACAATACATGGGAGATTATGAAGTCTGGGAAAGTGACATGCAAGTGTTTAATACCCAACAAAAGGCGTTAACATCAAAGCTGAAATCGGAGATCAGGCGAAATAAAGATTTCTCTGCGACTGAAGCACAATTAAAAGTTCTTATGGAAAACCGTCCGGAAGAGCCTGTAAGGTACAAGTTGATGTTTAATGATGCCACTCCAGCTGCTATTAAACAGTTTCTCTGTGGTAAATGGCGGGCTATTGGCATAACGTCCGATGAAGCAGGCACCATATTCAAAGGTCATACACTAAATGATCTGCCTTTCATCAACAAAATGTGGGATGGCTCAACATTTTCAGTGGAAAGGAAATGTAGCCCGGAACAATTCATTAAGGATGCCAGAGTTACTCTGTCTGTAATGTTACAACCTGTTATTTTTAGAGCGTATCAGGAGTGCAATGGCGAGATGGCTAAAGGGATAGGTTTTTTTGCCCGCACCCTGATTTGTCAGCCAGACTCAACCCAGGGGTACAGGAAAATTACCAGCCCAGTGACTTCAACCGAACATTTACCAGTATTCCACCAACGATTGATGGAGATCATCACTGAAAATATGATCCGACATGATGAAAATAAACGGGAGTGCCTCATTTTTTGTCCTGAAGCGGAACAACGAATGATTGAGTTTTATAATAAAGTTGAATCCGAGATGGGGATGCTTGGCTTTCTTTCTGACTTCAAAGACTATGCTTCTAAGGTCGCAGAGAATATGGCGAGAGTGGCAGCTTTGCTGCACTACTTTGAGGGGAGTGGCGGAGATATTTCACTCATTGCCGTAGAAGCGGCCATCCAGATAATTTCATGGTACGTGGACGAGTATATCAGGCTGTTCTCACAACACCAGGAATTGACACTTGTCGGCTCAGAGGCAAACGATCTTTACTGTTGGATAAAAGAGTATTGCGTTAGAAATATGATTCCCTACCTCAGGAAAAACACGATATTGCAGTATGGTCCTAATCGGTTCAGAAACAGAGCGACAGTGAACGAATTACTAAGCACCCTTTATTCACAGCGTAAGATAATGGCTGCGAAGCGAGGTAAAACTATATTTATCCAGCCTGTGGAGACCACTGATTTGGTGTGAACTCATCAGGAATATTATTTTTTCTTGAAGCTAATTGCAGAGTAATTTTATAACAGCCATCACAGGCTGGGGCTACCTTAGTCTCAATTTTAGATGTAGGAAAAGGTATTATAATGGCTAACCTATAGATCAACAATATCAAGTGTACTGATCACAGTGTTAACCATTATTACCAGTATATACCTCCAGAGCGAATATAGCCCTACCTGTATGGCTACTAACCTAATACGGTCCCTACCGTGGACCAACCACATAGGTATATATTATGAAAACATACTTAGGATCACACGGATTACACAACGCTGATAATCTGGACACAATACTTGAGGTGCTTGGCTATGCCACCAACGAATTTACCAGCGTTACTGCTGTGCGTGTCGATACTCATTATCCCTCAATACTGGATAACGGTGACACCATCAGCTGCTTCCCTAACCTTTCACCCGGAGCAATATCCCGGTTCATTAATGCCTTAAATGCGATGCTGACAGCCAGTGAGCATCGTAGAAGACGTAACGGTGTACGAGTCCACCCAAATACCCTGCGTAGCATGTGGGCTAAAGAATACAGCCAGTCAGGGAAATGCCACTTTCACATTTGCCTGGTATTCAACGAACAGGCTTACAAGCAATTAGGCGATGACAAACTCGATACCACCTTGCGAATGATGATCACCCGCGCCTGGTACAGTGCGTTAGGTCTGGAGGTGGAGGACTGTCCTGGTCTGGTCCACTTCCCGGAAAACTGCCGGTATATTCTTGATCAAAACTCTGCAGATTATATTTATGAGTATGGAGAACTGGTGCACCGTCTGGATTACCTGACCAAACTCGACAGCAAGATTTACGAAGAAGGGGAACGTAACTTCGGTGGTAGCCGTAAGTAACCCCCCGTAATGGGCCTTCTCTGCGTGGGAAGGCTTTTTTACATGAGGGATAAGTACTATAGCTGTTCTGCATGACTCGAGCCATTACTGACTTCCCCACACCTCATTGCAAACACACAATTTAATTTGGTGTAATCTTTCCGCTTTCGGTCATTATAGCTATCGCCTCGTCAATAGTCTGCGTTGTAAAGAGTGAGTTTTCTCTACAGTCCTTGCGAATCACTTTCCTGTTTTTTTGTATAGAAATATTTTCGCACCAGGATAACGTCTCGATGACATGCTTTTCTTCCATGCTCATGTCCAAAAAAGCGAGACGGCTATCAAGGGATTGCATGTCTTCGGTGACAGCTGAAGGAGCCGATTCTAAGAGGTTCAAACGACTTTCAACATCAGCAACCTTACCTTTAACCCGCGAGACGTCTTCTGCTAATTTTTCATGGTTATGAATTGCATCAGCAAGTGCTCGTGAGTTTTGAGCAAGTATTTCTGCCATTTGCGCGAGGGCAGATCCTTTCGCTTCTGGCGGAGGTGGGTATACTCCATGTTTAGTCAACGATGGTATGACTTCATGGAATAACCATTTTTGAAAGCGTTTTCCAGCAGCACTTCGGTCACTCGACATTACTCGGTACAAACCAGGTTGGGTGACAAAGATCTCTTTTTGACCGTCAAAAACACCATTTTCAGCATCAGTGGTAATATACTCATCAGGATCAAGAGCCTGTAATTGTGCTCTGATAATTCCTACCATCGATTTTACTGTGTAGTCAGCGTTTATTTCCCTGTTTTCTTTATTCAAAGTGACTAAGACGTCTCTCAATGAGATATATAAGATCTCGCCAAGGATTAACGTTCTGAGATCGCTTTCTCCAGTCTCACCACGGTAACATATCCTGGTCAGGTTACTATTCATCGTTCCTCACATCACAAATAATGGACGTATAACGGACTAGTATACTGATGGTAATCAACGATCTCTAGACCGATTTTTAGCTTAGGGTAATGGTTCAAGTGGCACCATACATCACAACGCACTTTGCATGATTAAACGCCACAGTAAGATTACCTCGCCCGATTGACTGTGACGCTCATTTTCGGTCGAACGAACAAAGTATTCTTGTCCGTTTAATTCGCTGCCTGACCGATTGTTATTGTCGAACTCAGCAACACTTCCATAAGCGAACCCCGTTTTTCGTGACTTGCAAGGTGAGGATCGTCATCAATTCTCAGCCCCTTCCAGTAGCGGAGATAGTAATAGCCGAACTCACGGTAGTCCCGTGGGAACTGTTGATCCAACCACGTCATATCGAATTTCACTCCTGGTTCCTGCGAGTGCACCTCAAAGATGGGAACATGTTTCTCCAGATTGCTGCGAGTGATATACCTGCGGGCATCCTCGATGGACTCAACAACAAAAAAAGAATTGAGGCGTGAGGGTAACATCAGATTTTTTAATTCAGGGTTACCTGTTCTGAATAATTCAAGCCAGAATTCACGATATGCGGCCTCCCCAAGTAAATGAGTTTGGGGAGGAATGGTTTGATCAGAAGGAAAGTGTTCAATTCCAGCGCGGCGAAACTGTTTCCAGTACACGGCACCAAATTCAGATGTTGTCTGTGCCGATAACTCAATTTTCATTCCTGGGCGTAATCGCCTGGACATGTCAACGTGAAAGAAAGTATGCAATGGAAAATAATCCTTAATAGTGAAATCCTGTTTACTGTAACTCACTTATGGTCTGATGCCTGTAGGCCTCTGTTATCGTCTCAGTCCAGCAAATCAAACAAGCTTGCCACATCCGCATCCCGTGCGGTACGCGCCACAAAAAGCCCCTGAATGTTCGAGTCTGGCAAATGCTGCTGCAGAAAGCGCTTCATGGCTTTGAAATGGCTACCGGCGGTGAGTACATCGTCAAATATGAGAATATTATTTCTGACACCATTGCACAACGTGTTATCAAAACGATAATTCGCCATAATCTCATCCGGTGTCGGACGATTGGCTGCTGAGGCGTGGGAGGCTACGGTGGAAACGTTCTGCGAAACCAGCTCCCGGTAGTCCATCGCCGGATTCAGTGCCTGCGCAGTACGCAGGATAGCCGTCATACGGTCATCGTAAGCTGCATCGGTACGGCATCGGGATGGTGGGACAGGAACGAAGGTAAAGGCGTCAAGATTACCGATCGTTGACGTGATCATCCTGGCAACACGTTCTATCGCGATCCCTTTGTAGCGGTAATCCTGGAACCCACGACGCTCGTTACCTTTCTTCAGGTTCATTATCAACTGATTGGTTTCGCTGTAGGCCGCACCTTGCCGGGCCGTGTACTCACCGAAGAAATAACACCGATCACCTTCTTCCAGATGATAATGCTGCTCGCGGATCAGTTCATCAATGCGCGTAAGACGAAGCGTCACCGAAGGTTTCTCCTGATATCTTCATAATCCTTCACCCTTATTGCGCCCTGCGCTTCAAACCGTGCAGGCCAGGTGATAGACGGGTTCTGGAAACAGGACTCCAGGATAAACAGCTTACGCCCCTGCGCCAGCGCTGCGCGAGCCTGTGTCAGCGTACCTGATGTTTCCGAGGCTTCGATGATAATCGTCGCTTCCGTCAGCGCCGACATCGTGATGTTACGCTCCGGGAAGAAAATCCGGTTGCTACGGTAATCTTGCTCCAGGTAACGCTGGAACGGCACCTGACTGATAAGCAGGTAATTGTCGCGTATGGTCTGCTGTAGGTCGCTGTTCTGTTTGGGATACTGATGCGAAAGCGGTGTACCGATAACCGCAATGGTTTTACCACCGAGCGCCAGTGCAGTTTGATGTGCGTTGGTATCAACACCTTCCGCCAGACCAGAGACGATAGTAAAGCCGTCCTCTACCAGGCACTTAACCAGTTTACGGGTACGTCTGGCCCCTTCGTCTGACACTTTTCTCGAACCGACCACTGCAACCGAGCGGGTATTTACCAGATCCCACCAGCCCTGGTAGTAGATGACTTCTACCGGGTTACGTGCGTCTCTCAGCTTTTCGGGATATTCACCAGCACCATGCACCCGTATACCAATGTTTTCAAGGGCGTAACGGGACATAATCTCTTTCAGACGAGTTTTGAACGCGGCGATGGTACTGCCAGCCACCAAATCTGAAGGTACAGCGCCTTCTGGTGCTTCACGGAATTTATCAGCGATCGTTTTGAACGTTGCGCCTTTTTCGGACCATAACGCTTCATACGCCGCCATTTCCTCGAAAGGAGAGATGGCACGTTCAAAAGGATCAGGGCTACCGAAATCAAGTTGCGACATAGGCGTTCGACTAAAAGTGTTAGAAACCAGTGGTAACTGTAGTGTACCCGCTTTATCAGGGCTGTAAACCCATGGTCAGCGAGTCTTAGCGCCAGGCTAACAACTGGTACACGAAATAGCCGTTGTCATCAGGCAACCGTTCAGCGTGCAGATGGCATTGTGCCAGCAGCGCAGGGATGCCGCTGATATCGCCAGTAAGTCGTAACTCCATCGGCCTGATGAGTTCACCTTTTTCGGTGAACACCTGATGCAGCTCGTCTTTCGGCGTGTAGATCGCACAGGCATTACCCGCTAATTTAACTTTATCTTCCCATTCTTTTGCTGAAACCAGCCAGTCAATCCAGCCCATTGTCCGAAGCGTGTCGATCATATACGTAAAGCGAAACAGCGTGCTTTGCTGCGTAAGTGCACCAGAGCTTGCGAGCCAGATGTACTCCACTTTACTGTAAAGCCTCGCGGATGGCCCGTAGCGCTTCCCTTGCTCCTGCAGCCAAATAATGTCCTGCGCTAACGTTATGGGAAACAACTTGCGCTTTTGCGCTGTCAGCAACCACTGCATAATGAACATATGCGTCTGCAGGGTAGAGTGCACCTTGCCTTGTTGTCTGGCAAGGCCAACGGCCACCAGTATGCACCAGGCAAGGTGTGCAAGTTCTTCAGTTGGGCGTTCAAGGGATGTTACTGTCAAATGAAACTCCGGTGGTTTTTAAACAACAGCCTAACAATGAAAAAATAAAGATTAGTAACAAATAACATAGTGCAAGATAATTAAAACTTCATTATGGTATTATATTTTAACGGGGCAGCACAATGAGGTTACTATTAATATCTATGCTGATCAGTTCAACTGCCTTGGCTGCGGATGGATCAGATCTTTTTTATTGCCATAGTGATAACAACACTATAATCACTGCGACTAAAAAAGGTGATAAATTAGTCGTAAGATTTGGTGGTAAAGAATTTAAATCAATGGAAACCATTCAGCAAATAAAAAGAAAGCATCAAAAAGACTATAATGAAGCTATAAAAGAAGGTGCAGATGACTTTGGTATGTTTGAATTTACAACTATTGATTCATTTGTCTCGATAGGTAGTGGGCTTGATAAGTCAGATTACTCTGATGCAATGAATCGAGTAGCTATTGTTGATAAGAAAACAGGGAGCACTCAAACATATTGGTGTAGTAATGATGATGCTAATAATCTGGACTCAATAAAATAAAACTGTGCCATTAGTTTACATTTTTTATATTTGCATTTGGCTATTGTTGATATTTTATTTTTTTAGTCACAAGAAAAGGAGATAATGATGAGGTTTTTATTTCTTTGCCTAGCCTTTATTATTTTTTCAAACTCTGCTTTAGCAGAAAAAAATAACAATCTTTTTTCCTGTACGGCGACAACGGGAGAAAAAATAAAGGTGTTTAAGTATAATGGTAAATTCAGGGTTTTAATTGATAAGCAAGTAATTGATTCAAGAGATTCAATTAAAAATATGGGAGAGGATATCATCAAGAATGATCCTGATAATTTTAATTACATGGAGTTTAATGCAATAAATTACTATATAACAGTTGGGAACTTAAGTAATAAGAATGGTGATGAATCATTAACAGTGTCATCATTAAAAAATGGATTGCCATCATCCAAAAATAAAAAATATATATGCATGCAAGATTACGAGAACAATATATCAAGTTTAGTCGATGATTTTTTGGCAACAAACTGATAATGAGGCGACGAATGTGAAACTCGTCGCTTTAAATTATAACTCATTGATTTTATTGCTTAATGACTTTCTAATCACTTCATGATTTTTATCATTTGGAGTTAGCTTTAATGCTCTGCGATATCCTGCAAGAGCTTCAATTGTATTTTTTTCTGTACCTTTATATTTGGGATGATGTGGGTCATGCCATAAGCCCCACTCTTGAGAGTACACACGGTTATCATAAATTTCACTTTCTTCAAATTTAAACGTATCATTTGTACAAAGTTTATTCAAATGTTCGGCTTTTAATATTTTAACAACTTTATTGAAAGAGGATAAGCGTGATTTATAGCCATTGAATCCACCGTTTATTCTTGCTGTTACATAGATGAAATCATCTTTTTCCGCCTTATCATTTAATTTTAATAAATCAGAGTAAGCCCAAACTCCTGAAATAATACAGTTTGGTATTAATGTTAATTCGTCAGGATTATTTTCAGAATCAATATTTGCATATTGTGAGTATTTTGTGTAATTATCTTTGTGTGTCAGCATTAATATTCCTCGTCCATAATACGGTGCGTATTTTTTTGTTTTCCCTCCAATCTCAGCCATATATTTAAACTCACCAGTTTCGCCACACGCCTGCGATAAAAAGTGTGCTTTAGCACGGCACGTAGTGATCCCATGCCATGGCATCCACAAGTTAAGTGAATCCAGGTATGCACGAAGCGTGCTCTCATCGGTGACACCAGTGGCAATTAATTTGAATTCCGCCATTGTGATATCCCGATCACAGGCACAAGTAGAAGGTAATTTTTCTTCCTGATGTTTCACGGGTTTATGCGCGGTTTGAGCATGCTGTGGTGTACCTAAATCAAATACTGAAGCCCGCATAGCTGAAGGGCTCAGGACCATGTGATCGGTGCTGTATTTTGCTTTTACACAGGAGGGAAGTAATTCCGCCATGCAGGGGCAGGTGCTCTTACTGTGAATGGAGCCAGCCAGACCGATGCCTTTGTAAGACATTTTAGGAACGGACCCCATTATCTGATAAACCTTGCCATCCTTCCCGCACGTTACAGAATCTCCCGCTCTCGCGACAGGCAACCCAAGTATAGTAAACTTATCCTGGCTTGGAAAAATCACCCCGCCGCACGTTGTCCTGTCGTACTTTCTCAAAAAATAACCGGTTGACATTCAAACCTCGTTTATCAATGTTTCTGAGTGTACAGCCTGCATTAATGGCAAGCTGTTCAATTCCCTAACCATCAGAATATTTTTTTGTACGTTGGCAGAATGTCATGCGCCACCAGCGCGATCTCAAGATCGTTGGATAACGTAATATCGGCCTTGTTCGAACCATCAAAGAAATCCCGTTTGGTCACGAACAACGTACCGACAGGTTGACCTTCTCGTTTGATAGAGTGCATCTGTTTAGGAAGATTTATCGTCTTTTCATCGTAGCTTTTATCGATGTAGAACATCCACCCGACAGGGAGACGATCCGGGAATACCTGAGACTCATGCAGACTGTATCCATTCGTTTCCAGCCGTAGAATGTGCGGTGAAATTTTATCGATTATCTTCAATACAAATTGAGAAGCGAAATTCATTGCTTCTGCTTCATTTTTATAACAATAATTTATTTCGTATGAAAATTTATTTACATCACCTTGTATATAGTTCCCAAATTTAATTGAGTCTTCATTCAAACTCCATATTGCAGATGTAACAAACGGAAGATCATCTTTCAGATAGTTTGTCATAAGCAGCATGGCATCATCTGACAGCTCCCCGTCATGAAAAATTTTGCATTTCATGGCATCTTCTTTTGATTCTCCGGGCAGGAACCAGTTTTCTTTACCGCATATTCCATTATACAATTCAACTATCTGATTCAATCTGTTAAGAATGTCGCCAGGGTTGTTAGCAACTTCTTTTATAAAGAAAATCAGCTCCATTACTTGCATAATTTAGTGCTCCTATGGCGTGTAGAATACAGTGATATTAGGTAGCATATTTAATGATTTTTTATAGTAGGCGTAGCTAATTGGCTGCATACAGTGCCAGTGGCATTCGGGAATACCATCACACAGATTCAGTGCCCCTTGCTGTCTTTTTGCCTGATTTTCTGTATCGAAAACCCCTTTGTACCAGGGCTTCCCATTCTTATCAAAAAACTGGTCCAGCTTTCCCTTAGCCTCTAAAAACAGGCACTCAGCCGGTTTCCACCCATCAAACTTCACCTGCTTTGTTGAGTTTGTCAGCCCCGGATGGCGAAATGCGTATTCTTCCACGGTGGTTGTACCATCGCTGTTGTGCATGCTGTAGGTGCCACAAATCCGCATCTGATAATTCAGACTGACTTCTTGTTTCTCACTAAATGGTGCCTGAATTGGTGAGACCCAGGGGATAGCCGGGCATTTCTCACAGGGTTTGGTGGACTCCGCTGCCGTAACTTTCCCGGCAGTGTCTTCGTTCTCCCCCTCGTTCACCCTCTGACTTGCCACGCCTGCGCCAATCGTGACACCAAGCGCGGCGGCCAGCGCTTCTGCGGCTTCAGCTAATGCTGGTATTACTGCAAATATCATGGTGATTCATGTCCTTTAATCATCAGAATATTTTTTTGTACGTTGGCAGAATGTCATGCGCCACCAGCGCGATCTCAAGATCGTTGGATAACGTGATATCTGTTTTGTTAGAACCATCAAAAAAATCCCGTTTGGTCACGAACAATGTACCGACAGGTTGACCCTCTCGTTTGATAGAATGCATCTGTTTGGGGAGATTTATCGTCTTTTCATCGTAGCTTTTATCGATGTAGAACATCCACCCGACAGGAAGACGATCAGGAAATACCTCAGATTGATGTAAGCTATAACCGTTTGTTTCAATTTGAAATATATGTGGTTCAATTTTATCAATGATTTTTAAAGCGATTTGAGATGTAAAGCTTAAGGCGTTTTTTTCATTTGTAGCGTAATGAACCATTCTGTATTGAAAGCACGCTATATCACTTTGGATGTAGTTTTCGAATTCAATGGAATCATCGTTTCCACTCCAAATCCGTGTCCCGGCAAGTGGGAAGTCAGGTAGTTTATTTGTTAACAACTGTATTGCATCACTGGTGATATCATTGCCATGAAAAATAAGCTTTGTCATGGCATCCTCTTTGTTTTTCCCTGTTAAAAACCAATCAGCAGAGCCATTTTCTTCAGTGTATAACTGTACGAGTTGATGTAATCTTTTAAGAATTCCATCAAGACTGTTCATCTTTTCTTTGATAAATAGGGTGATCTCAATTTTATACATGAGGTGATTTGTCCTATGGCGTGTGGAGCACAGTGAATCGGGGATATTTTCGGAATATTTTGCTGTAGTAGGCAAAACTCACCGGCTCCATAAAATGCCAGTGACATTCAGGGATCTCATCACACAAGATCAACGCGTTTTGTTGTCTTCTGGCCTCATCTTTCGTATCCTGGTCGCCCTCGAACCAACTATAGGGCTCTCCGTTTTTATCAAAGAATGAGTCATATTTTCCCTTTGCCTCTAAAAACAAACACTCCGCCGGTTTCCATCCATCAAACTTCACCTGCTTTGTTGAGTTTGTCAGCCCCGGATGGCGGAAGGCATACTCTTCAACGCTGGTTTTTCCATCGCTGTTATGCATACTGTAGCTTCCGCAGATCCGCATCTGGTAGTTCAGACTCACCTCACTACCGTTAAAGGGCTCCTGAATCGGTGAGACCCAGGGGATAGCCGGGCATTTCTCACAGGGTTTGGTGGACTCCGCTGCCGTAACTTTCCCGGCAGTGTCTTCGTTCTCCCCCTCGTTCACCCTCTGACTTGCCACGCCTGCGCCAATCGTGACACCAAGCGCGGCGGCCAGCGCTTCTGCCCCTTCCACCAGGGCGGGTATAACAAAAAGCATACGCTATGATTTCCTTTTAGCTAAGTTGACAGCGGCGTTCATCATGTCCCGCCAGCGCTGATTCGGGTCATCCGTTTCTTCCAGTGCCCTGCGTATTGCCGGTGAAGACGTCAGCCCCGGCTGGCAGGCTTCCATATACAAAAACGAATGCAGCAGGTTTGGCTCGTCGAGGTGTATCTGCCGGGCATACTGAAGCGCACCGGTTAAACGCGTCTTCAGCGTGGCCGGGTCTTTCAGCTCAAAACGGGTATCCGCTTCGGCCTCGCGGACGATACCGTCGATATAGTTTTCATCTTCTCTGGCAGACACCGCCTGCAGCTGCTTTGCACTGAATTTCATCGTTTCTCCTGCACGGTATCAAAAGGCGTCAGCGTAAAACGCTCGCCGTTATGCCGGTAATGCCACTGCTCAATCCCCGTTAAGAAATGTGCACGCTGTTCTTCTGAGAGGAGGGCGTTTATTGAATGCAGTACGCCGGGGTCGTAATAACGAAAGAGCGCCACCTGACCGTCATCCAGCCGGATGTTAAGCAGGGAGGCCAGATGCCCGGCCATCACGCTAAAATCCGTCCGGGTCTCCAGCCACGACACGGCGGGGGACTGCTGCTCCAGCTGAATCAGCTCATCCTCCCGTTCTGGTGCCTCTGCAATATTGATAAGCCACGGCCCGGCCCAGGCAATCTGTGCATCAGGGAAGGTGTTGAACAGCGGTAAGGCGGTTTCTTTGTCATAACTGAGTTCACGCCCGAAAGCGCGTTCATACTGCAGACCGCAAACCAGCGCGTACAGGCGCTTTGCCGGCATATCAGCGAGTTGTTCTGTCGTGAGAGGCTGCATCAGCTCTGCCCCCTGATGACCAGCGTCTGTCCGCTGCTGGCCGCCTTCATCATGCAGCTCAGGCACAGCGGCTTCAGTTCACCGGTGACCGGCAACAGCGCTGCCGGTGTTGGCGGTGGTGGTTCAGCGGGTATGCCTGGCACATCCGGCAATTTTCCGTTCCAGTCGCCCACCTGTCCCGGCGCACCACTTCCCAGGCCAATGGTGTCGCTGCTGGTGATGCCGGTGGGAGCGATGGTGATATAGTGTCCGTCAACCATAAACGTCAGCGACTCGCTGCATTCAAACACCATTTTTTTCCCGGCCATCAGGTGCATATCCTGCTGCGTCTGTGCGTAGAGGCTGTCTTTGGCCTGCAGATGAATATCCGCACCGCCATTCAGTGAGATATCCTTTTTCCCCAGCAGGCGATATTCGTTATCGACGGTGGTAAACAGGTTATTTTTGATATGTTCGGTTTTATCATTTCCGGTGATTTCATTGATATTATTCAGAATATCAACGTTCATATCCCGCTGTCCGTGCAGGTAGATTTGCTCCATCCCGGCTTTGTCTTCAAAGGATAGTTCGTTATAGCCTTTCCCCTGAACCGTGTCTGAACGCAGCACCATGCGGGTTTTATTCACCGGCAGGGGATAGGGTGCAAGATTCGTGGCATGGTACGTGCGTCCGGTAATAATCGGCTGGTCGGGGTCACCTTCCAGAAAGCTCACCACCACTTCATGACCCACGCGGGGAAGGGCGACCATGCCATAACGGCCACCCGCCCAGGCCTGGCTGACGCGCACCCAGCAGGAACTCAGGTCATCGCTGTTGCCGTAGCGGTCCCACGGGAATTTCACCTTCACGCGTCCGTATTCGTCGCAGTAGATTTCTTCGGTTGCCGGGCCGGTGACAATGGCTATCTGCGGGCCGTCCACCATCGGGCGTGCCGGCATCTGCATGCGCCAGGCTGTCCCGCCTTTGATGACACCGAAGGTGTTGGTAAAGGTGGTGGGCTTGTCACCCCCTTCCTCTTCCAGCGCCTGCGGCTGTTTTCCCTCATGCTTCACGTACACTACCTGCCACTGCGTGTTAAAGCTCTCGTTCTGGTGCTCTTCCAGCATAAACCGCAGCCCCGGACGCAGACCGGCGCAGTTTGACAGGCCATTGCCGGTGACCGCATCGGCCCTCAGCGCATCCAGGCGATACGCGCTGAAGGCTTTACCGCTCTCAGCCTGCTTGTAACGCCCCGGATAGTCGTAATACTCGTAGGGCTCACGCTGATGCGCCAGATCGTTACTGATTTTTTTATTCGACTGGTTGTAAGCCGGATTTTTAAAGCTGTAGTCCCGCAGCTCCACCGATGATGTTTGCACGGCTTCGCTGTAGCTGAACTGGCGGATATAGGCCCCCTGCTCAAGCCCCTGATTCGCCAGATTAAAGAACAGCGCTTCATCCTTTCTCTCCAGCGCCCCGGTATGGTCTGCAAAGACCACCCGGTGTTTGCCCGCCTCAAACTCATGCCAGAAAAACATCCCTTCTTCCGCCGCCAGCCGGGTAATAAAATCCAGATCGCTTTCCCGGTACTGTACGCAGTATTCGCGGGCGGCATGGTTCTGACGCAGCGAGAAGGCATAGTCCAGAATGCCCGCTTCCTCCAGGAGTTCACCGATAATGTCCTGCGGCTTTTTCACCTGGAAAATCCGGCAGTTGGTACGCAGCCCCGTACGCCACAGCGCCGGTCGCACGACGGCCTCATAGCGGGTGCGCCGGAATCCGGTGTCGCTCTGCGTAAAATGGCTGACAATACCGCTGACCCGACGCTGCAGTTCACCGTTGTACCAGACCATCAGCTCGCAGGACTGGTCCAGCACCTCCCCAAAATCAATGCCGGGCTGTGGGCTCGCCAGACTCAGCTTCAGTGCAAAGGGTTCACTCAGCCGTTCTTCCAGCGTGAAATCCACCACGCCAAAGGTGCTTTCCGGTAACGTCCCCACATTAACGGTAAAGCGTAATCCGTTGCTCTCTGTCACATAACGCTCCTGTTCTGTCTTTTGTGTTGTTTATCCGCCGGGTAGGGTCGTCTCAACGCGGCTCTGTACTAATAAAGCGTCTCCGGTAGCCGGAACCGGCTGAACAGCCCGGTGGCAAACGGGCTGTGGTCGGCATCGCTGTACACACGCCAGGTCATGGCCCCGTCATCCACGCTGAAACGCACATCAAATGAATCCCGGCTGGCCTGCGTCCGGTTGCCCGCATCCAGCAGGCGGAACATCGCCCAGGGACCGGTAAAGCCCAGGCTTCGCGGTGAGCGGGCATCGTCATCCGGTACCAGCGTCAGTTTGCTCTCTGCGCCGTCACGCAGGACGTTCGGCCAGTGCAGCGGGACTTTCTGCCGCCGTCCGTGGCTGTACTCCATCCGCTGACCGTCAAGGTTCAGCACGCCACGGCGTTTATTCGCGGTCAGCTCAACCGGCTCAACCACAAAATGCACCTCAGGCTGCCCCTGCGCGTTGAATAACGCATCCCGTATCAACTGCGCCTGTGCAAGCTGGCGTATCAGTTCCTGCAGGCTGGCATTGCCCGCCCCCTGTTTCAGTACGCCGCTGTCCAGCAGCGGTTTGAGACTGGACTGATAAAAGCCATCGAGTGTGCCGCCGGGGGCAAAGAAGCGGGTCACTTCAGACAGGGACGCATCCTGCGCAGAGGCCGGGTTGAAGGGATAGCGGTCAGCCAGGGTGTCGTTAAACGGGGTCAGCACCTGCTCAGTCCACGCCTGATTCAGGGATGACATGGCAAGCGAGGTCGTCACACCGGCGACCTGCGTTGCAATCTGACCGACCCAGCGATCCAGTGGCGCGGGCAGTCCCCGTGCATACTGTTGCAGACTGAAAGCCGGATCTTTATACGGTTCGCTCTGACGCAACTGCAGGGCCTTAAAGGCAGCAGCCCCCGGATCGCCGGCACTGTTTATCTGATCCAGCCACTGCGCCAGCGCGATGAGCCGCTGGTTTACGCCCTGGATCAGGGGCGTATTATCCCCGTGGCCTTTCAGGGTGTCGTCCAGTTGGGTAAAGGGACGCGCTATCCGGCTGAGGGTATCCCGCTGCTGTGCTGCTCCCTTTCCGGTCAGTGGACGAACGGCGGTGTTATCGCCGAGCAGGGAGACAATATGCCGGAAGGGCTGCTCATCGCCGGTAATGATGTTCAGCACCGACAGCGCCTGCTCCGGTGAATCAAACGGCTGAATATCCAGCGCGGATAACAGTTTCTGCCAGTGGCCGGTATAGTCGCTGATATAGCGATCGCTCACCTGGCGCTGAATTTCACTGCGATCCGCCTCGCTGAGCTGAACCTGCTCATGTTGCCCGAGCACCCACGCATCCAGCCCGGTCAAATCAAACAGCGTGTTATGCTGGCCCCGGAAAAAATCACTGTAGCCGGACCAGGTGAACAGACGCGGCACCGTACCGGCATGCGCATCACGCAGTACAAACACGCTGTCAAAACTTTGCCCGGTCTCATCCTGTACCCGCAAATCCGGTGGCAGCGTCGCGGTGGCCCGCACCATCAACCCCTGATACACCCGCTGATATAACGGCAAACGGCTCAGCTCCTGCTGTGCGTCAGCGACAGGTTGTGCAAAAGGCTTCCAGGCAGCAATGGCGTCCGGGTCTTTTTGTACCCGTGCTTTATGCCAGTCGGTATGTCTGAGGGCATAGTCCAGATGCTGCATCAGCTGTTGCTGGATTTGCCCCTGTTCCGGAAACGCCTTTTGCCAGCGCCAGGCCATATACTGCTCCACCAGCGGAATGCTGCGCCCCGACGCATCTTCTGTCATGCGCATCACGCGCAGTACCGACATTTTTTCTTCACTGGCGGGAGGGGCCTGCTGCAGGTCCTGTGCCAGCCCCGCCAGCACAGCCGGCAGAAACTGCTGCTGCAGTAATGCCAGATAAGATGTTTCCACACAGGGGCCGATACGGCCCCCCTGATACAGGCCCATATCAGCAAACAGGGAATTTTTGCTGCGATAATCACCGTAAGAGAGGGTGGCTTCACGAATAAGATCCAGTCGGGGAAGCTGGCCGGCAAGGGACGTCTGCAGCGTGGCCTGTTCGCGGGCGGTGCTGAATTGTTGTACGCGGGTCAGTACCTGATGACCTGCTGACGCGTTCAGCCGGTAGAAATGGTGCAGCGACAGAACCGACAACACGACCACCAGAAGGGTTACCCCGGACAGCATCGCCATACGCCGACGGCGGGCACGCTGATACTGTCGGTTCTCTCCGGCCAGGCTGGCCCCCGGAAATACGATCCGGGTAAAGAAATCGCGGACAAAAAAGGTGGTGGAGTCACCCTGCGCGGCGGCATTAAGCGGGGCCGGAAGGGCGTAGCGGCGGGATACAGCATCGGCAAAGGCATCAGACGGCACGCCCTGCTGATAGACCGAACTCAGCCACAGCCCCTGTAGTGGAAATGAGGTGGTCCCGTCGTCCTGCATGATGTCGTCGATGAGCGTCTGAATAAACGGTTTCAGCCCCACCAGTTGCCGGATAAACAGAAAGGCGCTGGCCGCTGATGACTGGCCTGTATTCGGTTGCCGGGTATCGCGGAGAAATGCGGTCAGGTCATTCAGCCAGAGGTCAATAAAGGCAGCAATATCATCAGCGCAGCCCCCGGCCTGCCGGGTTTCCGTACTGAAACGAACGCCCAGCAGTGACTGTCGGGACGTGTGATCCAGCTGCTGACTGAATGCGCTGAAGCCGTCCAGGTTATCCACATGCGTCAGCATGACATACACCGGCAGGCGGGTATGCATGGCCGAGGCGATCTCCCGCAGGCGCTCACGCAGCAGCTGCGCACAGTGGCGCCGGCGGGTGATGCCAGCGGTGGACAGCCACGCCACATCCAGCGTCAGCACCAGTCCGTTCAGCGGCTGTCGGCGGCAGCGGGTCGTCAGCCAGCCCAGCAGATGATGCCAGAGCAGGGCATCCGGAGGACTGCCTTCATCTCCGCTCATCTGAGGCTGAAACAGCAAATCCCCGTCAGGATCGACAACCACTGCCTCATCCCCCAGCCAGCAATCGACCTTCTGGCCTTTGTGCAGCGTCGCTAACTCATGGTCCAGACGGGGGTTGAGTTTACCTGCCGGACAGGCTCGTTGCAGCAGGCTACTTTTACCGCTGCGGGGCAGCCCCAGCATCAGAAACCACGGCGTATTGTCACGGGAAGCAGACTGCCGGTCCTGAGCATCCAGCCAGGCATTGAGGAAGCGCTCTTGTTTTTCAACGGCATTCGGCTGCGATGCCGGTTTCCGCTGCAGGCGTATTCTGAACCAGAGGCGGCAGAGAGCAACGACGCAAAGCACCCATAGCCAGAACAGGGTGAAAAGCAGGCGGGGCCAGAGACCCGAGAGGGGAGAGGTTTCCTGAATGACCAGGCGTGGTCCGGCCCACCAGGCTGCGACCAGAACCAGACTCCAGAGCACTATAGCGGCAAGCCACCATGACGGCCTGAACGCCAGGGCCACGTTTTTTTTCAGTATGGAGATCATGCGGTTCACTTCAGTAACTCCCCTAACTGATGGAGTACATCAAGCGTCTGCTGATGAAGGAGATGGTGAAAGATGCTGAACACGACCGCCACCAGCGACAGGCCCGCGCCCGGGATGACCCACAGCGAGGTTTGTCGCGCCAGAGGCCAGGCACCGGGGGGCGGCTGCCCCGCGTCAACAAAGCGAACAGGGTGACGGGATGCAGGTTTCGGGTACAGAAGGTGATGAAGGCGCTGCGTGATGGCGTGAAGTTCGCTGTCGCCCTGGGGGCTGACGGCATACCGCCCTTTAAAGCCCAGCATCAGGCACTGCAGCATAAATTCCAGAATGTCACGGTAACGCCGGGGCTCTGTCTGCAATTTATCGAGGACGGCGAAGACTTTCTCGCCGCCCCAGGTCTCCCCATGAAACTGTGACAACAGGGAGTTTTTCGCCCACTCGCTCTGGCTTCCCCATTCATGCGCCATTACGGCTTCATCGATATACGTGCACAGCATGTATCGGAACGGCAGCAGCACCTCATGCCCGTAACCCTGTTGCTTCAGTTCCTGTTCAATGACCTCAATCTCATTCGAGACCTGCCGCCAGAGTGAGGCGACATCTTCATACAGGGTCAGCGTGCGGATGCGTATCACCATGCCGAACAGGGGCGTGGTGGCGTCGATTATGGGGTTCAGGCTGTTGCCACGCAACGCAAAACGGTAATCCGGGTCATTATCATCGGGATGGGGGGAATAACTGAAAAAACCGTCATATTTGTCTTTCGGCGCGGAGGTACTGGTCGTGCTACCCGGTATATTTTCTTCGGGGATGTGTTCTGCTGAGGGCGGGGAAGTATTAAGAAGGGTGCTGGCGGTTTCTGTGGTCTGTGATAAGTCGATTTCCATCGTTGCTCCTGGATCCGCATCCCTGAATATGGCTTTTTCTACAGACTGAAACTGACGTGTTGCGGCGCTGAGTGCCACTCAGTAAGCCACCGCGGCTTACGCACGTTGTTAAACTCAGCCTCCGGACGGGGTATCATGCTGTTGTAGCGCACACCTGCACGGTCAGTACCGCACGACTGGCTTTCCCCGGCGGTATACGTTTATCGGTTAAGGCATCTGCATTCGGCTGAGCACTGCCCTGGTTGTCATTTACCCTGCGCCAGGCAGAAGGATTTTCAGTGCTCATGCGAATGTGTTCTCCGGTCACGTGAGGCCTTCCTTATTCATCGCAGGCAGAAAAGCTGGCACCGTGTCTGCCCTGTACCGGCGAGCAGACGCGTATACTAAACACTCGGTATTAACCACACAATTACTAAATGTTAACATTCCGTGTCGTTATCATTCAGCATGTTAATAGTGTTACATCCTGTCAGACACTGAATGCTGATGCTGCTGATAGTCAGATACCAGGCAAAAATCACCCGCCCACATACGGGCATGAAGCGGGGACAACTTCAGCGATTTTTTCGTGATGATTGTCATTATTTGAGGCTGGCGGTTGTACTGTTGCCGGGAAACATAGAGGGGGGAGATTACGTGCTTAACGCCTGGACTATTCAGATTCATTGCTTAATGTGCCGTGCACGACAGGGACGGGAAATACATTTCTGAAATAAAAAAATATCTGGCGATACGGTTATTATCATAAAGTTACATAACTTAATCCTCATTAAGAGTCGCATCGAAATTATTTGCAGTTCTTGTAGTCCAATACAATAACCCTGTTTTAAACTTCATTCAGCTCCTGAAAACTGAATGTCAGCCCCAGGAGCAAAACAGAGACAAATGAATAAAAAACAGGGAGAGAGGAATGTCCAGAGCAGAATTATTACGTGATATTGAAGCAATTGTATCAGGAGCAGGCTTTGAGTTGAATAACTCAGAAACCCCGATGACATTTAAGAAAAATGTCAGTTATTCAGGGTTGATTGCCGGTAAAAATGAAATAGCACATTTTTTGTTATTCACTAACAGCGGAACGATTCAAATAACCGCCAAATGGCAGGAAGTGAACGGTACGGCAATAGAGAAATTAGGCCATACCGCCCTTGATGCGCAGAACACACAACATCAACACTATTTTGTTGTCTGTGGTGGAGGTAAGCTGGTGACAAGGGCTATCGATTACTTAAATGGCCGACAATCTTTAGCCCCACGCCTCAGGGCAATGGAGGTCAGGGAGCTGGAGTCTGCTCTCGAAGCTATCATTTAAAGCCCGGAAGGGCTTTTTTGCCATTATGCATTGTTTTTTCTGAGCCTGCAGTGCCCGGATTATTAACCCGTAACACCAGACCTTGCTGTCGCGACAGATTCCAGCATTGTCTGTACCTGTGCTTTCAGCTGGTTAAATGGCGCCGTGAAGGTTCCCCGGCCAGTGCGACTGATAACGAGCGGAGTGATAGCCGTTACGCCAGCGCTGGCAGTACCGGTGACCGCTTGCCAGGCTTCAGCAATAATCGTGTTCAGCGCCTGTAGCGCACTGTCGGCCAACTGCGGGTTTCGTTCTGTCCCCAGCGTATCGAGATTGAGCATCAGCACCATTTTGCATTCTGGCGCGCAGGCCGCCTCCCATATCCAGCGTAGCACCGTCGGCGGTGAATTCTTACGCACCTGCTGACGTTCCTGAGAGTATGCACCAGTACGCAGCCACACCTCAGTGTGAAAGCGTGAAATCAACGCGTGGTAATCGGCCAGGGTTTCGCGGTGCTGCAACACCAGGGTAAAACTGAACGCCGCCAGCCGTGGATAATGGTCCACAGCCTGTTGCAGAAAGGTGAGTATATTTACCGGCGCTGTCGGGTTGCTGGCGTTTGCAGCAGGTGAATAAAGATTCATAAAGGCTCTCTCTTTAATTTACTGGATAAACGTTGAAGTGGCGTGCTGGCATCTCATGTCACAGATGTGCTGTTAACCAGCTGCCCCATATCAATGCGTTCGCCCGGTAATGAGAGAACCTTCAGGCTTAACCCTGGTTACAATCCAAATAATTTCAGACAGATATTATCTTCGTGAATCCCCCGCCTCCCTGACCGGAGCGCGGGGATTTTTATTATTCACGCTGAGAACCCTGTATGACTAAACCTCGCGGCCTTCAGGCCCTTGAACAACCGCTGGCGTCGCTTCCCGATACGCTTCGCCAGCTTATTTTTGAACGTATTCAGAACCTCACCCACTACGAGCCGGTGATTGGCATCATGGGCAAAACCGGGGCGGGTAAAAGCAGCCTCTGCAATGCCCTGTTTCACGGCGAGGTTTCCCCGGTCAGCGACGTGGCCGCCTGCACCCGTGAGCCGCTGCGCTTTCGTCTGCGCAGCGGCAACCACAGCCTGATGCTGATGGATTTACCCGGCGTGGGGGAGAGTGAGCAACGGGACCGGGAATACGATGCGCTCTACCAGCGCGTCCTGCCGGAGCTTGACCTTATCCTCTGGGTCATCAAAGCCGACGACCGGGCCCTGTCGGTGGATGAGCGGTTTTACCGGCGCGTGATGAACGGCTACCGACACCGGGTCCTGTTCGTGGTCAACCAGGCCGACAAGACCGAGCCCTGCCATGAGTGGGATACCGTTGCCTGTGGTCCTTCCCCGCGTCAGCGGGCCAACCTGGAGACGAAACGGGCCGCCCTGCAAGCGCTTTTTACCCCGTCACACCCGGTCTGTCTGGTCTCTGCCCGCACTGGGTGGGCGCTTGAAACGACGGTGGACACCATAATGTCCTGCCTGCCCGACCGGGCAACCAGCCCGCTGACCACGCAACTGCATCGCCGGCTTTGCACGGAGCCGGTAAAAAAGCGGGCCCGTGACGGCTTTGGTGACGCGGTAGGCAGCGCGTTCGATGCGGCAGCGTCGTCATCGCGCATTCCCGCGCCGCTGAAAACGGTGATGCGTGCCGTGCGCGACACCGTGGTGTCGGTGGCGCGGGCCGTCTGGGACTGGATATTCTTCTGACTCGTCGCTGGCCCGACCACGCAGGGAGGACACACCCTGTCCGTTTTGGGTAATCCCCCCCCTAAAAAAAGAGCGGAGTTACCCGCCAGGTCGCATCCTTCCTGAAATCCACTAATTTAAAAAATCGTCTTTCAGTGTCCATACCCTGCCACACCCCCTTGTTACACTAACCCACATCTTTTCAGTGAATTAGCTTACCGGAGAACGAAGCCTTATGACTCAGGCTGAACGTCGCCATGACCGGCTTGCCGTCAGACTGTCGATGATTATTGGCCGTCTGGTGGCAGGCGAAACGCTGGATATGCGCAAACTGGCCGCCGAGTTTGGTGTGTCGATCCGCACCCTGCGGCGGGATTTTCGTGAACGGCTGATGTATCTCGATCTGGAGTACCGTCAGGGCCGGTGTCGCCTGCTTTCCGGCAGCCGCCAACGGGAGCTGGCGGTAATAACCTTTGCCCGCCAGTCGGGCGTTGAGACGCTATTTCCGGGGCTGGACAGCCATCTGGTCAGAACCCTGCTCCGTGGCCCCGGCGAGTCCCCCTGCCTTATCTGGCAGGGGCATTCTGCACAGACCACCACTGATAGTGAGGTCTTTACCCGGCTGGTGAATGCCGTCTCGGAATGCAAAAAGGTGACCCTGCGCGGCAACGGGGGCTGCCATACCGATATCGCCCCCTACCGGCTGGTACTGAATGACGGTGGCTGGTATCTGACAGGAACACACCAGACCCGCATCATCGCGCTGCCGTTGACAGATATCCGCGTCGTCATGCTCCATCCCGGCAGTTTCATCCCCGACGTAACCGTACGCGACATCCTGTCCCGCACAGACTTTTTACAGGCGTTACCTCATTTCCGGTTCATCGGTGAAGTGCTGTCCGGCTTCGCCCCTGAACCACATCAACCCGCAACCGAAGGATAACATGATGAAAATAAGACGTATCACACCCGGCAACCCGACTTCCGGCAAACGCTGCCCGGACTGCGGCTCTCACGACACCATCCCCTGGTCTGACGGCTGGATGTGTCGCGACTGCGGCTGTGAGTGGGGTAAGGATAATGGTTACCTGTAGAGGAAACTGATGGGTTCCTGGCACACCGCATTCTGCGTGACCGGGGCGACCGTTAATCACCATCACAGGGCCGGAACGGGCCCTGTTTTTATTTCAGGAAACTAAAAATGATGAAAAAGGTAAAACATTCTGCCTGCGCGAAATGGCTGGCCTTCGGCCTGCTTGTTGTGGTCAACAGCAGTTATGCCGCCTCCCGTGTGACAACAGCGGCTCAGGCCGCTCAGTGTCAGCCGGATACGCAGGAAAACGGCTATAACGGGACCTGCCCGTATCCTGCTGACCTCTACCACGCCGACCCCGTCTGGAAAAAAGATATGGAGTCAGCCTTACAACAGGCGGGGGTCCGCAACGTGCTTGGGCCTGATGGCAGTCTGAACGGGCCGGAAGAGCCGCTGGAGCCTGTCACCGTCGGGGGTAAGCAATGGCTTCAGGGCTCGCTGTGTGAACAGGGGAACTGTGGCGACCATTACCTGCGCTTTTTGTATTCACCGGGTACGCATCAGGTTCTTGGCTTCTACGTTGACGGTCAGGCTCGCTGGGTCGGGAAACCCTCGGCAGAAGAGGCAAAACTGTTGCGCGGCGATGCCGATGCCATCGCGGAGAAAACACCGCTACCGGCTGCGCCTGCGGATGGGGCACCGGCAGACACTATCTGGACCTTTAAAGGGGACAATGGCAAATCGTTATGGCAGGTCTGTGGCGGTCAGAACAGCAGCTGTACCATTATCGCCAACACGAAATATTACGTTGCCGTGCTGAACAGAAAGTCTGCACACAGTTGCGCTTTTGGTGATTTTTATGTCGCCGCCCGCGATACCGCATCATGGCGACAGTACGATACCGGCACCTGCAGCGCTGATGCGTATATTCGCAAAGGCACCATCAGCCACGGGCAGTACCTGTCTGTCGATATTGGCGTTAACGGCGTGCTCGTGAAACAGTTCCCCATCGGCTACTGGTCAATGAGAAAAGAGTTCTCCGGTAAAAACCGCCCTTCATGGGATAAAGCTAAAGCCAACGCGAAGAAATCCCAACAATAAGGCTGCGTGTCGTTTCAGCCGATAACGTCACTCCGCTCAGCTATCGCTGGCAGCAGTAACAGTACCATCAGGAATTATTCACTCTCAGGCCATGCCTCCTTCGGGACGCATGGCTTTTTTGTTTTAAACCTCAGAATCAGGAACTTATCATGCGTTTAGCCAGCCGCTTCGGGCGGACAAACCAGATCCGTCGCGATCGTCCGTTAACCCGCGAAGAACTGATGCAGGTCGTTCCCAGCGTATTCAGTGCAGATCGCCACGGTTCCAGGAGCGAAAAATACGCTTACATACCCACCATTACTCTGCTCGAAAATCTTCAACGCGAAGGCTTTGAACCCTTCTTCGCCTGCCAGTCACGCGTACGCGACCCTGACCGCCGGGAGCATACCAAACACCTTCTGCGCCTGCGACGGTCGGGCCAGATAAACGGTCAGCATGTGCCTGAAATCATTATTCTTAATTCTCACGATGGCAGCAGCTCATACCAGATGCTGCCGGGGCTGTTCAGAGCCATCTGCACCAACGGGCTCGTCTGCGGACAGTCGTTCGGTGAAATTCGTGTACCGCATCGTGGCGATGTGGCCGGGAAAGTGATTGAGGGGGCTTATGAAGTGCTCGGTGTCTTTGACCGGGTGGAAGAGAAGCGTGATGCCATGCAGTCGCTGCTGTTACCACCACCCGCACAACATGCCCTGGCAAACGCCGCACTGACCTACCGCTTTGGTGAAGAACACCAGCCGGTCACCGCCACGCAGATACTGGCGCCACGACGGTATGAAGACCGGCAGGATGACCTGTGGACGACATACCAGAGACTGCAGGAGAACCTGTTGAAAGGCGGTCTACCTGGACGTACCGCCAAGGGCAAACGCAGCCACACCCGCGCGGTTAACGGCATTGATGGTGACGTAAAACTCAACAGAGCGCTCTGGGTCATGGCCGAGAACATGATGGATCTGCTGAGCTAATCACCCGCCGCATCACGCCACCGACACCAGACCCCATTCTGTTAACGCCACCAAATTTTTAATATATAAGGAAAAACATAATGACCAACATGATTAATCTCAATGACCCTTTATCGTTACAGCCGCAGCCTGTTGCGGATAACACCCCGCCCGCGCTAACCGCTACGCTCGTAGCGGACGAACAGCGTCTCAGCTTCTGGCCGCAGCACTTCGGCAGCATACCGCAGTGGATAATCCTCGAACCGACTGCCTTCGCGTGGATGGACCGCTTCTGTGCAGACTACAGCGGCGGCATCTGGAATTTTTATACGCTCAGCAACGGCGGCGCCTTTATGGCTCCGGAGGCGAATGAAAATACCGATGAACACTGGTCACTGTTCAACACCCTGAACGGTAACGGCGGTGAGCTCAGCGGCGAGGCCGCCGGGATTGCAGTTTGTCTGATGACTTACAGCCACCACGCCATGCGCACCGAATGCGATGCCATGACGGAACATTATTACCGACTTCGGGACTACGCGCTCAGCCATCCCGAATGCAGCGCCATCATGCACATTATCGACTGAGACAGGCGCTCAGCAACATCATGTCCCTCCCCAAAGTAACAGCCATCCTCATCTTCGCGCCCGCGTTATTCCGTCCACCAGGACAGGGCGTTATCCTTCAGAAGGAATACCGATGACAAACATAACACCGGGGCCCGTCACCGCCTCACGCGTGCCCGATGAACTGCGGGCGGGATTCTGGTCCCGTCACGTCGGCACCGCGCCACAGTGGTACGCCCTGGAGCACCACATTCAGGGCACCATGGCACGAATGAGCCCCGGTTATCGACCGGGGCAGTGGCATTACTGCACCCTCAGCAACGGCGGTATCTTTATTCTGCCTGATGCCGCAGAAGACACCCTGTGGCCGATGCGCAATACGCTTTTCGACCGCAACGCCCGCCTCAGCACCCCGGCAGCAGGAATGACCGTCAGCCTGATGACGTACGCGCTCCAGGCGTACCAGACAGAGTCTGACACCCTCATCGGTCATTATCACCGACTGCGGGCGTTCATCGTTCAACACCCCGAGGCTCAGGATATCCTGAGCCTTATCGACGCAGGCCAGACAACATGACCCCACCGTTACCCCGCTTTGCCGCCGCACTTCCGGTATCCGCACAGCACACCATCCGGGAAGCCTTAACCCTGCTGGAGCAGCAGCTGCGCGAACCCGGCGCGACGTTTACCTCCACCACCGCCGTTCGCGACTGGCTCCGACTGCAGCTTGCCACGCTGGAGCGCGAAGAGTTTGTGGTGCTCTTTCTGGACAATCAACACCGCCTGATAGCCTATGAAACGCTGTTCACCGGCACCCTCAACCATACGCAGGTCCATCCCCGCGAAGTGGTGAAGGCCGGCCTGAAACATAATTGCGCTGCTGTCATTGTGGCGCATTGCCACCCGTCAGGCCTTGCCGAACCCAGCAATGCAGACCGTAAAATTACAGAACGCCTGCAAGCCGCGCTGGAACTGGTCGAAATACGGCTACTTGACCATCTGGTGGTGGGCGGGATGGATACTGTGTCTTTTGCCGAACGTGGCTGGCTGTAGCACAACAGAGAATTAACCGTATGAAAATCATCCCCAAACGTCAGGCGATGACGATATATCGCCAGCATCCACAGGCCCGGTTATTTCGCTTCTGTACCGGAAAATATCAGTGGTCCGGCAGTATCTGCCACTATGCCGGGCGGGAGGTGCAGGATATCAGTGGCGTGCTCGCCGTCTTTGCGGAACGCCGTCAGGACCGCAACGGCCCGTACGTCGTATTACGCAGCGTTACGCTGAATTAACTGACGTTTAAGGAGAACACCTTTGTCTAATACATCCCCCGCAAACCACGATATCGCTGAGCCCTGGTGGGGGCTTAAACACGATATGACCCCGTGTTTTGGCGCTCGTCTGGTGCAGGAGGGCAACCAACTGCATTACCTGGCTGACCGCGCCAGCATCACCGGCACCTTCACCGACGCGGATTTACGCCATCTCGACCAGGCGTTTCCGGTACTGATGAAGCAGCTGGAGCTGATGCTCGTTTCCGGTGAGCTTAATCCCCGCCATCAACACAGCGTCACGCTCTACGCGAAAGGACTGGTATGTGACGCCGACACCCTCGGCTCGCATGGCTACCTTTATCTGGCGATTTATCCCACCCCCGCAACAACCGCATAAACCATCGAACCACTTTCCCACGTTTTACCCCATTAACTAAGAGATCTAACAATGAGAATTTATCCTGTTTCCGCAAAACGGGCCGCAGAGATTGAGCGCTTACCCCATGTGCCACCCGTTGTCGTGTGGCAGCGCCTCCTGACATATCTGCTGGAGCATCACTACGGCCTGACGCTCAACGATACGCCGTTTGGCGATGATGGCATTATCCAGGAATGCATTGACGCCGGTGATTCGCTGGTTGATGCCCTGAATGAGATGGCTGAAGACAACAATCTGGAACGTACTGATAACCGGGGAAAATCACTTCTGTTCAGCTCGTCGCTGCTCACACCTGCAGATATTCTGAGCGCCCAAAATGCGGTGGGTCTGGCAGGCAACAGCGCCACCCTCATTATCAACGCTCCGTCGTCGCTCAGAAGCTAACTCCTCACCATCACACCGCCGTCTGGTACAGGCGATCCGCCACGCCAGTATCCGTTGTCGTAACGGCTAGCGATTCTTTATTAACCGGAGTAAACCCAATGCAAACCCAACCACTCTCCCCCACAGGGGCAGCCCCGTCACGCCTGTCCCCCGTTGAAATCTGGCAGCAGCTCCTGAGCCACCTGCTTGACCAGCACTATGGCCTCACGCTTAACGACACGCCCTTTGGCAACGACAGCGTCATTCAGGAACATATCGACGCCGGGATCTCCCTGTGCGACGCCGTGAATTTTATCGTGGAAAAGTACGATCTGATACGTACCGATCGCCGCGGTTTCAGCGCAGAAACACAGTCACCGCTTCTCACCAGTATCGATATTCTGCGGGCCCGGAAGGCGACCGGGCTGATGACCCGTCATGGCTACAGGGCCGTTACCGACATCACCACAGGCAAATACCGGGAGGTGCAACCATGAAGCTGTCCCTCACCGTGGAAGCCGATGCCATCAACGTACTGGCCCTCAACATGGGCCGGATCGCTGTGGATATTGACGGTATTGAACTGACCGACCTGATCAATGTGGTGAACCAGAACGGTTATTCGCTTCGCGTTGCTGACGAACCGGGGAAACTGATTGTTGAAGATCCACTTCCGCCCGTTGCCCGCCTGAACGGCATTCAGTGCAGCACTGCACATATCACGGCGGAAGACAATGCTCTGCTGTTTACCCTTTCACACCAGCATGAAGACTTTGGCGACCAGGAATGGATTAGTTATACCGGCTCGGGTTATCTGCTCCACCTGGGCGCGTGGTCGTTCCCGGTCTTACGCCTCAAACGCCTCGGTCTGTCAAAAGCCTGCCGTCGGTTATTAGTGACGCTTATCCGTCGCTACGCCGCAGCCATTGTTCATCTGGATGCCTTTGGCGAAGTGTTGCCGGGCTTCGCTACGTTTGACTGGTAGCTCAATCTCCATAAGGTTTTCACATGCCGGAATTAACCACCGAATCGGCACTCAACATTCTGATTCACTGGCTGCAGGACAATATCAGTTGCGGCACTGGCATTATTTTCGACAACGATGAAGACAAGACAGATTCGGCAACGCTGCTGCCCTGGATTGAGCCGGCGCGAAACCATGTTCGTAATCTCCGCCATCTTCAGCTTCTGCAACAGACCAGAACCCGTTAGCCACCGAACCATACTCACCACACACCTATAAGCGCCAGCCCTTACCGGCTGGCGCTTTGTTTTATATAAAGGAAATAAAAATGTCAGAACTGACTCTCACCGAACCCGAAGTGTTCACCGGCCATACCGATGTGATTTGCTCCACCAGCATTGAGCGCATCGTCACCGGACGCAACGCGGCGCTGGCGCAAATTGAAACGCTGATACGCCAGCTAGAAGATATCTCGACGCTGACCAGCAACATCGGCGGTGGTAAAGCAAATGAATGGGGAGTGCGGCAATACCGCTACGACTGCTGGCTGATGGAAGATACTGATACGGCCATGAGAGCCATTACCCGCAATATCGATCGTGGTATATGGCGGGATCTGATGCAAAAGTCCGGGATGCAGTCGATTATGGACGCTCAGGCGCGTGATGAGTGGTACAACAGTCTGGAAAAGGAGGATATCCCGGCGATCTCTGAAGCCAATATTATCAGCACGTTTGAGCAACTGCATTTGAACAAGGGGGAAGTGTTTGAGCGAGGCGTCATTAACGTCTTCAAAAACTTATCGTGGGATTTTAAGAGTCATTCGCCCTGTAAGTTCGGCGCGAAAATTATTGTTACCGGGCTGGTCAAATATGACCGCTGGGGATTTGGGCTTAACTGGGGCTGGCAGCGTGACCGCCTGGCAGACCTTGAGCGTATGCTGATGCTTCTGGATGGTAAGCCGGTTCCTGACAACCGCGCTGACGTTACCCGCCGTCTCGGCGATCATATCCATGAAAACAGACACAGCACTCGCTATGAGGATGAGATGTTTGCGATCAAGTACTTTCAGAAGGGAACCGCGCATATCACGTTCAGGAGACCAGAACTGGTCGATAAACTGAATGACATCATCGCCCGGCACTATCCGGGGGCGCTTGCGGCGATATGAAGAAGGCAGGGAAGTAAATCCTTACCTGACCCATTACCTGACCCAAATTGCATTCAAAGAAAAAGGAGTCAGACAATTTCTCATCTAACTCCTTGTTTTGTTTGGTGGCCCCTACTGGACTTGAACCAGTGACCAAGCGATTATGAGTCGCCTGCTCTAACCACTGAGCTAAGGGGCCGTGGCGGTGAATTATAAAGTAACTCCCCGCAGCAATCCAGCCATTCACACCTGCCTGCTGTTTTTATAAACAACGCATAATCAATCCTTTATACTTCCCAGACGATGTATCGAGCGGGAGTAAAGATGATCAACGATATTCTGGCCCCAGGCCTGCGGGTGGTGTTCTGCGGAATCAACCCGGGCAAGTCCTCGGCGCACACCGGTTTTCACTTTGCCCATCCGGGCAATCGCTTCTGGAAGGTGATCTACCAGGCCGGGTTTACCGACAGGCTACTCAAGCCCGAAGAGGAGCAGCATCTGCTGGATACGCGCTGCGGGATCACCATGCTGGTCGAGCGGCCGACGGTACAGGCGAGTGAGGTTAACCTGCATGAGCTGCGCAGCGGCGGGCGGGAGCTGATCAAGAAGATAGAGGATTATCAGCCGGCCGCGCTGGCGATCCTCGGCAAGCAGGCCTACGAGCAGGCGTTTAGCCAGCGTGGAACGCAATGGGGCAAGCAGAGCATCATGATTGGCGTTACGCAGGTGTGGGTGCTGCCGAACCCGAGCGGGCTCAACAGGGCGACGCTGGATAAGCTGGTGGAAGCGTATCGCGAGCTGGATGAGGCGCTGATGGTGCGGGGGCTGTAATCCTCTGCGGCCTGATGCCCTCACCCTTACCCTTTCCCACAGGGAGAGGGAATAAACAAAAAAAAGCTCCCCGAAGGGAGCTTTTTCACTGTCAGGACCGATTAGTCGTCCAGGAAGCTACGCAGCACTTCAGAGCGGCTTGGATGACGCAGCTTACGCAGCGCCTTCGCTTCGATCTGACGGATACGTTCGCGGGTAACGTCGAACTGTTTACCCACTTCTTCCAGCGTGTGGTCGGTGTTCATATCAATACCGAAACGCATACGCAGGACTTTTGCTTCACGGGCGGTCAGGCCGGCCAGAACGTCGTGCGTCGCAGCGCGCAGGCTCTCGGTGGTGGCAGAGTCCAGCGGCAGCTCAAGGGTGGTATCCTCAATGAAATCACCCAGATGCGAATCTTCATCATCACCGATTGGTGTTTCCATGGAGATTGGCTCTTTGGCGATCTTCAGCACTTTACGGATCTTGTCTTCTGGCATCAGCATGCGCTCGGCCAGCTCTTCCGGCGTCGGCTCGCGGCCCATCTCCTGCAGCATCTGGCGGGAGATACGGTTGAGCTTGTTGATGGTCTCAATCATATGCACCGGAATACGAATGGTGCGCGCCTGATCCGCGATAGAGCGGGTGATAGCCTGACGGATCCACCAGGTTGCGTAGGTGGAGAACTTGTAACCACGACGGTATTCAAACTTATCTACCGCTTTCATCAGACCGATGTTGCCTTCCTGAATCAGATCCAGGAACTGCAGACCACGGTTGGTGTATTTCTTGGCGATAGAGATAACCAGACGCAAGTTCGCTTCAACCATCTCTTTCTTCGCACGGCGGGCTTTCGCTTCACCGATGGACATACGACGGTTGATGTCTTTAACCTGCTCGATGGTCAGGCCGGTCTCTTCTTCAATCTGATGTAGTTTCTGCAGGCCGCGATGCACATCGTCCTTCACGTCGTGCAGTTTTTCAGACCACGGCTTGTTCATCGCGATAGCCGCGTTGAACCAGGTTTCGCTGGTTTCGTTGCCGGTGAAGAGGGTGATGAAGTTCTTCTTCGGCATTTTGCACTGCTCAACGCACAGCTTCATGATGATGCGTTCCTGGGTGCGTACGCGATCCATCATCACGCGCATGCTGTTTACCAGGTAGTCGAACTGTTTTGGCACCAGGCGGAACTGTTTGAATACCTCAGACAGCTTCAGGATCTCTTCCTGTGCGGCGGCATGGCTGCGGCCTTTCGCTTTGATGGTGTCGCGCGTCACTTCGTACTGGGTACGCAGCTCGGCAAACTTCTCGCGCGCCAGCTCCGGGTCGATGCTGTTGTCATCGTCCGCGGTGTCGTCGTCGCTCTCTTCCTCATCTTCGTCTTCGTCATCATCCATCTCTTCCTGAGACAGTTCAGAACCGACGTGAGTGGCGGTAGGCGCCATATCTTCTTCAGCGTTCGGGTCGACAAAACCGGTGATCAGGTCAGACAGGCGCGCTTCTTCCGCTTCAACGCGATCATACTGCTCCAGCAGATAGGTGATCGCTTCCGGGTACTCGGCAACAGAGCACTGAACCTGGTTGATCCCGTCTTCGATGCGTTTTGCGATGTCAATTTCGCCTTCGCGGGTCAACAGTTCAACGGTACCCATTTCGCGCATGTACATGCGGACCGGGTCAGTGGTACGCCCGATTTCAGATTCCACGCTGGACAGTACTTGTGCAGCAGCTTCTTCCGCATCTTCGTCAGTGTTGTTGGAGGTTTCAGCCAGCAACAGATCATCGGCATCCGGTGCTTCTTCCATCACCTGAATGCCCATGTCATTGATCATTTGGATGATATCTTCGATTTGATCTGAATCGACGATATCTTCCGGCAGATGGTCATTGACCTCGGCATAGGTCAGATAGCCTTGCTCCTTACCACGTTGGACAAGAAGTTTCAGCTGTGACTGCGGGTTTTGCTCCATAAGACGGTATCCACACTTAATTCGTTTGATTGGTGTCGGCGATGGGGCTGCCAACCTTTAAAGCGAGGGCGTACTTATATTTTTGCCGCTGCCTCTCAGTGCGGCTGCCGGGGGCTTCCCGATCGATATTCGGCACTTAAGCCGTTAAATTTTTTATTTCTTCGCCAGTTCCTGGTTAATCATCCAGAGCTCCCGGCGTTCTTCGCTGCTTAAACCGTGTGTGCGCTCGCGAGCTATCAACTCTTCCTGGCGCAGCTCAAGCATCGAATCAAACATATGGTTGAGTGAGTCGGTGAACGTTTTTTCTGCAATGTCCTTATCTGCTATATCGTCCCACATCGACAATTTTTCAAGGGTAGCGGCCTCTTTTGTGCCGCGATAATGCTCTAAAAGTTGTCCGGTGGTCAGACCTGGCTGAGACAAACACGTGTTGACCAGTTCTGAAAATAAGCCAAGTCCGGGCAATTTTTCGTGGTTTAAACCCGCCAGCGACGGCACCTGCGGCGCAAGCTCGGGGTTTTGGACCAGCAACCCTATCAGTATACGCATGGTTGTGCGTTTTAGCTGAGGCGCGGGGCGAACCGCACCGTTTTCAGCCTGTTTTGGCATTAAACGTTCAAGCTGGCTGTCATCCAGAATGCCGAGCTTGTTGCCTAACTCCTGACGCAGATAGATGCGAAGCGTTTCGCCGGGCACCTGGCTGATTAACGGCAACGCCAGCGTACTGAGCTGCGCGCGCCCGTCAGGGGTACTCAAATCGACCTGCGGCATCAGGCTGTTAAACAAAAACGTGGAGAGCGGCTGAGCCTGCTCCATCCGCGCTTCAAACGCCGCTTTGCCCTCTTTACGCACCAGCGTATCCGGGTCTTCACCGTCGGGCAGAAACATAAAGCGTAGCTGACGCCCGTCGGTCATATAGGGTAGCGCGGTTTCCAGCGCGCGCCAGGCGGCGTCGCGCCCTGCGCGGTCACCGTCGTAACAGCAGATGACGTTATTGGTCACCCTGAACAGCAGTTGAATATGATCGGCGGTGGTGGACGTCCCTAACGACGCAACCGCGTAGTTGATGTCGTACTGCGCCAGTGCCACGACGTCCATATAGCCTTCGACGACCAGAAGACGCGGAGGTTCCGCATTATTCTGCTGCGCCTCATAAAGACCGTACAGCTGGCGGCCCTTATGGAAAATATCGGTTTCCGGGGAGTTAAGGTATTTCGGCAGGGCATCACCCAGCACGCGACCACCAAAACCAATTACCCGGCCACGCTTGTCGCGGATCGGGAACATCACCCGTTCGCGGAAGCGGTCGTAGCTTCGTCCCTGGTCGTTGGTGACCAGCATGCCTGCATCGATGAGAGACTTACGATCTTCGCTATTGCCGCCAAAACGCTTTAACACGTTGTCCCAGCCGGGCGGGGCGTAACCAATAGCGAAACGCGCAATGACATCGTCGCTCAGTCCGCGCTTGTTCAGATACTGACGCGCAGGCTCAGCCGCAGAGTGCTTAAGAGACTGTTGGTAAAACGAATTCAGGCCATCCATCAGTTGATACAGCGTTTGCCGCTGATGGCGCTCGATCTGACTTGGCCCACTGCCTGCTTCATACGGCACTTCAAGGTTATGCATCGCCGCCAGCTCTTCGACGGTTTCAACGAACTCGAGCTTGTCGTAGTTCATCAAAAAATCGACGGCATTACCGTGTGCGCCACAGCCGAAGCAATGGTAGAACTGCTTTTCACCGTTTACGGTGAAGGAGGGGGTTTTTTCGTTATGGAACGGACAGCACGCATGGTAGTTCTTGCCCTGCTTTTTTAGCTTTACCCGCGCGTCGATGAGATCGACGATGTCGGTTCTGGCAAGCAGGTCATTGATGAAAACGCGTGGGATTCTTCCGGCCATATGCCCCAAAATTTTAAGCGACTTATAAACGAAAACAAGCCGCGCATTCCTTCCGGAAGCACGGCCTTACGACTATTACTCTGTCTGTCAATTGAGGGCTGAGGCCCTCAACCAATTAGTACAGACGAGTACGGCGTGCGTTTTCGCGAGCCAGTTTCTTCGCGTGACGTTTCACAGCGGAAGCTTTAGCGCGCTTACGTTCGGTCGTTGGTTTTTCATAAAACTCACGACGACGAACTTCAGCCAGAACACCTGCTTTCTCGCATGAACGTTTGAAGCGACGCAGTGCTACGTCGAACGGCTCGTTTTCACGTACTTTAATTACCGGCATGTAACTCTCACCTTTAATAAATTCGGTTTGCCGCTGGCATCAACGCCAGCTTATTTCAAAATGGTGCGGAATTTTACTGCAAATGCTGCTGCTTTGTAAAGCACCGATGCGATTTTGAAAGGGACTTTAATAAGGGTGAGGAGTATACACGAGCCTTCTTCCTGGGGCGAACAAAGTTTTACATCAACCCGCCCAGGCTCTACACTGCGCGGTATTGAAACGAGGTAAAACAAGTCATGCGTGTACTGGGTATTGAAACATCCTGCGATGAAACCGGCATCGCCATTTACGACGACGAAAAAGGGCTTCTGGCCAACCAGCTGTATAGTCAGGTGAAATTGCACGCTGACTACGGCGGCGTCGTACCTGAACTGGCCTCTCGTGACCACGTGCGTAAAACGGTTCCCCTGATTCAGGCGGCGCTGAAAGAGGCCGGGTTGAGTTCAAACGATATCGACGCTGTGGCCTATACCGCAGGCCCGGGCCTGGTCGGCGCGCTGCTGGTCGGCGCGACGGTTGGCCGTTCGCTGGCGTTTGCGTGGGATGTGCCGGCGATCCCGGTTCACCATATGGAAGGGCATCTTCTGGCGCCGATGCTGGAAGAGAATCCGCCTGAGTTCCCGTTTGTGGCGCTGCTGGTTTCCGGCGGTCATACGCAGCTGATTAGCGTAACGGGCATTGGCAAGTACGAGCTGCTGGGCGAGTCGATCGACGACGCCGCCGGTGAAGCGTTCGATAAAACCGCCAAGCTGCTGGGTCTGGATTATCCGGGCGGCCCGATGCTGTCAAAAATGGCGTCGCAGGGAACGGAAGGGCGCTTTGTCTTCCCGCGTCCGATGACCGACCGTCCAGGGCTGGATTTCAGCTTCTCCGGGCTGAAAACCTTCGCGGCGAATACGATTCGCAATAACGATGACAGCGAGCAGACCCGCGCCGATATCGCCCGCGCGTTCGAAGATGCGGTGGTGGACACGCTGATGATCAAGTGCAAGCGCGCGCTGGATCAGACCGGCTTTAAGCGTCTGGTGATGGCGGGTGGCGTGAGCGCTAACCGCACGCTGCGCGCGAAGCTCGCCGAGATGATGCAAAAGCGTCGCGGGGAAGTGTTCTATGCCCGTCCGGAATTCTGCACCGACAACGGCGCGATGATCGCTTACGCCGGAATGGTGCGCCTGAACGCGGGCGCAACGTCCGACCTGAGCGTGTCCGTGCGTCCGCGCTGGCCGCTGGCGGAACTGCCGGAGGCGTAATCCCTCACCCTAACCCTCTCCCACAGGGAGAGGGTATTATGGCCCTAAACCCGCAACATCCCTTTCTCTTCCAGAAACGCAATAATCGTCGCCAGACCGTCACCCGCCTTCAGGTTGGTAAAGGTCCACGGGCGCTCGCCGCGCATGCGGTTGGTGTCGCGCTCCATCACCTCCAGCGACGCACCGACGTACGGCGCGAGGTCGGTTTTATTGATCACCAGAAAATCGGATTTGGTGATCCCCGGCCCGCCCTTGCGCGGGATTTTTTCTCCTTCGGCCACGTCGATCACGTAAATGGTCAGATCCGCCAGCTCCGGGCTGAACGTCGCGCTCAGGTTATCGCCGCCGCTTTCCACGAAGATCAGATCCAGATTGCCGAACTTCTCGCTTAACGCTTCCACCGCCGCCAGGTTCATCGACGCATCTTCACGAATGGCAGTATGCGGGCAGCCGCCCGTCTCCACGCCCACGATGCGCTCCGGCTCCAGCGCGCCCGCCTCGGTGAGGATGCGCTGATCCTCTTTGGTGTAGATATCGTTGGTCACCACCGCAAGATGATAGGTATCGCGCATCGCCTTGCAGAGCGCTTCCAGCAGCGCGGTTTTGCCCGATCCTACCGGGCCGCCCACGCCTACGCGCAGGGGATGTTTGTAATCAGCCATGTTGACTCCTCAGGAACGGAATAGTCGTGAATATTGGGTTTCGTGGCGCGCGGAGGCGATGGCGGACAGCGGCGTTGCTGCCCCCAGCGCGTCGTCGCTGCGCAAAAATGCCTGTTCAAGCCCGGCGGCGTAATGGTCGCCCAGTTCGATAATCAGCTGCTGCGCGGCCTGTTGCCCAAACGGCACCAGCTTGACGCCCGCCATCACCGCGCTCTCCATCCAGCTGTAGCCGAGGCTCAGCGCCAGCTCGCGCGCGCTAATGCCCCAGCGCACGCCGAGCCAGGCCATGCCGCAGAGCTGGCTTTGCATAAACAGCGGCAGCCATTCGGGCGGACAGTCAGGTTCCCAGCTCTTAATCAGCCGCGTAAACGCCGCTCCACGGTTGCGCTCCTCTTCGCGCAGCTCGCGCGTTTCCCGGCAGGCGAGAAGGTATGCCGTCCAGCGTTTTGCATTAGTAAGAGAGCGTTGCTCACAGGCCTGATAAAGACGGATAAACAGCGGCAGATCGACGCAGAAAAAGCTCTGCTCCATCTGCTGGATTTGCCAGCGTTTGAACGCGTCGGCGTTGGTGACCCAGCCTGCCTCAACGGCCCACTCCAGCCCCTGCGACCAGGTAAACGACCCGACCGGCAGGCTGCTGCTTGAGAGCTGCATCAGGCGTAGCCTCTGGCGGGCGTGTTCCATCAGCTCATCAGCGCCAGCAGGGCGGAGACAATCAGCCCGCCGCCGAAGGTTTTACGCAGGCCGTCGTGACGGCGCAGCAGCAGCCCTGCGGCAAAGCTGGCGCACAGCACCGTGGCGCTGGCGAGCATAAAGCCGCTGGTGAAGAGCCAGAAGCTGTGGCCGGACATCTCCACGCCGTGCGCCCAGCCGTGGAACATCGCCAGGGCAGGTACCGCCAGCAGCAGACGGTTTTCAGTTTTAAACATCATCACGCCGGATACCGCCAGCGAGGCGATAATCAGCATCTCCATGCCGCTGAAGCCGCCGAGCAGGCTGCCCGCAATGGCGCCGACAAGCATCATCCCGAGGGTGGCAAACGGCAGCAGGAGTTTGCGGCCGCTCAGCGCCGAGAGCACGCCTGCGCCCGCCAGCATCAGCAGGTGGTCGAGCCCGGTCAGCGGATGGAGAAAACCGGCCTGGAAGCTGTCGGTACCGTGGCCGGGATGCGCGAGCGCGGGAACGGAAAAAGCCAGCAGTAACAGCGGTAAATACTTGCGCATGATGGATCCTTAATGTGAATGAGCGTGAGAATGGCTGTGGCTGTGGGCATCGCTGGCGTAAGCGCCCGCTTCCGGTTCAAACGGCAGGCTGGCGTAGGTCACGTCCAGACCGAACTGGCGCAGCATGTCGTCGAGAACGTGGTCGTGGTGATAGCGCAGCTCGCCGGGCATGATCTGCAGCGGCACGTGGCGGTTGCCCAGGTGATAGCAGGCGCGGGCGAGCAGGAACGGATCGGCGCAGCGCACCACGGATACGGACTCCGGGGCGGCGATCACCTCGACAACCTCGCTGCCGTCGTCGGTCGTCAGCAGGTCGCCCCCGCGTAGCAGCAGGCCGCGCGGCAGCATCAGCCCGGCTTCGCGGCCGTCGTTCAGCGCTACGCGGGCGCGGCTTTTCACCCGCACGTCAATCGGCAGCGTGACGCTGGCGGTAATCGGATGCGCGTGGTCCAGGCGTTGGGTTAAATAGATCATCATCACTCCTCAAAACAGGAAATAGCGTTGCGCCATCGGCAGAACGTCAGCCGGTTCGCTGGTTATCAGTTCACCGTCGACGCGCACCTCGTAGGTTTGCGAGTCCACGGTGATATTCGGCTGCAGGCCGTTGTGGATCATGTCCGCCTTTTTCACCGTCCGGCAGCCTTTCACCACCGCGGTGGCGCTCTGCAGGTTGAGCTGCTGCGGAATGCCGTTCGCACTGGCGGCCTGCGAGATAAACGTCAGTCGGGTAGCGTGGCGCGCGGCGCCCAGCGATCCAAACATCGGACGGTAATGCACCGGCTGCGGCGTGGGGATCGAGGCGTTGATATCGCCCATCGGCGCGCAGGCGATCATTCCGCCCTTGACGATGGTGGCAGGCTTCACGCCGAAGAACGCCGGGGACCAGACCACCAGATCCGCCAGCTTGCCCGCCTCAATCGAACCGACTTCGTGGGCGATGCCGTGGGTGAGCGCCGGGTTAATGGTGTATTTAGCGACGTAGCGCTTTACGCGGAAGTTGTCGTTTTCACCGGTCTCTTCCGGCAGCGCGCCTCGCTGGACCTTCATGCGGTGCGCCACCTGCCAGGTGCGGATAATCACTTCCCCGACGCGGCCCATGGCCTGCG
Source organism: Enterobacter cloacae complex sp. ESBL7 (assembly GCF_041679625.1). Lineage (NCBI taxonomy): Bacteria > Pseudomonadati > Pseudomonadota > Gammaproteobacteria > Enterobacterales > Enterobacteriaceae > Enterobacter > Enterobacter cloacae complex sp. ESBL7. Next base: position 89,688 of record NZ_JBGORN010000004.1, read on the forward strand.
AATCTGACGACGTAAGCGAGAACGCGCCGATGTCGTGCAGCACGTCTTCGGCGGCAATGGTTTCACGACGAATGCGGGATTCCGCAAACGCCACGTCCTCGGCGATATCCGGATCGAGGTGATGGCAAACCATCAGCATGTCGAGATGCTCGTCGATGGTGTTCACCGTGTAGGGCAAGGTCGGGTTGGTGGAAGAGGGCAGAATATTCGGATGCGCGCAGGCGGTGATGATATCCGGCGCGTGGCCGCCGCCCGCGCCTTCGGTGTGGAAAGTGTGGATGGTGCGTCCGGCGATGGCCGCCAGCGTGTCTTCGACAAACCCGGACTCGTTCAGCGTGTCGCTGTGCAGCGCCACCTGAATATCCATCTCGTCAGCCACCTCCAGCGAGCAGTTAATTGCCGCGGGCGTCGCGCCCCAGTCTTCGTGGATCTTCAGCCCGATGGCGCCCGCGGCAATCTGCTCGCGCAGGGCGTCCGGGCTGGAGCCGTTACCCTTGCCGAGTAGGCCAATATTCACCGGCAGCGTATCGGCAGCCTGCAGCATGCGGGCGATATACCATGGCCCCGGCGTGCAGGTGGTGGCGTTGGTGCCCGCCGCCGGTCCGGTGCCGCCGCCGATCATGGTGGTGACGCCGGAAACCAGCGCCTCTTCCGCCTGCTGCGGGCAGATCCAGTGGATGTGGGTGTCGATCCCGCCGGCGGTGACGATCTTCCCTTCAGCGGCAATCACTTCCGTTGCCGCGCCAATCGGGATCGTCACGCCGGGCTGAATGTCCGGGTTCCCGGCTTTGCCGACGGCGAAGATCCGTCCGTCCTTGACGCCGATATCGGCTTTTACGATCCCCCAGTGATCGACGATCAGCGCGTTGGTGAGAACCAGATCCACGCAGCCCTCAGCGGTCATCTGCCCCTGGCCCATGCCGTCGCGGATCACCTTTCCGCCGCCAAATTTGACCTCTTCGCCGTAGACCGTGAGATCGTCTTCCACTTCGACCCACAGCTCGCTGTCGGCAAGCCGCACTTTATCCCCGGTGGTGGGGCCGAACATATCGGCATATGCCCGGCGTGAAATCTCAGCCATGTTTCACCTCGCCCATCACCTCGCCGCGAAAGCCGAAAATGCGCTGCGCCCCCGTGACCTGAACCAGCGTCACTTCCCGCTTCTGGCCGGGCTCGAAGCGCACGGCGGTGCCCGCCGGGATATTCAGTCGGTAGCCTTTGGTGGCTTCCCGATCGAACTTCAGCGCCGGGTTGACCTCGTAAAAGTGATAGTGCGATCCGACCTGGATCGGCCTGTCGCCGTGATTTTCGACAACCACGCGTTGGGTTTCACGCCCGACGTTGAGGGCAATCGTTCCGGGCTGGATCTGGTATTCACCTGGGATCATCACGCGCTCCTTAGACGATCGGGTTGTGGACGGTGACGAGCTTCGATCCGTCCGGGAAGGTGGCTTCGACCTGAATATCCGGGATCATCTCCGGGACGCCCTCCATGACCTGGTCGCGCCTCAGGACGTGGCGGCCCGCCTCCATCAGCGAGGCGACGGTTTCGCCATCGCGCGCGCCCTCCATAATGAAGGCGCTGATCAGCGCGACCGATTCCGGGTAATTGAGCTTTACCCCGCGCGCAAGGCGGCGTTCGGCAACCAGCGCGGCGGTGAACAGCAACAGCTTGTCTTTTTCTCTGGGGGTCAGTTCCATAACGTTTCTCTTATGTCTGCCAGATACGCGGCGAACAGGCGGTTTTGGTGGTGAGAAGCGGGCGAAGCGACTGCCAGATGTCGCGCATCACCCGCTGGCAAATCAGGTTGTCGTCGGAGAGAAAACGCACCGACAGCAGGTCATCGGTGAGCGTTGCACCTGCATAATTTTCCAGCGGCGCGAGCCGTTCGCGCACCGCGTCGAGATGTTCTTCTTTGGCCGGATAGAACAGCAGCGTGCCGAGCCACGGACGTCCGGCGACGGGCGTGAGATCGCCGTCGCTAAGATGCTGACGCTCGATCAGGCGCGGTTCGTCTTCAACCCAGATTTCAAGGCGGCTTTCCAGGGTGCCGTGGCTGAAGGTCTCAGCGATCACCGGACGCCCCAGGCAGTACAGCTCCCACGCCAGCAGCGTGCTGGAGGCCTTCAGGTGGAAGACGGAGCGCAGCGCGGCATTCGCGCCGGGGAAGATAATGGTGTCCTGTGGCAGCCACTCCAGGGTGGAATCTTCCTCGAGGTAAAAATGCTGGTTCAGACGCGCCTGCGGGCCGCTGCTGCGATAGAACTTGCTCGCCCCGGGCATGGTGATGAGCGCGTGGCTTTTGGCGTCCAGCTGAACGGAAATGTCCAGCGTGTCGCCGCCCACGATCCCGCCGGGCGGGTGCAGCAGGTAAAGGTGGCAGGTTTCCCCTTCGGGGTAAAACGGACGTTGAACGGTGAGCGGCCCGACGTGGTGGGCGGAGTACAGGAGGGTTTTCTCAGGGGTGTGACAAAACTGCAGGGCAAGCGACGCCTGCCAGCCTTTATACGTATTATCAGTGACCTGAGCTGCTAACATGCTGCATCCATTTCCACACCATCGGGATACGTTTCAGTATGCCCTGGCGGAAATGAAGCCTGTCATACGAGTCGCTTATGGATGGCCAGGCAGGAGAAATAAAAAAGCACGACCGGGGCCGTGCTCTGAATAAGCAATGACGAGACTATTTCAGGTGCTCGTGCAACGCTGCACCTGCCTGCTCAAGGGCAACTTTCACCGTGGGCTCCTGGCTCAGCGGGTTAAGCAGGCCGTAGTCGTGGATCATGCCGTTATAGCGCGTGACGGTCACCGGGACGCCAGCCGCATCCAGTTTACGCCCGAATGCTTCACCTTCATCCCGCAGAACGTCCAGCTCAGCCGTCTGGATCAGCGTCTCGGGGAAGCCTTTCAACTGCGCGGTGCTGGCGCGAAGCGGAGAGGCAAGGATATTGTTGCGATCGGCAGCGCTGGTGGTGTAGTTATCCCAGAACCATTTCATCATGTTTTTCGACAGGAAATAGCCATTTTCGAACTGGTTATACGAGGAAGTATCAAAGTTCGCATCGGTAACCGGCCAGAGCATGACGTTGTAGCGAATTTTTGGCCCATTGAACTGTTTGGCCTGCAGCGCCACCGAAGCCACCATGTTGCCGCCGACGCTGTTACCCACCAGACCCAGACGGTTACCGTCCACGCCAATTTCCTGACCGTGCCCGGCGACCCATTTTGTCGCTTCATAGGCCTGATTAATTGCCACCGGGAAATGGGCCTCAGGTGACGGGGTGTAATCGACGTAAACCGCAGCGGCACCCGAAGCGCGAACGAGGTCGCGGATTAAACGTTCGTGGGTAGGGAAGTCACCCAGCACCCAGCCGCCGCCGTGAAAGAACATAAAGGCGGGGAGTGTGCCGCTGGCGTTTTCAGGTTTTACTATTTTCAGTTTTATCGCCTGGCCATTTACCTGGATCGTTTTTTCAGAAACCTGAGCGGGCGGCAGTTTTGCACCTTGCTGCGCGCCAATCAGTACCTGGCGGGCCTCCTGCGGGGTCATCTGTTCCATTGGCTTACCCTTGCCGGAATTCAAAACATTAAGAAATGCCTGTACGCCTGCGGTCGGGGTTGGGGTATTGGTGGTTTGAGCGGATGCCGCAGCTGACGCGAAGACGGAAGAAACCAGGATGGCGATTAGTGTTTTCATGGTAGTGCCTCTTTAAGCGTATTTGATCGGATGAGATAGCTAAGTAGTGTGCTATTTAGTTGTTGATGTAATACTTGCGCGCAAGATACTTTTAGTCAAACATTATTTATAATTTTTTTTAGGCAACCGATTTGGAGTTGATAGAAAAATGAAAGAAAACAAAACGCTAGACGATTTACTTTGCTTCTCGCTGTACTCGGTCACCAACGCGTTTGTTCGCCAGTATCGCCCTTTACTGCAAGAGATGGATCTAACCTATCCGCAATTCATTGTTTTGATGGCGCTTTATGAGAAAGACAACATCCCACTTCGCGATCTCAGCGATAAGACGTTTTTTGATTCGGGCACATTGACCCCGCTTGTACAAAAGCTTGAGGCAAAAGGATTCCTCAACCGTATCGCGGTTGTGGGTGATGAAAGGATGAAAAATGTCGTACTGACCGATAAGGCCAAAGACCTGAAGAAACGGGTGATGGCTTTGCCGGACCAGATCCGCTGCAGCATGCGGATGAATGACGATGAGCTTGAGACGCTAAAAAAACTCTCCCGGACGCTGCTCGACGATTTGTAAGAACCCTTCGGCGGGGTGAACCCACCGAAGTGATGTGTCGTTACCGGTAGTCCTCCGCATCCACGTCATACCCGGACGGCTCCCAGCGGATCGCCAGCAGCGACGCCAGGCCGATAAACGGCGCCAGCGCAATCACCCAGAACACGGCGGTATCCAGCGAGGCGACCAGCAGCGGGAACAGAAACAGCGACAGCGTGGAACTGCTGCGCATCAGCGTCTGGTTGAGACCCACGCCCACGCCGCGCAGCGAGGTCGGGTAGCTCAGGGAGGCGAACGTCATGGTATGCGCGCCCGGGCCGAAGCCCTGACCGAACAGGAACAGCGCCAGCATCGCGACGGCGAGCACGCCTTCAGAGGCACCTTCCGGTCGGCCAATCAGCGCCAGGCCAAGCAATGCGACAAGCTGACAGGTATAACCCGCAAGCGACATCCGCCAGGCGCCGAAGCGCGGCACGTAGCGTACCGCCAGCAGTCCGCCGACGAAGGCAAACAGCAGGTTAAGCGCCAGAGAAATGAGAATGGTGGTGAGCATCGACTGGACAAAGAAACTGGAGATGATCACCGGCAGACCAAACGCCACGGCGTTATAGGCGAAGGAAGAGACGACGGACAGCAGCGTGGCGAGCGTCGTGCGGCGCAAGTAGATGCCGCGAAACAGGTTCAGATAATTTGACCATTTCGCTTTATTCACGACGGGTGCGGGCTGGCCGAGCGCGTCCTGCGGCACGTGGGCGTTGATGTTGTACGACTGGCGTAAAATCGACGCCGCCTCTTTCAGGTTGCCCTGATTCGCCGCCCAGACCGGAGATTCACTCATATAGCGGCTGCGGATGGCGATAATCACCAGCGCGGGCACCGCGCCAAAGCCGAGAATCAAACGCCACAGCCAGTCGCTGTGGCTCTCCGGCAGCACGGCGTAGAAGAAAAGCACCAGCAGGTAGGAGATGCTGATGGCGGCATACCAGGTGGGGCACCACATCGCGACGCTGGAGGCCTTATTTCCGGGCCCTTTCAGCCTGGCGAACTCGCTTAAAAACGCCATCGCCACGGGAAGGTCGATCCCGACCCCCAGCCCCATCACAAAGCGGGCGCCCGCGAGCACATATTCGTTCGGGGCCAGCGCACAGGCGATCGCCGCCACCACGAAGAACACCATATCAGCCATAAAAACGCGGTAGCGCCCGATTTTATCCGTGAGGTAACCGCCGAGCAGCGCCCCGACAATGGCACCAAAGGTAATCGCCGAGGCCACCATACCGGTCCCGGCGGGCGTCAGGTTAAATTCGCGGGTGATGTCTTTAATGCCGAACGCCAGCGCGCCCAGATCGTAGGCATCGAGGAAAATACCGCCCAGCGCGATACTGACCACGATACGGGCGTTTGCCCGGCCCTGAGAGCCGTCATTAACGAGGCGTGATACGTCCGACGCGCTGCGCACCCACTGGATGTCGCCATCCGGGGTGCTTCCTGCCGTTGAAAGGGGAGTTGGTTCTGTGATTTCTGCCATTTTTCTTTTTGTGTGGTTGTGTTGTGTCTCTAACAGTTACCACAGGCAGAAGGTGACCAAAATCACATTTGGCTATAAGGCATAACTAACCCTTCGGAGCGTCTTTTTTCTTCCTCTTGAGCTTCGTCCAGATTTTGGTCTCCTGACGACGCCACAGGCGCTGGATATTGTCGTGATGACGCAGCAGGATAAGACAGGAGAGCATCGACACCGGGAAAGTGAACTGGGGTTTGAACCACCAGACGTAGAACGGGGCGATCAGCGCGCTGACGATGGCGCCCAGCGACGAGTAGCCGCTAAGAAGAATGGTCAGAAGCCAGGTCCCGGCCATGACGCCGGTGAGATCCCAGCCGATAGGTGCAATCGCACCGAAGGCCGTCGCAACGCCTTTTCCGCCTTTAAAACCAAAGAAAATGGGCCAGATATGGCCGACGCAGGCAGCAATAGCAATGAGCCCCAGCCAGAACGGCGTCACGCCCAGCGCATAGGCGCCCCAGACGGGCAGCATCCCTTTCAGAACATCAAAAATCAAAACCGCTACGGCTGCTCCCTTGCCGCCAATTCGTAGTACGTTGGTCGCCCCCGGATTCCCGGAACCATTTTCACGCGGGTCAGGTAACCCGGCAATGCGGCAGACCAGAATGGCGCTGGAGATTGAGCCGCAAAGATAGGCGAGGAGGATCATTCCAGGCGCGATTGCACTCATAACGCTGTTCCGTTTTGAAAATGTATCTGTATTCTCAGCATCTGTGGATAATACGCATAATTCGCCGGAAGTGGTATCCGGTTTAGCCAAAAAGCAGGCAGGTCGTGATGGATATTGTATTTATAGAGCAACTTTCGGTAATCACCACAATTGGTGTTTACGACTGGGAACAGACCATCGAGCAGAAGCTGGTGTTCGATATCGAAATGGGATGGGATAACCGCAAATCGGCAAAAAGCGATGACGTAAACGACTGTCTGAGCTATGCCGATATCAGTGAAGCGGTCATCGCCCACGTTGAAGGTCAACGTTTTGCGCTGGTCGAACGGGTGGCGGAAGAAGTCGCAGAATTGCTGCTGAAAAAATTCAATTCACCGTGGGTGCGCATTAAGCTGAGCAAGCCGGGAGCGGTGGCGCGCGCCGCCAACGTTGGCGTCATTATTGAGCGTGGCACAAATCTGAAAGGCAAGAATTAACGTCATAATTGCTAAACCATTTTAGGTTATACCGGTCTTAAAGCTGTATCTTTCACGGTAGCCGTTGGGGCGACCGTTTTTTTATATCTTTTTTAGGGGTTTATAGATGAGCGATATGCACTCGCTGCTGGTGGCGGCAATACTGGGTGTGGTCGAAGGATTGACGGAGTTTTTGCCGGTTTCCAGTACGGGCCATATGATTATCGTTGGCCATCTGCTGGGCTTTGAAGGCGATACCGCAAAAACGTTTGAAGTGGTGATCCAGCTGGGGTCTATTCTGGCGGTGGTCGTGATGTTCTGGCGTCGCCTGTTTGGCCTGATCGGCATCCATTTTGGCCGTCCGCCGCAGCATGAAGGGATGAGTAAAGGTCGCCTGTCGCTGATCCATATTTTGCTCGGGATGATCCCGGCGGTGGTGCTGGGCCTGGTGTTCCACGACGCCATCAAATCGCTGTTTAACCCAATTAACGTAATGTACGCGCTGGTGGTGGGGGGCTTCCTGCTCATCGCCGCAGAAGTGCTGAAGCCAAAAACGCCGCGCGCGGAAGGTCTGGACGATATGACGTATCGTCAGGCGTTTATCATCGGTTGCTTCCAGTGTCTGGCGCTGTGGCCGGGCTTCTCGCGTTCAGGCGCAACCATCTCCGGCGGGATGCTGATGGGCGTAAGCCGTTACGCCGCGTCAGAGTTCTCGTTCCTGCTGGCGGTGCCGATGATGATGGGCGCCACCGCGCTTGACCTCTATAAAAGCATTGGTTTCCTCACCACGGGCGACATTCCGATGTTCGCCGTCGGCTTCATCACCGCGTTTATCGTGGCGCTGATTGCCATTAAAACATTCCTGCAGCTGATTAAGCGTATCTCGTTTATTCCGTTCGCGATCTATCGCTTTATCGTGGCGGCTGCGGTGTACGTGGTCTTCTTCTGACCGATGGCCCTCAGTCTTTCGGCTGAGGGCAATGCTTTTCCTTCCAGTCCGACACCGCCTGAATTCGCCGTTTCGTGAGCTCTTCGCGAATTTCCGGCCCTTTGAATCCCGCTTCGACAACGTCCTTCGTGGGCACCGCTTTTGCTACGTCCCAGGCTTTACGCAGTAAACGTCCCTGCGGGTAATCGCACGCTTCAAACCCGGTACGACCGCGCACGTCAGCTTCGCTGGTGAGCGCGATTTGCTCGACGCGATGGGGTTTGCGCCAGGCGTCGATGTTATCGAAAAGCTTAACGATGGTGGCCGGTTTCAGAATAGGGAAGGTGTGGATCAGATCGTGGAACTCGGCCACCAGTTTCGCCAGATCGCGGATCTCGTTCGGCACGCGCAGACGCTGGCACAGCCCCTCGACCAGCTTCACCCCCGCTGGGCCGTGCCCGTGGTGGCGAGGCCAGAATTCTTTTGGCGTTAGGCCTTTGCCGAGATCGTGGCACAGGGTGGAAAAGCGCACGTCCACGTCAGGGCTGAGCATGGCCGCCATGCTCAGTGTCATCAGCGTGTGTACGCCGGTATCAATTTCCGGGTGCCATTTTGCCGGGGCAGGTACGCCAAACAGCGCGTCTATTTCCGGGAACAGCACCTTCAGCGCGCCGCAGTCGCGCAGGACCTGGAAAAAGACCTGCGGGTTGCGCGTGGTGAGGGCATTTTCCGTCTCTTTCCAGACGCGCTCTGGCGTCAGGTGTTCAAGCTCGCCCGCCTCGGTCATGGCGGTCATCAGCGCCATTGTCTCATCGGCAATACGGAAACTGAGATGGGCGTAACGCGCGGCAAAGCGCGCCACGCGCAGCACGCGGAGCGGATCTTCAGAAAACGCCGGGGAGACGTGACGTAAAAGACGGTTGCGCAGATCGTCCTGACCGCCATAGGCGTCAACGATCTGCCCGTCCTCGTCCTGCGCCAGCGCGTTGATGGTGAGATCGCGGCGCAGAAGATCTTGCTCCAGCGTCACGTCCGGCGCGGCATAGCAGGTAAAGCCCGTATAGCCCGAGCCCGATTTCCGCTCGGTACGCGCCAGGGCATACTCTTCACGGCTTTTCGGGTGCAGGAACACGGGAAAATCGCGGCCTACCTGCTGGTAGCCCGCGTCGAGCATCTCTTCAGGGGTAGCGCCAACCACCACCCAGTCTTTATCTTTGACCGGCAGACCTAACAACGCATCACGTACCGCACCACCGACCAGATAACTCTTCACGCCCAACTCTCCCGTTTTCTCTTTTCCAGAATGATACGTAAGTCTGGCAGAGAAGACGAATTAGTTCATCCAGCGGTCTTTACGCTTGCGGCTTGGGATCAGATGCGGCAGGACCAGACCCAGCACCAGACCCACGCCCAGCACGCCGCCGCCATACATAAACCACTGCATGATGATGGTGCGCTGTTTGTCGTCGAGCTGCAGATTAGCGGCATTCACTTTCTTCTGCGCGACAATCAGCTCGTTTTTCAGTTTCTGGTTCTCTTCTTTCAGGCCGTTAATCACACCGTCGCTTTGCGCCACTTTCTGCTGCATTTCAGCGGTGCGCTGGTTCCAGGTGCCGTCGATGTTGTTCAGCTTATCGGTCAGGGTCTTCACCTGGTTTTCCAGATCGGGAACGCGCGTGCGCAGGCTTGGCACGGTGCTCAGCTCTTTCAGCGGGATCCAGGACGTACGGCCGGTACTGTCGCGAACCTGACCGTAATTGGTGTCCGCGTTGGTCTGTAACAGGGTGACTTCCTCGCCGGCATTCACCGTGCCCACGAGGCGATAATTATCTCCAGGGCCACTGCGTACCCAGGTGTTCAGTTCGTCAGAAACGTAACGCTTCTCTTCAGCGTGCACTGCGGTTGCGGCGCTAAAAGCGAGTAAAGTAAGTCCAATCAGGCGTAATTTAAGCATCATTAGTCGTTATTTTCATAAATAGTGGAACGATAGTAGTGGCAACAGTGTCTCTACGCAAAGCATTCGTCAGCAATCAGAATCATCTGTGTCACGACTCTATACATTTACGCCCGACAAATTGCTCATTGCATGGCAATTTGGCGCAAAATACTATGTACTGACAAACAAATGGCGAGGAAGTTCGCCCTCATTGACGCGTCTGTGACGCCCGCAAAAGTACAAGGCTATGGCACAAGAAATCGAATTAAAGTTTATCGTCGAAAAAGACAGCGTTGACGCACTCCGCCAGCATCTGCATACGCTTTCCGGCGAACACCATGAACCGGTACAACTGCTTAATATCTATTACGAAACGCCAGACAACTGGCTGCGCCGCCACGATATGGGGCTGCGCATCCGCGGCGCGAACGGGCGCTACGAGATGACGATGAAAATTGCCGGCCGCGTGGTCGGCGGTTTACATCAGCGCCCGGAATACAATATCGACATCAGCAAGCCAGAACTTGAGCTGGAACGTTTCCCGACGGAAGTCTGGCCGGATGGCGAGCTGCCTTCCACGCTGGCGGAACAGGTACAGCCGCTGTTCAGCACCGATTTCTGGCGCGAAAAATGGCTGGTGACGGAAGGCAAAAGCCGCATCGAAATCGCCCTCGATCTGGGCGACGTGAAGGCGGGTGAGTGCCAGGAGCCGATTTGCGAACTCGAGCTTGAGCTGCTGGAAGGGGACGCGAATGACGTGCTGAAGCTGGCGCGCAGGCTGGTGAACCAGTCCGGACTGCGTCAGGGAAGCCTGAGTAAAGCCGCTCGGGGTTACCATCTGGCCGCCGGAAATGCGCCGCGCGTGCTGAAAGAGACGACCATCCTGCACGTTGCGCCGAAAGCCAGCGTTGAACAGGGTCTGGAAGCCGCGCTGGAGCTGGCGCTTTCTCAGTGGCAGTACCATGAAGAGCTGTGGGTGCGAAATGTGAAAAACGCGAAATCCCACGTGCTGGCGGCGATTGCCCTGGTGCGCCATACCCTGACGCTGTTCGGCGGTATTGTTCCTCGCAAAGCGAGCGCTCACTTACGTGATCTGCTGACGCAAACCGAAACGCTGATGCTCTCCGACGTATCGGCGCAAACGGCGATCTACAGCCCGCAAGCCGCTTCGGCAAAACTGGCGCTGACCGAGTTTCTGGTGACGCGCGGCTGGCGCGCCTTCCTGGATGCGAAAGCGGAGGCCAAAATCGCGGAAAACTTTAAGCGTTTCGCGGATATTCATCTTTCCCGTCATGCCGCCGAGCTGAAGAGTACCTTTGCGTATCCGCTCGGGGACCAGTATGGCGATCAGCTTCCCCGTCTGTCGCGCAACATCGACAGCATGCTGCTGCTTTCCGGCGCTTATGACGGCGTTAAAACCCAGGCCTGGCTGGAAAACTGGCAGGGGCTGAAGCATGCCATTGAAACCCGCCAGCATATTGAGATTGAGCATTTCCGTAACGAGGCCATTTCGCAGGAGCCGTTCTGGCTGCACAGCGGAAAACGTTAACTCTGGCAAGGAACCCCTATAATGCCGCTTTCTTCACCGTTACAGCAGCAGTGGCAGACCGTTTGCGAACGTCTGCCTGAGTCATTACCGGCGTCATCGTTAAGCGAGCAGGCGAAGAGCGTGCTCGCCTTCAGTGATTTTGTGCAGGAAAGCATCACCGCCAACCCGGACTGGCTGGCAGAGCTTGAGAACGCGCCGCCGCAGGCGGACGAGTGGCGGCATTACGCCGGCTGGCTGCAAACCGCACTCGAAGACGTTGCGGATGAAGCCACGCTGATGCGCGTCCTGCGCCAGTTCCGCCGTCGGGTGATGGTGCGCATTGCCTGGGCTCAGGCGCTGGAACTGGTGAGCGAAGAGAGCACGCTGCAGCAGTTAAGCGAGCTGGCGCAAACGCTGATTGTCGCCGCGCGCGACTGGCTCTACGCCGCCTGCTGTAAAGAGTGGGGCACGCCGTGCAGCGAGGAAGGGGTTCCTCAGCCGCTGCTGATTCTGGGGATGGGCAAGCTGGGCGGCTGCGAGCTGAACTTCTCCTCCGACATCGACCTGATTTTTGCCTGGCCCGAGAACGGCTCCACGCGCGGCGGCCGTCGCGAGCTCGACAACGCCCAGTTCTTTACCCGCCTCGGCCAGCGTCTGATTAAGGCGCTGGATCAGCCGACGCAGGACGGTTTTGTTTACCGCGTGGACATGCGCCTGCGCCCGTTTGGCGACAGCGGACCGCTGGTGCTGAGCTTTGCCGCGCTGGAGGATTACTACCAGGAGCAGGGGCGCGACTGGGAGCGCTATGCGATGGTTAAAGCGCGGATCATGGGCGACAGCGACGACGCTTACGCCAACGAGCTGCGCGCCATGCTGCGCCCGTTCGTATTCCGTCGCTATATCGACTTCAGCGTGATCCAGTCCCTGCGTAATATGAAAGGGATGATCGCCCGTGAGGTGCGCCGTCGTGGTCTGAAGGACAACATCAAGCTCGGCGCGGGCGGCATCCGCGAAATCGAATTTATCGTTCAGGTCTTCCAGCTTATTCGCGGTGGCCGTGAGCCGTCCCTGCAGTCCCGCTCGCTGTTACCGACGCTGAGCGCCATCGAGCAGCTGCACCTGCTGCCGGACGGCGACGCGCAAACCCTGCGCGAGGCCTATCTTTTCCTGCGTCGTCTGGAAAACCTGCTGCAAAGTATCAACGACGAACAGACCCAGACCCTGCCGGGCGATGACCTTAACCGGGCGCGCCTGGCCTGGGGCATGCGCGTGGACGACTGGGCGGCGTTAACCGAACGGCTGGACGCCCACATGGCGGGCGTGCGCCGCATCTTTAACGAGCTGATCGGTGATGACGAAAGTGAATCGCAGGAAGATGCCCTTTCCGAGCACTGGCGCGAGCTGTGGCAGGACGCGCTCCAGGAAGATGACACCACGCCGGTGCTGACGCACTTAACCGACGACGCGCGCCATCGCGTGGTGGCGCTGATCGCTGATTTCCGTCTTGAGCTGAACAAACGCGCCATCGGCCCGCGCGGCCGTCAGGTGCTGGATCACCTGATGCCGCACCTGCTGAGCGAGGTCTGCTCGCGGGCGGACGCGCCGGTGCCGCTGTCGCGCATGATGCCGCTGCTGAGCGGGATCATCACGCGTACCACGTATCTGGAACTCCTGAGCGAGTTTCCGGGGGCACTGAAGCACCTGATTACGCTCTGCGCCGCGTCGCCGATGGTGGCCAACAAGCTGGCGCGTTACCCGCTGCTGCTGGATGAGCTGCTCGATCCGAACACGCTGTATCAGCCCACGGCGACGGATGCCTACCGGGACGAGCTGCGTCAGTATCTGCTGCGCGTGCCGGAAGAGGACGAAGAGCAACAGCTGGAGGCGCTGCGCCAGTTTAAGCAGGCGCAGATGCTGCGCGTGGCGGCGGCTGACATCGCCGGAACGCTGCCGGTGATGAAAGTGAGCGATCACTTAACCTGGCTTGCAGAGGCGATCATCGACGCCGTGGTCCATCAGGCGTGGGTGCAGATGGTGGCGCGCTACGGCCAGCCGAAACACCTGGCCGAACGTGAAGGACGCGGCTTTGCGGTCGTGGGGTACGGCAAGCTTGGCGGCTGGGAGCTGGGATACAGCTCCGATCTGGATTTAATCTTCCTGCACGACTGCCCGGTTGACGTAATGACCGACGGCGAGCGTGAGATTGACGGGCGTCAGTTCTACCTGCGCCTGGCGCAGCGCATCATGCACCTGTTCAGCACCCGCACCTCGTCGGGCATTCTGTATGAAGTGGATGCCCGTCTGCGTCCGTCCGGCGCGGCGGGCATGCTGGTGACCTCAACGGAATCCTTCGCCGATTACCAGAAGAATGAAGCCTGGACGTGGGAGCATCAGGCGCTGGTGCGCGCTCGCGTGGTGTATGGCGATCCGCAGCTCAAAACGCAATTTGACGTCATCCGCAGGGAGGTTATGACCACCGTGCGTGATGGCAGCACGCTGCAAACGGAAGTGCGCGAAATGCGCGAGAAAATGCGCGCGCATCTCGGCAATAAACACCGCGATCGCTTTGATATTAAAGCCGACGAGGGCGGGATTACCGATATTGAGTTCATTACCCAGTATCTGGTGCTGCTGCACGCCCACGACAAGCCGAAGCTGACGCGCTGGTCCGATAACGTGCGCATTCTGGAGCTGCTGGCGCAAAATGACATCATGGACGAGCAGGAGGCGCAGGCTTTAACCCGCGCCTACACGACGCTTCGCGATGAGCTTCATCACCTGGCGCTGCAGGAGCAGCCGGGGCACGTGGCGCTGGACTGTTTTGCTCATGAACGTGCTCAGGTAACGGCCAGCTGGCAGAAGTGGCTGGTGGAACCGTGCGTAACAAATCAAGTGTGATATTATCGCGCGCAAATTGTGAATCTTTCTGGAGTCAGGAATGAAAGTAACACTGCCAGAGTTTGAACGTGCTGGGGTAATGGTTGTTGGGGATGTGATGCTGGATCGCTACTGGTATGGGCCTACAAGCCGCATCTCTCCGGAAGCACCGGTACCGGTGGTTAAGGTCGACACCATTGAAGAGCGTCCCGGCGGCGCGGCAAACGTGGCGATGAACATTGCCTCTCTGGGCGCGCAGTCGCGTCTGGTGGGCCTGACCGGCATCGACGATGCGGCGCGCGCGCTGAGCAAGTCGCTGGCGGACGTGAACGTGAAGTGCGACTTCGTTTCTGTTCCGACCCACCCAACGATTACGAAACTGCGCGTGCTGTCGCGCAACCAGCAGCTGATCCGCCTCGACTTTGAAGAAGGGTTCGAAGGCGTTGATCCTGAGCCGCTGCACGAGCGTATCAACCAGGCGCTGGGCAATATTGGCGCGCTGGTGCTGTCCGACTACGCCAAAGGCGCGCTGGCGAGCGTGCAAACGATGATTCAGCTAGCGCGTAAAGCCAACGTGCCGGTGCTGATCGACCCGAAAGGGACCGATTTTGAGCGCTATCGCGGCGCGACGCTGCTGACGCCAAACCTCTCCGAGTTTGAAGCGGTGGCGGGTAAGTGCAAAACCGAGGACGAACTGGTTGAGCGCGGCATGAAGATCATTGCTGACTTCGAGCTGTCCGCGCTGCTGGTGACCCGCTCCGAGCAGGGGATGACGCTGCTGCAGCCGGGCAAAGCGCCGCTGCATATGCCAACCCAGGCGCAGGAAGTGTACGACGTGACCGGTGCCGGTGATACGGTGATCGGCGTGCTGGCGGCGACGCTGGCAGCAGGAAACTCGCTGGAAGAGGCGTGCTACTTCGCTAACGCCGCGGCGGGCGTGGTCGTCGGTAAACTTGGGACCTCAACCGTTTCGCCAATCGAGCTGGAAAACGCGGTGCGCGGTCGTGCGGATACCGGTTTTGGCGTCATGACCGAAGACGAGCTGAAGGTGGCCGTCGCCGCCGCGCGCAAGCGTGGTGAAAAAGTGGTGATGACCAACGGCGTGTTCGACATTCTGCACGCGGGCCACGTTTCGTATCTGGCGAACGCGCGCAAGCTGGGCGATCGCCTGATTGTGGCGGTTAACAGCGATGCATCGACGAAACGCCTGAAGGGCGAAACGCGTCCGGTGAACCCGCTCGAGCAGCGCATGATTGTGCTCGGCGCGCTGGAAGCGGTGGACTGGGTGGTGTCGTTTGAAGAAGATACCCCGCAGCGCCTGATTGCCGGAATTCTGCCGGACCTGCTGGTAAAAGGTGGGGATTACAAGCCGGAGCAAATCGCAGGTAGCGAAGAGGTCTGGGCGAACGGCGGCGAGGTGATGGTGCTCAACTTTGAGGACGGGTGCTCAACCACCAACATCATCAAGAAAATCCAGAAAGACAGTCAGTAAAAAAAAACGGGCCAGCTGGCCCGTTTTTTTATGTCGGGTGGCGGCTGCGCCTTACCCGACCTACGCGTTCATGTAGGCCCGGTAAGGCGTAGCCGCCACCGGGCACAACAGGCCGCACTTACTCCTGGTCGTCCACCGGTGGAATGGCCGGTGCCGGCTTCACTTCTTCCGGCGCATTGCGGTTTTCCAGCTCGCTCAGACGCTGTTCCAGCAGCGCCAGCTTCTCGCGGGTGCGCAGCAGAATCTGGGTCTGCACGTCAAACTCTTCGCGGCTGACTAAATCAAGGCGAACCAACTGCGCCTGGAGCGTCTGGCGGATTTTCTTTTCTACGTCATCACCAAATTCACGAATGCCTTTTGGCATAGATTCATGAACCTGACGCGCGATCTGCTCAATTTTTTTCGGGTCAATCATTGGCGTTTCCCTTGATGGAAAAGTGTTAGTGTCCATTGTAGCGCGTCATGCCCGGGGTAAACAAAATTGTTTGATGCTTATGCATTGCCCAGGATAATCAATAGCGTTATAGTTATCTCGCTTATTCTCAGGGCGGGGCGAAATTCCCCACCGGCGGTAAATCAGCGTGACGCTGAAAGCCCGCGAGCGCTTTGGGTGAAAACTCAAAGGTCAGCAGATCCGGTGTAATTCCGGGGCCGACGGTTAGAGTCCGGATGGGAGAGAGTAACGATCAAGTCGGGCATGGGCCCGCTCACGTTATCTTTTTGCCGCTTATACGGCGCTCCTAAGACTGCCCTGATTCTGGTAACCATAATGTTAATGAGGTTTTTTTACCATGAATCAGACGCTACTTTCCTCTTTTGGCACTTCAACTCAACGTGTTGAACATGCACTGGATGCACTGCGCGAAGGCCGCGGTGTGATGGTGCTTGACGATGAAAACCGTGAAAACGAAGGCGACATGATTTTCGCCGCCGAAAATATGACCGTTGAACAGATGGCGCTGACCATCCGTCACGGCAGCGGCATCGTATGCCTGTGTATTACCGAAGATCGTCGTAAGCAGCTCGAGCTGCCGATGATGGTCGAAAACAACACCAGCGCCTTTGGTACCGGTTTTACCGTGACCATTGAAGCTGCGCATGGCGTGACCACCGGTGTGTCTGCGGCTGACCGTCTGACCACCGTACGTGCAGCGATTGCTGATGGTGCGAAGCCATCCGATCTGCACCGTCCAGGCCACGTCTTCCCACTGCGTGCGCAGGCGGGCGGCGTGTTGACCCGCGGTGGTCACACCGAAGCGACGATCGACCTGGTGACGCTGGCTGGCTTCAAACCTGCTGGCGTGCTGTGCGAACTGACCAACGATGACGGCACCATGGCGCGCGCGCCGGAATGCATTACCTTTGCCCGCCTGCACAACATGCCGGTGGTCACGATTGAAGATCTGGTTGAGTATCGCCAGGCGCACGAGCGCAAAGCCAGCTGAAAATAAAAACGCCGGGATATCCCGGCGTTTTTTTACCCGATTCCTGCGGTCTGCAGCAGAACCAGACTTAATCCCATCACCGACATTCCGCACAGCACGCCATAGCTGGGGTTGTTGTTAGGATCGATCTCCTTCGCCAGCGGCATCAGTTCATCCACCGAAAGCGCAACCATGATCCCGGCTACCGCGGCCATAATCGCCGCCATCACCACCGGAGAGACCAGGCTACCAAGGATCAGCCAGGCCAGTACGCCGCCAAGGATTTCGGCCATCCCGGAAATGCCCGCCCAGAACACCGCGGTGCGTTTCGATCCCGTTGCGGCATACACGGGTCCGGCGACGGCCAGTCCTTCAGGAATATTGTGTAAGGCGACCGCCAGCGCGATGCCAAAGCCCATCTCAAGATTGCTGCTGGCCGTCACGTAGGTAGCGACCCCTTCCGGGAAGTTGTGCAGGCTGATGCCAAGCGTTAACAGCACGGCGGTACGCTTGATATTGCGCGGCATGGGCGTCACGTTTTTCTGCATTAAATCCTGCGGATGCGCGTGCGGTAGCATCCGATCGAGGGCAAAGTATCCCAGCAGGCCAAAGACAAACATGCCGTAGCCCAGCAGCGGAGACATGCCTTCTGTGCCCAATGCGGCAGGCAGCATCTCCATCAGGGAGATGAGCAGCATGATCCCGGCAGCAAAGCCCAGTGAGAAGGCCAGTACGCGGTTAGAGGGCTTTTGGCCGAGCACGCCGAGGAGCGCACCGATAAAGGTCGCGGCGCCCGCCAGTATGGTCAGGATCAGGGGGACTGACATGCATTGCTCCTTATGATAATCATTCTCATTAATATAAATGATTCATTTCTGGCAAAGCGAGGGTGAAAACCCGGCTTTACACATTCCTTACATTCAAATTTCCTGATGATGATCTTCACGCTTATCTGCGTTCATCTTTGCCGGATTGCGCGTAATGTAGCACCATTAAATTGACACCTTCTGTAAGGATATCACCATGACTTCTTCCCGTATGCCAGCCCTGTTTTTAGGCCACGGTAGCCCTATGAATGTTCTGGAAGACAACGTCTATACCCGCGCCTGGCGTCATCTGGGCGAGACGTTGCCGCGTCCGAAAGCGATCGTGGTGGTGTCTGCGCACTGGTTTACCCGCGGGACGGGCGTGACCGCCATGGAAGCGCCAAAAACCATTCATGATTTTGGCGGCTTCCCGCAGGCGCTGTACGACACGCATTATCCGGCCCCCGGCTCGCCTGAGCTGGCGCAAAAGCTGGTAGAGTTGCTGGCGCCTGTCCCTGTGACGCTGGATAAAGAGGCCTGGGGCTTTGACCATGGCTCCTGGGGCGTGCTGATTAAAATGTATCCTGACGCTGATATCCCGATGGTGCAGTTGAGTATCGACAGCACTAAACCGGCGGCCTGGCATCTGGAGATGGGGCGTAAGCTGGCAACCCTGCGTGATGAAGGCATCATGCTGGTGGCGAGCGGCAACGTGGTGCATAACCTGCGTACCGCACGCTGGCACGGTGAGAACACGCCGTACCCGTGGGCAACCTCTTTTAACGACTACGTCAAAGCGAACCTGACCTGGCAAGGCCCGGCTGAGGAGCATCCCCTGGTGAACTATCTGGATCACGAAGGCGGTTCGCTCTCTAACCCGACGCCGGAACACTTCCTGCCGCTGCTGTACATTCTTGGCGCGTGGGATGGTCAGGAGCCGGTTACGATCCCGGTCGACGGTATTGAGATGGGGAGTCTGAGTATGCTGTCGGTGCAGGTGGGATAATAAAAGCAAAACGGCAACCTCAGGTTGCCGTTTTTAGTGTTTGCACCCTCTCCCTGTGGGAGAGGGGCGGGGTGAGGGCATCAGGCCGCGGCCTATTCGACAAAAATGTGCGGATAAAAGCGTGACAGATCCTGCGTGATCAGCGCGCGATCTTCGCGAATGCCAATCCCGGCCGGCAGATCGTTAATGAGCCAACTGCCAATCAGGGTATAGCTGTCGCCAAATTTCGGCAGCTGATAGAACTCCTGGACGATCATCCCTTCTTCACCGTACGGCCCTTCAACCGCTTCCAGCGTCTTGCCGTTTTCGATAATCGAGACGTTTGCGCCTTCGCGGGAGAAGATCGGCTTAACGACGTATTTCTCCATTTGCGGGTAATCATCTTCCGCAAAATACGCTGGCAGCAGGTTCGGGTGGTTCGGGAACATCTCCCAGAGCATCGGCAGCAGGGCTTTGTTAGAGATAATGCTCTTCCAGGCCGGCTCCAGCCAGCGCACGCCAGCATCTTCCAGCTTGGTGGAAAACATCTCGCGCAGCATGTATTCCCACGGGTAGAGCTTGAACAGGTTGCTTATCACCTGGTCCTGCATATCCGTAAACTGACCTTTTTCACCCAGGCCGATATCCTCGATATAGAGGAACTCGGTCGCCACTTCCGCTTCGGCGGCGCAGTCCTGCAGATACTGAACCGTGCCACGGTCTTCTTCCGTGTCGCGGCAGCAGGCGAGATGGAGCAGGTTAAAGCCATGCTGTTCACGCAGCTCGGCAAAACGCTCAATCAGCTTTTCCTGCAGGCTGTTAAACTGGTCGCTGCCTTCCGGCAGGTTTCCGGCATTGGCCTGGTCTTCCAGCCAGATCCACTGGAAGAACGCCGCTTCATACAGAGAGGTTGGCGTATCGGCGTTGTTTTCCAGAAGCTTCGGTTCACCTTTGCCGTCCCACGCCAGATCCAGGCGAGAGTAAAGCGAAGGCTGATTCGTTTTCCACGACTGGCGCACAAAGCCCCATGTGTGCTTCGGAATGCGGAACTTTGCCATCAGCTCGTCGCTGTCGATGACCTTTTCCACGACCTTCAGGCACATCTGGTGCAGCTCGGCCGTCACCTCTTCCAGTTTTTCCACCTGAGCCAGCGTGAGCTTGTAATAGGCGTCTTCACACCAGTACGGCTCGCCGTACATGGTGTGGAAGTTAAAACCGTACTCGGTGGCTTTTTCGCGCCAGTCCGGGCGCTCGGTGATACTGACTCGTTCCATGATCAGCCGCCCATTGAGCGAGTAGAGGAGGTGCCTGTCGCACTACGCTGCATGCTGGTCTGCTTCGCCACAGATTCACCAAACCCGCCGCGGGTGATTGTGCTGGTCGTCGCAGGCTTCGGCGCCATCGCCGTTTTCGGAACGTTCACGGTGCGGCCAGGGGTCGCTGCGCCGTAGCCTTTGCCGCTGGCATCGGTATATTGACCGTAAGCCGGGCTGGCCGGGTTTTTCGAGCTAAACAGCGGCTGCTGCTGGTAGCCCGCACCGCCGCCCATCAGACGACCCATCATGTAGCCTGCCATCAGCGGCATCCAGAAGCTGCCGCTGGACTGAGCCTGCGCCTGATTTTCAGGTGCGGTGCCTGCCTGAGCCGGTGCCTGCTGGCACTGACCTTCACCAAACTCCGCCACGCAGTCTTCGCGTGAGGCATATTTCGGCGCAGTACGTTCCGCTTCTTTCAGCGCGCTGGTGTAAGCCGTTTTACATTCGGCGGCTTTGCCGGTTGCGGCGGAGCAGTCGTCTGCGTTTTGATACAGCGAAACCGTTTCGTCATTTTTCTCACAGCCTGCCAGCATAAAGACAGCCGTGACCGCCAGCGCAACAGGGGTGAGGTGACGCGCGTTCCAGCTCTTGCGGAACGAAGCGTGATTTATGGATTTTGTCCGTTTCATGTTTGTCTTCCAGGACCCAGTGGTAATAACGCTCAGGATAGAGGATGAGTGGTTGAAAATGAAGCGAAGAGGGGCGGAATCAGGGGGATCTTTACGTTGGCTTACGTTCGGATGTGATTCAGATGCGCCCCTTTCCCTGTGGGAGAGGGGCGGGGTGGAGGGCATCAGGCCGCAGTGGGCCTGATGACACTCTTAGTTACGGAACGGATTATTGCCTTTGCTGGCGGATGTAGCGGTACGCGCAGCGGCCGGCTGTGCCGCAGGGGTGTTGCTGTTAGCGTTGAAGTTATCAACCGCGGCAACCTGCTCCGGGTTCTCCGGCGCAACGCTGTCCGGAGAGGTGGAGACCGGTTTGCCCAGCGCGCTGTTCAGCATCTGCAGATCTTGCTCGTTCAGCGTACCCAGAGCCTGTTTGATGTTCAGCTGGTTAATCAGGTACTGGTAGCGCGCGCTGGAGAGCTGCTGTTTCGCGTTGTACAGCGTGGTGGTCGCGTCGAGCACGTCAACGATAGTACGTGTACCGACCGAGTAGCCCGCTTCCATCGCATCCAGAGAGCTCTGTGCAGACACAACGGCCTGTTTATAGGCGTTGATGCTGCTGATCGAGGCGTTCACGTTGTTGAAGGAGGAACGTACGGTCTGCACCACGTTGCGGTGGGCGCTTTCCAGCTGCTCGCTCGCGCCAACAAAGTTGTACTGCGCCTGTTTCACCTGAGAGTTGACCTGACCGCCCTGATACAGTGGCAGGGAGAAGCTCAGACCCACTTTATTCTGACCCATATTGCTGTCGTCATACTGGGACGTATTGGTTTTAGAGCCGCTGTAGGACGTATCAGAGACACCGGTAGACGCGCTCAGGCTCAGGGTTGGCAGATGGCCGTCCTGCGCCTGACGAATTTGCTCGCGGGCCAGGTCCTGGCTCAGACGCGCCTGCAGCAAACTCAGGTTGCGGTTTTCCGCCTCTTTCAGCAGGGCGTTAACGGCCTGCGGTTTATCCGTTTTAAAGCTGTCCACGTTCAGCGACGCCAGCTCAGGATAGTAATTCCCGGTGACCTGACGCAGGGATTCCAGCGCGTTGTCGAGGTTGTTACGCGCGGTCACTTCGTTAGCCAGCACGGTGTCGTACTGTGAACGGGCGTTCTGCACGTCGGTGATCGCGACCAGGCCCACGTTGAAACGCTGGGTGGTTTGATCTAACTGGCGGTAAATCGCCTGTTTCTGCGCTTCGGTGTAGGAGAGTGCATCAATCGCGCTCAGCACGTTGAAGTACGCCGTGGCGGTGTTCAGGATCAGCGTCTGCTGGTCGGTCTGATAGGTCACATCCTGGATACCCGCGCTCTTTTCCTGCAGGGTCAGGGCGCGCCATTTGGACATATCAAACAGCGTCTGTGTCAATTGCAGTGAGGCGCTGGTAGCATTGGAGTTTACGCCGTTAGCGTCGCGGAAACCGTTGCTGTAGGTATAATCTGCACCTAAACCTAACTGTGGCAGCAAGGGGCTACGCGCTTCGTTAATCTTTTCAAACGCAGCATCACGATCGGCCGCTGATTTACGTAAATCAGGGTTGCCCAGACGTGCCTGCTGGTAGACCTGTAACAGGTTTTCCGCCTGGCTCATTGCACTGAAGCCCGTCAGGCTCAGGCCGATAAGGATGGGGAGCAATTTCTTCATTTGCATTCCTTGTTGTGAAGCAGTATTAGCGCTGATCTAATTAAAAAATAATTGCCGATTCTAACAGAATCTTCCATACCAAAAGGTTGGCGTAACGTGCCATCTGGCGGTAATTTGCACCAATCTACCATATACCCTTACAAACGGCAGCCAAACAGCCTTGAAATTCACAATTTCATCACCATTGCTACCAGGACTCGACTCATGCAAAAAACAGAAAAGTTGCCCGTGACATTCGCCAAAAACGATGTAGAAATTATTGCACGAGAAACGCTTTATAGCGGTTTTTTTTCAATGGATCTTTACCGTTTCAGGCATCGCCTGTTTAACGGGGAAATGAGCGGCGAAATCAGACGCGAAATTTTTGAGCGCGGGCATGCGGCAGTCTTGCTACCCTTTGACCCAGTGCGTGACGAAGTTGTGCTGGTGGAGCAGATCCGCATCGCCGCTTATGACGTCAGTGAGAGCCCGTGGCTGCTGGAGATGGTGGCCGGGATGATCGAAGAAGGTGAGTCTGTTGAAGACGTCGCCCGTCGCGAGGCGCTGGAAGAGGCCGGACTGGTGGTGGGCCGTACAAAACCGGTGCTGAGCTATCTGGCAAGCCCGGGCGGTACCAGCGAGCGCCTGTCCATAATGGTGGGCGAAGTGGACGCCACGACGGCGGAAGGGATCCACGGTCTGGCAGATGAAAACGAAGATATTCGGGTTCATGTGGTGAGCCGGGAACAGGCTTATCAGTGGGTAGAAGAGGGGAAAATCGACAACGCAGCGTCTGTCATCGCCCTGCAATGGCTGCAGCTGCATTATCAGACATTACGAAACGAGTGGAAAAAATGAAGCGCTATACGCCTGACTTCCCAGAAATGATGCGCCTGTGCGAAACCAATTTCGCACAGCTGCGCCGCCTGCTGCCGCGAAACGACGCACCCGGCGAAACGGTAAGCTATCAGGTGAGCAACGCGCAGTATCGGTTAACGATAACAGAATCAACGCGCTACACTACGCTGGTGGAGATTGAGCAAACGGCACCCAGCATTAGCTACTGGAGCCTGCCGTCGATGACGGTGCGCCTCTATCACGACGCGATGGTCGCTGAAGTGTGTTCAAGCCAGCAGATCTTTCGCTTCAAGGCGCGGTATGATTACCCGAATAAAAAGTTGCATCAACGCGACGAAAAGCATCAAATTAACCAGTTTTTAGCCGACTGGCTAAGATATTGTTTAGCACATGGAGCAATGGCGATTCCGGTTTGTTAGCGTCATAAACCTACCTAAGGACACCATTTGGAAAGCCTGTTGAACCTGACTGTTGCTGGTGGGGCGCCAGTCAGGATATTACAAATCACCGATACCCACCTTTTTGCCGAAAAGCATGAAACGCTACTGGGGGTCAACACCTGGGAGAGTTATCAGGCGGTACTTAGCGCCATTCACGCTGAAAACCGTGCATGCGATCTGATTGTCGCAACGGGCGATCTGGCGCAGGATCAGTCCTCCGCGGCCTACCAGCATTTTGCTGAAGGCATCGCGAGCTTTAGTGTGCCTTGCGTCTGGCTGCCGGGAAACCATGACTTCCAGCCCGCCATGTACAGTTCTCTTCAGGATGCGGGAATTTCTCCGGCGAAATGTGTTTTTGCGGGTGAACAGTGGCAGATCCTGCTGCTCGATAGCCAGGTGTTTGGCGTCCCGCACGGTGAGTTAAGCGAGTTTCAGCTCGACTGGCTTGAGACCAAACTGGCTGCTGAACCTGAACGTCACACGCTGCTGTTGCTTCATCATCATCCTCTGCCGGCGGGCTGCAGCTGGCTCGATCAGCACAGCCTGCGCAACTCCGCGGCGCTGGATCGCGTGCTGGCGAAGTTCCCGCGGGTGAAAAATCTGCTGTGTGGACATATTCATCAGGAACAGGATCTCGACTGGAACGGGCGCCGCATGCTGGCGACGCCGTCGACCTGCGTTCAGTTTAAGCCGCACTGCGCCAACTTTACGCTTGACACCATCGCGCCAGGCTGGCGCTGGCTGGAACTGCATGCCGACGGCACGCTGACCACGGAAGTCTGCCGTTTGACCGGTGCAAAATTCCGCCCGGATACCGCTTCAGAAGGCTATTGATGTCTACGCTCCTTTATCTGCACGGATTCAACAGCTCGCCGCGCTCTGCAAAAGCGACACAGTTTCGCCAGTGGCTGAGCGAGCATCACCCCGACGTTGAGATGATTATCCCGCAGCTGCCGCCTTACCCGGCAGAGGCCGCGGAGATGCTGGAATCTATTGTGCTTGCGCACGGCGGCGAAACCTTCGGTGTGGTCGGTTCATCCCTGGGCGGGTACTACGCCACCTGGCTCTCACAATGCTTCATGCTGCCCGCCGTTGTGGTTAATCCGGCGGTACGGCCATTTGAGCTGCTGAGGGACTTTCTTGGCGAAAACGAGAACCCCTACACCGGGCAGCAATATGTGCTAGAGTCACGCCATATTTACGATCTCAAAGTTATGCAGGTCGACCCGCTTGAGGCACCGGATCTCATCTGGCTGCTGCAACAGACGGGTGATGAAGTGCTGGATTACCGCCAGGCAGTGGCGTATTACGCCTCCTGCCGCCAGACTATAGAAGAGGGCGGAAACCATGCTTTCACGGGCTTTGAGAATCATTTCACCCAGATTGTCGATTTTCTTGGACTGCACAGCCACTGACAATCAATGCGAATTGCTAGTTTAAATCATGACGCAAACCTATAACGCTGATGCCATTGAGGTCCTCACCGGGCTTGAGCCGGTTCGCCGCCGCCCGGGGATGTACACCGATACGACGCGCCCAAACCATCTGGGCCAGGAAGTTATTGATAACAGTGTGGACGAAGCGCTGGCGGGCCATGCCAAACGCGTTGACGTCATTCTGCACGCCGATCAGTCGCTGGAAGTCATCGACGACGGGCGCGGCATGCCGGTGGATATCCACCCGGAAGAGGGCGTGCCTGCCGTTGAGCTGATCCTCTGTCGTCTGCACGCGGGCGGTAAGTTTTCCAACAAGAACTACCAGTTCTCCGGTGGTCTGCACGGCGTGGGCATTTCCGTGGTGAACGCCCTGTCCAAACGCGTGGAAGTGAACGTCCGTCGCGACGGTCAGGTGTACAATATCGCGTTTGAAAACGGCGATAAGGTGCAGGATCTGCAGGTTGTCGGCACGTGCGGCAAACGCAACACCGGCACCAGCGTCCACTTCTGGCCTGACGAAAGCTTCTTCGACAGCCCGCGTTTTTCCGTTTCTCGCCTGACGCACCTGCTGAAAGCCAAAGCGGTGCTGTGTCCGGGCGTGGAAATCACCTTTACCGATCACGTTAACAATACCGCACAAACCTGGTGCTACGCCGACGGTCTGAACGATTACCTGTGCGAAGCGGTAAACGGCCTGCCGACGCTGCCGGAAAAACCGTTTGTCGGTAACTTTAGCGGCGATACCGAAGCCGTGGACTGGGCGCTGCTGTGGCTGCCGGAAGGCGGCGAGCTGCTGACCGAAAGCTACGTCAACCTGATCCCAACCATGCTCGGCGGTACCCACGTCAACGGCCTGCGTCAGGGGCTGCTGGACGCGATGCGTGAGTTCTGCGAATACCGCAATATTCTGCCGCGCGGCGTGAAGCTGTCGGCGGAAGATATCTGGGATCGCTGCGCCTACGTGCTCTCCGTGAAGATGCAGGATCCGCAGTTTGCCGGTCAGACCAAAGAGCGCCTGTCGTCACGTCAGTGCGCGGCGTTCGTCTCCGGCGTGGTGAAAGATGCGTTTACCCTGTGGCTGAACCAGAACGTTCAGGCGGCAGAGATGCTGGCCGAAATGGCGATTTCCAGCGCTCAGCGTCGTCTGCGTGCCGCGAAGAAAGTGGTGCGTAAAAAGCTGACCAGCGGCCCTGCGCTGCCGGGCAAGCTGGCGGACTGTACCGCGCAGGATCTCAACCGTACCGAACTGTTCCTCGTGGAAGGGGACTCGGCGGGCGGATCGGCCAAGCAGGCGCGCGATCGTGAATATCAGGCGATCATGCCGCTCAAGGGTAAGATCCTGAACACCTGGGAGGTCTCTTCTGATGAAGTGCTGGCCTCGCAGGAAGTGCACGATATCTCGGTGGCGATCGGCATCGATCCGGACAGCGACGATCTGAGCCAGCTGCGCTACGGCAAGATCTGTATCCTCGCGGATGCGGACTCCGATGGTCTGCACATCGCCACGCTGCTGTGCGCGCTGTTCGTGAAGCACTTCAAAACGCTGGTGAAAAATGGTCACGTCCACGTGGCGCTGCCGCCGCTCTACCGTATCGACCTCGGCAAAGAGGTTTACTACGCGCTGACGGAAGAAGAGAAAGCGGGCGTGCTGGAACAGCTGAAGCGCAAGAAGGGCAAACCGAACGTGCAGCGCTTTAAAGGGCTGGGCGAGATGAACCCGATGCAGCTGCGCGAAACGACGCTGGATCCGAACACGCGCCGTCTGGTGCAGCTGACGATCAGCGATGAAGACGAGCAGCAAACCAACGCCATGATGGATATGCTCCTTGCCAAGAAACGTTCGGAAGACCGACGTAACTGGCTGCAGGAGAAAGGCGATATGGCGGATATTGAGGCCTGATGCCCTCACCCTAACCCTCTCCCGCCGGGAGAGGGAATGGATCCTAGGCCCGGTAAGCGTTAGCGCCACCGGGCTTTTTTACATCAAAACTCCATCTTCACCGTAAACTGCACTTCGCGCGGATCGCCAATCTGGTTGCCCAGGTTGTTGGTCGCAATGGACGACGTGTAGTAGGTCTTATCAAACAGGTTTTTCACGTTCACCTGCAGCGTCACCGGATACTGTAGCTTCATCTTGTACGCCGCAAACGCGTCCGCCACGAAATAGCCCGGCAGATAATAATCCGCACCGTTGGTTGCTGAGCGACGGCTTACGCCGTGCCCGCCGCCGCCCAGCGTCAGGGTATTCCCGGCAAACGCATTGTGAATATCGTAGGTCAGGAACAGGGAGCCGGTATGGCGCGGCACGTTCGGCAGCGGTTTGCCCGCATAGTCCGGATCTTCCAGCACCTTCGCGTCGGTATAGCCGTAGCTGGCGATAATGTTGGTGTTCTCGGTCAATGACCCGGCAAGATCCACCTCCACGCCCTGCGAGCGCACGCGGCCCGCGGTTTTGGCGAAGGTTTCATCACCAATGTTTTCGGTGTACAGCACGTTGCGCTTGTGGATATCAAACAGCGCGATATTGGCGGTAATGCCGTCGAACAGGTCGAATTTAGCGCCTATTTCATACGCGTTTGACGTTTCCGGCGGCAGGTCGCCGATGTAGCTCGCAATGGACGACTGCGGCATAAACGTCTGAGAGTAGTTGGCAAACAGCGAGACCGCCGGGGTGAGCTTATAAACAAGACCCAGCTTCGGCGTCCACTGGTCGTCGCGGCTGTCGGTGTTCACGTTAAACGGACGGCCTTTCCCCGCGTACTGAGTGTAATACTGATAGCGCATTCCGGCGACGGCGATCCACTTATCGGTCAGGTACAGCGCGTCCTGCGCGTAGGCGGAGTAACTCTCCTGCTTAATGGTTTGATCGCTGTCGGATGCCGAGACGGTGGTGCACTTGCCGAGGCTGCCGTAGCTCGGGTTGTAAATATTGAAGTCCTTAACGTTCTTACAGCGGATCATGTCCGTACGCAGCAGATCGTAATTCTCATACGACACGCCGGTCAGGATCTCATTGTAAAAGCCCGCGATGTCCACGTTCCCCTGCAGATCCGCGCGCGTCGTGTGCATACGCTGGGTCGAGCCCTGGGTCGCATCCACGCGGCGGGTCAGGTTGCCGGTTTTTGAATCGTAGGCCATCACGCGGGCCTGGTTATCGCTGTATTTATCCTGGCTGTAGCTGTAGTCGAACTTCGCGGTCCACTGGCTGTTAAGGCGATACTCCGCGTTGAGCTGAGCGAGATCGGACTGTCCGTCGGTCACGTTAAACGGTTCGTCGAAGCGGGTTTTGCGATCGACGTTGACGGCTTTTTTAGTGTTGAGATCGAAGATCGTTCCGCGATCGAACGGCGTTTTATAGTCGCGATGCGAATAGAGCACGGTCACGGTGGCGTCGTCGCCGAACCAGGTCAGCGACGGGGCAATAAAGGTGCTGCGTTCGGTGCCGAAATTACGCCAGTAATCCTCGTCCTGATATTCGCCCGTCAGGCGATACGCCAGGCGCGTGCCGTCAATCGGGCCGGTAACATCGATCTGACCGGTGCCGCCGCCAAAGCTGGATGAGGTGGCAGAAATTGAACCGCCGAAGGTCTTCTCCGGGCGTTTGGTGACGACGTTAATCAGTCCGCCCGGATCGAGAATGCCATAGAGCGTCGAGGCCGGGCCTTTCAGCACCTCCACGCGCTCGGTTGCGGCATTAAAGCTGCGCGGCAGCACGGTGCGCAGGCCGTTGGTCATGATCGAGCCGTCGCGGTTCGCGCCAAATCCGCGGCGCACGAAGGCATCCTGCGTACCGCCCAGGGTGTTGGTCTGCACCACGTTGCTGACGTTATAGAGCGCTTCATCCAGCGTGGTGGCATGCTGATCCGCCAGCACTTTGTCGCTGACGGTATTGACCACCTGCGGGATGTCCAGCATCGGCATGTTGGTTAACGTCGCGGTGGAGGTATTCAACGGCTGATAGCCATTCGTGGCCTCCGCCGTCGTATTTGGATCGGCGGTGACGGTAAGCGTTTCGCCGTCTTTAGTCGCGGTGTTATCTGCTGCCTGCACCAGCGGCGCCATAAACAGCAGTGAAAAGAGCGCGCGCCCTTTTACCCCAGAGAGTGAAGGTGTGAACGTAGCCATTACATCTGTTATCCCGAAATATCCCGCGAATGACGTTTCGCGGAAAAATGTGTGAGTCATTGCCCTTTACGGTCTGTCCGTTAGCCACGGTGGGCATCGGACATGTAATTGAGAATCATTCAATCATGCGCGAATGTAGTAGTAAATGGAAAAAAGAAAAAATCGACTACAACGTTTAGCCGGGCGTATAAGCGCAGCGGGATGATTATTAATTTATTGAATTAAATGCTTTTTAAAGTCATTCCTTGTTCATTTTCCCTCAGGCTTATCCCTGGTTTTATCAGGGTGTTTCTTCTCTTGACTACTACATGACGCAGCGTCAAACTCTCAAAAGAGAATGATTTTTATTTATATTTGTTGCGCTTTTTTATTACGTTGGCATTCACGTGGCTCACAACACAAAAAAACCGGGACTGGTTCTGGAGAACCTCTCTGCGGGCTATCAGAAAAAAATCATCGTTGATGATATCTCCCTTGCGATCCCACAGCAGAAAATGACCGTGCTGGTAGGGGCGAACGGCTGCGGAAAATCCACGCTGCTGAGCACCATTGCGCGTTTGCTTCAGCCGCTTGGCGGCGCGGCAGTTCTCGACGGCAAGGCGATCCACGCGCTGCCGACCAAAGCCGTCGCCCGCCAGCTGGGTATCCTGCCGCAGTCTCCGCTGCTCCCGGAAAGGCTGACTGTCTTTGAACTGGTCTCGCGCGGGCGTTTTCCCTGGCAGAACTTTATGCGCCAGTGGAGCGACGAGGACGAGCTGGCGGTGGAAGAGGCCCTGCGCCTGACCGGCACGGCGGAGTTTGCCCATATGCCGGTGGAAAGCTTATCCGGCGGCCAGCGTCAGCGCTGCTGGATCGCCATGGCGCTGGCGCAGCAAACGCCGTATATCCTGCTTGACGAGCCCACGACGTTTCTCGATCTCCGCTATCAGGTGGAGATCCTGGAACTGCTGCACACCCTGACCCGACAGCACGGGCGTACCGTCGTGGTGGTGCTGCACGATCTCAACTTCGCCGTAAACTACGGCGACTCGCTGGTCTTTTTACGCCAGGGGAAAGTTGAAGGCGTATTGCATGAGGGCGATGCCTGCACGCCGGAGCTGATCAAAGCGGTGTTTGATGTGGACGTGCATATGTCCATAAACCCGTTGACCGGCAAGCCGTTCTTTATGCCGTTTCGCCAGGGCCCTGTTCAGCCATGATGCGCTCCTCTCTGGCCTTCCCGATCTTCGCACTGCTGCTGGCGCTGGGCGCGATTTTGCACCTGGGCATTGGCGCACGCTTCATCGCCCCGCAGACGGTGGTGGAGGCATTTTTCCATTTCGATCCGCGCAATTTCGACCATAACGTCATTATCAAATTAAGACTGCTGCGCCTCTGCGCCGCGATGGTGACGGGCGCCGCGCTCGGCGTGGCGGGCGTGCTGTTGCAATCCGTGATCCGCAACCCGCTCGGCGAGCCGCATATTCTGGGGCTCAACGCCGGGGCCGCGCTGGCGGTCGTGATTACCAGCGCGCTTGGGCTATCGCTGCCGTTTGGTCGCCCGCTCGTTGCCGCCGCCGGTGCCGCCGCGCTGTTTTTGCTGGTGCTGATGTTCTCCTCGTCCGGTCGCACCGGGCTTACGCCGATGAAGGTCACGCTGTGCGGCGTGGCGATGTCGGCGTTTGCCTCGTCGATTACCGCCGCGGTGTTAATCCTCGATGAACAGACGCTGCTCGCCATGCGCACCTGGCTGGCAGGGGACCTGGCCGGGCTCAACGTGCAGACGCTCCGGAGCGCCCTGTGGGCCGCAACAGCCGGTTTTGTTCTCGCCATCGGGCTGTCGCCCTCGCTCAACATGCTGGCGCTGGGAGACCGGATGGCGCAGGGGCTTGGCGTGTCGCTGCTGAAAACCCGCCTGCTCGCCCTGCTGGCCATCGCGCTGCTCTGCGGCGCGGCCGTCTCAATTGCCGGGCCGATTGGCTTTATCGGCCTGGTCGTGCCGCAGCTCATTCGTCGTCTGGTGTCGGTCGATTTACGCGTGATGGTGCCGCTGTCTGCCCTGTGTGGCGCGCTGGTTCTGCTGCTGGCGGATATCGCCGCCCGCACGCTGTTTACGTCCTGGGAGCTGGCAACCGGCATCATGACGGCCCTGGTCGGCGCACCCGTATTCATCTTTATGGCATCGAGGATGTTCAAATGAACCGGGCCGGATTCCGCGCGATCCGTATTGGCCGTTTATCGGCGCTGGTTCGCCCGAGGGCGCTGGCGTGCCTGACGCTTTTAGCGCTGGTGGCGTTAAGCCTGCTGGGCTTTGGCCTGACGCACGGATCTCTGCCTGTTCCCACCTCCGCCATCGGGCGGGCGCTGTTTTGTCCTGAGAGCCTGACGGCGGAGACGCGCTACATCGTGATGGATATCCGCCTGCCGCGCCTGCTGATGGCGGTGCTGTGCGGCGCGATGCTCGGTATGGCGGGGGCGGCAATGCAGTCCATCACCCGCAATGGTCTGGCCGATCCCGGGCTTATCGGCGTGAAGGAGGGCTGTAGCGCGGCGGTACTGCTGCTGATTTTTCAGTTCCCGGCGCTGGGCCTGGCCTGGCGTCCGCTGGTCGGCATGGCCGGTGGGCTGCTTACCGCGTTGCTGGTTATCGCCCTGGCGCGCGATATCTCGCGCCCGCGATTTATCCTGATCGGCATCGGCGTGTCGTGGGCGTTTGCCGCCGCAATGGGCGTCTTTATCACCACCGCCGACGTGCGGGACGTGCAGACGGCGATGCTGTGGCTGGCGGGAAGCCTGCATGCGGCAAACTGGACGCTGGTGGGGTTAGCCGCGCTCTGGGCTGCCCCCGCGTTTGCGCTGCTGCTGTTTACCGCAAGGGCTGCGGACGTGGCGTTGCTCGGCAATCAGGCCGCAGCGGGCCTTGGCGTGCGCATAACCCGGCTGGCGCTGCTGCGGGTTCTCGCCCCGGTGGTGCTGACGGCGGCCTGCGTCTCGTGCGTGGGCAGTATTGGTTTCGTGGGGCTGATTGCTCCGCATATGGCGCGCCTGCTGCTGCGCGGTGGGCAAACCGCGCTCCTGACGGGAAGCGCCGTGCTGGGCGCGCTGCTGGTGCTGCTGGCGGATAACGTCGGACGTCTGGCGTTCCTCCCGCTGCAGCTGCCGGCGGGAATTGTGATTTCATTGATTGGCGGACCGTTTTTCCTGCTGCTGCTCTGGCAGCGTCGGGACAGATTTTAGGGGACTAGGATGCGCGTAGTATTTTCGATGCTGTTGCTGGTGGGGTTCGCGGTGGGTGCGGCGGAGCCGACGCAGACGTTTACTGACGATCTGAACCGAAAAGTGGTGGTGCCGGTTCATCCGAAACGGATTGTCTCCTTACACGATCTGGATATCACCATTCCGCTGATTGAGCTTGGCGTGCCGCCGGTGGCGAGCCATGGCCGCACGCGGCCGGACGGCAGCCACTTTCTGCGCTCCAGCGGCATGTTGACCGGCGTCGACTTCGATAATTCCGACATTACATTTATCGGCACGGCCGATATCGACATTGAAGCCATCGCCGCCGCAAAGCCTGACCTAATTATTACCGAGCCGACCCGCAACACCCCGCTGGAACAGCTGGTGAAAATTGCCCCGACGGTGAGTATCGATCATCTCGACGGCGGCGCGCCGGAGATCTACCGCAAGCTGGCTCAGCTGACGGGAACGCAGGCGCGGCTCAAGATTCTGGAGCGGCGCTATCAGGAGCAGATTAAGGCCCTGAAGGCGGCTATTGGTACCCGCAAGGTGACCGTGTCCGTGATTCAGGCGAATCAGGGAAAGATTAACGCCATGCACAGCTACCACTCGCTGGGCCGCGTGCTGCGCGACGCCGGGTTCACCTTCCCGCCGCTGATTGAGAGCATCCCGGAGGGAGGGCGCATCGACGTCAGCGCCGAGCGCCTGCCGGAGCTGGATGCCGATTTCGTCTTCGCCACCTGGCGCGGGGATACGGGCGGTAAACCGCAGGACGAGCTGGCGGCGATGGATGCGGTGATGCCGGGCTGGTGTCAGTTCCTGAATGCCTGCCGAACCGGGCATTACGTGCTGATCTCGCGTGAAGAGGCCATCTCGAATTCGTACGCCTCGTTAGGGCTGATGGCCGCGCAGGTGCAGTCGCAGATTGCCGGGCGTCCGCTACCGGAGGCGTCACGGTGATCCGCAAAGAGAAAGGGCGCGTGGATGTCTATGGCGACCGCTTTCGCGCGCGTGCGCATCAGCTGACGCCGCGTCTGCTGCAGGTTGCACGCTATATCCATGACAACCGCGAAGCGGTGATGGAACAGACCGCAATGGAGATCGCGACGCTGTTGAAAACGTCGGATGCCACGGTGGTCCGCGCCATTCAGGCGCTGGGTTTCGCCGGGCTGCGCGATCTCAAGCAGACGCTGGAGCAGTGGTTTGGTCCGGTGGTCACCTCCAGCGAAAAGATGTCCACCACGGTGAATACGCTCGCCAGCGACGTCAACGCGAGCATTGATTTCGTGCTGGAGGGGCATCAGCACACCTGCGAGGTGTTATCCGAGCCCCACAACCGCTACGCGATGGCCCAGGCGGTCTCTCTGCTGGCGCAGGCGAGGCAGGTTGCCATATTTGGCATTGGCGCCTCCGGCATTCTGGCCGAGTACACCGCCAGGCTGTTCAGTCGTATGGGGTTACCCGCCACGCCGCTTAACCGTACCGGCATAGGGCTTGCCGAGCAGCTGATTGCGCTTCAGCGCGGCGACGTGCTGGTGATGATGGCGCAGAAATCCGCGCACCGGGAGGGGCAAACCACGCTGCGTGAAGCAAAACGTCTGGGCATTCCCACCATCCTGCTGACCAATGCCCTCGATTCGCGCTTCAGCAAGGAGGCCAGCGTGGTGATCCACGTTCCGCGCGGCGGCGAAAAAGGTAAAATCCCGCTCCACGGCACGGTGCTGCTGTGTCTGGAGATGATCATTTTATCCGTCGCCTCCACCGAGCCGCAGCGCACCATCAAGTCGATGAAGCGCATCAACGAGCTACACCGTGGGTTAAAACCGGGGAAGAAAAGCACCTAAAAACAAAGCCCGGTAGCGCTGACGCTCACCGGGCCTGGATCTGTTCTCCCTCTCCTTTCGGGAGAGGGCGGGGTGAGGGAGAACTTAAACCCCTTGCACCAGAATGCGGATGTGGGTTTCCAGCACGTCACCCTTCACCGCGTCGCTCCACGCTTTCATGTGAGGGGTCTGCAGGTGCGCTTCAAGGTGCGCGACGGTTTCCCACTGCTCAACCATGATGATTGAGTCTGGCGCGGTCGCCTGGAAGCTGGCGTCAGTGGCGGCATCCACCATCGGCGCGTAGCCGTGGCAGCCTTCTTCTTTCAGTACGGTCGGGATAATTTTCGCGAACTGATCCAGCACCGCCTGGCGGTGATGTTGACCTGGACGAGTACGGATTTCTGCGATTACGGTAAGCATGTTTACTACTCCTTTAATTCCAGGCTACCAGTTAAGCAAAAATTTCCGCGAGATGCTTGCGATATTCTGCGATATAGCTCGGGACGTCAGGCATTTTAATCACGTCGTTGACGATAAAGGTCGGCAGCGGATCCATGCCCAGGAACTGGTTAGCCTTGTGGAACGGCAGGTACGCGCCGTCGACGCCCACGCCTTCGAAGAACTGATCTTTATCGGTGAAGGCTTCCAGCGGGGCGTTCCAGGTCAGCGAGAGCATATATTTTTTGCCCTGAATCAGGCCGCCTGAGCCGTATTTTTTGGAGGCGTCAGAGCGGGTGCGGCCATCGCTGGCATACAGCGAGCCGTGACCTTCGGTGAACACGTCGTCCATGTATTTTTTTACGGTCCACGGCGCGCCCATCCACCAGCCTGGCATCTGCCAGATCACCACGTCAGCCCACAGGAAGTTCTGCACTTCGGCCTTCACGTCATAACTGCTGTCTGCACGCACGACCTTAACATCATGCCCGGCGTCGCGCAGGAAACCGTCCGCGACCTCGGTCAGGGTGTCATTCAGCTGGCCTTTAGAGTGCGCAAATTCTTTTGCACCGTTGATAATCAGGATGTTGCTCATTATTTGTCCTCGATGATGAGAGTATGGCCAGTATTCTACGCGCGAGGACGGTGCGGTAAAATGAGCAAAATGTGCAAAGTCTTTTGCGTTAAACGCAATAATCCCTTACCAGCTGACCTTCACTTCAAAACCGCCTTCAGGTGCATTGCCCAGCGAAACGCGCATCCCGTGCAGGGCTGCGATGCGTTTTACAATGGATAACCCCAGCCCGCTGCCCGTGGCATCCTGACCCGGCGGACGATAAAAGCGCTCGCCGATGCGCGCCAGCGCGTCCGGTGAAATGCCTGGGCCGTTGTCGCGCACGGTAAAGCCACGCGCGTCCAGCGTCACGTCCACCACGCTGCCGCGCGGGCTGTAGCGAATCGCGTTATCCAGCAGGTTGCGCACCAGCAGGCTCAGGAGCAGCTGCTGGCCCGTGCGTGTCACCTCTGGTGCATGGATGTTCAGGCGAATATCAATGCCCGCCTGCTGTGCCGGATGCCAGATATCCAGCACGGCCGACTGCAGCAAGTCGGCCAGGGGAATCGGTTCGACATCGTCAAGGTTATCCAGCGAGTCCAGACGCGAGAGCGTGAGGAGCTGATCCACCAGCCGGGAAGCGCGGTCGATGCCCGCATGCAGCTGCGTCAGCGCCTTTTCCCGCGCCTGCGGATCGTCATGAGAGAGCTGCGCCACGTCAGTTTGCACCTTCAGGGCCGCCAGCGGGCTGCGCAGCTCGTGGGCGGCATCGGACGTAAAGCGGCGCTCGCGGGTCATCATCTCCTGGGTGCGCGCGAAGAGATGATTCAGCGAGTCGAGCAGGGGGCGTACTTCCGTAGGGACACCCTCGGTCGGCAGTTTATCGGTGGCATCCGGCGAGCGGGAGCGCAGGGTCTGCGCCAGCTTTTTCAGCGGCTTCAGCTCCCGACTCAGGAGGACGATCAGCAGCAGCAACATCACGGGCAGCGCCACCAGCCAGGGGGTCAGCTGCGAGCTGACCACGTCCAGCGCCATCTCCTGGCGGTACTCCCACTCCTGGCCGACCACTACGCGGTACTTCCCGTCGGGTGAGGTTAGCCATAAAAAACGCCACTCGTCGTTGTCGCCCTGCAGCTGCCCGTTATCGAACCCGTCGCGGTGATAGTGGTACGGAATATCGCGTCCGTTTTCACCGTCGTTGAGGAGCATTTTGCCGTCGACGGCGTAAATGGCGAAAGCCAGCGCGTCGTCGTCCAGACGACCGTGCTTCACTTTTTTCGGGATCTCGCGCATGCGTTCGGGGGCGCGGATCTCGTCCAGATCCATCGTCAGCAGCCGTTTTGCAAACAGTATCTGCTGGGTATCGAACAGCTTGTCGAGCTTGTGGGTCGTCTGCTGCCAGGCAACCAGGCTGGCGGCAAACCAGGCCGTCAGAGACAGAAGTAAAAAGAGAAGCGTCAGGCGCAGCTTCAGGCTCAGTTTCATGCGTCACCCAGGGTGTAGCCGATGCCGTGCACGGTGCGGATAAACTCGCTCCCAAGCTTGCGGCGCAAATGATGGACGTGAACCTCGATGGCGTTGCTGGAGACGTCGTCGTCCCAGGTATAGAGTTTTTCCTCGATCAGCTTTCGCGGCAGCACCCGACCGGCGTTACGCATTAACAGCTCCAGCAGCGCGAACTCTTTCGGCTTTAGCGTCAGCGGCTCACCGTCCAGCGTGGCGACGAGACGGGTTGGATCGAGCGTGACCTTCCCGTGACGCAGCTCGCTACTCGCCTGGCCGTGGCTGCGGCGGACCAGCGCTTCGAGGCGGGCACCCACTTCGATCAGCGCGAACGGCTTACAGAGATAATCATCCGCGCCAAGACGTAGCCCTTCGACGCGCTGGTTCAGCGCATCCCGCGCCGTCAGAATCAGTACCGGCTCGCTGCGCCCGCTCTCGCGCCACGCGCGCAGGATGTCCAGACCGTCAATTTCCGGCAGCGTCAGATCCAGCACCACGGCATCATAGGGTGCAGAAGACAGCGCGGCCTGGCCGGTTTTACCGTCGGTAAACCAGTCCACGCTAAAACCCATTTTGCTCAACCCCGCCTTGATACCGTCG
Source organism: Enterobacter cloacae complex sp. ESBL7 (assembly GCF_041679625.1). Classification (NCBI taxonomy): domain Bacteria; kingdom Pseudomonadati; phylum Pseudomonadota; class Gammaproteobacteria; order Enterobacterales; family Enterobacteriaceae; genus Enterobacter; species Enterobacter cloacae complex sp. ESBL7. Next base: position 127,188 of record NZ_JBGORN010000004.1, read on the forward strand.
CCGATTAACCTGTCGTCTTCTACCAGTAAAATGCGCATGTTCCCTCCTTGATGTCGTCAGTAAACCCTCTGTAAGCGCCTGCTGTACAGCAATAATAAATAAATTTTTCCCTTAAGAAGTTGTTAAGGATTACCCTGTTAAATGGACTGCGAAACGACATTAAAGGGAGAGATGAAGATGAAAAAATTCGCTGCAATTGCTGCCATCATGATGATGACCACCGCGCCGGTCTTTGCTGCTCAGGGCGGTTTTACTGGCCCATCGGCCACACAGACCCAGACGCAAACTCAGCAGGGCGGTTTTGTCGATAACAACGCCAACCTCACCACCGCGGCAAAAGTGAAAGACCTGAAGGACGATGCCTGGGTGAAGCTGCGCGGGAACATCACCGAGCGCCTGTCCGATGACCGCTACACCTTCCGCGATGAGTCCGGCACGGTCGTAGTTGAGATTGACCACAAGCGCTGGAACGGCGTGACCGTCACTCCGCAGGATAAAGTTGAACTGCAGGGTAAAGTCGATAAAGACTGGAACGAGTTTGAAATCGACGTGAAGCAGGTTATTAAGCTGAACAAATAACCCGAAATGGGCCGCCTGTGCGGCCCTTTTTCTTTGTGACTCAATTCATCAGATGAGGTAGTATCTGCGGCAATATTGCCTGAAACCCTTCGGTTTCTGAGTTGAGGAATCACACGTAATGAGCGATATGGCAGAGCGCCTCGCGCTACATGAATTCACGGAAAACGCCTACCTGAACTACTCCATGTACGTCATCATGGACAGGGCGTTGCCGTTTATCGGGGATGGCCTGAAGCCCGTTCAGCGCCGCATCGTGTATGCGATGTCCGAACTGGGGCTGAACGCCACCGCCAAGTTCAAGAAGTCCGCCCGTACCGTCGGTGACGTACTGGGTAAATACCATCCGCACGGCGACAGCGCCTGTTATGAAGCGATGGTGCTGATGGCGCAGCCGTTCTCTTACCGCTACCCGCTGGTGGACGGGCAGGGGAACTGGGGTGCGCCGGACGATCCGAAATCCTTCGCGGCGATGCGTTATACCGAATCCCGCCTCTCTAAATATGCCGAAGTGCTGCTGGGCGAGCTGGGTCAGGGAACCGTTGACTGGGTGCCAAACTTCGACGGTACGATGCAGGAGCCGAAGATGCTGCCTGCGCGTCTGCCGAACATCCTGCTGAACGGTACCACCGGTATCGCGGTCGGTATGGCGACGGACATTCCGCCGCACAACCTGCGTGAAGTGGCGAAAGCCGCTATTACCCTGATTGAGCAGCCGAAAGCGACGCTCGACGAGCTGCTGGATATCGTGCAGGGGCCAGATTTCCCGACCGAAGCCGAGATCATCACCTCGCGCGCGGAAATCCGCAAAATCTACCAGAACGGTCGCGGCTCCGTGCGCATGCGCGCGGTGTGGAATAAAGAGGACGGCGCCGTGGTGATCACCGCGCTGCCGCATCAGGTTTCCGGTGCCAAAGTGCTGGAGCAGATCGCCTCCCAGATGCGCAATAAAAAGCTGCCGATGGTGGACGACCTGCGCGATGAATCGGATCACGAGAACCCGACCCGTCTGGTGATCGTGCCGCGCTCCAACCGCGTGGACATGGAGCAGGTGATGAACCACCTGTTCGCCACCACCGATCTGGAAAAAAGCTACCGCATCAACCTGAACATGATTGGCCTCGACGGACGTCCGGCGGTGAAAAACCTGCTGGAGATCCTCACCGAATGGCTGACCTTCCGCCGCGATACGGTCCGTCGTCGTCTGAACCATCGTCTGGAGAAAGTGCTTAAGCGCCTGCATATCCTCGAAGGTTTGCTGGTGGCGTTCCTCAATATCGACGAAGTGATTGAGATCATCCGTACCGAGGACGAGCCGAAGCCGGCGCTGATGTCGCGCTTTGGCATCAGCGAAACCCAGGCCGAAGCGATCCTCGAACTGAAGCTGCGCCATCTTGCCAAACTGGAAGAGATGAAGATCCGCGGCGAGCAGAACGAGCTGGAAAAAGAGCGCGATCAGCTGCAGGCGATCCTCGCGTCCGAGCGCAAGATGAACACCCTGCTGAAGAAAGAGCTGCAGGCCGATGCCGACGCCTTCGGCGACGACCGTCGGTCTCCGCTGCACGAGCGCGAAGAAGCGAAGGCGATGAACGAGCACGACATGCAGCCGTCCGAGCCGGTCACGATTGTTCTGTCGCAGAGCGGCTGGGTGCGCAGCGCCAAAGGCCACGATATCGACGCGCCGGGGCTGAGCTACAAAGCGGGCGACAGCTTCAAAGCGGCGGTGAAAGGCAAGAGCAACCAGCCGGTAGCGTTTATCGACTCCACCGGCCGCAGCTACGCCATCGACCCGATTACGCTGCCTTCCGCGCGCGGGCAGGGCGAGCCGCTCACCGGCAAGCTGACGCTGCCGCCGGGGGCGACGGTTGACCATATGCTGATGGAAGCCGATGACCAGAAGCTGCTGCTGGCGTCCGATGCGGGCTACGGCTTTATCTGTACCTTCAACGATCTGGTCTCCCGTAACCGTGCCGGTAAGGCGCTGATAAGCCTGCCGGACAACGCCCACGTGATGGCGCCGCTGGTGATCGAGAACGAAAGCGACATGCTGCTGGCGATCACCACCGCCGGACGTATGCTGATGTTCCCGGTCAGCGATCTGCCGGAGCTGTCGAAAGGCAAGGGCAACAAGATCATCAACATCCCGTCGGCGGAAGCCGCGAAAGGCGAAGATGGCCTGGCGCACCTCTTCCTCCTGCCGCCGCAGAGCACGCTGACCATTCACGTCGGCAAGCGTAAGATCAAGCTGCGTCCGGAAGAGCTGCAGAAAGTGGTGGGTGAGCGCGGTCGCCGCGGCTCGCTGATGCGCGGCCTGCAGCGCATCGACCGCGTGGAGATTGACTCTCCTGCACGCAGCACCGCGGGTGACAGCGAAGAGTAATATCGTGATATCCCCCTCTGCCCGGAGGGGGAGTTTCAATAAAATTTCCCGTAAAATCGTTGTTAATTCGTGCGTTGCGATTAACAATACGCGCTCGTAATAAAGTCCTTACCTGGCCACAGGTGAAGTATAATTGTCAGCTGTTGGGGCTTCAGAGGTCGCTATGCTATATATTGTTCGTCTTATTCTTACCGTTATCTACTGCATTCTGGTCTGTATTTTCGGCTGCATCTATTGCCTGTTCAGTCCGCGTAATCCTAAGCATGTTGCCACCTTCGGCCATATGTTCGGTCGCCTTGCGCCGCTGTTTGGTCTGAAGGTTGAAAAACGTCTGCCTGAAGGGGCGGAGAATTTCGGTAACGCTATCTATATCGCCAACCATCAGAACAATTACGATATGGTGACCGCCGCAAATATCGTTTTGCCACCGACCGTGACGGTGGGGAAAAAAAGCCTGCTGTGGATCCCGTTTTTTGGCCAGCTGTACTGGCTGACCGGTAACCTGCTGATCGACCGTAACAACCGTGCGAAAGCGCACAGCACCATTGCGGAAGTGGTGAATCATTTTAAAAAGCGCAGAATCTCAATCTGGATGTTCCCGGAAGGAACGCGCAGCCGCGGCCGAGGCCTGCTGCCGTTTAAAACCGGGGCGTTTCATGCCGCAATTGCGGCAGGTGTTCCAATTATTCCTGTGTGTGTTTCCAATACTTCGAATAAGATTAATCTTAACCGCCTGAATAACGGGCTGGTGATTGTCGAAATGCTGCCACCCGTCGATACCAGCAAATACGGTAAAGACCAGGTGCGCGAGCTGGCAGCGCACTGCCGTGAGCTGATGGCTCAGCACATTGCGCAGCTCGACAAAGAAGTCGCAGAGAGAGAAGCCGCCGGTAAGATTTAATCCGGCGTTGAAGGGAAAACGAATTCCCGCGTTGTTAGTCGTTTCAGATGGAGCTTATATGTCACTCAGTCGGCGTCAGTTTATTCAGGCTTCCGGGATCGCCCTTTGTGCGGGTGCGATGCCGCTGACAGCCAGCGCCGCCGGGCAGCAGCAGCCGCTGCCCATTCCGCCATTAATTGAATCCCGTCGCGGTCAGCCGCTTTTCCTGACGCTGCAGCGTAGCCACTGGTCCTTTACCCAGGGGACGCGCGCGCCGGTCTGGGGCATTAACGGACGTTACCTTGGGCCGACCATACGCGTGTGGAATGGCGATGACGTAAAGCTCATCTACAGTAACCGTACCCCTGAAAATGTCGCCATGACCATCAGCGGCTTACAGGTGCCTGGCCCGTTGATTGGCGGCGCGGCGCGAATGATGTCACCCAGCGCCGACTGGGCGCCGGTTCTGCCGATTCGTCAGAGCGCGGCCACCCTGTGGTATCACGCCAACACGCCTAACCGTACGGCGCAGCAGGTCTATAACGGCCTGGCCGGAATGTGGCTGGTGGAAGATGAGGTCAGCAAATCCCTGCCGATCCCGAACCACTACGGCGTGGATGATTTCCCGATTATCATCCAGGACAAGCGTCTGGATAATTTCGGTACGCCAGAATACAGCGAGCCGGGCAGCGGTGGCTTCGTCGGCGATACGCTGTTGGTCAACGGCGCGCAAAGCCCGTATGTCGAGGTCTCGCGAGGCTGGGTGCGCCTGCGCCTGCTCAACGCGTCCAACTCGCGCCGCTATCAGCTGCAAATGAGCGATGGCCGTCCGCTGCACGTGATCTCCGGCGACCAGGGCTTTTTACCGGCCCCGGTGTCCGTCAAACAGCTGGCGCTCTCGCCGGGCGAACGTCGCGAAGTTCTCATTGATATGACCAATGGGGATGAAGTGTCTGTCACCTGCGGTGAAGCGGCCAGCATTGTGGACCGCATTCGCGGGTTCTTTGAACCGTCGAGTATTCTTGTCTCGACTCTGGTGCTGACCCTGCGCCCGACCGGCCTGCTGCCGCTGGTGACCGATAGCCTGCCAATGCGCCTGCTGCCGCAGGAGATCATGAGCGGCTCGCCGGTGCGTAGCCGTGATATCAGCCTGGGCGACGATCCGGGCATCAACGGCGCACTGTGGGACGTCAACCGCATCGACATTACCGCGCAGCAGGGCACCTGGGAGCGCTGGACGGTCCGTTCAGATATGCCGCAGTCGTTCCATATTGAAGGGGTGGCATTCCTGATCCGCAACGTCAACGGTGCGATGCCGTTCCCGGAAGATCGCGGCTGGAAAGATACCGTCTGGGTAGACGGCCAGGTTGAACTGCTTGTCTATTACGGCCAGCCTTCGTGGCCGCACTTCCCGTTCCTGTTCCACAGCCAGACGCTGGAGATGATGGACAGGGGCTCCGTGGGGCAGATGCTGATCAACCCTGCGCCATAATCCTGTCATTCCCGGTTCGCCGGGAATGTTTTATGCCCGCCAGAAAAAGCGCGAGAACAGAATCAGTACCGGGTAAATTTCCAGACGCCCTAAGATCATCGCCGCACACATCAGCATTTTTGCCCCCTCGGTTAACGTGCCAAACGTCGACGCCGTCTCGCCAAACCCCAGCCCCATGTTGTTGATGCAGGCGGCAACCGTTGCGAATGCGGTAAACAGGTCGTAGCCCATCAGGTTGAGCGACCAGACAAAAAAGCCCGTGATCATGACGTAGAGAAAAAAGAAGCTCCATACCGAGCGCAGGACGCGTTCATTCACCACGCTTTTGCCCACCTTAATGCTCAGCAGCGCTCTCGGATGCGCCAGCTGGTTCATCTCCTGAATACTCTGCTTGAACATAATGAGAAAACGCAGGGCTTTGATCCCGCCGCAGGTCGAGCCTACGCAGCCGCCAAAAAAGCTGGCGCTCAACAGCAGGAAGATAGTGTGTGCGGGCCATTGGGCATAGTCGGCGGTCGAAAGGCCGTTATCGGTCATCATCGAGCTGGCAAGGAAGAAGGCGTGCACCAGGCTATCCGTGGCGTTGTACATCCCGGCATGCCAGACCTGCCAGGCGGTGATGACAATAATCACCGCGGCGGCGCTCAGAAAGAATTTAACCTCCGGGCTGCGGCGAATCGGTTTCAGGGTGCGTCTGACAATGGCGACGTACCAGAGGGTGAAGTTGAACGCGGAGAGCAGTGAAAACGCCCCGGCGACCAGCTCAATCGCGTGGCTGTCATAAAACCCAATGCTCTCGCTGCGGGTGGAGAACCCGCCCAACGACACGGTCGACAGCCCGTGACAGAGGGCGTCAAAAAATGACATTCCCGCCAGCCAGTAGGCCAGGGTGCAGGCTACGCCCAGCGCGAAGTAGGTTACCCACAGCGTGCGCGCGGTATCGGCAAGGCGGGGAGTCAAACGCTCCTCTTTGAACGGCCCCGGCATCTCTGACTGATAGAGCTTCATGCCGCCGATGCCCAGCAGCGGCAGGACCGCGACGGCCAGCACGATGACGCCTAACCCGCCGATAAAATTCAGCTGAGCGCGGTAATAAAGGTACGACTTGGGCAGGGCGCTGACGTCCCCGATCACCGTTGCCCCGGTGGTGGTGATCCCGGAAACCCCTTCAAAGAGCGCGTCGGCAAAGGAGAGCTGTAGCCCGTCATCCATCCAGAGCGGCATGGCGCTAATGAATGAAAACAGCAGCCAGAACAGCACGATAATCACAAACCCGTCGCGGGTGCGAAGCTGTATGCCGGCGTGACGGGTTGCCCGCCAGGTTAACCCTCCGAGAGTAAAAAAGGTTAAAAAGGTGGTCAGGAAGGCAAAGTAGGTCCGCTCTTTATTCAGCAGGGCGATAACCATCGGCGGCAGCATGGAAAGGCTGTACAGCAGAACCAGAAAACCGCAGAGGTGAAGGACAACCCGCAGCTGGGATACATGTAACGAATCGTTGGGCTTCACGACAGAGCTCCGCGCAATAACACGTTCCGGGGCAACTCACCGGAAAATATAGTGAATATTATGATTCAAAATTATCAGGGCGCGGTATTTTAACGACTTCCACGAATATCTGCCTGCTTCCTGCATCCTTTTCTTCAAATCTGGCGGATGAACAGCGTATAATCCCGCTCCTTTTGTCTATTTTTTCTTCGGAAGCATTATGAGCGCAATTTCCCTGATCCAGCCGGATCGTGACCTCTTCTCCTGGCCCCAGTACTGGGCGGCCTGCTTTGGACCGGCGCCATTCCTGCCGATGTCCCGGGAAGAGATGGACCAACTGGGCTGGGACAGCTGCGACATCATTCTGGTCACGGGCGATGCCTACGTTGACCATCCGAGCTTCGGCATGGCCATCTGTGGCCGTATGCTTGAGGCGCAGGGCTTCCGCGTGGGGATCATCTCCCAGCCTGACTGGAACAGCAAAGACGACTTTATGCGTCTCGGTAAACCGAACCTGTTCTTCGGCGTCACCGCAGGCAACATGGACTCGATGATCAACCGCTATACCGCCGACCGCAAGCTGCGCCATGACGACGCCTACACGCCGGATAACGTGGCGGGTAAACGCCCCGACCGCGCAACCCTGGTCTATACCCAGCGCTGTAAAGAAGCCTGGAAAGACGTCCCGGTGATCCTGGGCGGCATCGAGGCGAGCCTGCGCCGCACCGCACACTACGACTACTGGTCAGATACCGTTCGCCGCTCGGTGCTGGTGGATTCCAAAGCCGATATGCTGATTTACGGTAACGGCGAGCGTCCGCTGGTGGAAGTGGCGCACCGTCTGTCGCAGGGTGAGCCGGTGAGCAGCATCCGCGACGTGCGCAATACCGCCATTATGGTGAAAGAGGCGCTGTCGGGCTGGAGCGGGGTGGATTCCCGCATCATTGATATGCCGGGCAAAATCGACCCGATCCCGCATCCGTACGGCGAAGATCTGCCGTGTGCCGATAACAAGCCGGTTGAGCCGAAAAAAGCGGAAGCGAAGGCTATCGTTGTGCAGCCGCCGCGTCCGAAACCGTGGGAAAAGACCTACGTGCTGCTGCCGTCCTACGAGAAGGTGAAAGCCGACAAGGTGCTCTACGCGCACGCGTCCCGTATTCTGCACCATGAAACCAACCCGGGCTGCGCCCGCGCGCTGATGCAGAAGCACGGCGAGCGCTTTATCTGGATCAACCCGCCGGCGATCCCGCTCTCCACCGAAGAGATGGACAGCGTCTTTGCGCTGCCGTACAAGCGGGTGCCGCACCCGGCGTACGGTAACGCCCGTATCCCGGCGTATGAGATGATCCGCTTCTCGATCAACATCATGCGCGGCTGCTTCGGCGGCTGTTCCTTCTGCTCTATTACCGAGCACGAAGGGCGCATTATCCAGAGCCGCTCTGAAGATTCGATCATCAATGAGATCGAAGCGATTCGCGACTCGGTTCCGGGCTTTACCGGCGTGATTTCCGACCTTGGCGGCCCAACCGCGAACATGTACATGCTGCGCTGCAAGTCACCGCGCGCGGAGCAAACCTGCCGTCGCCTCTCCTGCGTCTATCCGAGCATTTGCGAGCATATGGACACCAACCATGAGCCGACGATCAACCTCTACCGCCGCGCGCGAGACCTGAAGGGCATCAAAAAGATCCTGATCGCGTCCGGGGTACGTTACGACATCGCCGTGGAAGATCCGCGCTACATCAAAGAGCTGGCAACGCACCACGTCGGCGGCTATCTGAAGATTGCGCCGGAGCACACCGAGGAAGGCCCGCTGTCGAAAATGATGAAGCCGGGCATGGGCAGCTACGATCGCTTTAAAGAGCTGTTCGATACCTATTCAAAGCAGGCGGGTAAAGAGCAGTATCTGATCCCATACTTCATCTCCGCCCACCCGGGCACGCGCGATGAGGACATGGTGAACCTGGCGCTGTGGCTGAAGCAGCGTCGCTTCCGCCTGGATCAGGTGCAGAACTTCTATCCGTCACCGCTCGCTAACTCGACGACCATGTATTACACCGGCAAGAACCCGCTGAGTAAGATTGGCTACAAGAGTGAAGAGGTGGTGGTGCCGAAAGGGGATAAACAGCGCCGTCTGCATAAAGCGCTGCTGCGCTACCACGATCCGAAAAACTGGCCGCTGATCCGTCAGGCGCTGGAAGATATGGGTAAAAAACACCTGATCGGCTCGCGCCGCGACTGCCTGGTACCGGCCCCGACGCTGGATGAGATGCGCGAAGCGCGTCGCCAGAACCGCAATACGCGCCCGGCGCTGACCAAGCACACGCCGATTGTGCATCAGCGTTCGAACGGTAATTCGAGTGTGAAGAAGCCCGTGAAGCGCAAAGCGTAAATAAAAAACCCCGGCGAGCCGGGGTTTTTATGTCGACACGTAGGCCGGGTAAGGCGAAGCCGCCACCCGGCTTTTTTACGCGATTACCCGCCAAACTGGTCCGGGTCCGGGCCTAAACGTTTACCCTTATCCAGCTTCGCAATCTCACCAAGCTCGTCTTTGTCCAGACGGAAATCCCAGACGTCGAAGTTCTCGGCGATGCGCGATGGCGTGACCGATTTCGGGATGACCACCAGGCCGTTGTCCAGATGCCAGCGAATGACGATTTGCGCTGGGGTTTTACCGTATTTATCCGCCAGCTCACGGATAATCTTTTGATCAAACACCCCTTCGCCGCCCTGCGCCAGCGGGCTCCAGGACTCGGTCTGGATTTTATGCGTAGCGTTCCAGGCGTGTAGCTGGCGCTGCTGCATCAGCGGGTGCAGCTCGATCTGGTTAATCACTGGCGCAACGCCCGTCTCGTCAATCAGCCGCTGCAGGTGATGAACCTGGAAATTACAGACGCCGATGCTTTTCACCAGCCCCTCTTTCTGCAGTTCAATCATCCCTTTCCAGGCATCAACATAGTGATCGATAGCCGGAACCGGCCAGTGCATCAGCCAGAGATCGACGAAATCGAGCTGGAGTTTCTCCAGGCTCTCCTCCAGCGCTTCGCGGGGACGTTTTTGATCGTCGTTCCACAGTTTCGTGGTGATGAATAACTCATCGCGGGGGACGCCAGCGCTGGCCAGTGCCTTACCCACGCCGTCCTCGTTTTTATATGCGGCGGCGGTATCAATGGACCGATAGCCGACTTCCAGGGCTTTATGAATGGCGGAGACGACCTCGTCGTTACCGGCTTTCCATACACCTAGCCCCAGCTGGGGCATCACGTTGCCGTCCTGCAGCTTGATTACGGTTTGGTTTGCCATTTTTCCTCCTTCAGGTGCGCATCGCCGGAGGGTTCCTCCGGCGATGGGTTGTGCATTAAGTCTGGACGAAATGTCAAAAAACGAAAGTCGGGAGGGCAAAAACGCTTAGCGTGCCGCTTCGTAGATGCGACGGCTCACGTCGAGCGTAATATCGCCGTGCTCGCCCAGGTGGGTCATGCCGTGCTCTTCGAGTTTCGCCAGCAGGGCAGGGATGGAGCTGCCGTCCAGGCCGTAGCCGGACAGACGCGTTGGCACGCCCAGACCTTCAAAGAAGCTTCGGGTCGCTTCGATGGCGGCATCAATACGCGCATCGTCAGAACCCTCGGTGATGTTCCACACGCGTTCAGCGTACTGCAGCAGCTTGGCGCGCTTGGTATCCCGTTTTTCGTTCCACAGCGCAGGCAGCACAACGGCCAGCGTCTGAGCGTGGTCCAGACCGTGCATCGCCGTCAGCTCGTGGCCCAGCATATGGGTTGCCCAGTCCTGCGGCACGCCAGCCCCGATCAGGCCGTTCAGCGCCTGCGTTGCCGCCCACATGACGTTGGCACGAACGTCGTAGTTTTCCGGCTCTTTCAGCGCTTTCGGACCTTCTTCGACGAGCGTCAGCAGAATGCCTTCCGCGAATCGATCCTGAATTTTGGCATCTACCGGATACGTGACGTACTGCTCAACGGTATGAACAAAGGCATCGACCACGCCGTTCGCCACCTGACGCGCAGGCAGGGTGTAGGTGTAAACCGGATCCAGGATCGCGAACACAGGCTGAACGTGTTCGTTCATAAAGGCCTGCTTGTCGCCGGTCGTTTTGCGGGAGATCACCGCGCCCTTGTTGGATTCAGAGCCGGTGGCCGGCAGGGTCAGCACGGAGCCCATCGGGATGGCGCTTTTAATGTCGCTGCCGCGGGTTTCCAGAATGTGCCACGGATCGATGCCGTCAGCGTAGTGCGCTGCCGCCGCGATGAATTTGGTGCCGTCCAGCACGGAACCGCCGCCGACGGCCAGCAGGAAGGTGATATTTTCTTCGCGGGCGATTTTCACCGCGTTCATCAGCGTTTCGTAAGACGGGTTTGGCTCGATGCCGCCGAACTCACGCACGTCCAGACCGTCCAGGGCGCTGTAAACCCGATCCAGCACGCCGGTTTTTTTCACGCTGCCGCCACCGTAGGTGATCAGTACGCGGGCGTCAGCGGGGATCTGCGCGCGCAGATCGGCGATAGCGTCTTTACCAAACAGAATGCGGGTTGGGGTGTGAAGATTAAAGTTGTTCATTGCTCGTTCCCTTTAGTGGGTGAAAAACCGTGGTGGCGCAGAGGGCGACCTGATGCTGCACATTGTGGCCGTCCGGGGCTATCCTCTCAATGCACATTCCTGCCGATGTCTTGCCCATTTCTACAGAGCGCTGGAGAAAGCGCGGAAAAGCACGCACACTGTCAGCGTCGGAAACCGTACCCGGAGTAACGTAATATGAACCGTGAAGCGATCTGCCATCAGCTCACTGCGCAGATTAAAAGACTGATAGATAAAGAAAATGGCGTCAGCGATCTGCTTCCTGACATTCGCCTGCTCTACGGCACGCAGCCCGGGACGCGCACGCCGGTCATGTACCAGCCGGGCATCGTTTTTCTCTTCTCGGGCCATAAAATTGGCTATATCAACGAGCGCGTGTTCCGCTACGACACCAGTGAATACCTGCTCCTGACGGTACCTTTACCCTTCGAATGTGAAACCTTCGCGACAGAGGCCGTTCCGCTGGCCGGTATTCGCGTCAACGTCGATATTCTTCAGCTGCAGGAGCTGCTGATGGATATTGGCGAAGACGAATTCTTCCAGCCGTCTATGGCGTCGAGCGGGATTAACTCGGCGACGCTGTCGGAAGAGATCCTCTGCGCCATTGAACGTCTGCTGGACGTGATGGAAAGGCCGCTGGACGCGCGTATTCTGGGCAAACAGATCGTCCGCGAAATTCTCTACCACGTGCTGCTGGGCCCGGGCGGCGGGGCGTTACTGGCTCTGGTGAGCCGACAGACCCACTTCAGCCTGATAAGCCGCGTGCTCAAGCGTATCGAAAGCCAGTACACGGAAAACCTCAGCGTCGACCAGCTGGCGGCGGAAGCGAACATGAGCGTCTCGGCGTTTCACCATAACTTCAAGTCGGTAACCAGCACCTCGCCGCTGCAGTACCTTAAAACCTACCGGCTGCATAAGGCGCGGATGCTGATGATCCACGACGGCATGAAGGCCAGCGCGGCGGCGATGCGGGTGGGTTACGAAAGTGCGTCGCAGTTCAGTCGGGAGTTTAAGCGCTATTTCGGCGTTACGCCGGGAGAGGATGCGTCACGCATAAGAACGATGCAGGGAGCTTAAGCTTTTCCCCTCTCCCCTATGGGGAGAGGGTCAGGGTGAGGGGATCAGGCGCTGCAGTACTTCTTCTTAATCACCACCGCGATGGTTCCCACCAGTCCTGCCACCAGCAGGAACATCGGCAGCACCATCAGGAAGGTCATCACCTGATCTTCATGGTGTTTCACAAAGGGGATCATATTCAGCGCGTAGCCGAGCGTGGTGACCACACCCACCCACAGCAGAGCGCTCAGCCAGTTGAAGAACTGGAAGCGGCGGTTTGACAGACCGGAAATGCCCGCCATCGTAGGCAGAAGCGTGCGAACAAACGCGAGGAAACGCCCCGCCAGCAGTGCCAGCAGGCCGTGGCGATCGAACATGCAGGTCGCACGCTGATGATATTTATGCGGTAACTGCGCCAGCCAGCCTTTCACGACGCGGGTATTCCCGAGCCAGCGGCCCTGCAGATAGCTCAGCCAGCAGCCCAGGCTGGCTGCGGAAGTGAGAATAACCATCGTTGGCGTGAAGTCCATGACGCCTTTTCCGATTAACGCCCCGGCAAGTAAAAGCAGGCTGTCACCGGGTAAAAAAGAGGCTGGCAGTAATCCATTTTCCAGAAACAGAGTTGCGAACATCACGAGGTAAACGATACCGACGACGTGAGGATCCGCCAGCGCGGCAAAGTCGTGATGCCAGAGCGCCGCGATAATATCTTGAATAACAGCCATGGACTTTCCTGTGGAACAGCAGATATAGCGCTATTGTACTCCCTTATTCGCCCGTCGGGTTTGATCCCGGGCGCAACTCATGCAGACTTTTCTGCTTGCGGTGTCCACAAAAGCGTCCAGGGAGTACATTTTCAGCCAGCACTCTACACGATACGCTCGAACCCTGCTGCTAAATCGGCAATCAGATCGTCAACGTTTTCTAAACCGATATGCAGTCGAATCAGGGTGCCGCTGAAGTCCACTTCACCGCCGGGACGCAGAGCCGCAACCTGTTCCGGCTGGTTAGGCAGGATCAGGGATTCAAAACCGCCCCAGGAGTAGGCCATGCTGAAGAGGGTAAAATTATCCAGATAGCTCGCCAGCTCGTCGTTATTTAGCCGCTTTTTCAGCACGAACGAGAACAGACCGCTGCTGCCCGTAAAGTCACGCTGCCAGAATTCGTGGCCTTTACTGCCCGGTAACGCGGGATGATTCACGCGCTCAACCAGCGGATGCTGCGCCAGCCATTCGGCCACCTTCAGGCTGCTTTCATGGTGCTGACGCAGGCGAACGCCCAGCGTGCGGAGTCCGCGGCTGGTCATGTAGGCCGTATCTGCATCCACCATCTGGCCCATCAGGTAGGCATTTTCACGCAGCTGATCCCAGCAGCGCGCGTTGGAAACCGCGGTGCCAATCATGCCGTCAGAGTGGCCTATCAGGTATTTCGTCGCCGCCTGAATCGAGATATCAATGTCGAATTCCAGGGCTTTAAACAGCACGCCCGCCGCCCAGGTGTTATCGATCATAACGATCGCCTCTGGGGCTTTGCTGCGCACGGCCTTCACGATAGCCGGCACGTCGTGAACTTCCATGGTGAGCGATCCCGGAGATTCCAGGAACACAATGCGCGTGTTTGGCTGAATAAGTTCGGCAATGCCTTCGCCAATCAGCGGGTCGAACCAGCCGGTCGTTACGCCGAGCTTGCTGAGGATTTTGGTGCAGAAGTCCTGGCTGGGCTCGTAGGCGGTGTTGGTCATCAGGATATGGTCGCCCTGTTCCACAAACGCCAGAATGGTGTTGGCGACCGCCGCCGCCCCGCACGGGAACAGCGCGCAGCCTGCGCCGCCTTCCAGCTCGCACATCGCTTCCTGAAGAGAGAAATGGGTTAGCGTGCCGCGACGGCCATAAAACAGCCCGCCTTTCGCGCGATTGCGCGTGGCAATTTTTTTCTCCTCAACGGTATCAAACACCAGCGAGGAGGCTCGTTGAATCACGCTGTTGACCGATCCCTGCGTATATTTTTTGCTGCGTCCTGCCTGTACCAGCGTGGTATCAAGATGCTTCTTTGTCATGTTCGCTAACCCTGTTTTTATACGTCTGGACGTCCAGACTACCACGATTGGAAAAAACTGCACCCCGGGGCTTATCGAATAAGCAGAAAATATTAGCAAAAATTTGCATAAGAAATTTTTACTGCGTAAGCGCAAGGAAAGTGAGCGAAAATTACGGCACCATGCAAATACTAATGAGAACTACTATCAATTCGACGACGTTTTGATATTATTACGCTCAGATTTTGTGATTTGCGTCCTGGAGATACAGAGTGGGTAATAATTTGATGCAGACGGATCTCTCCGTTTGGGGCATGTATCAGCATGCTGACATCGTGGTTAAGATTGTGATGATCGGCCTGATTCTGGCGTCCGTTGTCACCTGGGCTATTTTCTTCAGCAAAAGCGCCGAGCTGCTTTCGCAGAAGCGTCGCCTTAAGCGGGAACAGCAGCAGCTGGCCGAAGCCCGCTCTCTGGATCAGGCTGCAGACATGACCTCATCCTTCCACGCGAAGAGCCTGACCACCCTGTTAGTGAACGAAGCGCAGAACGAGCTGGAACTCTCCGCTGGCAGTGAAGATAACGAAGGCATCAAAGAACGTACCGGTTTCCGTCTGGAACGCCGCGTTGCGGCCGTTGGCCGACACATGGGGCGCGGCAATGGTTATCTGGCGACCATCGGCGCGATCTCTCCGTTCATCGGTCTTTTCGGTACGGTCTGGGGCATCATGAACAGCTTTATCGGTATCGCGCAGACCCAAACCACCAACCTGGCGGTCGTTGCGCCGGGTATCGCAGAAGCGCTGCTGGCGACGGCAATCGGTCTGGTTGCCGCTATTCCGGCGGTGGTCATCTACAACATCTTCGCGCGTATGATTGGCAGCTACAAAGCCACGCTGGGTGACGTTGCCGCGCAGGTTCTGCTGCTGCAAAGTCGCGATCTCGACCTGAACGCCAGCTCGGTTAAGCCGGTGCACGCGGCGTCTAAACTGCGCGCAGGTTAAGAGTATGGCGATGCGTCTAAACGAAAATCTGGACGATAACGGCGAAATGCATGAAATCAACGTGACGCCGTTTATCGACGTCATGCTGGTTCTGCTGATTATCTTCATGGTGGCCGCGCCGCTGGCGACGGTGGATGTGAAGGTGAATCTGC
Organism: Enterobacter cloacae complex sp. ESBL7; assembly: GCF_041679625.1. Taxonomy (NCBI): domain Bacteria; kingdom Pseudomonadati; phylum Pseudomonadota; class Gammaproteobacteria; order Enterobacterales; family Enterobacteriaceae; genus Enterobacter; species Enterobacter cloacae complex sp. ESBL7. Next base: position 142,838 of record NZ_JBGORN010000004.1, read on the forward strand.
CCGCCTCTTCCAGCCAGCCCCAGCCGCGCCCGGAGAAGCCTATCTACCTGTCGGTGAAAGCGGATAAATCCATGTTCCTCGGGAACGACCCGGTGACGGCCGACTCTGTCATCCCGGCGCTGGAGCAGCTTACGGGCGGTAAGAAAGACACCACGGTCTTCTTCCGCGCGGATAAAACCGTTGATTATGAAACCATGATGAAGGTAATGGACACGCTGCATCAGGCGGGTTACCTGAAGATTGGACTGGTCGGCGAAGAGAAAGCGGCCTCGAAGTGATAAAGAAGCTGGCGAAAGCCGGCTTTTTTTATGCCTGTCGGTTTATGCGTTTTTGCTATCCGTCGGTGCGGTAGAAGGGATTGCCAGCGCGTCCTCATCAAGCGCCACGCAGGTGACGTTTGAGGTACGGTACTCACCGTCTGACAGCTTGCGCGTCAGACGCAGGGTGGCGATTTCTCTGGCAAGCAGATACTGATAATTGGCCTCAAGACGTCCCAGAAGCTTCTCTTTCAGCTCGGGACGCTGCTCTATAATGGCGTTCATCACGGCACCGTAAATCTCTTCTTTGACCTGTAGCGGATAAATTTCACGGCGATTCTGCCATTTCAGACGAACCAGCGTCGCCGGGATCGATACCAGGTCTTGCGTAATACGCGTCATCTCGTCATTTTTTGTGTTTCTTAGCGCGTCGAGATTTTGCTTTAAGATAAATTCATCACTTTTTTTATCATCTAAAGTCAAATAAACGTCGTTGTTTTTAACTTCTTTCACGTTAATCTTCCCCCAGGCTATAAAAGATTGGGTTGTTTTTTTTCGCGCGTAATTAAATTAAGCCAAATTTCATTGCCCGCTTCATTAATTTCTTCGGTTTTCTCGGCCATTATTTGACTTAGTTTCTGGGCATCTATTTCACCCTCTGCCTGCAGGTCATTCAGCAGGTGGACAAAGGCTTCAATTTTTATGGCGCGAAATAAGCGGTCTTTTATATGGCGATCGTGCTCTTCCAGCAACATATTTCGGGATTTGCCAGTTCGGGAAACACCAATTAATATATCGGGCTCGAAATCAGAGAGCTTTCTTTTCCCCTGAGTGAAACTGGCCTCTTTTTCTGCTTCCGTCGGTTGCTGTTCCACAGGCGTAATGTGGTACTTAGCCGGGACGAGATAGTCGGGCAGCATTTTTAATTTCCTTTATTTTCAACAGGGTGGGGTTGGTAAAGGCGTGAGATTCGTTGACAATATCATGAGGCAAATTTAAAATCAAAAAAAATGGAGCCTACCCATGAACAGCATCTTTTTTACGGTCATCACATTACTATTACTGACCGCTGGTGTGCTTTTATTGATGCAGGAGTTCAATAAAACGAAAGTGTCGAAAGACACCAGTGAACCCCCGCAACCTGAACTGATGACAAAAGAGGAAGGGGAAGACCATTTCTCTGTATTGATGAACTCCGTTACGCCTGTCTGGTACTGGCGGGTGAACCACGAATATATCGACTTTTTACACGCGACAATTAAGCGTATGAAAATGTCGGAAATTAATGACACGCCTGGACTGTTTGAGGCGCAGCGTCGCTGTAGCGATCTGAATTCAGCAGTCTATAAATATTATGACAATATTAAAAAGCGCTGCCTTAACGGCGAGAAGGTCTCTTATTCCGATCTGGACGTATTAAATTTGCGTCAGTGTTTTCGCGAGTTCAGCCTGGAAGCCTATCCTGAACTGGTGGCGCTTGTCTGGCCGGAGTACGCACGTCCCGAGGTTAACCCGGACAACGTCTGAGTGACGTACCGTTGAGTTATTGCAAACAGTCAGCGCCGTTGAGATATACTGGGCGCTGGTTTCTTTTGCAAACAGGACTCTATGGAACGCTTTTTTGAAAATGCCATGTACGCCTCCCGCTGGATACTGGCCCCCGTCTATTTTGGCCTCTCGCTGGCACTTATCGCGCTGACGATTAAGTTCTTTCAGGAAATCTGGCATGTTCTGCCGAACATTTTTTCTATTGCCGAAGCGGATTTGATACTGGTTCTGCTGTCGCTGGTGGACATGACCCTGGTGGGCGGGCTGCTGGTGATGGTGATGTTCTCCGGCTACGAGAATTTTGTCTCCCAGCTCGATATCGACGAGCGCAAAGAGAAGCTCAGCTGGCTGGGCAAAATGGATGCTTCGTCGCTGAAGAATAAAGTGGCCGCGTCGATTGTGGCGATCTCCTCTATCCACCTGTTGCGCGTGTTTATGGACGCGAAGAACGTGCCGGATAACAAACTGATGTGGTACGTCATCATCCACCTGACGTTTGTGCTGTCTGCGTTTGTGATGGGGTATCTGGATAAGATCAGTAAGAAATAAAGTACACCTTACCCCTCACCCTAACCCTCTCCCCAAAGGGGCGAGGGGACCGCTCGGTGCGGCCTTTCTCCCTCTCCCTGTGGGAGAGGGCCGGGGTGAGGGCATCAGACCGCACTATTTATCCGACGACGCCTGCCACAGATTCAAAGCGCTTTCCCATTCTGCACTTATCACATCACAAATTGCATCACTAAGCGCGGGCCTAATGATTAACGCCAGCTGTGTGACCAGTGAAGCCACGCTAATTAAAAATGATCACAAAACGTTATAATTTCCCTCTTTCCTGCCGATAACGAGAGTAGTACTCGCCTCTGGGCGAACTCACCCTCACGGCAAGGAAGACTTATGAATATGCTCCGTAATTTCACGATCCGTTTCGTCATGCTGACGATTCTCGGGATCTTTTGTTTAATGTGGGCGGGCGTTGGGTTGTACAGCACCTGGTCCCTTTCTCGCGTATCGGATGGCAATGAAGTCGATCGCCAGCTGGTTAAACAGATGACGGTACTCAGCCAGGGTAACGATCAATATTTCCGCTTTGTGACCCGTCTGAGCCGCGCGATGGAAGTCAAAGCCGCAGGCGGCACGCCGGATCTGTCCTCTGCCCAACAGGCGCTGGATAATATGGGCAAGAAACTGGCCGAGATGAAAGCGATCTCCCCAGGCCCGATGGACGAGCAGGTCTCTTCCCGGGTGATCGGCTCCTGGCAGGCGCTGCTTGAACAGGGCGTAACGCCGCAAATGCAGCAGGCGAAGCAGGGGGCTCTGGAGGGGTATCGCCAGCAGGCCAACAACGTCACGCCACCGCTGAGCCGCGCGTTCGGTGCGGCCGCCGAGGCGTTCAACAATGCCGCCGCGAAGTCGCTCGACAGCACCCGCGTGGTGGTGGACGGCCTGACAAGCATGACCCGCACGGTGATTATCGTCGCCACGATTATCGGCCTGCTGATCCTGCTCTTCACCGACCGCTACCTGGTGGCGATGCTGGTCAAACCGCTGGCTCGCATTCGCCAGCAGTTCCGCCAGATTGCCCAGGGCGATCTCAGCCAGCCCATTGAGCCGTTCGGCCGCAACTGCGTGGGGCAGCTGGTGCCGCTGCTGAGCGCGATGCAGGACAGCCTGCGCGAAGCGGTCAGTACGATTCGCTCCGGCAGTGAAAATATCTGGCGCGGCGCGACGGAAATCTCCAGCGGTAACAACGATCTCTCTTCCCGTACCGAAGAGCAGGCGGCTGCGCTGGAAGAGACGGCAGCCAGCATGGAACAGCTGACCGCCACGGTGAAACTGAACGCGGAAAGCGCGCGTCAGGCCAGCCAGCTGGCCGATGTCGCCTCAACTACCGCCAGCCGCGGCGGCTCGCTGGTAGAAGAGGTGGTGACCACCATGAGCGGTATTTCGGAAAGCTCGAAGAAAATTGCTGAAATCACCAACGTGATCAACAGCATTGCCTTCCAGACCAATATTCTGGCACTCAATGCGGCGGTTGAAGCGGCGCGTGCCGGCGAACAGGGGCGTGGTTTCGCCGTGGTGGCAGGTGAAGTTCGTAACCTGGCAAGCCGCAGCGCCAACGCGGCCAAAGAGATTGAGGGGCTGATTACCGATTCCGTTTCCCGCGTAGAGCAGGGGGCGCAGCTGGTGAGCGACACCGGCACCACCATGGATGCGATTTTGCGCGACGTGACGGAAGTGACGACCATCATGAAGCAAATCGCTTCCGCCTCTGAGGAGCAAAGCAAGGGCATTTCGCAGGTCGGGATTGCCATTACCCAGATGGACGGCGTTACCCAGCAAAACGCCTCGCTGGTTGAAGAGGTTTCTGCCGCGGCGGCGGCGCTGGAGCGCCAGACCGAAGATCTTCAGCGCTCGGTGCAGAAGTTCCGCCTGACGGCATAACGCAACCTATAAGGCCGCCTTGTGCGGCCTTATATTATTAACGCCTTCCCCATTCAGTCCCTTCTGAAACTGCTATTCTTTTGCTAACCCCCTGACGTTCTGGGCTCTCTTCTTCGAGGTGTTGCTATGAACAGATCGTTATCTGTCATTCCTGTCCTTTCTTTCATTCTTCTGATGCTGTTCTCGGTTTCTGCCAGTGCGACCCAGCAGGCGCAGGAGCGGCGCGTGGCGCGTGATGTCAGGCAGGAAACCCGCGACGCGTCGCGGCAGGTGAAGCAGACCTGCGTGGCGAACAATAACCAGAGCAATCACGACTGCCGTCAGGACAAGCGTCAGATGAAACAGTCCGGAAGACAAAAAGCGCGGGACATTAAGTATTAATGCAACAGATGAGGCGGCATGCAGGCATGTCTCTTACCGCCTTTTCCAATGGCGTTTCAGCATGACGATCGTCATTGATGCTTCGCCCGGCCAGAACTTAGGGCGTATTTTGACGTGCGTCTCACGCTGGTGCGTTTAACCCTGCAGCTGCAATTCGGGAAATCGGATATCCCGTTGCGGATGCCACTTCCGCAATACGCTTAAATGAAGGGTTACCGTTTGGTGAAAGTGATTTATAGAGTGATTCGCGAGAAATGCCTGCACGTTTAGCAATGACGGTCATCCCGCCAGAAGCTTCAATCACATGTCGTAAAGCCAGCATGAACGCCTCATAGCCTCCGGGCTCGTCAATTTCAATAAAAGCCTGATGAAGATATACGGGCGCGAAATCCGGAGAATCTTTCAGGAGCTGTACCATTGCGTCATCATGAAGTACTGATTTAGCCATTCCGATTTCCTCTTATATCCTGCGCTTGTAGTCGTTGAGATACTCAACGGCCCTGTCAATATCTGCATTTTGCTTTTTTTTCGTTCCAGTCAATAGCACCAGACTCACTGCGCCATCTGCCGGATCGAAGACTTCGCTGAAATAGACGCGGTAACCCGGCCCCTGGTCAATCCTGAGTTCTGAAACGCTCTCTCTGCATGGCTTGCAATCACCATAGTTACCCGTAGACATTCTGGCGACACGTGTAGCAATCATGGCTTTAGCTATGGGATCTTTCACACTTCTCAGATATGCATCAAAAGGGTCGTACCCGTCTGCTGTGATGTAGTGTTTGACCTTAGCCATTATTGTAGCCTGTAGTTTACGATAAGCAAATGCATTGTAATCTTCAGGCTACGACAGGCAACTGTTCACAGGGTTGTGGCAGTGGGGAAGATGTGATTTCTGAAAGCGGATCGCAAAAATGTGAGATCTTGTGCGGAGGGATTACTGCATAACAACGAGGCCGGGCTCGCAGAGCGCTGCCCGGCTGTATTTATCAGTGCGTCGCTTCACCAATCAGCGCGCCCGTGCCCGCACCAACGGCTGCACCTTTCAGCACGCTCTTGCCGGTAACCGCTGCGGCACCTGCGCCCACGGCAGCACCTACCGCGCCGCCCTTACGCGCGGCTTTACCTTTGCCGCCGTTTTTGAACATGGCACCTGTACCTGCGCCCACGACGGCGCCGCCAACGGTCGATTTCAGATCTTTGCCCGTGGCCGCACCAATGGCCGCGCCTGCTACCGCGCCAGCGGCGGTTTTGTCGATAGCCATTCCCGAGGTGGAAAAAATGAGGGCGCTGATAACCAGCGTTGTTTTAATAAGTTTCATAACAGATCCTTTGTGACTGCTGTCGGTTGAGACGTCGTTTCTCACGCGAGAAAAACGTCCAGATAGTGCCAGCAATACCGGCTCAACCTTTAAGCTAATCATGCCCTGGGCTGGGATCTCAGTTGCCGGGCGGGGACCCGCCCGGCTGAACATTACGCCTGACGCTTATCTTCCGTATTGGTATCGAAGTCGCTCGCCGCGTGGCGTTCGTGGAGCTGCTCGTTCAGCTCGCCGCTGGTGCGGTTAACGATACGGCCGCGCTTAACGGCATGGCGATTCGCCACGTCTTTCGCCCAGCGCTGCACGTTTGTGTACTTCTCTGCATCGAGGAACTCGGCGGCGTTATAGACGCTGCCCAGCGCCACGCAGCCGAACCACGGCCAGATGGCGATATCCGCGATGGTGTACTCTTCACCCGCCACGTAGCGACCGCGCGCCAGCTGTTTATCCAGCACGTCGAACAGGCGCTTGGCTTCCATGGTGAAGCGGTCAATCGCGTATTCAATTTTTACCGGCGCGTAGTTGTAGAAGTGGCCAAAGCCGCCGCCGAGGAACGGCGCTGCGCCCTGCAGCCAGAACAGCCAGTTCAGGGTCTCGGTGCGTCCAGCCGGATCTTTCGGCAGGAAGTGACCGAATTTCTCTGCCAGATAGAGCAGGATATTGCCGGATTCAAAGACGCGCGTTGGCGGGTTCGTGGAGTGGTCACGCAGCGCCGGTATTTTCGAGTTCGGGTTCACCTCAACAAACCCGCTGGAGAACTGATCGCCTTCGCCGATGCGGATCAACCATGCGTCGTACTCCGCGCCCGTCACGCCCAGCGCCAGCAGCTCTTCGAGCATGATCGTCACTTTCTGGCCGTTCGGGGTCCCGAGAGAGTAAAGCTGCAGCGGGTGGGAGCCCACGGGCAGATCTTTCTCATGGGTCGCGCCGGAAATCGGGCGGTTGATGTTGGCGAACGCGCCGCCGCCGTTCTTTTTCCATTCCCACACTTTTGGTGGCTGATACGTGTTGTCTGACATGTTGGCCTGCCTTTTGAGTGATGTGTTGAGGCAGTGTAGCAGGAGATTTGTGAAGCGTTTAACGAACTGAGCGTAATCGATCTGCCGCTATTCCTTCCGGCGCTTATATATATCAAATCCGGCATAAGCTTAATCGAAAATCGCATTTTCATAATTAATGCGTAAACCGATAAAGCTGAATATGATGCTTCAACATAAATAAAAGATGCAGTAATAAACACTTTATAAGGCAAGGAGTTAGTGAGATGCGCAAGCTTCTGTTATCGGCAGTGGTCGTTTCGCTCGCGTTAGGCCTGGCGGGCTGTGATGATGCGAAAAATAAAGAGACAAACAGTGCGGCTGCGGCAAAAAACGACGCGCCAAAAGAGGGCGGTTCGCTAATTATTGGAATTACCTCCGGCGACCCGTTAGCCGTTAATCCGCTCTATGCCAGTGACCGTACGACGTTAACGATCATGCAGGCGCTCTATGCCCCACTGTACAGCTTTAATAACGGCAACATTGAGTGGGGCCTGGCGGAAAGCCTGACGCCTTCCGCCGACAACCTGAGCTATACCCTGACGTTAAAACCCAACCTCAAATGGCAGGACGGCCAGCCGCTGACGGCGGACGACGTGGTCTTTACGTTCAATAAGCTGCTGGATGCCAAACAGCACAGCTTCTTCCGCAGCATGTTCACCTACGGCGACAAGCCGGTACAGGTGAGCAAGGTGGATGAGCGCACCGTCAAATTCACCCTACCGCAGGTCAGCGCGGCCTTTACCGGCACCCTGGTACAAATCTACCCGATTCCGCAGCACGTGTTCGCCGGTGAAGGCGACCTGGAAAAGAGCAGCAAAAACGATGCGCCGGTCGGCTCCGGGCCGTTCAAATTCAAAGAGTACCGCGCCGGGCAATATTACGCCCTGACCCGTTTTGACGATTACTGGAACGGCAAAGCGAAGCTTGATTCGGTCACCTACCGTTTCGCCAAAGACAGCAACGCCGCCAACCTTGCGCTGCAAAACGGCGAAATCAACCTCAAGATGGTTGACCCGCAGGATGTGAACCGTCTGAAAAATACCGGTAAGTTTGACTTCGTGGTCTATCCGGAAGGCCGTCTGGCCTATATGACGTTCAACCAGAACGTGCCGGTGATGAAGAGCAAAGCGCTGCGCCAGGCCATCGCGTATGCCATCAACAAAGACGAGCTCACCCAGACCGCGTTTACCTCGCTGGACTACGCTAAACCGGCGACCTCGTTCCTGACGCCAGATACGCTTTACAAGACGGATGACGTCGAACAGTACAAGTTCGATCTGCAAAAAGCCAAAGAGCTGCTGAAGACGTCCGGCGCGCCCGACAACCTCAAGCTGCGCCTGGCGTATGTGAACACCAACAAAACCCAGGAGAGCATGGCGCTCTACATTCAGCAGGCGCTGAAGGGCATTGGGGTGAACGTGGAGCTGATGCCGCTGGACTCCAACGCCATGTCTCAGCGCAGCCTTGATATGAACAATACCGCCTGGGAGCTGAACCTGGGCGGCTACATCATGGGCTCCGAGCCGGACGGTTACAAATCGCTGTTCATGAGCAACGAAGCCTATAACTACGCGCACTACAAAAATCCACAGTTTGATGCCCTGTGGGATAAAGGCTCAGTGGAAACCGACGCCGCAAAACGGGCCGATATCTATAAGCAAATTCAGCAGACCGTGGCGAACGACATGACGTACTACCCGATTGCCTACACCAATGCGACCGTCGCGGTGGACAAGCGCTTCGGCGGCACCCAGGAGGCGGAGCCGAAACCGGTCTATCTGTTCCAGGATCTGTCAAAAATCTATCAGAAATAAGTGATTGCCCCGGCCGTCAGGTCGGGGCCTTGGTAAGGGCACGTCGTGAACACACTCCTCACGCGTCGGCTGCTGCAATTGCTGCCGATGCTTTTCTTCATTTCGCTGGTGGCGTTTTTGCTGGTCAAGCTCGCGCCCGGCGACCCCGTGGCGGCGTACATCACGCCGCGTATGGCCCCGGAAGACATCGAGCGTATTCGCCAGAGCCTGGGGCTGGATAAGCCGCTGGTCACGCAGTACGTTCTGTGGCTGAAAAACGTCCTGCAGGGCGATCTCGGCTATTCGCTGATTTACCACCGCCCGGTGCTGGAGATGATTGGCGAACGTATTCCGGCCACGCTGGGGCTGATGGGCGCGTCGCTGCTGATGGCGATCGTGCTGGCGATCCCGCTGGGCCTGCTGGCCGGGGCATTTAAGCACCGCTGGCTGGATCATCTGCTCAATTTATTCGCCTATATCGGCATTTCTGTTCCGATATTCTGGTTCGGCATCTTGCTTATCACCGTTTTTGCCGTGCAGCTTAACTGGTTCCCCAGCATGGGGATGCGCACCATCGGCATGGAGGATAACGGGCTGGATCTGCTGCGTCACGGCGTGCTGCCGTGTATTGCCCTCACGTTCTACAACCTCTCCAGCTACGTGCGCTACATCCGCTCCAACACCATCTCGCAGCTCTCGGCCGACTACGTGCAAACCCAGCTTGCCTACGGCGCGACGCGTTCCAGTATTCTGTTTCGGCACGTTCTGAAAAACGTGCTGCTGCCGGTGATCACCCTGTTCGGCCTGTCGTTCGGCGAGCTGATTGTGGGGGCCTATGTGACGGAAAGCGTCTTCTCCTGGCCGGGGATGGGGCTGCTCGGGATCCAGTCGATCGCCTCGCTGGATTACCCCCTGATTATGGCGATCATCATGCTCTCGTCGATGATGCTGATCGTCGGTAACCTGATCGCCGACGTGCTTTATCGCTTCGCCGATCCCCGCATTCGTACGCTGAGGTAACCCGGATGAGCAGACGCTGGCAGCAGGTTCGTCACCAGCTGCGCCGCAACCGTCCGGCGCAGTTCTCTCTGTTTGTGCTTTTTATTTTCGTTGTCGCCGCGCTCTGTGCGGGGTTAAGCCCGTACGATCCGGATCGGATGTCGCTCGGCGCGCGCACGTTGCCGCCGGATGCCGCGCACTGGTTCGGCACCGACGAATACGGCCGCGACTACTTCACCCGCGCGCTGTATGGCGGCCAGATCTCCCTGATGGTCGGTTTTCTGGCGATGCTCTTTTCCACGCTTATCGGCACGGTGGTGGGAACGGTGAGCGGCTATTTTGGCGGCTGGCTGGATAACCTGATGATGCGCGCCGTGGATATCCTGATGGCCATTCCGGCCTTCTTCCTGCTGCTGGTGGTGAATGCTTACCTCAAGCCGGGCGTGGATAACATCATTCTGATTATCAGCCTGCTGACGTGGATGAACATGTCGCGTCTGGTGCGTGCTGAAACCCTGTCGGTGAAAGAGCGCGAGTACGTGCTTTATGCCCGCGCGTCGGGGGAGCATCCGCTGCGCATTATCGCGCGCCACATCATTCCCGGCGTGCTGCCGACCATTATCGTGGCGGCCACGCTCAATATAGCCTCGGCCATTCTGATGGAGTCAACGCTCAGCTTCTTAGGGCTCGGCGTGCAGGCGCCCGCGGCGTCGTGGGGAAGCATGCTTAACAACGCCCAGTCTTATATTGGCGAAGCGTCGTGGCTGGCGATGTTCCCCGGCATTCTGATCCTGCTGACGGTGTTCAGCTTTAACGTGCTGGGCGATGTGTTCCGTACCGCCTTTGAGCCGGGAGCAAATCGCGATGAGTAACTTATTAGCGCTTGAGAACCTGCAAACCACGTTCCGCACCCGGGAGGGTGAGGTTCACGCGGTGCGCGGCGTGAGCTTTCAGGTTCAGCCGGGGGAGCTCGTCGGCATCGTCGGCGAGTCGGGCTGCGGGAAAAGCGTCACCTGTAAGTCGATTATCCAGCTTCTGGGGAGCAACGGACGGATAACCGGCGGCAGCATTCGCTTCCAGAATGAGGATCTGGCGCAGAAAACGCCCGCACAGATGCGCGCCATTCGCGGCAACGAGATCGCGATGATTTTTCAGGATCCGATGACCGCCCTGAACCCGGTGCTGACCATCGGCAAGCAGATGGCTGAGATCCTGATGCGCAATAAAGGACTCAGCAAAAAAGCGGCCAAAGCGGCGGCCATCGCCATGCTGGAACAGGTAGGCATTGCCGGGGCGGAACGGCGATACGACCAGTATCCCCACGAGTTCAGCGGCGGGATGCGCCAGCGGGTGATGATCGCCATTGCGCTCTCCTGCAACCCTAAGCTGCTGATCGCCGATGAACCGACCACCGCGCTGGACGTGACCATTCAGGCGCAGATCCTGCGCCTGCTAAAAAGTCTGCAACAGCAGACCCGGACCGCGATTTTGCTGATCACTCACGATCTCGGCGTCGTGGCGCAGGTCTGCAGCCGCGTGGTGGTGATGTACGGCGGGCTGGTGATGGAGGAGGGGAGCGTGGAGGACATTTTTTATCGCCCTGCGCATCCTTATACCCAGGGGCTGCTGGCCTCGCTGCCCCGCCCGGATGAGGTGACTCAGCGTTTATCACCCATTGAAGGTTCGCCGCCTGGCCTGCTTAATCCGCCGCCGGGCTGTCCGTTCGCGGAACGCTGCCCGAAGCGCATGCCCCAGTGTGAACGACAGCCTGCATTTTACACTGCCGGAGAGGGCCATCGCGCCGCCTGCTGGCTATGGGCCGACAAGGAGATTCAGGCATGAGTGAACAACAGGCGCCATTAGTGAGCGTGCGCGATCTGCGCAAACACTATCCGCTCAACGGGGGTTTGCTGCGTAAAGGCGTGGCCGTGAAGGCGGTTGACGGCGTGAGCTTTGATATCCAGCCCGGCGAGACGTTTGGCCTGGTGGGGGAGTCCGGCTGCGGAAAATCCACCCTCGGGCGCGCCATCCTGCGCCTTTTCGATATCACCTCGGGCGAGATCCACTTCGCCGGGCAGGCGATTGCCCACGCCCGTGAAAAAGATCTCAAGCCGCTGCGTAAGCGGATGCAGGCGATTTTTCAGGATCCTTACTCCTCGCTCAACCCCGGTATGACGGTGCGACAGCTGGTGGCCGAGCCGATGCAGATCCACGGCTACAGCCGCGAAGAACAGCGGGAACGTACGGAAACGCTACTCTACAAAGTGGGGCTGAAGCACGAGCACCTTGAACGGTTCCCGCATGAGTTCAGCGGCGGCCAGCGCCAGCGCATCAGTATTGCCCGCGCGTTGTCCGTGCATCCTGAATTCGTGCTGTGCGATGAGCCGCTCTCGGCGCTGGACGTCTCGGTGCAGGCGCAGGTGGTGAATATTTTGCAGGATCTGCAGCAGGAGCTGGGGCTAACCTATCTGTTCATCGCCCACGATCTCTCCATGGTTCGCCATATCTCCAGCCGCATTGGGGTGATGTATCTCGGCAAACTGGTGGAGGTGGCCCCGGCGAATGAACTGTATCAACGTCCGGCGCACCCTTACACCCGCGCGCTGCTGGCGGCGGTTCCCCAGCCCGATCCGCGCATCCGCAATCTCGAAGACGCCACCCTGCGCGGCGACATTCCCGGCCCCACGTCCGCGCTGCCGGGCTGTAAGTTCTGCAGCCGCTGCCCGCACGCCATGCCGGTTTGCCAGACGCAGGAGCCTGCCATGCGGGAGATCGCGCCAGGGCATTTCGCGGCATGCTGGCTGTTTAACATGTAGTTAATGCGCCGCGCAGGTGTATGATAAATGTCCCTCTGTCAGGTTAATTACAACGTGCAGACGACGACAACCCTTAAAAAAATTGCCGCCTGCCTGTTTTAGGTTGGATACATGCGTAAAGGAAAGTTAAGCAGTGATGCGCCATTCGGGACATTGTTAGGCTATGCGCCCGGTGGCGTGGCGATTTACTCTTCAAATTACGGCAGTCTGGACCCGCGCAGCTACCCGCAAGATGCGGATTTTCGCAGCTATATCGGCAACGAATACATGGGCCACAAGTGGCAATGCGTTGAGTTTGCCCGCCGTTTCCTGTTTCTCAACTATGGCTTCGTGTTTACCGACGTCGGCATGGCGTGGGAAATCTTCTCCCTGCGCTTTTTGCGCCAGGTGGTGAACGATAACATTCTGCCTCTTCAGGCTTTTGCCAACGGCTCAAAACGCGCGCCGCGCGCCGGGGCGCTGCTGATCTGGCAAAAGGGCGGCGAGTTTCACGAGACCGGCCACGTGGCGGTGATCACCCAGCTTCTCGACGATAAGGTTCGAATTGCGGAGCAGAACGTGATTCACTCCCCGCTGCCGCTCGGGCAGCAGTGGACGCGCGAGCTGCGTCTGAGCGTGGAGAACGGGTGTTACACGATCCATGACACCTTCAACGACACGGAGATTCTCGGCTGGATGATCCAGACCGACGACGCGGAATACAGCATTCCCCAGCCGGAAATCGACGGCGAACTGCTGAAAATCAGCGGCGCGCGGCTGAAAAACAAGCGTCAGTTCGACGGAAAATGGCTTAACGAAAATGACGCGCTGCAGCAGGCGTATATCCGCGCCAACGGCCATGTGATCAACAAAGATCCCTGCCAGTACTTCACCATTACCGAAAGCGCCGAGCAGGAGCTGATCAAGGCCACCAACGAACTGCATCTGATGTACCTGCACGCGACGGACAAGGTGCTGAAAGACGACAGCCTGCTGGCGCTTTTCGACATCCCGAAAATCCTCTGGCCGCGCCTGCGCCTCTCCTGGCAGTGGCGTCGCCACCATATGATCACCGGTCGTATGGATTTCTGCATGGATGAGCGCGGCATTAAGGTTTACGAGTACAACGCCGACTCCGCCTCCTGCCATACCGAGGGCGGGCTGATTCTCGAAGAGTGGGTGAAAAACGGCTATCGCGGCAACGGGCATAACCCGGCGGAAGGGCTGCTGGAAGAGCTGACCGGGGCGTGGAAGCACAGCCACGCGCGGCCGTTCGTCCACATCATGCAGGACAACGATGTCGAAGAGGACTATCACGCGCTCTTTATTCAGCGTTCGCTGATGCAGGCCGGGTTCGAGACCAAAATTCTGCACGGGCTTGGCGCCCTGAGCTGGGATGCCGCCGGACAGCTGATTGACGACGAAGGTCGCCACGTCAACTGCGTGTGGAAAACCTGGGCGTGGGAAACGGCGATAGAGCAGATCCGCGAGGTCAGCGAAACCGAATACGCCGCCGTGCCGATCCGCACCGGACATCCCGAGGGCGAGGTGCGCCTGATTGACGTCCTGCTGCGCCCGGAGGTGCTGGTCTTCGAACCGCTGTGGACCGTGATTCCCGGCAACAAGGCGATTCTCCCGGTACTGTGGCAGCTGTTCCCGAATCACCGTTATCTGCTCGACACCGATTTTGAGGTTAACGATCTGCTGAAGCAGACCGGCTATGCCGTCAAGCCGATTGCCGGCCGCTGCGGCAGCAATATCGATCTCATCAGCGCCCAGGACGAACTGCTGGATAAATCCAGCGGCAAGTTTGTTGACCGCAAAAACATCTACCAGCAGCTGTGGTGCCTGCCGAAGGTCGACGGCAAGTACATACAGGTCTGCACCTTCACCGTGGGCGGGAACTACGGCGGAACCTGTCTGCGCGGCGATGACTCGCTGGTGGTGAAGAAAGAGAGCGATATCGAGCCGCTGATTGTGGTGAAGGACTCGCTATAAAAACCTCCCCGCAGGGTTGAGGGTTGCCTACAAAATAATGCCTGCACGGACGGCCCCCTCTCCCTTGAGGGAGAGGGCTGGGGTGAGGGGGAACATACGGCTCATGTCACGTTATATTCCTTGCTACAAAATACTGTGGATCCCTCAACCCGCAGCGTCTCCTGCGGGGGCTTTTCGCTACTGTTCTTCCTCTTCCTGCTGCTCGTTGATCTTCAGATCGATGATGCGGCCAATCTGATCGTGGTACACCGTCAGCAGGTTGTACTGGCTCATCTCGGAGATGATCTGCGGTGAGACGTTAAAGCTGCGGGCCAGCTCCTCCTGGTGAAAATAGCCCGGCTGGCGCCGCCTCACGTTGGCGCGATGGCGGTTGTACTGATACCACAAAATCAGCAGCCAGCCGTTGAGCGCGGCAAACAGCAGGTAGATCAACACCGTATTAAAGGACGCGATAATCACGCTCCAGCGGTGGTCGCTCTCATCGGTTAGCTGCATCCACAGACGGGCATACAGGAAAAACAGAAATCCTCCCCACGCCACCAGCGTTAGCGCGGCATCAAAAAGACGCGGCAAGAGCCGATGCTCGGTCAAAATTAAGGTATTTTCGTTCATTAAATGCTCCCTTTTCCCCGGTCCGGACTGATCCAGCGCGCGCGGGCGCGCTGGCGTTTAAGCATGACTTTTGGAAATGCGACTAGGGTGGTGAACAGGCCGATCATCCAGTACACCATCGGGAACCAGATCACCCAGAAAAGCGAGCTGGCCACTTTACGTTCATAGCGCCGCTCGATGTACAAGCTGACCAGGAACTGCAGCAGGCACATCACGCCCAGCAGCAGCCCGGTAAACTCCGGTGGAAAAAGGCTCTCCACGGTCAGCCTGGCGGGAACAGGCGCAACCTGGCTGAGGAGGAACAGCAGCACCGTCATCGCGTACGCGAAGGCCCACAGCGTTGACAGCGCGTACTCCATAAACAGGGGCCACATGCGGTGATGTTCCCAGCGCACAATCCTGCGAAGGTTGACCAGAAACACCTCCGCGCCCCCCTGAGCCCAGCGCAGACGCTGTTTCCACAGGCCCCTCAGCGTCTCCGGCATCAGGATCCAGCACAGCGCCCGCGGCTCAAAAAAGATATCCCAGTGGCGCAGCTGAAGCTTCCAGCTGATGTCGATGTCTTCGGTGATCATGTCCGGGCTCCAGTACCCGACGTCCGCCAGCGCCTGTCGGCGAAACGCGGCGATGACGCCGGAGACGGTAAAGACCCGGCCATAGATCCGCTGCGTCCGCTTGATGAGCCCAATAATGGATGAGAACTCGCCCACCTGAATGCGGCCAATCAGCGTGGAGCGCGTGCGAATGCGCGGATTCCCGGTGACAGCCCCGACGTGGGGGTACTGAATCAGCGGGGCCACCAGATAAGCGGCGGTATCGCGGTCGAGCAGGGCGTCGCCGTCAATGCAGACCAGCAGATCGCCCCGCGCCGCCGCTGCCCCGGCCTTAAGCGCCAGCGCTTTCCCCTGATTTTCCGCGAGGTTAATCACCCGCAGGCGCGGCTGTTCCTGCGCCAACTCCTGCAGCACTTGCGCGGTGTTGTCAGAAGATCCGTCGTTGATGGCGATAACTTCTATATTTTCATACCGCTGATCCAGCGCGGCGCTGATGGTCTCCCGGGCATTCCTTCCCTCGTTGAAGCAGGGGATAAGAATGGAGATGAGCGGCTCACCGGCGAGCGTCGGGGCGGGCGTGTCTTTATCCCACGACCAGTGGCGTTCAAGCTGAAACCAGAAATAGAGGCCGCCTGTTATCCAGAGTACCGACATGAACAGCGGCCAGAAGAACACGAAATCCAGAATCAGTTCGCCGGTAAAGAGGGCGGCCACGCCTAACGGCAACCCGAATACCAGACATAAAATAGAGAAGGCGATAATGCGATCAGTCATTGTCAGGGTACCAGTACGAAGAAAATTCAGGCCTGATGCGTGAGATATCAGGTTGATTGTTGAGGAAGTCGTCGGGGTAGTAACCGTAGTTTTTGACGCCGTTCAGCTGGAGCACGCGCATCCACTGCGCAAGCTGGCTGTCGGACACGGCGCGCTGCGGTTTCTGGTCCCAGTCCCTGGCCTGCAGCTCGAAAATGGTTTTATCAAGCGCGCCGGGGCGTGCGGCGACCGCGTTAACCAGACGCGTCAGCCAGGCATCGCTCTCGTCTGCCGGAACGGACTCCATCAGCGGCATGGCCATCGGCACCGTCCAGTCGTACTCCGCCAGAAAATCATCAAGATTCTGCGCGAACCACGCCTCGCTTTCGGGCTGCAGAATGGGTAGGGCGAACATATTGCGTGCGGTTTTTATCTGCGGGCCGCGAATATGCTTCACCGCCAGGCTCAGGGCGTGGGTAAACCCGATGAGCGTCTGGCTTTTCTGGCGCGTGGTGTTCTGACCGGCATCGTCCACGTCCGTCAGCGCCGCATCGTCATGGAACAAAACCCCGTTGAAGCTGGCATAGCGGGCCAGATCTTCATAGATGTCCGTCACCTGCTGGCGCACCTGCGGGTCCCACGGGGAAAGCCGGATGTAGGGCTCGGTGGCTTCTTGCAGCTGGCCGGTTTGACGATCCCGGCGCTGCACGCGCGGCAGGGAAGGATCGAGATCGAACGAGAGCACCGGCATCCACGCGAAGACTTTTACCCCGGCGCGGGTTTGCAGCTGCCAGGCGACAAAATTAAAGAGATCGGCCCGAACCGGCAGCCGACGGTTGGGGAAATAGAGCGCCTTGATCCTGCCGTCGCCCTGCGGGTCGGCAAACGCCTGCAGGAAAACATGGCTGATCTTCATGTCGTAGACCCGCTGGATCAGCCTGTTGATATTTTGGGTCTGCTGGGCCGGATCGGGATCGTAAACGTAGTCGAGATCGACGTGCATGACGCGCACGGGATCGCGCTCCTGAACCTGGCTGACCGTGCTGGCAAACGCCTTGAGCGAGGGATTCCCGGCGATCAGCAGGCGGGGGATGTTGCCCAGATCCTGCACGTTCCCCAGCCCGTCCTCAAGGGTGAAGGCCAGCCGGTAACCCTGCTGTCTGGCGATAGCGAGCGACGTACCGCTGGCGGCGCCGTAGGGCCAGACCCAGGCGCGCGGCGCCTTGCCCGTCACCTGCGTGATTTTTTCAGTCACTTTGCGAACGTCATCGCCGATCCGCTGGTTGAACTGCTGGTCGGTTTCATAGCGACCCGTGGCTTTGTCATAAAAGCGGTTGGCGATGGCCGGCTCGCGGCTGCCCTGCGGGTTGGCCGGAATGCCGTAATGCGAGGCCCAGGTATGCGATCCGATCTCAATCAGCGGGGAGTGGCTGAGCTCGCGCACCATGTCCCACGTTGCGAAGCGATCCCGGGGCGTCATCAGGCCGCCGAAATTAACTTTTTGATTCGCTGGCGTATCGACCCAACTGCCCACCGGCGCCCACAGAGCGGGGACGTTCCATGCCTGAAGCAGCGGCCAGACGCGGGTGTAAAAGCTGCTGTAGCCGTCGTCAAAGCTGAGCAGAACGGCTTTTGGCGGCAGCGTTTTTTTCCCGTCATGCGCGTCAAGAATGTCCTGCACGCTGATGGCGTGGTAGCCGTTGTGCAGCAGCCAGCTTATCTGCTCGTTTAACGCGCTGGTGCGAACGGAGAGGTAGCGCTGATCGGCGGCATCGTCTTCGACGTCGTGGTAGGCCAGGACCAGAAACTGGTTCTTCGGCCAGGGTTTACTCGCCTCCAGCTGCGGCCTCTCTTTGGGCGCAATGAACGAGATCGCATGCGCGCAGACGCTCGCGCTGAGGCAGAGCCAGCCGAGGAGTATCAGGCTCACGGAAAAACGTGTGTTCAGCATATTCATCCTTAAAAGCGTAAAGTCGCGTCAAACGTGACGGAGAGATTGCTCTCGCGTTTGCCGTCGTAAGGGCGTTTATCCCAGTTCAGCATCACGCCGGTATCAATGACGTTGTTCCACTGGACGCGCTGTCCGTAACCCAGCAGGGCGATGGCGCCAGCGGATTGATTTTTCTGCCAGTAGCTGCCGCCTCCCGCCACGAACTGCTGGCTCCAGAGGGTGTCGTAATGGCGGACCATTTCATGGTCAACGGCCAGGGCCGCCGTCACGGACAGATCCCGCGCCGGGTTGTAGTAGAGCGTGTCGAGCAGGCTGTTTTTACTGGCGGCGATCCCCGGCTCGAGATCCAGCGTCAGGGACGGGGTCTGCCAGAGACGCTCCTTGCCCGTGAGGGTGTATTCCTGGCGGCGGTTATGATCGGAGAAGCGGCTGAGGGCGGCGCTGAACTGGTACTCACGCCGCTCGTTTTGATACCAGCGCACCTCACCTTCACCCCGGTTGGCGCTAATGCCGTTGCGTAACGCCCGAAGGGGCGTAGTGCGCGACAGGCGTTCCAGGCTGCCGCTGACCTGCCAGCTATCGTTCACAAAGTACGTTGTTGCGAGGCGAGCGCCCGGCTTGTTTTCGCCGTGATAGCGGTTGCTGGAAAGCTCGGCTTCGAGCTGGAGGTCGCGTGGCCGCCACTCGACGCCGCCCAAAAGGTGACGGCTGGTGCCTTTGCCTTCATCGAAATTACTCTGCGCGTAGCGGGTGCCTGCAAACAGCCGCCAGCTGTCCGCTACGGGGGGGCCATAGAGCGTGGCGTCCCCGCTCAGGTCGTGCGTCCCGCTGACGGGGCTATCGGAGTGCAAGCCCTTGCTTGCGTTGAGGCGCAGCTCGGACATGTGGTGGACCGTTCTGAGCCTGTCGAGACGCCTGGCGCTGCGGTCGGCAGGCGCGCGGGCAAGCACGTCGTCGGCCAGTAAATCCATCTGTCGCCACTCCTGTAGATCCATTGCGACGTAAGCCTGCTGTTGCTCTAGCTCTGTATTGGACGGCTCCAGCGCCTCCGCCTTTTTCAGCGTTTGCTCGGCCGCGCGCGGCAGGCCCCGCGCCTGAAGCAGGGTGGCGTAGTCAATCTGTAATCCCTGATTGCCCGGCGCCGTTGTCGCCAGACGGTGCGCCAGCTTTTCGGCTTCCGGCAGCGCATTCGTTGCCAGCAAATAGTTAAAGCGGAGCGACTGTCCGGTAAGCCATCGATCGTTCGGCTGAGGGGTAGGGGAGCCGAAATCGTAGCGGGTCCACGGGACGTTGCGGGTCTGGCGCTCAGCATATCGGCGGGCGGATTGATAATCTCCCGTATCCAGCCAGGCGTAGAAAAGCGCGTGCTCCTCGTCCTGCGGATCGGAAGCATATTGCGGATAGCGTTGCAGAAGCGCGAAGGCGGCGGCCGCGTTTTTCTCCTGCAGATACGCGGAAATCACCCAGCCGATGGCCCAGCCCGGCACCGGATGCTGGGCTGCCGTAAGATCCTGATATTCGCTAATCACCCGTGGGTAATCAGCATGGGCGTATAGCGCGCCAAGCCTGTCGATACGCGCCAGGACGACGTCTTCCGCCGCCTGCGGATCTTTTTGCCAGCGGGAAAGCAGAGCGTCGTAACGATTCAGCGTGGATTGCGCAAGCTGCAGGCGCTCCTTTTCTGTTCTGCCGGGCACATCGGCGAGGCGAACCCGTTCGGCGGCGGCATTACGCTCAAGACGGCGACGCTCCGCGGGGGACAGCGTGACGCTTTGTGAAAGCTGCAGCGCGGGGGTGTTCACCCGGCTATCCGTTAGCGCGTCGATCAGCTCGCTGAGGAGCGCTTTATTCTCAGGCGCGATATTCAGCGCGCGCGTGTCTGCCAGAAGCCGATCCCAGCTTTTTCCCTGGCGTAACCAGACATACGAGAGCGTCTCAAGATGTGCCTGAGAAGGATTTTCCGCTACCAGCCGTTGGGCTTCCTGCAGGGCAAGCGTGTCCATGCGGGCATCGGCGAGAGTTTTTATGTAGCCGATACGATACTCGTCGTTATCCGGCGCAAGGCTACGCGCCTCTTTCCAGCGCGCCAGGGCTGGCTGCCAGGCTTTTTTATTCCGCCAGGATTGCGCGACGGCAGCAACGCCGCGGGCGGGCAGCGGCATATAAATACCGTAACGCTGCCAGACCTGAATAACCTCGTCATCATGACCTGCCCAGGACGCAACCTGTAACCAGTCCGCAACTTGATCAGGCGTCAGGGCATGCTGCTGCTGATAACGCTGAAGATAATCGAGAAACGGCGAGTAATTACCGTTACGCGCCTGTTGAATCTGTTGCTCATAAACGGATTCAGTCGCCTGAGCCAGAACAGGAAAGAGGAATAACAGAAACAATAATGTTGGGGCGCGATAAAAGAATAACGTATTGAAGCGAAGCGATCTTTCCATATCTATTTGCCATTTGTTTATCATGAATCCATTGCATAACACGGCCGCCTTTAAACTCAGGGTTAAAGGCCATAAATGAGAACATTAAATCTGAATGCAGTGATGTTACGGGGTACTTACCTGAAGGTAATTATGGATCCTTATGTCAGTGGACTGGGTGAAAGCTAATGTACACCTGATATGTTGCCGGATAAATATGTTGAAATGGGGGTGTGTTGTTTTGAGATAATTCTGTATCGAGTGGTTTTTGGCGGTTTTATTGAAATGATTGGTTATTTGTAACTGATTGATATATTGGTATTTTATTTATATTGTGACAGCTTTGTATATATTTTTAATGTGGTTTACCTGCCTCAATTAAAGTACTTTCTGGTGCATGTTTGGGAAGTTTCATGACAAAAACTCTTAATGTTTAGAGAAGTGACTTTTCTGCGATTGTTTTTTATTTATAATTAATGGCAGCCATTGAATGATAGTCTACAGGAAGTCTTGCTCATCAATGTCTGTATTGAGGGATGTCCAAAGCCAGAATACATTTATCGTTAATATAACAGCGCTATAAAACGAAGGCGGCCTTCTTTGCGAGGGATCGTGCTTGCTTTAATCTAAAAGGGATGGTTAGTGGCAACTTCAATTGTTTTAGTGACTCAGGATCGCTACCTTGTCAGGGGAATGCGGATATTTTTTCCGGATATTATCCTGCTCGACTCGATTGACAGAAACATATTTGATAACGGTGCAGATGAATATTCTGTATTGATTGATAGCCGTTCTCCGCTCCGTTTATATGATTACCTGATACGCCATCCGGCCAGAACGAAAAAAACAATCTGCTGCGTTATGCTCGATATGCGACACCGCGAGGAGAATCTGCTCAGTATGAAGTTATTTATGAACACGTCGCTGACCGCGCCGGATATGGCGTCGTTATTTAACCTGGTGCTCAATATGAAGGGCAGGCGCCTGACCACGAAGTGGCTGCTTAACTTACGGCTTAGCACGCACGAAGCGATCATGCTGCGGTTGCTGCGGGCAGGGATGTCGATGGAAGCCATCGCCGATGAGCTGAATACGTCGGTGAAAAGCCTCTATCGCAAACGCACGGCTCTCTCGGAACGCCTGGGGGCGGAGAACTTCAACGAGGCGTGTTTGTTTATCTTTAAAAACAAACTGCTGGACGCAGGTGGGAACGATCCCTGGGGTGGGGAAAAACCAAAAGCAAAAACCCGCCACGAGGGCGGGTTCTTTAAATAGTGGTGCCGGACTCGGAATCGATATGTTAATTTAATATAATGAATTTTATAGTTTATTTTTGGTGTGATTGTTTTTGTACCCTCAATTGTACCCTCGGTCCTGAAAGGTAGTAAAAGGGGCTCGAATTCAGGAACTGGATGCCAAAGCTGATGGGCAATAACTTATCAGAATTTCATTCATCTTCTCAAAGCGTTCTGGGCTCCTGTTCGTTATCTGCGCTGTACCTTCCTCAAGGTATTTGATTGAAACATCTCAGTCTGGTAACGATTGCTGTGCCTGTTCTCATGAAAGGGGTCTTCCAGGCTACGGGTAATATCAGCGCGGCAATCGGGAACTGGCTTTTCATCCTGTATCATTTTTTTATCATTTCGCTACATTTCAAAAGTACGGTGAATGTTCTCTTTGCTGACCGTGCAAACCTCTTCCGGCGCAAGTTTCCTGTACCACCGGGCACGGGAGTCCGCATCCATTAGCGCCCCCAGCCCTGACTGGTGCATGAGGTTTCTCCAGATGCTGCGATCCATGCTTTGAGTAATCATCTTCATCGCAAATTTCTCAGATGCCATCAGCCAGCAGCCGTGACGGTGACTGGTTCTCTCTCCCCAGTCATTGAATGTGCCGCCGCCAATGCTGGCTGTCAGTTCCGAAATCGCAGCCAGATGGCGGATAAGGTCTGCAATCTCTGCCAGTGCGGCGTTACGTCCTGTGGCGATACGCTCAATACTGCTGGCATAAGCCACGTCGATGTGGAGGGGTAACAATTCGGGTTCAGTGGGGGTAAGGTCTGACATGGTGGTTTTCCTTTATATTAAGCAAAACGCCAGCCGGTAAGGCTGGCGTTTATACGAGTGTGATGGAGGAGGTTCGGTTGTTAATTCCGGCATGTGAAAACATTGTGGCAATCGAGATGGGGCTACCAGTCAAAGGTCGCGAGGCCGGGCAGCACTTCGCCAAAGGCATCCAGATGAATAATGTCTGTGGAGTAATGACGGATAAGCGTCACCACTAACCGACGGCAGGCTTTCGACAGGCCGAGACGTTTGAGGCGTAATACCGGAAATGACCATGCACCCAGGTGGAGCAGATAGCCAGACCCGGTGTACAGGATCCATTCGCAGTCACCAAAATCTTCCTGCTGGTGCGAAAGGGTGTACAGCAGGGTGTTGTCGGCTTCGGTGATATGCGCAGTGCTGCACTGGATGCCGCTCAGGCGGGCGACGGGTGGGAGTGGATCTTCCACGACCAGCTTTCCGGGGGTATCAGCAATACGAAGCGAATAGCCGTTCTGGTTCACCACATCGATCAGGCTAGCCAGTTCAATACCGTCGATATCCACGGCGATCCGGCCCATGTTGAGGGCCAGTACGTTAATGGCATCGGCTTCCACGGCCAGGGATAATTTCATGAATGTTGCTCCTGAACTGTGTTACCTGCAATGAGATGACTGATCCTTTTATACCCGTTGCGTTGCATCAACCCCATTGCCCGTCTGGCCCGGAGAATATCAATCACTCCGATAAAAGGGGACTGATGATGAATGGAGAAGCCGGGGCGATCAATTCGCACCAGTTCTGATTTTTCCACGAGAAAATTGAGTGCATCTGCCAGTGAAATACCGGCATCAATTTGTTGTGTAATAACCTGCTCATCGGCAAATTGTGTGTCGTTAAGCGAAAGGCCGTAATGCTTTTCCAGCAGATACGTGAGAAGCTGCTGCCAGATTTCAACGGGTGACAGGCGTGGTGTAGCCTCCTGCGTAGAGGATCCCGATTGGGTTTGCATTGGTTTACTCAGTTAATATAGAAACGCCAGTGGTTACAGCAACGGGCACTGGCGCAGCGGGTCGCCTGTACCAGGCGACGGTGTGATGGCGGGGCGTGAGCAATGACGAGCTGAACAGCAGTGATTTGCCCTGGTTATCAGTACGTTCCAGATTGTTGTCTCCCATCACCTCGTTCAGAGCGTCGAGCAAGGGATCACCGGCATCAATGCATTCCTGAATGGCATCGTCATCGCCAAACGGCAACGGGTGACACATGTGTTAACCGCTCAATCTCAGCGGCTCGTTTTGTGGATACAGGATAAATTTTCATCGTGGGAACTCTTTGTTGATGGGTAAAAACGAGGGTAAGCAGGAAGAAGGTTTACGCGGTTGTTGCTGGCGTTGGATAAATCGCGAGATAGATGTACCCGTGCGAGCCGAGGGAGTCGGCCTCGCAGGTCAGCCCTTTTGCGTAGAGCGTGACGCAGTGCTGATGGCGGGGATTGAGTTCACCGGAAACCAGCATTAACTCGAGCTGTTTGAGAAGTACCGGAAACGCCTGGTCCAGATGACCTAAATCCGCCTCACTGAAAGCTCCGGTGATACTGGCGCGGTCGTTCAGGTAATGCAGCCGGTTGCCTTCCTGCACCAGACGAGCGCCAAAATACGGGGTGATATCGCGTTTAAGCCCCCACCAGGGCTCCGTGATATCGTGGTTTACAGGCGGTATTTTATTCGACAATTTCACTCTCCTTAAATCTGAGTTAATTGAGTGTGACGCTGCGCAACACGACATACGGGCCGTTACGGTCCTGCCGGCGTTCTGCAAAGACCGCGAGTACACCGCGGATATCCTGCACCTCCCGTCCGGCATAGTGGCAGACACTGCCGGACCACTGATACCGCCCGGTGCAGAAGCGAAACAACCGGGACTGCGGATGCTGACGGTAAATCGTCATTGCCTGGCGCTTGCTGATAATCTTCATCGATATTTTCCTTCTTAAAGCCAGCCTCGCTCTGCAAACGAGATGGTCTCCATCCCGCCCACCACCAGATGGTCCAGCAGGCGGATGTCGACCAGCTCCAGCGCCTGCTTCAGACGGGCAGTGATTTGTCTGTCAGCATGGCTGGGCTCTGCCTCTCCGGACGGATGGTTGTGTGAAAGTATTGCGGCGGCGGCATTGTGCTTCAGGCCGGCCTTTACGACCTCGCGTGGATGCACGGTGATACTGTTGATGGTGCCCATAAACAGGGTGTCGTGGTCTATCAGGCGATGCTGGTTGTCGAGCCACAAAACGGAGAGCGCTTCTCTCTCCAGAGGCGCGAGATGCAGGCGCAGCCAGTCGCGGACGGCATTGCTGGACGTAAATGACGCGCCGGGTTCACGTAGCTGGCATTCCAGCAGGGTCAGTGCTGTCCGGATGGTCTGCTGGTCGGCTGGGGCTAATTCACGTGCAAACAACGGTAACTGGTGTTCCATAGCGGCTGACCTCAGTCAATGATGTGCATGATGGCGTTACATTCCGCGTGGTTGAGCGCGTAATCACGCAGGCGGTAATAGTGCTCCGTCATAGCATCGCATTCGGTGCGCATGGCGTGGTGGCTGTACGCGATCAGACAGATTGCGATCCCGGCAGCTTCGGCACTGAGTTCACCGCCATTGCCGTTCATACTGTTGAACAGCGACCACGGCTCACTGTACTCGGCCTCCGGAGCCATAAAGGCACCGCCGTTGCTCAGTGTGTAAAACTGCCAGATACCGCCGTGGTAGTCTGCGCAGAAGCGGTCCATCCAGGCGAAAACCGTCGGCTCAAGGATTATCCACTGCGGTATGCTGCCGAAATGCTGCGGCCAGAAGCGCACACGCTGCTCGTCGGATACGTGCGTGGCGGTCAGTGCTGGCGCAGAACTGGCATCAGCAGATTGTGTCTGTAACGGGAGAGCGTCGTTAAGGTTAATAATGTCAGTCATTTGAGTTTTTCCTTGTATATGAATGCGTTGAAGGGTGATAAAGGGTTGACGATGAATTGAGACTGCGTGATGCGGATGGTTAGTTGCCGAGTAAATCCATCATGTTCTCGGCCATAACCCAGAGTGCTCTGTTTAGCTTAACGTCGCCGTCAATGCCGTTAACGGCGCGGGTGTGGTTGCGTTTGCCCTTCGCGGTACGCCCGGGCAGACCGCCTTTCAGCAGGTTTTCCTGAAGCCTCTGGTAGGTCGTCCACAGGTCATCCTTGCGATCTTCATACCGTCGGGGCGTCAGTATCTGCGATACCGTGACCGGCTGATGCTCTTCACCAAAACGGTAGGTCAGCGCCGCTTCAGCCAGAGCGTGTTGTGCTGGTGGGGGTAACAGCAGCGATTCCATCGCATCGCGCTTCTCTTCCACCCGGTCCAGGACGCCGAGAACTTCATACGCACCTTCAATCACTTTCCCGACAATATCGCCGCGATGCGGCACTCTGATTTCGCCAAACGACTGTCCGCAGATGAGCGAATTTGTACATACCTGGCGGAATATTCCTGGCAATAGCTGAAAACTGGACTCGCCACCGTGCGAATTGAGGATGATGATTTCAGGCACCTGCTGACCGTTTATCTGACCGGCGCGACGCAGGCGGAGCATATGCTTTGTGTGCTCCCGACGGTCCGGATCCCGAACGCGTGACTGGCAGGCAAAGAAGGGCTGGAACCCTTCACGCTGCAGGTTCTCCAGTAGGGTGATGGTGGGAATAAACGTGTACTTTTCGCTCCGGGAAGCATGTTTATCTTCCCCGAATACGCTGGGGACATGCTGCATGAGCTCTTCACGGGTTAAGGGACGGTCGCGGCGTATCTGGTTTATATGCCCGAAGCGGCTTGCTAAACGCATGGTGAGTTCCTCTGATACCTGGCACAAAAACAAACGCCCCGCTCGATGAGCAGGGCGTCCGGAGTCTCTGGTTAAAACGCTGTGATGAGCTTACTGCGGGGGTTGTGCTGTCGTTGTAGTCGTGACGGGAGCCTGTGGCGCTGCAGGCGCGGCGGTTGCGCCATGAATAATCTGGTGCTTCGCCAGCGCCTGCTGCATGTCGTTGATACAGTAAGTGATGTAGAAGACGTTGAAAATCACGGTGTAAAAGGCGTTCATCTTCAGGTCGAAGCGGAAGGTGTTCAGCGCATAGTGGCGCAGTGCGGCTCTGGCCTTAAAGGCCCATACCACATACATCACCGCGCAGGCGAGCGACAGAATACCGCTTAACGCCAGTAACGTATCGCTGGTCGGGTCATAGCCGTAAACGTCAGATGACACCATGCGGGCTAACTGGCGACCGGTGCCAGAGCAGACGGCGAGCCAGATAATAAACAGATGACCGCTGACCGGGTAGCCGGTGGTGTCGCTGATGATATCCTGCTTTTTATACAGCCAGAGCAACGGCCAGACGCCGCAGGTGACGAGGGTCAGTAAAACAAAATGCAGGGTACGGGTGTTCAGCCGCTGGCTGAGGGTGGTGATATCCGTCATCGGGAGATTCCTTGTTTATACGGTGTACGGGAGAAAATGAGAGTGTGTGGTTGAGCCATTACGGAATGTCAAATTTCGCCACGCAGCCGTTATCGCCGAACGCAGGTATCACTCCGGCAGCGCCGTTCAGCGTGAACACCGCCGGTTTGACGCCGCTGCCGGAGATGACCACGCGTTTACCGGTACGCAGTTTGTTCCACGTCCACATGAGGTTGTTTTCCCCCACGTGAGAGTCGCTCTCGCTGATGTCGGCCTCTTCGGCATTATCGATTTTCATCGTCAGGGTCTGACTGCTGTCCATACTGACCTGATGACCGTTCGCGTCGGTGAAGATGATGGTGGCGGCCTGTGAGCCGGAGCTGTCGCAGGCGAGATACAGCTGCGACTGCCCCTTGCCTAAGATGGTGTATTCCGCCGTACCCTGCGCGAAGCCGCTGGTCCAGGTATCGTGGCTACCGAACGCCAGCGCCTGACCAGAGAAACAGAGTACGAGGGTAAGAGGGACTATCGGTTTGAATGACATCAGGTTTTTCCTTTAATAAACAATGAGAAATTTGGAGTGATTAGAAGGCGATGCTAAAAACGGTTTATTCGGTCACCGTGAAGGTGCCATGGTCGGTGAATACTCTGGCTTCAAGGAAGCTGCAGACCACGCCCGCCGGTGGCTGAAGGTAGGTATGACCGAAATGCCAGGTCAGACCGTCAGCAAAGTGCATCGTGGTGGGTGCGAAGGTCGCGCCCTGCGCCACCCATCCCTCAAGCCTTTTCCCCTGGTACGTGATAGTTCCCTTTGTCAGCAGCGGGCATTTACCCCGGTTGACGTCAATGTTCTTAACCACGACGGTGTCAGTTTTAGCCGTCACGGTGACATTGATGCCCTGTATGTTCTTCTGAATATCGACCTTAATGATGTCATTTTCATCCGCACCGGCAGCCGGGGGCAGGGCTGCCAGCAGCATAATTGCTGCAGTAGCGGTATAATATTTATTCATGGATGTTCCTTAAGACGTGGTAATTTCTGCGATTCATCGCATTGATTTTTAATGAAGTATTAACGTAACGACACGGCTCCCCGTGGATTATGTAACTGAGGGATTAATCATGTACAACGATGAATATCGATCTGTTCGATCGACGAATTCGATCGTGATGAAGCAAAAATGCTTATCGACAGTGATGAAGATGTTTATCTAGCCGAAGAAAAATCCCCACAGGGAGCGTGCCGCACGAGCGACGGTGTGGGTCACCGCATGCAGCGCCGAACGGGCCACCTGTGGCAGAGGGGCCAGATCAATAACCTTATCGATAACGTCTACCACGGCATCGCCAAAGCTGCTGCTGGCGGTATTGATAACGGTATCAGTGCAATACCGGTTCTGCAGATGAGGAACCAGCGGACTGCGGGCCTGCTTTGGGAGCCGGGTAATCATGGCCTCCACCAGACGTGACAGCCGGTAACGCCCCCGGACAGAGACCGGCAGAATATCTGTTTCTGCTATCTGCAACTGCCGGGCCACTGCCTGCTGTTTCTGCGCAATACGCTCAGCCTGTAACGCCGAGGGCTGGGCTGACAGCCAGTTCCAGCCCTCAGCGGGTTCGGTTTTGTCCACCTGGTTGAGTACCCACGCCACCGGCGGTTGTGGTCCGCTGAACTGCGCGAAGACGTCATGATAGAACTGCTCTTCCACTGCATAAGCACGGTCATCGGCCTTGAGCACCCACAGCACCATATCGAGCTGTGGCATGAGCTCCCGGTACAGTTCACGGTATTCACCGTCGCGGGTAACGCTCTCACCCACGCCGGGCAAATCGACCAGCGTCAGATAATGGCTACCGAAGCGCAGCCGGACACGCTGTGGCTGACGGGTGCAGGCTTCCACCGCGTTCACGGCGCAGACTTCACTACGGAACAGTGCATTGCATAGCGAGGATTTGCCGACACCGGTTTTCCCCATTATGCCAATCACCGGTTCATAGGTGACCAGACGGTTAAGTTCCTGCAACAGGTGCTGGCGCAGTGCGTACGGATAACGCCGGAGATGATGACGGATAAGGGCATAGCCTGAGGGATGTTTCATATCGGCCTCTGAATGGAAAAAGGCCATCCGGCGGGGATGGCCTGACTAAAGTAAACGGGAGGGAATTCAGTAAGGTGATATATATCTGAGATTTTATTGAAAAGGAGCCTGCAGGATTATTTTTTTAATGTCTCATAGGTTCTTTCAATCCAGTGTGCTACCAGACTGTGAATGCTGACGCCACGGACATCCAGGATCCGGTCGAGCTTTTCTTTTACATCAGGCTCTATCTTCGCGGTAATGATTTTCTTCGATTTATTTATTTGGCTGTAATTCATTCGGTAAGCACGGGTTTTTAGCGAATTAAGAATGTGCTTTTTCTCATCAGCAGCCCATAAATAATACATGCACGGAAGGGCCAGAATTCGGCTTTCTGGCGTTCTGCCACTAAAGCCAAAATCAGGGAAGCCATCTTCAATGGCACAGTCCCATAAAGTATCGATATACTGCTCGGGTAATTCTTTTTTTGACAGCAGAAAAGAAAACTCTTTTCGTAACGACGTTTTTACCTTGTGCCATACGTTCTGGATTTCCATTATTGCTGTTATTTTATTTCTTACTGAAATGTCAGAAACATCAAACATATTTTTAATCGACAGGCATCGCTCCTCTGCAGATTCAGGTTCGCTGAGTCTGAGTTTATGGAAAGGTGTCCACTTTCCCTCTCTGCATTCGTCGTAATCAATCCCGGCATCAATTTCAGGTAAGCGACCGCTCAGGAAGTAAAACCAGACAAACATACCACCGAGGGGATCCCTTTCAATCCAGGTGAAGTGTTTGTCGTCAATTGCTTCAGAAAACCATCTCCGGCGGTCGATCACAAAATCACCGATACCCAGAATACTGCTGATGGCGTCTCTGCTGACATGGTCACAGGCCATTTGCGCCAGATTCTGGTTCAGCTCTTTCAGAGAGCGTCCGGTAAAAACAAAATCACCTTCACAGTCATGCAGATGAAAAAGAACCTCTCTGAGACTGTCGGCTTTGTGAGGCATCGGGGACTTAGGCATAGATATTGACGTTCTTTTTTATGAAAACATCCGGATAACGTATCATCTTTTTCCTGGTTATTACACTGTTTTTAGTGTGTATTTAAAAGATTTAAATTTAATAATTTGCAATAAAAACAATCAATTAGGTTTATGTGGTTTTTTCATTCATGAACACATGTCGTAT
This sequence comes from Enterobacter cloacae complex sp. ESBL7, assembly GCF_041679625.1. Lineage (NCBI taxonomy): Bacteria > Pseudomonadati > Pseudomonadota > Gammaproteobacteria > Enterobacterales > Enterobacteriaceae > Enterobacter > Enterobacter cloacae complex sp. ESBL7. The sequence continues at coordinate 173,502 of NZ_JBGORN010000004.1, forward strand.
CCATGAAGTCGGCTGGTACGTTGACTGAATCTGCGACATTATCTGGCGTGAGTCATGCTGCGGGGAGGCGTAAAACCCAACTGTCAGCTTTTGTGTATACTGGATCCAGGGTATTAAGGGAGAAACTGGCGATGGGCGCACGAACCGCTAACGATTTGTACGAAGAGATGAAAAGCATGACGGTTGAGGAAAGAATACGTTTCTTTTCCCTGTCCCTGGCTGAGGTGCATCGTGAGCTGCAGGAAAGCATTACGCAGATTGAGACCATGCAGGAGGCCCTGCAGGAAAGTGAGCAAAACCATCGCCAGCTGGTCGAAACAGCGCAGGATGCGGTGATCACCATTGACCTGAGCGGGGTCGTTATTCACTGGAATCATGCGGCGGAGAGGATGTCTGGCTGGCGTGCCGACGAAGCCATTGGCAGCAACCTGAGTGAAATGATTATTCCACAAGTGTTCCGCGAACAGCATAAGCGCGGGCTGATGCGTTTCCAGGCCTCCCAGCCGTCTGATATTCTGAACCGGACGATTGAAATCACCGCCCTGCACCGTGAGAAAGGGTAATTACCGATTGAGCTGTCAATCTGGCCGTACCAGCAGTCCGGTAAGCAGCGGTGCTCTGCCTTCATCCGCGATATTACCAACAGAAAGCAGCGTGAATATATGGCGTGGCTGCACGCGAATTTTGATTCACTGACGGGATCACTCAATCGCCGGTTACGGATGAATCGCCCTGAGCGGGCGATCACGCAGGCAATCAGCAGTGGGAAAGAGGTGGCTCTTTTATTTATCGATCTGGAGTGCTTTAAACCCGCGAATGATATTTACGGGCATGCGGTGGGAGATGAACTTCCCCATCTTGTCGGATTTCGTCTGAAAAGTTGCCTGCGGGGAGAGTATACGCTTGCCCGTCTTGGTGGGAATGAATTTGTCGAGCTGCTGCCGGGATTAAAGAAAGAGGAAATTATTCTCAGACCAATAATAGATAATATGGCGGCGGCACTTTCACAGTCGTTTCTGATTGATGAGCATGTTATCAGTATTTCCGGGAATGTTGGTATTTCCATATTTCCTCTGGATGCAGATTCGTTTCTGAATTGCGCAGATAAAATAATGTATATGGCGAAAAAGACGTCACGTACCGGTGACTGAATATTTTTCTTTAACCGTTGCTTTATCCTGAAGTTATTCTACAGGTGAGTTAAATGGTGAGTGATGGGTGGCCTGTCGGTTCCGGAAATAACAGATTATCCGTAAAACGGAAAAATATTTCCGCTGGCTGTAAACGCACCAGGTATTTCTGGTGGGAAGAACAATTATCATCACCGCATCGTTGACCATAATATGCCTATTTCTGCAGTAACAGTACCGGCTCACTGTCTTTCAATGTATTTAGCGGAAATACCTGAGCGCTTGCACCCGATACCCCTACTGGTCTGGTAACCATTGTGGATGTTGTTACCCAATTCAGACCGGTTTTTCTCATGTCTGAGATTGAGGTTATCCAGCTGGCATTGATAAATTCTACCCGGATTGCATCAAAGTTTAACGGAGCTGAAATCATTCAATTAAGGAATTAAATGATATTTTATAGAGAAGTACCAATATTCTCGATTACCGTGAAGTTGCATGGTGAGTTGGCTTACCAGTCGCGTTGATCCGGGCTTAGCGATGAGTCGCTCATGCATCCTGAGGTTTATCGAGTATAACGGGTAAAAAGTGTTCTGCTAACGTCACCATCTGCACCGTGATAGCAAGACGCACTGTCGTAGCCCTTATCCTGCTCTCATTGAACGTCACACTTCCACCTGTTCAGTTCATCAGGTTAAGCGATCATCTCTACATCTCGATCAGCGTAATTCCCCAGGCATAATCACCTGCCCCTCCCCGGACCGATACCCAGGGCAGATGTCCGGTAACGTTCTGTACTCACCGATATCGATCACCATTTCAAAACTAACGTCCATGCCTATTCCCATGACAATCACTCACATGGGGAATCATCAGACATGAGCTACCACGACATCACCGACATCAATCTCAGCTACGTTCAGCATCCTACCCTGCAACGCAAACTACGCCATCACCAGGACCAGTTATTCGAACGCTATTCCAAACTACTGATGCTACGGGTGGACTTCTCGTATCTACAGGGCAGTGATTCGCATGGGGAAGGCGATATTCACTCGACAGTGGCGGATATCACCTTACTGATTCAACGCAGTGGGGATATCAACGGGCTGGTGGGTTACGCATGGGTGCTGGAGTATACAGAGCGCCATGGCTTTCACATTCACGCCGTGTTTTACCTCAATGGTCAGAAGCACCGCCGGGCATGGACAGTCTTTGAAGCACTCAGGGACACCTGGAAGAGCGTGACCTGGGGAGAAGGACATACATACCGTTGTGAGCCTAAGGAGCACTACCGCGTGCGGGGAGAATGGGTGACGGCCTACGACGATGCCAGGGGCCGCAGGGGCATGCAATACATCCTGAGCTACCTCAGCAAGCAGGCTCAGAAGACTCCGGGGGTTATCTGTCAGTTGAGTAATATTCCTGCGCCACGGACAACAGGCAGACGACGGAAACCCAGTTAAAAATTACGCCGTTGCCACATCGTTTGAAGAAGTCCGCCCCATTCGAATCCCTGACTTCTTCTCCCTTACCACCAACGGAGAAAAACGATGACCACACCTGGCAGCCTTCTGAGCGACAAATTCGTCGATATGGCCTTCATTACGCAACTCACCGGCTTGACTGACAAATGGTTCTACAAACTGATTTCATTGGGTGAATTCCCAAAGCCCATTAAGCTTGGACGTAGCTCCCGCTGGCTTGAAAGCGAAGTGGAAGCCTGGTTGCAGCAACGTATAGCGGTCTCACGGGGCTGACCACGATGCGACCCTGGAATATCCCTCCCCACTGGACATGCGCGAAATGCCAGCGCCGGTACTGTGGTGCGACGCCCTGTCCGTTCTGCTACCGGATGACCTCAACACAGTGACGCCGGGACTCTGGCCCTCCCGGCTATTCGCCTGACCGCTGCCCGCATCTCATACCCGTATCCCCGACTTAACACCACTTAGCTGCCAGACACCGCCGACAGTGCTGCCCTCGACGGGACGGCTTATGCCTGCGTGGCGTCTGGAAAAGGACTATTACTATGACAATTTACGCCAAATCTTTTATCGCGCTTGACGGTAATCAGCGTCTTATGGGCGCTACTACCGCACAGCTTTATCCTTACGACCATTACGCCTGCCACCTCTGCGGCAGCGCTCTGGTATTCCACCCGGAATGGGCCACCAACCGCCCATGGTTTGAACACACATGGGAAGACTTGACGGAGAACGGACGTCACCACTGCCCGTATGTACGCCCTGAGCCGAAGGAAGCGAAGCGGGTGCGCATGCTGCGTCGCTATGTGCCGGATGTCTTACCGATAGTGCGGAAAGCCGACTGGCACTGTTCTGGCTGTGCGAGCGATTACCACGGTGAGCGCTACTGCCTGAGTTGCCGTACCGGTGACCACAGCACCGAAGTCATTAGCAGTGAGGTGGAATGATGATGGACAGCTTTCATACCTGCAACATACGAGGCGTCGCTCCAGTACATCAGCACACCTTTACAGGAGAGCGGGCATGATACAGTTCAGACCCATTGAACACGCCATTACCGAAGATGGCGAATGGGTGACCGTGCAGGAAGTCCCTTACCACTACCGCGGGCGGTTACTGTGTGACTCCTGCCATACCGAGGTGATGATTCAGGAGGTTGCTTCGGGGGAAGAGATATTTGTCCATGCCCGCCGCAGCCGGAGAGAAAGGCTTAACAATCAGGGCTGCCGGTACGCGATAAGTCTGCCACGGCGGACTGCGCCGGTAAGACCTGCTGGCAGACAGGAGAGGAATTCGGTTTTTCGGGGGCCGCTGAACACCCGGACCCGAAACTGGCGTTGTACTCGCTGCGAATATACTTACTTCGGCGGCAAGAAATGCCCGCGCTGTAACGACTGGGTTTATACCGTGACGCGATAGCCCCAGGGCCTGTATCAGGACAGCATCACTTACAGATACCGTTCTGGCGCATCGTTCTGGTCGTTAAGTGAGCCGGCAGCACCACAGGTGGTTGCAGATGGAATGTATAACGCGCTTTTGCTGCTGACCGTTTTTGGGGTTATTCCCTGAGCGGCTTTTTTGAGCGCCGTATTGAACGCAATCAAGGTAACGGGTCTGTCTGTGGCTTTTACGCGCAGTGAATGGCTCTGGAACAGAAAGACATCGCCCGGGTATCGGCTTCGACGCTGGCCGATGATAATGCGTGCGGTGGGGGGAAGGGCGATGCGTTTCTTTGCAAAGGTGCCAGACTCCGGTAAGACCAGCACATCTCCCTGCCAGTCCTGATAGCGGCAGCGCAGAAGCTGCGTAATGTTAACCTGCGTCAGATTGAGCAAAAACCAGAGATCGGCCCATGTATCGGAAATACGCTCCAGATGCTTACGTATCCCGTTGAACTCCACCGGCGTCAACCGTTCCCCCATGACATATCCTCCCACAACTGCCTGAATAATCATCAGTATCAGCACGGGAGAGAGAAAGTTGCTGAACAGAGCCCCGCAATAAGCAATAACCTTGTTCCAGTCATCTGTACTGCCATAAACAAATCACCCCGTTAAGCCCAGGCTGGCTCAGTGTCGAGATAATATGCTTATGAACCATTATTCACTCGTGACAGCGGCCAGTAACGCGACAGATGCTGCGAATACGCGTATTTTCCTGCAACAGGCGGTTGACCATTACCCACGGCTGGTGGCGTTCAGCTTTACGCTGGTGTTGCAGTACCGCGAAACCATGACCGAATATCGATCGTTGATTTTGCGATTTCATACCGAAGTCTGGCAGCGCATTGGCGAATATTCCTGGAAGCGCCAGCAGGAACGCCGACATTCACCGCCAACGCTGTTACGCTGGTTGTGGGAGGCGGTCAGTGCGCCGGAATGTAAAATGGTGCTGCTGATGAATCTCGATACGCTTGGGGTTGAGCGAAACACGCATTTTATCGAAAGCGTTCAACAGACGATGAGCGAGATACTCAATGATACATGGCAAACGGTCACTGGCGTCGATCACGATGCCATCACCAGCATCACGCCGATTATCGTCAACCGCGCTGGTTACGGAACCTTCACGACGCCATTTAACCAGCTTACCGCGCAGGTACAGATGATGCTGGCACCTGTAGTGACAGCAAGGACTGGCGTAACAGGTTAATGTTGTTAAGTGTACGCATTAGTCACTGTATGCGATATCTGCCGATTTTTACCCCATATTTAATGCCTGTAGTGCATCAGAACTATGCCCATTTTTCATTTTCCTCATGTCCGTTGCCGTTTATACATTCGCTCATGACACCACCGTGGTGATGCAAGGCGATTAACGGGGAAAAGCATGAAAAGTTTATCGGGTAAAACAGCACTGATTACCGGGGCTGGAAGTGGCCTTGGCAGAGAGGTTGCGTTATTGATGGCTTCCGAAGGGGCATCGGTCGGTATTGCTGACCTCAGTCTGGCCTCAGCCGAAGAGGTGGTCCGGGAAATACAACTGGCTGGTGGTGAAGCGCTTGCTGTTGGCATGGATGTTTCGGATGAGCAGCAGACTCTGGACGGAACCGACGCGCTGGTGAATCGTTATGGCAGTCTTGATATTCTGGTCTCTAATGCAGGGATCCAGATTGTCAGCCCCCTGGACGAGTATACGTTTTCGGACTGGCGGAAGATGATGGCTGTTCATCTTGACGGGGCATTTCTGACCACCCGGGCAGCACTGAAACATATGTACAAAAACCCGCAGGGGGGGACGGTCATTTATATTGGCTCTGTGCATTCCCATGAAGCCTCCCGGCTGAAGGCGGCTTATGTGACCGCCAAACATGGGCTGATGGGGCTGGCTAAGGTGGTCGCGAAGGAGGGAGCAGTTCATCACGTTCGTTCGCATGTAGTTTGCCCTGGCTTTGTTGATACGCCGCTGGTTAAAAAGCAGATCCCTGAGCAGGCCCTTGAGCTGGGTATCAGTGAAGAGGATGTTGTCAAAAATATTATGCTGGCGGAAACCGTTGACGGGCAGTTTACATCTGCGGCGGATATTGCAGAAACAGTACGTTTTCTGGTGACATTTCCTTCCATGGCGCTCACCGGACAGTCAATTACGGTCAGCCACGGATGGGGAATGCGTTGATGAGCAAAACAATGCAACGCAGTATGCTCTCAGCCCTGGTGCTGGTGGCTTCCTGTTGTCATGGAGCCTGGGCAGTATCTGCTCAGGTAACCCGCGATACCCTCGGCACAATGGAGAAACAGTATCAACAGATGTGGGAAAAAGAAAATGGCCCGCTGACGTTGTCGCCTCCGGCCCCCCTGGCGACGTTGTTATCTTCGTTACCCAAAAACAGCAATAACCCCGAATATAATACGCTCGACAGCCGTGATGCGCTGAATGCACTGACCCAAAAGTACGTGACGGATAAACAATCCATAGCCCGAATTATCAATGTGGATGTCGCGGTGCCGGGACGAAAAATTCCGGTGCGGATCTACAACCCGCATCCGGATATAGCAACCGGGGTGATTTTCTTCATTCATGGTGGGGGGCATCTGAGTGGTTCGGTGGATGTTTACGACCCGATAGCCCGTCATCTGGCGGCTGCAACCGGTAATACCGTCGTGGCAGTGGACTATCGGCGGGCGCCGGAGTCCCCGTATCCGGAGGGACTTCACGATGCGCGTGATGTACTGATGCAGGTCTACACTGTACTGGACCAGAACCATGTGCCCTGGAAACCGCAACTGACCCTGGCCGGAGACAGCGGAGGCGGAGCATTCAGCGCCACGCTTGCCGGAGATTTACAGACTGAACACCCGGGCTTTATCTCCCGCCTGGTGCTGATTTATCCCAGCCTGGACTACACGCTGTCCTGGCCTTCCTCTGATGAAAATGGGCAGGGTAAATTGCTTGATAAAAGCAAAGTGGCCTGGTACTTCAGTCAGTATTTTCAGCATGGTGAAGACAGAGCGTCGCATTCACCGTTGTACAGGTCAGTCACGCGGGCGTTTCCGCCCACACTGATTTTTAGTGGCGGTCTGGATCCATTACGTGATGAGGATTTTGCTTTTGTTGCCCGGCTGAAAAGTGCCGGAGTGCCGGTAAAACATATCCATTTCCCGGGGATGGTACATGCGTTTCTGATGCTTGAAAATCTGGTGCCAGAGCAAACAGCACAGGTTTATCAGGCTACTGCTGATTTCATTGCCACACCAGCCCATTAGGTCTGAGGGGCAGTTTTCGCAACAGCCCCTGTGATTTCGTTAATGAATTACCTGTTCGTGGCGTGATTTGTTTTCATTGGGACAGAAACGCAGTCCATTAAGCCTGCTGTCTGGTCGCTGCCAGCACAATTTCGCGGATACAGACGTTTTGAGGCTGCAGGTAAGCAAAGCGAATGGTATTTGCCACATCCTCAGCAGAAAGCACAATGCCACCCATATCCTCTTTCCAGGCCTGATAACCAGACTTGATTTCTTCGTCAGTGGTATGACTCAACAATGCCGTTTCCACGGCCCCCGGCGCGATGGTGATAACCCTGACGCCGTGTGGGGCCAGTTCTTCACGCAGGTTCTCGGAAATACCGTGCACAGCAAATTTCGTCCCTACATAAGCGACATGGTTCGGAAACGTTTTACGTCCTGCCACCGAGCTGATATTGATAATGGTGCCACGTTTGCGGTCCACCATGCCTGCCGCCACGGCATGCACACCGTTCAGCACGCCTTTGACGTTGATATCGAGCATGCGCTCCCATTCTTCAGGATGTTGCGTGGTCATATTGCCGAGCAGCATCACCCCGGCATTATTAATCAGTGCGTCCACCGGACCGAAACGCGCCTCAGCCACCCTTACCGCCTGAATAAATGCTGTTCTGTCAGTAACGTCCACCGGTTTACAGAGCGTATTTGGCAGGTCGAGCGCTTTCATTGGCTCACTACGACGGGCGACCAGCAGGAGGGGATGCCCTTCCGCCGACAGCATTTTGGCAGTAGCAAGGCCAATACCGGAGCTGGCGCCGGTGATAACAATCAGGGGTTTCTTTTCATACTGCATGCTGAACTCCACATAATTAAAAATGATAGCTAAAATGACGGATGGACTGTAATTCATGCACTTCAGGCTTTAAAATGGTTTTTTCTTCTCGAAGGCATCACTAAATATTATGGATTATCGCCAGCTTCATGCTTTCATCGCTGTTTTCGAGGAGCGAAACATTACTGGCGCAGCCCGTCGGCTTTGCCTCACTCAGCCCGCCTTGTCAGCCACCATTAAAATGCTTGAAGAGGATCTCGGGACACCGTTATTTCTGCGCCAGCCACGCGGTGTGGAGGTGACGGAGGACGCCAGGATCCTTTACCCTCATGCCCGGCGTATGGTGGCTGAGCTGGATACATTAGCCCGCAGCTTCAGGAGGGAGAGACACCGACAGCCTCTTAACATTGGTATCGAATATGACATTGCGGACAGTCAGTTAAACGCTTTTCTGCAGCACATTCGCGATCCGGAATTCTGTTTGCTGGTCACGCTGGAGGCAGGCTGCACGGGGGATATTCGTTTTGGCTGCGAGGAGTTGCGTTGCGAAGATGAACTGTTCTTACCATTGCATACCGAGCCGTTTCTCCTGGCTATCCCGGGTGACCACCCGCTGGCAGCGAAAGCGACGGTCACCGAAGCTGATCTTCATGGTCTGTGCTGGATCATGTGTCCTGAGCTGGCATCACACCAGCGTCTGCTGCCGGTTTACGGTGCTACGGCAAATTCACCAGCAGCAAATGCCGGGACGTATTCTCTGGCGCTCAGACTGGTCACGCAGGGACTGGGGGTTGCTATTGTGCCGGAGTCACTGGCACGTGAACATTCGCAGGTAGTGACCAGAGCCCTTCCTGGGTACCCGCTATCAAGACGAACGGGAGTCTGTTATGCGGTTCAGTCGCTGTCGTTTCCCGCCGTGGATCAACTCATCCAGCATTTGATGCGAACTCCATGTTGATCAGGACCGTGCAGGGGCGCAAACAGCATGGCGTCCTGCACCGTAATTCTCTTCATGTCCATGTTAATGCATGGACTTTTGGCTATCTGGCAGGTCAGATTTCAGGCGCTGACGGTATGCCAGGGCAGAGGGTTGGCGACAATGACCAGACATTCCCTGATACCTGCCAAAACCACGGTAATCCACCGAAGTTTTTGTTGTCCGTATGTGAGATGATATACCGTAAGGCAGTGGTCTTCGCTTCCGGATTCAGCGTTTATCTGTAGCGCTCCCCGAGAAGGGTTCTGACAAGAACCGCAGCATGGTCACGGGCTTGCTGGATTAGGTCATCCTTGTGGATAGAGCGCCTGCAGTTGGAGCACGTGGTGCCGGTGGTGTCGTCAACATCGCTGATTTTGGTCCCACTGTGTACGGTGAGATCGTGGTTGCAGCCTGGGCACTTAAACGGAATGTTACTCAAGGGCAATAACCTTTTTTATTGAGGGGCCTGGTTACCAGACCATAGCAACGACAGGGTCAATGTCGCAAGACTCATCTGACCCTGTCCCGAATCACCATCGATGCGTGGAAGTGGTCAAATTGCAGACGAAAAACACGACATGTTTGAACGAATGGTACTGAACTGCACCAATAGCGTTTCCTTATCCGTCTGGCATCTGCTTTCACCGAACACCTGAGCCGCCAGCATCTTCTCCGGTAGTCCTGGCGATGAGTCACCGCTTTCATGATCTTGACCTGCTTTCACGACACTCTACTCTGGCCGCCGGGAACAACCTGTAACGATCTTTTTTGCACGTCATTGTCACCCGGTGTGAGGATCCTCCGTGTTCATGTTCGCACTGATAACCGGTGCGAGCAGCATCAGGATCACCTGGACGAGAATATCATCATGACACAACACACCACTGAATGTCTGGCGGACGGCGGAAACCCTGACATGAAGAACGCCTCCGCCATGGCAGAGACCGCCGCAGGTCTGGAACGAAAAGGCAATTATGGCGAAGCTGCCCGATGGTGGAGGATGGCTGCAGATGTCACCCGCAATCCACACCAGCAGCACTGGCATGAATCCCGGGCCAGCCTGTGTGAGCGCTGGCACCAGGCTCCGCTGTCACAGCCTGAATGCTAAAGCCGCTGCCGGAGTTGCATGAATGCGATATTTTTCCCTGATACTCATCACCGTACTGCCCGTACTGCCCGTACTGCCCGTACTGCCCGTACTGCCCGTACTGCCCGTACTGCCCGTACTGCCCGTGCTGCTGACGCCGGTCGCCCGTGCGAGCGTCATGTCGATACTGCCATGCGAATCGTCAGATATTACAGTGCATGACGATGACCATGGCGGTCAGTACGATGGAATGTCGCAAAGCGGCACGACTCTGGTGTTATCAATGTTAAGGAATATGAGTAATGGATGAAGTGGATCAGGCCAGCCAGGCCGAACAGATGAGACTGGCACAGCTGCTTCACAGCAGAAGCCGGGCGTCGCTGCCGCTGACCGGGCTGTGCCACAATTGCTGTGCCCCCCTGAAGGACGTGCATTTTTGTGATGCAGACTGTCGGGATGATTATGAAAAACGACTACAGCCCCATTTGCATCGCTAAAACAGCTACTGTTGGCGATGGACCGGGACGGCGGGCCTGCTGGCGTATCAACAACAAAGTCATTCGTTAAAGCAAAGCGCCAGAGTAAACACCATGTGGCTAAATCCCGTAAGCAGCAAGGTCGTCCCGGGTGGCTCCCGTGCATGAGGTATACTGCTGGTTACCGGGGCCGATAATTTCCAGTGAGCACCCCGCGCACTGACGATGCCTGCCATTGACATTTCGGGATACCGTTTCGACACTTTTCTGTGTCTGTTTTCCATGCTGGTTTTTAGACCGGGTACAGCGTATAACGGGTGGTTTGCGCTGTATCTGCTTCAATGGTGGTACTTTCATCCTCTTTTACACAGCGAAAGGGGGCACACCTGAAAGTATCGCCACCACTTGCGCCGTAGCCGGTCTCCTGTTCTGAATATCAATGCGGCAGCAGGGGGGGGAGCGTAGGCTCAGGTCGTGTCGGTCATACTGTCCTGCCCCCTTTATCCTGAGTTTGTCTGGCTGGCATATCTGACCTGGGGCGTATACTGCTGTATTGGCTGTCGGTAATGATTAAGAGGTGATGAACATGAGACTAGGTAAAGGTATTTATCTGCCCGCCATGCTGTCCGGTGTGGTGATGTTTATGGCATCAGCACAGGCAGAAACCAGCAGGCTGATGATTGAATCGGGTGATAATGCGCTCAGTTGCCAGCAGGCGGCTATGGAAAAAGAGCAGTGGAATGATACCCGTGCGTTACGCCAGAAAGTGAACAAACGAGCCGAAAAAGAGTGGGATAAAACCGATGCGGCGTTCGATGATCGTGACCGTTGCGATAAAAGTGCGAACGTGAATGCGTACTGGGAGCCTGATACGCGCCGTTGCCTGGACCGCAGTACCGGTCACGTTATCACCCCCTAGCCGGAGCTACATGCAGGCGCTGCTTCACAGCCGGTGATTGAACCGTTGTTTCTATTATATAAGGAGAGAACCCAGTGGGGCGTATTAAATCCGTTAACACACTTTGCCTGTCTGTGATTTTTTCGGTACTGCTTGCCGGTTGCGCGCCAGGTGCGAAAAAGGAAGGTACCGGAGGTTATTTTGACGACACGGTGATCACCACAAAAGTCAAAGCGGCACTGCTGGCAGAAAAATCACTTAAATCAACGGAGATTAACGTGAAGACCTTTAAAGGCCGGGTGCAGCTCAGTGGGTTTGTCTCGTCACCTGAGGCGGTGAAGAAGGCCGTAACCGTTACGCAAAAAGTCAGCGGTGTACAGGCCGTTGAGAATGACATGCGAATCAGATAAACGCGATTTGTGTTAAGTGTAAAGCGAGCAGGAACGAATGTTTCGGCTCCCGGATGCTCCCCTCCAGGTTATCCCCTGAATGTTAAATTTGTGATCTCATCGGTTGATGACCTCCCCGTCCCGTGATGAGTCTCCACAGAGCCTTTTATGCTGACGGGTATACAGGGTTTGTTCTTTGACAACCGGTACCCTCCCGCTAAAAAGCGATACCACACTCAGGCGAGTGCGTTCACTCGCTGTCGTTTCCACTCTGCGGTGTTTCTGAATCACCACCGCGCATCACACAACAACCGCAAAACAACATGGCGCAGTATAAGGCCACTGACCAAAGGCTCATTGAGAGGCACTCCACATTGCAAAGCCCATTCAGGCCCCACACTAGCGCGTGGGCTTTTTGCTTTACAGGACATGAATGGGTGGATGAAGGACGTAAATAACTAACGTGATTATTATTGCTGCTACGGAGAGTAATACAGTCATTCTTTCGAACATTATGATCCTCAGACCGTTTGTTAATTTACGATTGTGGCAACGGGTGATATTAAATACATGACCCATTCGAGGGCTGCGCATCTGCGCGTTTTTTTTATTTCTGCTAAGGAATCACATGAAAACCAAAAACAGACGTCTGTTGGTTAACGGGCTGCTGGTGGCCGCTATTGCATCGATGGCCGCCTGTGAAGAGTGATCGACAACCCGGAATCACTGGCAGAAATCATCGGAATATGCAGTGGAAAAAGGAGATAGTATTTGACAGCAAAGCCAACCAGTTACTATTCATGTCATGAATGACTTATACATAACGAAAGAGAGAAATCACAATGGATAAAGTATTCATTTGGGATCCAGAAAATGACCAAACATTCACTGCTCAATACGGTACGCAAAATGCGTCACTCAAAGATAATTATGAGTCTTTCTGGAAAATACCAGGCAAAAACTTTACGATGCATGAAGATACCGATGGGATGGCCTTGTCTCTGATCCCTCAAAACACAATGAAAATGTCTTTCCCATGGGTTAGGGAAAATGATGATGACCCATTGCCATGTGAAATTAATCTTAAAAATGGACATTTGGTACTGAATTATGACTATAGTGCCCTCGGGTCTGATGTTTTATTTGGCGTGAGTGCAGTATTGAATCTTTCATTATACAATAATGCAAGGCTTAGTATTAATAATTTTGCCAGTGCCATTTTTGGTAAGTACTGTGTAACTCAGTTAAAAGATGTCAGTTCTATTGATATCTCTTTTGTTAAAGACAATGCTCAGGCTCAGCTAGCTGACCCGGGCTCCATTTTTATCCTCGAGGGGCCTGTCAGTTTAGAAGATTCATCATCCATGAGACTGAATTGCTTCTCTATTTATTATGCAAAGACGATTTCCTGCGAAGGGAACTCCACGTTGAGCCTTGAGGCATTACAACATCAGGCGGAATTTGCGACGTTTAATATTTCCGATTCAGCGACGATTACGATCGTTAACAAGAACGAAAGCAGTGCAGCATTCGATTTTGAGAATAAATCCTACAGCCCCGGGCTCTTTAACTTCGTTAAAAAAATCGATTTTGATACTTATAACCCTAAGGTGACATTCTCCGCCACTATTTTTAACCAGATAATAATGAACAAACTGTTAAGTCTGGGGGTGATAAAAACCAACTATAATAAGAGAAAAATCACCTTCAGACACGAAGGCGGTAATCGGTATTCTATTGGCCCCGGTCTCTGACCCTCTCATTTCACATAAGTCATATATGTATCTGATAGACAGTTGCAAAATCCTGCTGGTCTGACCCACGGCTACCTGGGACTCAACCCAGGACACACCGTAATTGACCATACGGCAATGATACACATTGTGCTCGTCGCAATATGTGTATCATTGCAACCGAATTCCCAATCTTCATGGGCCAGTTATTTTAAAGGCAGGTGTGCTTCAATAGTAAGTTATCTGTCATCGTCGATTGTTTGATTCATGGTTCGCAGATAGATATTTAACAGATAGTACTGGCCGTGCAGTGCTGACCTTATTTCAGGGCGGCTATTAAGTTGTCAAGCATATTCATGACGGCGTAGGGGTATAAAAAGTACCGTCACGCATCATGGCGAACAGGACGTCGCAGCGCCGTCTTACTAGGGCTATAAGCGTCTGGTTGTGTGTTTTCCCTGGCTCATTTTGCGTGTGTAGTAAGCCCTGGATCTCTGAGCGCGGCGAAGGCCGACAGGAACAGCGCCCTTTTGAGGGTTTTATTGCCCCGCCTTGACGGGGGGGGGGGGCGCCGAGTATTGACGAACCGGAGCGCCGGGTTACTGGCGCAAGACCAGCATAAGCAGCGAGATGTGCGGCAGATGCGAAGGCGCGACAGGCGACCTCTGTGAGGAGTCTGGCTGCGGTCCTGACACCGACTCCGGGCATGCTGGTCAGGACCGGGTAAAGAGGGTGAGCAAGAACCCGCTGTTCTACCTCAAGGGCCGCCTCGTCTCTTTGCTTACGCAGCGTGATGAGCTGGAGTGCCAGGTGCGGGAGGACGACGACAGCAGCATTCGTGCCGGGAACAACGACGGATTGTTCTGTCAGTGCCAGAGTGATGTCGGCAGCAAGGCGCTTTCCCACATGGGGCGCGAGTTTGCTGAGTTGGGTTGCCAGTTTTTTCTCACCCAGCGAATCGTTTTTTCGGGAGAGGGATATCGCCGGAGAAGATCGAGCACTGCTGGGTGATCCAGTCTCGGCCCGAGAACACGCTCCAGAGCCGGATGTATCTGGGTCAGCAGACCGCGGATACAATTGCTGGCCTGTGTTGTCTGTGTTGCAAGATCATCATCGAAGCCGCAGAGGATGGAGAGCTCGGCGATTTGCTCGTCAGCCAGCTTCAGCGAGCGTAGCGCGTGAGGCAGAGTACGGGCCGCTTCGGCGATGATGGCTGCATCGCGGGCAACGGCGACAGGTAACGCACCTTTGGTGGCAGGCTGATCAACGACCAGCAGTATCTGACCATGTTGTTTCAGGTCAGATATCAGCGCTCTGAGTTTGATTTCGTCGTTGGGTAATGCTCTGTCTAACAAGCGCTTACCTGAACGATTAACGGCAACGGCGTGATGGGTATCTTTACCGACATCAACGCCAATAAAGACCTGGACTGATTCGTAATCACTGGATTCGGTCATTCTGTCTCCCTGTTTATACGGGTTAACCAGATAACCTCGGGGAGCAGGTACCGGCATCCACGTTACAGACGGTCCCGGCATAAAGTGCCTGACCTGGCCCCTATTAGCGGTTACCAGCGCCCCACCAGACCCAGTGACATCACCCCCCGGATCATGGATGACTGGGGGCAGTAATCATGCCGGGTCTGGCTGGCTAACACCCCTAGTATAAGGGGTATGAATAAAGTAACGGGGACAGGGATGTTCATACGGAAATGCTGCATCACCCTTGCCTTTTTTCTTGTCAAATACACTACCCGTTCTGATTATCGTGTTGTCCGGTTCCTTTGCCGGTTTTTCAGGCAGCGTGCGGTATCTGTTAAAGCCCGGATGTTGTGTTTCATCTTTCATAGTCGTTAATTCTCTATCCACGGCGACGCACCCTCACATACTGGCGTCGCCGTTTTTTCTCTCAGACTCAGTTCACATGACTTTCAGACGACGTCGGATGGCTCGCTCTGTTGAGGGGGGGGGCGAAAAAGAGTCCCTCTTACCAGCGTTCATCGACGCCAGTATAGGGAAAGTCTTCGTAGAAAAGCACGAAGGTATATGCGTGCATGGTGATGCCCGTGATAAAAAATATTAGCAGAATGAGAAGCGTCCAGATGTTTTTCAAATCTGAGGCCCTGTTTTTATGATGTTGTGGGACCCGACTGCAATCATCAGTCGTTTTATCAGTCCGTTTCTTTATTCATGCATCTCACGCCGGGACCTAGCCTTTCTTCATGTACTTTTTGCATTCGCTTAAGGGTGAAATTCAGTAAGTGAGCAATTTCTTCTTCTTCCGGGCTGGACGGATTATGAAAAAACTGATGGATAAAAACGATAGCCTCAATTGCCCGGCGAATGTCATCATTATTCATGCGTGCGCTCCGGTAAAATATATCCCTGTCTTACTCGCCCAGTGTCATCAGTAACCAGAATACACTGACAACTATCAGCAGAATAAAAATGCCCACTACGCCGGCAATAAACAGGTCGTGAATCATGATGTCTGTACTCCATTCCCGGCAGATTCATCACTGCCGGGTTATGAGGGATATGAACGGTGGCCTGCCATCGCCGGCAAGGGGGCGGCTTCGTCGTGCGTCAGAACCGGTAGCCAAATCCAAGGTTCCAGCCATTTGTGTCAAGGCTGCCGCTGCTGCGAGTCCGGTCAAAATCGGCACCTTCATATCCGACAGTGATGTTCATATCTTCACGCGGTGTGATTTGCAGCCCTGCACCATACCCGTAGCCCCATTTGGTACCCAGGTTGTCCTCATGGAAGAAGGCCGGTCCCGCCTGAGCGTAGAGCCCCAGCATATCGTTAAGCTGATAGGAGGGGCCGGTCAGAAGGGAGAGGTGATCGGCATTACCGTGATCTCCGCCGCTGCCCATCGTCCAGGTGGCCGAGGTGTTCAGGCCCCAGCTGTCCACGAGCGCATGGTTATCCCCAAGGCGAAAGCCGTGCAGGGTACCTGCGCGGTCACTGTGTTGCTGGGCGTAACCCAGTGACACAACGTCATTGCTGCCCGTGTCGGCAAGTGCCGGGTGAACGTTCATAAAGGCTGCCAGGATAGGCAGCGTCAGGATCAGTTTTTTCATCTTTAGCTCCATATTCATCAGTGCATTATCGGTTCTTAACTTTTTCAGGACAGAAACGGGAGGTGAGGGTTGTCAATTCGTGCGTATGGCAGTCTGAAAAAATGATCAGTGCGATGCCGGATACAGGACCTGCGTGGCAGCTGCTGGCGTTTCTGAATATTCCCGGAGCTGCCAGCATCATGCGTCAGAGGGGGTTATTTCTCAGCGATTCAGTGATGAGGTAATTTGCTGATACTGGCTGTTCAGCATATCGAGGCGACTGTCATAGAGATATGACAGGCACACCGTGTTATTACCGCATTGCCTGCGTTTGTGTAACCAGGCTGCCTGCTCGTCCTGAAGGGCTCCATGTGCACCCATCAGCACCAGTTGCTGCAGGAGATGGTATGTGGTGGCCATTCTGACATCTTTCTCACTGAGCCCCTGGTCCGCGCAGATGGCTATTTCATCGGGCGAGGTGACTCCCGCACAACTGAAACTGGCGGCGGTGACGATACCGGGGAGTATGAGTAACAGGGTGAACATGAGACCTCTGGCTGTATTCTTCCGCAGACATGCTGTCATGATAGTGCTCCTATTTTTCTGTGGGTCCTTCACCCCTATCGACGGGAAGTGGTGGCTATCAATGCTGCTATTCCGGCAAGCATCGCTGGACAAACCTTTGCCTCCGTTGTTAATCCTCAGGTTTATGAACGTAACAGGATATCTGTCGGGCGGAATATAACGGAGGTAAAGGGCATATGTCTGGACCGGGTTTATCCATATCAGGAAAGTTTGCTGATACGTCATCTGTCGGGCGGGAATATTTGTTGCGGAGAAATCAGCAGGATATTGCAGAGTTTCGTGAACGTATGTTCCGTCTTGCAGACGACCTCACACGATGGCTTGCCGGGCGTGGCGTGAGTATTACCCTTCGGGAAGGCGCTCCGGCCAGAGACCCGGAGGCTACCTGGATCGCTCCTGTCATTGTGCTCCGGCAAGGGCGGAATTATGCCGGATTCACGCCTCAGGCGCTGTACAGCGTGAAGGGGGATGTTCAGCTTAAAGGCGAAGTGTGTCTTGCCGTGGATAATCCCGGCCGATCACCCCGTACAGAAAAATATCAGCTGTACATGGCGGGACATCTGCTCTCCACCGCTGACTGGGCGATATATAACGCCGGGCGTTCACCCGGAAAAGGCCGGGTGCTGACCCGCGAACAGGCACTCGTCGTGCTTTCTCCCCTGTTTGACTTCACGGTTCGGAGAGAACAAATGTGACGATGATGATTTCAAAAGCGAACAGGCTGCCGCTTTCCAGGAGCGCCAGATGGCGCTCCTGTTTAATTCGCCACTACCCTGGTGCCCGGGGGCTGCTGCTTGTCGCTATCCTATCTCTGTCAGGATGTGGCCAGTACCTGGATAAGCATGACACTGAGCGGCTGCCCCCCGCTCATCAGACTGAATACGCAGAGGGATCCTTACCCCTGACGCTCAGACCGGATGAGTACCCTCAGCCGGCACCATTATTACTGACGCTGCAGCAGAAACGGGCGCTGGGGGATGTCATCGGTTGGGGGAGGTTTCCCGCAAAAATCAATCCGGCTGAGCTGATTGCCCAGCAGCTGGCACGGAGCTGGCAGAAGGTCATCGCAGCTCAGCGGGGTTACCCCTCTGCGGAACGGCTGCAGGCCCTGCTGGCTCAGGCTCCTTTGCTGACAACGCAGGAACAGAAGCAGAAAAACAGTGATGTAATCTGGGAGGTTCTCACGTCCCTGTCGCAGGAGGACATTAACGCGCTATCCACGGACAGGCAGGCGGATGCCCTACAGGGCTGGCTGGCGCTCCGCCGCATCTGGTCTGACAGTCGGGCAATCGGCGGTAACATGGCTCATGATATCGCCACCTGGCAGGCCCGCCGGTCCCGGTCTCCTGATGCATTCACACGGCCTCATGCGCAGGTGAGTGATGCGGTATCCCGCCCTGCAGCAATACGTCAGATTGCGGTGATACTTCCCCTGAGCGGTCAGGCAGGACGGTTTGGCCGGGCCATCAGGCATGGGCTTGAA
The DNA here is from genome assembly GCF_041679625.1 of Enterobacter cloacae complex sp. ESBL7. Taxonomy (NCBI): domain Bacteria; kingdom Pseudomonadati; phylum Pseudomonadota; class Gammaproteobacteria; order Enterobacterales; family Enterobacteriaceae; genus Enterobacter; species Enterobacter cloacae complex sp. ESBL7. Next base: position 192,325 of record NZ_JBGORN010000004.1, read on the forward strand.
GCGCAGAAAAATACCGCAGGCTGGCAGTCTGGGCCCGTGCCGAATCTTCGGTTTTATGATACATCGGTGGCACCGGTGACGACATTGCTGGCAAAGGCAGAAAAAGACGGCACCTCGCTGGTTGTGGGGCCCTTACTGAAACCGCATGTCAGAGATGTGCTCAACAGTCATACGACACTGAACATTCTGGCGCTTAATCTGCCTGAGGATCCCGTCAGTCGGGATAATCTCTGTTACTTTTCCTTGTCTCCGGAGGATGAGGCCCGAAGTGCTGCACGCCACATTTACGGACAGAATAAACATCTTCCACTGCTTTTGCTGCCACAGGGCGAACTCGGGAGGCGTGTGGCAGATGCTTTCCAGACTGAGTGGGAAAAGCTGAGAGGAAAGAAGGTGCTGGTGCACTATTTCGGCCCGGTTAGCACCCTTAAGGCTGCAGTGAACAGCGGGAAGGGGATTTCCCTTGTTGGCTCTCGGGCAGCCACCCCGCCATACCCTTCTCAGGATGTCAGTCCTCGTGAGGAGCGTGTTGATGCCGTATATATGACTGCCACTCCTGTCGAAGCGCTTTATCTCCGGGCGCTGATTGTCATGCGCAACGGAAGCAACGCTGGCACAATGCTTTATGCCAGCTCACGCAGTATCAGTGGCCGTAAAGATGCGGATGAGCGCCTGGAGATGGAAGGCCTGCAGTTCAGTGAGATTCCGTTGATGTCCGGTCAGGATCTGAAGATGAGGCAGAGGGCACTTGACGCAACACGGGGCGATTATGTTCTGGGGCGTTTATATGCCATGGGCGCCGATGCCTGGATGCTTGCAGCACATTTTGCACAACTGCACCAGGCACCCGGCATGGTACTGAAAGGTCACACCGGGGAACTGAGCGTAACGACGGACTGCGTGATTACCCGGTCACTACACTGGTTCAGTTACCGGGATGGACAGGTTGTTCCTGTCAGCTAGTTCGCTGTTCATTTTGCTCAGACATCGGGGTGGCTAATGTGCCCGGTGATGTCTGCGTCTGTATTCCCGGTTTACCTGCCGGGTGCTTAATATGATGAACACATAAAGCAGGCCCGTGTTGGTTGACAGGCTTCTCTTCCCGTTAAGAAAAACGAGAGTCGTTTTGCTGCTTTTTTGCTAACACTGTCGTCTGTCAACAATCGGGTTAAGTCATGTCTTTTTTTGCCGTTGCATCGTCGTCCCTGACGGATGATGTACTGATGCTGTTTCTCATGCTTGCGGGTACGCTGCTCGCGGCGTTTCTTGGTCAGTCTGTTGGTTATCCCCGGGGAAGTTCAGGAAGCGGCCCTGTTCTTGCTGTGATTGTTTGTTTATCCGGGTTGCTGACCGGGTGTGCATTCTTTATTTCAGTGGTGGGATTTGCAGCCCGGGAAAAGGCGCAGACACATGAAGTTCAGGCAGTGGGGCGTGCATGGCAGTATTCCGGTCTCCTGAGTGAGCCGGACAGAGGCATAGCCCGTCAGGTGCTGAGGAGGTATCTTGACGAGCGTATTCGTTTTTATCGTGAGAATACCAGTGCGGGCCTCAGAACATGGGGAAGGCTTGCCCGGGACAGTCAGAGTAAGTTATGGGCACTGGCAGAAGGGAATGTTTTTAACCATGGCTGCATGAATACATTAGCGCTGCTTAATGTTTATTCTGATCTGGGGGATGCGATGACACAAACCCGCAGTGTCTGGCGAAGGCAATTGCCGGATGCGGCATGGTGGGTGCTTATTTCGTCGGCCCTGAGTCTCTGTTATCTTTCGGGTTACCAGCTTGCAGGCAATAAAAATGCCTGGCGTACATTGCTCTTTGTGCCGGTGCTAATGGCCCTGGCCCTGTTTGTGATAGCAGAAATTGACCTTCCCGGTCAGGGGATCATTCATGTTACTCCGGATGGTCTTGAATCTCTCGCTGAGGAATTACAGACATACAACGCAGCATGAAAATAGCGAATAAAAACGGGCGATTTAAATTATACGTCGATTGTTTCATGGGGTATATATTCGTCGAAACACTCAGGTGTTTTTGTGGGGTTCTCAGTGTGAGAATTAATAGCTACCAGATATGGTGGTTTTGAGTGGGTTGGTGCATTTTTTTGCCGCCGATTACATCATGCCTATCGGGTTCAATGGTTAATTTTTTTGATGTTTGCATTTTTACTGTCTGATAATAAGGTGTCATGCATTCAGCATTAAAATGATAGTGTACTTATAAAACAAGAATATTGTCTTAATCCGGTATTGATATTTTATTAAACCCCATGTAGTTATAAGGCATCCGTTAATAGTGGGGGGGAGTATGAAGGACCGTTTATATCTTACGCGGCCGGAAGTGCAGCTACTTATTCAGGCCACTCGCAACAGCTGTAATCAGCAGCGTGATTGCTGCATGATTACTTTTGGATACGTGCATGGGCTCAGGGTAAGTGAACTCACTGGACTGAAAACAGATGATATTGATTTTAATGGAAACTGTGTCCATATACGGCGTCTGAAGGGAGGGTTCAGCACTATACATCCGATAACGCATCTCGAAAAAAAAACCCTGGCTGAATGGATGGCGGTCAGATCGCGTTATGTGTCCGAAGAATCTCCCTGGTTATTTCTGACCCGGAAAGGAAGCAGAATGACCCGTCAACAGTTCTATAAATTGCTGGGGCGCTATGGGAAAAAAAGCGGATTATCCATACGCCCCCACCCACATATGCTCAGACATGGATGTGGCTATGCTCTTGCCGATCAGGGAATGGATACCCGTTTAATTCAGGATTATCTCGGACACAAAAACATTCGTCATACAGTGCATTATACGGCCGGCAATGCAGCCCGCTTTTCTGCTGCCTGGAAAGATATTCAGGAAGATGAATATGCTCTGTGCAGTTGTGGGAAATAATAGAGCCGGCAAGAGGAGGTATATGGCCAGACTGAATAATGATGTTATTTGTTTTGTGTCGGAGTATTATCGTAGATCTGAAATGCATAGCCTGTATTTATTTCCAAAGAAAAAATAGTTGTGGCGTTATCACTTCCATATTCATGAATGTTACTTTCGTTTACGCCGGTGCCGGATGGTTTTTCTGTCTGTCAGACGTTGCTCTGTACGCATATGTGCTACAGATGAAAGATGTGAAGTGAAAGCTATTACTTGCGTATTCTGTATGTGGAAAATGAGTGGGTAGAGGTGTGGAAGTGGCTGCTGCTCAGGGTTTGTATGAGAGAATATAAACCGATTCACCAGGGCACGTCAGTTGTGTTGTGTCCGTCAGAACATCTCAGATAAAGCCTGGTCCGATGAGATAACTCCTGTGGTATTATTTTGCGCCCCGCTCATGCACCTGCAGGTGGCGGGGTAAAATAATGAATCAATAGCTCCGGGAGACATGCCGCAATGGCGAGACGTAAATATCTGACACAAAACGAAGTGGAAAGCCTGCTGGAGGCCGCGAAGCAGTCGCGGAATCCGGAGCGGGACTACTGTCTGATATACATGAGTTTTATCCATGGTTTCAGGGTGAGTGAGGCCCGCTACCTGAGACTGTCAGATATCGATTTAAAGCAGGGGAGCCTGTACATCCACCGTCTGAAGCAGGGGTTCAGTACCAGTCACCCGTTGCTGAGGGAGGAAATTCGCGTTATCCGTGCCTGGCTGAAGGTGAGAAACACAATGGACGGAGCGGAAAGTGACTGGCTATTCCTGGCCCGTCACGGCGGAGCGCTGAGCCGGCAGCGCATCTATAACCTGCTGCAGCAGCTCGGAGAAAAGGCGGGACTTTCGTTATGTTCGCATCCGCACATGCTGAGACACGCCTGTGGATTTGCGCTGGCGGACCGCGGCGTGGATACGCGACTGATTCAGGACTACCTCGGGCACCGCAATATCAGGCACACCGTGCGTTACACGGCCAGTAATGCGGAAAGATTTGAGGGGGTGTGGCGGTTGAAAAACAAGAAAAAAAGGGTTCATTTAGGACCAAACTGTTAACTATGTTAGTTCAGCGCCGTTATTTTTCCATAACGAAAAGATGATAAAGTTCGATGCTATTTGTAAGTAGTTGTAAATCAAGGGAAAGATTTGATGTGTTATCGGGTGTAATTATCTGTATTTAATAGGGTTATTCCTGTTTCACTCTCTTCGAAATTTGCTTTTTTCTCTCCAGTCCCTCTCACATTTATCTCTTCTTTCGAAAAGGAAAGTCCATTTTCCTGTTTCGTTCGTAACGTCGCGGTGAACTCATCTTCACAGGAATGTTCAGGCCGTTAGTATGACCGGCATTCGTACAACTCTTGTGGAGACTGAACAATGCCAAAAATTCGATGGACTCTTGACCAGAAAAAACACCACGTCACTGCATGGCGCTCCAGCGGCCTCACCCGTGAACAATATTGCGACCTTTACGATATTCCTTTCAAATCGCTGCGGCAGTGGCCGCAGGATGTGGCTCTGGCGGAACGGCGTGCAAAAGCGCCAGAGGTTATTCCAATCAGCGTTTCGGCAACACCGGTGAGTACCGACTCTGTTCAGCTGCATGCGGCCGCCAATGATCCCATCACGCTCCACCTCCCCGGTGGAATACGGATGTGTTGTCATCCGTCCCAGTTAACCGATGTGTTCCGGGCGTTACGTTATGTTGACGCCTGAAAATGTCTTCCTGGCTGTACAGCCCGTTGATATGCGTCGCGGGATCGATACGCTGACGCAGTATGTCCAGGATGAGCTGAAATCCTCATGGCACGAAGGCGCCGCGTTCGTCTTCACCAACAAAGCCCGCTCGCGCATTAAGGTGCTGCGCTGGGACAAACACGGCGTATGGCTGTGCGTCCGTCGCCTGCATAAAGGACACTTCCGCTGGCCGCGCGCAGGGGACAAAGCCTGGTCGCTCACTCAGGATGAGTTCAACTGGTTAATCACCGGCGTTGACTGGCAGCAGCTCAACGGCCATGACCTCGCAAGCTGGGTCTTCCGCGAGGAGAGTGGCTCTGCTGTCACCGCGTTATAATAACAATCGGTAACATCATGAAAAACCGTGAATATCTGTACCGGCGTATAATACCCGGTATGGATATCGCGCTTCTCAGAACCACCACTGACATCGAACAGCTTCGCGCTATGGCCCTTGCCATGGTGCAGAAAGCGGTGGATGAAAATCATATCCTTCAGTTGCAGAAAAACGCCGAGCTGACAGAAAAAGATCAGCGCATCCGCCTGCTGGAAGAAGCGCTGATGCTGGCGCGCCAGCAACGCTTCGGGCGCAAAACTGAAATGCTGTCCGGCCTGCAGCGCCAGCTCTTCGAGGAAGATACCGAAGCCGATATAGCCGCTGCGGAAACGCAACTGAATGCGTTGCTGCGACAGGATATAAATGAAGCAGAAAAACCATCAGCTTCCCGCCCTGTGCGAAAAGCGCTGCCATCGCAACTTCCGCGAGTCAAAAAACATATCCCTCCGGCGTCAGATACCTGCACCGACTGTAGCGTGACGCTCCGCTTCATCCGCGACGAGATCAGCGAAAAGCTGGAGTACATCCCGGCGAGCTTCGTGGTCAATCAGTACGTTCGTCCTCAGTATGGATGCCCCTGCTGTGAAAAGGTGTTCAGCGGTCAGATGCCGGCACAACTCATCCCGAAAGGCATAGCAGAAGCGAGCCTCGTGGCGCAGGTGGTAGTCAGCAAGTACCGTGACTACCAGCCTCTGTACCGCCAGCAGCATATCTTCGCCCGTGCAGACGTAGAGCTACCTGTCAGCACGATGGCGGGCTGGGTGGGCGCTGCCGGCGTGGCGCTTAACCCGCTGGCGGAACTGTTGCACCGGGAACTGCTGGCCCGCAGCGTGCTGCACGCCGATGAAACCACCATGCGTATCCTTGATACCCGCAAAGGCGGTAAAACACGCTCTGGCTACCTGTGGGCGTACGCCAGCGGAGAAAAAAGTGGTCCGGCGATCGTCTGCTTCGACAGCCAGACGGGTCGTGGACATGAGCATCCTGCGGCCTGGCTTCAGGGCTGGCAGGGCTCTCTGGTTGTTGATGGTCATACCGCTTATAAGACGCTGGCGGAAAATGTCACGGGGATCACGCTGGTCGGATGCTGGGCGCACGCCCGACGTGGCTTCGCCGATCTGTATAAAGCGAACAAAGATCCGCGTGCGGCGATGGCGGTCAGACAGATCGCAGGACTGTACCGGCTGGAGAAGAGGATCCGGCATCGCCCGGCAGAAAAGATCCGCCAGTGGCGACAACGTTACTCCCGACCCATTGTCGACAAACTGTGGTTGTGGCTGGAGCAGCAAAAAGATGCGTGCCCGGAAAGCTCAGCGCTGGGTAAGGCTATAAACTATATATTGAAGCGACGTGAAACGCTCAGCCGCTTCCTTGATGATGGCTCTCTGCCGCTTGACAACAACCGCTGTGAACGCGCCATCAGACCGGTGGTGATGGGGCGCTCTAACTGGTTGTTCGCGGGTTCAGTGGCGGCAGGAACTCGCGCGGCGCAGATCATGAGCTTGCTGGAAACAGCGAAAATGAACGGTCTGGAGCCGCATGCGTGGCTGGCCGATGTGCTGACGCGACTGCCCTCCTGGCCGGAAGAACGGCTGCACGAGCTGCTTCCGCTGAATGGCTTCACCTTCGCCATCTCAGAGTGCACACCTGACGATGGTACCCGCGTCGTAAGCTGACTCACGGGCCACAACACCGGATGTCAGGTGTTGCGCGCCTGACAGCAGAAATCAACGTAGACCAGTAACCACGCCCCTCCCGGCAAAGTTAAAACCTGAAATCCTCTGCCGCATTACCGCAGTCAGTACTTCGACACCTGACGCGATCTCCCGAGTCAATACTTCAGCGCCTGACCCAATACCTGCGTTCCCCTAAATCGGGTTCCCCTGGAGTCCGGGATGAGTTGCCCGCAACATTACTTTCGTTCCTGAATGTTGGTTAAACCATCCGGCCCTTTCTCCTTTTAAGGCTTAAAACTCCACCTGCGGAAAATGGTTGTCAAAATGGTCCTAAATGTAACCCTTTTAGCCATTTTTTTTACCGGCAAACCCAAGGAGTCCTGAGTGATTAATACGCGTCAGTTGATGTTTTCTGCATCCCTGTTCTTAAGTGGCCTGTGCCTGAGCGGTGCCGTCCAGGCTGGCGGGATTTCTTTAGGAGGGACCCGCCTGATTTTTGATGGTTCCAATGATGCCGCTTCGATGTCGGTAAATAATGGCTCCGCTGGCACCTGGCTGATGCGTTTCTGGGTGTCGCCTTATGGTGATAAGTCGAGCGATGCCGAGACGGAAGCTAAAGATGCAGCGGCCAGTCACCTTCCTTTTGTGGTGACACCTCCGCTTTACCGTCTCGACCCGCAGGGGGCTGTTCAGCTACGTGTTAACCGTGTCGGTGACAGCCTCCCGACGGACCGGGAGTCCGTCTACTATCTGAATTCTCTGGCGATCCCCCCGAAGAAAGGTGAGAAGGGGTACTCAAAAGCGGTCACAAGTGGCATGCAGTTTGCGGTTAACACCCGAATTAAGCTGATTTACCGACCGGCGGCGCTGAAGGATGCAGAGGTGGTTAAGGCTCTGCCGGGCAAGCTTACCGTCAGCGCTGATGGTAAGACGCTGACAGTGAAAAATCCGACGCCATATTACATCACGATGGTGTCGCTGGCGATAAACGGGAAATCAGTGTCGACAGGTGTGGATACCATGGTGGCCCCGTTTGGGACACTGTCTGTACCGTCTTCAGTCGCGCACGGCAAGCTGACGTATTACACCGTGGATGACCGTGGTGCACGCACGCCTGTGACGGAAAAAACCTTCTGATACACCTGCCCGAGAAAGGCATTGCTGAGCGGGATACGTTATGAGAAAGCAATGGTCTGGAGTGTCCGCAAGGCGAGGTGCGACGGTATTGAGTCCGACAGGCCGAAGGCTGTCCCTGTGTGCGCTGGCTGTCATGATGTCAGTGAGTGTTGCTCAGGGGGCAACAACAGAGCCTGAAGCACCGCAGGCCACTGCGGGTGATGAGGGGGATCAGGCTCTTACGTTCGATGATGATTTCATGTCCATGGCCGATGGCGGGAAAGGGAAGGCGCACGTTGACCTGAGTTACTTCGCCCACAGGGGCGGGATGATGCCGGGAGATTATCCGGTGCAGGTCAAAGTGAACGACAAAATGGTCGATGATGGACGGATACTCACATTTCGATCATGGCCCGATCAGCCCGGAAAGCTCTATGCCTGTGTGACGCGTGACATGCTCTCGGAGTGGGGCGTGAAGTCTGAGGCACCGAAACCCGTATCGGACCCCGCGGCGTCAGTGAAAGGAAAGAATGGGGGCGCATCCGCGAACTCGTCTTCCGGAGAGAGTCCTTCTGCTGTGGCCAAAGAGGGAGGCGCAAAGGAGGCCGTTGACAGTACTGACTGCCCGGTCGGGGGTGTGGTGTCGATGGTGCCCTGGTCATCAGAGACGTTTGATTTTAACAAAAAATTACTGGCGATTACGGTCCCTCAGGCGTCGCTGGGCGCGGCATCAGAGATGCGCACCCCCCCGTCGCGCTGGGATGAGGGTATACCTGCACTGCTGATGAATTACAACTACAGCGGCAGTCAGCAGAGTAATCAGGGTGAGAGTAACAGCAGTGACTTTCTCAGCCTCAACGGGCAGTTGAACCTCCTGGGGTGGCGGGTGCGAAGTGGACTGGCCTGGCACCGCTCAGACAAGGGCAGCAGTGAATGGAATACGCAGGATGTGTATGCCCAGCATGATTACAGCTTTATGCGCGGCGGACAGTTTTCGGTCGGCCGTCTGACATCAGATGGCAGCGTGGTGGACTCGGTCCCTTTCACCGGTATCACGATGGCATCGGATACGGGGATGCTGAATCCCTCGGCAACCGGATATAAGCCCGCCATCACCGGGATTGCGAATTCGCCTGCGACCGTAACGGTGCGACAGTTCGGGAAGGTTATCTACCAGCAAAACGTGCCCCAGGGGCCGTTTGCCCTGACGGATTTTAACCGCAGCGGTAACGGTGATGTTGAGGTTGAAATTCGTGAGGCGGACGGCAGCGTGCGGCGTTTCACCATGTCGGCAGCGTCGGCTCCTGTGCTGATGAATGCCGGTCAAATGGGTTACAGCCTCTCAGCCGGGCAGGCCCGGAATCAGGGAGGCAGTAAGAATAGTCTTTCCACGTCGTTCATGCAGGGGAATCTGTCATACGGAACCGGTGGAAATACCAGCCTGCTGGCAGGTGCGCTGGTGTCGCAGGACTATCAGCAGGTATCGGCGGGAGGTGGGTGGTATTCGGGAATGCTGGGTGCATTCTCCCTGACCTCCTCGCTGTCGGCGATGAGACTCTCGCCGTTTCCGGGCGAGCACGGGCAACTGACCGGGGTGTCCACACAGTTTACCTGGTCGAGGAATATTGGTGGTGCCACCGTCGGTATGGCGGCGACCCGGTATGGCTCAAAGAATTTTCATACCTACAGCGATGCTCTGGGAATGACCCCGGAGACATTACGGGAAGAAAGCGGACAGAAAGCCAGCTATCAGGTGTCGTTGTCACGTTCGTTGGGGGTGTTTGGCAGCCTGACGCTGACCGGAAATCAGACGCAGTACTGGGGAGGCGAAGCCACCCAGAGAGGGTACACCGTCAGCTACAGCACTACGGTGAAGGATGTCGGTATTTCCCTGGCTGCCGGCCTTAACACCACGGAGAGTAGCAGCGGAGCGGGAGGGTATCGTCAGGGTGTGCGAAACGACCGCAGCATGACGCTGAACATTTCCCTGCCACTCGCGAAATGGTTGGGTGGCAGCAGTACGATGTCCGGCAACTACATGTACTCCCGGTATAACGGTCGGGCAAATCAGCAGGCCGGCGTGAGCGGTACCGCGCTGAACAGCAGGGTCAACTACAGCGCATCCACGGGCTGGGGAGAATCAGGAAGTGGCGGTGGTAATACAAGCCTGGGGTACAGCGGGCGATATGCTGCCATGAGTGCCGGGTATAACACCTCTGGTAGTGGTGACCATGGCTGGAGTTACGGCATGAGCGGCGCGGTGCTGGTGCATCCACAGGGGATAACGCTGGCCAAATCGCTCTCCCTGGACGGGGCAAATGCCCTGATTGAACTGCCGGGAGTGGGTGGTGTGCATATTGCCGGGGTGGAGACAGACTGGCGTGGGTACGCTGTCGTGTCGGGACTGACGCCGTATGATCTGAATAAGGTCAATGTGAACACGTCTAACCTGCCAGGTAACGTCGAAGTGGACAGCAGTAGCAAGGGGACCGTGCCCACCCGCGGTTCGGTGGTCAGGGTGCGCTTCACGGGCTCCCAGGGGTACCGCGTACTCTTTACCCTGGCGCGAGCGGCAGGGGGTGACATTCCGTTTGGTGCAGTGGTGTCACTGAAGAAACAGGATAAGCAGGCCCCGGAACACGCCGGCATTGTCGGTGACAGCGGCCAGGCCTATATGTCCGGGCTGCCGGACAAAGGGAAGCTTCTGGTGACCTGGGCGGACGGAAGTGATGGTCGCTGTACGGCGGATTACAGTCTGCCGCAGGGGACGGATGAGAAGCGTCTGAGTCAGGTGACGGCGACCTGTCGCTGAGGAGAGAACGGTGAAGAAACGCAAGAGCACGGCGGGCGTTGTGATGCGCCTCTGGCTGGCCGGCGGGCTGCTGGCAGGGATAAGCCCCGTATCCAGCCAGGCTGCGGAAGATACCCTGACAGCACAGAAGACCCCGCCGGTGGCGGTGGTGTTTGGTGTGCGCTCCCTCGCCCCGGAGACGCCCGTGAGTAATCAGCAGGCCTTTGTGTCGCAGGAAGTGACGTTACCGGATGTGGCCTGTGCGGCCTGTGAGGCCAGCAGTACACACTGGGAAAGTGCCTGGGTGGTCTCGGGGGCGGACGCAATGAAAACGGAGTCTCGCCCGGAAACCGGCTGGTACGTGTTTTCGAGTGGTCTTAAAGGCATCGGGGTCGGGATTCAGACCAGCCTGAAGAATAACGCCAGGCGCAGGACGACCGGTAACGGTAACCATCCGGAGAGTCCGGGGAACATGACGGTGGGTCTGCTCAGGCTTGAGCAGAGCACTGGTGCGGGCCTGGTCGCGCTGCCGCCGGCGCAGTTTAAACGCATCACGACGTTTTACGATGCGACAGGACGCGAGGTTTACGTACAGGAAGATACCGTGCAGGTCTCGGCGGACCTGACGGTGCCGACCTGTACCAGCACATCGGAAAGTCTGAGCTTCCCGTTGCCGGAAATTTCGCAGGTGTGGCTGAAGCGTAATGTGCAGGCGGGGCATTACACGGACACGCTGATGTCCCCCCCACAACTTGTGGTGGCAAACTGTTCGGAGAACACACAGACCCTGCGCATCCGCTTTATCCCGCAGGGCAGCGTAACGGACTCTGTTGACGGGCGTGACACCATTCTGGTCGGCCGGGATGATGTGTCGGGTCAGGATACGGGGACGGGCTACCTGATGAAGTACGACGCACAGGCCTTTGGTCAGCGTCAGGAGGGGGTGGTGCAGTGGAGCCGACAGTCTCCGTTAGTGCTGACAAATCCTCATCCGTCAACTAAGGGTGATGAGCTGACCCAGGGGATAACCGTCTCGCTGCAGGCGTATTACGCCAGGGCACAGAATAACCTGGATGTGACGGCCGGTAATATCACGGCCAAGGGCATATACCAGGTGTCCTATGACTGATGGCAGGCAAGGAGCGGTATCGCACCCGGTAAGCCAGGTGCACGGTATAAACGTTTCAGGGGGCGAAAAGTCAGTATGCTGATGAAACACATGGTGCGGTTTACCAACACACTGAGGGAAGTGGTCGCAGGTGGGCTTCCGGGCTTACTGCTCTGCGTGCTGGTCATGGTTATCGCCCGCACTCAGAACGCGCCGGCGGCAGAAACCTGGCTGCCGGCGCGGGATATCACCATAACGGGGCGGGTGATGGCACCTTCGTGTCAGGCAAGCCTGGACACGGACACACTGACCTTTGGTGCAGGCCCGGTTACCGACAGTCAATCAGTCTCCACCGGCAAGGACTGGCGCAGCCAGGTGCTCAACCTGCAACTGGGTGAGTGTGAATTTAACGGTCTGGGGCTGAAGTTTAAAGCGGATGCCCAGAGTGCTCATCCGGAGCGCGGTATCCTCAGGCGGCGGGAGGATAATGCGGCAAGCCAGCAAATGTATTTTACGCTCTCGCCTCAGAAAACCAGTGTGAAGGCGGACGCTCTTCTGCAGACTCTTTCACCAGACTCTGCTGCGCTGGTGAAAGACGGTAACGGGGGGGAATACTTCCGCCTTAATGAGGACGAGTACTGGTTCGACATGAATGCCACCCTGAGGGGGGGAGAGATAATGAGTATTCCACTGGTGGTACAGGTTCACCACAGTGATGACAGTTCGCAAAAAGGAAGCAGTGACAGGCAACGAAATACGGAAGGGGATTTGAGTGCGAATTTTACCCTACAACTCTCCTGGCGGTAATGTCGCAAATTAATAACATTGCCGCAGTCATGTTTTTAATACGTTATGCAATGCTGTGAATGGCATTGCGCTTTATCGGTGAATAACGAACGAAATACGGATGTTTTTTCTTCAGGAATATGGAGGTTTTTTTATTGCAGGTATATGGATATGCGGGTTTCTACACCTTCAGTGTGGCTGATGTATCTGAGAGTGTATTCCTTTAATAATAACGACGCCATTCATGAAAACATGAAAAAAGGCGTGGAATTCAGATGTGAAAAAGGTGCTCTTATTTTTATTGAGCACATAAACAGGCTCTTTATTCGACCACGTTTTGTGCGTTGATATAAAGGGATGATGTCAATGTGTCATACCATTCAAGGTAAAAGATATGAAGTTTATTATGAAAAAAAACATGACCGCCCTGGCCATGTCGGTAGCAATGGCTACCGGCGCCATGGGGTATATGGCGACTGCACAGGCGGCTGAGGTCAGCACCAGTGGCACAGCGAATTACTCCGCCACCCTGAACATCACTTCCGATGTTAAGTGTGAGCTGGCAGTCACTTCGCCAACGACGACAACGTTTAATGCCACATGGACCGCGAAAGATACCAGCGGCACCTTTAGCAGCACACTTGATACAGATGCATCACCGGCAGAGCCGCCGGAAATTACGGTCGGCGTGTCGGGCGGAGGCAGCTGCAATATCGCCGGCCTTCAGATTATCACTACGAGCGCGGGCTCAGAGACGCTGACCGGGAAAACCTACTCGTTCCTGAAGCAGGTAACCGGTGCGGATGGCGCTTACTGGCGTTTTGTACCGACCATGTCAAAAATTACGCTTTATACCAATGCCGCGGCAACATCTGGCAGCACGACGGACGTGTCGTTCACCGCGCCTGACGGCACGGAGCATGCGATGAACGCGACGGCGCAGGCTGCACGCGGTGCACAGGTCGCGGACTGGGAGGGCGCAACGGGTAAATTTATGACGGCGAACTACCTCGGTGCGGATTACAAAACGGCGCTGATGACCGCTGGCTCGAATGTATCAGGCATTAAACCGGGCGACGCGAGCGTCGACTACAAAGCGGCGAAACTCGGCATCGGCGTCCTGGTCAGCAACGACCCTGAAACGCAGGCGGGCACACCGGCGATGCACACCGTGCAGACCGGCGACTCGGCTGACATTCCATTCGTCGTGGCCGTGAACCTCCCGTAACCCCCAGAACGATATCCGAATCACCAATCGCCGGGCGCGCAAGAGCGCCGCACGGCCGGAGTAAACATTATGTCTTTTATTCGTAGCAACACACTGAAGTTATCCGCGATGGCCGCAGCGACCGGCATCGCGCTGATGTCGACGGCGGTATACGCCGCAGACCCGGTAAGCGCTGACCCGTTCACCGCCCATATCAACATTGAATCCAGCAGCACCTGCGGCATCGAGGTCACCCCGCCCTCGGTGAATTCGTTCCAGGCGGTACTGGATGTCAACGTCGCGAGCGGGACCACGCACTACACAACCATGCCACCTAAAAATCAACCAGGCATGCTAACCATTGTTAAAGCAATAGGCGGGGCCAGCTGCGATTTGAACAGCGGACTAAGCGTCGTATCGCGACCTACGAATACAGTGAGCGCGAGCAACGCGTCCGTCTCAAACATGGCTCTCGGTTCAGGGGTAATCCCTGCAACTATCCAGCCGTCGCAGTTGCTTTTCAAGACGGCGGCGGGCGTTGCAATCCCGAGCAACGAGTGGACATATACCTTGCCAGGCGCGACGAACCCGAACGGCGCAGCACTTATGACCACTCCGGTCGAGCTCACGGGCGTCGGAAGCAACGGAGGTCCCGGAACGAACTACCCTTATGCGCTCGTCGGCACATGCGGTACTGCGGTCGGCAACATCGCGTGCTTCGGTACAACCACAACCTATATCGGGCCGAACATCGCTGCGCGTGGGACCGACAAACGCCGGACAGCCTCCGACGGAACGTTGTCCTACCTATTCGTGCCGGTGTCACCGGAATCGGCGGCGAAGGCGGCGGAGGTAAGCATAGGATTTGTCGGAACGATCGGGGCCTATCCGACCGATCTCAACGGCATCAAAGATTTGTCACTGGTTCACGATGGCTCATCGGGCAAGCTGGACGTAACCGTGGATATCACGCTGGTCTGATGTAAAGCCAGAGCACCTTCTGTTTCTGTACAGAGGGCGCTCACCCACCGTCTGCGGTATGTCGCCATCCGCGTGGACTGTGCCTCAGGGCTCAGGTGCCGGATGTGCTCATAAAGCTGGCGACATTTCAGACGGTGTTTTTCGGTGGCTCTGGGGGCAAAGGCAGTGATGCCCTTGTCGGTAAACCAGAGCCCCATCCAGTCAAAGCCCTTTTGGGTTCTGCCCAGCTGGGTTTTGTCAGGATGCAGCACGAAACCAAATTCGTGCAGATGGTGTTTCAGTATTTTAACGGCACGCCGGAGTTTGTGGCGGGTCGTGGTGATGATAATGAAATCATCCATGTAACGTGCGTAGCGCACGCCTGTCATGGCAGAGACTTCTTTGTCGACCAGGTACAGGTGAAAAGCGGCCAGCAGCGGACTGAGCGAGCTGGCGCGGGGAATGCCTTTGACGGGCGTGTGAAAATTGCCGCCGTCCTCCACCGTGTAGTGCAGGAACTGCCACAACAGAGAGCGTATACCCGGGCAGGGAATGCAGGTGGTGAGCTGATGGTAAAGCCGGTCTTTGTCGATGTTTGCGTAGTAACCGCGGATATCGGTGCGAAAGACGAAGGGCGCCCTGGTGTGGCGCAGGAAATGATGAACGCGACGCGCGCTCTGTTTGCCGCCGCCCTGGCCCCTGACGTGTTCGCAGGTGTGATGGACCGGAAGATGTGGTGTCAGCAGGCGGGTGAGGGCGTGAATAACCAGTGCGTCGCAGGCGGACCACATCACGCAGGCCCCGCCGTCCGCGCGGGGGATGACGCGCAGCGGACGAAAACGGTACGTCCCGGCGCGAAGCGCCTGCAGGAGACGTGTTTTTTCCCGTTGCCAGTGAAAACGCAGGTCCCATATATCTGCATCCGCCGGGTGATTTTTGCGGGAGGCGCACAGCCAGGAATATGACGCATCCAGGACTTCTGGGGTGAATGATACCAGGGTCAGGGTTATTTTCATCCGGATGATATTCACGACGGGAAACCGGTGGCGTCATTATGTTGTGTGGGTCTTGCTGGATATATTTCTGAATGTTTTTTCAGTTTTCAGTTTTCAGTTTTCAGTTTTCAGTTTTTTATTTTTCTGCATTTTCATTTTGCTTTATGAAGGTTTTTTTAGCGTGCTGTGTGCGTATGTCATATTTTTGTCTGGGTTTTTATGCCGGGCTTAAATAACTTTTTTGACGTTATTCGATAAATAACCAGAGGAGTGGTCATGTCGGGAAGTCAGTCACTCAGTGATACCGTAATGGCGGGTGAGAATAATACAGATTTCCGCTTAAAGGCGGTTGTCGTGATATTCGCCGCGGTGTCCTGCCTGCTCATTAACCTGCCCTGGCACTCACTGCTGCCTGCGGACACGGTGATACCGGAGTATGCCGGCTGGGTGCTGCCGGGACTGCTGTTTCTGGTCATGGCCATCAGCGGACGGATGGTTTTTTCCCGCGCACCGTTGCTGCTCCTGTCTTTCCTTGTTCTCACGCTCCCCCTGCTGTGGATGCCCCCCGGAAGCGACGCCTGGCGTGCCGTGACCCGCGTGCTCATGATGTGGTGTGGCGGTGTTTTTCTGCTGTGGCTTGCGGCCTCCCGGGTGTCTGAGGCGCTTTCGGCACTCGCGGCAGATGCACTTATTGTTACAGGTCTGGTGTGCGCGGTATCCGTTCTGCTCTGTGTGCTCTGGCCTGCGGGCTATGCACACTGGCTGCCCCTGCAGGAAGGCCTGCGTCCTTCAGGCGGGTTTCGCCAGATAAACGTGATGGCGAGTTTTCTGGCCACGATGCTGGTACTGAGCCTGCACCGGTGGCTGTTCTGCGGGCAGGTGCGGTATCTGGGCTGTCTTGTCATCTTTATGGTCTCCCTGGTTATGGCGCAGAGCACCATCGGGTTGCTGGGGGCGACCGTGGTGGCCCTGCTGATGACGGTGGCGGGCCGCCGGGCGGTTCGCGGGAGGCTGTCCGTCGCGCTGGCGGTGCTGGCTGTCAGTTGGGCCGGCACGCGGACTGGCATGACGCTGATGTCCCTGCAGGCGCCCGTTGACCATACGTTCGGGCAACTGGGGCGTATTCAGATGTGGCGGGCCTGTGCGCAGTTAATTGCATCCCATCCATGGCGTGGTGTCGGCTACGGAATGTTTGAGGGGCGTTACCCGGACGGCGTGGCGCTGCTGCAGGAAGTTCAGCGTGACCCGAGCATTGTGGTGCATCCGCATAATGAGCTGGTGTACCAGGTGACGGAGGGCGGTCTGGTGGCGGTCGTGGGGCTGGCATTTCTGCTGGTCTGGGGCGTGCGGGTGGCCCTGCGTCTGTGGGTGCAGGCCTCTGCAGCCGGCGGATACGGAAAACCCGGCAGTGATGCCCTGGGTCCCGGGCTGTGTGCGCTGCCGGTGTTGCTGCACACGCAGGTGGAGTACCCGTGGTATCTGTCAGGCGTGCATTTTGTTCTGTCCCTCTTTCTTTTCGGTCTTGCGCTTTCCCGCATGGCACCGGCACTCCCTGCTGCGGTACTCCCTTCACGCATTCATTTTGCATCCCGTGCCCTGCTGGCGATAGCCGGCGTGTTTCTGGTCTGGTTTTCACTGACCGGTACCCTGATTCGGGTGGGTATTGATGCCGCAAAACAGACCATGGCGACCGATATCTCACTCTTTGAGCGGGTCCGGTGGCTGAACCCGTGGTTTATGCCGGACCAGCAGGCGTTTGTGGTGAGCCTGCATGACATGCAGCTGTTTAATCAGGATGGTGACCCGGCAAGGCCCGGACGGGCGGAGCAGTTTTACCGGGACTATCTTCTGCGCCACCCGGACCCGAATGTGTACGCCATGTATCTCCAGGTCCTGAGTCTGGACGGTAAAACGGCGCAGGCAAAACAGGTTTATGACGAGGCCCGCCGGCGGGTGGGCTGGGACAGTCGTTTCAGTCGCGCTCCTGACAATAAGGAAGAACAGCAATGAATTCATTAACGCGTTATTGCGGACACCCTGATGTCGCCGGTAAGGCCGTGCGCGCGGGGTCAGGACACCCGGGAGGCGTGATGGTTCGCCTGCTGGTGTGTGCGGCGCTGGCTACACCCGTTCTGCCCGTGCAGGCAGCGCCCGCTGTGACGGGTGCGGATGCTGCGGCCCCGGCCCCGGCCCCGACGCCGGACACGGCCGAAGTACAGGCCCTGCGTCAGGAGCTGGCGAGACAGGATGCACTCCTGCAAAAGCTGATGTCGCAGCAGACTGACCTGTTATCTCAGCACAAACTGCCTTCTGGTGGCGATGCGACACAAGTACATCCTTCAGGTGGTACGGGTGATGCAGCCACGGGTGCCGCTGTCAGTGCGCCTGTCGGGGCGCATCCTTCTGCGCCACTGACGGGCGCCGAAGCGCTGCCCCTGACGGCGGCGACAGTGACTCCGCCCCCGGCCGTACCGCAGCCGTCAGCGGGCATTGCGGCTGAGCCAGGCGCAGTCCCTGCAGCATCGCCTGCGGCTGCATCCTCCCTGCCTGTCACGACGCAGGCATCAGGAGCCGCCCCTTCCCCGGCGCCTGCATCAGCCGCACCGGACTCACCTTCCACGTCCGGCGCGACTCCTGCTCCTGGCGCACAGTCGCTCTCCCTGCAGGATGATAATGCCCGCCGGGCGTATGCCAGCGGCGTGTCACTGGCCTACGAGATGCAGCAGTCCCTGGCGGTGCAGAAGTCGCTGGGTATCAGTCTTCCCCAGGATGTGCTGATGGCGGGGCTGCAGGATGCG
The DNA here is from genome assembly GCF_041679625.1 of Enterobacter cloacae complex sp. ESBL7. Lineage (NCBI taxonomy): Bacteria > Pseudomonadati > Pseudomonadota > Gammaproteobacteria > Enterobacterales > Enterobacteriaceae > Enterobacter > Enterobacter cloacae complex sp. ESBL7. The sequence goes on from NZ_JBGORN010000004.1 coordinate 210,767, forward strand.
TTGTCAAATCATCCGCTTCGGATGCAGGACCGCGATATCCAGTCCACGCTCGCCTCGCTGAATGCGGACTTTACGAGCCGGATGCAGAGCCGTCGTGCCGATGAAGTGGCCCGCGGACGTGAATTCCGGGCTGATTTTCGCCGGAAAAAAGGGGTGGTCAGTGATGCGGGCTCACTGTATCTGATTGAGGCCAGAGGCTCAGGACGGCTTCGCACGTCGGATATGGCCACCCTGCTGGTCACCGGGCGCCTGCCGGACGGGACGATATTTGATGGCAGCGGTGAAGCCGGTCAGGCCCGCAAGGTGAAGGTGGGGGCCATGCTGCCTGCCATTGCCATCGGTCTGCAGAAGGTCGGTGCTGGCGGGCACCTGACAGTGGTGGTACCGCCTGAGAAGGGGTACGGCGACATGGGCCTGCCGCCGACGGTTCCCGGCGGGGCGACGCTTATCTTTGACATCACCGTCAAAGGGGTGAATGAGTCAGGCTGACCCCTGAAGGGGGGGGGATGCCTTCTCCTGCATGGCTGAAAAATGGCCACAGCGCCCTCCCGCTCTCTTACTGGCGGATGTTACTGCGCTGAACTGAACAAAAAACATCCCTGATTCATCACGGGTCAATCCGGTGCTGCGGCGCTGGCGGGTTTCTGCACGCCTGAACCCGGTGTCGGTGAGTCAGTGGCGGTGGTTAACGTACCGAAGTTACAGGCAAACGAAGAAACTGACGAATTGCTTTCGCCCGGGCCGGACCGCGTAATTTACGGCTGCCCGGGCGTCATCGTCCGCCGGCAAATCCGGCGGGATTCTGCAGGGCCCGGGTCTGACCGGGCCAGTGTGATAAGGAACTGGCAATGGCTACATTCGATAATGAACACCAGGCGTCACTGACTGATTTTTCACAGACACATTCTGAGTTGAAGCGCACTGCGCCAGGCAAGCTCCAGACCGGACGCCAGCGCAACCACGGCGTCTGGCGGCTGCCGCCGGGCATGGAGGGGGAGGAGGGCGTACCTCTCTGGCAGGCGGTTGCCCTCTGGGCCCTGCGTCAGGGGCGCGCCGTGACCCGCGAAGAGATTTCTCAGGCATTCTCGGTGGCCCCGCGCCGTGCGGCGGACGTGATGACCTACATCATGTGCGACCGGTCAGATGCGGTTGAGGTCCACAAGGATGTGGTCCGGGTGGCCAGCGGCCACCGGGTGGCGATGTTCCTGGTGACCTCCGTCACCACCCGCCCGGATGCGCCGGTCGCACCGGTCTGCGGGCGTAAACCCCGTACCGAGGTTTCTGAGGCTGCCCGCCTGCGCGAGCGGGAGGAGCTGGCGCAGGCGGCGAAGTCGTTTCTGTTTCAGCGCCGGGCCTCGCCGGGCCTGTCCTGATGTCTGTTGGCGTGATGGGGGTGGCTTTTTACCTGGTACAGCGTCTGCATGACGCGCCGCTTCTCTGGCTGCTGGTGCTGCCTGTGGTGGTCCTGGTGGTGCCGGGGCTCCCGTTCTGGCGTCTGCTCCGGCGACGCCTGCGTCACGCCGGAGGGCGGGAAGTGCTGCGTCAGTCCGCACGGCTCTGGGGGCCACCGGTACTGCTGATGGGGTGCGGCGTGGGGCTGGTGATGTACCCCGGCAGCGACAGGCCTGTCAGCGGGTCCGGTGCCGGGTTGAATGTACCGGATACCCGTTGTGAGCGTCCCGAGAGAAGCGGGGTGCTGCTGGCGGTGGCCTGCCCGGATGCGGGGCAGGAGAGAAAGGGCCGTCAGGCGGATACCCCGGATAACGATAATGGCGAGTGACGGAGGGCATCTGACCCCGCCGGCTCCGGCTGACGATGTGGTACAGCTCATACTGCGAACGAAACCGCATGTTACCGGCTGTGCCGCGCAACAGCCTCAGTGACGGTCGGGCAGGCGCTCATTGATTAACGAATAACACACAGTAAAAGGCAGGACAGGATGATGATGAAAAAACTGATGGCAGAAGCGACCGGCACGTTCTGGCTGGTCCTGGGGGGATGTGGCAGCGCGGTGCTGGCCACGGGTTTTCCGGATGTGGGGATTGGTTTTCTCGGGGTGTCGCTGGCTTTTGGCCTGACGGTGCTCACCGGGGCATATGCGTTCGGGGCGGTGTCCGGGGCGCACTTTAATCCGGCGGTCTCGTTAGGTCTGTGGGCGGGCGGTCGCTTCCCGGGCTCCCTGCTGGCCCCCTATGTGGCTGCCCAGGTGCTGGGTGGTCTGCTCGGGGCCGGGGTGCTGTACCTGATTGCCAGCGGCAGCGGCGGATTTGATGTCCATGCCGGATTCGCCAGCAATGGCTTCGGCACCCTGTCCCAGGGGGAGTTTCCGCTCCTGAGCGTGGCCCTGACCGAGTGGGTGCTGACGGCGATGTTTGTGCTGGTGATTGCCCGGGTGACGGGTGCGGATGCACCGGCAGGCTTTGCCCCGCTGGCGATTGGCCTGTGTCTGACGCTTATCCACCTGATTTCCATTCCGGTGGACAACACCTCGGTGAACCCGGCCCGCAGTCTGGCGGTGGCGGTGTTTGCCGGCGGTGAGTGGCTGAAGCAGGTCTGGCTGTTCTGGGTGGCCCCGCTTGCCGGTGGCCTGACCGGGGGCGTGCTGTCCCGCTTTCTGAGTGGCAAAGCCGCGACGGAAAGCGCCGCGTCATAACCCTCCGGACTTTCCGTTACCTGCCGGAATCATTCCCGGGGCGGTGCTGTGCCGGACTCAAACATAAGGGGGAAGAATGAAAGGTATTCAGGTGGTCAGGGCGGTGGCGCTGCTCGGGCTTCTGCTCCTCTTTATTGCAGAAGCGTCCGGACAGACCGCCCGTCCTGCTGATGGCGGACCGACGCGACTGGTGAGTACGGCCTGGCATTTTGGCAGTGACCGGCTCAGCGTGCCGGACTCGCTGCCGGTCGGGACGGTGATTGCGGCGGCCGTGCTGCCTTCTGAGGATGTGCTGTTCACCCGTGACCGGGGCGTGTCTGCCGGTCTGTGGGGTGCCCGCGGGCCGGCGGTGTCGTGGCTTACGGTCAGAACCGCGCTGGAGGGGGTGATGGTCCGCATCGTACCCGAAGCCTCCCGCGGCGGCGAGTGGCGCCAGGGGGAGCTGCGTATTGAGCTGGTCAAGACCGGGGTGATAAAGGCGGGCGTGCTGCGTGTGCTGCAGGGCCTGCCGGAATACCGGCTGTGGCGTAACCGCCCGGGCGGACGACAGGTGCTGCTGCGTGAGCGTCTGGTGATGGACAGGCCGCTGACGGTGGCAGTGGTGACCGGTGGCCCGGCAGATGACCCGGTGACGGCCGGCGGGGAGGCGGGGTGAGGGGCAACCGGGTGGTCATGTTGTTCACGCAGCTCGCGCTGGTGATGTCACTGGCATCGTATTCGGCAACCTCCGCCAGTGCGCCTTATCCCTTTCCTGCGCCGGGGGTGCAGTGCCGCAGTGACCTGGCGTGGCTCAGGCTCGCCATGCCGGAGGTGCTGATATCCCTTCATCCGGGGCCGGGTGCACGTGACGGGGAGGTGTTCACACCGTCCATGCCGGAGACCCTTCCACCGGTCCTGCAGGACTGGCAGCAGCTTCAGCAGGCCAGGTACTGTGAGCTTGCCCGGGTACTGCGACACCGTGTCGCATAACGAGGCATATGCAGAGCGGCATGAAATGCCTGTCTGATATCAAGGAGAAAGAGATGAGACTGACCGCCCCGCTTGTCGCCCTCTGTCTTGGCGGTACGCTGGTACTGACGGTGCTGGTGACCGGACGCCAGGTGCAGCAGGATGAGGACCTGGCGATACGCCGGGCCACCCGGAACATTGACAGTATGCTGACGGAGGCTGAGCAGGTGATGTCCATGAACCGGGCTTTCCTGGGGCAGCCCTGCACGCCACAGCTGTCCCGCCAGCTCGGCCGTTCGGCGGCCCTGAGTCCGCATGTGCGGGATGTCAGGCTGCTGCAGAATAACGCCACCGTCTGTGCCTCCCTGGGGGGCGCGCCGGACCTGCCAGCCCTGCCGGCAGCGTCCAGGGTGCGACCGGCTCTGTTGCTGACCCCCGGCGACGCGCTCACGCCGGCAGCCTCGCTGCTGGTGATGGTGCAGCAGTATCCGGAAGGGGGTGTTGCGGTAAGTCTGAACGGTCTCTTTCTGCGTCAGGCGTTGCGGGCCACGCCGGACCTCCCTGGCCTGCTGTTTCGGGCCGGTGGGCGGGAGATGGGGGCGGACGGGGTGGTACATCACGCACCGGAAGATGTTGCTGACAGCCCTCCGGCCACCGGTCGGTATGCGTTTACGCTGGTGACCGACCCCCGCAGCCCGGTGCGGGAGCGCAGCCTGCTGCGTGACGCCCTGCCGTGGACGGTGCTGAGTCTGCTGGTGACGGCGACGGTCACCTCGCTCTTTCAGGCATGGCTGCACCGGCGAAGCCGCGAGGATATCCGTCTGCGCCGGGCCATTAAGGCCGGGGACATCCGCCCCTGGTATCAGCCGGTGGTGGACAGCCGTACCGGTGAGCCGGCGGGCTGCGAGGTGCTGGCCCGCTGGCACACGCCGGGAGGTGAAGTGATGCCCCCCGACCGTTTTATCCCCCTGGCCGAGCGCAGCGGGCTGATTGTCCCCCTGACCCGCAGTTTACTGATGCAGGTGGCGCGTGAACTCGGTGCGCGCCGGCAGGTACTCCCGCCTGCATTTCATCTCGCCTTCAACCTGAGTGCTGCCCATGCGGGCGACCGCGCCCTGCTTCAGACCTGCCGGGCGCTGCAGGCCGCGCTGCCGGGCGTCATTCTGGTGGCTGAGATTACCGAGCGGGAGCGCTTTGAGCCCTCCGTTCGTCTGCCGGACCTGCTCCCGGCACTGCGTGCCGCCGGTGTCCGGGTGGCACTGGATGATTTCGGCACCGGGTATGCCGGCCTCAGCACCCTGGACCAGCTTCCGGTGGACTACATCAAGCTGGACCGGACCTTCACGACCCGGACGGGGGGTGAAACCTCTCCCGGTGAGCGGCTGCTGATGGCGGAGATAGTGACGGAGATAGCCCACCGCATGAAGCTTGAGGTCGTGGCTGAAGGGGTGGAAACCTCCGCGCAGCGCGACTGGCTGAAATCACATGGCGTGAAGTGGCTGCAGGGATACCTTTACTCCCGCCCCCTGCCGTTAACAGATTTTCTGGACTGGCTGCAGAGTGGCTGTCCGCAGGGCGGTGAACCGTCACGGCACACAGCACACCCTGAGCACGCCGACCCGACCGGAAACGGTACCGGGTAATCAACACACGGGTGGTGAGGTGGCGGAGTGCTGCAGCTCCGTGCCGGCACCGGCCTGTACTCTGTTATAAGGAGGTCAGATGGTCCCGATTGATACGTTACCGGAGTTTCCGGTGCTTTGTCTCTGGATGCTTGGTGCGGTAGTGCTGTCGGCCGGGGTCTGGGGAGTGGTGGTGGTCCTGCCGGGGCGGCGTGACCGCTGTATTTTTCGCCGCAACCAGGCGGGCCCCCTGCGCTGGCTGCGGGGAGAGTATTCCGTGTTGTGCACCCTGCTGACGGGCGGTCCGCTGGCGGCGGCCGGTCTGTGGTGGGTCTGCGTGGCGGGGCTGCTTCCGGTGGGGCCGTGGCTGGAGCTGGTTGTGGGGCTGTGGTGCCTGCTGCTGGCGGTGGCCCTGCTGAATGCGGCGCGAAAGTCACACCCCGAGGGCATTGCCTGTGCCTGTGTGGTGATACTGGTCACCCTGCTGCTGCTCAGTACCGGCGTGTTTACGGTCCGGTGCGCGATGTTGCTGCTCGGCACCGGGACATAAAGACAAAAGGAGCGACCCCATGGAGGGAGATAAGGATACCCCGGCAGGGCCGGACGCTACAGCAGTCATTCAGACTGCAACGCGGCAACGAAAAGTTACCGCGAAATCAACATCACAGCGGCTGCATTACCTGTTCCTCTGGCTCCGGTGGTGCCTCTGGTATCTGACCCTTCAGTGCAGGCAGGCCGGAGCACAGCTGCACGCAAACGTCACGCAGTGGATGTGCCGCCATACCCGTCTGCGCCGGCGTTTGCGCTGGTGTGCGCTGGTCATGGTCTCCCGGCGCCGGGTGGTGGCGTTTCCGCTGCTGGGGGCGGTGAACCTCAATGGCGCCCGTCTCTGGCTGCTGTGCATTTTGCTGACCCTGGGGGTGCTCGTCCGTGGCTTCTGACAAAGAGAGCGACCAGGGGCCTGATGCCGGTATCCATGCTCATCATGCGCCTGGCCGCCAGGACAATGGCGGCCTGCCGGCGGGGGCACAATCCGAAACTCTCCGGTCTGGTAAGCCACATCATGCACTGTGGGGTGTGTGGCTCACCTGGGGTCTGGCCCTGGTGCTGTGGGTGAGCGAGGGTAATGGCGGTCTGTACCGCCACGCGACGGTCACCGGTATCGCCCTCGCCCTGTGGATGGCCGGATGCGGATTACTGACAGTGACTTTACGAAGAGGAAAACATGACATGCAGTTACTGAAAAAGAAAACCCCGGATACGGAGCCGGCTGGCGTTACACCACCAGCGGTTCTTTCTGACCACTCATCTGCCTCCGGCGCACTGCGGGATGTGGTGGTCACGGCTGTCCGCAGGGATGTGTTTATTGCTCAGGGTTCACACCTGTCCGGCCAGCTTGAGGCGGAGGGCAACATCGTTACCGAGGGCAGTGTCGAGGGCAATATCACCGCGACCCATCAGGTGCGGGTGGATACCGGTGGGGTGGTGACGGGAGATATCCGTGCTGCACACATTATCATCAACGGGCTGGTGACCGGACGCTGCTATGCGGATGCGGTCTCCCTGCTGGGGCAGGGCCGGATAGAGGGGGATGTGTTCACGGGAGAACTGTCGGTGGAGCGCGGAGGGGTGTTCATTGGGCAGTCCTGCCTGCCCGAGCCGGGTCAGGTCCCGAAGGGGCAGGGAAAAGACAGGGTGGAGGGCGTCAGTCACCGTGACGTGCTGGCCATGGACGCGTATCTGAAGGACTTACCGAAGGAGAAGAAAAAAGAGGTGCTTTCCGAAGGCGTGCCGCCGTCAGAGACTTCCGGCTCCGCTGAGAACAAACCGGAGGGACAGGCGTGAGGCTGGGGCAGCTGCACCGGTATCTGGGGGAGTTACTGGACAATGGAACCGATGAGCACCTGCTGGTCTGCATTCCCGGTGAGGATGTCGCCCGGGCCTGTGAGGTGGACCGCCTGATGCTGGCTACCGGACCCGTGAATGAAGATGCCTCTCCGGCGTATACGGGATTTTTGCAGCGTGAGGCTCAGGTGCTGGTGCTGATGAGTGGCGCGGTGCATGCGGAGCAACTCTCGGAGAGCCATCAACTGACGATGCCGGATCCTCTTACGCCGGAAAAGAGCTGGCCGACCGGTGACTGGCGGAAAAAGTAAAGACAGGAGTACTGCCGTAACCGCCAGTGAGTTCCGGGGGGGGGGTATTTATTTGATTCTGCAGTCAGTACAAATATTACAAATTGTTTGTTGTGAGTTTTTTTGTTTGTGGCCACTTTATTTTCACCCGAGTTTTTAATGGCTTTCTGGGTTTTTTTTATTGTCTACTGGCTTATGTGCCTGTGGGGCAGAGTACAGAACATCCTGCTATTACTTGTGGTGTATTACTTTGTGGAATTGGCCGGTATTTACCCCCCCCCTTACTGGTCCTCCTGTCATGGGGTGTAGAGGAACAACATGCAGCAACGAAAATAATACTCTCCAGAATAATAACGCCAACATGTTGCCAGTCAGCGTGCCAGAGGTTTACGGATGAAAAAGGCATACTAAAAAGCCGCAATATGCTGCCATGTCTGAAGAAGCACTTAGTGACGGGAAAATAACAGAATAAGCCACAAAACAATGATGCAGTACGCCAGTAATACAAGCCCTGGATTTTCATCAACAACTGAAGCATGGAGAGTGAGGATGTCACCCGGAAGTTCATAAAGTAGGTAATGGAACATAACAGTGACCTGGTAATTTCTTTCAGATGGGATGGATTCATTACCCTAACGGGAGTTTTTTTGTTGCAACCGAAAATGTTATGTCGGGTGACGATTATCCTGTGCCTGATGCAGGCTGTACTGCGTTGTCCGGTCAGTCGACTTCAGGGCAAAGCGATACTGCACACTCAGGGCAATCGACCATTTTAGCAGCTTATTCTGTATTTCCCCAAAACTGGGCGTCTCTGCTGGTTACAAATAAAAACAAGGGTAGGTTGACATTAATTTTTAAACGTTGTGAGTCTGTATGAGTAGGAAAGTTGACGGTTTCATTTATTTGTTAGCAGAGGTACTAATGTCAACCATCAAGAGAGTCAGGTTAATATTTAATGATTCATTTTTGGTGGTGCAAAAAAAACAGTTGCAGTTGTTAGTGCGTTGAATGAATTAGAGGAGATGACGGTTTGTGGGAGCGCGATGTTTCATCTGATGATACCAGCGGTGGAGGTTGTCCTCTGCATTGTCTTTACAATCGAAAAAACGATGAACACTGTTCTTTTTATTAGTCGGCCAGAGATTGTCAGTATCAGGATGTTTCATGTGAACAGGCGAGATGTTATCTCTTTATCAAACGGTTACTCCCGGATTTATGTTAAGGAAGTGGTAATGTTTTTGAAAGGAATGGGTATCCTCAGTCAGACCCATGCCTGGAGGTTTATTTTAATCAAAAACACATCTGACAAGAAGAGCACAGACTTGTTAAATTAAGAAGGTAACATTTATGAATGAATCAGTAATATCCAGACTGGCTTGTATCGTTATGGCACTGTTTCCTGCCATGTGGGGTATTTTCAGTTTGATAAATAATCTTGCTGACTTTGAGGGAACTGCCGCAAATGCAGTTGCCCCTCTGTTATCCATGCGGGATACATATCATGTTCCGGGGATGATGTGGCGCGCCATTACCCTGCCGCAGGCGTCCGTTATCGGGCTTGCCTGTATCACAACAATGGAGACACTGGCCGGCCTTTTCGCCTGCATGGGGATTATCAAAATGCTGACAAGTATAACCAGGCCGTATTCCCGATTTACTGTCGGTAAATCCTGGGCAATGCTGGGGGCGTGTTGCGCCATTCTGGTTTGGGGCATTGGTTTTATGGTGGTTGCGGGTGACTGGTTTATGGCGTGGCAGGCGAAAGAAAATCCACTGGCCACTCAGTTGGGGGCGTTGTTATATGCCGCACCGAATATTCTGGCTCTGGTAATATTCATTTTACACAAAGAGCGAGATGCCTGATTTTTACCCTCCCGCCCATTCATGGGAAAGTAACAGCGCCATAAATATCGGCTTTTTTAAGTCGATGTCTGGTGTTCTTTGGGGGGGGGGGTCGGAGGTGAATATTATCTGCGGTGAAAGAAAATAATGATAAGCTTGACTCGGGGTTTTGTATATTTCTGGTGGGTTAAATACCCCCCCCAATTGTCGATGTAATCCGGTTCGGACGAAGCTGTCTGATGTTGTTTCATCCGATAAATATGGGGGGGTGATGACCGTCGATAAAATAATTCATCGAAACACAGTAATGGAGATATGGATAAATGGGTTTGTTAAATTTTGTGAAAGATGCCGGAGAAAAAGTCTGGGGTATTGTTGCAGGGAGTGGCAAGGAAAATCAGGCTGAAACGCTAAAGAAACATATTGATAGCCTTAATTTGCCCGGAGCTGAAAAAGTCAGTATTGCTGTTCAGGATGATGGTGTGGCTACAATTACGGGCGACGTTGCGTCACAGGAAGATAAAGAGAAAATCATGGTTGCAGTGGGTAACGTGACCGGGATTGAGCAGGTTAATGACGGGGTTAGTGTTACTCAGAGTGGGCCAGAAAGTCGGTTTTATACCGTGAAATCAGGCGATACATTATCCTCTATCGCTAAAGCGATGTATGGTTCAGCGAATGATTATCCGGTTATTTTTAATGCGAATAAACCAATGCTGGCACACCCGGATAAAATCTATCCGGGACAGACGCTGATTATACCGCAGAAATAAATCGTCAATTACCGGGCGCCATCAGGCTTGCCATCTTCCGCAGTAAACTCCTTGCACATCATCTGATGCGCAAGGAGTGAAACGGCCGCAACCATCGTGTTCTCCGGCCTGTCTGTCGTTCCCGGCGGTCTCAGAATGCTGACCCCTAAAGATATCTGCAGGGGGTAGTTGTTGTCACGCTTTCCCACAGTCGATGTGATTTACCCACCACGTAGTGACCGTAACGTGAATCGCGGGGTTACTGAACGTTAATACGCAGTATTTTTACGGACGGATACGTGTTTTCCCACAAACGGCTGTGGGTGAAAACAATGTTCCCTGTCCCATGATGAATTGCCTTAAAGGTTGAAGTAAATTCGCCCCGACAGCCCGTCATGCCCGTATGACATGATGCCCGGGAGGTATGCTCTGCTGAGATCAGCATTACGGAAGGGGGCATTCGCATCAGCCCCCATGTCATACCGGTAGTTGGATTATCCGGAAAATGGACTGAAAAACGTGCCCCGGCGGACAGGGAAATGACTCCTGGATTATCAGTCAGACACGTTTTCACTGACGACTGGCTAAAATCCCCTGTGTCAGTCGTTATATAGTCCATATCGCAGGAAGGCCCTCCACTCTGTTTTGCCGGCATCTGAGCGGCCGTCGCCGGTACTGCTGCACTCAACGACAGAAGCGTTGCAAAAAAAATCCTCACCACATTGTGCATTATTTCATTCTTTTTTTTCACAACAGAAATTCTCCACTCTGGTTTGTGTCCGGGCAGACAATCCGCCTTTCAGTGATGTGTGAAATCGTTTTTCACACTGCTCCAGCGTCATTCTGGTGCCTGAGTAGTGGGTCCAGGTGACGGCCGTATTACCGGGTTTGATCAGCGTCGCTGTAATTTTATACACCTCACCTCCTGCATGATTTACCTGAGTGCTATCGGGCATGAAAAAAGGGGGCCGAAGCATTTTTTATCCTGACGGCAGTGCAGATATGTAAAGCGATAAATGACGACGACGTAATTGTGATGGTGGCTCTCCCTGTGATAGCAAAGAGAGGTTTGTTGTGTTGTTACGTTAACGGAGATCGAAAATATGAAGAAAGTTATCCTCATGACCGTGTTGTTTTGTCTGTCATCCTCTGTGTTTGCCGCCACTATTTACTCCCCGGCCGGTGGGGTAGTGTGCGATAAGAAGGCCGGATTCTGTGTTGATCGTGAAGGGATATCATGGGGGCTGACTGCCCAGTATATGGGGGAGCGCGCCAATAAGCTGGATAAAGTGCTAGGTGACGGCGCGGATGTGAATACCGGGGAATACTCTCTGAGTAACGGGGTGTTCTGCGACTCGAAAGAAAAACAGTGCTACAAGGACCGTTATTACCCCCGAACGCCGGATAAAAAGGAGAAGGTAATGACGGAGATGATTTTCGGTAAGCATCGCTGAGTTAAGGGGTAAGCGACTGTCGCTGGAATACTACCGTTTTGCGACAATCGCTTTCCCCTGGATGGTCTGAACGTTAAAGAGAAAAAAAGGATGAAGATAGCCCCGAAATTGTCTTTACACGCCTGTTTAAAGGGACTGTATGAGCAGGTGCTCTGGCTTGTGGCGATCGGTGTTTCTGTCGTTTCCCTGATTGTTGCACTGGTGTGCGGCATAGCGGCCATGACACCGGTAAAGGGGCCAGCAGATTCAGCATTTTACTCCCTGTCTGGCGCGATTTCCCTGACTGCTCTGGTTCTGTTTATGCAGGCAGGCAGTGTGATGCTGCAGTTACGTATGATAAGGATGCTGCGCGAACCTCCTGCCTGGCCGGGGGAGGATTTAAATTCACCAAAGGAGTCTCAGCGATGAAATCGTTTATTCGTAGCCCGGCGCGCCTGACAGTGCTTGTTTGTTGGCTTCATTCGTCCTGCTCAGTGGCAATGCCTGCAGTAGCGATATCCCCGGTACCGCAGTGCCTTAAGGCGCAGCTTAGTGTCCGTCTGGATGATCGGGGAGGACAGTATGACGGAATGTCGCAAAGCGGCATGGACCTGGTTTTACATAATAAGGCAAAGGTGCCCTGCAGTCTTCCGGCGCTACCAGAATTGTCTTTCAGCGACCGTCATCATACGCCTCTGGCAGTGACGCGGAAACTATCGCCGGCCATGCACCCGGGGCCAGTCCTGCTGCCGGTCAGTGTTGGCGCGGGGGAGGAAGTCAGTATCACACTGCAATGGGTATCATCAGATGTGTTTGAGCACGGGCAGTGTATACGCCCGGCTGTGATTGCACTGGCATTACCCGATGGTGTGCTCCATCGGCCTTTCGAACGAATGATGTGCGCAGCATCAGGACAGACCGGATATTATTTTCAGTCACTTATTACTCCAGGCGAAAACTGAATATTCTGGTGGGTAACATTTTCGATGCCGGAGCTGGCCTGTTGCCTGCTGAGGCAGGCAACAGGATTAACGGGGGCTCCCTGTACTGGCACAATCATCGCTTGACCTGCCCCTCCCCCGTTATGATTTTCCTCTGCGTATGCACGTGGCGTACCCGGGCTGATGACCCAGAATTCCATCACCCGGTTCAGTATTCATAATTTTAAAAGCAGAGGTCATATACATGAACGTAAAAGTTCTTTCATTGCTGGTGCCTGCGCTGCTGGCTGCAGGTGCAGCGCAGGCTGCAGAAATCTATAATAAAGACGGCAACAAGCTGGATATGTACGGCAAGGTCGATGGCCTGCACTATTTTTCCAGTGACAGCAAGGTTGATGGTGACCAGAGCTATGCCCGACTTGGCTTTAAGGGCGAAACACAGGTCAGTAACCAGTTGACCGGTTACGGTCAGTGGGAGTCCAATATTCAGGCAAATAACGACGAAACGTCCAGCAACCAGCTCTCGACCCGTCTTGGATATGCGGGGGTAAAATATGGTGATTACGGTTCGTTTGACTATGGCCGTAATTACGGAGTGGTCTACGACGTGACGTCCTGGACCGATGTACTGCCGGAGTTCGGTGGTGACACCTACGGGTCTGACAATTTCCTTCAGCAGCGTGCTAACGGGGTGGCTACCTACCGTAACAGCGACTTCTTTGGTCTGGTTGACGGTCTGAACATGGCGCTGCAGTATCAGGGCAAAAATGACGGTGCCGGTGAATCGAACAATGGGCGTGATGAACTGCGTCAGAACGGCGATGGTTTTGGTGGCTCCTTGACTTATGATCTGGGCCAGGGATTCAGCGTGGGGACGGCGATTGCCAGCTCCAAACGTACCGGTGAGCAAAATCGTCTGGATTATGGTCACGGAAACAAGGCTACCACCTATACCGGCGGGCTGAAATATGATGCCAATAATCTCTATCTGGCGACACAGCTGACACAGACCTATAATGCCACTCGTTTTGCCGGTAATGGTAATGATGATGCTATCAATGGCTTCGCCAATAAGGCGAAAAACTTTGAAATGGTGGCGCAATACCAGTTTGATTCCGGGCTGCGTCCATCAGTGGCGTATCTGCAGTCGAAAGGCAAGCAACTTGAAGGTTTCCACGATCAGGATTTGCTCAAATATGTCGAACTGGGTACGACTTACTTCTTTAATAAAAACATGTCGACTTACGTTGACTACAAAATTAACCTGCTGGATGAGAGTGACTTCACCCGTCGCGCCGGTATCTCCACGGATAATGTTGTGGCAACGGGGCTGGTGTATCAGTTCTGATGTGATCTGACAAAAATCGGCCCACTGTGTGGCCGATTTTTTGTTCATTAGTTTGACAATGATGATACCCGTCCTGACAGTTAAAAGGCGATAGCAGGACAGTCGCATCCTGATGAGTAACTGCTTCACTTTTTCTTTAGCCCGTGTCCATGCGGGCTTTTTTTATTTCAGATTGACAAAAGAAGCTTCCCGTTTGTTCTATACCTGCGTTCTCGATAATTCTAATAAATGACGACATCCCGAAGATTGGCCTGCACCCCGCAGGCTTTTTTTATACCCTTTTACCGAGTGGATCACGGCAGACAGGTTGAAGATCGAAATGTAGCGAGAAACTCATTCCTGGCCCCCTGGTGTATTTGGGGTTGTTCTGGGCTGGTGCTGATGTGGCGGCCAGGGGAGTCGTCTCTCCAGAAATTCTGACTTCATTGCAGATCTTGCTGTCACAGGGCTGCTATAGCATTCACTGCCAGAAACTAATAACGAATATCAGACATCAGAAACTGTGGTCTATGAGCCAGTCTGGAATGCTGATGGACCTATTCATGCACATCATTCATCGAAATTGAAACCATTCAGTGATAATAACTGCTCATACCACCAACAATATTGGAGCAAAAGCAGTTCATCGAATTTTTTTCTGATCACAGAGAAATAGAGATAAACCTCACATTTATGGGCAAGTATGCTTACGATTTCCTCCTCCCTTTTATACACATAAGAAAGAGCAAGTTCGCTCTTTAACGAAATATGAGGAATTATGGATACTATCTGGAGTGGTAAAATAGATGCATGAGCTGAAGGTGTTAATACCGGTTGCATGGTTAAGCAAGGCGATGTAATCAGTGTTATGGCTACCGGTACGACAAATTATTCGGCAGATAAAAGTCATGGGCCATGGGATGCTGATGGTTTTAGCGATAAGCCGATTGATGAGCAGGGTGTAATGGCAAATGTCCTGGCTCTTTTAATCAGGATTAATGGGAAGACTTTTGTAGCAGGGAAAAATTTGTCAGACTGGACTGTCCCTGAAACGGGTGAGATTATTTTCCTCGTCAATGATAGAAAAAATCAATACGGCGATAACTCTGGTGAACTCAGTGTTACCGTCGTTCAGGGAAAAGAGGATATGGGTAACAACAAACCTCTCCCGATCCCCGGGTTACTCAAGAAAACGCAATTTACCGTCACACTTATTAATAATGAGGACTGGGTTCGAACGGCGACGCTGAATATTGATGGTAAAGACCAAACGTTAGAAGTTGCAGGTCATACGGCAATTTCTAAAGCCTTCACCACTGAAACCGGTGTTGTAACCATTGCACTGGTTGACAGCCAGAAAGGTGCCATGCGGGTCCCATCAGATATAAATGTTCTCCGAATGGGGGTAACAGGTAAAACAATGGGGTTTGGTGCAGAAAAGCCGAGTGACGAAGTACGCCCTGCATTTATGGATGTCTTTGTGCATATCGACTGGGATACGCTTATTAATAACTGATTACATTTTGCCCCTGAAGTTAAGGGGCTTTTTTATTCTTATACTTAAGGTCTTTCCAGAAAAATTTTCCTCTATTAGTTTGTGGTGGTTTCCTGGTAAATTTAGTTTGTGACCATTCTGGAAGGAGGCAGTTATTCTACTTCGCATTCACTGGTATTTGTGGAAGCCTCCTGCTAAACATATTGCGGTCACCTGCCACCAGGTCTTGAATACGGATCCGATGCGCCTCGCCATTTGAGGACCTCATGTTATCAGAGGTCTTACAACGAGTGCTTTTGTTTGTGCGGGCTTAAAGGATTAATCCAGTCTACACAGAGAATGGAGCGTGGTGCCGGGTGCTTCCCGGTGAGTAATAACCCGTGCCCACCGGCTGATTAACGGTGTTGGGCACCCCGCCGCACAGGGGGATTCACCACGCATAAAGTGGGCCGCCATCGAGGCCTCGAACCCCGTACCTGCATATTTGCACGCTCTTCCTGATGAGCTAATGGCGGTCTGGAGCCTTTTCCTGTTCTGCGTCAGTGACCGCGATAGTCACTGACGCAGACTGTTCAGACAAAGGACCTGCAAAGCTGCTGTGATGCCGGGTGCCTCCCGGTGGGCCGTTGGTCAGCCACCATGGCCCGCGGTTGGATAAGAACGCTTAGCTGTTATAACAGATAATAAAGTGGTCGCTGTTTACGCCCCGCCGCAGAGGGGGATTCATCACAACAGGAAAGCACACTGGTCCCACACTTGCGTCAGAGTGAGTCAACCCGGTTCTGCTTTTACCAGTGTATTTTCCTGTTACTGACAAATTGAGCTTCTCGCTTGTGAAAACTCCTCAGCGTGCATCATGTGCTATGTTCAACACGGGGGGGAAGATAGTGCAACCCCGCGTTAATTTTTTGTTACTTTATTGGCGGGGTGTCTATTCTTCCGGCTCTGATATGGGCTAACTGGGAGTGACTTTCCCCGTATTGACGACGACATACTCCCTGCAGGATGTTTTCTTCGACACTCACAACACAGAGGTAACGTTATGCGTCAATTGACTGCGGGTATTCTGAGTATCGTTCTGTCCGGAGAAATTTCAGGAGTTATGGCTTCGCCCACAACCAGTCTCCCGCCAGCTCCGCCACCTTCATCATTTATTCACAGTATTAATGCCCACCCGACTTCAGTGCATGTTAATCAGAAAACGCAGGTTCACAGGACAGAGAAGGCAGCGAAAAAGAATACAGGGAAGACGCGGGCATCTGAAAGCAGCAGCAAAATGTTGCAAAAGAAATGAAAAGCAGGTCATCTCAGGCGCACATCTAACGGATAACACAGGCCGCTGCCTGTTGCTGGCCAGGTGTTATTCAGCTGTCTTCCCGCTCTGGTGTTATCAGGCGTCTTGCTCCCTGATAATGACGGCGGTAATTTTCCTTCATGAGGCTGACAATTTTGACATCCTGCCCCGTATGTGGTGCCTCAATGAAGTGTCCATTCCCCACATATACACCAACGTGATCAACCTGCTCCCCGGCCATGGAAAAAAAGACCATATCTCCGGGCTCCAGGTTCTGAAGTTGCACCGAACGCGCGCGTGGCATGGTGTACATTCCTTCTGCCGTTCTCGGCAACCGGATATTGAAGTTTTTGTGCCAGGCATAGTAAACCAGTCCGCTACAGTCGAATCCTGTTTCGGGGGAGGCCCCACCCCAGCGATAAGGTTTGCCCAATTGAGCCAACAGGGTGTGAATGACGCGGGTTCGTGGTGACAGATGCGTGACGTGCCCGGAGCCACCGGTTGTGCCATGCTGTTTTTTTTTGTGGGAAGGTATGTGATGTCTGCTGTGACTGATCGGGGCGGCCGTAACCAGTGTCTGACAGCCCAGCAGGAGTAAAAAAAGGAACGGACGGTGGCGATACATGCGGCTTCTCTCTCATGTGCGTTCTGGAGGATTGTCTGCACGGTAGCCTGTGGTTGTAAAGTATCCAGTTCTGCAGGGGAGGGAGGGGGAATAGCATCACACAGACGGACTGTAGGTCACCGTCGACAGAGGTTCTGCCGAAAAATGATTGCGTCCGTCAGTCTCCCGTTCTCACATCTTTGTGGAACCTGTTAAACACGGAGAATATCGAACATGCGTACTATTCCTGTTATCCTGGTAACCTGCGGTCTCCTCTGGAGTGTGGCAACGCTGGCAGCCTCTCCTGCGAAGAAAGATGTCCCCGCGACGACTGATATACAGACACAAGATGTGTCCGCGCCCGGGGACACTTCCCGCTCGCATATGAAGCACAAGGTGGATGACGCCTCTTCCCAGAATACTAATGCCCCACAGGTTAAAACGGTCCGTGACAGTAGCGGGAAATTTCTGAAAAAGGACAAAACAGTAGAGGTTCCCAAAACGGCAACTGAGCCAGGAGTAACCGCTCGCTGCCAGGACGGTTCGTTAAGCCACAGCAGTCAACACCGTGGGGCATGTTCACGACATGGCGGTGTGGCGCAGTGGCTAAATGAGTAAGGGTAAAATATGGATATTCTGAATAACATTGTGAGCAGGATACTGCCTGATTCAAATGAGCATCCAGGTCTGATGACTTTTTTGTCCTGGGTTCAGGACGAGGGCGGATTACCATCGTTACTGGTGCGATTCAGGGAGTTAGAAGAGAAGGGGCTGGTATCTGGTACTTTTACTCCTGAGCATATCATTCATTTGTTCAGTGACGGTGAACTGGCCTCTCTGGCGCAACGTATGGGGCTTTCGTCGGAGGAGGTCACTGCCTGGGCAGGTGAACATCTGCCTGCATTATTGCAACATGTATCAGTCGGAACACAGCAACAGGGTTGCAGTAATCTACTGGATGTCGCATGGTCATTTCTGCGGGGACAAATGAAGTAAGGGCTGAACCACTTTATTTTTGCGCCGGGACAGAGAGTTTGCCATCATCTCTCTGTCCCAAAGGCGTTTGGCAGATATTGTCGGTGTGACTGGCAGATGAGGTGTTCCGGAATCGACTGGCAGCCAACGTAATGCTCTCGGTCTTACGTTGATAACTTAATGATTTTCTATATATAATTACTGTTTATTAATCAAAGATTATGCGTATTTATCCCCGTTTTCATCATCAGTCACTCAATTCTGGCATTGAAAATTATAGAAACCGGAAAACACACCGGATATCACTCTGGCGGGAGTGTGCCCAGTGCGCTTCCCTGCTGTGGGTCGAAAATAGCTATTTTTTGCTGATTGCTGGCGGCGATTTTGAGGCGATTGTGGAATGAGTGAAACAACTGGTCATTATGTAATATAATAATTACGAAATTGGGCCGCGGATTATTCCAATATAAATCGAACTCAGGCCTGTTTCTGTGATGATTTTGAGTTAACTAAACAACCTGCATTATCAATATGTCAACATTATGATTACGTTGTCTCTGAATGAACCCGCTGGTAATGAGGACTGTTGGGGTACTCTTCCATACACTGGTACATTAACTGGACGGGTTTGCCCTGTTCCAGTTCCACTTACTTGTGTTCCTGGCTCCCAGCTAAGTGTACGAGCTGGATCCCGAAAAAGTGAATAAGGGATGACTTCACCTTTGTTATTTATCATCCTTCTCTGTATCCCCGTGGGATTTTCGCCACTGTTGAGCGCTAATGACCATGCTGTGCCTTGGGGGCAGTTCAAGGTGATCGTCGCGCTTTGGTCAATATTTTGGGCACTCTGGCTATCAACCTGGCCAAAGTCTAAATCCGAGGCGGATTGAATTAAGCAGCTATCGAGTACATTGGCCGTGACATTAAGAAAAAAAGTGACACTGCCGCCACCGATGCCGCCAGTGTTGCTCTGGCAGTCAGCAACCGTCGGTGTAGGCATGTTGCCTTTACTCCATCGCCAACGCACAATGCCACCATTGTAATGACTTTCGTAGGTGCCAGAACTAAGTCCTGGTTGCCTTCCCGGAACTTTACCGTACAGCGTGAGCTGTGATGAATACTGGCTATTTGATGAAATATCTATAGACCAGCTATACGACGGCATGTCGCTATTGAGCGGCCCTACTTGCTGTATTCTCGCTGCATCAGAATAGAGATTGTATTGCAGAATAGTATTGTCCCACCGTCGTAATGAGCGAGGGCCAGAAGTGCCCATTTCATCAGGCTGGACAAAAACACAGGCTCTGACATGGTAAAGATCACCCGTTGGATCGTAAGGTGCCTGGCATGTATAGTTCAGGTTACTGTGAATGTAATCATCAGCACGGGTATCTACTGGGCCGAAGTCAATGTTCATTGCGCCATTTATCCAGCATTGGGCATTAGCATAAACCTCAGGTGAAATGGTTAATAAACTAATATAAATAATAATTTTAATCAGTGTATTACCTGATTTTATAACATGAGATAAGAAGATTAATAGCATAGGGCTGCTTGTGTCCGGTGAGGAGGATAGTTGACCATTTTTTTCGTGATGTTGACGTAGCAATAGTGTTCACCGTCCAGCCCGACTATGAGTCGACTGTCGGGGTGTGATGTTTCAAGATAGAGAAGACCATCATAACCAACCTGAGTGACTTCTGGCTGCTGGCTTAACTTTATGGTCATTTCCTCTCTAACCGGCGCAGTCCAAACCGGGCTTCCGGCAGGAACGATTTCTCCTGACACTGTTTTGAGTACGAGCTGGAGAGATTGCTGTGCATTAATGTCAAACCTGACGATGCTACCACTACCACGACGAGGTATGACATCGTAAGCCGTTTGCCCAATAGACACATCTGACGGGAGTGCCAGAGGATCAATGCCGACCTGGTTATGCTGCCAGGCATTCAGATCGTTAATCAGGAAGTAGCCATTTTGACTGGTTTTACCCACCAACCGGTTTTCAAGTTTTACAGGTACATCAGGAACGCCGTTGGTGGAAACAAGAGCGAAGGCGTCTGCTGTAGAACGCATGGCGAAGAACTGATTATCTATCATTAGTCCTGCGCCATTGGCGGAAAAGTACGATGTTGTCGTGGTGTCCTTTTCATTGCGCCAGTATCCCGCACCCATACCGAAATCCCCGTACGCATTCATGTACCTCCATTCAGCCTGCAAATTGTGTTGGCTTAACTGATTTCCTGTCCCCTGAATGCGCCAGCCTGGTTCTCCAAGGCGTGTGGCATTTTTAGCCGCACTAAATGCTATGTTTTGATGTTCTTTTGAACGCGTGTAATTACTGTTCACCACAACCCGATCATCCAGTGGCAGCGACCAGGAAACACTGGAGGAGAATCCTTTATCACTGTCTAACTGACGATTCAGGCTGATAAAAAAAGAGCCCAAGTGAACGAACTGCTTTGACCAGTTCACACTCATGTATTGTGATTTCTGAGCATCGTGGTCCTTTTGCTGAATAAACCCGCTACTCAATTGGCCAATAGAGGTACTTAACCCAAGAAATAGCTGTTGCTGTTCAGGCATCAGATTTGCGCTATAGCGACTGGCAATATCGCGATACTGCTGATTTCTGCGGATAGTCGAGGCGGAAATAGTCAGGGTTTTATTATTCCAGCGATAGCCCAATAGTTGCTGAGAACCTTTGCCAGAACGGTTTTTATCATCGTAATTGCTGAGGGATATTACGTCGGTTTTGGCTTGTGATGAAAATATTCCGCTACGGCTCCATGCCATGTCGAAAACGCCAAGATTCAAGGGAAAAAGGAATACTGAGCCAAGTCCCGCCGTGTACTGACTTTTATCCCCTTCCGTATGAGACGTCAATGTCCAGTTTTGTGAAGTACCATAACGCGTGGTCATACTGACCATAGGCTCATCGGCATACACAAAACTGCTCTCTCCCCACCGTTCACGCACAACACCTGCTTCGAATGACCAGTCCAGTAGCCCCTTGCGTAAGAGTTCAGGTGCACCATATACGTTGAGAGACACTGAGCGAGTTTGCCCGGTGATGTCCGTGATGTTCATCGTTGCCTGCGACGCACCGCTGGCAATCTGCACATTCTGAAGCTGAAATTGCCCTGGTGAAACCTTCTGGCTTGCCTGCTTGATTCCATCGATATACAAATCTACCTGAGAAGGTAGGGTAGCGCTGCCCACGAAGGAAGACATCGGTGTTGTGATGGTATATGGCTGTAGAGAAAAATCTCGTGATAGTTGAATGCCGCCGAGCCGAGTGGAACGGCTCCAGTCCAGTGATTGAGTGGTGATATCCCCCAGATTAATACTGAGCATGCTTTCTGGATTGTCCTGGGACCATGTGGTATCAAGTCGCAACGTACTGTTACCCTCGCGGCCTGACTGAGTTTGCATTGAGTTGCTCAGACTACTGTCGGCCAGACCCGAAAGGCGTATTTCATGCCAGAGGCTACCCTGAGGAGTGCTTTCAAAGTTAGTAGCATAAGCGCTGTAGTTGAAAAGCAAGGAAGGTGATGTATTGCTTATTGTTGTCTGTTCTTTTTCTCGTAGCGAAATAACCTGTGTTTTCCCGGTCAATAGCGAGCCCGGAACGGTCAGTTGAAGCTCCAGTTTCTCGGGGATGTAGTGAGCCAGAATATGCTCAGCATCGAGTTCGTTGAGCGACATAGCGTTTTTAACGGGGTGAGGAAAGACAATCCCGAGGTCCGTCAATAGCTCAGTGGGCACATAGAGGATGCCGTGTTTATCAGTAAGCTGAACCAATTGCCGGACGGGCATTTGGTTCAGCACGACATCGACATAAACCGGCATCTCGTCCTCCTGATGTGTCGTATCTGTCAACTGCGCCACTGAATTATCGATTTTTGTTGTGATATTTGCGGTGGCAACTGGAGACAGAAACAGGCCCGACAAGAGATTAACTGCCGCGAACAGACAGCATTTGCGGTTTAGCATCATTGTTAACCGTGGCATTCAGCATGCCGCCATGTTTGATCTGGTTCGCCGGTAATTTTATCGGCCATTCCATTTTTTGTTTTGCCAGGGTGTATCCAAGTAGCCCAGGGGTTATTGATACGGGTTTACCATTTTCTGGGGTAAATGTAACCTGACTTAATTTTATGTGTTTTGTCTGAGTATTATCGACTATCAGCACTGCACTACCGTTTTGCGCAGCAAGTGAAATGTGGACTCCGTTGAGTAAGGTCTGGGCTGCGGTATCCTCTTTTTGATTAACAAATACAGGAACCGAATAGCTCAGCAGAAACTGTAACCCGTTTGCGTGCGCAGTGGTTGTCGGTAATTCGTTTACCATCAGACGGTACGCCTGCTCTATCCGGCCCGTTTCTTTGTCTGGTGTTTTTGGCAAAACCAGACGAATTAACTGTTTCTTACCTGGTTGTACACTCACAATTGCTGGTGTAACAATCATGCTGCTGGCCTGACTTAATTTCTCCTGGCCATTTATTTGTTGCCAGTTATACAACCGAACCTGGCCACGAATGGTTTCTGTACCTGAGTTAGTAAGCCAGACGCTCTGCGCTTTTTGGCTGGCGTCGAAATTAACGGTTGTAGGTGAAACCTGCAGAGAGGCTGCAAGAGCTGTGTGGCCAGACAACCCCATAAGAATAATATTTACGGCAAAGAATTTGTGTAATGAATTACGCATGGTGCTAAACCTCACAATAGGTTGCCCTGGATAATGGACAAATCTTCATGGTCATATGGGATATCAATAGGTAATAAAGGCTGTCACTGTGTCCAGATAATCACCCGCCGCTACGTTCATTGATGCCACGCTGGCGTATACAGGGACACTCTCGTTAGCGCCAGTGCCAGTACCAGCATAGGTCCCGGATCCATCATTCCAGACTTCGGTTCTGGCGCTGTTTTTATACAATTCATAAGGTACATAAACGCCTGAGTTAAAAGAATCTTGTCCAGCCATGCGACGTATACTGCCGTTATTGTTAACACCGGAATCCAGGGCAATAGTGTAAGGAGTGCCAATTGTGCAGTTGACGGTCAGTGAACCGGTGCTATTTATATTTGTTGATGTTGAACTGTGGCTACCAAATTCAATGTCTGTTGCCGGTACGGTGTTGATGTCGCAGGTCGATGTAACTGTCAGTTTTACTGCAAATGATGTTTGATCACTGGCTGCTTGCGCACCAGTGGTTGCGCCGAATAATACGAGATTTAATGCTGCAGTACGCAAAAATCCTTTCATACATCCCCCGTGTTTTTTATGATAAAAGGCTAATTACATAAATTTGGCTAAATATAATTATGCCTGATGCAAATGATACTTCAAACGGGGAGGTTTCATTGTCAATGGTATCGAAATAAATAAAATCACGAAGGTTGGAGTAAGGGGGCATGACGTCTCTGGCTGATTTTTACTATAAGGTTTAGGTCGGATTTAAATAAATTCCTTGCACTATTCCTGAATCGAGATAATCACACTGCTCCGGAAAGAAAGTAGACGTAAATCGCCCCCCGTGAGTAGCAACTTCACTGGCGAAAAGTTAAACGCAGATATCGATGAGTTGCTGTTTTCTTTAATGAAATATCTGTTATGTTTTCATTTTTGTTGAGCCATAACACTGAGGTGTATAAATAATACAGATGAGGTAATCCGAAAGGGTATTTTCCTCTGCATTTATCTGACGTGGTGGGGGGCTGTTAAAAATTAAGATGCAGTATAATTCCTGCTCGTCAATCTGAGTTGGCAATGTTGCACTCTGGATTTCCGTAAAGATATTTCGATAAAAAACCCATACCGGTATGTGTAGTGAACGTTTTTAGCTAACTAATCGTTCAATCTGTTGTGTGTGGGCCGGAAAAAGCGAACCACATAGTACAGCCTTTGATGTGAGCACAGCACCACTTCCATGTGGATTCCTACTAGCTGTGCTGACCTGATTGTGTCAAACAATCAGGTCAACTCTCAAAACGGTAGGTGAAGTAGTCAAGTGGGAAGTCTGAAGCTCCGGCTGGCATGGCATGTATGGGTATAATGTTATGGGAAATGAGTGGGAGCAATCTCCCCTGGGGAAAAAACTAGTCTGCAGTCAGATAATATATTTTTTGGTCAGATAAGTGAAAAAATTTACGGCACCAAAATCTTCTGCAGTCTGGAGAGGGTACCGCTGGTTATTCAATTTAAATGTATAAGAATAGCTCAATATGTAGCCTCAATTTATATTGAGAAATGTCCAGTATACCGACAAAAGAACCAGACTGCTCCATTGAAGATTACCCTGATTCGTATAACCGGGGTGGACAAACGGAGCCTGTCATTGTATCCCAAAGTGAAACGCACTGGGTTTTATGGAAAACCAGAACTTATTGAAAGCAGAGCCTACATGGAAGCAAAATCAGCAAACCATTATCGGATTTATCTCCGGGTATGAAGATGCAATAAAGCACCCTGGCGTTTTCGATGCCAGCGGTGCTGAAGTGGTGGAAAGAGTTTACGGAGCGAGTGAAGGTAAGAAAGTGATCCTTGCGCGATGCAGGTGCGGCTGTAAACGTAAAGAGTTGGACCGCAAAGCTACCAAAGCCCCCGGGGCGCAGGCTTTCAATATATGTGTGCGTTGCTTTATTGTCGCGTAACTGGAAACCATTCTATGAGATGCAGGTTGACTCACTGGACCTCGTTGCACATAGGCGTCCGACAAGCGGAGGTCGAATTTAAGGAGGCGACAAGTTATTAATATAATTCTAGGTAATGTCGACATTTTTTTGCACGATAAGGTTGACTTTGCATTAAATTTTCCTTTTCGCTTCTAATCATGCGAGGTTATATCTGAAGCATTTCAACCATCGAAACCCTGCCTTGGCGGGGTTTTGTCGTTTCTGGGTATTGTGAAAAAAATAATTGATGTGGTAACTAATTGTTAACAAGGGGTTGTCATGTTTATTTTCCGTTTCCATTATCCCCTCCGCGCCGACTTAGCTCAGTAGGTAGAGTAACTGACTTGTAAATCAGTAGGTCACCAGTTCGTTTCCGGTAGTCGGCACCAAAATTCAGCAACAGGAAAGCACACTCGCTATGATGGCATCGGGTGGCTCACTCTGGCGGGAGTGCTGTCAGTGTGCTTCCCTGTTGTGGTGAATCCCCCTAAGCGGCGGGGCGTAATCAGCTAAAAACGAGTTATTTATTTGCTCTGTTTGGGACATCCGTTAGCGAGTCAGGGCTGCTGACCAAAGGCTCACCGGGAGGCACCCGGCATCACAACAATTAATGGTTTTAAATGCATGAAATTATTCAGTACGGACACTGATATTTTCTTACAAGAACGAAGCGCACTCAGCGGTCGGTTAGTGTGTAGGGCACTTAACTGGAGTGCGTTTCCTTGTTGTGATGAATCCCGCTAGCGTAGGGGCGAAACAGTAGGCTCGGGTGGAAAGAAGAAGTCGCCAGTCACGGTGGCTGGCCAAAGTCTTACCTGGAAGCACCTGGCGTCACAGCCATCTAAGGCCCTTTAGCTCAGTGGTTAGAGCGAGCGACTCATAATCGCCCGGTCGCTGGTTCAAGTCCAGCAAGGGCCATCAGACCACCTATAGTGCTTTTAGCTCAGATGGATAGAATGTTGCTTTCCGAATACAGATGTCGCTGGGCCGACGCAAGTACAGTGCACCAATGCGGCCATCGTATAATGGTGATTACATCAGCCTTCCAGGCTGATGATGCGGGGTCTAGTCCCGCAAACCACTCCAGTTATGCCTTTCGGTCTGCGATGACGGGGTTGCCCTGAGTGACCGGAAGGCGCATTCGTATGGAGAGCGCCCGTGTATGTTCCACCTGACGTGAGCTTGCTTAGAAGCGGGCTAGCATCCAACTGAGTGGGAATGAATATGCACCAGCAGCAAAACACATTGATAACCTGTTTCATCAGGGAGGATATGTTGGGTAGTGTGCTTTAATGTTGCAGTGCATACCGCTATACGTAGATCGTAAACATCGTCTGGTCGTTAATATTTTCGCACGTGAGTTACAGTGGCTGACTAAAAGTTCATGGATAGGTACCCCATGCCGCAGTCTCCATTCAAATCAAAAGGAACTGAAAATGCATATTAATGCAGGAATTTTGTTTTCAGGAGTGTTAATTATGGCTTCAGTTGCGGCGGCACCAATAACTACCTCAACTGAAATTGGTCGTTTCCAGCCCTTGATAGTAGGCCCCAGAGCATCGCACTCAGAATCATCGCGACAAGGTGTTCAGCACACACGTCTCATCAGACACCTTCAACCAGCCACTAACGGGCAAGCAAGTAATGATAGTGGTGATCCTGAGAAAGCGGAAAATCATCACTAAGTTTCCAGGGAACCAATTCAGGAGTAGTAAATGATAAGGCACATTTTATTTATTGCGTTTGTTTCTGATATTACGTCAGAGAATCTTGACAGAGTACGTGAGGGATTCCTGGGCATACCTGCGGTTGTCGACGGTGTATTAGGTGTTGAGTGGGGTGTCAATGATAGTCTGGAAAACAAGAGTGCCGGCTATACTCACAGTGTGATGATGACATTCCTTGATGACTCGGCACTACACCGTTACCTTCGCCATCCTGAACACGAGAAATTAAAGAAAATATTCCGCCCATTTCTGCGCGATATTATCGTGTTTTATTACCCGGTAAAAGAACAGGAACATTCTGGCCCACCCCCAGTATTCGATACAACTGTCAGTTAGTAATATCTGTTCTGTTACCCTGACCTCGAATATGCTCCAGCCATAATCAGGAATAACCGCCTTTATGTTGGCTGCGTATCCTGGCAACCAGGTATTATAACTGGCAAGCGAGGTTTGGCAGTATGGAAGCGTCTGATACCAAGAAGTGAAAAACTTGGGGGATGAAAACAGGCAGCTAAAACAGATAATTGTTGATCTCAGCCTTGAATGCCAGGCACTGAAAGTCGTTATCGAAAAAAGCTTTAAAGTCATTTATAAAGCTGGAGCTCGTCAACTATCTGACGGCCCAATTTGCCATGGGAATCTGCCTGACCTGAAGGACATTATCGCTTAGCAGGACGGTCTACGTTTAACAGGCAGGTACCAGACTCGATAAACCGGTGATCCAACTGCAGACTGAGTTGGTAGTGCGCTATCTGCGATACTGTTTTAAGAAGCTGTTCCAGTTGCTGCGCAGGCAGGGTAACATCTGGAATGATAAACGCTTTCACCGGATTTACTGCCTGCTGAAACTGAATTTTCGTCGCAAAGGAAAGCAGCCTCTGCCGCTACGTAATCCGGTGCCACTGGTGGCGACTAAGGCACTTAACCAAAGCTGGTTGATAGTAGACGTTTCCGGACCTTCAATTTGGTGGATGAATTTAACCGCGAAGCCCTCGCAATAGAAATCGATCTCAATATCCCGGTGAGTGCTGGACAGGATAGTGGCGAACCAGAGGTATCCGCTGAAATGAAGGATGGAGAACGGCACGGAACCGGTCCCGCTGACACTGGCTCGGTGGGCTGAAGAGCACGGTGTGATACTGGAATTTGTCACGCCTGGTAAGCCGACGCAGAACGCGTTTATCGAACGTTTTAACAGGACGCACCGGACAGAAATACTGGATTTTCGCCTGTTCAGAACCCTGAATGAAGCACGGGAATCACGGAACGCTGGCTGAATGAATACAACAACCAGCGTCCCATGCATCCTTGAATAACCTGACACCGGAGGAATACCGGCTGATGGCTGAAAAAACAGAAACCTCAAAAGAGTGTGAACGAAAGCTGGGGTACTTACATAGTCTCTATTGACTGAATACAAAATATAAAATTAAAACCCTACAATGCCCCTTTGTAACTAACTGAAAATCCAGCACTAGCATTGTTTTTGTTGATGTTATCCACTTTAAAAAAAGACTCAAAGTCTGCTGGTGGGATAACATTCCTGTCTACTGAAAATAATTCCCTGCCTGGGAGGTTTGCTTTAGCAAAGCCATATGCTTTTTCAAATATAAATCGGCCATTATTCTCTCCGGATGTGGTGAAATTAAACACGCCTTTGGGGAGGTTCTCGGTTTCTAACACGCTGCTATTTTCAATGGAAGAAAAAACAACCCTTGATGTACATTTTGAAGAGTTTCCACAACCTACAGTAAAAAAAATGCTCGCATCATTTTTGAAATGTTTAAAATCAAAATGTGGTACATAAATTTTTAACTCGCTATTATCTAATACATTTAATTCCCCCCCGCCAAATACAGCAAACCCTTCTTCAACTTTTATAGATAATGTGGCATCATCACGTAGATATAATTGTGAAAGTTCATCAGTGTCCAGGGTGAATTGTTCCTTGCAATTAAATTCTACATTGCCGTTTCTGGATATTTCCAGGGAAATTGGCAGGTATTCGTTCTTAAGAGGATCTACTCCAATATATTGACTGCCAGAAGTTACGATAAGGGTACCATTCATTATCTCAATTGTCGCAGGCTCTCTGTAACTTGGGGTATATACAGGCCAGACTATCTCACCGGTGTTGTTGTCAAGATAAAGCATCAGCCCACAATCTACTGCATCCATAACGAATGACGAACCAACATTTTTATCAAAATTCCCCTGTTGGACTTTTTGACTGCCATAGCTTTTGTCATAAAGCTGAGATTCTGATGAACTCCACGTAAATATTTTTTTTGCCACAACGATTCTCCTTTATTTATAAGAGGCTTAACGGTAATAACTGGAAATGAAAAATGTCAATGTAATACCTGTTTGTTTTGCATCGCCACAGGTTTAACAGATATCTCAGAATCATTTATGGACTGACCCCACCACGATTTACACCTGAATTTAAGGCAAAAGCGGTGCATCAAATAACGGAAGGCGGTTGTTGCATTGTCTAAGTATCTGACCGTCTGGACGTTTCTGCCCACAGCCTCTACAAGTGGCTGTGGGCCATCAAACCTGATAACAGCAACAGCGAACAGCTTATCCGGGATTTACTGGAAGCCAAAAGCGAGACCCAGAAGCTATGGCACAGCTAAAACGCGCCGAATAAGAACGGGATATCCTGAAAAAGGCTGCGCTGCACATTGCAAGGAAGTCCGACTGAAGCACCGTTTTATCAATGATCTCCGTCGGTATGGGTGTGATGACGATGTGTCGGGTAAGCCCACAGGTCCGTAGCGCGTGATGGACCTTAACTGCATTGAGCAGGCTGTACTGCCATTCGATATTGCTGGCGGTGAGCGAACCTGGGAAATGAGGTCGAATGAATATTTTTCTTTGCTGGTGGAGAAGTTAAACGGATTACCGTTGCAAAATGTGGCTGACCAGCCTCGTTTGAAGCTGTTTGGACTGATGTTAGTGAGCATTTTGCCGTGCTGCTCCCACAGCATTTTGATATGGGGTGATCCTCCATCAATAAAAATACGTATAAATGCACCACTGTTTGGCGAAATGTAAGTTGAAACTGAGATTTTCAGCGCCGTTGCGGGTATCAAAGGTGGCGAATGAGTCATTGCCGGGATTACTTTGAGAAAAAGAAGAGAAGAGCTGATAGCTGTCGGTGTTGCGGTTGTTAATGCAATGCCTGGGGGATTTTTGGAGCCTGTAATTAAAATTGTGTAATTGCCTGATTTTGATATGTTCACTCCAACAACGGAGACAGGCAATTATGGACGAAAAGAAACTCAAAGCCCTTGCGGCTGAACTGGCTAAAGGCCTTAAAACC
>NZ_JBGORN010000005.1:0-195215 GCF_041679625.1 Enterobacter cloacae complex sp. ESBL7
CAGATTGTCTGATAAATTGTTAAAGAGCAGTGCAACGCGGCTTTCGCTCACCGTTGCGAGGTGGCGTATATTACGCTTTCCTCTTTCAGAGTCAACCCGTTATTTCAGAATTTTTCTCTTCAACCGACCGCGTTGTCTGTGAAGTGATTCACATCCGCCGTGTCGATGGAGGCGCATTATAGGGATCCCATTTTTTAGCACAAGTATTTTTTAGATCTTTTTTTCCGACTGCTGATTTTCCGCGCTTTTCGCTGAAATCCCGCCCGATCTGCTTAAATATTGACGTATTTTGCCTTGCCGCGATCCATTAATATGATCAAAGTCTTCTGTATAGCGCTCATTGTTAGAGGTAGATATGCCTGCAGTATTACGTCCTTATAAAGATCTGTTCCCCCAAAAAGGCGATCGCGTGATGATCGATGCCAGCAGCGTGGTGATCGGCGATGTCCGAATGGCCGATGACGTCAGCATCTGGCCCCTCGTCGCCATCAGGGGAGATGTTAACTATGTGTCGATTGGCGCCCGTACCAATATTCAGGACGGCAGCGTTCTGCATGTCACGCACAAATCCTCCTATAACCCGGACGGTAATCCCCTCATCATTGGAGAAGAGGTTACCGTCGGCCATAAAGTGATGCTTCACGGCTGCACTATCGGGAATCGCGTACTTGTTGGCATGGGGTCGATTTTGCTGGATGGCGTCATAGTAGAAGATGACGTAATGATTGGTGCCGGTAGCCTGGTCCCGCAGAACAAACGGCTGGAGAGTGGCTATCTCTATCTGGGAAGCCCGGTAAAACAGATCCGCCCCCTGAAGGAGGCGGAGATCGAAGGATTAAAATACTCGGCGAACAACTACGTTAACTGGAAGAATGACTATTTGGATCAGGACAACCAAACCCAGCCCTGATCGTCTTCCTGCTGTTCGCGGATTAAATCGCTGGCTTCCTCTTCCAGATCCCAGCGATTTTCACAAAATATCGCTATCGGGTCTGAACCGCCAAAACGGCGCAACAGCGTCTCCCCATGAATGGCACAGGTAAGTTGCATCCCCTGCACCAGCACCGGAAAATAGACCGCTTGTTTAGTCTCATCCCAGTTCTCTCTGTCCGGGAAATGGATAGCCTGGTTCATGCCGAAAGCTCCTGCTTTAACTTTTCAATGACAGGTTCGACCGCAGGCAACACGCCATGCCAGAGCAGCACCGCATGCGCGGCCTGACCCACCAGCATTCCCAGTCCATCGGCTAACTGCTTCGCGCCGTGTTGTTCACACCAGTTAAGGAAAGGCGTTTTCCCTTTCTGATAAAACATGTCATAGAAGTACATATGCGCGCTGACCAGAGAAGCGGGAATTGCCGGGATCTCGCCATTGATGCCGCTGGACGTGGCATTGATGACAAGATCGAACTCACGATCGGCAAGATCGTCAAGCGCTACCGCGCTCACGCTGCCGGTATGCTCAAACAACGCCGCCAGCGCTTCCGCGCGGGAAAAGGTTCTGTTGGTAATGGTCACCGCACAGTCCAGTGAAAGCAGAGGCAACAGTACTCCCCGCGATGCGCCACCCGCACCAATCAGCAGGACCCGGAATCCGGGCTTAATAAACGACAGTCGTTCCAGATCGCTAAGTAAACCAATTCCGTCGGTGTTGTCACCCAAAAGGCGCCCATCCTCAAGCCGCTTTAGGGTATTGACTGCACCAGCCAGTGAAGCGCGCTCGGTCAGCTCATCCGCACGTTCAAAGGCTTCCTCTTTAAAAGGAACCGTCACATTCGCGCCTTTACCGCCCGCGGCGAAAAAAGCCTCCAGCGTTGGAATAAAGGCATCCACCGGTGCCAGTACGCGACCATAGGGATGATTTATCTGCAGCTGCTTCGCAAATTGCTGATGGATCAACGGTGACTTGCTGTGTGCAATCGGATTACCAAAAACAGCATAGGTTTCCATGAGATTACCCCTGGCGAAAACGTTCGCCGGTCAAAGCGTCGCGAATTTCAGACGGATTCAGGCGCCCTCCCGTTTCACCGACAGCGACTGGGAAGTCATTCCCGAACTGCGCCAGTACTTCTTCGGTTGTCCGACAAGGTGGCAATCCGGTCAGGTTGGCGCTAGTTGAGACCAGCGGTTTACCAAATGCCAGGCAAAGTTCAACAACCAGCGGATGGTCAGTTACGCGAACGGCGAGGGAATCAAAACGTCCGGTTAACCAGCGAGGCGTAGTCGGCTGCGCCGGGAAAACGAAGGTCACCGGGCCAGGCCACGCGGAGAAGATAGTCTCGCGCTGCGCCGGCGTCAGCATGGAGTCATCGATATAGGGTTTAAGCTGCTCATAATTCGCAGCGATCAAAATCAGCCCTTTCTCGACGGGTCTTTGTTTTAAGGCAAGCAGTCGGCTTACGGCCGTCTCGCTGTCAGGATCGCAACCGACTCCAAAAACAGCTTCAGTTGGATAGGCGATGACTTCTTCTTTTTTCAGTACGTCCACAGCATGCGCAATGGAGCCTGATGGCAGGTTATTATTCACTATTTTGATCCGCCGTAACCGGCTTTCCACATTGTTTACTGGCGCAGAAGCGTTTCATGCCTTGCGCGGTTTTCTTCTCTATAAGTAGCGGATAATTGCAATGAGGGCAGGTTCCCGCTACCGGTTTAAAATTGATAACGAACTGGCATTCAGGGTAGCGATCGCACGAATGGAAAGTCTTACCATAACGGGAACGGCGCTGTACCAACTGACCGCGCTGACACTGAGGGCACGCAATTGCCGTTTCATCAGGCTTATCAATTTGTTCCGTATGCTCACATTCCGGGTAGCGGCTACATCCAATAAACATGCCGAATCGCCCCTGCCGCAGGGCTAATTCACCACCGCAGAGTGGGCAATACTGACCTTCCAGAATTTTAACGATATGTCCATCCGCCTGGCTTTTCAGGGGACGGACATAATCACATTCCGGATAGTGTGAACAACCGAGAAACGGGCCGTGTTTCCCGGACCGAATAACAAGTTCAGCCCCGCACTGCGGGCAGGGCTCGTTTTTATGCACCGTGAATAGTGCTGATTTGGCCATAACAACTCTTGGTGCTGCACATTGAATTAGTGCAGCATACCTTCATTCACTTCAAAGAGTAATTCTTCCATTTGCTGATAGGCGTTTTCACAGCCCGGGATATTAAACAGAACCATCAGGATCACCCACTTGAGATCTTCCAGTTCAAATTCTGCTGTATCCAGCGCCATGACGCGCTCTATCACCATTTCTCTCGTTTCGAGGTTCAGCACCTGAATCTGCTCAAGGAATAAGATGAACCCCCGGCAGCTGGCGTCCAGCCTTTCACACTCTTCCGCTGTATAAATGCGTACTGACAATGGGTCAGAAGCAAGCTGCATCGGTTCGGCGAGGCCTTCCTGATAATCAGCCAGTTTTTCCAGCCACATCAACGCATTATAGATATCTTCCCGCTCAAACCCCGCATCGGTAAGATCCTGTGTCAATTTGTCCTGATCCACTCGCATTTCTGCTTCGTTATGGATGTAAGTCTCAAACAAATACATCAGTACGTCGAACATGGCATGCCCTCCTTAATCGGACATAGCCGCCGGGTACAGCTGCGATCCACCCTGCTAACTCCAGTTCGAGTAGCTGTGCTACCGTTACTGGCACAGGTTGGCCGGCACGTTCAGCGACAACGTCAACAGGTGTTACCTCATCTCCTACGTTAGCCAGGAGCTTGGGAAATGGCAATGCCACCTTTCCCTGATCTGATGAATATTGTCGCTTTTCGGGATCTTCCTGCAGCCATTGCAACCCATATTGCAAATTTTCAAGAATATCTCCTACTTCCGTTACCGGCGTTGCCCCCTGCTTAATCAGCCAGTGGGGCCCCTCGCATCCGGGGTTACCTATCGGTCCAGGTAAGGCGAAGACTTCTCTTCCCTGTTCGAGCGCGCATCGCGCCGTGACCAGCGAACCGCTTCGGCGCGCCGCTTCAACCACCAGCACGCCTTTGCTAAGCCCGCTGATAATTCGATTACGACGCGGAAAGTTTGCCGGCCTGGGCTGTGCGGAAAGCGGAAACTCAGACACTATAGCGCCGTCAGATTCGATAAGCCGCATCGCCAACGCCTGATGCCGGCGTGGATAAATGCTAAAAAGACCGTTCCCCAGCACCGCTACACTTCGTCCTTTAACTGACAGCGCCGCAGTGTGGGCTACGCCGTCAATACCGCAGGCCAGACCGCTGGTGATCGTGAAACCGCTTTGCGACAGTTGTTCGCACAGGATTTTCCCCCATCGCTCGCCGTACCATGACGGCGAACGACTGCCTACCACCGCCAGTTGAACCGTATTAAGCGCCTCAGGGTTACCTTTTATGAATAATGCCCCGGGATAATCTGGAATTGTTCGGAGTAAAGGAGGATAAAGGGGATGGTTGGCCGTTAATAAATAATGTCCAGGCTGCTCAAGCCACACAAGGCTACGTTCCAGCTCGCTCTCATCGAGTGCAAAGAACCGTTCAGCCTGCTTTGCTGTCAGCCCGGCCTCTCTGGCGACGAGCACGTTGAGGTGTTCCAGCTTCTGCAGTCGCGCAGCCGCTTCCAGCATTACATCACCACACAGAGACCCAGTGTGTACTAGCCGTAGCCATATCTCGGTAGACGTCATCCTTTCCCCTGCCATAAGCGGCCTCCGCAATCATTGCGATTGGTCACTGATGCTGTCAATCGATGGGGGATTTGTCTAGAATAGAGAGAGTATTCTTATCAACTCCTGAACACGACTCTGGAAATTTATGGCAGTTTTGCAAGTGTTACATATTCCGGACGAGCGCCTTCGCATCGTCGCTGAACCGGTCAAAGAAGTGAATGCAGAAATCCAGCGTATCGTTGATGATATGTTCGATACCATGTACGCCGAAGAAGGTATTGGCCTGGCGGCGACGCAGGTGGATATTCATAAGCGTATTATCGTGATTGATGTTTCCGAAAATCGCGATGAGCGTCTGGTGCTGATCAACCCTGAGCTTCTCGAAAAGAGTGGCGAAACCGGTATTGAGGAAGGCTGTCTGTCCATTCCTGAACAGCGCGCTTTAGTACCGCGTGCCGAAAAGGTGAAAATTCGCGCTCTGGATCGTGACGGTAACCCGTTCGAACTGGAAGCAGACGACCTGCTGGCGATTTGTATTCAGCATGAGATGGATCACCTGGTCGGTAAACTGTTTATCGATTATCTCTCGCCGCTGAAGCAGCAGCGTATTCGTCAAAAAGTAGAGAAACTGGATCGTTTGCGTTCTCGCGCATAACGTCCCCCCGGATACAAGGATCATCGTGTCTAAAACACTACGTATTATCTTCGCGGGAACCCCTGATTTTGCAGCGCGTCATCTTGACGCGCTGTTATCTTCTGGTCACCAGGTTGTTGGCGTCTTTACCCAGCCTGACCGTCCGGCAGGTCGAGGTAAAAAACTGATGCCGAGCCCGGTAAAGGTGCTGGCAGAAGAGCATGGGCTACCCGTTTTCCAGCCCGCATCGTTACGCCCACAGGAAAATCAGCAGCTGGTTGCTGACCTGAATGCCGACGTAATGGTGGTGGTGGCTTACGGTTTAATTCTGCCGAAAGCTGTGCTCGATATGCCTCGCCTGGGGTGCATCAACGTGCACGGGTCTCTGCTTCCGCGCTGGCGTGGTGCTGCACCTATCCAGCGCTCGCTGTGGGCAGGTGATGCCGAAACGGGCGTTACTATTATGAAGATGGACGTAGGTTTAGACACCGGCGATATGCTGTATAAACTGGCCTGCCCCATTACGTCAGACGATACCAGCGCTACGCTGTATGACAAACTGGCAGACCTTGGTCCACAAGGGCTTATCGAGACGCTCCAGCAGTTTGCTGACAACACGGCGAAACCGGAAGTTCAGGATGACGCGCTGGTGACTTATGCCGAAAAACTGAGCAAAGAAGAAGCGCGTATCGACTGGTCCCTGTCAGCCGCGCAGCTTGAACGCTGCATCCGCGCTTTTAATCCGTGGCCGATGAGCTGGATGGAGATTGATGAGCAGCCGGTGAAAGTCTGGAAAGCCTCCGTCATTAGCGGTACTACCACGGCTGAACCCGGTACGATTGTTGACGCCAACAAGAACGGGATCCAGGTGGCGACCGCACAAGGGATCCTGAATCTTGAATCGCTACAACCGGCCGGCAAGAAGGCCATGAGCGCTCAGGATCTGTTAAATTCCCGTCGCGAATGGTTTATTCCGGGCAATCGTCTTGCCTGAGCAAATCTATCCTTAAGGCCCGGTGTTTCCGGGCATTTTTATTTTTACGGTTATGAAAAAACAAAATCTACGCAGTATGGCGGCTCAGGCCGTTGAGCAGGTTATCGAGCAGGGCCAGTCCTTAAGTAACGTCCTGCCTCCCCTGCAACAAAAAGTATCTGATAAAGACAAAGCCCTGCTTCAGGAGCTCTGCTTTGGCGTTCTGCGCACGCTATCTCAGCTTGAGTGGTTGATTAACAAACTGATGTCACGCCCAATGACAGGCAAGCAGCGCACCGTACACTATTTGATTATGGTGGGTTTTTATCAGCTTCTTCATACCCGCATCCCACCGCATGCCGCGCTGGCTGAGACGGTTGAAGGCGCCGTTGCGATTAAACGCCCTCAGCTGAAAGGGCTGATCAACGGCGTACTGCGTCAGTTCCAGAGACAGCAGGAAGAGCTTCTGGCTGAATTTGCCCAAAGCGAAGCACGTTTCCTGCACCCGGACTGGCTGTTGAAGCGCCTGAAAAAAGCTTATCCACAGCAGTGGCAGGAGATTGCCGAGGCCAACAACCAGCGCCCGCCAATGTGGCTACGCGTGAATCGGAATCACCACACCCGTGACGCATGGCTGGCAATGCTTGAAGAAGCTGGAATGAGTGGATTCCCGCATCAAGCCTATCCGGATGCAGTACGCCTGGCCTCACCGACACCGGTACATGCATTACCCGGTTTTGATGAAGGCTGGGTAACAGTACAGGATGCCTCGGCTCAGGGTTGCATGACCTGGCTTGAACCCAAAAATGGTGAGCAGATCCTCGATCTTTGCGCCGCGCCTGGGGGAAAAACGACGCATATTCTTGAAGTGGCTCCGCAGGCCAGCGTGCTGGCAGTGGATGTCGATGAACAGCGTCTCTCACGCGTCTACGACAACCTCAAGCGTCTGGGCATGAAGGCTCAGGTTAAGCAGGGCGATGGACGCAAACCCGCAGAATGGTGCGGTGAAACCCAGTTCGATCGCATTTTGCTGGATGCCCCCTGCTCTGCAACCGGTGTTATTCGTCGTCATCCGGACATCAAGTGGCTACGCCGCGATCGTGATATTCAGGAACTTGCCCAACTGCAATCCGACATTCTCGACGCCATTTGGCCGCATCTTAAATCTGGCGGAACGCTGGTCTATGCAACCTGCTCCGTGCTGCCGGAAGAAAACAGCCAGCAAATCGCGGCCTTCCTTAAACGTACGCCGGACGCCGCGCTGCGCGATACGGGAACGCCTGAATCCCCAGGTCTGCAGAACCTGCCGGGTGCTGAAGAGGGCGATGGCTTCTTTTACGCTAAGCTAATCAAAGAATGATGTTGAGAACAGGTCACGAGATATGAAGATTATCATTCTGGGTGCAGGACAGGTGGGCGGAACGCTGGCGGAAAACCTGGTTGGCGAAAACAACGACATCACAATCGTTGATACCAACGGCGATCGTCTGCGTGTCTTACAGGACAAGTTTGACCTGCGCGTGGTGCAGGGTCATGGTTCGCACCCACGCGTTCTTCGTGAGGCGGGCGCCGACGATGCCGACATGCTGGTTGCGGTAACCAGTTCTGACGAAACCAATATGGTGGCCTGTCAGGTGGCCTACTCGCTTTTCAACACGCCAAACCGAATTGCGCGCATTCGCTCTCCGGACTATGTTCGCGATGCTGAAAAACTGTTTAATTCCGAAGCGGTCCCCATTGACCACCTCATCGCGCCAGAACAGCTGGTTATCGACAATATCTATCGCCTGATCGAATATCCGGGCGCTCTGCAGGTGGTGAACTTTGCCGAGGGCAAAGTGAGCCTGGCAGTGGTTAAGGCCTATTACGGCGGACCATTGATCGGCAATGCGCTTTCCACCATGCGCGAGCATATGCCGCATATCGATACGCGCGTCGCAGCGATTTTCCGTCACGACAGGCCAATTCGCCCGCAAGGTTCAACGATTGTCGAAGCCGGTGATGAGGTCTTCTTTATTGCGGCCTCACAGCATATTCGTGCGGTGATGAGTGAACTTCAGCGTCTCGAAAAACCCTATAAGCGCATTATGCTGGTCGGCGGTGGCAATATCGGTGCCGGCCTGGCACATCGGCTGGAAAAAGATTACAGCGTGAAGTTGATCGAGCGCGATCAACAGCGTGCTGCTGAACTAGCGGAAAAACTGCAAAATACGATCGTATTTTATGGTGATGCGTCGGATCAGGAGCTACTGGCTGAAGAGCATATTGATCAGGTTGATCTCTTTATTGCCGTCACCAACGACGACGAGGCGAATATAATGTCCGCCATGCTCGCGAAGCGCATGGGGGCTAAAAAAGTCATGGTGCTTATCCAGCGTAAGGCGTATGTCGATCTGGTTCAAGGCAGCGTTATTGATATTGCCATTTCCCCTCAGCAGGCGACAATTTCCGCGCTCCTGAGCCATGTTCGTAAAGCGGATATTGTCGGTGTGTCATCGCTTCGCCGTGGCGTAGCGGAAGCTATTGAAGCCGTTGCTCATGGAGATGAAACGACGTCGCGGGTCGTCGGCCGTTCGATCGACGAAATTAAACTGCCGCCAGGCACGATAATCGGCGCCGTTGTGCGCGGGAATGATGTCATGATTGCCAATGATAATTTACGAATTGAGCAAGGCGATCACGTTATTATGTTCCTTACCGATAAAAAGTTTATTACCGACGTCGAACGTTTATTCCAGCCAAGTCCATTCTTCCTTTAAAGAATTGGGTGCTCAAGTAAGAGCACCCTTACTTTATCCTTTTCATTTCTGTGCCTTTTATTTTTCATAATGTTTAATTATCCCGAATGGCAATTGGCTAATCATTTGTTAAACTTAAACTCGTCAGCTGGCACAAGGAGAGAAAAATGAGTTTTATTAAAGAATTTCGCGAATTTGCGATGCGCGGGAACGTGGTAGATTTGGCAGTGGGTGTCATTATTGGTGCGGCATTCGGCAAGATTGTTTCATCATTAGTGGCCGACATTATCATGCCACCTTTAGGGTTGTTAATCGGCGGCATTGATTTCAAACAGTTCGCTTTCACGCTGCGTGAAGCGCAGGGTGATGTTCCGGCAGTAGTGATGCACTACGGCGTATTTATTCAGAACGTATTTGATTTTGTGATTGTCGCGTTTGCCATATTTATGGCCATCAAGCTGATCAACAGGCTCAACCGTAAAAAAGAAGAGCCGGCTGCAGCACCTGCGCCAACGAAAGAAGAAGTGCTGTTGAGTGAGATCCGCGATCTGTTAAAAGAGCAAAATAACCGCGTCTAATCAACAGATAAAAGCAGGAAGGCCAGTGGTAAATAAGCGATTCGCTTGCTTGCCACTGGCCTCCCAGTTACCCCGTTTTTCATGTTTGTCTTTGCGCAGATAACTTCCTTTCCCTTTTTTATTCTTCTCAACGCGCTGCCTGAATAACGGGTCGTGAAGTAACGCCTCAATGGCATTGTCCTTAATTTGTCCTTTCGTGTGCTGATAGCGGCTCATAATGTCTCCAGAGCAGGGTTTATGACGAAGCGAGTCTAGACCCGGATGAACTTAAAATCAACAGCCCTGCGTTTCTCTACTCGCTCCCTGCTCAAGGGCTTCGAGAATTGAACAGTAAATGCTGCTGTGGGCCGTACCGCAGCAGGCATCATTCAGCCTTTGCAGAGAGCGCTGCATGGTTTGCAGTTCCTGTATACGCGCTTCAACTTCATCCAGCCGGGCCTGCACGATGCTTTTAGATTCCTGGCAGGTGTGATGTTCCGGATCGATGCGGATCGATAATAACTCGCGGATCGAATCCAGTGTAAAACCGAGCTGACGCGCATAACGAATAAACCGCAGGCGCTGCAGATCGTTATCGGAATAGAGGCGAAAGCCTCCTTCAGTCCGAACTTCATGATCGATCATCTGCTGCTTTTCGTAATATCGGATGGTATCCGGCGTGACGTTCGCAAGCTTCGCAAGTTCACCGATACGGTACATAACTACTCCTCGTTTATTTTCTGCATCAATCTTTCACCGTATTCACCGCGCAGAAAATCAGTGTTCATCCCAGCCTGGCGCAGCTTGAGTTCAAGCAGGGCGAGGCGGCGGCTAAGTTCAGAATGTCGTGGATCGTCATAGCGGATCCCTTTGAGAAGATCGGCCAGTTCAACAGCCTCTCTGCGCTGTTCGAGCTCCGGGGGGAGACAGCCCGCATTTTTCAGTAAACGGTATCCAGCCCGTAGTTCAGGCGCGATGTGCGAGTCATCGTCAAGCGCAAGGGGTTCACCGCTCCCCGGGAGATCGTCGAATTCACCTTTTTTTTGGGCATCGCGAATATGGCGTTCTGCCCACTGGTCGAGCAACCACATTACCAGCTCCAGGGGATGAACAGAATTGATACAGACATTGTAGAGAAGTGGGGGTATCGCGGATATAAAAAAACCCGCCGGAGCGGGTTTTTTTACGTTACTGCAGATTACTCTGCAGCAGCTTCTGCTTTCTCTGAACGATCAACCAGCTCGATGTAAGCCATCGGCGCGTTGTCGCCTGCACGGAAACCACACTTCAGAATGCGAGTGTAACCACCGGCACGGCTCGCGAAACGCGGGCCCAGTTCGTTAAACAGTTTTGCCACGATCTCGTTATCACGAGTACGGGCGAATGCCAGACGACGATTAGCAACGCTGTCAGTCTTGGCAAGAGTAATCAGCGGCTCAACTACGCGACGCAGCTCTTTCGCTTTAGGCAGGGTCGTCTTGATGATCTCATGACGAACCAGTGAACCTGCCATGTTGCGGAACATAGCCTGGCGATGGCTGCTGTTGCGGTTCAGTTGACGACCACTCTTACGATGGCGCATGACCTTATCCTTCTCAGTAAAACCTTAACCTGTGATCCGGTTACTCGTCAGCAATGCTTGCCGGTGGCCAGTTTTCCAGGCGCATGCCCAGAGACAGACCACGTGAAGCCAGCACGTCTTTAATCTCAGTAAGAGATTTTTTACCCAGGTTCGGCGTTTTCAGCAACTCAACCTCGGTACGCTGTACCAGATCACCGATATAGTGGATAGCTTCTGCCTTAAGGCAGTTAGCAGAGCGGACAGTCAATTCGAGATCGTCAACAGGGCGCAGCAGGATCGGATCGAATTCTGGTTTCTCTTCTTTAACTTCCGGCTGACGTACATCACGTAAGTCAACGAAAGCTTCAAGTTGTTCTGCCAGGATGGTCGCCGCACGACGAATCGCCTCTTCAGGATCGATTGTGCCATTGGTTTCCATTTCGATGACCAGCTTGTCCAGGTCGGTACGCTGTTCTACACGCGCTGCTTCAACATTGTAGGCAATACGCTCTACAGGGCTATAGCATGCGTCGACCAGCAGACGGCCGATTGGGCGCTCATCTTCTTCCGAATGAATTCGGGCAGAAGCCGGCACATAACCACGACCGCGCTGAACTTTGATACGCATGCTAATAGCTGCGTTCTCATCGGTCAGGTGGCAGATCACGTGCTGCGGCTTGACGATTTCAACATCACCGTCGTGGGTGATGTCGGCTGCAGTCACAGGGCCAATGCCAGATTTATTCAGAGTAAGAATAACTTCATCTTTACCCTGAACTCTCACCGCCAGCCCTTTCAGGTTGAGCAGGATTTCAAGGATATCTTCCTGAACGCCTTCTTTGGTGCTGTACTCATGAAGTACACCATCAATCTCAACCTCGGTCACCGCGCAACCCGGCATCGATGAGAGCAGAATACGGCGCAGTGCGTTACCCAGAGTATGGCCAAAGCCACGCTCTAAAGGCTCAAGGGTCACCTTGGCGTGCGTCGAACTCACTTGCTCGATATCTACCAGGCGCGGTTTTAGAAACTCTGTCACAGAACCCTGCATTGTGTCCTCTCTTTGGTACTAAGCTTTACTTGGAGTAAAGCTCGACGATCAGGTGTTCGTTAATGTCCGCAGACAGATCAGAACGTTCTGGCTGACGCTTGAACGTACCTTCCATCTTGCCAGCATCAACTTCCAGCCAGGTTGGCTTTTCACGCTGCTCAGCCAGCTCCAGAGCGGCCTTCACGCGAGATTGCTTTTTCGCTTTCTCACGAATGCTAACAACGTCATTCGCTTTAACCTGATAAGAAGCGATGTTAACAACACGACCGTTTACCATGATTGCTTTGTGGCTAACCAGCTGACGTGATTCAGCACGAGTAGCGCCGAAGCCCATACGGTATACAACGTTGTCCAGACGACCTTCCAGCAGAGCCAGCAGGTTTTCACCTGTGTTGCCTTTCAGACGTGCTGCTTCTTTATAGTAGTTACGGAACTGACGCTCCAGCACACCGTACATACGGCGAACTTTTTGCTTTTCACGCAACTGCACACCATAGTCAGACAGACGCGGTTTACGCGCACCGTGCTGGCCAGGAGCTTGTTCAATTTTACACTTGGTATCGATCGCGCGAACGCCAGACTTAAGGAATAAGTCGGTGCCCTCACGACGGCTCAGCTTGAGCTTAGGACCCAAATATCTTGCCATTTTCTATCTCCAACTAACCTAAAAAACGGAGCGTTATACGCGACGTTTTTTCGGCGGACGACAACCGTTATGAGGGATCGGAGTCACATCAGTAATATTCGTGATGCGGAAACCAGCGGCGTTCAGAGCGCGAACAGTAGATTCACGACCCGGACCCGGACCTTTAACCATAACTTCCAGATTCTTGATGCCGTATTCTTTTACGGCTTCTGCGCAACGCTCTGCTGCAACCTGAGCTGCGAACGGAGTGGATTTGCGAGAACCACGGAAACCGGAACCACCGGCTGTTGCCCAACCCAATGCGTTACCCTGACGATCAGTAATAGTAACGATGGTGTTGTTGAAAGAAGCATGGATATGAGCCACGCCGTCAGAGACTTGTTTTCTTACACGTTTACGTGCACGAACTGGTGCCTTTGCCATTATTCAATCACCCCGATTATTTCTTGATCGGTTTGCGCGGACCCTTACGGGTACGTGCGTTGGTCTTAGTACGCTGACCGCGCACTGGCAGACCACGACGATGACGCAAACCGCGATAGCAACCAAGATCCATCAGGCGCTTGATGCTCATGCTGATTTCACGGCGCAGATCACCTTCAACGACAAATTTGGCAACTTCGTCACGCAGCGTGTCGATTTGTTCTTCAGACAGCTCACTGATCTTAACATCTTCAGCGATACCCGCTGCAGCCAGAATGGCTTTAGAACGGGTCTTGCCGACGCCGTAGATCGAAGTTAATGCGATCACAGCATGTTTCTGATCAGGAATGTTAATGCCTGCTATACGGGCCACTATGCACTCCTACTATTTAATATGTACGCACCATGCTGAAAAGCCCGTTTTCAGGATACTCAAATGGAAACGTACAGACATACAAAAGATTGGCTGGCTAATCTAGCCAGCTCAACCCAACTTTGCAAGAAAAATATGCGAAATAATCAGCCTTGGCGCTGTTTATGCTTCGGCTCGGCACTGCAAATCACACGGATGACACCATCACGCTTAACGATTTTGCAGTTACGGCATAATTTCTTGACGGAAGCACGAACTTTCATTTTTACTCTCCGTAACTTCTCAGGCGACCATTTAGCGGCCGTAGCCTTTCAGGTTCGCCTTCTTCAATGCAGACTCGTACTGACTGGACATCATCAGAGTTTGCACTTGAGCCATAAAGTCCATAATCACGACAACAACGATAAGCAGTGAGGTCCCACCGAAGTAGAACGGTACTTTCATTGCATCACGCATGAACTCCGGGATCAGGCAGATAAAAGTAATATAAAGCGCACCAACCAAAGTCAGGCGAGTCATTACTTTATCGATATACTTCGCCGTTTGCTCTCCCGGACGAATTCCTGGTACAAATGCACCGGACTTCTTCAGGTTATCTGCTGTTTCACGCGGGTTGAAGACCAACGCCGTGTAGAAGAAACAGAAGAAGATGATCGCAGACGCATAGAGTAACACATAAAGTGGTTGCCCAGGCTGCAAATACAGCGAAATTGTTGTCAGCCAGTTCCAACCAGTACCGCCCCCGAACCATGACGCGATGGTCGCCGGGAACAGAATAATACTGGAAGCGAAGATAGCCGGGATAACCCCCGCCATGTTCACTTTCAGCGGTAAATGTGTGCTCTGTGCAGCATAGACACGACGACCCTGCTGACGTTTAGCGTAGTTCACCACAATGCGGCGTTGACCACGTTCAACGAAAACAACAAAGAACGTCACTGCAAATACTAATACTGCAACCAACAGCAACAGGAGGAAGTGCAGGTCGCCTTGACGCGCTTGCTCGATAGTATGGGCGATGGCTGGCGGGAGGCCCGCAACAATACCGGCGAAGATAATGATAGAGATACCGTTACCGATACCACGCTCAGTAATCTGTTCGCCGAGCCACATCAGGAACA
Organism: Enterobacter cloacae complex sp. ESBL7; assembly: GCF_041679625.1. Taxonomy (NCBI): domain Bacteria; kingdom Pseudomonadati; phylum Pseudomonadota; class Gammaproteobacteria; order Enterobacterales; family Enterobacteriaceae; genus Enterobacter; species Enterobacter cloacae complex sp. ESBL7. The sequence continues at coordinate 14,729 of NZ_JBGORN010000005.1, forward strand.
TAGTCCCTGTGACCAGACTTACAACAGCGGTGAAGTAGAATGCAAAGCCCGGGTTTAACACCAGGCCCTGCATACCAGGCATATTCGGCAGACCGGTAGCAATACCGATCGACTGGAATATTGCCAGCACCAGAGTACCGTAACGGGTGTACTGACTAATCTTACGACGTCCAGACTCCCCTTCTTTCTTCAACTCTGCCAGGGCCGGATGAACGACCGTCAGCAGCTGGATAATAATAGATGCCGAAATGTACGGCATAATACCCAATGCAAAGATAGAAGCACGGCTGAGAGCACCACCAGAGAACATGTTGAACATTTCAATGATGGTGCCTCGCTGTTGCTCAAGCAGTTTGGCAAGTACAGCGGCATCGATACCAGGGATCGGAATAAAAGAGCCAATACGGAACACAATCAGCGCGCCGATAACAAACAGCAGTCTGCGTTTCAGCTCGCCAAATCCACCTTTGGCACTTTGAAAATCTAATCCCGGTTGCTTAGCCATCTGCTACTTATTCCTCAATTTTACCGCCAGCAGCTTCGATAGCAGCACGAGCACCTTTAGTAACACGCAGGCCACGAACAGTTACCGGAGTAGAAACTTCACCAGCCAGGATCACTTTCGCGAACTCGATCTGGATACCGATAATGTTTGCTGCTTTCAGCGTGTTCAGGTCTACAACGCCGCCTTCAACTTTCGCCAGGTCAGACAGACGGATTTCCGCTGTGATCGCTGCTTTGCGAGAGGTGAAGCCGAACTTCGGCAGACGACGGTACAGTGGCATCTGGCCACCCTCGAAACCGCGACGTACGCCACCGCCAGAACGAGAGTTCTGACCTTTGTGACCACGACCACCGGTTTTGCCGAGGCCAGAACCGATACCACGACCCAGGCGTTTACCCGCCTTTTTAGAGCCTTCGGCCGGAGACAGAGTATTTAAACGCATCTCTTACTCCTCAACTTTAACCATGAAGTAAACCGCGTTGACCATACCACGAACAGCGGGAGTATCCTCGCGCTCAACGGTATGACCAATACGACGCAGACCCAGGCCAAGCAGCGTTGCCTTGTGTTTCGGCAGACGACCGATTGCACTGCGGGTTTGAGTGATTTTAATAGTCTTTGCCATGGTCAATTACCCCAGAATTTCTTCAACGGATTTACCACGCTTGGCAGCGACCATTTCTGGAGAATTCATATTTTCCAGGCCATCAATAGTTGCACGAACCACGTTGATCGGGTTGGTGGAACCATATGCTTTGGCCAGAACGTTATGAACCCCAGCAACTTCCAGAACGGCGCGCATTGCACCACCGGCGATGATACCGGTACCTTCTGAAGCTGGCTGCATGAATACACGAGAACCCGTGTGAACACCTTTAACTGGGTGTTGCAGGGTACCGTTGTTCAGCGCGACGTTAATCATATTGCGACGGGCTTTTTCCATCGCTTTCTGGATCGCTGCTGGAACTTCACGCGCTTTACCGTAACCAAAACCAACGCGACCGTTACCATCGCCTACTACAGTCAGAGCTGTGAAGGAGAAAATACGACCACCTTTAACGGTTTTAGATACGCGGTTTACCGCGATCAGCTTTTCCTGCAGTTCGCCAGCCTGTTTTTCGATGTGAGCCATCTTACACCTCTACCTTAGAACTGAAGGCCAGCTTCACGGGCAGCATCTGCCAGTGCCTGGACACGACCATGATATTGGAACCCGGAACGGTCAAAGGAAACATTGCTGATGCCTTTTTCCAGAGCGCGTTCAGCAACAGCTTTACCTACAGCTGCAGCGGCGTCTTTGTTACCGGTGTACTTCAATTGTTCTGAGATAGCTTTTTCTACAGTAGAAGCAGCTACCAGAACTTCAGAACCGTTCGGTGCAATTACCTGTGCGTAAATATGACGCGGGGTACGATGTACCACCAGGCGAGTTGCACCCAGCTCTTTGAGCTTGCGGCGTGCGCGGGTCGCACGACGGATACGAGCAGATTTCTTATCCATAGTGTTACCTTACTTCTTCTTAGCCTCTTTGGTACGCACGACTTCGTCGGCGTAACGAACACCCTTGCCTTTGTAAGGCTCAGGACGACGGTAGGCGCGCAGATCTGCTGCAACCTGACCGATCAGCTGTTTATCAGCGCCTTTCAGCACGATTTCAGTTTGAGTCGGACATTCTGCAGTGATACCGGCCGGCAGCGGATGCTCAACAGGGTGTGAGAAGCCCAGAGACAGGCCTACTGCATTCCCTTTGATAGCTGCACGATAACCTACACCAACCAGCTGAAGCTTTTTAGTGAAGCCTTCGGTAACACCAACAACCATTGAGTTCAGCAGGGCACGCGCGGTACCAGCCTGAGCCCATCCATCCACGAAACCATCACGTGGACCGAAGGTCAGAGCGTTATCTGCATGTTTAACTTCAACAGCTTTGTTGAGGGTACGAGTCAGCTCGCCGTTTTTACCTTTGATCGTAATAACCTGACCGTCGATTTTTACATCAACGCCGGCAGGAATAACGACCGGTGCTTTAGCAACACGAGACATTCTTTCCTCCGATTAGGCTACGTAGCAGATAATTTCGCCACCAAGACCAGCCTGGCGCGCTGCACGATCAGTCATAACACCTTTAGAGGTAGAAACAACTGCGATACCAAGACCAGCCATAACTTTTGGCAGCTCATCTTTTTTCTTATAGATGCGCAGGCCTGGGCGGCTGACACGCTGAATGCTTTCTACAACAGCTTTACCCTGGAAATACTTAAGAGTAAGTTCCAGTTCCGGCTTGGTGTCGCCTTCAACTTTAAAATCTTCGATAAAACCTTCTTCCTTCAGCACGTTGGCAATTGCCACTTTCAGCTTGGCGGAAGGCATGGTGACCGCAACTTTGTTCGCGGCCTGACCGTTACGGATACGGGTCAGCATATCCGCGATCGGATCTTGCATGCTCATCTGTCTTTACTCCCGTGATTCAATTGGTAATTACCAGCTAGCCTTTTTCAAGCCTGGCACTTCACCGCGCATGGCGGCTTCACGCAGTTTGATACGGCTCAACCCAAACTTGCCCACATAACCATGTGGACGACCTGTTTGACGACAGCGGTTACGCTGACGAGACGGGCTGGAATCACGCGGCAGAGACTGCAGCTTGAGAACCGCATTCCAACGATCTTCGTCGGAAGCGTTCACATCAGAAATGATCGCTTTCAGTTCAGCGCGTTTAGCGAAGAATTTATCAGCTAAAGCTACGCGCTTTACTTCGCGTGCTTTCATTGATTGCTTAGCCATTCAGTAACCCTACCTTACTTGCGGAACGGGAAGTCAAAGGCAGCCAGCAGAGCACGGCCTTCTTCGTCAGATTTCGCAGTAGTGGTAATGGTAATATCCAAACCACGCACGCGGTCGACTTTATCGTAGTCGATTTCTGGGAAGATGATCTGCTCACGGACACCCATGCTGTAGTTACCACGACCGTCGAAAGACTTAGCGGACAAGCCACGGAAGTCACGGATACGTGGAACAGCAATAGTGATCAGGCGCTCAAAGAACTCCCACATGCGTTCGCCACGCAGAGTTACTTTACAGCCGATCGGATAGCCCTGACGGATTTTGAAGCCTGCAACAGATTTGCGTGCTTTGGTGATCAGCGGTTTTTGACCGGAGATTGCTGTCAGGTCAGCTGCTGCGTTATCCAGCAGTTTCTTGTCAGCGATCGCTTCACCAACACCCATGTTCAGGGTGATCTTCTCGACCCGAGGGACTTGCATGACAGAATTGTAGTTAAACTCAGTCATGAGTTTGTTAACTACTTCGTCTTTGTAGTAATCATGCAGTTTCGCCATCGTACTACTCCAAATTACTTGATAGTTTCGCTGTTAGACTTGAAGAAACGGACTTTTTTGCCGTCTTCGAATCTAAAGCCTACACGGTCAGCCTTGCCGGTAGCCGCATTGAAGATTGCAACGTTAGAAACCTGAATAGCAGCTTCTTTTTCAACGATGCCACCTGGTTGGTTCAGGGCCGGAACCGGCTTCTGATGTTTCTTAACCAGGTTGATACCTTCAACGACAAGTTTGCCGGAAGACAGAACATTTTTTACTTTACCGCGTTTACCTTTATCTTTACCGGTTAACACGATAACTTCGTCATCACGACGGATTTTCGCTGCCATGATTCGCTCCTTAGAGTACTTCTGGTGCCAGAGAGATAATTTTCATGAACTTCTCAGTACGAAGTTCACGAGTTACCGGCCCAAAGATACGCGTGCCGATAGGCTGCTCGCTGTTATTGTTTAAAATAACGCATGCATTACCATCGAAGCGAATGACAGAACCGTCAGGGCGACGAACACCCTTCTTGGTGCGCACCACTACCGCCTTCAGCACATCACCTTTTTTGACCTTACCACGTGGAATTGCTTCCTTGATGGTGATCTTGATGATGTCGCCTACGCCTGCGTAGCGACGGTGCGAGCCACCCAGAACCTTGATACACATTACGCGACGTGCACCGGAGTTGTCGGCGACGTTCAGCATAGTCTGTTCTTGGATCATTTTAGTGCTCCGCTAATGTCAACTACTACCTGAGACTCTAAAATCAGAGCCGTTAAAAAGCCCCATATCGAGGGCGCGGCATTATAACACCGCTTCTGCAATATGGGTAGAAAAAATAAACGGCTCATCGCTGAGCCGTTTATTCGTATTGAGAAGGCGTACTGTATTACAGAACCGCTTTCTCTACAACGCGAACCAGCGTCCAGGACTTAGTCTTGGACAGTGGACGGCATTCACGGATTTCAACCTTGTCGCCGATACCACATTCGTTGTTCTCGTCATGTACGTGCAGTTTGGTCGTACGCTTGATGAATTTACCGTAGATCGGGTGTTTCACAATACGTTCGATAGCTACAACAATGGATTTCTCCATTTTGTCGCTAACAACACGACCTTGCAGAGTACGGATTTTATCGGTCATTACGCACCCGCCTTCTGAGTCAGTAAAGTCTTAACGCGTGCAACATTGCGACGCACTTGCTTCAGCAGGTGAGTCTGTTGCAGCTGGCCACTTGCAGCCTGCATACGCAGGTTGAACTGCTCACGCAGCAGGTTCAGCAGCTCAGCGTTCAGCTCTTCAACGCTTTTTTCACGCAGCTCTTTTGCTTTCATTACATCACCGTCTTAGTTACAAAGGTGGTTTTGATAGGCAGTTTCGCTGCTGCCAGGCCGAAGGCTTCACGGGCCAGCTCTTCCGGAACACCGTCCATTTCATAAAGGACTTTGCCCGGTTGGATCAAGGCAACCCAGTACTCCACGTTACCTTTACCTTTACCCATACGAACTTCCAGTGGCTTCTCGGTGATCGGTTTGTCCGGGAATACACGGATCCAGATCTTACCTTGACGCTTAACTGCACGGGTCATTGCACGACGTGCTGCTTCGATCTGACGTGCAGTCAGACGACCACGGCCAACAGCTTTCAGACCGAAAGTGCCGAAGCTAACATCCGTACCCTGCGCCAGACCACGGTTGCGGCCTTTGTGCACTTTACGGAATTTTGTACGCTTTGGTTGTAACATCAGCGACGCTCCTTATTTACGGCCTTTACGCTGCTGCTTTTTAGGTTGAGCAGCCGGTTTTTCCGGTTGTTCAACAGCAGCCATACCACCCAGGATCTCACCTTTGAAGATCCATACCTTAACGCCGATTACACCGTAAGTGGTGTGCGCTTCAGAGGTGTTGTAGTCGATGTCAGCACGCAGAGTGTGCAGCGGTACGCGACCTTCGCGGTACCATTCGGTACGTGCGATTTCCGCGCCGCCCAGACGGCCGCTAACTTCAACTTTGATACCTTTAGCGCCCAGACGCATTGCGTTCTGTACAGCACGCTTCATAGCACGACGGAACATAACACGACGTTCCAGCTGTGAAGTGATGCTGTCAGCAACCAATTTAGCGTCCAGTTCAGGCTTACGAACTTCAGCGATATTGATCTGTGCAGGAACGCCAGCGATATCCGCTACGACCTTGCGCAGTTTTTCTACGTCTTCGCCTTTCTTACCGATAACGATGCCAGGACGAGCAGTGTGAATAGTCACACGGATGCTCTTCGCTGGACGCTCGATAACGATACGAGATACAGACGCTTTAGCCAGTTCCTTAGTCAGGTACTGACGTACTTTAAAATCGCTGTCCAGGTTGTCAGCGAATTCTTTGGTGTTCGCAAACCAGGTAGAGTTCCATGGTTTTACAATACCCAGGCGAATACCATTAGGATGTACTTTCTGACCCATTGCTAGTCTCCAGAGTCTCAGCGATCGGACACAACCACAGTAATGTGGCTGGTGCGCTTCAGGATGCGATCTGCACGACCTTTCGCACGCGGCATAATGCGCTTCATGCTTGGGCCTTCATCTACGAAAATTTTCGCGACTTTCAGATCGTCGATGTCAGCGCCATCGTTGTGTTCAGCGTTAGCAATGGCAGATTCCAGTACTTTCTTGACCAATACCGCAGCTTTCTTGTTGGTATAGGTCAGGATGTCCAGGGCCTGCGACACTTTCTTACCGCGAATCAGGTCAGCAACAAGGCGAACCTTCTGAGCAGAAGAACGAGCATGGCGATGTTGAGCTAAAGTTTCCATCTCTTCCTCCTACCTTATTTCTTCTTCGCTTTTTTATCAGCAGCGTGGCCGCGATAAGTACGAGTCGGTGCGAATTCACCCAGTTTGTGACCAACCATTTCGTCGGTAACAAAGACTGGAACGTGCTGACGACCATTATGGACAGCGATGGTCAAACCGATCATGTTAGGAAAGATCGTTGAACGACGGGACCAAGTGCGCAGGGGCTTCTTGTCTCCGCTTTCCACCGCTTTCTCTACCTTCTTCAGCAAGTGCAGGTCAATAAAAGGACCTTTCTTGAGAGAACGTGGCATGGCTTATCCTCTAAAATTATTTGCTACGGCGACGTACGATAAATTTATCAGTACGCTTGTTGCTGCGGGTCTTCTTACCTTTGGTCTGAACGCCCCACGGAGTTACCGGGTGCTTACCAAAGTTACGACCTTCACCACCACCATGTGGGTGGTCGACTGGGTTCATCGCAGTACCGCGAACGGTAGGACGAACACCACGCCAGCGTGCAGCACCTGCTTTACCCAGAACGCGCAGCATATGCTCAGCATTGCCAACTTCGCCCAGAGTAGCGCGGCAGTCTGCTTCGACTTTACGCATTTCACCAGAACGCAGACGCAGGGTGACATACGCACCATCACGAGCAACGATCTGAACGTAAGTACCAGCGGAACGTGCCAGCTGACCGCCTTTACCTGGTTTCATTTCTACGTTATGAACGGTAGAACCAACCGGGATATTGCGCATCGGCAGGGTGTTGCCTGCTTTGATTGCAGCATCAACGCCAGACTGAATCTGGTCGCCAGCTTTCAGGCCTTTAGGGGCCAGGATGTAACGGCGTTCGCCGTCTTTGTACAGAACCAGCGCGATGTTCGCGGAACGGTTCGGATCGTACTCAAGACGTTCAACAACTGCTGGGATACCGTCTTTGTTGCGTTTGAAGTCAACAATACGATAAGCCTGCTTGTGGCCACCACCGATGTGACGAGTGGTGATACGGCCATTGTTGTTACGACCACCGGATTTGCTGTTTTTTTCCAGCAACGGAGCAAAAGGTTTGCCCTTGTGCAGCTCAGGGTTAACCACTTTAACTACGTGGCGACGACCCGGAGATGTCGGTTTACATTTAACAACTGCCATTGTATTACTCCTCCGACTTACTCAGCGCCGCCAACGAAGTCCAGATTCTGGCCTTCTTTCAGGGTGACGTAAGCTTTTTTCCAGTCGCTACGACGACCGATACGCTGTCCGTGACGTTTAACTTTCCCTTTAACTACCAGGGTGTTAACGACTTCGACTTCGACTTCAAACAGTTTCTGCACAGCAGCTTTGATCTCTGCTTTGGTCGCGTCTTTAGCAACTTTGAGAACGATGGTGTTTGTTTTTTCCATCGCAGTAGACGCTTTTTCAGAAACGTGCGGTGCGCGAAGCACCTTCAGCAGACGTTCTTCACGAATCATGCCAGCATCTCCTCAACTTGCTTAACAGCATCAGCAGTCATTACGACTTTGTCGAAGGCGATCAGGCTAACCGGGTCGATACCAGTCGCATCGCGTACGTCAACCTTGTGCAGGTTACGTGCGGCCAGGAACAGGTTCTCGTCCAGCTCACCGGTGATGATCAGCACATCTTCCAGAGCCATGTCTTTCAGTTTCTGTGCCAGCAGCTTAGTTTTAGGCGCTTCAACAGAGAACTTCTCGACAACGATCAGACGATCCTGACGTACCAGTTCGGACAGGATGCTTTTCAGCGCGCCGCGGTACATCTTTTTGTTAACTTTTTGACTGTGGTCCTGTGGACGCGCAGCGAAGGTCACGCCACCTGAACGCCAGATCGGGCTCTTGATAGAACCTGAACGCGCACGGCCGGTACCTTTCTGGCGCCATGGCTTTTTGCCAGAACCAGTTACTTCAGCACGAGTCTTCTGAGCACGAGTACCCTGACGAGCACCAGCTGCATAAGCAACAACAACCTGGTGAACCAGCGCTTCGTTGAAATCACGACCGAAGGTAGTTTCGGAAACAGTCAGCGCGCTCTGCGCGTCTTTCAATACTAATTCCATTGCTATCCCCTTACGCCTTCACAGCTGGTTTAACGATCAGGTCGCTACCGGTTGCACCCGGAACTGCACCTTTAACCAGCAGCAGGTTGCGCTCAGCGTCAACACGTACTACGTCCAGGCTCTGAACGGTCACACGTTCGTTACCCAGCTGACCTGCCATTTTCTTGCCTTTGAACACTTTGCCCGGAGTCTGGTTCTGACCGATAGAACCCGGAACGCGGTGAGACAAGGAGTTACCGTGGGTAGCGTCCTGGGTACGGAAGTTCCAGCGCTTAACGGTACCAGCAAAACCTTTACCTTTAGAGGTACCGGTTACGTCAACTTTTTTAACGTCAGCAAACAGCTCAACGCTAATGTCCTGACCTACGGTGAACTCTTCGCCTTCAGCAAGACGGAATTCCCACAGACCACGGCCAGCTTCTACGCCAGCTTTAGCGAAGTGACCCGCTTCTGGTTTGGTTACACGGTTAGCTTTTTTAGCACCAGTGGTCACCTGAACAGCGCGGTAGCCATCGTTAGCCAGATCTTTAACCTGGGTAACGCGGTTTGCTTCAACTTCGATTACGGTTACTGGGATTGAAACGCCATCTTCAGTGAAGATGCGGGTCATGCCCACTTTTTTACCGACTAAACCAATCATTGTATCAACCTCTCAATCGCTCGATGACCTGATTAACCCAGGCTGATCTGCACGTCTACACCGGCAGCCAGATCCAGACGCATCAGAGCATCAACGGTTTTCTCAGTTGGCTCAACGATGTCAACCAGACGCTTGTGAGTGCGGATTTCGTACTGATCACGCGCGTCTTTGTTGACGTGCGGAGAGATCAGAACGGTGAAGCGCTCTTTGCGGGTCGGCAGCGGGATCGGACCACGGACTTGCGCACCAGTGCGCTTAGCAGTCTCGACGATTTCCGCGGTTGATTGATCGATCAGACGATGATCAAACGCTTTAAGGCGGATACGGATTCTTTGGTTCTGCATGAGACCAGAGCTCCAATTATTTTATAAACGAAAATGATTACTCCTCAAACCCATTACGATTGATGGGAGAGTGTAACCGTTCTTACGTAGCTCCCCAATTGGGAGCATTGTTGAGTAACAAAATGAGCTACTCTGGTTCTGATTGAACCCGCCGTCAATTACGACAAGCCCGCGCATTATACGTAAATCTGGACAAGACGCAAGTGCCGTTTAGAAATTAAGCGCCAGAGGCGCAGTATGCGTATGGGCGCGCAACTTTTTACGCAATGTATCCCTTCTCAAGGCTTTGTCTCGAGCCCCTACGCAAGTGTCGTTTTTATAGATTGCCGACCAGGTCGATTATAGCGAGGATGCGCTCAAACCCTTTTGAGGCCTTTTCCATGTTAACCACCCTCCCCTTTTTGCTGGTCTATTTTTCGCTGACTGCCTTTCTCGTACGTGCAGATATTCGCTGCGGACTGCTTCCTGATAAATTTCTCTGCCCGTTGCTATGGGCGGGCCTGCTCTTTCAGCTCTGTGTCCAACCTGATTTTCTGCCGAGTGCAGTGGTGGGAGCGATGGCTGGATATGTCGGCTTTGCCGTTATTTACTGGGGATATCGGTTTATCTGCCGGCGTGAAGGGATGGGATACGGCGATGTAAAATACCTGGCGGCGCTTGGCGCGTGGCATGGCTGGTGCATGCTGCCTACACTGGCGTTACTCGCTGCGCTTATGGCGCTACTTAGCATTCTTGTGTTTTCGTTACTCACCGGCGATAAGGGAGCATTAAAAAACCCACTGCCTTTTGGGCCATTTCTGGCAGCAGCGGGTTTATGCGTAGGCTGGAAGACGGTGGTTACTCTTCCACTTTAATCTGCGACTGAAGGTAGTTCTGCAGACCGATTTTAGCAATCAGATCCAGCTCCGTTTCCAGCCAGTCAATATGACCTTCTTCATCGGCCAGGATCTGGATCATCATATCGCGACTAACGTAGTCATGTACGCTGTCGGCATAGGCAATGGCTTCACGGAGATCTTTGGCACCTTCAAGTTCCAGCCTGAGGTCGGAACGCAGCATCTCTTCGACATCTTCTCCGATGCCCAGCTTTCCGAGATCCTGCAGGTTTGGAATGCCTTCAAGGAATAAAATACGCTCGATATATTTATCAGCGTGCTTCATTTCATCGATCGATTCATGGTACTCAACGTCGTTCAGACGTTTAAGCCCCCAGTTTTTGAACATTCTCGCGTGAAGAAAGTACTGGTTAATTGCGACAAGCTCATTTCCCAATAATTTATTGAGATAACTTATGATTTTAACATCACCTTTCATTATATAGTCCCTCCGCTTCCACTCATTGAAGCGTAGATCGGGCTACAGGGATGTCAAAAAAAAGATGGGCGCTTACGCGATCTCTTTGTATTCCGGGATCTGCATCAATTCGTCCTGCATGATCTCTCGCGCAGCACGTACACATTTACCGCATTGATTTCCCACCGGAACAAATTTGCGTAGTTGCTGAAATGACTGAGGCTGAAACTGGCGAACGGCCTGACGTATTTTCTTGTCGCTTACACCATTACATAAACAAACGTACATAGAGACTCCCGTTCAAATTATGCGCAAAGTGTAAGTGAGAATGGTTATGATTACAATAGCACAAACGCCACAATACGGGGCGGGAGCAGGCAAAAAATGCGAAATTTTGTGACAGTAACTGAGCGGCAGAAAACAAAAAAGGACGCCGAAGCGTCCTTTTTTATTCGGGGATAATTAATTAGCCCAGAACTTTAGCAACAACGCCCGCGCCAACGGTACGGCCGCCTTCACGGATTGCGAAACGCAGACCGTCGTCCATCGCGATTGGGTGGATCAGAGTCACAACCATCTTGATGTTGTCGCCTGGCATTACCATCTCAACGCCTTCTGGCAGTTCGATGGTACCGGTCACGTCAGTTGTACGGAAGTAGAACTGTGGACGGTAGCCTTTGAAGAACGGAGTATGACGGCCGCCTTCGTCTTTGGACAGGATGTACACTTCAGATTCGAACTTGGTGTGTGGCTTGATTGAGCCTGGCTTCGCCAGAACCTGACCACGTTCGATTTCTTCACGTTTGATACCACGCAGCAGAACACCAACGTTCTCACCAGCACGGCCTTCGTCCAGCAGTTTGCGGAACATTTCAACGCCAGTACAGGTAGACTTAGCAGTCTCTTTGATACCAACGATTTCAACTTCTTCACCAACTTTGATGATACCGCGCTCTACACGACCGGTAACAACGGTACCACGACCGGAGATGGAGAATACGTCTTCGATTGGCAGCAGGAACGGCTTGTCAATCGCACGCTCTGGTTCTGGGATGTAAGAATCCAGGAAGCCAGCCAGTTCGATGATTTTAGCTTCCCACTCAGCTTCGCCTTCCAGCGCTTTCAGAGCAGAACCACGAACGATTGGAGTATCGTCGCCCGGGAAATCGTACTGAGACAGCAGTTCACGAACTTCCATCTCTACCAGTTCCAGCAGCTCTTCGTCATCAACCATGTCGCATTTGTTCAGGAACACGATGATGAAAGGAACGCCTACCTGACGACCCAGCAGGATGTGCTCACGAGTCTGAGGCATTGGGCCGTCAGTCGCAGCAACAACCAGGATCGCGCCGTCCATCTGCGCAGCACCGGTGATCATGTTTTTAACATAGTCGGCGTGGCCTGGGCAGTCTACGTGTGCGTAGTGGCGAGTCGGGGTGTCATATTCAACGTGGGAAGTGTTGATGGTGATACCACGTGCTTTTTCTTCTGGTGCGTTATCGATCTGGTCGAATGCACGAGCAGAACCACCGTAGGTTTTAGCCAGAACGGTAGTGATTGCAGCAGTCAGGGTAGTTTTACCATGGTCAACGTGGCCGATAGTACCAACGTTGACGTGCGGTTTTGTACGTTCAAATTTTTCTTTAGACACGGCTATATTCCTTACTATAGTGCTCTCCCCTGTGGAGAGAGCACGGGACTTAGGTTTTAATCCTGTGGATTACTTACCACGGGCTTCAATAACGGCCTGAGCAACGTTGTTAGGCGCATCATCATACTTCAGGAATTCCATGGTGTATGATGCACGACCTTTGGTCAGAGAACGCAGCTGAGTTGCATATCCGAACATTTCAGACAGCGGAACTTCAGCGTGGATCTTAACGCCAGTTACTTCGGATTCCTGACCACGCAGCATACCGCGACGACGGCTCAAGTCACCGATAACGTCACCGGTGTTCTCTTCAGGAGTTTCTACTTCAACCTTCATGATTGGCTCAAGCAGAACTGGTTTTGCTTTCTTAAAGCCTTCTTTAAAGGCAATAGACGCAGCCAGTTTAAACGCCAGTTCAGAGGAGTCAACGTCGTGGTAAGAACCGAAGTGCAGACGAACACCCATGTCAACAACCGGATAGCCAGCCAGAGGGCCCGCTTTCAGCTGTTCCTGGATGCCTTTATCAACGGCTGGGATGTATTCGCCAGGAATTACACCACCTTTGATGTCGTTGATGAACTCGTAACCTTTCGGGTTAGAGCCCGGCTCCAGTGGGTACATGTCGATCACAACGTGACCGTACTGACCGCGACCACCAGACTGCTTAGCGTGTTTACCTTCAACATCGGTAACTTTCGCGCGAATCGCTTCGCGGTAAGCAACCTGAGGTTTACCCACGTTCGCTTCAACGTTGAATTCACGCTTCATACGGTCAACGATGATGTCCAGGTGCAGTTCACCCATACCAGCGATGATGGTCTGGTTAGATTCTTCATCAGTCCATACGCGGAATGATGGGTCTTCTTTCGCCAGACGGCCCAGAGCCAGACCCATTTTTTCCTGGTCAGCTTTGGTTTTTGGTTCAACTGCGATGGAGATTACCGGCTCAGGGAATTCCATACGCTCCAGAATGATCGGGTGATCCGGGTCACACAGGGTGTCACCAGTGGTCACGTCTTTCAGACCGATAGCTGCAGCGATGTCGCCCGCACGAACTTCTTTGATCTCTTCACGTTTGTTAGCGTGCATCTGTACGATACGGCCAAAACGTTCACGCGCCGCTTTCACGGAGTTCAGGATGGTGTCACCGGAGTTAACCACACCAGAGTAAACGCGGAAGAAGGTCAGGTTACCCACGAATGGGTCGGTAGCAATTTTGAACGCCAGTGCAGAGAATGGCTCTTCGTCGCTTGCGTGACGCTCAGCCGGAGTATCTTTACCGTCGTCCAGGATGCCGTTGATCGCAGGAACGTCAACTGGGGATGGCAGGTAGTCAACTACCGCATCCAGCATCGCCTGAACACCTTTGTTCTTGAACGCAGAACCACAGGTTACCAGGATGATTTCGTTGTTCAGAACGCGCTGACGCAGAGCTTTTTTGATCTCTTCTTCAGTCAGTTCTTCACCACCCAGGTATTTCTCCATCAGCTCTTCAGAAGCTTCAGCAGCGGATTCGATCAGGTTCTGGTGCCATTCGTCAGCCAGGTCCTGCATTGCAGCTGGGATATCTTCGTATTCGAAGGTAACGCCCTGGTCTGCATCGTTCCAGTTGATGGCTTTCATTTTCACCAGGTCGATAACGCCGGTGAAGCCTTCTTCAGCACCAATTGCCAGCTGCAGCGGAACAGGGTTCGCGCCCAGACGGGTTTTGATCTGGCCAACAACTTTCAGGAAGTTAGCACCCATACGGTCCATTTTGTTAACGAACGCGATGCGTGGAACTTTATATTTGTTCGCCTGACGCCATACGGTTTCAGACTGTGGCTGAACACCACCAACTGCGCAATAAACCATTACCGCGCCGTCAAGAACACGCATGGAACGTTCTACTTCGATGGTGAAGTCAACGTGCCCTGGGGTGTCGATGATGTTTACGCGATGCGGTTCGTACTGCTTAGCCATACCTGACCAGAATGCAGTAGTCGCTGCGGAGGTGATAGTGATACCACGCTCCTGCTCCTGTTCCATCCAGTCCATGGTGGCTGCGCCGTCATGAACTTCACCGATTTTATGGTTTACACCGGTGTAGAACAGAATACGTTCGGTAGTAGTGGTTTTACCGGCGTCGATGTGCGCACTGATACCGATGTTACGGTAGCGTGCGATGGGTGTTGTACGAGCCATTTGATTCCTCGTTTATATCTTTAGGCGTTCAGTTAAGTTACCCAGAGCGGGCGGCTTCTCTGAAGCGCCCGCCTGGTGACTAATACTCCGAAGGGATTACCAACGGTAGTGTGCGAACGCCTTGTTGGCTTCTGCCATACGGTGAACGTCTTCACGTTTCTTAACTGCAGTACCTTTGTTGTCTGCAGCATCAGAAAGTTCGTTCGCCAGACGCAGAGCCATGGATTTATCACCGCGTTTACGAGCAGCTTCAACGATCCAACGCATTGCCAGAGCATTACGACGAACCGGACGAACTTCAACTGGAACCTGATAAGTAGAACCACCAACGCGGCGGGACTTAACTTCTACGGTTGGGCGAACGTTGTCGAGAGCGACTTCGAAAGCTTCCAGTTCATTTTTACCAGAACGCTGAGCCAGGGTCTCAAGCGCGCTGTATACGATTGCTTCTGCAGTAGATTTTTTACCATCTACCATCAGGATATTTACAAATTTTGCCAGCAGTTCTGATCCGAATTTCGGATCTGGAAGAATTTTACGCTGACCAATAACGCGACGACGTGGCATGGGAATACTCCGTTGTTAATTCAGGATTGTCCAAAACTCAAAGAGTTTAGTTTGACATTAAGATAAATCAGTTTGGCCTTACTTAACGGAGAACCATTAAGCCTTAGGACGCTTCACGCCGTACTTGGAGCGAGCCTGCTTACGGTCTTTAACACCTGAGCAGTCGAGCGCACCACGAACGGTGTGGTAACGAACACCCGGAAGGTCTTTAACACGACCGCCACGGATCAGGATCACGGAGTGCTCCTGCAGGTTGTGACCTTCACCACCGATGTAGGAAGTCACTTCGAAACCGTTAGTCAAACGCACACGGCATACTTTACGCAGTGCGGAGTTTGGTTTTTTAGGAGTGGTGGTATATACACGAGTACATACGCCACGTTTCTGCGGGCAGGCTTCCAGCGCAGGCACGTTGCTCTTTGCAACTTTGCGTGCGCGTGGTTTGCGTACCAGCTGGTTAACTGTTGCCATTAAATAGCTCCTGGTTTTAGCTTTTGCTTCGTAAACACGTAATAAAACGACCTCATACAATATGAGGACGCGAAATTTTAGGGCTACGTCGAAAAGGTGTCAAGAAATATACAGCGATCTCAAATCACCAGTTCATTTGACTGGCGTGCGTCACAGTAAGATTGACGAAATCAGTATAGCCAACCACGTCAATTTTGGCTGAAATTTGACCAGAAAGACCCCGCGCATCCAGATCGTCCTTCAGCGCAGAGACTGTTATGGGGGCATTCGTGAGGATTTCAACGAAACGACTGCCGTCCAGTGCGGCAAGCACACCATCCTGAATCAGCAGCAGGTCATCACCTTCGCGCAGCATACTCAGTAACGCGTCGATATCACATTGCCACGGTGAATGGCTCAGAGTATGGAGCATGTCAGCCTCAGAAAGTCAGAACGGTGTCGTAGTGGGAAAGGTGTTCGCGCAATGCAGCAGAAGACAAGACTGTCACATCCAGCACGAAAGGCGTTGCCTCGTTTAGGCCGCGCGCAGCCAGGGAGTCGGCACAGACATAGAAGGTTTCGATATCGTAAAGCGGTAACACTTTGAACGTCGCGATGTAATCACGCGCCAGAATGGCCTGAGGCTGTTGCCCCGCCAGAAGTTGAAATACGCCGTCGCCCAAAAAGAAGACACCGATATCTTCGGTCAATGCTGAGGTCGCGAGCAGCGCATCCAGCCCTTCTCTGCCGGACGCATTGCCGTGCGGTGCGGAGGAAAAAACAAACGCGACACGCTTCATCAGAATTGCACCACTCTGTCGCAGGTTAATGCCGCCTGTGCCAGTGCACCCAGGCCACTCAACGAAAAGCCGGGCTGCAGGTTAGAACCCGATAAACCAAGACGTGCGGCTTCGGTTGCATCGGTCACCCCGCGGCGCAGTGCCGCCGCCACGCAGATGTGCAGTTCTACGCCCTGCTTTTCGTTTAATGCCTGCCAGGCGCGCACCAGATCGAATTCGTCGCTCGCCGGTGACGTAAACTGATTCGCGTTATACACCCCTTCCCGATAGAAGAAGACGCTCGCTAGCTCATGTCCGGCCGCCAGTAGCGCATGCGCAAACTGCAGCGCGCTGCTGGCCTGCTGAGTGCCGTACGCCGGGCCTGTCACCATTAACGCAAAACGCATTACTTGTCTTGTCCCTGGAAATCGCCGCTTTTGAACTGGCGAATATAGAGGTAGACCGTGTGCTTGGAGATGTTCAGACGATCGGCCACCTGGTTGATGGCGTCTTTAATATCAAAAATCCCTTTTTCGTAGAGATTAAGCACGATCTGGCGATTCTTGGCGTTGTTCGAGACGTTGCGATCGGCATTCACCTCTTCAATCGTAAACTCAAGCGTCTGCGTCACCAGATCTTCAACGGAGGAGGCAAAGTTAACAGAAGAGCCAACGTCCGGCGTTTCTGGTGGAATAAAGGTGCTCATGATTTGCGAGAATGGCACATCAAGGTTCATGTTGATGCACAGCAGCCCAATAACACGATGCTCGCGGTTTCGAATCGCGATGGTTTCTGATTTCATCAGCACGCCGCTTTTGGCGCGGGTGAAATAGCATTTTGAGACGCTGCTGTCCGCGCCGGTCATGTCATGCAGCATACGCAATGCAAGGTCGGTAATTGGCGAACCAATTTTACGGCCAGTATGCTCACCATTCGCAATGCGGATGGCGGAACACTTCAGATCTTGCAGGGAGTGCAATACGATTTCGCAGTGGGAGCCAATGAGCATCGCTAACCCGTCCACTACCGCTTCGTAGGATTTCAGAATATCGAAGTCGGTCTGATCGAAAGGACGTTGATCCAGCAAATCAAGTTCACTGGTTTCGTTGGTTAAAAGCGACCTGGACATGAAAAAAACACTCCTTTTCAGGAGCCTGTCGTTAGGTTTTCAGGGCAGGCTCATTATCTACACGGACAACTAAATTAATACAGCGTGCGTAGCGCTTTCCAGTGTTAATTATATCTGCCCCACAATAAAAAAACCGCCGCCTGAAAGGCGGCGGTTTTTTTCAACATTACTTCTTAGCAGCAGCGGCTTTATCGTCAGCCGGTGCGTCTGCTTTCGCATCCGCTTTCGGTGCCGGTTTGATATCCAGCAGCTCTACGTCAAAGACCAGCGTAGAGTTGGCAGGGATACCCGGAACGCCGGTTTTGCCATAGGCCAGATCCGGTGGGATAACCATCTTGATCTTGCCGCCTTTCTTGATGTTTTTCAGGCCTTCAGTCCAGCCAGGGATCACACCATCCAGACGGAAGGAGAGCGGCTCACCGCGGGTGTAAGAGTTATCGAACTCTTTACCGTCGATCAGCGTACCTTTGTAGTTCACAACAACGGTGTCGCTGTCTTTAGGCGCATCGCCGGTGCCTTCTTTCTCAACTTTGTACACCAGGCCGGTAGAAGAGGTTTTCACACCTTTCTCTTTGGCAAAGGTATCTCGGTAGGCTTTGCCTTTCGCTTCGTTGTCTTTAGCGTCCGCGTCCATCTTGGTCTGCGCGGCACCCTTCACGCGCGCTTCGAACGCCTGCAGAGTCTGTTCAATTTCCTGGTCAGACAGCTTGCTCTTATCTGCAAATGCGTCCTGAACGCCCGCGATCAGCTGAGCTTTATCCAGTTTGATGCCCAGTTTCTCTTGTTCTTTCAGAGAGTTTTCCATGTAGCGACCCAGAGATGCGCCCAGTGCGTAGGCGGATTTCTGGTCGTCATTTTTGAACGCCGCTTTGCTGTCTGCAGTGGCAGCAGGCTTCGCAGCAGTATCAGCAGCGAATGACAGCGGCGCGTTCAGCGCAACAGCCATCGTCGTCGCCAGCAGCGTTACTTTAAACAGTGATTTCATCCATATCTCCAGGGCCTGGGGACTCTCACCCCAGCGTTAAACGTAAATGAGTTACGTACTATAAAACGTTGCGGAAGAAATCTACAGACAGACACTTCCAATTCTCGCCACTTTTCAGACTATTTTTGTTTAAATAAGTTTCCTGCCAAGGGGATGCGGACTGTACTTAAGGATAAACTCAGTTAAACTGCGCCGCCGCAGGGCCATTATGGCGAATCTGAAATAAACGAGGTGAATGATGAAGGATACAGCAATAGAAGCGAGAATGGCTGAGCTGGAAAGCCGCCTGGCTTTTCAGGACATCACCATCGAAGAGCTAAACCAGACCGTGACCGCACATGAGCTCGAAATGGCAAAACTGCGGGATCATATGCGCCTGCTGACGGAAAAGCTGAAGGCTACACAGCCGTCAAACATTGCCTCTCAGTCAGAAGAGACGCCACCTCCTCATTATTGAGGCGTAAAAAAAGCGGGATTATTATCCCGCTTTTTTATTTTCCGCATGACGGAATTAGTGGCAACCGCAGCCGCCGTTACCGCAACCACCTTTACCATGATCATGACCATGGTCGTGATCGTGGCCGTGACCACCGCAGCAGCCGTCGTGGCCGTGATCGTGGTCATGGTCGTGACCATGTGCACCGTGAACGTGGCCATGAGCCAGCTCTTCTTCGGTCGCTTCACGGATCGCAACAACTTCTACGTTGAACTTCAGGTTCTGGCCAGCCAGCATGTGGTTGCCGTCAACCACGACGTGGTCATCTTCCACTTCGGTGATTTCAACAGGAACCGGACCCTGGTCAGTTTCAGCCAGGAAGCGCATGCCAACCTGCAGTTCGTCAACGCCCATGAACACGTCTTTAGGAACGCGCTGAACCAGGTTGTCGTCATACTGACCGTAAGCGTCGTTCGCGCCTACAGCAACGTCAAATTTGTCGCCAACTTCATGACCTTCCAGCGCGTTTTCCAGGCCGGAAATCAGGGAACCGTGACCATGCAGGTAGTCAAGCGGCGCACTCACCGGAGACTCATCAACCAACACACCGTCTTCTGTACGTACCTGATAGGCCAGGCTGACCACCAGGTCTTTTGCTACTTTCATGATATCTCCTGAGCGTGGGAAAATTGCTGGCGCAGATTGTAGCGGAAATCTGCACCCGTGTACCCTTTAGCTTAAAAAAACTCAGGGCATATCGCTAGTCCGGATGAAAAATCCCGATAACTTGCTCTTCTTTGCGAACGTGATCGCGGGCCTCTTTATCGGCCTCACGCATCTGGTGACCGCACTTAACACACTCAACAACATCAACATTATTTTCCCGCCACATCGCCAGGGTATCTTGCGCCTGACAGGTCGGGCATTTTGCACCCGCGATAAAGCGTTTACGTACAGCCATCTTTCGTTACCCTTTATTCAAATTCATCCCAGCCATCAAGCTGGCGTCGTTCCTGTTGCATCTCTCGCTGGAAGATCTCCTCCAGCTCGCGACGCGCTTCCCGCACGCGGGAGATCTGCGCCGTATCGGTATGTACCGGCATCAGCTCGCGCAGCATCCGCATATCCAGCCGGCGGAAGTGCATCTGGGCGCGCTGCGCCTGATGCGGATGCATGCCGAGCGAGATCAGCGCCTTACGGCCCAGCTCCAGCGCACTGGAGAACGTCTCACGGGAGAAGTGTTTCACACCCGCCTGCAACAATTCGTGAGCTTCAACACGTCCCCGCGCACGCGCCAGAATATGCAGATGCGGGAAATGCTGCTGGCACAGATCCACCAGCTTCATCGTGTCTTCCGGATCGTTACAGGTAATCACGATGGACTCTGCCGCTTCCGCCCCCGCCGAGCGCAGCAGCTCGAGCTGGGTCGCATCGCCGTAGTAAACCTTGTAGCCATATTTACGCATCAGGTTGACCGCGCTGATATCCCGCTCCAGTACCGTAATGCGCATTTTGTTCGCCATCAGCAGGCGTCCAATCACCTGTCCAAAACGGCCAAAGCCCACCACAATCACCTGCGGCTTATCGTCTTCCACCCACGGCGCTTCGTCTTCATCGTCATTTGGGTTCAGGCGGCGCGACAGCAGTTTATCCACCAGCTTCATCAGCAGCGGCGTGGTCATCATAGACAGCGTGACCGTCACCAGCAAAAGCGCCATCTGATCGTCTTTAAACAGCTTCTGGGAGGATGCGGTCGAGAACAGCACAAACGCGAACTCGCCTCCCTGGCTTAACACGCTGGCAAACTGCATGCGTTCCGAACTGCGCAGCCCGTAGATACGCGCCATGACGTACAGTACCAGCATCTTCACCGCCACCAGGATAGCGACGCTCACGACCACCCACAGCAGATGGGTATAGAGCACACCGAGGTTGAGCGCCATCCCCACAGAAATAAAGAACAGGCCTAACAGCAGCCCTTTGAAGGGATCGATGGCAATTTCCAGCTCGTGCCGATACTCGCTCTCCGCCAGCAGCACCCCGGCGATAAAGGTCCCGAGCGCCATCGACAGCCCCAGCGCGTCCATAAACAACGCCGATCCCAGCACCAGCAGCAGCGTCGCGGCGGTAAACACCTCGCGAACGCCCGACGCGGCAATAAAGCGGAACACGGGACGTAACAGGAAACGACCGCCAATCAGCATGCCCGCGAAGGCCAGCACCTTCATGGCAATTTTAGCCCAGTCGAAGTGATCGTCCCCGGACCCCGCCAGCAGCGGCACCAGCGCCAGCGCCGGGATCACCGCCAAATCCTGGAACAGCAGCACCGAAAAGCCCAGCTGACCGGCTTCGTTGCGATTCATCCCTTTGTCGCGCATCAGCTGCAGCGCCATCGCCGTCGACGACATCGCAAGGCCTATCCCGCCAATCACCGCCGCCTGCCATGAAAAGTTTGTCAGCATTAACAGGCCACCCAGGATCGCGGCGCTGAACAACAACTGCGCGGCGCCCACGCCAAAGATAGAGCGTCGGAGCTGC
The DNA here is from genome assembly GCF_041679625.1 of Enterobacter cloacae complex sp. ESBL7. Classification (NCBI taxonomy): domain Bacteria; kingdom Pseudomonadati; phylum Pseudomonadota; class Gammaproteobacteria; order Enterobacterales; family Enterobacteriaceae; genus Enterobacter; species Enterobacter cloacae complex sp. ESBL7. The sequence goes on from NZ_JBGORN010000005.1 coordinate 36,418, forward strand.
CACAATTTCGAAGGATTCAGCTCCAGGCCGATGATGAACATCAGGAACACCACGCCCAGCTCGGAGAAATGGAGGATCTCATCGACATCGCTGATGAATCCCAGCCCCCAAGGGCCAATCGCGATCCCCGCCAGCAGATACCCCAGCACCGCACCGATACCAATGCGTGCAGCAAGCGGCACCGCGACGACGGCCGCAAATAAAAACAGCACCCCGGCGAGGAGTAAATTCGATCCTTCCATTAACGACCTCCTGCCGGAATAGGTGACGCCAGCCATTCACCGTAGGCTCTGGCGTGGCTTGCCAGCTCTTTCGGATCCTGACGCCGCGCCCAGTAGACAATAATCGGGCTCATCCAGTGCATACGGCACATCGCCGCCGTCAGCTCGAATGGCCTGAGGATATCGCTCATCGGATAGCGGTTCAGCCCGTCGTGACGGTAAGCGCTTTCGGGTTCACCGGTCGTAATCACGCTACGCCAGTACTTTCCCGCCAGCTGGTTGCCCCCCACCCCGCTGGAGAAGCCCCGGCTCAGCACGCGGTCCAGCCACTCTTTCAGCAGCGCCGGACAGCTATAGGTATAAAGCGGATGCTGGAACACAATCACGTCATGCTGACGCAGCAGCTCCTGCTCGTAAGGGATATCAATAAAGAAATCAGGATAGTGCGCGTAGAGATCGTGCACCGTTACGTTACTAAGCTGTGTGGCCGGCTTAAGCAGCACCCGGTTTGCCACCGAGTCCTGAGATTCCGGATGGGCATACAGCAGCAGCACTTTTGCTGTCTGAGACATCATTCCCCTCCCGGTCTTGTTTCTGTTTTTGTGTATCGTCGCTGTTTTGGGCTACCATGGCGGCCCGGTGCGGAAAATGGCCCACACCTTACATTATCATAATGACAAATTAACATAGTCGGAACATACGGCGCTTCTATGATTGTTTTCTCCTCGTTACAAATTCGTCGCGGCGTGCGCGTCCTGCTGGATAACGCCACTGCTACCATCAACCCGGGCCAAAAAGTGGGTCTGGTCGGCAAAAACGGCTGCGGTAAATCCACCCTGCTGGCGCTGCTGAAAAACGAGATTAGCGCGGATGGCGGTAACTTTACCTTCCCGGGGAACTGGCAGCTCGCCTGGGTAAACCAGGAGACGCCGGCGCTGAGTGAACCGGCGCTCGACTATGTTATCGACGGCGACCGTGAATACCGCAAGCTCGAAGCGGAACTTCATTCTGCTAACGAGCGCAACGACGGTCACGCCATCGCCACCGTTCACGGCAAGCTGGACGCCATCGACGCGTGGACCATTCGCTCCCGCGCCTCCAGCCTGCTGCACGGCCTGGGCTTCAGCAACGAACAGCTGGAACGCCCGGTCAGCGACTTCTCCGGCGGCTGGCGTATGCGCCTCAACCTGGCGCAGGCGCTGATCTGCCGCTCTGACCTGCTGTTGCTCGACGAACCGACCAACCACCTCGATCTCGATGCGGTTATTTGGCTGGAGAAGTGGCTCAAGAGCTATCAGGGCACTCTGATTCTGATCTCCCACGACCGCGACTTCCTTGACCCTGTGGTGGATAAAATTATTCATATCGAACAGCAAACGATGTTCGAGTACACCGGCAACTACAGCTCCTTCGAGCGCCAGCGCGCGACGCGTCTCGCCCAGCAGCAGTCCATGTATGAAAGCCAGCAGCAGCGCGTGGCGCATCTGCAGAGCTTTGTGGATCGCTTTAAGGCCAAAGCCTCAAAAGCCAAGCAGGCCCAGAGCCGCATCAAGATGCTGGAACGTATGGAGATGATTGCCCCGGCGCACGTGGATAACCCGTTCCACTTCAGCTTCCGCGAGCCGGAAAGCCTGCCTAACCCGCTGCTGAAAATGGAAAAAGTCAGCGCTGGCTATGCCGACCGCATTATTCTCGACTCCATCAAGCTCAACCTGGTGCCGGGTTCCCGCATTGGCCTGCTGGGGCGTAACGGCGCCGGTAAATCGACGCTGATCAAACTGCTGGCGGGCGAGCTTAACCCGGTCAGCGGTGAAATTGGTCTGGCGAAGGGTATCAAGCTGGGTTACTTCGCCCAGCATCAGCTGGAATTTTTACGCGCGGATGAATCGCCGATTCAGCACCTCGCGCGTCTTGCGCCGCAGGAGATGGAGCAGAAGCTGCGCGACTATCTCGGCGGCTTTGGCTTCCAGGGCGATAAGGTGACTGAAAACACCGAGCGCTTCTCCGGCGGCGAAAAGGCCCGTCTGGTGCTGGCGCTGATCGTCTGGCAGCGCCCGAACCTGCTGCTGCTCGATGAACCGACCAACCACCTGGATCTCGACATGCGTCAGGCGCTGACCGAAGCGCTGATTGAGTTCGAAGGCGCGCTGGTGGTGGTTTCGCACGACCGTCACCTGATCCGCTCCACCACGGACGATCTCTATTTAGTGCACGGCGGCAAAGTCGAACCGTTCGACGGCGATCTGGAAGACTACCAGCAGTGGCTGACGGACGTGCAGAAGCAGGAAAACCAGCCTGAAGAGTCAGCGAAAGACAACGCCAACAGCGCGCAGGCGCGTAAAGATCAGAAGCGCCGTGAGGCGGAGCTGCGCACCCAGACGCAGCCCCTGCGTAAAGAGATTACCCGTCTCGAAAAAGAGATGGAAAAACTCAACGCCACGCTGGCTATCGTTGAAGAGAAGCTTGGTGATAGCGGCCTGTATGACCAGAGCCGCAAGGCTGAGCTGACCGACTGCCTGCAAACCCAGGCGAAGACCAAATCCAGTCTCGAAGAGTGCGAGATGGCGTGGCTCGACGCGCAGGAACAGCTGGAAGCGATGCTGCAGGCTGACTGACTTATTTACCCCGTTTGAAGAGCAGAATCCGTACCGGGTTCGGAAATCCAGCTTAAACGGGGTACAATTCGGAAAGTATCGTAAATTTCCGACAAGAATCAGCATCGCGCTTATGACCCAAATCATTCCATCAGACTTCGACATTGCGGCCGAAGACAGCACTGAGTTCGTGCCTATGCGCGGCGTGGCCAATCCGCATTTGCAGACCATGCTGCCGCGACTGATCCGCCGCAAGGTTCAGTTCACCCCGCACTGGCAACGGCTTGACCTGCCAGACGGTGATTTTCTGGATCTCGCCTGGAGCGAAGCGCCTGAACAGGCTCGCCATAAGCCGCGTCTGGTGGTTTTCCACGGTCTGGAAGGCAGCCTGCACAGCCCGTATGCGCATGGGCTAATTGAGGCGGCAAAAGCGCGCGGCTGGCTCGGCGTGGTGATGCATTTTCGCGGCTGCAGCGGTGAACCGAATCGTCAGAAACGCATTTATCACTCGGGTGAAACCGAAGACGGGACGTGGTTTTTACACTGGCTGCGGGAAAATTATGGCACCGTGCCAACGGCCGCCGTGGGCTACTCGCTGGGCGGGAATATGCTGGCCTGTCTGCTGGCCAAAGAGGGTGAAAGCGTACCGCTGGATGCCGCCGTCATTGTCTCCGCGCCGTTTATGCTCGAGCAGTGCAGCTACCACATGGATAAAGGCTTTTCCCGCGTCTACCAGCGCTACCTGCTCAACCTGCTGAAGGCCAACGCGGCGCGTAAGCTGAAGGCCTACCCGGATACCCTGCCGGTAAGCCTGCGCCAGCTGAAAAAGGTGCGTCGTATCCGCGAGTTCGACGACCTGATCACCGCGAAAATCCACGGCTTCGCCGACGCGATTGACTATTATCGTCAGTGCAGCGCCATGCCGCTGCTCAGCAAGATCACGCAGCCGACGCTGATTATTCATGCCAAAGATGACCCGTTTATGGATCATCACTCGATCCCCGCTCAGGAATTCCTGCCCGACAACGTTCACTATCAGTTGACCGAGCACGGCGGCCACGTCGGGTTTATCGGCGGCACGCTGCGCCGCCCGAAAATGTGGCTTGAGGCGCGTATTCCTGACTGGCTGACCCCTTATCTGGACGGTGCAAAATGATTATTCCCTGGCAGGATCTGGCTCCCGAAACGCTCGATAATCTGATTGAAAGCTTTGTATTACGCGAAGGCACCGATTATGGTGAACAGGAACGCTCGCTTGAGCAAAAGGTCAACGATGTTAAGCGCCAGCTGAAAAGCGGCGACGTGGTGCTGGTGTGGTCAGAACTGCATGAGACGGTCAATATCATGCCCCGCAACGCGTTTCACGGCTGATCTTCCACCCTTTTCAGTCAGGGAGTTGCTATGTCTGCCAGACATCCGGTTATTGCCGTTACGGGGTCGAGTGGTGCGGGAACCACCACCACCAGCCTCGCATTTCGCAAGATTTTCGCCCAGCTGAATCTCCGTGCGGCGGAGGTCGAAGGCGACAGCTTTCACCGCTACACGCGTCCGGAGATGGACATGGCCATTCGTAAGGCGCGCGATTCGGGTAAACACATCAGCTACTTCGGCCCGGAGGCCAATGACTTCGGCCTGCTGGAACAAACCTTTATAGAGTACGGTAAGAGCGGCAAAGGGCAGTCCCGCAAGTATCTGCACACCTATGATGAAGCCGTACCCTGGAATCAGGTGCCGGGAACCTTTACCCCGTGGCAGCCGCTGCCGGAACCCACCGACGTCCTGTTTTACGAAGGATTGCACGGCGGTGTGGTCACGCCTCAACACGACGTGGCGCGCCATGTGGATCTGCTGGTCGGCGTGGTCCCTATCGTTAACCTGGAGTGGATCCAGAAGCTGACGCGCGACATGAGCGAGCGCGGCCATTCGCGAGAGGCGGTGATGGACTCCGTGGTGCGCTCCATGGAGGATTACATTAACTTCCTGACGCCGCAGTTCTCCCGCACCCATATCAACTTCCAGCGCGTGCCGACGGTGGATACCTCGAACCCGTTTGCCGCTAAAAGCATCCCGTCGCTGGATGAGAGCTTTGTGGTGATCCATTTCCGCAATCTCGAAGGTATTGATTACCCCTGGCTGCTGGCAATGCTGCAGGGCTCGTTTATTTCGCACATGAATACGTTAGTCGTGCCGGGCGGAAAAATGGGGCTGGCGATGGAGCTCATCATGACGCCGCTGGTGGAGCGACTGATGGAAGGGAAGCAGATCGCGTGAGCATGTTCCCTCTCCCTGTGGGAGAGGGTTAGGGTGAGGGCATCAACACGCACGATGCCCCATCAATCACGCCTCGATCACTTCATACGAATGCGTGATTTTTACCGCTTTCTCCAGCATTAACGCCACCGAGCAGTACTTCTCCGCAGACAGGTCCACCGCACGCGAGACCGCCGCGTCTTTCAGCTCTTTACCGGTGACCACAAAGTGCAGGTTAATATGGGTGAACAGGCGTGGCGCCTCTTCGCGACGTTCTGACGTGAGTTTAACCTCACAATCCGTCACGTCATGACGACCTTTTTGCAGAATCGACACCACGTCAATTGCGCTGCATCCGCCTGCCGCCATCAGCACCATTTCCATTGGGCTGGGTGCTTTATCGCCGGAGTTACCGTCCATCAAAATCTGGTGTCCTGACGCGGACTCGCCCAGGAACGTTAAACCTTCAACCCATTTCACGCGCGCTTGCATATTCATTAACTCCAACGTTGCATTTTTGGTGACAGATTACGTGTGCGTTACATTTATCGCAATGGAAGGCGACCTGCATCATGCTGAAGCGAGACACCAGGAGACACGCGGCGAAAGCTATGCTAAAACACTCAGGATGCTACAGTAATACATTGACGTTACACGTGTATGCAGAGGACATCAAACTTTACTGGCTGCGAAACGTTACGGTAGCCGACTTCCCAGGGTATGGGTAAGAATTCGATTGCAACCCCAGAGTCCGGATGCATCTGATGACTCTGGTGACAGCTTATAACAGAGGATAACAGCGCATGGTGCTTGGCAAACCGCAAACAGACCCGACTCTCGAATGGTTCTTGTCTCATTGCCACATTCATAAGTACCCATCGAAGAGCACGCTGATTCACCAGGGTGAAAAAGCGGAAACGTTGTATTACATCGTTAAAGGCTCGGTGGCAGTGCTGATCAAAGATGAAGAAGGGAAAGAGATGATCCTTTCTTATCTGAACCAGGGCGATTTCATCGGTGAACTGGGCCTGTTTGAAGAGGGCCAGGAACGTAGCGCCTGGGTTCGAGCAAAGACAGCATGTGAAGTGGCTGAAATTTCTTACAAGAAGTTCCGTCAGCTGATTCAGGTTAACCCTGACATCCTGATGCGTCTTTCTTCCCAGATGGCGCGCCGTCTGCAGGTCACGTCAGAGAAAGTGGGTAACCTCGCCTTCCTGGACGTTACCGGCCGCATCGCACAAACCCTGCTGAACCTGGCGAAACAGCCAGACGCTATGACCCACCCGGACGGCATGCAAATTAAAATTACCCGTCAGGAAATTGGTCAGATCGTCGGTTGCTCCCGTGAAACAGTGGGCCGTATCCTGAAAATGCTGGAAGATCAAAACCTGATCTCCGCCCACGGTAAAACCATCGTGGTCTACGGAACGCGTTAATTCCGCTTAAACGGCGTGCCATCGCAAGGTGTCACGCCGTTTTTGTCTCTACTCCCCATGTGGCGCAGGCTGATCTATCACCCGGAAGTTAACTACGCACTGCGACAAACGCTGGTGTTGTGTCTTCCTGTGGCCATAGGCCTGATCCTCGGACATCTTCAACAAGGCCTCCTGTTTTCCCTCGTGCCCGCCTGCTGCAACATTGCCGGTCTGGACACGCCGCATAAGCGCTTTTTCAAACGCCTGATCGTTGGTGGCTGCCTGTTTGCGGGCTGTAGCCTCGCCGTGCAGCTTCTGCTTGCCCGGGATATCCCGCTGCCGCTGATCCTGACCGTACTGGCGATGACCCTTGGCGTCACGGCGGAAATCAGTTCGCTGCACGCCCGCCTGCTTCCCGCTTCGCTGATTGCGGCCATTTTCACGCTGAGCCTCGCCGGGAACATGCCGGTGTGGGAGCCGCTGCTGATCTACGCCCTGGGGACATTATGGTACGGGCTGTTTAACTGGTTTTGGTTCTGGCTGTGGCGCGAACAGCCGCTGCGTGAATCCCTGAGCCTGCTCTATGTGCAGCTTGCGGATTACTGCGAAGCCAAATACACCCTGCTCACCCAGCATACCGACCCGGAAAAATCCTTACCGCCGCTGCTGACGCGCCAGCAGAAGGTGGTGGATCTCATAAGCCAGTGCTATCAGCAGCTGCATATGCTCGCCGCCAACAAGAACCACGAGTACAAACGGCTGCTGCGCACCTTCCAGGTCGGGCTGGATCTGCAGGAGCACATCTCCGTAAGCCTTCACCACCCGCAGGAGGTGCAAAAGCTGGTCGAACGCAGCCACGCCGAAGCGGTGATCCGCTGGAACGCGCAGACCGTCTCGGCACGTCTGCGCGTGCTGGCCGATGATATTCTCTATCACCGCTACCCGACGCGCTTTAACATGGAAAAACAGCTCGGCGCGCTGGAGAAAATCGCCCGTCAGCATCCCGATAACCCGGTCGGCCAGTTTGCCGCCTGGCACTTCAGCCGCATCGCCCGCGTGTTACGCACGCAGCGCCCGCTGTATCCCCGCGACCTGATGGCGGATAAGCAAAAACGGCTTCCGCTATTGCCCGCGCTCAAAAGCTATCTTTCTCTTAAATCGTCCGCTCTGCGCAACGCCGCAAGGATCAGCGTGATGCTCAGTACCGCCAGTCTGATGGGCATGGCGCTGCACCTGCCGAAACCGTACTGGATCTTAATGACCGTGCTGTTTGTCACCCAGAACGGCTACGGCGCCACGCGGGTGCGTATTCTGCATCGGGCTGGCGGAACGATGGCCGGGCTGATCATTGCGGGCGTGACGCTGCACTTCCACGTGCCGGAAGGCTATACCCTGGCAGGGATGCTGGCGATTACGCTGGTGAGCTATCTGATTATCCGCAAAAACTACGGCTGGGCGATGGTGGGCTTTACGGTGACGGCGGTATATACGCTGCAGTTGCTCACGCTCAATGGCGAACAGTTTATTGTCGCCAGGCTGATTGATACCCTGATCGGCTGCCTGATTGCCTTTGGCGGCATGGTCTGGCTGTGGCCGCAGTGGCAGAGCGGGCTGCTGAGGCAGAACGCCCACGACGCGCTGGAAGCCGACCAACAGGCTATTCGCCTGATCCTGAGCGACGACCCGCAGCCCTCCCCGCTGGCCTATCAGCGGATGAAGGTCAACCAGGCGCACAACGCCCTGTTTAACTCGCTCAACCAGGCGATGCAGGAGCCGGGCTTTAACTCGCACTATCTGGCAGACATGAAGCTCTGGGTGACGCACAGCCAGTTTATCGTCGAGCATATTAACGCCATGACCACGCTGGCGCGCGAGCACACGATGCTAACGCCGGATCTGGCGCAGCGCTATTTGCAGTCGTGTGAAATTGCGTTGCAGAGGTGCCAGCAGCGTCTGGAGTATGACGCGCCGGGCGAGTCGGGCGACTCAAATATTCTGGAAGCGCCGGAGACGTTAACCCACGGGCCAATGAGTACGCTGGAGCAGCACTTGCAGCGCGTTCTGGGGCATCTGAACACCATGCACACCATTTCGTCGGTGGCATGGCGTCAGCGTCCGCATCACGGGATTTGGTTAACGCGCCGGTTAAAGCGAACCGAGTATTAGCCTTTAACGATCTTCGCGACCGCCGTGGCAAAGCGGGTTAACCCCTCTTCGATGTCTTTGTCTTCTACCACCAGCGACGGCGCAAAGCGCATCACGTCCGGCCCGGCATTGAGCACCATCACCCCTTCGTGGGCGGCGGCGTGCAGGAAATCACGCGCCCGGCCTTTGTACTGCGGCTTCAGCTCGGCGCCAATCAACAGCCCCATCCCACGGATTTCGCTGAACACGTCGTACTGTTCATCAATCTTTTGCAGGTGTTTTACGAACAGCTCGCGCTTCGCGCTCACGGCGTTCAACACCTCCGGCGTGTTGATAATGTCGAATGCGGCACCCGCCACGGCACTCGCCAGCGGGTTACCGCCGTAGGTGGAACCGTGAGAACCGACGTGGAACGCGGAGGCGATCTCCTGCGTCGTCAGTACCGCACTCACCGGGAAACCGCCGCCGAGCGCTTTGGCGCTGGTCAGGATGTCCGGCGTCACGCCGTAATGCATATAAGCGAACAGATCGCCGGTACGCCCCATCCCGCACTGCACTTCATCAAAGACCAGCAGCGCCTGATGCTCGTCGCACAGCGCGCGCAGCCCTTTCAGGAATTCCGGAGTTGCCGCCGTCACGCCGCCTTCCCCCTGGATCGGCTCGACAACAACGGCGCAGGTATGGTCGTCCATGACCGCTTTCACCGCGTGCAGATCGTTAAACGGCACGTGGACAATGTCGGCCGGTTTCGGGCCAAACCCGTCGGAATACTTCGGCTGGCCGCCAACGGAGACGGTAAAGAAGGAGCGTCCGTGGAAGGCATTGTGGAAGGCGATGATTTTGGTTTTGTACGGGCTGTGGCGCGTTGTCGCGTAGTAGCGCGCCAGCTTAAACGCAGTTTCGTTGGCTTCAGTGCCGGAGTTCATAAACAGCACGCGCTCGGCAAAGGTCGCATCGATGATCTTGCGGCCCAGGCGCAGCGCCGGTTCGTTGGTGAACACATTGCTGGTATGCCACAGGGTTTCGCCCTGGGTTTTCAGCGCCTCAACCAGCGCGGGATGGCAATGACCCAGCGCCGTGACCGCAATACCGCCCGCGAAATCCACATACTCTTTCCCCTGCTGATCCCAGACGCGGCTGCCTTTTCCCTTCACCGGGATAAACTCAGCCGGTGCATAAATCGGCAGGATCACTTCATCAAATGTCGCGCGGGTAATTGCTGGTTGTTCAGTTGCCATGTCATGACCATCCATTTTTATGTCACAGTGATTGTGAAAATATAATCACAAAATATGCATAAAAAATCACAGCAAGGCAACAGATATTCAGCGATTGAGGAAATTTGCCAGCAGCGCGTGCCCCTGCTCGCTGAGGATGCTTTCCGGGTGGAACTGCACGCCTTCGAGGTCCCATTCGCGGTGGCGAATCCCCATGATCTCCTGCGTATCGCTCCAGGCGGTCACCTCAAAGCAGTCGGGCAGGGTCGACGGGTCAATCACCAGGGAATGGTAGCGCGTCACGGTTAACGGGTTATTGAGCCCCGTGAATACCCCGGTGCCGGCGTGGGTGACCGGAGAGGTTTTACCGTGCATCACTTTCGCGGCGCGCACGATGGTGGCACCAAACGCCTGAGCAATCGCCTGATGGCCCAGACAAACGCCCAGGATCGGCAGCTTGCCGGCATAGTGCTGGATAACATCCAGAGAAATACCCGATTCTGACGGCGTACACGGCCCCGGAGAAATCACGATTTTCTGCGGAGCCAGCATCCCGATATCGGCCAGTCCGATCTCGTCGTTACGGCGGACAACCACCTCTGCACCCAGTTCACAAAAATACTGGTAAAGGTTCCAGGTGAAGGAATCGTAGTTATCAATCAGCAGAATCATGGCGGCTCCCGAAAAAAATGCCGCCCTATTCTACTCAGATTCCCGCGCTTCGCTCACTACTTTGGCAAAGATAGCGTTGAGCGCGGTTAAATCTCCCGTTGCGCCGCTTCGGTTAGCCGTCACCCACTGGTCGGGATCGATATCGCGCCAGTCCAATGCGTAGCCTGCGTGGAGCGCCAGCTGCTCGAAGAAAACGCGTTGGGCAATACCGTTGCCGCGCATAAATGGATGCAGCATGTTGATTTCGCAGTAATAGTGGCTAACCCGGTCAACAAACGCCGCTTTCTCAAGACCCACGAGATACTTTTCGCTTTCCAGCGCCGCCATTAGCTCGTTGCCCATCTTCTCGATGTATTCGAAATGGCAGAAAGGAATGTCACCCTTAAAAATATCGTCGGTACGTAACTCGCCTGCCCGCTTCATCTCGCTGCGGTACAGATGACGATGAATGAGGCACAGATGGGGCAACCCGGGCGCGGAAGGCCCAAGCTCCAGCGTCTCAATATGGGGCTCTGAGGGACCATTACCTTTTTCAAGGAGACAACTGGCCTGTAAATTGACGTTACGCTGCTGTTCCCAGAGACGGGATTTTTGCTTGTCGGTGAGCTTTTTCACTTAACGCCTCCCTGAATAGTCCGTTTGCCACAAGTATAAGCAGCAAAACGCGCTTTCGCAGGGAGGGTCATATAACGCGGGCAGAAGAAGCCCGCGTTCAGAAGAATTACGGCAGAACTTTTGCGGAGAGGATAACCACCGGTTTTGACGGCACATTCTGGTACGGACCGACGTCGTGAGTAGGCACCTGAGAAATCTTATCGGCCACGTCCATGCCTTTCACAATCTTACCGAAAACGGCATAGCCAAAGTCGCGCTGACCGTGGTCGAGGAAGGCGTTATCCGCCACGTTCAGGAAGAACTGGCTGGTCGCGCTGTCTTTGTCTGCGGTACGCGCCATGGAGATGGTGCCGCGTTTGTTCAGCAGGCCGTTGTCCGCTTCGTTTTTGATTGGCGGGTTCGGCTGCTTCTGCTGCATTTGCTCGTTGAAGCCGCCGCCCTGCACCATAAAGCCTGGGATCACGCGGTGGAAAGTGGTGTTGTTATAGAAACCACTGTTCACATAGTCGAGGAAGTTTTTCACGGAAACAGGGGCTTTCTGGCTATTCAGTTCCAGCTCAATATTCCCGGCAGAGGTGGTCAGCAGAACGTGAGGGTCCCCTTTGGCTGCCAGCGCAGCAGGGGAAACGGCAGAAAGAGCAAACACAGCTGCGACAGCCGCCAGTGTTGATTTGAGCATGAGAATTCCTTAACAAAGCGCAGTATAAAAAGCGAATGGCTTGATTCTAAAGAGCAGTATGAACGGAGACCAGCCTTTTACCTAATTTTACGAAATTGAAACAATTATTACCGCGCAAACGATTGGTTACGCCGTCAAATAATGTGATTTAGATCACACTAAAACCTGCAATGACGTACTCATTGCCCTTAAAAGATAGGAATAGATCACTTTAGCGACTAAAATCTGCCCGCTCTCAGCGCCCCCCGGGCGTTTTTCTTTTTCTGAACAGGCCAGACATGACTAACAGCAATCGCATCAAGCTCACATGGATCAGCTTCTTCTCCTACGCCCTGACCGGCGCGTTGGTGATCGTCACCGGGATGGTGATGGGGAATATCGCAGACTACTTCCAGCTGCCCGTTTCCAGCATGAGTAACACCTTTACCTTCCTCAACGCGGGGATCCTGATCTCTATCTTCCTGAATGCCTGGCTAATGGAAATCGTCCCGCTGAAAACCCAGCTACGCTTTGGCTTTGTGCTGATGGTTGCCGCCGTGGCGGGCCTGATGCTGAGCCACAGCATCGCCCTGTTCTCCGCCGCCATGTTCGTGCTGGGTCTGGTCAGCGGGATCACCATGTCGATCGGTACGTTCCTGATTACCCATATGTATGAAGGCCGCCAGCGCGGCGCGCGTCTGCTGTTTACCGACTCCTTCTTCAGCATGGCCGGAATGATTTTTCCGATGCTCGCGGCGGTTCTGCTGGCGCGCAGCATTGAGTGGTACTGGGTCTATGCCTGCATCGGCCTGGTCTACGTGGCGATCTTTATTCTGACCTTCGGCTGCGACTTCCCGGTGCTGGGCAAGAAAGCACAAACCACGGCAGAGCCCGTTGCGAAGGAAAAGTGGGGCATTGGCGTGCTGTTCCTCTCCGTTGCCGCGCTGTGCTACATCCTAGGCCAGCTGGGCTTTATCTCCTGGGTACCGGAGTACGCCAAAGGGCTGGGCATGAGCCTGAACGACGCGGGTAAACTGGTGAGCGATTTCTGGATGTCTTACATGTTCGGCATGTGGGCGTTTAGCTTCATCCTGCGCTTCTTCGACCTGCAGCGCATTCTGACCGTGCTGGCGGGGCTGGCGACCGTGCTGATGTACCTGTTCATCAACGGTTCCCCGGAGCATATGCCGTGGTTCATTCTGACCCTGGGCTTCTTCTCCAGCGCCATTTATACCTCGATCATCACCCTGGGCTCCCTGCAGACCAAAGTGGCCTCGCCGAAGCTGGTTAACTTCGTCCTGACCTGCGGCACCATCGGCACCATGCTGACCTTCGTGGTCACCGGCCCGATCGTCGCCCACAGCGGCCCGCTGGCGGCGCTGCACACCGCGAACGGTCTGTATGCCGTGGTATTCATCATGTGCTTCATTCTGGGCTTCGTGACCCGCCACCGCCAGCACAACGCGGCAGCAGCGTCTCACTAACCCCTACGCCCCTTTGCGCTCGGCAGAGGGGCTGTTTCTGGCAAAACTTACCTCTTCTCCTCCGATATCCATCTGGATCCACGTCTGCGCCAGCTGCGTCGTGGCGATCACGCGTCCCTGACGAATCGACCAGCGCACCGGCACCTGACAGCGCACCGCTTCAAACCCGCTCTCGGCAGGCAGAATAATCAGGTTCGCCGGGTTCCCCGTGGCAATACCGTAATCGCTCAGGCCGAAGGTACGGGCGCTGTTATGGGTGATGAGATTCAGACCGCTGTCGATTTGCGGATAGCCCATCATCTGGCAGACGTGCAGCCCCATATGCAGCACCTGCAGCATGTTGCCGGTGCCGAGCGGGTACCACGGGTCGAAGACGTCGTCATGGCCGAAGCAGACGTTAATGCCCGCTTCCTGCAGCTCTCTCACCCGGGTGATGCCGCGGCGCTTCGGATAATCATCAAAGCGTCCCTGCAGGTGAATGTTGACCAGCGGGTTGGCAACGAAATTAATCCCCGACATTTTCAGCAGACGGAAGAGCCGCGAGGTGTAAGCACCGTTGTAGGAGTGCATGGCGGTGGTGTGGCTGGCCGTCACGCGCGGGCCAATACCGGCCTCATACGCCAGCGCTGCCACCGTCTCGACAAACCGCGACTGCTCGTCGTCGATTTCATCGCAGTGGATATCCAGCGGACGGTCATACTTCTTCGCCAGTTCAAAAGCGATATGCAGCGACTGCACGCCATACTCGCGGGTGAACTCGAAGTGCGGGATCGCCCCCACCACGTCGGCCCCCAGCTTTAACGCCTCTTCCAGCAGCGCCGCGCCGTTCGGGTAAGAGAGAATACCTTCCTGCGGGAACGCAACGATTTGCAGCGTCACCCACGGGGCAACCTCCTGCTTCACCTCCAGCATCGCCTTCAGGGCGGTGAGCGTCGGGTCGGAGACATCCACATGGGTGCGGACAAACTGGATGCCGTTGGCAATTTGCCACTTCAGCGTTTTCCAGGCGCGCGCTTTAACATCCTCATGGCTGAGCAACGCCTTGCGCTCCGCCCAGCGCTCAATGCCTTCGAACAGCGTGCCGGACTGGTTCCAGCTCGGCTCACCCGCGGTCTGGGTCGTATCAAGATGGATATGCGGCTCAATGAACGGCGGGATAGCAAGACCACCGCGCGCGTTCAATACTTCATAACTTTCGGCGTGGGTGTCGTTCATCGGGGTGATGTCACCAAATCGCCCGTTCTCAATGGCGAGCTGCCACAGCCCTTCGTGACCCGGTAAACGAACATTCTGAACAAGCCATAACGGTGTTGTAGACATACCCTTCCCCTAAAAAACGCCGCTGATATTCAGGCGTATCGATTTTGGCAAAACCGCCCCTGATTTGTACACAAATTCAACGGGCACGAAAAGCCTGCGATTTCCGCCACTTATAAAAATCCTGACAAATCAGTCGCATACCACCTAAGGAGTAGGCGAAGACGTATTTGATTTGCATCAATAAGCACTCCTGCTGAATCGTTAAGGTAGGCAATAATAGAAAAGAAATCGAGGCAATAATGAGCAAAGTCAGACTCGCTATCATCGGTAACGGCATGGTCGGCCACCGCTTTATCGAGGATCTTCTCGATAAGGCCGATGCTGAGCAGTTCGATATTACCGTATTCTGTGAAGAACCCCGCAAGGCGTACGACCGTGTGCACCTGTCTTCCTACTTCTCCCATCATACCGCCGAAGAGCTCTCTCTGGTGCGCGAAGGTTTCTACGAGAAGCATGGCGTAAAAGTGCTGGTGGGCGAACGCGCTATCACCATCAACCGTCAGGAAAAAGTGATCCACTCCAGCGCCGGGCGTACGGTTTTTTACGACAAGCTGATCATGGCGACGGGCTCCTATCCGTGGATCCCGCCGATCAAAGGCTCGGAAACTCAGGATTGCTTCGTCTACCGTACCATTGAAGACCTCAACGCCATCGAATCCTGCGCCCGTCGCAGCCGTCGCGGCGCGGTCGTCGGCGGCGGCCTGCTGGGTCTGGAAGCGGCAGGCGCGCTGAAAAACCTCGGCGTTGAAACCCACGTCATCGAATTTGCCCCGATGCTGATGGCCGAACAGCTCGACCACATGGGCGGTGACCAGCTGCGTCGTAAAATCGAAAGCATGGGCGTGAAGGTTCACACCAGCAAAAACACCAAAGAGATCGTTCAGGAAGGGACTGAAGCGCGCAAAACCATGCGCTTTGCCGACGGCAGCGAGCTGGAAGTGGACTTCATCGTCTTCTCCACCGGTATTCGCCCGCGCGACAAGCTGGCGACCCAGTGCGGGCTGGCCGTGGCGCAGCGCGGCGGGATCATGATCAACGACGCCTGCCAGACCTCCGATCCGGATATCTACGCCATCGGCGAATGCGCCAGCTGGAATAACCGCGTCTACGGCCTGGTGGCGCCGGGCTACAAAATGGCGCAGGTCGCCGTGGACCATATCCTCGGCAGCGAAAACGCGTTTACCGGTGCAGACATGAGCGCCAAGCTGAAGCTGCTGGGCGTGGACGTGGGTGGTATTGGCGATGCGCATGGCCGCACGCCCGGCGCTCGCAGCTATGTCTATCTCGACGAAAGCAAAGAAGTCTACAAACGCCTCATCGTCAGCCAGGACAACAAAACCCTGCTCGGCGCGGTGCTGGTGGGCGACACCAGCGACTTCGGCAACCTGCTCCAGCTGGTGCTGAACGCCATCGAACTGCCGGAAAACCCGGATGCGCTGATCCTCCCGGCGCACGCGTCCAGCGGCAAGCCGTCTATCGGCGTGGATAAACTGCCGGACAGCGCGCAGATTTGCTCCTGCTTCGACGTCACCAAAGGCATGCTGATCTCCGCCATCAACAAAGGCTGCCACACCGTGGCGGCGCTGAAAGCGGAAACCAAAGCCGGTACCGGCTGCGGCGGCTGTATTCCGCTGGTCACTCAGGTGCTGAACGCCGAACTGGCGAAACAGGGCATCGAAGTGAACAACAACCTGTGCGAGCACTTCGCGTATTCTCGCCAGGAGCTGTATCACCTGATCCGCGTGGAAGGCATCATGTCCTTCGACGAACTGCTGGCGAAACACGGCCAGGGCTACGGCTGCGAAGTGTGTAAACCGACCGTCGGCTCCCTGCTGGCCTCCTGCTGGAACGAGTACGTACTCAAGCCGGAACATACGCCGCTGCAGGACACCAACGACAACTTCCTGGCGAACATCCAGAAAGACGGCACCTACTCCGTTATTCCACGCTCAGCCGGTGGCGAAATCACGCCGGAAGGGCTGGTCGCCGTGGGTCGTATTGCGCGTGAATTTAACCTCTACACCAAAATCACCGGTTCCCAGCGTATCGGCCTGTTTGGCGCGCAGAAAGACGATCTGCCGGAAATCTGGCGTCAGCTCATTGAAGCCGGCTTCGAAACCGGTCACGCGTATGCCAAAGCGCTGCGCATGGCGAAAACCTGCGTGGGCAGCACCTGGTGCCGCTACGGCGTGGGCGACAGCGTGGGCTTCGGCGTGGAGCTGGAAAACCGCTACAAAGGCATCCGCACCCCGCACAAAATGAAGTTTGGCGTCTCCGGCTGTACCCGCGAATGTGCGGAAGCGCAGGGTAAAGACGTGGGGATCATCGCCACCGAGAAGGGCTGGAACCTGTACGTCTGCGGCAACGGCGGGATGAAGCCACGCCACGCGGACCTGCTGGCGGCGGATCTCGATCGCGACACGCTGATTCAGTATCTCGACCGCTTCATGATGTTCTATATCCGCACCGCCGATAAGCTGACCCGTACCGCCTCCTGGCTCGATAACCTGGAAGGCGGCATCGACTACCTGAAAGCGGTGATCATCGACGACAAGCTGGGCCTGAACGAGCACCTGGAAGCGGAGATGGCGCACCTGCGCGAGGCGGTGATCTGCGAATGGACGGAAACCGTCAACACCCCGGCGGCGCAGACGCGCTTCAAACACTTCATCAACAGCACCCAGCGCGACCCGAACGTACAGGTAGTGCCCGAGCGTGAACAGCATCGTCCAGCGACACCGTATGAACGTATTCCGGTCAAGCTGGTGGAGGAAAACGCATGAGCCAGTGGATAAACATTTGCGATATTAACGACATCATCCCGGCCACCGGCGTATGCGCGCTGCTGGGCAGCGAGCAGGTTGCGATTTTCCGCCCTCGCCACGATGAACAGGTTTTTGCCATCAGCAATATCGACCCGTTCTTCGAGGCCAGCGTGCTCTCCCGCGGACTGATTGCCGAGCATCAGGGCGAACTGTGGGTCGCCAGCCCGCTGAAAAAGCAGCGTTTCCGCTTAAGCGACGGTTACTGCATGGAAGATGAGAGTCATTCAGTGAAGCACTATGACGTTCGCGTGAAGGACGGCAAGGTGCAGTTGAAAGGCTAATCCCCCGCCTTTTCAATACGAATAGCTTATGACCCCTTGTGGGTAACGGCAGGAAAAACCGTATGTTTTGTACGATTCCTGCTGTTATCCTGACGTCAATTCTTACCCCCTCCATGAAAGCTGCGAGGTAACGTCGTGGATCACCTGCCGATTTTTTGTCAATTACGCAACCGCGACTGCCTGCTCGTGGGCGGCGGCGACGTGGCTGAACGCAAAGCGCGCCTGCTGTTAGAGGCTGGCGCCCGGCTCACCGTCAACGCCCTCGCCTTCGCCCCACAGTTTGAGGTCTGGGCCCAGGAAGGGATGCTCACGCTGGAACAGGGTGAGTTTAATGAATCCCTGCTCGATACCTGCTGGCTGACGATTGCCGCAACGGACGACGATGAAGTGAACCAGCGCGTCAGCGACGCCTGCGAAGCGCGCCGAATCTTCTGCAACGTGGTGGATGCGCCGAAAGAGGCCAGCTTTATCATGCCCTCGATTATTGACCGCTCGCCGCTGATGATTGCAGTGTCGTCCGGCGGACGCTCGCCGGTTCTCGCCCGCCTGCTGCGGGAAAAGCTGGAGGCCGTGCTGCCGCAGCACCTTGGTCAGATTGCGCATTACGCCGGGCAGCTCCGCTCCCGCGTGAAGCAAACTTTCTCCACCGTGGGCGAGCGCCGCCGCTTCTGGGAAAAATTCTTTGTGAACGACAGGCTGGCGCAGTCGCTGGCTAATCAGGACACCAAGGCCGTTGAAGAGACGACCGAACGGCTCCTGAGCGAGCCGCTGGACCATCGCGGCGAAGTGGTGCTGGTGGGCGCAGGCCCCGGCGATGCGGGCTTGCTGACGCTGAAAGGGCTACAGCAGATCCAGCAGGCCGATACCGTGGTTTACGATCGCCTGGTCTCCGATGACATCATGAACCTGGTACGCCGCGATGCCGACCGCGTATTCGTTGGAAAACGGGCGGGCTATCACTGCGTGCCGCAGGAGGAGATTAACCAGATCCTGCTGCGCGAGGCGCAGAAAGGTAAGCGCGTGGTGCGCCTTAAGGGTGGCGATCCGTTTATCTTTGGTCGCGGCGGCGAGGAGCTGGAAACCCTGTGTGACGCGGGTATTCCGTTCTCCGTGGTGCCGGGCATTACGGCGGCATCCGGCTGCTCAGCTTACTCTGGCATTCCGCTGACCCACCGCGACTATGCCCAGAGCGTGCGTCTGGTGACGGGCCATCTGAAAACCGGCTGCGAGCTGGACTGGCATAACCTGGCCGCTGAAAAGCAAACGCTGGTCTTCTACATGGGGCTGAACCAGGCCGCGACGATTCAGGCGAAGCTGCTGGAGCACGGCATGGAGGCTGATATGCCGGTTGCGCTGGTGGAAAACGGTACGTCCATCAAGCAACGCGTGGTGAATGGTGTACTGACGCAGCTCGGTGAACTAGCTCAGCAGGTCGAAAGCCCGGCGCTGATTGTGGTGGGTCGCGTGGTTGAGCTGCGCGATAAGCTGAACTGGTTCTCAAATCACTAACGCATATTCTTCCTTTGCGGAGTAGTCCTTATGCGGACTACTCCCCTCTTACCGCTGTCGATAACATACCGCCCCGAAGTGGAATTTCTCCCTTTATTCCCTTGAGTTACATCCAACTTTCGTTTTTAAGACAAGGAATGCGTATGTTCAAACTGGCAAAAGCCGCCGTTCTGGTTGGCCTGTTATCGACTCTGACTGCCTGTACCGGTCATGTACAGAACACCAAAAATAACTGCAGCTACGATTACCTGCTGCACCCGGCGGTCTCCATTTCGAAGATCATCGGCGGTTGCGGCCCGGCGGCGGATCAGTAAGCGTTTTTCAGGCGTAAAAAAACCGGGATATCCCGGTTTTTTTGTTTAGGGAAGTGCGGCCTGATGCCCTCACCCTGACCCTCTCCCACAGTGAGAGGGTACAACCCTAAAAACGGTAACGTGGTTACCGTTTTGCTTTTACCTAAGGTTTACCCACAAACCCAATCGCTTCGTACACCGCTTTCAGGGTTTCGGACGCGCGCGCGCTGGCTTTTTCCGCGCCGTCTTTCATCACCTTCTGCAGGAAAGCTTCATCGTTACGGTAGCGGTGATAACGCTCCTGCAGCTCGGTCAGCATGCCGGAAACGGCGTCTGCCACTTCACCTTTCAGGTGGCCGTACATCTTGCCTTCGAAGTGTTTTTCCAGTTCAGGAATGCTCTGGCCGGTCACGCCGGAGAGGATATCCAGCAGGTTGGAGACGCCCGCTTTGTTCTGCACGTCGTAGCGCACTACAGGCGGCTCGTCGGAGTCGGTGACCGCGCGCTTGAGCTTTTTGACGACAGATTTCGGATCTTCCAGCAGGCCGATAACGTTGTTGCGGTTATCGTCAGACTTGGACATCTTCTTGGTCGGCTCCAGCAGCGACATCACGCGCGCACCGGACTTCGGAATGAATGGCTCTGGCACTTTAAACACATCGCCGTAAATCGCGTTAAAGCGCTGGGCGATATCGCGGCTCAGCTCCAGGTGCTGCTTCTGGTCTTCACCTACCGGTACCTGGTTGGTTTGATACAGCAGGATGTCCGCCGCCATCAGCACCGGATAGTCGAACAGACCGGCGTTGATGTTTTCAGAGTAGCGCGCGGATTTATCCTTGAACTGGGTCATACGGCTCAACTCGCCGAAATAGGTGTAGCAGTTCAGCGCCCAGCCCAGCTGCGCGTGCTCCGGCACGTGAGACTGAACGAAAATGGTGCTCTTCTCAGGATCGATGCCGCAGGCCAGGTACAGCGCCAGGGTGTCCAGGGTAGCTTTACGCAACTTCTCAGGATCCTGACGCGCGGTAATCGCATGGAGATCGACGATGCAGTAAATGCAATGGTACTCATCCTGCATGCTGACCCACTGACGTAACGCACCCATGTAGTTACCAATGGTCAATTCACCTGAAGGCTGTGCGCCACTAAAAACGATGGGCTTAGTCATTATTCAATTCCTGATGTTCACTGTGCGAAAGCCCGAGTGCGGGCAACAAATCTTTGAAGTGGTCGAAGACCACATCCGGCTCACTTAGCGTGATGGCTTCACCGTAGTTGTAGCCATAGGTTAATCCGACGGAAGGACACCCTGCCGCTCGGGCAGCCAGAATATCATTGCGCGAATCCCCGACAAAGAGCAGCTCCGCAGGCGTTAAGGATAATTTTCCTGCCACCAGCAACAGCGGTTCCGGATGCGGCTTTTTGTTCTGCACGTCGTCGCCGCCCACAATCACGGAGAAATACTTCGCGATATCGAGCGCTTCCAGCAGCGGTGCAACAAACGGCGTCGGTTTGTTGGTCACCAGCCCCAGCGGAATGCCCTTCGCGTGCAGCGCGCTCAGCGTTTCCTGAACGTCCGGGAACAGGAAACTGCCCTCCTCGACGGTCTCTTCATAGAAACGATCGAACAGTTTGCGCAGAATCCGCAGCTGTTCATCCTTAGGGATGTCAGCGTGGTCAACGCTCGGTTTACCCTGCGCGGAACGCTGCGACGCGCGCTCCTGACGCGCCCACGTCAACGCGCGCTCCATCAGGACATCGGCGCCGTTGCCAATCCACGTTACCACGCGCTCTTCTCCCGCAACGGGGAGTTCAAGGGCGTACAGCGCCTGGTCTACGGCGCTCGTTAAGCCCGGCGCGCTGTCGACCAGCGTGCCGTCGAGGTCAAATGCGATACCCCGAATTGCCTGCAATTTATCCATGACTTACCTTCGCCAGCTCACGGCGCATTTCATCAATGACTTTTTTGTAATCCGGTTGGTCGAAAATTGCCGAACCTGCAACGAACATATCCGCGCCGGCTGCCGCAATTTCACCAATGTTATTTACTTTCACACCGCCGTCCACTTCCAGGCGAATATCGTAACCTGACTCATCAATACGACGGCGCACTTCACGCAGCTTATCCAGCGTGTGGGGAATGAACGACTGACCGCCAAAGCCCGGGTTAACGGACATCAGCAGGATCACGTCCAGCTTGTCCATGACATAGTCGAGATAGCTCAGCGGCGTGGCCGGGTTAAACACCAGGCCCGCCTTACAGCCGTTCTCTTTGATCAGCTGCAGCGTGCGGTCCACGTGTTCAGAGGCTTCCGGATGGAAAGTGATGATACTGGCACCCGCTGCGGCGAAGTCAGGCACGATGCGATCAACAGGCTTCACCATCAGGTGAACGTCGATAGGCGCGGTAATGCCATAGTTACGTAATGCCTTGAGCACCATTGGGCCAATGGTCAGGTTAGGGACGTAGTGGTTATCCATAACGTCAAAATGGACGACATCTGCGCCAGCCGCGAGAGCTTTGGCGGTGTCTTCACCCAGGCGGGCAAAATCGGCCGACAGAATTGAGGGAGCAATCAAAAACTGTTTCATCCGCTTCTCCTTGAAATGTGTTTACCGGCGGGCAAAACGGCTCAGGGGCGATAAAGAGCCAGAAGTTCGTCCACCTTTTTACGTGTGCCGCCGTTGCTGCTAATGCTACGCCGCACTTTGACCTGAAAATGCTTCGCGGCTTTATACCATTCGCGCGTATCAGGCGTGTCGTGATTCGAAATTAACACCGGAATTCTTTTGCTGACCAGCTTTTCTGCCATCTCCGCCAGACGGGCCTGTTCGGCCGGGCTGAAGCTGTTGGTGTGATAAGCGGTGAAATTCGCCGTTGCCGACAGTGGTGCGTAAGGCGGGTCACAGTAAACCACCGAGTTTACGCCTGCCAGCTCCATACACTCTTCATAGGAGAGGCAATGAAACTCTGCGTTCTGCGCTTTTTCGGCAAAGTGGTACAGCTCGTCCTGCGGGAAATACGGGCGCTTATAGCGACCAAACGGCACGTTAAACTCCCCGCGCAGGTTATAGCGGCACAGGCCGTTGTAACCATGACGGTTGAGATAGAGGAACAGCAGCGCCCGACGGAACGGATCCTGACTCTGATTAAACTCAGTGCGGAACTGGTAGTAAACGTCCGGCTGATTGTTCTCCGGCGTAAACAGTTTGCGCGCCTCTGCGACATACTCTTCGGTACGCAGCTTAACAATGTTATAGAGGCTGATGAGGTCGTTGTTGATATCCGCCAGGATATAACGAGAAAAATCGGTGTTCAGGAACACCGATCCTGCGCCCACGAAAGGCTCGATTAGACACTCGCCTTTTGGCAGGTGCTTTTTAATATCATCGAGCAGGGGGTATTTCCCCCCAGCCCATTTCAGAAAAGCGCGATTTTTTTTCATGCTGACTAACTGATTACACCTTCTCCGGCTGTGGAGAAAGCTCCGACAGCATCCTGCGCTTTAAACATTACTTCAGATCGGCCTGAACCTGATGAATCGGCTTCGCCCAGGGATTTTTTGCCTGAACATCCGCTGGCAGTGCCGCTACGGCACGTTTCGCTTCATCTTTGGACGAATAAACGCCGCTGACCAGCACATACCACGGTTGACCGTTACGGGTCGTCTGATAAACAACATAGTCTTTCAGATTTGATTTCTTCGCCCAGCTGTTGAGGTTGTCATAGTTAGACGAACTGCTCAGCTGCAACGTGTAGTTGCTGGATGGCGCAGACTTCATCGAGCCAACGTTACCTGCAGTTTTGCCTGCGGCGCTGCTGGAGGCTGTTGCCGTGGCTGCCGGAGCCGTTGCTGCAGGTGCCACTGTGGTTGCCGTTGCTTTCGGCGCAGTCTGCGTGACTGGCGCTTTAGCAGGCTCGCTCACCGCAGCCGTTTCGGTGCGTTTCGGCTGTGCCGGTACCGCTTTCACTTCAGGCGCTTTTACGACTGCCTGAGGTTTGGTTTCACGCTTAGGCTCAATCACCGCCTGCTTACGTTCAGGACGCGTCGCAGTTTGCGTCTGGCGCGGTTTGGTTTCCGTCGCAGCCGTTTGTGGCTGAGCGTTACCGCCGCGAATTGGGGCAACGGTTGCCGGCTCAGTTGGCAGCGTAGAGTTAACCACGACGTTATCAACCTGCTGCTGGTTCTGCGGCTGCGTCAGCGCATTGTTCAAATCTCCCTGAACTTCTACGCGCTGCTGGCCTTCAGGCGTAGCAGGTGCCTGACCCTGAGCAGGGGTTGAAGAAACGGGCGGCAGAGAAACATCCTGCGGCGCTGTGGTGTTACCTGCGGTCTGCTCTGCGGAAGTCGCACCCGGTGCAGGCTGTGCGCCATTCGCCTGATTGGTCGCATCGTTACCGGACAGGTTGATGCTCTTCTCAGCGGAAGCAGTTTGCTCGGTTGAGTTCGTTGACGGTGCTTTAAGCGCGGAGCCAATGCCGACAATCAGCAGCACAAGCACCAGAACGCCCAGGCCCATCATGATGTACTGGCGGGAAGCCGGTTTCGGCGCAGCGGCTTTTTTACGTTTACGTGGGCGACGCTCTACAGGCTGTTCGTCCATTGAATCTTCTTCGGACTCATAATCCTCTTCTGCTCGCTCTTCGTGCGCGTTGCGGCTGCGCGAAGGGCGACGATCGTCTGCATCCAGATCAACATCGTCAAAGTTGATCTGCGGCTCGTTATCACGTTCTGAAGATTGACGAGAACGACCAGTACGACGATCGCTGGGATCGGGTTTCAGCTCGTCTTCTGGTTTGAATTCATCCATTTAACACCCCACTCAAAGGCTTATGCTAACGACTTTGCATTTCACCTGAAGCTAAACGACCACCTGCGACAGTGGCCTGACCTTTCTAGTTGTTACGCCTGCTGACAATCAGCGATAGCGCCAAGAACGACATCGTGCGGCACTCCGCCACGCACTTCACTCTTCCCTATTGCAAGCGGGAGTACAAGACGCATCTCACCTGCCAATACTTTTTTATCGCGTATCATGTGGGGTAAATACGCTTGCGCCGACATCTCCTGCGGCCCGGTTACCGGCAAACCTGCACGCTCAAGCAGCGCAATGATGCGTGCCGTCTCTTCAGGTTTAAACTGCCCCAGACGTTCAGAGGTGCGCGCTGCCATGACCATACCGGCCGCGACGGCTTCACCGTGCAGCCAGTTGCCGTAACCCATCTCGGCTTCAATGGCGTGGCCAAACGTATGCCCAAGATTCAGTAAAGCACGTAAGCCCGTTTCACGCTCGTCTGCAGCGACAACTTCTGCTTTCAGTTCACAACAACGACGAATGCAGTATGCCAGTGTAGCCTCATCCAGGCACAGCAGCGCATCCATATTCTCTTCAAGCCAGCTAAAGAACTCGCCATCGAGAATAATGCCGTATTTGATCACTTCTGCCAGACCCGAAGCCAGTTCGCGCTTCGGCAGGGTTTTCAGACAGTCGAGATCCACCACCACCGATGCGGGCTGGTAGAACGCGCCAATCATGTTTTTGCCGAGCGGATGGTTGACTGCCGTTTTGCCACCCACAGAGGAGTCGACCTGGGACAGCAACGTGGTCGGGATTTGAATAAAACGGACGCCACGTTGATAGCTTGCGGCCGCAAAGCCGGTCAGATCGCCCACAACACCGCCGCCCAGGGCAAGCAGTGTTGTATCGCGACCGTGCGGTTTTTGCAGCAATGCGGTAAAGACGGTATCCAGTACCGTCAGGCTTTTATACTGCTCGCCATCGGGGAGAATCACACTGTCGACTTTTACGCCCGCCTGCTCAAGCAGGTGGCGTACGCGGTCAAGATAAAGCGGAGCCAGCGTCTCATTGGTGACCAGCATCGCCTGATCACCCGCTTTCAGTGGTAAAAAGGAAGCTGGGTCGTTAAACAAACCAGCCGCGATGGTGATAGGGTAACTACGTTCCCCGAGAGTAACTGTAATCCTCTCCATGACGCGACATCCACCTTTAATGCTTTTACCCGCAGGCGAGTGTATATAAAGCCAGAATCAGTTGCTTTCCAGCATATGAATAATCTGGTTTGCAACCACTTTAGCGCTCTGGTCGTCAGTACGAATGGTCACGTCGGCAATCTCTTCATACAGCGGATTGCGTTCATCGGCCAACGCTTCCAGAACTTCGCGTGGTGGCGTTTCAACCTGCAGCAGCGGGCGCTTTTTATCGCGCTGCGTACGTGCCAGCTGTTTCTCGATGGTCGTCTCAAGATAGACCACTACGCCACGGGCGGAGAGACGGTTACGGGTTTCGCGAGATTTCACAGAACCGCCGCCTGTTGCCAGAACGATGCCCTGTTTTTCCGTGAGTTCGTTGATCACTTTTTCTTCTCGGTCACGGAAACCTTCTTCGCCTTCTACATCGAAAACCCAGCCCACATCAGCTCCGGTTCGTTTCTCAATCTCTTGATCAGAATCGTAAAATTCCATATTGAGTTGTTGAGCTAACTGACGCCCAATAGTGCTTTTGCCGGCACCCATAGGCCCAACCAGAAAGATATTGCGTTTCTCTGCCATTTTATCGGTACTACTAAGACTATTCGTTAATGGTAATTCCCGCTTCGCAGACACCCAGCGTAGCAGGACATGAACTGAAACCTCATATGCAATAGAGCGAGAGTCAGACTAAAAATTATCTCAATACTCCGGCTTGTTTGGCAACTGATTAAATCACCGCGCCGGGCGCATAAGGTAATAAGACGTAAGTCCAACTCAAATCGGTACTCCTTGTATGCTAATTCATGCCCCACGTCAAACATCTGCAACAAACTGAATGCAAAATCATTGCGGGGATCGTTACCCGTCAGCGAATACCGACCAGACGTGGTGTAATAAACACCACTAGCTCGCGCCGTTCATTATCCTTCCCATCGTGGCGAAAAAGCTGCCCAAGCCAGGGGATTTTCCCCAGCCCCGGCACGCTGTCGCTGCCAGTTTTGTTCTTCTGCGAAAAAATTCCCCCCAACGCCAGCGTTTCTCCACTTTTTACCTCCACCTGGGTTTCTATCTCCTGTTTGTCGATCGCCAGCGTTTCGCCGTCAGCCTGCTGCAGGACTTGTCCCGGCATATTTTCACTGATGTGCAATTTCAGGCGCACGCGCCCTCCCGGTAAGACCACCGGCGTGACCTCCATCCCTAATACCGCCTCTTTAAACTCAACGGAGGTTGCGCCACTTTCGCCGCTTGAGACCTGATACGGAATTTCACTCCCCTGCTTGATGCTGGCCGGTTGCATATGCGAGGCCAGCAGCCGCGGGCTGGCGATGATATCGACCTGCTGTTTTTGCTCCAGCGCAGAAAGCTCCAGATCCAGCAGCCGACCATTGATCCGTCCGATGTTAAAACCCACGTGGCTGGTGGCGCTGGCGACGGAAAGATCGCTGCCAAGCGTGGTGAGCTGGCCAACCTTTCCCGCGTCGGCGGCGTCGGCGAGATTCCATTTCACTCCCAGCTCACGCAGGCTTTTTTCATTAATGGTCACAATATGCGCCGCCAGCTCGACCTGTTCGACAGGAATATCCATCTGAGCGGCCCAGCGCTGCAGCGTCTCCACCACCGTCTGGTTATCGCGAATCAGCAGCCGGTTGGTGCGTTTGTCGAGAGACAAACTTCCCTTTGGGCTCAGGAGTTTTTCAGCGTCTTTTTGCAGCTCTCCGGCATCGGCATAGGAGAAAGCGAGGCTGTGAGAAACCAGCGGCGCCTCAAGCTGTCGACGCGTTCGCTCCTGTTCTGAGCGCTCCTGCTGTTCACGCTGCCAGGCCGCGGTATGAACATAAAAAATGCCGCCCTCCTCTCGCAAAACGAGGCCAGCGCTGGTGACAACCGTCTGTAACGCTTGCCGCCAGGGGACGCGCGTCAGGTTGAGCGAAAGCGAGCCGCCGACGTCAGGCGATATCACCAGATTTCGGTTCTCCTGTGCGACCAGGCTCTGCAGCACCTGGACTACAGGCACGTCATCCACCACCAGCGTGACCGGTTTTGGCGCGGCGGCCCACAGCGGATGGCTGAACGCCATCAGCCACAGCATTATCCGTAAATTCATTCTTATCCGTTCCTTCTCGTTGCCACGTCCATGTTCCTGGTTCACATGTGTCACCCACATCAACAACCAGTTCCGTTTCATTGATGGCTGTTATCGTCCAGCCCGCCGGGAAGCGTTCATGCGTTTTCAGCCGGTACCAGCGCTTTTGCCCATCCTGTAAAATGCCGATAGCCTGCTGTCCTCCCACCATGCCGCGATAGCGCCACTGCGCCAGCTCGCCAATGGCACAGGGATCGTCCGGCGGGCGAAACGGATCGCGCATGCCGGTCAATAGCAGCGCTGAGCAAACCAGCAAATATCGCGCGCTATTTCGCATGTTCCAGCTCCAGTCGCAGGCGCAACGCTGTACCTTGTGGTGCAATCGCGAAAGCGGCGATCTGCACATCCCGCTGCGCCAGCCGGGAAAAAAGCGCCGGGAGAGCCTGCCACTCCACCTCCAGCATCAGTTCCCCTCCGTTTTGCAGCGGCTTCCAGTGAACCAGCGTCGCGTTATCACCCTGAAAATCGAGCGGGGAAAACGGCGTCAGCTCGCGTACTTCCGTTGTTTCCGTACGAAACGGCACCTTTCTGACGGCAGGCCATAACGCCGCGTTCGTCCTCGCGTCCTGAATCAGCTGTCGCTGTCGTTCAGCACACTGCCTGTCCAGCGGTCTGAGCAAGGTACCCCACGCGGCCAGTCCTGCCAGGAGGCTCCCCAGACACCAGAAAAGCACCCGATACCAGGGACGGCTTTCGCACCAGCGTTCTAACAGGGTATCCATGCGTTACCCCTCGCTTTTAAGATGGAGGGTGAACATCCAGCGCCCCTGGCTGTCCTGCCGAAGCTCACCCGCCGTTCCGGGCGTAAAACCCGCTATTTGGCCCAGCGCATCGCGCAGAGCAGACAGGGCTGGCAGGGTTATGGCATACCCGGTCAACATCAGAGCAGGAGGCTGATAGCGCAGCTCTGTCAGCCAGACCTGTGAAGGAGTGGCGCGGGAAAGGGATTCCAGAACCGGTTGCCATGCGCGTCGTTGAAGGGTCTGCGCTGGCTTCTGCGCCTGTGAGGCGAGTTTCTGCCGGGAGGCAAGAGCGTGCTGCACGGCCTGCGTTCCCGTCAGCTCCGTTTGCAGCACGTGTAGCCTCATAACAGGGTTTATCCGCAGGCAGAAAATGATCGCGAACATCAACAGCACGGTGCCGACACACATTGCCCCCCAGAAACGCAGGCATCGTGCGCGCCGCTGCTGTCGCCAGGGCAGAAAGTTCATGAGGCTCATCCGGGCACCTCGCTCATGGCCAGCGCCAGCGCCAGCGCAACGGTATAATCAGCGCCGCAGTCCGGTAGCGGGGCCTGGCAGCGCTCCAGGATTTCCCACGGGTCACGTCGGCTATCAAACAGCGCGATGTCATCCGGACCAAGCGCCAGCAGCGCCGCCAGCTCGGCCACGCTTTCGGCTTCTGTCGTAAAACGGCGTCCCCACTGGTGGCGCATCGCCCACAGCCACTGCCGCTCGTCCCGCCAGGCGACGCACGTCGCTGGTGCCACCGCGGGAAGAAGATTCGCCAGCGCGCTGGCATCCGGCGTAATCGCCACCAGCCGCAAACGCAGCGTTTTCGCCAGCGCCAGCAGGGTGTCGATCTCGTTGTTTTGCGCGGCGGTCACGTGAAAGGTATTGCTGAAGGTATCCTGCGCGTAATCGAAACAGAGCGTATCGGCAGACATCTCCAGTTCGCGCGCGAGCGCCGCACCAAGCCATGAGAGCTGCTCGCTGTCGCGCAGCGCGACGGTCGGGCGGGGGAGCGTCCGTTGCAGGGTGCGTGCTGCCGGGAAAGAGAGGAACACCCGGTGGTAGTGCGGCAGCGTTTTCCGCCAGTCGCGTAACGCATCAACCAGCTGTTCTGGCTGACAAATTTTGCCGTCACGAATGATGCCCTCGTCCAGAGGAATCGCCCACCAGCGGCGCATGCACCAGCCCGACTTCTCCCGTGCCAGCGCAACGATCCGCACCCTATCCTGTTGAATATGAACGCCCGTTTGCCATGTTTTGAAAGCCATGCTTCACGATCTCCTTATCGCCCGTCGTCTTGACGGCTATATCAATGAATCAGGCTTGCCTTTATACTACCGCGCGATTGTTTAGAAACTGCCCAAGTGAAACCAAATGGGAAATCTCCGGTGAAGTTCGTAAAGTATTTATTCATCCTTGCAGTCTGTTGCATTCTGCTGGGAGCAGGCTCGATATACGGTTTATACAAATATATTGAGCCACAGCTACCTGATGTCGCCACGCTTCGCGATGTGCGCCTCCAGATCCCGATGCAAGTCTATAGCGCCGATGGCGAGCTGATGGCGCAGTATGGCGAGAAGCGTCGTATTCCGCTGACCTTAAACCAAATCCCCCCCGTGATGGTGAAAGCCTTTATCGCCACGGAGGACAGCCGTTTTTACGAGCACCACGGTGTCGATCCGGTGGGGATTTTCCGTGCCGCGAGCATTGCGTTGTTCTCTGGTCACGCCTCTCAGGGGGCGAGTACCATTACGCAGCAGCTGGCGCGTAACTTCTTCCTCAGCCCTGAAAAGACGCTGATACGCAAGATCAAAGAGGTGTTCCTCGCGATCCGTATTGAGCAGCTGCTGAGCAAAGACGAAATCCTTGAGCTGTACCTCAACAAAATCTACCTGGGTTACCGCGCCTATGGCGTGGGGGCTGCCGCACAGGTGTACTTCGGTAAGCCCGTTGAGCAGCTCACCTTAAGCGAAATGGCAACCATCGCCGGTCTGCCGAAAGCGCCGTCCACGTTTAACCCGCTCTACTCGCTCGATCGCGCCACCGCGCGCCGTAACGTCGTTTTGTCACGTATGCTGAGCGAAGGCTACATCAGCCAGAGCGAGTACGACCAGGCGCGTAACGATGTCATTGACGCTAACTACCACGCCCCTGAGATCGCCTTCGCGTCCCCTTACCTGACCGAAATGGTTCGCCAGGAGATGGTGAATCGCTATGGTGACAAGGCCTATGAAGATGGCTATCGCGTGTACACCACCGTCACCCGTAAGGTCCAGCAGGCGGCTCAGGAAGCGGTGCGGAACAACGTGATGGACTACGATATGCGTCACGGCTATCGCGGCCCGTCAAACGTGCTCTGGAAAGTGGGCGAAAGCGCGTGGGACAGCAAAAAAATCACCAGTACGCTGAAGGCGCTGCCAACCTATGGTCCGCTCCTTCCTGCCGTGGTGACGCAGGCCGATCCTCAGGAAGCCGTTGCGACGCTCGCGGACGGTACGTCCGTCTCGCTGCGTATGGACGGTATCCGCTGGGCGCGTCCTTACCGCTCGGATACGCTGCAGGGCGCAACGCCGCGTAAAGTGACCGATGCCGTCCAGACCGGGCAGCAAATCTGGGTGCGCAAGGTAGGCGAATCCTGGTGGCTGGCACAGGTGCCGGACGTCAACTCGGCCCTGGTCTCTATCAATCCACAGAACGGTGCCGTTCTGGCCCTGGTCGGCGGGTTTGATTTCAACCAGAGCAAATTTAACCGCGCCACTCAGGCGCTGCGTCAGGTCGGTTCCAATATCAAACCGTTCCTCTACACGGCAGCGATGGATAAGGGCTTGACCCTCGCCAGCATCCTTAACGACGTCCCAATCTCCCGCTGGGATGCCGGTGCCGGTTCCGACTGGCAGCCGAAGAACTCCCCTGCGGAGTATGCCGGCCCAATTCGTCTCCGTCAGGGCCTGGGACAGTCGAAAAACGTGGTGATGGTGCGCGCCATGCGCGCAATGGGCGTCGACTATGCCGCAGAGTATCTGCAGCGCTTCGGTTTCCCGGCGCAGAACATCGTTCGCACCGAGTCGCTGGCGTTAGGCTCCGCCTCGTTTACGCCGCTTCAGGTCGCACGCGGGTACTCGGTGATGGCCAACGGCGGCTTCCTGATTGACCCGTACTTCATCAGCAAAATCGAGAACGACCAGGGCGGCGTGCTGTTCGAAGCGAAGCCGAAAATTGCCTGCCCTGACTGCGATATTCCGGTGATTTATGGTAATACGCCAAAATCCGAGGTGCTTGAGAATAAGGACATGGAAGACCCTGCCGTGTCTCAGGAGCAGCAGAACGGCGTCGTGCCGCAGCCGCAGCTTGAGCAGGCTAACCAGTCGCTGGTGGCACAGACTGGCGCGCCAGAATATGCCCCGCACGTGATCAACACGCCGCTGTCGTTCCTGATCAAAAGCGCGCTGAACACCAACATCTTCGGTGAACCGGGCTGGCAGGGCACAGGCTGGCGCGCAGGGCGCGATTTGCAGCGTCATGACATCGGCGGTAAAACGGGGACAACCAACAGCTCGAAAGATGCGTGGTTCTCCGGCTACGGCCCGGGCGTGGTGACGTCGGTCTGGATCGGTTTCGACGATCACCGCCGTGACTTAGGCCGTACAACGGCATCCGGCGCGATTAAGGATCAGATTTCCGGCTACGAAGGCGGAGCAAAGAGCGCGCAGCCGGCCTGGGACGCCTACATGAAGTCCGTTCTTGAAGGCGTGCCGGAGCAGCCGTTAACGCCACCGCCAGGCGTGGTGACGGTTAATATCGACCGCAGCACGGGCCAGCTCGCCAACGGCGGTAATAGTCGCGAAGAGTATTTCATCGAGGGCACGCAGCCAACCACGCAGGCGGTGCATGAGGTGGGGACAGAGATTATTGATAACGGCGAGACGCACGAGCTGTTCTGACAACAAAGCAAAACGGCAACCTTTGGTTGCCGTTTTTGTGTTTGCTCCCTCTTCCCGTGGGAGAGGGTTGGGGTGAGGGCATCAGGCCACTACAATCGCCCCTGCCCCTTCAACCACTCCCGTACCAGGAACAGCGCGCTCACGTTGCGAGCCTCATTAAAGTCAGGGTCTTCAAGCAGATCCATCAGGTGCGCTAGCGGCCAGCGAACCTGCGGCAGCGGCTCCGGCTCATCCCCTTCCAGCGATTCAGGATAGAGATCTTCAGCCACCACGATATTCATTTTGCTGGAAAAATAGGACGGCGCCATGCTTAGCTTTTTCAGGAATGAAAGCTCATTCGCACCGAAGCCGACCTCTTCTTTCAGCTCGCGGTTTGCCGCTTCAAAGACGGTTTCACCCGGGTCGATAAGCCCTTTCGAGAACCCAAGCTCGTAAGATTCCGTTCCCACAGCGTATTCGCGGATCAAAATCAGATGATCGTCGACAATGGGAACAATCATCACCGCTTCGCGCGAAGAGGGGCGCATACGTTCATAAACGCGACGCACACCGTTGCTGAACTCCAGGTCCACACTTTCGACATTAAACAGGCGCGATTTGGCGACAGTTTCAACATTCAGAATGGTGGGTTTTTGTAATGGTTTGCTCATCTTGATGGGTCTTAGCAGTGAGAACTGGCGTTATTGTGCGATATGCCGCACGGTTTCGGCAATGTCAATCGTTCTTTATTTACATTTATGCAACGTATCAGGGATCAATCCTCAATTCAAAACAAATGTCAAGAGGTTGAAATGTTTCCAGGAATTTGCTGATATCGCGCCATAACAGGCTTTGCTATCATCACCGGTCACTGGGATGCGCTTCAGAATGCTCAAGTTCGACTCCATACTTGCCGATAGCCAGCCACAGACTCTCATTCAATGTAAAGGTGCTACTGACTACACCTGTAAGAAGATAAGTAAGATGGGGAAAGCATGAGCACCATTTTGATTGTTCTCGCTGCTATGCTGGCCGGCGCGTTGGTTGCAGGGTGGTTGTACAGGCGCCGCGTACAGCGCCGTTATCGTCTGCCTTTTTTAAACGCATTTGCGGGTGCGAGCACGCGTAAACTCACGCAGGACGAGCGCGATGCGGTTGAAAACTATCTCGAAATCCTGAACCGTACTCAGTTAACGCCTGGGCCAACGGGAGCCACCGCTGCGCCCGTCGCGCTAAAGCTGAATGCGCAAAGTGATACCGTGCTGTGCGTGACGCGCTCCATCACGCGCTATGGCATTACCACTGATGACCCGAACAAATGGCGCTATTACCTTGATTCCGTCGAAGTGCATCTGCCCCCGTCCTGGGAGCAATACATTAATGACGAAAACAGCGTTGAGCTGATTCACACCGATTCGTTGCCTCTGGTTATCACGCTTAACGGCCATACGCTGAATGAATACCTTCAGGAAGCCCCGCGTTTTGCGCTGGAGCGCGCGAGTTCAACGCAGGCGTCCATTCGTGGCGAAGAGACAGAGCAGATCGAACTGCTGAACATTCGCCAGGAAACGCATGAAGAGTACGCCCTGAGCCGCCCGGACGGCATCCGTGAAGCCATTCTGATCGTTGCTGCCTTCCTGCTCTTTTTTATCTGCCTGCTGACGCCGGATGTGTTTGTCCCCTGGCTGGCTGGCGGCGCGGTGCTGCTGCTGGCCGGCGGGCTTTGGGGTCTCTTTGCTCCACCGGCTAAAACCTCGTTGCGCGAGATCCACTGCCTGCGCGGGACGCCAAAGCGCTGGGGCCTGTTCGGTGAAAACGATCAGGAACATCTCAACAATATTTCGCTCGGTATTATCGACCTGATCTACCCGCGTCACTGGCAGCCGTGGATCGCACAGGATTTAGGGCAGAAAACCGATATTGATATCTACCTTGACCGCCACGTTGTGCGCCAGGGGCGCTTCTTATCCCTGCATGATGAAGTGAAAAATTTCCCGCTTCAGCACTGGCTGCGCAGTACGGTCATTGCCGGCGGCGCCGCGCTGGTCTTAGCCATGCTGCTGCTTTTCGTGCCGCTGGATATGCCCATTAAATTCACCCTGTCGTGGATCAAAGGGGCGCAAACCATTGAAGCGACCAGCGTCAACAAACTGGATGAAGCCGGTGTACGCGTGGGGGACACGCTGCGCCTGAAAGGGACCGGGATGTGTAATATTCACACCCCGGGGGCGTGGAACACGCGTCAGAGCTCGCCGTTCATGCCGTTCGACTGTTCGCAAATTATCTGGAACGACGCGCCGCCGCTGCCGCTGCCGGAATCCGAAGTGGTGAATAAGGCCACGGCTCTTACCCAGACGGTTAACCGCCAGCTGCATCCGAAACCGGACGATGATTCGCGCGTCAGCCCCGCGCTGCGCTCGGCCATTCAGAAATCAGGCATGGTTCTGCTGGATGATTTTGGTGACATCGTCCTGAAAACGCAGGATTTATGCTCCTCTCAGGATGAGTGCATACGCCTTAAAAACGCCCTGGTAAACCTGGGGAACAGCAAAGACTGGGACTCGCTGGTAAAACGCGCCGAAGCGGGACGACTGGATGGCGTTAACGTGCTGCTGCGTCCGGTGAGCGCGGAATCGCTGGATAACCTGGTCGCCACCTCGACGTCGCCGTTCATGATGCGCGAGACCACCCGTGCGGCTCAGGCGCTGAACAGCCCGGCGCCGGGTGGCTTTGTGATAGCAAGCGATGAAGGCAGCGATCTGGTCGATCAGCCCTACCCGCAGGTTGCGCTTTATGACTACCCGGCGCAGGAGCAGTGGAGCCAGTTCCAGCGCCTGGCGCAGATGCTGATGCAAACGCCGTTCAGCGCCGAAGGGATTGTTACGAGTATTTATACCGACGCCAACGGCACTCGCCATATCGGCCTGCACCGGATGCCGGATAGCGCAGGCTTGTGGCGTTACATCGGCACCTCTCTGCTGATGACCGCGATGCTGATCGCCATTTTCTGGAACGGCTTTATGGCCCTGCGCCGCTACCAGCGCTCGCGCACCCGGCTTGCCGACATTCAGCAGTATTATGAAAACTGCCTCAATCCAAAGCTGATCCCCTCGTCTGAGAGCCTGATCTGATAACGTCGTTGCGCGACAAGATGTGCTACCCTGTCGCGCACGTTTCTTCTGGCTGGAGTTCCCCCTTATGCATCTTGATATCGCCTGGCAGGAGGTAGATACCGTTCTGCTGGATATGGACGGCACGCTGCTCGATCTCGCCTTTGATAACTATTTCTGGCAAACGCTGGTTCCTGAAACCTATGGCGAGCAGCAGGGGATCTCCCCGGCAGAAGCGCAGGCATTCATTCGTTCGCAATATAGCGCGGTGCAACATACGCTAAACTGGTACTGTCTTGACTACTGGAGCGAGCGCCTCGGTTTGGATATTTGTGCCATGACCACCGCCCAGGGCCCGCGCGCCGTTCTGCGCGAGGACACCGTGCCCTTTCTGGATGCGCTGAAAGCGAGCGGCAAGCGCCGTATTTTGTTGACCAACGCGCATCCACATAATCTGGCGGTGAAGCTGGAGCATACCGGTCTGGCGTCGCACCTTGATTTATTACTTTCCACCCACACATTTGGTTATCCGAAAGAGGATCAGCGGTTGTGGCATGCGGTAAGGGAAGAGACGGGTTTGCAGCCAGAACGTACGTTGTTCATTGATGACAGCGAGCCCATTCTGGATTCCGCGGCAAGGTTCGGCATTCGCTACTGTCTGGGCGTGACCAATCCTGACTCTGGCCTGGCTGAAAAAAGCTATCTGCGCCACCCTGGGCTGAACGACTATCGCCAGATGATCCCCTCACTGACCGTGAAGGAGACGCCATGAAAGAAAAACCCTCTGACGGGGTAAGACTGGATAAATGGCTGTGGGCAGCGCGTTTTTATAAAACACGCGCCCTTGCCCGCGAGATGGTTGACGGCGGAAAAGTGCATTACAACGGCCAGCGCAGCAAACCGAGCAAGCTGGTTGAGCTGAATGCCACCTTAACGCTGCGTCAGGGCAACGATGAACGTACGGTGGTGATTAAAGCCATTACCGAACAGCGTCGACCTGCAGCGGAAGCCGTACTACTTTATGAAGAGACGGCGGAGAGCATTGAAAAGCGCGAGAAGACCGCGCTGGCGCGCAAAATGAACGCGCTGACGATGCCCCACCCGGACCGGCGACCGGATAAAAAAGAGCGCCGCGATCTAATGAAATTTAAACACGGTGAGACTGATTAACCTCACCCGCACGAGAGATGAAAATGGCCCAACACGACCAATTACACCGCTATCTGTTTGAACAATTCGCCGTGCGCGGCGAGCTGGTCACCGTATCCGAAACCTGGAAACAGATTCTGGAAAACCACAACTACCCGCTGCCGGTGAAGACCCTGTTGGGCGAACTGCTGGTTGCCACCAGCCTGCTGACGGCGACGCTGAAGTTTGCCGGTGATATCACCGTGCAGCTGCAGGGTGACGGCCCGATGACGCTGGCGGTGATCAACGGCAATAACCAGCAGCAGATGCGCGGCGTGGCGCGCGTTCAGGGCGACGTGCCTGAAAATGCAGACCTCAAAACGCTGGTGGGTAATGGCTACCTGGTGATCACCATCTCCCCAGAGGAAGGCGAGCGCTATCAGGGCGTGGTGGGTCTGGAAGGCGATACCCTGGCAGCCTGCCTGGAAGATTACTTCATGCGTTCTGAACAGCTGCCGACGCGTCTCTTCATCCGCACCGGTGAAGTGGACGGTCAGCCTGCTGCGGGCGGTATGCTGCTGCAGGTTCTGCCTGCGCAGGACGCACAAACCAATGACTTTGAGCACCTGGCGACGCTGACCGAAACCATCAAAGCGGAAGAGCTGTTCAACCTGTCGGCGACCGACGTGCTGTGGCGTCTGTACCACGAAGAAGAAGTAACGGTTTACGACCCGCAGTCCGTGGAATTTAAGTGCACCTGCTCACGCGAGCGCTGTGCTGGCGCGCTGAAAACCCTGCCGGATGAAGAGATCGACAGCATCATGGCGGAAGACGGCGAAATTGATATGCACTGTGACTACTGCGGTACGCACTACGTGTTCAATTCGATGGATATCGCTGAGATCCGCAATAACGCCTCCCCAGCGGATCCGCAGGTTCACTAAACCTCTTTCCCCTCACCCAGCCCTCTCCCCAAAGGGGAGAGGGAACTTGAACCCCCTCTCCCCTTTGGGGAGAGGGCTGGGGTGAGGGGTAAAAAACTCCCCCCAAGCTGAATCGTTTTCCTTATGTAACTCTTACGTAATTTTCTTACGTGTATGCGATTACATTCACATTCTTTCCGATAAAATCACCACTCTTTAACCTTTTCGGAACATTTTCCCCAACCAAAAAGCGATTCCTGCGATAATCCGCCTGCGCTGTGACTGGAGTCGCAGCGTTTTCCGTTAGTAAGGGTTTTGTCCAGATGCGTAAATCTATGAGCCCCGTCGCGGTTAACAACCTCAGAAAAACCCTACAATTTCAGGCAGTACATATTGGCTAAGGAGCAGTGATATGCGTGTTACTGGTTTAACCCCGCAAGATCTCAAGGCTTATGGTATTCACGACGTCCAGGAAATCGTCTACAACCCCGACTACGATACGCTGTATCAGGAAGAGCTCAATCCAGCACTGGAAGGATACGAGCGTGGTGTGTTGACGAATCTTGGTGCTATCGCCGTCGATACCGGTATTTTTACCGGTCGTTCGCCGAAAGATAAGTATATCGTCCGAGACGAAACCACCCGCGATACGCTATGGTGGGCTGATAAGGGCAAAGGGAAGAACGACAACAAACCGCTCTCCCCGGAAACCTGGCAGCACCTGAAAGGGCTCGTCACTCATCAACTTTCCGGCAAGCGTCTGTTCATTGTCGACGCTTTCTGCGGCGCTAACGCCGATACCCGTCTCTCCGTGCGTTTTATCACTGAAGTGGCCTGGCAGGCGCACTTCGTGAAAAACATGTTTATTCGTCCAACCGACGAAGAGCTGCAGGATTTCACCCCGGATTTCATCGTGATGAACGGTGCGAAATGCACGAACCCACAGTGGAAAGAGCAGGGTCTGAACTCCGAAAACTTTGTGGCCTTCAACCTGACCGAGCGTATCCAGCTGATAGGCGGTACCTGGTACGGCGGCGAAATGAAGAAAGGGATGTTCTCGGTCATGAACTACCTGCTGCCGCTGCGGGGCATCGCCTCCATGCACTGCTCGGCTAACGTCGGTGAAAAAGGCGACGTGGCGGTATTCTTCGGCCTGTCCGGCACCGGGAAAACCACCCTGTCCACCGATGCAAAACGTCGCCTGATTGGCGATGACGAACACGGCTGGGATGACGACGGCGTATTCAACTTTGAAGGCGGCTGCTACGCGAAGACCATTCGCCTGTCTGAAGAGGCCGAGCCTGATATCTTCCACGCGATCCGTCGCGATGCGCTGCTGGAAAACGTCACCGTGCGTGCCGACGGCTCCATCGACTTCGACGATGCGTCGAAAACGGAGAACACCCGCGTTTCTTACCCGATCTACCACATCGACAATATCGTGAAGCCGGTGTCAAAAGCGGGTCATGCCACGAAGGTCATTTTCCTGACCGCGGATGCGTTCGGCGTGCTGCCTCCGGTGTCTCGCCTGACGGCCAGCCAGACGCAGTATCACTTCCTCTCCGGTTTTACCGCCAAGCTGGCGGGTACCGAGCGTGGCGTGACGGAGCCAACCCCAACCTTCTCCGCCTGCTTCGGCGCGGCCTTCCTGTCGCTGCACCCGACGCAGTACGCTGAAGTGCTGGTGAAACGCATGCAGGCATCCGGCGCGCAGGCATACCTGGTGAACACCGGCTGGAACGGTACCGGCAAACGTATCTCCATCAAAGATACCCGCGCGATTATCGACGCCATTCTGGATGGTTCTCTGGACGACGCCGAAACCTTCACGCTGCCGATGTTTGACCTGGCGATCCCTACGTCGCTGCCGGGTGTGGATACGCATATCCTCGACCCGCGCAACACGTACGGTTCTCCGGAGCAGTGGCGCGAGAAAGCAGAATCGCTGGCGAAGCTGTTTATCGAGAACTTCGAGAAGTACACCGATACCCCGGCGGGTGCTGCGCTGGTGAGCGCGGGTCCGAAGCTGTAGTCCTTCTCCCTCTCCCCGTGGGAGAGGGCCGGGGTGAGGGCATCAGACCGCAGAGACCGCATTTTGTCGGGTGGCGGCTTCACCTTACCCGACCTACAAAAAAGGGTGGCAATTGCCACCCTTTTTTTAACCCTCTTTCACCTGCCCCCGCGTCACCGGTACCGGCAGCCAGGCGCGAATGCTCAGCCCACCCCGCTCGCTGGTGCCAATCTCCAGCAGTCCGTTGTGGTTATCGATAATACGCTGAACAATCGCCAGGCCTAAGCCCGTGCCGCTGGTGCTGCGCGCGCTGTCGCCGCGCACAAACGGCTGGAACAGATGCTTACGCTGCTCGGGCTTGATGCCAGGACCGTCGTCTTCCACCTGGAACCAGGCGCGGTTGAGTTCAGACCCGCTGCTGACTTTGATCCAGCCATTGCCGTAGCGCGCCGCGTTGACCACCATGTTCGCCACCGCGCGCTTAATGGAGAGCGGGTGCATGCGTACCTGAATTTCACCCGCCTGCAGGTCGGTATCAATCTCGCGCTCGTAGCCGCTTTCCGCCGCCACCACCTCGCCCAGCACCGCGTTCAGATCCGCCATCTCCATTGGCATCTCTTGCCCGGTGCGCAGGTAGTCGATGAACTGCTCGATGATGGCATTACACTCTTCGATGTCCTTGTTAATGGACTCGGCGAGATAACCGTCCTCTTCCCCCATCATCTCCGTCGCCAGACGAATACGCGTTAGCGGCGTGCGCAGGTCATGGCTTACGCCCGCCATCAGCAGCGTACGATCGTCCGCCAGCTGCTTCACGCCTGCCGCCATATGGTTAAACGCGCGCGTCACCGAACGGACTTCCGAGGCACCATACTCGCGCAGCGGAGGTGGAATAATTCCTTTACCGACCTGCAGCGCAGCGTGCTCCAGGTCGACCAGCGGTCGGTTCTGGATACGGATAAATAGCCACGCGCCGCCTATCGCCAGCAGCATAATCGCCAGGGTGTAGCGGAACAGCGGCGAGAAGTCGCCCTGATGGATTTCGGTCAGCGGAACGCGCACCCAGATATTGGGTGACAGCCACGTTTTCAGCCAGACGACGGGCGAGCTTTTGTTGACCTCAACGCGCACTTCCGTTGGGCCGCCCAGCTGCTGCGCCATCTGCTGGCTGAGGAATTCGTAGTGCTGCGCCCAGCGCAGGCCAGCGTCTTCCGCCGCTTCGTTGGAGTAGAGCGAAATGCCCAGCTCACGGTAGATTTCACGGCGAAACGCCGGGGGAACGACGAGCTGCGTGCCGTCCTCCAGCTGCAGTTTGTCGGTCATCAGCATACGGACTTCGTAGGCCAGGACCTTATTAAACTGCTGGAGGCTCGGCAGGATCGCAAAGTTCAGCACCACCAGATAGGTCGTCACCAGGCTGACGAACAGCAGGGTGACGATCAGCAACAGGGTGCGGGCAAACGAGCTACGCGGCGAGAAGCGCATTCGCCTCATGCTTTAGAGCCGTCCGGGACGAACACGTAGCCCAGACCCCATACGGTCTGAATATAACGAGGATGCGCAGGATCTTCTTCCACCATGCGGCG
The DNA here is from genome assembly GCF_041679625.1 of Enterobacter cloacae complex sp. ESBL7. Lineage (NCBI taxonomy): Bacteria > Pseudomonadati > Pseudomonadota > Gammaproteobacteria > Enterobacterales > Enterobacteriaceae > Enterobacter > Enterobacter cloacae complex sp. ESBL7. The sequence continues at coordinate 77,462 of NZ_JBGORN010000005.1, forward strand.
CAGGCGGGAGATCTGCACGTCAATGGAGCGTTCCATTGCGGAGTATTCGCGACCGCGCGCCAGGTTCATCAGCTTGTCGCGGGAAAGCGGTTCACGCGGGTGGCTGACCAGCGCTTTCAGAACCGCAAACTCGCCGCTGGTGAGCGGCATTGGCTCATCTTCACGGAACATCTCGCGCGTGCCGAGGTTCAGCTTGAACTTGCCGAAGGCAATGACGGCTTCTTCCTGAGACGGTGCGCCAGGCAGTTCGTTCGCCTGACGGCGCAGCACAGCGCGAATACGCGCCAGCAGTTCACGCGGGTTAAACGGTTTTGGAATGTAGTCATCTGCGCCGATTTCGAGGCCGACGATACGGTCAACTTCCTCACCCTTCGCCGTCACCATGATGATCGGCATCGGGTTGCTCTGGCTGCGCAGACGGCGGCAAATAGAAAGCCCGTCTTCGCCAGGCAGCATCAGGTCGAGAACCATCAGGTGGAAAGATTCACGGGTCAGCAGACGGTCCATCTGCTCAGCGTTCGCGACGCTACGAACCTGGAAGCCCTGCTCGGTCAGATAACGCTCCAGCAGCGCGCGCAGGCGCATGTCGTCATCCACGACCAGAATTTTGTAGTTCTCTTGCATTGTGTGTACTCCCAAAGGTTCGGATAGTCTTTGTAACAGCGTATTCTAAAAAAGTGCACGTATTCGACCAGTTAATTCTGGTATAAATTCTAGTCGAAATTGTTACAAAGCATATTTAACAGCAGCTTATCTGCTCATTTCATCACATAAATCATTATTAATCCTGTCTGTTACACTGTGCGGTACGTATTGTGCGCAAGACAGTTAACCGGCAGGCAGCAAAGGCTTTACCATGAAAACGCCCCTGATCACCCGCGAAGGGTACGAAAAGCTCAAAAAAGAGATGGATTACCTCTGGCGCGAAGAGCGTCCTGAAGTAACCAAAAAGGTGACCTGGGCAGCAAGCCTGGGCGATCGCAGCGAAAACGCTGACTACCAGTACAACAAAAAGCGGCTGCGCGAAATTGACCGCCGGGTTCGCTACCTGACGAAGTGTCTCGAGAATCTCAAAATTGTCGATTACTCCCCGCAGCAGGAGGGCAAAGTGTTCTTCGGCGCGTGGGTGGAGATTGAAAACGACGATGGCGACACTCTGCGTTTTCGCATTGTCGGCTACGATGAAATTTTTGGTCGTAAGGACTACATCTCCATCGACTCCCCGATGGCTCGCGCGCTGCTGAAAAAGGAAGTGGGCGATCTGGCCGTCGTTCAGACCCCTGCCGGTGAAGCCAGCTGGTACGTCAATGAGATCGTCTACGTAAAATAGTCCGAGAGCGCCCTCCCCGGCTGGCATTTTGCCGTGTCAGCCCGTATAACTATCCCCTGATTTTTCGACTCAACAGATGATAAAGCCATGATGAAAGATTCGCTCTGCCGCATTATTGCGGGTGATATTCAGGCCAGAGCCGAACAGGTAGAAGCTGCCGTTCGCCTGCTTGATGAAGGGAACACCGTGCCGTTTATTGCACGCTATCGTAAGGAAGTCACCGGCGGTCTGGATGACACGCAGCTGCGTAACCTGGAGACCCGTCTGGGCTATCTGCGCGAGCTGGAAGAACGTCGTCAGGCGATCCTCAAATCCATCGGCGAACAGGGCAAGCTGACCAGCGAGCTTGAAAGCGCCATCAACGGCACCCTGAGCAAAACCGAACTCGAAGATCTCTATCTGCCGTACAAACCGAAGCGCCGCACGCGCGGGCAGATTGCGATTGAAGCGGGTCTTGAGCCGCTGGCCGACCTGCTGTGGAGCGAGCCGTCCCACGATCCGGAAACCGAAGCTGCCAAATTTATCGACGCCGACAAAGGCGTAGCGGATACCAAGGCCGCCCTCGACGGCGCGCGCTACATTCTGATGGAGCGCTTCGCCGAAGACGCCGCCCTGCTCGCTAAAGTGCGTGATTACCTGTGGAAGAATGCCCACATCGTCTCTACCGTCGTCGCGGGCAAAGAGGAAGAAGGCGCGAAATTCCGCGACTACTTCGATCACCACGAACCGATCTCTACCGCCCCTTCACACCGCGCGCTGGCGATGTTCCGCGGCCGCAACGAAGGCGTGCTCCAGCTCTCCCTGAACGCCGACCCGCAGTTTGACGAGCCGCCGAAAGAGAGCCACTGCGAGCAGATCATTATCGACCATCTCGGCCTGCGCCTGAACAACGCCCCGGCGGACAGCTGGCGCAAAGGCGTGGTGAGCTGGACCTGGCGCATCAAGGTGCTGATGCACCTCGAAACCGAGCTGATGGGCACCGTGCGCGAGCGCGCCGAAGACGAAGCGATTAACGTCTTCGCCCGTAACCTGCACGACCTGCTGATGGCCGCCCCTGCCGGCCTGCGTGCGACTATGGGTCTCGATCCGGGTCTGCGTACCGGCGTGAAGGTCGCTGTGGTTGACGGCACCGGCAAGCTGGTGGCGACCGATACCATTTATCCGCACACCGGCCAGGCAGCGAAAGCGGCCGTCGTGGTGGCGGCGCTGTGCGAAAAATACAATGTGGAGCTGGTTGCCATCGGCAACGGTACGGCCTCACGCGAAACCGAGCGTTTCTACCTCGACGTGCAGAAGCAGTTCCCGAAAGTGACGGCACAGAAAGTGATAGTCAGCGAAGCGGGAGCATCCGTCTATTCTGCGTCCGAGCTGGCGGCCCAGGAGTTCCCGGACCTGGACGTTTCCCTGCGCGGTGCGGTCTCTATCGCACGCCGCCTGCAGGATCCGCTGGCGGAGCTGGTGAAGATCGACCCGAAATCCATCGGCGTGGGCCAGTATCAGCACGACGTGAGCCAGACTCAGCTGGCGCGCAAGCTGGATGCGGTGGTGGAAGACTGCGTAAACGCCGTCGGCGTTGACCTGAACACCGCTTCCGTTCCCCTGCTGACCCGCGTGGCGGGCTTAACCCGCATGATGGCGCAGAACATCGTCGCCTGGCGTGATGAGAACGGCCAGTTCCAAAATCGTCAGCAGCTGCTGAAGGTGAGCCGTCTGGGGCCAAAAGCCTTTGAGCAGTGTGCGGGCTTCCTGCGCATCAACCACGGCGATAACCCGCTGGATGCCTCCACCGTTCACCCGGAAGCGTACCCGGTTGTGGAGCGCATTCTGGCCGCCACCCAGCAGGCACTGAAAGATCTTATGGGTGACAGCAGCGCCCTGCGCAACCTGAAAGCCGTTGATTTCACCGATGACAAATTTGGTGTCCCCACCGTCACCGACATCATCAAAGAGCTGGAAAAGCCGGGCCGCGATCCGCGTCCTGAGTTCAAGACGGCGACCTTTGCTGACGGCGTGGAAACCATGAATGACCTGCTGCCCGGCATGGTGCTGGAAGGCGCGGTGACCAACGTCACTAACTTTGGCGCGTTTGTGGATATCGGCGTACATCAGGACGGTCTGGTGCATATCTCTTCCCTTGCCGACAAGTTCGTTGAAGACCCGCACACCGTGGTCAAAGCGGGCGACATCGTGAAGGTGAAAGTGCTGGAAGTCGATCTGCAGCGCAAGCGTATCGCGCTGACCATGCGTCTGGACGAGCAGCCGGGCGACACCAGCGCGCGCCGCGGCGGCAATGGCAGCGGTCGCGAGCAGCAGCGCCCGGCCGCGAAAGCGGCAAAACCGCGCGGACGTGATGCTCAGCCTGCAGGCAACAGCGCGATGATGGATGCGCTGGCGGCAGCGATGGGTAAGAAACGCTAAGGCTGTCAATGCCCCTCACCCTAACCCTCTCCCCAAAGGGGAGAGGGGATCGCACGGTGCAGTCTTTCCCCCTCGTCCTCATGGGTGGGGGGAATAAATTCATATCGAAATATATGAAACCGATTGCATAGCCATATTTAAACCATGAATTATCACCCCGTTAACAAATACTCCCCTTTTTGTTTTCCAGGCAATTCAGCAAATATTGAGCCAGGTCAAACAGGCCGTAAATTAATACCGTAAACAACATTCCGTCACAGTTTTAATATTGCTGATAAAAACTATTCTCATTATCATCCCATAGTAGATAATTTAACCTTTCGTGGAATCAGGCGTTATGCAATTCACTCCAGACAGTGCATGGAAGATTACCGGTTTTACCCGCGAAATTAGCCCAGCCTATCGGCAAAAGCTGCTGTCGCTGGGCATGCTGCCCGGCTCGTCATTCCAGGTCGTGCGCGTGGCGCCGCTGGGCGATCCGGTTCACATCGAAACCCGCCGCGTGAATCTGGTGCTGCGTAAGAAAGACCTCGCGTTAATAGAAGTCGAAGCCTTATCCCGATAACAAGCCAGCGGTTTCAGTGAGTCTAAAAAAATGAAAAAGTTAACTATTGGCTTAATTGGCAATCCTAATTCCGGCAAGACTACGCTTTTTAACCAGCTGACCGGAGCCCGCCAGCGCGTGGGCAACTGGGCGGGCGTGACGGTTGAGCGTAAAGAGGGCCAGTTCACGACAACGGACAGCCAGGTGACGCTGGTTGACCTTCCCGGCACCTACTCCTTAACCACCATTTCGTCGCAAACCTCGCTCGATGAGCAGATTGCCTGCCACTACATTCTTGGCGGCGACGCGGACCTGCTGATCAACGTGGTCGACGCTTCCAATCTCGAACGTAACCTTTATCTGACGCTGCAGCTGCTGGAGCTGGGTATCCCCTGCATCGTGGCGCTCAACATGCTCGACATTGCGGAGAAACAAAAGCTGCGTATCGACGTCGATGCCCTCTCCGCGCGCCTGGGTTGCCCGGTCGTTCCGCTGGTCTCGACGCGCGCTCGCGGTATTGATGCGCTGAAGCTGGCTATTGACCGTCACCAGGGAAATCATGACATTGAGCTGGTGCATTACGCGAAGCCTCTCCTGCGCGAAGCCAATGTGCTGGCGCAGGAGATGGACAAAAGCATGCCTGCAAAACAGCGCCTGTGGCTCGGCCTGCAGATGCTGGAAGGGGATATCTACAGCCGCGCTTACGCCGGGCATGCGGCTGATAAGCTGGACGCGACGGTGGCCCGTCTTAGCGACGAGCTGGACGACCCGGCGCTGCACATCGCCGACGCGCGTTACCAGGCCATCGCCTCGATTTGCGACGTTGTCAGTAACGCCCTGACGGCAGAGCCCAGCCGCTTTACGGCAGCGGTGGATAAGGTTGTGCTTAACCGCTTCCTCGGTTTGCCCATCTTCCTGCTGGTCATGTACGTGATGTTCCTGCTCGCCATTAACATCGGCGGCGCACTCCAGCCTATTTTCGACGCCGGTTCCGTCGCGGTCTTCGTCCACGGAATTCAGTGGGTGGGTTACACCCTGCACTTCCCTGAATGGTTAACCATCTTCCTCGCACAGGGGATCGGCGGCGGTATCAACACCGTTCTGCCTCTGGTGCCGCAGATCGGCATGATGTATCTGTTCCTCTCGTTCCTGGAAGATTCCGGCTACATGGCGCGCGCCGCGTTCGTGATGGATCGTCTGATGCAGGCGCTGGGTCTGCCAGGTAAATCCTTCGTCCCGCTGATTGTCGGCTTCGGCTGTAACGTACCGTCGGTGATGGGCGCGCGCACCCTGGATGCGCCACGTGAGCGTCTGATGACCATCATGATGGCGCCGTTTATGTCCTGTGGCGCCCGTCTGGCAATCTTTGCGGTCTTTGCCGCAGCCTTCTTTGGTCAGCAGGGCGCGCTGGCGGTCTTCTCGCTGTACGTGCTGGGCATCGTGATGGCTATTCTTACCGGTTTAATGCTGAAGCACACCATCATGCGCGGTGAAGCGTCGCCGTTTGTGATGGAGCTGCCGGTGTATCACGTGCCGCATCTGAAAAGCCTGGCGATCCAGACCTGGCAACGCCTGAAGGGCTTTGTGCTGCGCGCCGGTAAGGTGATTGTCATCGTCAGCATTTTCCTGAGCGCGCTGAACAGCTTCACCCTCAGCGGGCAGGCGGCGGATAACATCAACGACTCTGCCCTCGCCTCCGTCAGCCGCGTCATCACGCCGGTCTTCAAACCGATTGGCGTGCATGAGGATAACTGGCAGGCAACCGTCGGGCTATTCACCGGAGCGATGGCGAAAGAGGTGGTTGTCGGCACCCTGAACACGCTTTACACCGCCGAGAACATTCAGGAACAGGAATTTAATCCGGCAGAGTTTCATCTCGGTCATGAACTGCTGGGTGCCGTAGAGGAAACCTGGCAGAGCCTGAAAGACACCTTCAGCCTGAGCGTGCTGGCGAACCCTATTGAGGCCAGCAAAGGCGACGGCGAAATGGCAACAGGTGCCATGGGCGTGATGGGGGAGAAATTTGGCAGCGCGTCCGCGGCCTACAGCTACCTCATCTTTGTTCTGCTCTACATTCCGTGCATCTCCGTGATGGGGGCGATTGCCCGCGAGTCCAGCCGCGGCTGGATGGGCTTCTCCATCCTGTGGGGGTTAAACATTGCGTACTCGCTGTCGACGCTCTTTTATCAAACCGTTAATTTCAGCCAGCATCCGCGCTACAGCCTGGTCTGCATTCTCGCGGTTGTGCTGTTTAACGTGATAGTGCTCGGTTTACTGCGGCGTGCGCGCAGCCGCGTCGACATCGACCTGCTGGCAAACCGTAAAACCGCCGCGACCTGCTGCAGCAGCCCGGCGGGCGACTGTCACTAAGGAGCACACCATGGCATCGTTGATTCAGGTTCGTGACCTGCTGGCACTGCAAGGGCGAATGGAGGCGAAACAGCTGAGCCTCAGCCTGCATACGCCGCAGCCGATGATCGATGCCATGCTGGAAAGACTGGAAGCCATGGGGAAAGCCGTGCGGATTCAGGAAGAAGCGGACGGTTGTCTCTCCGGCAGTTGTAAAAGCTGTCCGGAAGGAAAGGCCTGCCTCAGGGAGTGGTGGACGCTGCGTTAACAAAGCCGGGCATCGCTGCCCGGCTTTATCGTATTACTTGTAGACGTCCGCCGTTGCGCGTACGTTTTTGGTCTGTTTTTCTGCACTGGTGACGACGTAGTACGTTCCGCCCAGCTCATCCGCTTTCTTCGACAGCTCTCTGCGAGCATCCATCGGCGCGGTGGTGTCAGACGTAGAAATCTCACCAATTTTCGTCAGATTCATGCCGGCAACTTTATCTTTTTCCAGCTCTTTTGCCGCAAAGACGCCAAATGACAGTGACCCAATAACCAGAGAAGTGACAATACCTGTAACAAGTTTCATAGCCTGACTCTCCATAGGATTGTTGTTTTGATTATCGTAGGCAGAACAACCGCAACGACATCTGGAGTATGGTTGCGGTGTGTTACTTTTTCCAGGCAGGATAGAAAATAATCAGTCGAAACGTTGACTTAACGCAATCAGCGCTGAACAAAATTCCGTCGGATGAGAGATAAACGGGGCATGTGCGGCTTTGGCAATAATCTGCGATTCACTCTCCGGCCAGAGTGAATCCAGCAGCGGAACCACTTTGCGCGGCACAATCCCGTCGAGATAACCGTAGATACGCAGGTGCGGCACCGTCAGCGCGGCCAGCGGCTCGCGCAGGTCAACCGTTTTCAGGAGCTCAAGTCCGCCGTTAAGCACCTCAACCTCCGGCATCGGCAGCGAAAGCACGGTCTGCTTCAGCGTTCGGGCATCCTTACGCGCGGTGTCAGTGCCCATTGTCTGCAATGCCAGGAACCGCTCTACGGTCCGCTGGAAATCTTCGCTCAGCTGCTGCTGGAAGCCCGCCAGCACGTCAGGCTTGATCCCCGGCCACTCTTCCTGCGCGCTAAAACAGGGCGATGACGCCACCGTCACCAGCGCTTTTACGCGTTCAGGCTGCGACAGCGCAATCTGGCTCGCCACCAGCCCGCCCAGGCTCCAGCCCAGCCAGACCGCGTTTTGCGGCGCAGCGTCCAGAACCTGCTGCGCCATTTCATCAAGCGACAACGCGCCATACCCGCGGCTGCGGCCAAAGCCGGGTAAATCCACCAGATGCAGCGTGAAATGCGAGGCAAGTTCCTCACGTATGCAATGCCATATCTCCGCATTCAGGCCCCATCCGTGCAGCAGCACAAGATGGCAATTTCCTGTCCCTACGGTCTGCCACCACAGCGTCTTCATCAGTTACTGTTCTCTTTTTTCACATGGAGGTTGCACATGCTAACAGTACCCGGCTTGTGCTGGCTATGCCAAATGCCGCTGGCGCTCAGCGGGTGGGGCGTCTGCTCCGTCTGCACGCGATCGCTGCAATGGCGTATCGGGATCTGTCCACAATGTGGTTTACCGGCCACGAACCCCTCGTTGCCCTGTGGCCGCTGCCTGAAAAAATCCCCGCCGTGGAGTGCGCTGGTGGCCGTGGATGATTATGTTCCGCCGCTGAACAGGCTGATCCACGCGCTGAAGTTTTCCGGGCAGAGCTCGCTGGCACAGCCCCTTGCCCGCCTGCTGTTGCTGGCAGTTTTGCAGGCGCGACGTCACCGGGCACTGCCGAAAATTGACATGGTGGTGAATGTCCCTTTATACCGACGTCGGCACTGGCGGCGCGGCTATAACCAGAGTGACCTGCTCTGCCGTCCCCTCGCGCGGTGGCTCGGCTGCCGGTATGAGGCCCGCGCGCTGACACGCGTTCATGCCACCGCCATCCAGCATCAGCTCAGCGCACGGCTGCGCAAAAGAAACCTCAAAAATGCCTTTCGCCTTGAATTGCCGGTCGACGGTCTCCATATCGCGATTGTGGATGATGTCGTCACCACGGGCAGTACCGTTGCTGAACTTTCCCGACTGCTTTTGCGAAGCGGCGCCGCGTCGGTTCAGGTATGGTGTCTGTGCCGTACCTTGTAGCCCTTCTTCAATGGGCGTATGATTATACCCAGGTAATTTAGTCAACTATTAGGCCAAAGCTATGATCCGTATTTCCGATTCTGCACAAGCGCACTTTGCCAAACTGCTGGCAAATCAGGAAGAAGGGACGCAGATCCGCGTGTTTGTGATTAATCCAGGCACTCCGAATGCAGAATGTGGTGTTTCTTATTGTCCTCCGGACGCTGTGGAAGCCACCGACACTGCCCTTAAATTTGAACAGCTCACCGCCTACGTTGATGAGCTGAGTGCACCGTATCTTGAAGATGCGGAGATCGACTTCGTCACCGACCAGCTGGGTTCTCAGCTGACCCTGAAAGCGCCGAACGCGAAAATGCGTAAAGTGTCTGACGATGCCCCGCTGATGGAGCGCGTTGAGTATCTGCTGCAATCCCAGATCAACCCACAGCTGGCGGGCCACGGCGGTCGTGTTTCCCTGATGGAAATCACCGACGAAGGTTTTGCCATTCTGCAGTTTGGCGGCGGCTGTAACGGCTGTTCAATGGTCGATGTGACGCTGAAAGAAGGGATCGAGAAGCAGCTGCTGAACGAGTTCCCGGAACTGAAAGGCGTGCGTGACCTGACCGAGCACCAGCGCGGCGAGCACTCTTACTACTAATTCAGTATCCGTCTGTATCGCCCGGTAGCGCTGCGCTTGCCGGGCCTACAAAACTGTGCCTGCGCGTATGCCTGGACACAGCATCCGAATCGTAGGCCGGGTAAGGCGAAGCCGCCACCCGGCTTTTGTTTTCCCGCCGCTCTCCCTCTATATGTTGACCTGCGTCTCATAATTCAAATTTAGCCTCCCAGGGTGATTCTCAATCGCGCCATGTTACCCGTATCATTCTCGTGGGCACTCAGCATCCTTATAACAGCCGACTAAACTTAATGGTTTCGAAGGCATCAGTATGAGTGCCGTTAACACTCTGTTCCCAGTTGGGACAATCGGAATTTGTCGTTGAAACAATGACGTTACCCATAACAATTCAAAGGCCAGGTAAATCATGCCATTAGTCATCGTTGCTATCGGTGTTGTGTTATTACTGCTCTTGATGATCCGTTTCAAAATGAACGGATTTATCGCTCTGGTTCTGGTGGCACTTGCAGTCGGTCTGATGCAGGGTATGCCGCTGGTTAAAGTTATCAGTTCTATCAAAGCCGGCGTCGGAGGCACGCTCGGCAGCCTGGCGCTGATCATGGGCTTCGGCGCCATGCTCGGCAAAATGCTGGCGGACTGCGGGGGCGCACAGCGTATTGCCACCACCCTGATTGCCAAATTCGGTAAACAGCACATTCAGTGGGCCGTGGTGTTAACCGGTTTTACCGTCGGCTTCGCGCTGTTCTATGAAGTGGGCTTCGTGCTGATGCTGCCGCTGGTGTTCACCATCGCGGCTGCGGCAAACATCCCGCTGCTGTATGTCGGTGTGCCAATGGCTGCGGCGCTGTCCGTGACCCACGGCTTCCTGCCGCCGCACCCGGGCCCAACCGCTATAGCAACCATTTTCCACGCGGATATGGGTAAAACCCTGCTGTTCGGTACAATTCTGGCGATCCCAACCGTGATTCTGGCGGGCCCGGTTTATGCCCGCTTCCTGAAAGGCATTGATAAGCCGATTCCGGAAGGTCTGTACAGCGCCAAAACCTTCACCGAAGAAGAGATGCCGGGCTTTGGCGTCAGCGTCTGGACCTCTCTGGTACCGGTGATCCTGATGGCGATGCGTGCCGTGGCGGAGATGATTCTGCCGAAAGGTCATCCGTTCCTGTCCGTTGCGGAATTCCTCGGTGACCCGGTCATGGCAACGCTGATTGCGGTGCTGATCGCGATGTTCACCTTCGGCCTGAACCGCGGCCGTTCTATGGATCAGATCAACGACACGCTGACCTCTTCCATCAAAATCATTGCCATGATGCTCCTGATCATCGGCGGCGGCGGCGCATTCAAGCAGGTTCTGGTCGACAGCGGCGTGGATAAATACATCGCTGCCATGATGCATGAAACCAACGTATCGCCGCTCCTGATGGCCTGGTCTATTGCCGCGGTTCTGCGTATTGCGCTGGGTTCTGCGACCGTTGCGGCGATCACCGCGGGCGGTATCGTTGCCCCGCTGATTGCGACCACGGGCGTAAGCCCTGAGCTGATGGTTATCGCCGTCGGTTCCGGTAGCGTGATTTTCTCTCACGTTAACGACCCTGGCTTCTGGCTGTTCAAGGAGTACTTCAACCTGACGATCGGTGAAACCATCAAGTCCTGGTCCGCGCTGGAAACCATTATTTCGGTGTGCGGTCTGGTCGGGGTACTGCTGTTGAATATGGTGGTTTGATGTAAAAAAGCCGGGTAGCGCTGACGCTTACCCGGCCTACATTCTATTTCCTCTCCCTCCGGGAGAGGGTTAGGGTGAAACTACCGCTTCTTGCCCACCGCCCTTCTGCGTTTGTCCAAATCCTTAATCAGCTTGTTCACCCCGTCATCGGCAAACATCTTCTCAAGCGATGTGGACAGCTTGCGACGCCAGTTCTTGTACTGATAGCTGGTCCCCGGAATGTTCACCGGCTCCGCCATATCAATCCAGTCTTCCGGCTGCAGGCCCAGCAGGGCGCTGTTGCTGTCGGCAATATAGCGCTGCAAGCCGCGATTGAGGGTAGCGGTCATCGACATCAATGACGCCTTATGTCCGGCACGTTTCGGCAGACAGCCCTGCTTGTGCAGCGCATCCAGCAGCCCCTGTTTGGAGAGCTCGCGATCCTGATACAGGCCGCGCAAAACCTCTTCATCAGGGTACAGCCCCAGCGTTTTACCGAGCGTCAGATCGCCGCTTTCCCAATAGCCACGAAGCGTAGGAAGGTCATGCGTCGTCGCGACTGCCATTGACTGTTCAGGGTACGCTTTCGGCGCGCGGAAGGTTTTCTCATGGTCGTTTTCAAAATAGAGCACTTTATAGGAGTAGACGCCGCTGTCGCGGAGCTTGCTGACAATTTCCACCGGCACGGTACCGAGATCTTCACCGATCACCATGCACTGATGGCGTTTACTTTCCAGGGCCAGGATCGACAGCAGATCGTCAACCGGATACTGCACGTACGCCCCGTGATCGGCCGTTTCACCGTACGGGATCCACCACAGACGCAGCACGGACATCACGTGGTCGATACGCAGCGCGCCGCAGTTCTGCATGTTAGCGCGCAGCAGGTCGATAAACGGCTCGTAGGCGCGCGCCGCCATGACGTGCGGATCCATCGGCGGCAACCCCCAGTTCTGACCGAGAGGCCCAAGAATATCCGGCGGCGCGCCGACGGAGGCTTTCAGACAGTAAAGCTCACGGTCGCACCAGGTTTCCGCGCCGCCCTCTGCCACGCCGACGGCCAGATCGCGATACAGGCCGATCGGCATCTTATAGCCCTGGCTCACCTGCCAGCAGGCGGCAAACTGGCTGTACGCCAGCCACTGCAGCCACAGGTAGAAGTCCACTTCATCGGCATATTTTTTACAGAACGCTTTTACTTCAGGCGTGTCGACAGACTGATACGCTTCCGGCCAGACCGGCCAGCCCCAGCGCATTTCGTCCTCCTTCACCTGATATGCGTGCAGCGCATCAAACGCCGCCTGCCAGTACAGGCTCTCGCCCTCCTGCGTCACAAACTGGCGGAACGCGGCCATCTGCTCGTCATCGCGCTGCGAAAAGCCTTTCCACGCCAGACGCAGCGCGGCCATTTTCAGCGCCGTGACGGTGGAATAGTCCACCCAGTCCGCGTCGCGCGCCTGCTTCAGGGCCTGCTGCGTGGTGCTGAGTTTCCACCACGCCTGCGCCTCTTTGCTGTTTTTGAAGTCATCTAACGCGTTAACGTCGATATAAATCACGTTCAGCCAGCGACGGGACGACGGGCTGTACGGGCTGGCGCTCTCCGGGTTGGCCGGATAGAGCGCGTGGATCGGGTTAAGCCCGATAAACGCGCCGCCGCGCTCGCCCACATCCGCCAGCATCTTTTTCAGATCGCCAAAATCACCGATGCCCCAGTTGCTGTCGGATCGCAGCGTATAGAGCTGCACGCAGGCGCCCCACAGTTTTTTACCTTCGAGCAACGCCTGCGGCTCGTAGCAGCGTTTTGGCGCGACGATCACCCGGCAGTGGAAACGCAGGTCATCCTGGGTAAGCGTTAGAGTGTGATACCCCTCCGGCAGCTTCGCCGGAAGGTTTAACGTTTTGCCGCCGGTGGCGTGGCCTTTGTGCTGATGCCCCTCTTCGGTGGTAAGCAGCCAGCTAAACTCGCCGCGCCCCTCCACCGCCAGCGGCATCTTTTTGCCTGCGGTGAATACCTTCACGTTCGGCACCGGCGCAACCGACGCTTTCGCGTCGGCCTTGTGCATGGCATCCAGCAAACGTCTTTTGGTGTCGGCGCCAATAGACTGCGGTTTGCCGTGCGCATTAATGTAACTGAGGCTGATCCCCGCCGCCTGCGCGGCGCTGTCCAGACGTTTACTCTCCATCGCGCTTCCTTAGCGTTTTTCCTGCCAGATACGGGCCTGATAATCACGGATTGAACGGTCAGAGCTGAACATACCGCAGCGGGCAGTGTTCAGAATGCACGCGCGGGTCCACGCCTCCTGGTCACGATACAGCACGTCGACCTGCTTTTGCGCTTCAACGTAGGCCGTGAAGTCCGCCATCACCAGATACGGGTCACCGCCGTGTTTGTCCATGCTGTGCAGCATCTGGTCAAACGCGTGCTTGTCGCCGTCGCTGTATTTACCGCTTTCCAGCTCCTTCAGCACCGCGTCGAGCACTTTGTCTTTCTTACGCCATTTCACCGGATCATAGCCTTTGGCCTTGATGGCTTTCACCTCTTCCACGGTATGGCCGAAGATAAAGATGTTCTCTTCACCCACCTTCTCGGCGATTTCGACGTTTGCCCCGTCGAGCGTACCGACGGTCAGCGCGCCGTTCAGCGCCAGCTTCATGTTGCCGGTACCGGACGCTTCTTTCCCTGCCGTCGAGATCTGCTCGGAGATATCCGCCGCCGGGATCAGCATTTCAGCCGCCGAGACGCAGTAGTCCGGCAGGAACACCACCTTCAGCTTGTCGCCCACTTTCGGATCGCTGTTGATCGCCGCCGCCACTTTATTGATGGCGAGGATAATGTTTTTCGCCAGGTAGTAGCCCGGCGCCGCTTTCGCACCGAACAGGAACACGCGCGGCACGCGGTCGGCCTGCGGGTTCTCGCGGATCTCTTTGTACAGCGCCAGAATGTGCAGCAGGTTCAGGTGCTGGCGTTTGTACTCGTGCAGACGTTTGATCTGAATGTCGAAAATGGCATTCGGGTTGATCTCAATCCCGGTACGCACTTTCACAAACTCCGCCAGGCGAACCTTGTTCTCCAGCTTGATCGCGCGGTACTGCTCGCGGAATTTCGCGTCGTCAGCCTGTTTTTCCAGGTTGATGAGCTGGTCCAGATCGTTGGCCCACTCTTTCTTCAGGGTCTTATCCAGCAGACCGGCCAGCAGCGGGTTGCACTGCTTGATCCAGCGACGCGGCGTGATGCCGTTGGTCACGTTGTGGAATTTGGTCGGCCACAGCTGGTGATATTCCGGGAAGAGATCTTTGACCACCAGATCCGAGTGGAGCGCCGCCACGCCGTTCACCGCAAAGCCGCTGACCACGCACATGTTCGCCATGCGCACCTGTTTGTCATGCACAACCGCCAGCTTCGCCCAGACCGCTTTGTTGCCTGGCCAGGTTTTATCCACCAGGGTTTTAAACTGGTCGTTAATCTTGTTGATGATCTGCATGTGGCGCGGCAGCAGCGTTTTCACCAGCTTCTCATCCCAGCACTCGAGCGCTTCTGGCATCAGGGTGTGGTTGGTGTAGGCAAAGGTACGGCTGGTGATGGCCCAGGCGTCATCCCAGCTCAGCTGATGCTCGTCGATCAGCACGCGCAGCAGTTCCGGGATCGCAATCGTCGGGTGCGTGTCGTTGAGCTGAATCACTTCGAAGTCCGGCAGCTGCGCCAGCTTGCGGCCCGCCAGATGATGGCGACGCAGAATGTCCGCCACGGAGCAGGCGCACTGGAAGTACTGCTGCATCAGGCGCAGCTTTTTACCGGCCAGGTGGTTGTCGTTCGGGTAGAGGACTTTGGTCAGCTTCTCGGCGTCGATGCCCTGCTGCTCGGCGCGCAGGAAATCGCCGTCGTTGAATTTGGTCAGGTTAAACGGATGCGCGTGCTTCGCCTGCCACAGACGCAGCGGCTGCGCCACGCCGTTACGGTAGCCGAGCACCGGCAGATCCCAGGCTTCACCGGTAATGGTGAACGCCGGTTCCCAGAGCCCCTGCTTTGTCACTTTCCCGCCAATACCGACCTGCACATCCAGCTGCGCGTTGTGGCGGAACCACGGATAGGTATTGCGATGCCAGTCGTCCGGCGCTTCCATCTGATGGCCATCGGCAAACGACTGACGGAACAGGCCATACTGATAGTTCAGACCATAGCCAATCGCGGACTGGCCGACGGTCGCCATGGAGTCCAGGAAGCAGGCCGCCAGGCGTCCCAGGCCGCCGTTGCCCAGCGCCGGGTCAATCTCTTCTTCCAGCAGGTCGGTCAGGTTAATGTCGTGTTCTTTGAGGACGTCACCGACCTCCTGATACCAGCCAAGGTTCAACAGGTTGTTGCCCGTCAGACGGCCAATCAGGAATTCCATTGAAATGTAGTTTACATGGCGCTGGTTCTTCACCGGCTTTGCCAAAGGCTGAGCATCCAGCTGTTCTGCGAGCGCACCGCTCACGGCCTGCCACCACTGGTGAGGCGTCATCTCGTTTGCAGCATGAAGGCCAAAACGCTGCCACTGACGCGTCAGGGCAGCCTGGAATTGAGCTTTGTTGAAGGTAGGCTGTGACATAGGGGATCGGCATCCTTTAGAAAGAAAACACAAGTTGGCGCTAGTGTGCCTGGCTCATTTCCCCTCTTCCTCCTCCTGTGGGGGATTAGACAGGGAGGAGTAGCGGGGATGAGCATAAAAGTGTGATCGAGGCCACTCTCAGAGCATAGTTCGAGTGTGCCCGGAAGATAAAAAAGTAACCGGGGAGAATGTCAAAGAAATGAAATGCAGTTTCGGGTGAAATTAATCCGTTCTGAAATGATTACTTACGTAGAATAATAATTTAGCCATCGGGACAGATCTCAAAAGACTATTACTCTCACTCAACTTTACCCGCACTTTATTAAATTTGACGTCACTATACCTTTCTGAAACCAGTTTCAGCGCAGCGGCAATGTATACAGACAAACCAGCAGTGACGCGGCGTTACGGCCCTTTCGAGAAAGTTCCAACATTTGCCTGAATGTTTTGTGACAGAGTGCAAATTCAGAACCACAAAACCCAGACATAACTTGCAATAGTTCTCTTTCTGTTCGACCTTATATCGTATTAATTACGAAGCGCAAAAAAAATAAAATCTCTCGTTCCCCACAGTGAAGTGAAACCTATGTTGATTCCGTCTAAATTAAGTCGCCCGGTTCGTCTTGACCATACAGTGGTCCGCGAGCGTCTGTTGGCTAAACTTTCCGGCGCGCATAATTTCCGACTGGCGCTGGTTACGAGCCCTGCAGGCTATGGAAAAACAACGCTCATTTCGCAATGGGCCGCGGGTAAAAGCGATCTTGGCTGGTACTCCCTCGACGAGGGCGATAACCAGCAGGAGCGTTTTGCCAGCTATCTGATTGCCGCCATACAGCAAGCCACCCATGGACACTGCGTCGCCAGTGAGGTGATGGTGCAAAAGCGC
Organism: Enterobacter cloacae complex sp. ESBL7; assembly: GCF_041679625.1. Lineage (NCBI taxonomy): Bacteria > Pseudomonadati > Pseudomonadota > Gammaproteobacteria > Enterobacterales > Enterobacteriaceae > Enterobacter > Enterobacter cloacae complex sp. ESBL7. Next base: position 94,069 of record NZ_JBGORN010000005.1, read on the forward strand.
CAGTACGCCAGCCTGTCCTCCCTTTTCTCACAGCTGTTTATCGAACTGGCCGAATGGCATCGCCCGCTTTACGTGGTGATTGATGATTACCATCTCATCACGAATCCGGTGATTCATGAATCTATGCGTTTCTTCCTGCGCCATCAGCCGGAAAACCTGACTTTAGTGGTGCTGTCACGCAACCTGCCGCAGCTGGGTATTGCCAACCTGCGCGTGCGCGATCAGCTTCTGGAAGTGGGCAGCCAGCAGCTGGCCTTTACCCACCAGGAAGCGAAACAGTTCTTTGACTGCCGCCTGACATCACCGATTGAGGCCGCCGAGAGCAGCCGTCTGTGTGATGACGTTGCCGGCTGGGCCACGGCGCTGCAGCTCATCGCGCTCTCTGCCCGACAAAACAACAGTCCGGCGCATCAGTCTGCGCGGCGTCTGGCGGGCATCAACGCCAGTCACCTTTCCGACTATCTGGTGGATGAGGTGCTGGACAGCGTCGATCCCTCGACGCGTAATTTCCTGCTGAAAAGCTCGCTGCTGCGTTCCATGAACGATGCGCTTATCGTGCGCGTAACGGGCTGTGAAAACGGTCAGCTGCAGCTCGAAGAGATTGAACGTCAGGGCCTTTTCCTGACGCGCATGGACGATCCCGGCGAGTGGTTTAGCTATCACCCGCTGTTTGGCAGCTTCCTGCGCCAGCGCTGTCAGTGGGAACTGGCGGTTGAACTGCCAGAGATCCACCGCGCCGCTGCCGAAAGCTGGATGGCGCAAGGCTTCCCGAGTGAGGCCATCCACCACGCGCTGGCCGCCGGTGATGCCAGCATGCTGCGCGATATCCTCCTCAATCATGCGTGGGGCCTGTTTAACCACAGCGAACTAACGCTGCTGGAAGAGTCTCTCAAAGCCCTGCCGTGGGAAAGCCTGCTGGAGAACCCGCGTCTGGTGCTGCTGCAGGCCTGGCTGATGCAGAGCCAGCACCGCTACAGCGAAGTGAACACCCTGCTGGCGCGTGCAGAGCAGGAGATGGAAAGCGAAATGGATACCACCCTGCACGGCGAGTTCAACGCGCTGCGCGCTCAGGTGGCCATTAACGACGGCGACCCGGACGAAGCTGAACGGCTGGCGATGGTCGCGCTGGATGAACTGCCGCTGGCCAACTTCTACAGCCGCATCGTGGCGACCTCGGTGCACGGTGAAGTGCTGCACTGCAAAGGCGACCTCACCCGTTCGCTTTCACTGATGCAGCAAACCGAACAGATGGCGCGTCGACATGATGTCTGGCATTACGCGCTGTGGAGCCTGATCCAACAGAGCGAGATTTTATTCGCGCAGGGGTTCCTGCAGGCCGCCTGGGAAAACCAGGAAAAAGCGTTCCAGCTGATTCGTGAACAGCATCTGGAACAGCTGCCGATGCACGAGTTCCTGTTGCGTATTCGCGCTCAGCTGCTGTGGGCATGGTCGCGTCTGGATGAAGCAGAAAGCTGCGCCCGCCAGGGTGTGGATGTCCTTTCCAGCTTCCAGCCTCAGCAGCAGCTGCAGTGTCTGGCGCTGCTGGTGCAGTGCTCGCTGGCGCGCGGCGATCTCGATAACGCCCGCAACCATCTGAACCGCCTGGAGAACCTGCTCGGCAACGGTCAGTATCACAGCGACTGGGTCTCAAACGCCGATAAGGTCCGGGTGATTTACTGGCAGATGACCGGCGATAAAAAATCCGCCGCCAACTGGCTGCGTCAGACGCCTAAACCGGAATTTGCGAACAACCACTTCCTGCAGAGCCAGTGGCGCAACATTGCCCGCGCGCAGATCCTGCTCGGCGAAGTAGAGCCCGCAGAGATTGTGCTGGAAGAGCTGAACGAGAACGCGCGCAGCCTGCGTCTGATGAGCGACCTGAACCGCAACCTGCTGCTGCTGAACCAGCTTTACTGGCAGGCGGGTCGTAAAAACGATGCCCAGCGCGTGCTGCTGGAAGCGCTGCAGCTGGCTAACCGCACCGGTTTTATCAGCCACTTTGTAATTGAAGGTGAAGTGATGGCGCAGCAGCTGCGTCAGCTTATTCAGCTCAACACGCTGCCGGAGCTGGACCAGCATCGCGCCCAGCGCATTCTGCGCGAGATAAACCAGCATCATCGGCACAAGTTCGCGCATTTTGATGAGAACTTCGTTGAGCGTCTGCTGAACCACCCGGAAGTGCCGGAACTTATCCGCACCAGTCCGCTCACCCAGCGCGAATGGCAGGTTCTGGGTCTGATCTATTCAGGCTACAGCAACGAGCAGATTGCCGGTGAGCTTGCGGTGGCGGCGACCACCATCAAAACGCATATCCGCAATCTGTATCAGAAGCTGGGCGTGGCGCATCGTCAGGATGCGGTGCAGCATGCGCAGCAGCTGTTGAAGATGATGGGGTATGGCGTTTAGGACCTCTGCGGTCTGATGCCCTCACCCCGGCCCTCTCCCACAGGGAGAGGGAGAACGGCTTTTCAACACAACTCTAACTGCAAATTATTATCCTTAATCACCTGCATCACGCCCGCCGGCGGCATCACGTCGGTGTAGACCGCATCCACCATGCTGATGCTGCCCATGTTTACCATCGCATTTCGGCCAAACTTCGAATGGTCCACCACCAGCATCACGTGGCGTGAGTTTTCAATAATCGCACGCTTGGTGCGCACCTCGTGATAATCAAATTCCAGCAGCGAGCCGTCGCTGTCGATGCCGCTGATCCCGAGAATGCCGAAGTCGAGGCGGAACTGAGAGATAAAATCGAGGGTCGCTTCGCCGATGATCCCGCCGTCGCGGCTGCGCAGTTCGCCGCCCGCGAGGATGATGCGGAAGTCATCTTTCTGCATCAGGGTATTGGCCACGTTCAGGTTGTTCGTGACCACGCGCAGGTTCTCGTGATCCAGCAGCGCATGGGCGACCGCTTCCGGCGTGGTGCCGATATCAATAAACAGCGTCGCCCCGTTCGGGATCTGGCTGGCGACCTTGCGGGCAATGCGCTCTTTCTCTGCCGTCTGCGTGGCTTTACGGTCATGCCAGGAGGTATTGACCGAACTGGACGGCAGCGCCGCGCCGCCGTGGTGGCGAAGAATGCGGTTCTGATCGGCCAGGTCGTTCAGGTCACGACGGATGGTTTGCGGGCTGACGGCAAACTGCTCCACCAGCTCTTCGGTGCTGACGTATCCCTGTTTTTTTACCAGTTCGATAATAGCGTCATGACGTTGTGTTTGTTTCATCAATTATCCCTGAGAATTATGTTCGTTTTCGCGCATGGAGCGTGTCGGCAAAGGCCATCGCTAACCCCACGGCCAGCCCGGCGACGTGTGCACCGTTGGCGATAGACATACCAAACAGATCAAACCATCCGGCAATAAGCCATATTAACGCAAAGGTTATTAATCCGCGTTGCAGATAGATGCCGCTTTCCGGATCGCGCTCCCCGCGAAGCCAGACATAGCCCATCAGGGCATACACGACGCCCGACAGCCCGCCGAACCACGGCCCGCTGAACTTGTGCTGCACATAGCCGCTCAGCAGGGCGCTGATAAGGGTGATAACGATCAGCTTGCCGCTGCCCAGACGCTTTTCAACAGCGCCGCCGAGATACCACCACCAGAGCAGGTTAAAGAGAATATGCATCACCGAGAAGTGCATCAGCGCGTGGCTAAAGTAGCGCCAGACGTCAAACTCAAGAGACGGGTCATAGGGCCAGGCCAGGGCAATCATCACGCTCTGGTCGCCCACCACGTTCATAATGATGAAAACGATAATGCAGGCCGCCATCAGCAGCAGCGTAAACGGGCCGGCGCGCTCGCGGATGGTGGCGAGGAAGGGAAAACGGCTGTAGTGCAGTCCGCTGTCGGTCTGCCCGGACTGCCAGCTGGCCGCCAGATAGCGCGGGTCGCCGGGGTTCTCAAGAAAACGCGCCAGCTCTTCGTTTACGCGCGCGGCCTGGCTCTCGTCGGCCAGCCAGACGTCGGTCTGCGTATGTTGCTGAATGGTCAGAATAACGCCCTGCGTCGCCATATAGTCGACAAACGCCTGGGCGACGCGCGGGTTGGTAAAAGAAGTGATCATCAACATGGGCAGCGGTCGCTTATTTCCACACAAAAGGGGACAGTATAGCGGGATCAGCGCTCAAAAGCGTATTCCACTTCTGCCGGGAAATGACGATGCCAGGCATCGAAGCCGCCGTCGACGCTGTACACCGCGTCGTAGCCCTGCTGAAGCAGATACTGCGCCGCACCTTTGCTGCTGTTGCCGTGGTAGCACATGACCATCACCGGCGTCTCGAAGTCGTTATCGCGCATAAACGCGCCCAGCGTGTCGTTAGTGAGATGAAACGCGCCCGGCGTGTGGCCCATCGCAAAACTCTGCGGATCGCGGATGTCCACCAGCACCGCTTTTCCCTGGTGCATCTTCTGGTGGGCTTCTTCTACGTTAATACATTCAAACTGATCCATGGTGTTCTCTTTCGCTTATTCAGGTTTTATGCCGCCTGCTGACCCTCACCCCTGCCCTCTCCCTAAAAGGGAGAGGGAGCAAACCATCCCCTCGCCCCTCAGGGGAGAGGGTTAGGGTGAGGGGAGAGAGCATCAGACCGCACTATTTTACCCCGTAGTGTACGTCCTGGCGGCGGGTAAACGCCATTATGTTATCCATATCACTCTAAATTGTTTTTTTGATGTTACCAAAAGCGCGTTCCTTTGCTATTATGAGCGATATCGAACATTTCTGAGCTTTAACGAAAGTGCATGAGGGTGTTATGGAAACCAAAGATCTGATTGTGATAGGCGGTGGCATCAACGGTGCCGGTATTGCGGTCGATGCCGCAGGACGCGGTTTATCCGTACTGATGCTGGAAGCTAACGACCTCGCCTGCGCGACGTCGTCCGCCAGCTCCAAACTGATTCACGGTGGCCTGCGCTACCTGGAACACTACGAATTCCGCCTGGTCAGTGAAGCACTGGCCGAACGTGAAGTGCTGCTGAAAATGGCACCGCATCTGGCGATTCCGATGCGCTTCCGCCTGCCCCATCGCCCGCATCTGCGTCCGGCGTGGATGATTCGAATCGGTCTGTTTATGTACGATCATCTGGGTAAACGCACCAGCCTCCCGGGTTCGACAGGTTTGCGTTTTGGCTCAGAATCGGTCCTTAAGCCTGAAATCGTGCGCGGTTTCGAATATTCCGACTGCTGGGTGGACGACGCGCGTCTGGTACTGGCGAATGCCCAGATGGTCGAGAAGAAAGGCGGCGAGGTGAAAACCCGTACCCGCGCGACCGCTGCCCGTCGTGAAAACGGCCTGTGGATTGTGGAAGCGGAAGACATCGATACCGGCGAGAAATTCAGCTGGAAAGCGCGCGGCCTGGTGAACGCTACCGGCCCGTGGGTGAAGCAGTTCTTCGACGACGGCATGCATCTGCCTTCGCCGTACGGCATTCGCCTGATCAAGGGCAGCCACATTGTGGTGCCGCGCGCGCATACGCAGAAGCAGGCCTACATTCTGCAGAACGAAGACAAGCGCATCGTGTTTGTGATCCCGTGGATGGACGAATTCTCGATCATCGGCACCACCGACGTGGAGTACAAAGGCGATCCGAAGAACGTCGAGATCGACGAGAGCGAAGTGAACTACCTGCTCAAAGTGTATAACGCGCACTTCAGGAAGCAGCTGTCACGCGATGACGTGGTCTGGACCTACTCCGGCGTGCGTCCGCTGTGCGATGACGAGTCTGACTCACCGCAGGCGATTACCCGCGACTATACGCTCGATATTCACGACGTTGACGGTCAGGCACCGCTGCTTTCCGTGTTTGGCGGCAAGCTGACCACCTACCGCAAGCTGGCCGAGCACGCGCTGGAAAAACTGGCGCCGTACTACAAAGGCATTGGTCCGGCATGGACCAAAGGCGCGGTACTACCCGGCGGTGATATCGGCGACAATCGCGATGATTACGCCGCGAAGCTGCGCCGTCGCTTCCCGTTCATCACCGAAGGGATGGCGCGCCACTATGCCCGCACCTACGGCAGCAATACCGAGCTGTTCCTGGGCGATGCGAAGGACATTGCGGATCTGGGCGAACATTTCGGCCACGAGCTGTACGAAGCCGAGCTGCGTTACCTGGTTGAGCATGAGTGGGTTCGTCGTCTGGATGATGCTATCTGGCGTCGTACCAAAGAAGGGATGTGGCTCAACGCCGAGCAGCAGTCTCGCGTGGCGCAATGGTTACAGCAAAATGCGGGGAAGCGTGAGCTGTCGCTGGCGTCGTAATACGATCGGTGCGGGCTGATGCCCCCTCACCCTAACCCTCTCCCCGAAGGGGAGAGGGTACTTTAACACCCTCTCCCCTTCGGGGAGAGGGCTGGGGTGAGGGGTTGTTTTTACAACCTCACCGGATCAATATGCCAGATCGTCTCGGCATACTCCTTGATGGTCCTGTCGGACGAGAAATAGCCCATATTGGCGATGTTATACATCGCGGCGCTGGTCCACTTCTCCTGCTGACGGTACAGCTCGTCAACCTTATCCTGACAGTCCACGTAGCTGCGATAGTCCGCCAGCACCTGGTAGTGATCGCCAAAGTTAATCAGCGAATCCACCAGATCGCGGTAGCGGCTCGGTTCATCCGGGCTAAACACGCCGGTCGCGATCTGCGTCAGCACCTGACGTAACTCTTCATCCTCTTCGTAATATTGACGCGGCGAGTAGCCTTTCCTGCGCAGCGCCTCCACCTCTTCCGTCGTATTACCGAAGATAAAGATATTTTCTTCGCCCACGTGCTCCAGCATCTCGACGTTCGCCCCGTCCAGCGTACCAATGGTCAGCGCGCCGTTAAGGGCAAACTTCATGTTACTGGTGCCGGAGGCTTCCGTACCCGCCGTGGAAATCTGCTCAGAGAGATCCGCCGCCGGGATGATCATCTGCGCCAGGCTCACGCTGTAGTTCGGAATGAACACCACTTTCAGCTTGTCGCCAATGTCCGGATCCTGGTTGACCACCTTCGCCACGTCGTTGATGAGATGAATGATGTGCTTCGCCATGTAGTAGGCGGAAGCCGCCTTACCGGCGAAGATCTTCACGCGCGGCACCCATTCGGCCGTTGGATCGGCCTTGATGCGGTTGTAATGGGTGATCACGTGCAGCACGTTCATCAGCTGACGCTTGTATTCGTGGATGCGTTTGATCTGAACGTCAAACAGCGCTTTCGGGTTTGCCACCACGTTGAGGTGCATCGCCAGCCAGACCGCCAGACGCTTTTTGTTCAGCAGCTTGGCTTCGCGCACGGCTTTGTTCACCGTCGGGAAATCAATATGCTGTTCCAGCTCGCTCAGCTGGCTCAAGTCGGTACGCCAGGTACGGCCGATATTCTCGTCCAGCACCTCAGAGAGCGGCTGGTTGGCCAGCGCCAGCCAGCGGCGCGGCGTGACGCCGTTGGTCACGTTGCAGAACCGCGTCGGGAAGATTTTCGCGAAGTCCGCAAAAAGCGACTGCACCATCAGGTTCGAGTGGAGCTCGGACACGCCGTTGACCTTGTGGCTGATGACGACCGCCAGCCAGGCCATGCGCACGCGGCGCCCGTTCGATTCATCAATGATGGAAGCGCGGCTCAGCAGCCCGGTATCGTTCGGGTATTGCTCCTGCAGGGTCTTGAGGAAGTAGTCGTTAATCTCAAAGATAATCTGCAGATGGCGCGGCAGGATTTTGCCGAGCATGTCTACCGGCCACGTTTCCAGCGCTTCGCTCATCAGCGTGTGGTTGGTGTAGGAGAATACCTGACAGGTCACTTCAAACGCGTCATCCCAGCTGAACTTATGCTCGTCGATCAGCAGACGCATCAGCTCCGGTATGGAAAGCACCGGGTGGGTGTCGTTAAGGTGGATCGCGGTTTTCTCCGCCAGGTTGGCGTAGGTTTTGTGCAGCTGATGGTGGCGGCTGAGGATATCCTGAATCGTCGAGGAGACGAGGAAATACTCCTGACGCAGGCGCAGCTCGCGACCGGAGTAGGTCGAGTCATCCGGGTACAGCACGCGGGACACGTTCTCGGAGTGGTTTTTGTCTTCCACCGCCGCAAAGTAGTCCCCCTGGTTGAATTTACCGAGGTTGATTTCGCTACTGGCCTGGGCGCTCCACAGGCGCAGCGTGTTGGTGGCATCGGTGTCATAGCCGGGGATAATCTGGTCGTAGGCCACGGCCAGGATCTCTTCCGTTTCTACCCAGCGGGATTTTTTGCCTTCCTGCTGGATACGTCCGCCAAAGCGCACCTTGTAGCGCGTATTGTGGCGCTTAAACTCCCACGGGTTGCCGTACTCCAGCCAGTAGTCCGGCGACTCTTTCTGGCGTCCGTCGACGATGTTCTGTTTGAACATACCGTAGTCGTAGCGAATACCGTAGCCGCGGCCCGGCAGCGCCAGCGTTGCCAGCGAGTCGAGGAAGCAGGCGGCGAGACGCCCCAGGCCGCCGTTGCCGAGGCCCGGGTCGTTCTCTTCGTCGATCAGCTCTTCTAAATCTAACCCCATCTCTTCCAGGGCGGTTTTGACGTCGTCATAAATACCGAGCGACAACAGCGCGTTGGACAGCGTGCGGCCAATCAAAAATTCCATCGACAGGTAGTAAACCTGACGCGTTTCCTGCGAGAGCTGGGCGCGGTTTGAGCGCAGCCAGCGTTCAACTAAGCGGTCACGCACCGCAAACAGGGTGGCGTTCAGCCACTCGTGCTTGTTGGCGATAACCGGATCTTTCCCGATGGTGAACATCAGCTTGTAGGCGATGGAGTGCTTTAACGCCTCAACGCTGAGCGTGGGTGAAGAGTAGCTAAATGGAGCGTTCATATCAGTAACTTCGCCTCGTTACATCAAGCGTTGATAGAGATCGCGGTATGACTGCGCCGCAACATGCCAGCTAAAGTCCATGGACATCGCCTGACGCTGAACGTAACGCCAGAGCGATGGACGGGACCACAAGACGAAAGCACGCCGAATCGCCCGAAGCAGCGACCAGGCATTACTGTCCTCAAAGACAAACCCGCTGGCGATACCGTCCGCCAGGTTTTCCAGAGAGCTATCGGATACGGTATCCGCCAGTCCGCCCGTGCGGCGCACCAGCGGCAGCGTGCCGTATTTCAGGCCGTAAAGCTGCGTCAGGCCGCAGGGTTCGAAACGGCTCGGCACCAGGATGACGTCCGCGCCTCCCATGATGCGGTGCGAGAACGCTTCGTGATAGCCAATCTGCACGCCCACCTGCCCCGGATGTTCCGCCGCAGCGGCAAGGAAGCCTTCCTGCAGCACCGGGTCGCCCGCGCCGAGCAGCGCCAGCTGTCCGCCCTGCTCCAGTAAACCGGGCAGCGCCTCCAGCACCAGATCCAGCCCTTTCTGGCTGGTCAGGCGGCTGACCACCGCGAACAGCGGCACTTTATCGTTAACCTTCAGGCCCATTGCAATCTGCAGCTGGCGTTTGTTCTCCGCTTTGTCTTCCACGGAATCACGGCCATAGCGCGCCGCCAGCAGGAGATCGGTTTCCGGGCTCCAGATCTGTTCATCCACGCCGTTCAGAATGCCTGACAGGCGGCCTTCGCGGTGGCGCTGTTGCAGCAACCCTTCCATGCCGTAGCCAAACTCCGGCTGGGTGATCTCACGCGCGTAGGTTGGGCTCACGGCGGTAATATGATCGGCGTAATACAGCCCGGCTTTCAGGAACGAGATCTGCCCGTTAAATTCCAGCCCGTGCATGTTATAGAACGATAATGGCAGATCGATTTCACTCATGTGATGGGCATAGTACATCCCCTGATACGCCAGGTTATGCACGGTAAAGACCGATTTCGCCGGGTGGCCGCGCGCCGCGAGATACGCCGGGGCAAGCCCGGCGTGCCAGTCGTGCGCGTGCACCACATCCGGGCGCCAGAACGGATCCAGCCCCGTCGCCATTTCTGCCCCGACCCAGCCGAGCAGCGCAAAGCGCAGCACGTTATCGGTGTAGGCGAACAGGTTCGTATCGTGATACGGGCTGCCCGGTCGATCGTATAAGTGTGGCGCGTCGATCAGGTAAATCCCTACGCCATTGTAATGTCCAAACAGCAGGGTGATGCGTCCGGCGAAGGTCTCACGGCGGGTCACCACTTTTGCATCGGGAATTCCACGCCGGATATCCGGAAAGGCGGGCAGCAGGACTCGGGTATCCACGCCTCCGGCGATTTGCGCTGCCGGTAATGCACCCAGAACATCTGCCAGACCGCCCGTTTTTAACAACGGGAACATCTCAGAACATACATGTAAAACCTGCATCATCGCTCCTGTTTGATCTGCAGCTTCCGCAACATTTCCCGTGTGACTAACACGATCCCCTCTTCCGAACGATAGAAACGACGCGCGTCTTCTTCCGCGTTCTCACCAATCACCATCCCTTCTGGAATGACGCAGGCACGATCGATAACGCAGCGACGCAGACGGCACGAGCGCCCTACCCAGACATCAGGCAGTAAGACTGCCGAATCGATATTACAGAATGAATTTATTCGCACGCGGGGGAACAGTACCGACTGCACCACCACAGAGCCTGAAATAATGCACCCGCCGGACACCAGCGAGTTCAGCGTCATACCGTGGCTGCCGGAGCGGTCCTGCACGAATTTGGCCGGCGGCAGCGATTCCATATGGGTACGAATCGGCCAGTTCTGGTCGTACATATCCAGCTCAGGCGTGACCGACGCCAGGTCGAGGTTCGCTTTCCAGTACGCTTCCAGGGTTCCCACATCGCGCCAGTAAGGTTCCGCATTGGGGTCGGACTGCACGCAGGACAGCGGGAAAGGATGTGCATACGCCATGCCAGCTTTAGTAATTTTCGGAATGATGTCTTTACCGAAGTCGTGGCTGGAGTTTTCGTCTTTATCGTCGTCTTCAAGCAGCTCATAAAGATAATCTGCATCAAAGACATAAATCCCCATGCTGGCGAGCGATTTGGTGTCATCGCCCGGCATGGTTGGCGGGTTCGCCGGCTTTTCAACAAAGTCGATAATTTTGTCGTCGGCATCCACGTGCATCACGCCAAACGCCGTCGCTTCAGCAACGGGCACAGGCAGACACGCTACGGTGCAGCGCGCCCCTTTTTCGACGTGGTCGATGAGCATGTGGGAGTAATCTTGCTTGTAGATATGGTCCCCGGCGAGGATCACGATGTATTCCGCGTTATAGCGGCGAATGATGTCGAGGTTCTGCGTCACTGCATCCGCCGTTCCGCGGTACCAGTTCTCACCGTGGACGCGTTGCTGAGCGGGAAGGAGATCGACAAACTCGTTCATCTCTTCGCTGAAGAATGACCAGCCGCGCTGGATATGCTGAACCAGCGTGTGCGACTGATACTGCGTAATGACGCCAATACGGCGAATGCCCGAGTTAAGGCAGTTGGAGAGCGCAAAGTCGATGATACGGAACTTACCACCAAAGTGAACGGCCGGTTTCGCGCGCTTGATGGTCAAATCTTTCAGACGGGTACCACGTCCACCCGCAAGTATCAGGGCAACCGTTTTTAATGGTAGCTGGCGCGCCAACATTAAGGGATCGTTCTTCTCTAATCTAACCATGACTAACTCCTTTTTTATCATCTTTGGAATACGCACACTCCGTGCGCAGGCCCGTGCCAGACAGCCATTACTACCGGATTATCCGCTCCGGCAAAGGGGGGAACAGCTCGCCATTCCCCTTCAGGTAAAACAATCTCTGCGACGTCATCCGTCGCGTTCAGCGTGACCAGCCATTTATCCGACAGCAGGATTTGCAGGCGTGGTACGCCGTGTTGCCACTCTTGCGCGCTTAAGGGTTGCGCGTCTTGATTCAACCAGCGAACGTTGCCGTCACCCTCTTCCCACCAGCGGTCGGCGGTCAGCGCGGGGATCTGCTGGCGAAGATGGATCAGCGCAGCGGTAAAATGAATCAGCCCGCTGTTGGCTTCACCCCAGTCGAGCCAGGTTAACGTGTTGTCCTGGCAATACGCATTGTTGTTACCGTGCTGGCTATGGCCGTGTTCATCGCCTGCCAGCAGCATCGGCGTGCCCTGCGACAATAAAAGCGTTGTCAGCAAAGCGTGAACGCTGGCGCGTCGCCGCTCGATGACGTCCAGGCTTCCGCCTAACCCTTCTATACCATGATTAAAGCTATGGTTATTGTTAGTGCCATCGCGATTCTCTTCGCCGTTTGCCTCATTGTGTTTCTGATTGAAACAAACGCAGTCCCTGAGCGTAAAACCGTCGTGTGCCGTCAACAGATTGACGGTGGCCGACGGGCGTTTGCCGTCGCGCTTAAAGAGATCGCTTGAAGCGGCAAAGCGTCCGGCGAACTCCCCCAGCGACAGATTTCGTTCCAGCCAGAAGCGGCGCGCGGCATCGCGGTAGTGATCGTTCCACTCGGCAAACAGCGGCGGGAAATTCCCGACCTGATAACCGCCTTCACCGATGTCCCACGGTTCGGCAATGAGCTTCACCTGCGAGAGCACCGGACAGTTTTTTATCGCCTCAAACAGCGGAGCCTGCTGGCTGAACGCCGGCGTGCGCCCCATCACGGGCGCCAGGTCGAAACGAAAACCGTCGACGTGGAACGTCTCCACCCAGTATTTCAGGCATTCATAAGCAAAATGCGTGACCGCCGGATGGCTGAGGTTGAGTGTGTTACCGCAGCCGGTCCAGTTCTCATAATCGCCATCCTGCCTGATCCAATAATAGCTACGGTTATCAATTCCGCGCATGGAGAGCGTCGGACCGTCGAGATCGCTTTCGGCACTGTGGTTCAGCACGACGTCCAGAATGACCTCAATGCCCGCCGTATGGAGCGCCTTCACCGCATCGCGAAACTCGTCCCGCGCCTTTTCCGGATGGGCGGCATAGCGTGGCTCAAGCGCGAACATCGCCAGCGGGTTGTAGCCCCAGTAGTTGCTTAGCCCCAGCCGCTGCAGGCGCGGTTCGCTGGCGAAATGGGCGACGGGCAACAGTTCCAGAGCGGTGATGCCGAGGTGTTTCAGGTAGGCGATCATGGTGGGATGCCCGAGCGCCTTATAGGTGCCGCGCATCTCTTTGGGGATCGACGGGTGCAGGTACGTCAGCCCTTTGACGTGGGCTTCATAAATGACGGTATTGCCCCACGGCGTCTGCGGCGGGGCATCGTCTTCCCAGTCATAAAGATCGTTCACCACCACGCTTTTTGGCGCGACGGGCGCGCTGTCGCGGTGGTCGGGCTCGCCGTAGCCCACGTGGAAGAGCGGGTCGTCTTTAAATTCGCCGTCCACGCGGTGCGCGCACGGGTCGATCAGCAGCTTCGCCGGGTTAAACCAGTGCCCCTGCGCCGGATCCCACGGACCATGTACGCGAAAGCCATAGTGCATGCCTGGCCGTCCTCCGGCCAGGTAGCCGTGCCAGGTATCCCCCGTGCGCGCGGGTAAATCGTAACGGTGTTCGTTACCTTCCCCATCAAACACGCACAGTTCTACCCGCTCAGCGTGAGCGGAAAAGAGGGTGAAATTGACACCCTTTCCGTCAAAACGCGCGCCGAGCGGTTCGGGTTTACCTGCCGTAAGCTGCGTCATTCGCCCTCCCGCATCAGCCAGATGGTGCCAAGCGGCGGCAGCGTCAGGCTCAGGGAGTTGGGTCGCCCGTGGCTTTCGATGGCGTCGCTCTGTACCAGCCCGCCGTTACCGGCGTTGCTGCCGTGATAGTGCATCGAGTCGGTATTCAGGATCTCGCGCCATTTGCCCGGCTGGTTAATGCCGAAGCGGTAGTGTTCGCGCGGCACCGGCGTGAAGTTGCTGGCGACGACGATCTCGTTACCCGCTTTGTCACGACGCACAAAGACAAACACCGAGCGCTCGTGGTCGTCCACCACCAGCCACTCAAAGCCGTACGGATCGAAGTCGAGCTCGTGCAGCGCTTTGTGGTGGCGATAGGTCAGGTTCAGGTCGCGCACCAGACGCTGCACCCCGTGGTGCCAGTTGTCGCCGCCTTCCAGCAGGTGCCAGTCGAGGCTGGCATCGTGGTTCCACTCGCGTCCCTGGGCGAACTCATTGCCCATAAACAGCAGTTTCTTGCCCGGGAAGGCAAACATCCAGCCGTAGTAGGCGCGCAGGTTGGCAAACTTCTGCCACGCGTCGCCCGGCATGCGGTCGAGAATGGATTTTTTGCCGTGCACCACTTCATCGTGCGACAGCGGCAGCATGAAGTTTTCGGTGTAGTTGTAGAGCATCCCGAACGTCAGCTTATCGTGATGATACTTACGGTGAACCGGATCCAGCTTCATGTAGTCGAGCGTGTCGTGCATCCAGCCCAGGTTCCACTTATACCAGAACCCCAGGCCGCCTGATGACGGCGGACGGGAGACGCCCGCAAAGTCGGTCGACTCTTCCGCCATAGTCACGGCACCGTCCACCTGTTCGCCGATAATGCGGTTTGTATTGCGCAGGAATTCAATCGCTTCCAGATTTTCACGGCCGCCAAACTCGTTCGGGATCCACTCGCCCTCTTTGCGGCTGTAGTCGCGGTAGATCATCGACGCCACCGCATCGACGCGCAGGGCATCAATGCCAAACCGCTCGATCCAGTACAGGGCATTCCCGACCAGATAGTTTGCGACTTCACGGCGACCGTAGTTGTAGATGAGCGTATTCCAGTCCTGGTGATAGCCTTCGCGCGGGTCGCTGTGCTCGTACAGCTTCGTGCCGTCAAACTCTGCCAGCGCAAAATCATCCGACGGGAAATGGCCCGGCACCCAGTCGAGGATGACGTTCAGCCCGGCGGCGTGCGCGGCATCAATGAAATAGCGGAAGTCATCGCGCGTGCCGAAGCGGCGCGTTGGCGCATACAGCCCGGTGGGCTGATAGCCCCAGCTGCCGTCGAACGGATGCTCGTTGACCGGCAGCAGCTCAAGGTGGGTAAAGCCCATCCATTTGGCGTAGGGCACCAGCTGGTCGGCAAGCTCCCGGTAGCTGAGCCAGAAGTTGTTATCGGTATGGCGACGCCAGGAGCCAAGGTGTACCTCATAGACGGAGATCGGCGCATCAAAGCGGTTGGCCTGTTTGCGCTCCTCCGTCTGGACGACCTTCTCCGGCAGGCCGCAAATCAGCGACGCGGTATCCGGGCGCATCTGCGCTTCGAAGGCATACGGGTCGGCTTTAATGCGCAGCTTGCCGTTGGCGTCGATCATCTCGAATTTATAAAGCTGCCCGGGGTGCGCCCCCGGGATAAACAGCTCCCAGATGCCGCTTTCCCGGCGCAGGCGCATCGGATGGCGGCGACCGTCCCAGTAGTTGAACTGGCCGACAACGGAGACGCGCTGGGCGTTAGGCGCCCACACGGAGAACCGCGTGCCGGTAATGCCGTCCATGGTATCGGCATGGGCACCCAGGGTTTCATAAGGGCGAAGATGCGTTCCTTCGGAGAGCAGCCATGCATCCATCTCTTTAAGCAGAGGGCCAAAGCTGTAAGGATCGTCAATCAGGTTTTGCTGACCGTGCCAGAGAACGGCGAGCTGATAGCGAAAAGGGTTTTTACGGCGGGGCATCACGCCCGAGAAGAAGCCACGGGAATCGAGGCATTCAAGATTACCGACCTTGCGGCCGGTTTTGGGTTCAATCACCCAGACTTCTGTGGCATCCGGTAACAGTGCCCGAACTTCAAGGCCATCCTCAGTTTGATGCATCCCAAGCACAGAAAAGGGGTCAGCAAAATGACCCGCAATAAGCGCATTAATCACGTCTCTATCCACACGATCGGACATGGTATTCATCCTGTTTTTTATGTCGTCCTTTTTAAGCGCTCCGGGACGACTTTTAATGTGACCTGAACGGGACAGCACAAAAATGTGCATCCATTCTGCTCCGTTCGAACCTCAGGTAAGAAATGACTCTTCCTTAAAGCATAGCCAACGCTCTAGATGACTCCTGATAAAAAATAAGACATACGCGTGTTACTCCATGTAGTACGCAAAAAAAAGGGGTGAAAATCACCCCCGGTAGTTAACAAATTATTACGCCAGCTGGCGCAGCATGCGGCGCAGCGGCTCGGCGGCGCCCCACAGGAGCTGGTCGCCGACGGTGAACGCGGAGAGATACTCCGGCCCCATGTTCAGCTTGCGCAGACGGCCAACCGGCGTGGTCAGCGTGCCGGTAACGGCAGCCGGGGTCAGCTCGCGCATGGTGATATCGCGATCGTTTGGCACCACTTTCGCCCACGGGTTGTGCGCGGCCAGCAGCTCTTCCACGGTCGGAATAGACACATCTTTTTTCAGTTTAATGGTGAAGGCCTGGCTGTGGCAGCGCAGCGCGCCGATACGCACGCACAGACCGTCAACCGGAATGGTGTTCGCGGTCGCGAGGATTTTGTTGGTCTCGGCCTGGCCCTTCCACTCTTCGCGGGTCTGGCCGTTATCCAGCTGTTTGTCGATCCACGGGATCAGGCCACCGGCCAGCGGTACGCCGAAGTTGTCCACCGGCAGCTCGCCGCTGCGGGTCAGCTGAGTCACTTTACGTTCAATATCAAGGATCGCGGACGCCGGGTTTGCCAGCTCGGTCGCGACGCTCTGGTGCAGCTGGCCCATCTGGGTCAGCAGCTCGCGCATATGACGCGCGCCGCCGCCGGACGCGGCCTGGTAGGTCGCCACGGAGACCCACTCCACCAGATCCTGCGCGAACAGGCCGCCGAGGGACATCAGCATCAGGCTGACGGTGCAGTTACCGCCAACAAAGGTTTTCACGCCGTTGTTCAGGCCGTCGGTGATGACGCCCTGGTTAACCGGGTCAAGAATGATGATGGCATCGTCTTTCATGCGCAGCGAAGAGGCCGCGTCAATCCAGTAGCCCTGCCAGCCGCTTTCACGCAGCTTTGGATAGATTTCGTTGGTATAATCGCCGCCCTGGCACGTCACAATAATGTCGAGTGCCTTCAGCGCTTCCAGATCGTAAGCATCCTGCAACGTGCCTGTGGTACCACCAAAGGACGGAGCAGCCTGGCCGAGCTGGGAAGTGGAGAAGAAGACCGGGCGGATAGCGTCGAAATCGCGCTCTTCAACCATGCGTTGCATGAGTACAGAGCCGACCATACCGCGCCAGCCGATAAAACCAACGTTTTTCATAGCATTTTTTTCCTGCTGAGGGTGTGTGCTGATTGTGCAAGCCAGTATTGAACTGGGATATGCTTCACATTACAAAATGCTGCCAAAGTCGCAAGCGAAATTAATCGATGATTGCCCGGCAATCAGAAAAAGCGCTAATCATCGGAATAACACTACTAAGTATCAGGGATAATTTAAAGATGAGTGAAATCATTTCCGCGGCGGTTTTATTGATCCTGATTATGGATCCACTGGGAAACCTGCCTATCTTCATGTCGGTGCTGAAGCACACCGAGCCGAAGCGCCGCCGGGCGATCATGATCCGCGAGCTGCTTATCGCCCTGCTGGTGATGTTTATCTTCCTGTTTGCGGGTGAAAAAATTCTCGCGTTCCTGAACCTGCGCGCCGAAACCGTGTCGATTTCCGGCGGGATTATTCTGTTCCTGATTGCCATTAAGATGATTTTCCCGAGCGCGGAAGGCAGCAGCAGCGGCCTGCCTGCGGGTGAAGAGCCGTTTATCGTGCCGCTGGCGATTCCACTCGTCGCCGGGCCGACCATTCTGGCCACGCTGATGCTGCTGTCGCATCAGTATCCGAACCAGATGAGCCATCTGGTGATTGCCCTGCTGATCGCCTGGGGCGGGACGTTTATTATCCTGCTGCAGTCGTCGCTGTTCCTGCGCCTGCTGGGTGAGAAAGGGGTGAACGCGCTGGAACGCCTGATGGGGCTGATTCTGGTGATGATGGCAACGCAGATGTTCCTGGACGGGATCCGCGCGTGGATGAAAGGATGACGTTCTCCCTCTCCCCGTGGGAGAGGGCCGGGGTGAGGGCATCAGGCCGCAGAGGACAGCCCATCTACCCCTTACGAATCAAATACCGGTACGGCAGCGCTTCGGTCTGCTGTGCCACCAGCTCATGCTCCATAAAGGTACAAAAACCGGGAATATCGCGGGTCGTGGCCGGGTCGTCGGCAATAATCAGCAGCGTTTCACCGGTCTGCATGTTGCGCACGGTTTTGCGTACCATCATTACCGGTTCCGGGCAGCGAAGGCCCTGGGCATCAAGAGTGTGGTCTGGGCTGGAAAACAGGTCTGTCATGGTCTTCTCGGTCTGGTAAAAACGGCTGTAGTTTACGCCCGGTTGCGATCAATGCAAACCAGGTTAACGATTGCGTAAAAACTAACCATTGCAATGTCCTGCCAAAGCAGTATCATGCTGCGGTTTTTATTGGGTTCCCTCACCCCAACGTATAAAAAGGTTACAATATGACGTCGTTTTCTGAATCACAGCGCGTAAAAGCGTTGTTCTGGCTTTCGCTTTTCCATTTGCTGGTGATCACCTCCAGCAACTATCTGGTGCAGCTCCCAATCTCCATCTTTGGTTTTCATACCACCTGGGGCGCGTTCAGCTTCCCGTTTATTTTCCTCGCGACGGATTTGACCGTGCGTATCTTTGGCGCACCGCTGGCTCGCCGTATTATTTTTTCGGTCATGCTCCCGGCGCTGTTCATCTCGTACGTGGTTTCGTCACTGTTTTATATGGGAAGCTGGCAGGGCTTTGAGGCGTTAACCCACTTCAACCTGTTTGTTGCCCGTATCGCCGCAGCAAGCTTTATGGCCTACGCGCTGGGGCAGATCCTCGACGTGCATGTGTTTAACCGCCTGCGTCAGAACCATCGCTGGTGGATGGCGCCAACCGCCTCCACGCTGTTCGGTAACGTGAGCGATACGCTGGCCTTCTTCTTCATCGCCTTCTGGCGCAGCCCGGATGCGTTCATGGCCGAACACTGGATGGAAATCGCGCTGGTGGACTACTGCTTCAAGGTCCTTATCAGCATTGTGTTCTTCCTGCCGATGTACGGCGTGCTGCTCAATATGCTGCTGAAAAGGCTGGCAGATAAATCTGAAATCACGGCATTGCAGGCTGGTTAAGGGTTCGCTTTATCAGTTGTGATAAGATGAGCGAATGAGCCGTTATGGCCGTTTATCGAAAGGAAGAAGTCAATGCGCAATCTGGTTAAATATGTCGGGATTGGCCTGCTGGTTGTGGGTCTTGCAGCCTGTGATAACAGCGACACGAAAACGCCTGCTCAGGGCGCATCCGCAGAGAGCAACGCGACCGGCCAGCCGGTGAATCTGATGGATGGCAAACTCAGCTTCTCTCTGCCAGCCGATATGACCGATCAGAGCGGCAAGCTGGGCACCCAGGCGAATAACATGCACGTTTACTCCGACGCAACCGGGCAGAAAGCGGTCATTGTGATTGTGGGCGACGACACCAGCGAAGACCTGGCCGTCCTGTCCAAACGTCTGGAAGATCAGCAGCGCGGCCGCGATCCTCAGCTGCAGGTCGTGACCAATAAATCCATCGAGCTGAAAGGCCACACGCTGCAACAGCTCGACAGCATCATCTCCGCAAAAGGCCAGACCGCATACTCTTCTGTGGTGCTGGGCAAGGTCGATAACAAACTGCTGACCCTGCAGATCACCCTGCCAGCCGAAGATCAGCAGAAAGCGCAGACGGCTGCTGAAAACATCATTAACACCATCGTGATCCAGTAACGCTTCACGACGATGACGTGGCCTCCGGTGCCTGCACCGGGGGCCATTTTTTTAGCCGCCACGTCAGCAGCAGCGCAATCACCACCAGACCCGCCGCGGCAAGATAGATCACCGGAACCCCTGCCCAGGCCATCACCAGCCCCGCCAGCGGGCCGGTAATGCCTAAAGACATATCCATAAATACCGTATAGGTCGCCAGCGCCGCCCCCTGATTCTGCTGCGGCACGGCTTTTACCGCCACCACGCCCAGCGCCGGGAAGACCAGGGAAAAGCCAGCCCCCGCGAGGAATACGCCCACTTTCGCGACCCAGGGCACCATCGCAATTCCGGTCAGCAGCAGCCCGACAATCTCTATCGCAAAGCAGATCATCGCCACATTCAGCCCGCCAAGACGGTTGATGCCGTTAGGGAAAAGCAGGCGGGCGCCAACAAACGCACAGCTAAACAGGGTTAACGCAAAGGCTGCGCCGTCCCAGCCTTTGGCGTCGTAGAACAGGGTAATGAAGGTCGCAATCACGCCGAAACCGGTAGTCGCCAGCGCCAGCGCCATGCCGTACGGCCAGACGCGCCCCAGCACCGCCCGAAACGGCAGCGGCTTGCCCTTGCTGGCCTTCACTTTCGGGCGCGGCAGCGCAAAGAGGATTGCCAGCAGCGCGACCGCCATAATGGTGATGGAAAGCCCATATAGCCCGCCAAGCGCATAGCAGGCCACGCCGAGCGGCGCCCCGAGCGCCATCGCACCGTAGGTGACAATCCCGTTCCAGGAGATCACCCGGCCAATGTGCGGCGCGCCTACCACACCCACGCCCCACAGCGTCGAGCCGGTTCCCGCCAGACTTTGCCCGATGCCAAGAATAACGCGGCCCAGGCAGAGCAGCGCCAGGCTGACCAGCGGCCAGTGGCTGGTGGTGGCAGCCAGCAGGTAGCTCAGGCCGCTGAGGAAACAGCCGCACAGTCCCACCACCACGATGCTTTTTGGACCGAACGTGTCCGCGTAGCGCCCGGCATGCGGGCGGCTGAGGAGCGTGGCGAAATATTGCAGGCTTATCACCAGCCCCGCCCAGAAGGCGCTGAAGCCCATCACGTCATGGACATAGCCCGGCAGGACCGCCAGCGGCAAGCCGATGGTCAAATAGCTGGCAAAGTTGAAAATAACAACGGAAACGATGCGCAGATTGAGGCGCAGTCCGCTCAGTGCCGGTTCAGCGGCAGGTTCGGGCATGGGGTTCTACCTGGATTTTTTACAACAGTGTTTCACTATTACCACGGCGCAATAAGAAAATCAGCCCCGACTTTCAGATTAACGGTGCCAGACGAAGCGAAGCCCGGGCACTACACTTATCGGGTCATCATATTAAGGAACACGCATGATCGCTAACCCGTCCGACAAAGCAGGACTCCACATCTTATTAAAACTCGCCTGTCTGGTGGTTATCCTTGCGGGTATCCATGCTGCCGCTGACATTATTGTTCAGCTCCTGCTGGCGCTCTTTTTTGCCATCGTGCTTAATCCTCTGGTCACCTGGTTTTTACGCCGGGGCGTCAGCCGTCCGGTAGCCATCACCATCGTGGTTATTGTCATGCTGATTGGCCTGACGGCGCTCTTCGGCGTGCTGGCGGCATCGCTGAGCGAATTCTCCACCATGCTGCCGCAGTACAACAAAGAGCTGACGCGTAAAATTGTCGCGCTGCAGGAGATGGTGCCCTTCCTTAATCTGCATATCTCACCCGAACGGATGCTGCGCAGGATGGACTCCGAGAAGGTCATGACCTACGCCACCACCCTGATGACGGGGCTTTCCGGCGCGATGGCCAGCATTCTGCTGCTGGTCATGACCGTTGTGTTTATGCTGTTCGAAGTTCGCCACGTCCCCTATAAGCTGCGCTTTGCGCTGAACAATCCGCAAATTCACATTGCCGGGCTACACCGGGCCCTGAAGGGAGTATCCAAATATCTGGCGCTGAAAACGCTCCTGAGCGTATGGACCGGGGTGATTGTCTGGCTGGGGCTGATGCTGATGGACGTACAGTTCGCGCTGATGTGGGGCGTGCTGGCCTTTCTGCTGAACTACGTGCCCAATATTGGCGCGGTGCTTTCCGCCGTGCCGCCGATGATTCAGGCGTTTCTGTTTAACGGTTTCTACGAATGCATGCTGGTCGGTGCGCTGTTCCTCGTCGTGCATATGGTTCTGGGCAATATTCTTGAGCCGCGCATGATGGGACACCGGCTGGGCATGTCGACGCTGGTGGTCTTTTTATCCTTACTGGTTTGGGGATGGCTGCTGGGCCCGGTCGGTATGCTGCTGTCGGTTCCTCTGACCAGCGTATGTAAAATTTGGATGGAAACCACCAAAGGCGGCAGCAAGCTGGCGATCCTGCTCGGGCCGGGGAGGCCGAAAAGCCGGTTACCCGGCTAACCGACCTACCTGTACAGGTAGGTTTAAACCGTCAGTAATACACCGTAAATTACCGCGTTCCTAATCCGTCGCGGTATTTTTATTTGCGTTAAGGCGATACTCATTCTGTTTTTAATTACGCCGCGCGCATTACGTTGAAACGCAACTCATGATTTAACGCAAATTATAAAAAATGAAATTCTTATTTATTTTCCATGTTATTATGCCCGTCTTCGCGTCAACGTAATGTAAACATTAATATTGATTAAAAAATACACCCGGCGATAACAAACAGCCGGATGAATATTATTTGTAAAAAACACTACCTTTAATTGTTATTATTGATATGGAGTTGTTGATGAAAAAGATCGTTAAATGGTGTGCTGCTGCCGTATTCGTTGGCGCACTGGCAGGCTGCGCGCGTACCGCCCCAATTGCTCAGGTTCACTCTATTGTAAGCGCGGGCCATACTGCCGATCAGGTAAAAACGGCAATTTTGAAAGCAGGCCAAAAACGCGACTGGATCATGACGGAAACCGGCCCGGGAATGATTAAGGGGCGTCTGCAGTCACGCGATCACTCCGTCCAGGTAAGTATTCCGTACACGGCCACAAGCTATTCAATCAACTATGAAAACAGCCTTAACCTGAAAGCGGCAGACGGTAAAATTCACAAAAATTATAACCGTTGGGTAAATAACCTCGACCACGATATTCAGCTGAACCTCTCCGCTGGCGCCGCGCTGTAATATTTTTCTAAAGTCGGGCCGCGTATGGCCCGATAACCTCTCTTTATTAGCTTCAAAGGTTACGCAGGAATGTACGAAAAGGACATACTCAGCGCACTGGATGCCATTACCGAAGCGCAACGCATCGCCTTTGCCCCGATGTTATTCCAGACTGCGCTTTGTCTGCGTAACTCAGGCGTTCTCGCCTGGCTCGATAAACAAGGTAAAGCGGGGGCAAGCCTCGACGAAATAACCGAACACAGCACGCTCGGCAGCTATGGCGTCAGCGTACTGCTGGATATGGGATTAAGCGGTCGAATCGTTACCCAACAGAATGGACGTTATTTCCTGGCGAAAGTGGGCCATTTTTTACTGCACGACGAAATGACCCGCGTAAATATGGATTTCACCCAGGACGTTTGTTATCAGGGGCTATTTCACCTGGCGGACGCCCTGCAGGAGGAAAAACCTGCCGGATTAGCCGTGTTTGGCAACTGGCCAACCATCTACCCGGCGTTATCCCAATTACCTGCTCCGGCGAAAGAGAGCTGGTTCGCCTTCGATCATTACTATTCTGACGCCGCTTTTGACGCTGCGTTGCCATATATATTCGCAAGCTCGCCGACAAAATTGTACGATGTGGGCGGAAATACGGGTAAATGGTCGTTACGCTGCTGCCGCTATGACGAAAATGTTGCCGTGACGATCCTCGATCTGCCGCAGCAGATAGCGCTGGCGCAGGAAAACATCGCAAAAGCAGGTTTTTCTCATCGTATTGCATTCCATGCTGTCGATATGCTTAGCCCAGCAACATTGCCGGGTGACGCCGACGTCTGGTGGATGAGCCAGTTCCTGGATTGTTTCTCTCCGGATCAGATTGTCGCCATGCTGACGCGCGTCGCACAGGCCATGAAGCCAGGCGCACGTTTGTGCATCATGGAGCTTTTCTGGGATGCTCAGAAATTTGAAGCAGCCTCTTTCAGCCTGAATGCCACCTCGCTCTATTTCACCTGTATGGCGAATGGCAATAGCCGGTTTTACAGCGTAGAGAAGTTCTATCGCTACCTGGAGAGCGCAGGTTTCAGCGTTGAACAGCGGCTGGACAACCTTGGGGTCGGTCATACCCTGCTGATATGCACCAAACGTGAACAATAGAGCAGCTTAGCTGCCGGGTGGCCCAGTCTGCCCTTTGAATACGGTTTTTTTCGCGGACGCGCGTAGATGAAATTTTCACTGAACATTATCGACTGGCAGGCGAGAGCGCCAGGACTCAGCGATGCCACAGAGTGGCAGGCATGGTCGCGCCTGCAGCTGGCCGTTGACCCAGCGGCCCCGCTTCCCCGCCTGACCGCTTTACCCATGATGACCGCGCGCCGCCTCAATTCAGGCAGTAAGCTGGCGGTGGATATTGGTCTGGCCATGCTGCAAAACCACGCCATTGATGCCGTCGTCTATTCCAGCCGCCACGGCGAGCTGGAGCGCAACTACCGTATTCTGCATGCTCTGGCGACCGGGCAGTCCGTTTCACCCACCGACTTCGCGATGTCCGTGCACAATTCCGCGGTGGGCAATCTCACGATCACCGCACGCCAGGCCATCGTCTCGTCATCCATTTCTGCCGGGCTGGACACCTTCCAGCAGGCCCTATGCGAAGTGCTGAGCCTGCTGCATGCGGGCTATTCCCGCGTCCTGCTGGTCGACTTTGACGGCGCGCTGCCGGAATTTTACCATCCGGCGCTACCGCCGCACATGCCCACCTGGCCCTACGCGCTGGCGCTGGTGATTGAATCCGGCAACGGATTGCAGTGTGAAACCCGCAGCGGCAGCACGGGTGAAGAACCCGCCCTGCCGCAAAGCCTGATGTTCCTGCAGCGCTATCTCAGCGAGGAACGTCAGTTTGCGGTGCCCGGCGAACGTTTGCTGTGGCAATGGACGCGCGCATGAACCGCCTGGCTGCCCGTATCAACTGGTTATGGCGTCTGGTGATGACCGGCTTCTGCTTCGCGCTGTTTGGCGTGGGCGGGCTGATGCTGTCGCTGGTCTGGTTCAACCTGCTGCCGATCGTCCAGCGCGACCGCGCCAGCCGTCGCCGCCTGGCGCGTCGCAGCATTGCGGCCAGCTTCCGCTTCTTCCTGACCGTTGCGCGCGGCCTCGGCGTACTGGACTATCGCATTCACAATCTTGACGCGCTGCGCAGCGATCGGGGTTGTCTGGTGGTGGCTAACCACCCCACGTTAATAGACTACGTGATTCTGGCGTCGGTGATGCCCGAAACAGACTGCCTGGTGAAAAGCGCGCTGCTGCGCAATCCCTTTGTCAGCGGCGTTATCCGCGCGGCGGATTACCTGATTAACAGCGAAGCCGAGCCCCTGCTCGCGGCCAGCCAGCAGCGTCTGGCTCAGGGCGACACGCTGTTAATCTTCCCGGAAGGCACGCGTACCCGGTTTGGCGAGGCTATCTCCCTCCAGCGCGGCGCGGCAAATATCGCCGTGCGCTGTAACAGCGATCTGCGGGTGGTGCTGATCCACTGTAGCGAACACCTGCTGGATAAAAAAAGCCACTGGTATGATATACCGCCAGAAAAACCTGTTTTCACCGTGGATGTCCGCGACCGCGTGAACATCGACGAATTTTACGATGCAAATGAACAAGAACCGGCGCTGGCGGCAAGGCAGTTAAACCGGCATCTGCAGCATCGATTAACATCAGGCCTTCAATCTTTGTCAGGAATTAATGATGCAAGCGCTTTATCTTGAAATTAAGAATCTCATTATCACCACGCTGAATCTGGACGAGCTTACCGCAGAGGATATTGATACCGATGCCGCGCTGTTTGGCGATGGGCTGGGTCTGGACTCCATTGACGCGCTGGAACTGGGTCTGGCGGTAAAAAACCAGTATGGCGTGGTGCTTTCTGCCGAAAGCGAAGAGATGCGCCAGCACTTCTTTTCCGTCGCCACGCTGGCGTCCTTTATCAACGCTCAACGCGCCTGAGATGTGAACGATGACTGAACAAGAAACCATTTATCAGGAAGTCTGCGGCCTTCTGACCAAGCTCTTTGAAATCGACCCGCAGGACATTACGCCCGAAGCCCGTCTTTACGAAGACCTGGAGCTGGACAGCATTGATGCGGTGGACATGATTGTTCATCTGCAGAAGAAAACGGGCAAGAAAATCAAGCCGGAAACCTTCAAGTCGGTTCGTACCGTTCAGGATGTGGTAGACGCCGTCGAACAGCTTCTGCGCGAAGAGTAAGACGTCGTGCGTGGTGGACGGACGTTCCCGGTCATCCCACTGCTGACGGGGCTGATGCTGCTGTCGTGGCCCTTCCTGATTGGATTTGGGCTGACGCACAACAGCCTGCAGTGGCTGTTGCCGGTGATGGCGCTGGTATTGCTGCTGCGGCTGCGCCAGGCGCGACGGAACGCTGGCCCGATGCGGTATGTGGTGCAGTGCGTGGCGCTCGCGGGCATCGCGCTCTGCGCGGCCAGCTACCTGCTGAAAACCCACCAGTGGCTGCTGTTCTACCCGGTGGTCGTCAACCTTGTGATGCTGGCCGTGTTCGGCGGTTCGCTGTGGACCGCGATGCCGCTGGTCGAACGACTGGCGCGCCTGCGCGAGCCAAATCTGCCCCCGGAGGGCGTGCGCTATACCCGCAAGGTGACCCTCGTCTGGTGCGGCTTTTTCATCGGAAACGGCGCGATGGCGCTGTTCACCGTGCTCCACGGCGACATGCATCTGTGGACGCTGTGGAACGGTATGGTGGCCTACATCCTGATGGGAACGCTGATGGCGACCGAGTGGCTGGTGCGCCAGCGGGTGATTAAAAAAGAGATGCACAATGACTAACCCCCTTCCGCTGGGCCAGTGGTTAAACGCGCCCCGCCCTGACGACATGCCCGTTGCCTGGCTTGACGATCGTACCTGGACGCTTGGCCAGCTGCGCCACGACGTGACCTTGCTGGTCGACACTCTGCATCAGCAGGAAGGCGAGCGCTGGGCGCTGTGCTTTGAAAACAGCTACCTGTTTATCGTTGCGCTGCTGGCCTCGCTGCATGCCGGTAAAACGCCGGTCATTCCCGGCCATAGCCGCGTCTCGCAGCTTGAAGAACAGCAGGCGTTGTTTAGCGGCGTTCTGAGCGATCGCTCTCTCGATTTCCATGGCAAGCTGATAGTGGTGGCCTCCAGCCATCTGACGGCTCGCCGCTGGGCGCCCCTGCCGGCCATTGACGAAAGCCGCTTCGTTGAACTGTTCACCTCCGGCTCCACGGGTACCCCGCGCCGGGTGATTAAGCACATCGTCAGCCTGGATCGCGAAGCCCGTCTGCTGGCTGACCGCTTCGGCGAACGTCTGACCGGCTGTAGCGTTGTCGCCTCGGTCGTACCGCAACATCTGTACGGGCTGACCTTCCGCATCGTCTTGCCGATGGCGCTGGGCCTGCCGCTGCATGCCGCGATGCTCTACTACGCCGAGCAGCTGGCCGCCCTTCCTCATGACCGGCATTACCTGTTCATCAGCAGCCCGGCGTTCCTGAAGCGCCTGGATACGGAGCTGCCCGCGCCGCCCGTCAGAATGCTGATTTCAGCAGGGGGCATGCTGCCGTGGTGTGACGTCGCCACCACCGCTGGCTGGCTTAACATCTGCCCGGATGAAATTTATGGCAGCACCGAAACCGGCATCCTCGCCTGGCGCCATCGCCAGCAGGATAACGTCCCGTGGCTGGCCTTCCCCGGCGTTATCTTCCATCAGGAAGATGACGCCTGTCGCGTCACGTCGCCACTGATCCACGAGGCCGAAGGACTCCAGCTGGACGATATCCTGCACTTCGACAGCGAGGGGCTATTCAGCATCGCCGGTCGTCGCGGGCGGGTGGTCAAAATTGAAGAAAAGCGCATCTCGCTTAACGAGATCGAACGTCGCCTGCTGGAGCTCGACGGCATTTGCGAAGCGGCTGCGCTGTCGGTCACGCGCGGAGGCCGTCAGGGGATTGGCGCACTGCTGGTCCTGGACGAAGCGGTTCGCCAGCGCGGCTATATGCAGGATAAAAAAGCGCAGGAGTTCGCCTGGCGTCGCGCCCTGCTGCCGTGGCTTGAGCCGGTCGCCGTTCCGCGCTACTGGCGCATTGTCGATGAAATGCCGGTAAACAGTATGAACAAGCGTGTCTATGCGCAGCTAGAGGAGTTAT
Organism: Enterobacter cloacae complex sp. ESBL7; assembly: GCF_041679625.1. NCBI lineage: Bacteria > Pseudomonadati > Pseudomonadota > Gammaproteobacteria > Enterobacterales > Enterobacteriaceae > Enterobacter > Enterobacter cloacae complex sp. ESBL7. Next base: position 122,019 of record NZ_JBGORN010000005.1, read on the forward strand.
TTCATGAAAATTCATGAACTTGAGCGCCACCAGACACAGCCGGAGAAGCTGGAAATCATTTTGCATCTCGACGCGGCGCTGTTCTGGTTTCAGGGCCATTTTGCCGTACAGCCGCTGCTGCCCGGCGTTGCGCAGCTTGACTGGGTGATGCACTACGCCACGACGTTACTGGCGCCGGGCTACCGCTTTCACAGCATTCAAAACGTGAAGTTCCAGGCGCCTCTGCTGCCGGAAACCACAGTGACGCTGGTGCTTGAGTGGCATGCCGAACGTCAGATGCTGACCTTCAGCTACCAGCGTCACGCCGGGGCGGAGCGCCATACCGCCAGCAGCGGGAAAATTCGGCTATGTCAGTGATCTTTCGCCCCTGCGTGCTGATCCCGTGCTACAACCACGGCGCCATGATCGCCAGCGTGCTGTCGCGTCTCGCGCCGTTTGGCCTGCCGTGCCTGGTGGTGGATGACGGCAGCGAAGCGAGCACCCGACAGGAGCTCGAGCGCCTGGCGGCGGAGCAGCCGCAGGTAACGCTGGTCCGCCTGGCGCAAAACGCCGGGAAAGGTGCCGCGGTCATCAGGGGGCTGGAGGAGTGCGCGCGCGCGGGCTATACCCACGCCGTGCAGGTGGACGCGGACGGTCAACACGCCATCGAAGATATCCCCAAACTGCTGGCGCTGGCGGAGCGCCACCCGGACGCGCTGATTTCCGGCCAGCCCATTTACGATGATTCCATTCCGCGCTCGCGGCTCTACGGGCGCTGGGTAACCCACGTCTGGGTTTGGATTGAGACCTTATCCCTGCAGCTTAAAGACAGCATGTGCGGCTTTCGGGTCTACCCGGTCTCGCCCACGCTGCGCCTGGCAGCGCGTGAAACGCTCGGCAAACGGATGGACTTTGACACCGAAGTGATGGTCCGTCTTTACTGGCAGGGTAACACCAGCGTCTTTCTGCCGACCCGCGTCACCTACCCGCAGGACGGGTTGTCCCACTTCGACGCGTTAAAAGATAACGTGCGGATCTCCCTGATGCATACCCGGCTGTTCTTCGGCATGCTGCCCCGCATGCCCGGCCTGCTTTTCCGTCGACGCCGCCAGCACTGGGCGCAGCAGGACGAGGTCAAGGGCCTGTGGGGCATGCGCCTGATGCTGCGCGTCTGGAAGCTGATGGGCCGCCGGGCCTTTACCGTGCTGCTGTGGCCGGTGATCGGCGTGTACTGGCTTATCGCACGTCCGGCGCGGCAGGCCTCGCGGCAGTGGATTGAGAGAGTGAAGCAAGAACTGCGTCAGCGGAACATGCCCGTTCCCCCGCGGCTCAACAGCTTTTTCCATTTCATGCGCTTCGGCAACGCGATGCTGGATAAAGTCGCCAGCTGGCGCGGTGAGCTGAAGTTTGATCGCGACGTGGTCTTTGCCCCCGGCGCGAGCGAAACGCTTAACGTCGCGGCGCCGCAGGGCAAGCTGCTGCTGGCCTCGCATCTTGGCGACGTTGAGGCCTGCCGGGCGCTGGCCCAGCTGGACGGCAGCAAAACTATCACCGCCCTGGTCTTCAGCGAAAACGCCCGGCGCTTTAAGCAAATCATGAGCGAAATGGCGCCCCAGGCGGGCGTGAATTTGATGTCGGTTACCGACATCGGCCCGGACACCGCGATTGCCATCAAAGAGAAGCTTGAGCGGGGAGAATGGGTCGCGATTGTGGGCGACCGCATCGCGGTGAATCCGCAGCGTGGCGGCGAGTGGCGCGTGATCTGGAGTCCGTTCATGGGCCAGCCAGCGCCGTTCCCACAGGGGCCGTTTATCCTGGCCTCCATCCTGCGCTGCCCGGTGGTGCTGATTTTTGCCCTGCGCCAGCAGGGTAAGCTCGTCCTGCACAGCGAACCGTTTGCCGACCCGCTGCGCCTGCCGCGCGGCGAACGCCAGCAGGCGCTGCAGGAGACCGTCGATCGCTACGCGCAGCGGCTGGAGCATTACGCCCTCCTGTCGCCGCTCGACTGGTTTAATTTTTTCGATTTCTGGCATCTGCCAGAGTCCAGAGAGAAGGAGTAAAGGGTGCTGACCGATCCCCGCTTTACGACTGAAGTTGAGATCACCGTTCCGTTCCACGACGTCGATATGATGGGCGTGGTCTGGCACGGTAACTATTTCCGCTACTTTGAGATCGCCCGCGAGGCGCTGCTCAATCAGTTTGACTATGGCTATCGCCAGATGAAGGCCTCCGGCTACGTCTGGCCCGTCGTCGATACCCGGGTGAAATACCGCGATGCGGTGACCTTTGAGCAGCGTATTCGCGTCCGCGCGCACGTTGAAGAGTATGAAAACCGCCTGCGCATTGCCTATCAAATTTTCGATGCGCAGACCGGCAAACGCACCACCACCGGTTACACCATCCAGGTAGCGGTGGAAGAAGCCACCCGCGAGATGTGCTTTGTGAGCCCGGCAATACTGTTTGAACGAATGGGAGTGACGCCATGAAATGGTGGCCTTTGCTGGCGCTGATCGTCAGCCCGCTGGTCAGCGCCGTGACGCTGGATGAACTGCAGCAGCGCTTCACCGGGCAGCCCGTCGTGCGCGCGCACTTCGAACAGGTTCGCACCATAAAAGATATGCCGCAGCCGCTGCGCTCGCAGGGCGAGATGCTGATCGCCCGCGACAGCGGCCTGCTGTGGGACCAAAAAGCGCCGTTTCCGATGACGCTCCTGCTCGATGACAAGCGGATGGTTCAGGCCATTAACGGCCAGCCGCCGCAGACCGTCACCGCCGACAATAATCCGCAGATGTTCCAGTTCAACCATCTTCTGCGGGCCCTGTTCCAGGCCGACCGCAAGGTGCTTGAAGAGAACTTCCTCATCGATTTTAAAGACCTGGGCGCCGGCCGCTGGTCGCTGGTGCTTACGCCCAAAACGACGCCGCTGGACAAGATTTTCGCCACCCTCGATCTGGGCGGCGCGACCTATCTGGAGACGATTCGCCTCAACGATAAACAGGGCGACCGTACCGATATCGCCCTTTCACGCCACCAACTGACGCCCGCCAGCCTGACCGATGACGAACGCCAACGCTTTGCCGCACCGTAAATCCCTGCGCCCGGCGCTGCTGTGGGCCACGCTATGCCTGATTCTGCTGGGCGTGCTGTTGTCGCTGCTGCCCGGCGCGCGTCTGAACAGCAGCGTGCTGGCCATGCTGCCGAAGCAGACGCTGGGGGCGATCCCGCCGGCGCTCAACGACGGGTTTATGCAGCGTCTCGACCGCCAGCTGGTCTGGCTGGTCAGCCCCGGCAAAGAGCCCGATCCGCGCGTGGCGCAGCAGTGGCTGGCGCTGCTGCAAAGCAGCGATTCGCTCAGCGAGGTCAAAGGCCCGATGGACGCCGCCGGGCAAAAGGCCTGGGGAGAGTTCTTCTGGCAGCACCGAAATGGCCTGATCGATCCCGCCACCCGCGCCCGCCTGCAAAACGGCGGAGAAGCGCAGGCGCAGTGGATTTTATCTCAGCTCTATTCGGCCTTTTCCGGCGTCAGCGGCAAAGAGCTGCAAAACGATCCCCTGATGCTGATGCGCGGCTCGCAGATCGCTCTGGCGCAAAACGGCCAGAAGCTGCGGCTGATGGACGGCTGGCTGGTCACACAGGATGAGGCGGGAAACTACTGGTATCTGCTGCACGGCGAGCTGGCGGGCTCGTCATTTGATATGCAGCAGACCCACCGGCTGGTGACGACGCTTAACGCGCTGCAGGAGACGCTAAAAGCCCGTTTCCCGCAGTCGCAGCTGCTTTCGCGCGGGACCGTTTTCTACAGCGATTACGCCAGCCAGCAGGCCAAACGCGACGTCTCGACGCTGGGCATCGCCACCCTGCTTGGCGTGTTCCTGCTCATCGTGGCGGTGTTCCGCTCTCTGCGCCCGCTGCTGCTGAGCGTGCTCTCCATTGCCATCGGCGCGCTGGCGGGTACGGTGGTGACGCTGCTGCTCTTTGGCGAACTGCACCTGATGACGCTGGTGATGAGCATGAGCATCATCGGTATTTCAGCCGACTACACGCTCTACTACCTGACCGAACGGATGGTGCACGGCGCGGAGCACTCCCCCTGGCAAAGCCTGGCGAAAGTGCGCAATGCGCTGCTGCTGGCGCTGCTGACGACCGTCGCCGCCTACCTGATTATGATGCTGGCCCCCTTCCCCGGGATCCGCCAGATGGCGGTGTTCGCCGCCGTGGGGCTGAGCGCCTCCTGCCTGACGGTGATTTTCTGGCATCCGTGGCTGTGCCGGGGTTTACCGGTGCGCCCGGTTCCGCTGATGGTTATCATGCTGCGCTGGCTGGCCGCGTGGCGACGCAATAAAAAATTGTCCGTGGGTTTGCCCGTCGCGCTGGCGCTGCTCTCCGCCGTGGGGATGAGCACCCTGAGGGTGGACGACGACATCGCACAGCTGCAGGCGCTGCCGAAAAATATTCTGGCGCAGGAGAAGGCCATTACCGCCCTGACCGGACAGAGCGTCGATCAGAAATGGTTTGTGGTTCATGGCGCCTCGCCTCAGCAAACGCTGGAGCGGCTGGAAGCCTTTACCCCGGCGCTGGCACAGGCGCAGAAAGCTGGAGAGATCGCCCGCTGGCGTACGCTGCCGCTGAACTCGCTGGCCCGCCAGAAAAGCGATCTGAAGCTGCTGCGCGAGGCTGCTCCTGCGGTAACGAACGTGCTGAAAAGCGCCGGGCTCAGCGCCGTATCTCCAAATCTCGACGCCATGCCGGTCAGCGTGGACGCGTGGCTTAAAAGCCCGGCCAGCGAAGGCTGGCGTCTGCTCTGGCTGACCCTGCCCAACGGGGAAAGCGGCGTGCTCGTGCCGGTGGACGGCGCGAAAAACAGCGCTCACCTCGGTGAACTGGCCGCACGCCATGACGGCGTCGTCTGGGTCGATCGCAAAGCCAGCTTTGACAGCCTGTTTGCCCTCTACCGCACGCTGCTGACGGGGCTACTGTTTGCCGCGCTGGCAGTGATTGCCTGCGGGGCGATGCTGCGCCTCGGCTGGCGTAAAGGGCTGATAAGCCTGGTGCCGTCCGTGCTGTCGCTGAGCTGCGGCCTGGCGGTGCTGGCCGCAACGGGCCACCCGGTGAATCTGTTCTCACTGCTGGCGCTGGTACTGGTGCTCGGCATTGGCATTAACTACACGCTGTTTTTCAGCAACCCGCGCGGTACGCCGCTGACCTCAATGCTGGCGATTACGCTGGCCATGATGACCACGCTGCTGACGCTGGGCATGCTCGTCTTCAGCGCCACCCAGGCCATCAGCAGCTTTGGCATCGTGCTGGTGAGCGGTATTTTTACCGCGTTCCTGCTGGCTCCGCTGGCGATGCCGGATAAGAAAGAGAGAAAACGTAAATGAACGCTTTTTATCGCGCCGTTGCGCTGGCCGCGGCGCTGCTGCTGGCGGGCTGCAGCCATTCGACCGATACCAAAGAGACGCGGCCTCAGGCCTGGCTCCAGCCGGGCACCAGAGTGACGCTGCCGCCGCCCGGCATCAGCCCGGCGGTAAGCTCCCAGCAGCTGCTGACCGGCAGCTTTAACGGACAAACGCAGTCCCTGCTGGTGATGCTCAACGCGGATGCGCATAAGGTCACGCTGGCCGGGCTCTCTTCCGTGGGCATTCGTCTGTTCCTGGCAACGTACGATGAGACCGGTATTCATACCGAGCAGTCGATCGTCGTGCCGCAGCTGCCGCCCGCCAGCCAGGTGCTGGCCGACGTGATGCTCAGCCACTGGCCGATTAGCGCCTGGCAGCCGCAGTTGCCGAAGGGCTGGACGTTAACGGACAATGGCGATCGGCGCGAGCTGCGTAACGCCAGCGGCAAGCTGGTGACGGAGATTGTCTACCTGCAGCGCAAAGGCAAGCGCGAGCCGATCAGCATCGAGCAACACGTCTTTAAATACCACATCACCATTCAATATCTGGGTGACTGAGATGATTTATATATCCGCTGTTGGCATGGTCAACGCGCTGGGCAACTCGCCTGACGAGATTGCCGCGAACCTGACGGCAGGCGTGGCGCCGGGGATGCACGCCCGGACCGGCTGGTTGCAGGGTTTACCCGAAGCCGTACTGGGCGGCGTGGAAGGCGAGCTTCCACCCATCCCGGACGCTTTCGCCGCACACCGCACCCGCAATAACCAGCTGCTGCTGGCCGCGCTGGCGCAGATTCAGCCCGCCGTTGACGAGGCCATCGCCCGCGTCGGTCGCGACCGCGTGGCCGTGGTGCTGGGGACCAGCACCTCCGGGCTGGACGAAGGCGATGAGCACGTGCGCCACATGGCCCATGGCGAAGCGAGCACGCGCTGGCAGTATCCGCAGCAGGAGCTTGGCGATCCGTCCCGCTTCCTCGCCAACTGGCTTCAGCTCGAAGGCCCGGCCTATACGATCTCCACGGCCTGCTCTTCCAGCGCACGGGCGATGATCGGCGGCAAACGTCTGATTGAAGCCGGGCTGGTGGACATCGCCATTGTCGGCGGGGCCGATACCCTGAGCCGGATGCCCGTCAACGGCTTTAACAGCCTTGAATCTTTCTCCCCTACGCTCTGCGAGCCGTTTGGTCGCGACCGCCGGGGGATCACCATTGGTGAAGCCGCCGCGCTGATGGTATTGAGCCGGGAGCCCGCCGACGTGGCGCTGCTCGGAACGGGCGAATCCAGCGATGCGTACCATATTTCCGCCCCGCATCCGCAGGGTGAAGGGGCGATAAGGGCTATCGCGCAGGCGCTTAACGAAGCGGATATGCAGCCGCAGGATATCGGCTACATCAACCTGCACGGCACGGCCACGCCGCTCAACGATCAGATTGAATCGCAGGTGATTCACGATCTCTTCGGGGAAAGCGTGCCGTGCAGCTCAACCAAACACCTTACCGGCCATACGCTGGGCGCCGCCGGTATTACCGAAGCGGCCCTGAGCTGGCTGATTCTGACGCGCGATCTGCCGTTGCCGCCGCAGGACTTCGCCCGCTACGCGCCGGACGACACGCTGGCGTCGTGCGGCCTGCTGCACCAGCGCACCGCTCTGAAAAAGTCGGTCATTTTGTCTAACTCGTTCGCGTTTGGCGGCAATAACGCCAGCATCCTGCTGGGGAGAGCCTCATGAGCTACTTATCACCCGAAGCCTATCTGCCGCACGAGGCGCCGATGATGCTGCTGGGGTCCGTTGAGAACGTTTCGGACGACACGGCGGTCTGCCGCGTGGCCGTCAACGGGCAAAGCGTGCTGGCGCCGTTTCTCAACGCCGATGGCGACCTGCCGGGCTGGTACGCGCTCGAGCTGATGGCGCAGACCGTCGGCGTCTGGTCAGGCTGGCATCGCCAGCAGCAGGGGCAGGAACATATCGCGCTGGGCATGGTGCTCGGCGCGCGCGAGCTGGTCTGCGCCAGCGGGCATTTCGCCGCAGGCCTGACGCTGGACATCACCGTTAAGCTGCTGATGCAGGACGAACGCTTCGGCAGCTTTGAATGCGCGATTTCCGCTAATGAAGAGACGCTGGCCACGGGCCGGGTCAACACCTTCCAGCCGAGCGCAGAAGAATTAACATCGCTTTTTAATCAGGGATCTAACGCATGAGTCGTTCCGTACTGGTCACCGGGGCCAGCAAAGGCATAGGGCGCGCCATCGCTCATCAGCTTGCCGCCGACGGGTTTACCGTAGGCGTGCATTACCATCGTGATGCCGCAGGCGCGCAGGAGACGCTGGACGCCATCACGCAGGCGGGTGGCAACGGTCGTTTACTCGCCTTTGATGTGGGCAACCGCGAACAGTGCCGCGAGGTGCTGGAGCAGGAGATTGAAGCCCATGGCGCATGGTATGGCGTGGTCAGCAACGCCGGAATTACCCGCGATGGCGCCTTTCCGGCGCTGAGCGAAGACGACTGGGACAGCGTGATCCACACCAATCTCGACAGTTTTTATAACGTCATTCACCCCTGCATTATGCCGATGATTGGCACCCGTAAAGGGGGGCGCATTATCACCTTATCGTCCGTGTCCGGCGTGATGGGCAACCGCGGACAGGTGAACTACAGCGCGGCCAAAGCGGGTATTATCGGCGCCACTAAAGCGCTGGCGATTGAGCTGGCAAAACGCAAAATCACCGTCAACTGCATTGCCCCGGGCCTGATTGATACCGGCATGATTGAGATGGAAGAAGCCGCGCTGAAGGAAGCGATGTCCATCATCCCAATGAAACGTATGGGCCAGGCTGAGGAGGTCGCCGGGCTGGCAAGCTATCTGATGTCGGATATTGCGGGCTACGTTACCCGCCAGGTCATTTCCATTAACGGAGGCATGCTATGACGCGTCGCGTGGTGATTACGGGCATGGGCGGCGTGACCGCCTTTGGCGAAACCTGGCAATCCGTTTCCAGCAGGCTGCTGGCGTATGAAAACGCGGTGCGTAAAATGCCGGAATGGCAGGTGTACGATGGCCTGCATACCCTGCTGGGCGCGCCGATCGACGATTTCACGCTGCCGGAACACTATACCCGCAAGCGTATTCGCGCCATGGGCCGCGTGTCGCTGATGTCGACCCGCGCCACCGAGCTGGCGCTGGAGCAGGCGGGGCTGATTGGCGAAGCGGTGCTCACCAACGGCCAAACCGGTATCGCCTACGGTTCTTCGACAGGCAGCACCGGTCCGGTCAGCGAATTCGCGACCATGCTCACCGAAAAGCACACCAATAACATCACCGGAACAACCTACGTCCAGATGATGCCGCACACCACGGCGGTGAATACCGGGCTGTTCTTTGGGTTGCGCGGCCGCGTGATCCCGACGTCGAGCGCCTGTACCTCCGGCAGCCAGGCGATTGGCTACGCCTGGGAGGCGATTCGCCACGGGTATCAGACCGTGATGGTCGCGGGGGGTGCTGAGGAGCTGTGTCCGTCTGAAGCGGCGGTGTTTGACACGCTGTTCGCCACCAGCCAGCGTAACGACGAACCCAAAACCACCCCTTCACCGTTCGATACGCAGCGCGATGGTCTGGTCATTGGGGAAGGCGCAGGCACCCTGATTCTGGAAGAGCTGGAGCACGCCAGAGCGCGCGGGGCGACAATCTACGGTGAGATCGTGGGCTTTGCCACCAACTGTGACGCGGCCCATATCACCCAGCCTCAGCGTGAAACCATGCAGATTTGCATGGAGCAGTCGCTGGCCATGGCGGGATTAAGCGCCCGGGATATGGGGTATATCTCCGCGCACGGTACCGCCACCGATCGCGGCGATATCGCCGAAAGCCTGGCCACCGCCGCCATCTACGGTGACAGCGTGCCGGTTTCCTCGCTGAAGAGCTATTTTGGCCATACGCTGGGTGCCTGCGGCGCGCTGGAAGCGTGGATGAGCCTGCAGATGATGCGTGAAGGCTGGTTTGCCCCGACGCTCAATTTAACGCAGCCGGATGAGCAATGCGGTGCTTTAGATTATATTATGGGAGAAGCCCGCCAGATTGACTGCGAGTATCTGCAGAGCAATAACTTCGCGTTTGGCGGCATCAACACCTCGATTATCATTAAACGCTGGGCGTAACTATGTACCAGTTTGTACTGGGAAAAATCTCCACCCTTTGCGCGGACCCGCTGGCGTCAGCGCTCGCAGACAGGGCGCCTCAGGGTGCCCGACAGGCCTCCTGGCTGGCCGGGAGAACGCTGCTCGCCAGAACGTTATCCCCTCGCCCGCTCCCCGACATCATTTACGGCGAGCAGGGCAAACCGGCCTTTGCGAAGGGTCATCCGCTGTGGTTCAACCTGAGCCACAGCGGTGACGATATCGCCCTGCTGATGAGCGATGAAGGTGAAGTCGGCTGCGATATCGAAGTGATTCGCCCGAGGAAGAACTGGCAGGCGCTGGCTAATGCGGTATTCAGCATGACGGAGCATGACGAGCTGGAGCGTGAAGCGCCCGAGGAACGGCTTTCCGCCTTCTGGCGTATCTGGACGCGGAAAGAAGCGATTGTGAAACAGCGTGGCGGCAGCGCCTGGCAGATTGTCAGCATCGACAGCACGGCGCAGACGCACGCGGTCAGCCAGCTACAGGTAGGCTCGCTGAGCCTTGCCGTCTGCACATCGACCCCTTACACCCTGACCCACGAGTCGATTATTCACGTTGGGACGTTCGGGGCAGAAAAATCACTAACACACCCAGAATAATAAACCCGACGCCCACCAGCCCGTGCCAGGAGAAGCGTTCTCCCCAGCCGGGCAGCAGGATCGCGGCGGCCCACACCAGAATATAGCTGAGGCTCAGCAGGGCATAGGCTTTGCTGAGCGCCATGCGATGCAGCGCCAGATACCAGCAGCCCATCGAGGCCACGTACCCCGTCAACCCCAGCAGCAGCGCGCCCGTGCCGGATGAGAAGTGCCACAGCGCGGAAACAAACGCCAGGATCTCACTGACCGGTGGCAATGCCTGCATGGCATTGCGCAGCAACAGCTGCGCCGCGCTGACTAACAGCACGCTGCATAAGGCCCAGAACGCTCCTTTCACAGGCTCCCTCCCAGGATAACAATCCCAATAATGATGAACCCTACCCCCAGCCAGTGATGCGCAGCAACGTGCTCACGCCAGAACGCCTTCGCCGCCAGCGTCACCCAGACAAAATTGAGGCTCAGCATAGGATACGCAATGCCGACAGGCAGGCGTTGCAGCACCACCAGCCAGACCAGCATCCCGCTGCCCAGCGCCAGCAGTGCCAGGCCAAGCCACAGCGCAATGTGCGCCCCACGCCGCCCGGCTTTCGCCGGACGGGTGGCCTGTTTCTGGCACAGCTGCCCCGCGCAGCTGAGCAGGCTTGCCAGTATCAGCCAGATCCAGGTCATCACTTCGGCAGGTACTCCAGTAAGGCCAGACGCCCCTGGATATAGAGATTGTCCGGCTGCGGTAAATTCGCCCGTGAAATATCGTCGCGTTTTGACAGCAGCATCACCAGCGATACGCGCCCCTGCTGACGATGCGCTGCCAGCCACTGCGCGAAGTCGTCCTCACTGACAAAACGATCTTTCACATCGGGATAATCCAGCCCGTAGCGCAGTTCGCCGCTCTGACCAAACAGCGTGATGTCATTACGCTTCAGCTCCCACGCCAGGCCCGCGGCCACGCCCACGTTATTGGCCAGCACGAATCGGCTTTCCTGAAGCGGCTCGCGCACGGTAACGACCAGCGACTGCGGCTGTTTGGAATCCACCACCAGGTTAGGAATGGCAAAACCAATCAGCAGCGCCAGCCCTGCGGGGCACAGTGCCGCCAGCCACCAGCGCTGCTGGCTCTGTCTGAAGGTAAACCAGCCTACCGCGGCCCAGATGAGGAACGCCACCACCGCACAGAAGACTTTATACAGTTCGACCGACGTCCAGACCGGGTGCTTAGACAGCCCCCAGGGCGAGACCACCAGCGCCGCCGCCACGCCGATAACGCCAAACGCCAGGTTAATCCCGCCGTTAATGCGTAACGCTCTGGCACCTTTTTCCGCCGCGAGGCAGGCATAGCGCGCCATCAGGATCGCCAGCGGGGCAAAGCACGGCAGGATATAGGTCGGCAGCTTGCCTTTAGCGATGCTGAAGAACAGCAGCGGCATCACCACCCAACCCAGCAGATAGAACCCGCCACCCGCGTTTTGTCGGTCATTCCAGCCGAGACGAATCGCACCGGGCAAAAGCGCAAGCCACGGCAGGCTGCCCGCGATCAGGAACGGTATGTAGTACCAGAACGGGGCTTTGTGCTGCGCGTCGCTCTGGGCAAAACGCTGAATATGCTCAACCCAGAAGAAGTAACGCCAGAAGTCAGGCTCACGCTGCGCAATAGCCAGCCCCCATGGCAGAACAATCAGCACGCAGCTCAGGATCGCGAGCCAGCCAAAAATCAGCACCTCTTTCCAGCGCTTATGGGCGATCACCCACGGCAGCACGCCAATCACCGGTACCGCCAGCGCCAGGAAGCCTTTGGTCATCACCCCCATCCCGCAGGCCAGCCCAAGCAGCACATAGCCGCCCGCTTTTCCGGCAACGGTTTGGGCCTGTGAGGCCAGCCAGAAGCTGCACATCGCCGCCACCAGCCACAGGGTGATGATAGGATCCAGCACCGCATACGTGCCGATGCCATACACCAGGAACAGGGTCAGGAAGATAAGACCGGAGAAAATGGCGGTCCGCTTATCTCGCCAGAGACGCCAGGCCATCCAGATGACCAGCAGCGCCGCTAACCCGGTGGAGAATATAGAACCGGCGCGCACGGCGAGGTTGGTGTGCCCGAACAGCAGCTGCCCGATGCTGTTGATCCAGTAGCCAGCAATCGGTTTTTCAAAGTAACGCAGCCCCAGAAAATGCGGGACTACCCAGTCTCCGGATGCCAGCATTTCGCGGCTGATTTCCGCATAGCGCGTTTCATCAGGCTGCCAGAGCAGACGAATATCGACCGGAATGAGGTAGTAAACGATAAACAGTGCGAGAAGCGCTAAGCCATAACGGGCTGTTTTCATGGGACCGGACTCACGGTTTGTTGATAGCCAAGCCAGCCTTCCCGGCCAGCCATTTCATTACGGACGACTTTGCCCACGGGCAGGGTGCTGAGATCGTCCGGCAGCAGCTCGCTCAACGGACAAAATTCAATGCCCTCCTGAGCGGCCATCGTCAGCAGTTCATCGAAATCATGCTGATACGCAATCCCTTCCACTTCGGCATGGATGGTATACACCGGCGTACCGGCGTCACGATGGATGCGGTCCAGAATGTAGCGATTGAACTCATCCGCCTTCACCTCGCGCCCGACCACTTCATCCCAGGTGGGAAGCGTAACCGGAATTTGCACCGTTCCGTAGCGATTTTCACCTAACAGCGGCAAAAAGGGTCCGGTTCCGCGGCAGTCGCTGTTGTAGCGAAACGCAAAGGCTTCTTTGGCCTTCACGACGCGCTGATCCGCACGCCATCCCGCCACGGCGGAGCAGCGCACGGGCTGACCGGTAATGGCCTCCAGCTCCAGCATCCCACGCTCGACCTCACGGGACAGGCGCGGGATATCCCAGACGCCCGCCCAGGCTTGCCAGGCATGGTGGTCCCAGGCGTGCAGACCCACCTCATGATGCTGCGCCGCCTCACGGATAACGGCTTCATTACCCGCGCCGATACGTCTGCCGGGCCAGGCGGTGCCGGCCAGCAAAATATCCCAGCCGTAGAGGGATGCTGCGCGCGAGCGCAGCATTTTGAACAGAAATGCCGGTTTAATCAGACGCCATAAATGGCGTCCCATGTTGTCAGGCCCCACGCTGAAGAAAATACTGGAACGCACACCGTGCTTGTTCAGCAGTTCCAGCAGTTTGGGTACGCCGTCACGCGTTCCCCTGAAGGTGTCGACATCAATGCGTAAACCGACTTTTTTCATGAGGCCTGTTCCGACAGCTCCACGGTGCGCAGGAAGAAATCGAGCGTTTCGTCAATGGTCTGCTCCATCTTCACCGTCGGCGTCCAGTTCAGGCAGCGCTTCGCGTTGCGAATGCTTGGCTTACGGTGCTCAACGTCCTGGTAGCCCTTACCATAGTAGCTGCTGCTTTCCACTTCGCGGAAACCGGCAAACGGCGGGAACTTGTCGCGAAGCGGATGGCGCTCAAAGCTGGCCAGCAGCATCTCTGCCAGCTCGCGAATGCTCGCTTCGTTTTCCGGGTTACCGATGTTGATGATTTCACCGTTGCAGCGGTTATCTTTGTTTTCGATGATGCGGAACAGCGCTTCAATACCGTCGCTGATGTCCGTAAAGCAGCGTTTCTGTTTCCCGCCTTCGATAAGCTTAATTGGCGAGCCTTCCACCAGGTTCAGGATCAGCTGGGTGATCGCACGGGAACTGCCGATACGCGCCGCGTTGAGGTTATCCAGACGCGGGCCCATCCAGTTGAACGGACGGAACAGGGTAAAGCGCAGGCCTTCTTTCTCACCGTAGGCCCAAATCACGCGGTCCAGCAGCTGTTTGGAGACGGAATAAATCCAGCGCTGTTTGTTGATCGGCCCGACCACCAGGTTGGAGGTGTCTTCATCGAAGTTCTTATCGGTACACATGCCGTACACTTCAGACGTGGACGGGAAGATGATGCGCTTGTCGTATTTCACGCAGTCGCGGATGATCTTCAGGTTCTCTTCGAAGTCCAGCTCGAACACGCGCAGCGGGTTACGGGTGTACTCAATCGGAGTGGCAATGGCGACCAGCGGCAGCACCACGTCGCATTTTTTAATGTGGTATTCAATCCATTCGGAATGGATGCTGATATCCCCTTCCACGAAGTGGAAACGCGGGTTATCGAGGAAACGGCTGATGGCGTCAGAGCCGATATCCAGACCGTAGATTTCGTAGTTATCGTCTTTGAGCAGACGTTCCGTCAGGTGGTTACCGATAAAGCCGTTCACGCCGAGGATCAGCACGCGGGTACGGCGCTTGATGGCAACCACCGGCGCGCTTGTAATCAGCGCTCCGGCCACCAGACCCAGAGACTGTGCCAGCTGCGTGCCCTGCACGTACAGGCCGTTGTCGGTTTGTCCGGTGACGATCTCCAGCGCCTGCTCGCCGCAGCTTACAATCAGCGGAGAGACAGAGACGACGGTGCCCGGTTTGGCGGCAGGGATGTCGTCACGCACGCGGGATTTCCAGACGATAAATTTGCTTACGCCCGCAAAGCTGTACGCGCCCGGCCACGGGTCGGTCACGGCACGCACCAGGTTGTGCAGCTGGCGGGCGGGCTTGTTCCAGTCCAGACGACCATCTTCCGGCGCGCGGCGACCAAAGCAGCTTGCCTTGCTCTCATCCTGCGCGGTCTCGCTGAAGGTGCCGTTGAGAATACCTGGAAGTGCATCACGCAGCAGCGTCTGTGCCGACGCATTCAGCTTTTGATGCAGCTGCAGCGCAGTTTCGTCCGCATCAATAGCGACCTTCTGCTGTGCCACGATAGCGCCCGCGTCCGCACGGCGCACCATGCGGTGCAGCGTCACGCCCGTTTCCGTTTCACCGTTCACCAACACCCAGTTCAGCGGCGCGCGGCCACGGTAGGCGGGCAGCAGAGAACCATGAAGATTAAAGGCGCCTTTTGCGGCCAGGCCTAAGATCTCGTCGGAAAGCAGGTTGCGATAGTAGAACGAGAAGATTACGTCAGGCGCGAGCGCGCGGATGCGCTCCACCCACAGCGGATGGTTTACATCGTCCGGTGCATAAACCGGGATCCCGCGCTCGGCGGCGATACGCGCCACGGAGCCAAAAAAGTTATTCTCTCCGGCCGTGTCCGGATGGGTAAAGATTGCCGCAATGTCATAGCCCGCTTCCAGCAGGGCCAGCGTGCCCGTGCACCCCATATCGTGATAGGCAAATACAACAGCTTTCATGGGTGAATTTCCTCTTGAGATGCTTTGTGTTCCTGACGGACAACACGTTGAATAAAGTAGCGCGGACGCGCGCGAACATCGTTATAGATACGGCCAATGTATTCACCGAGAAGGCCCATCCCGACAAACTGGGCGCCGATGAACATAAACAGCACGGCAAAGAGCATGAAGACCCCTTCCGCCGCCCACTGCGGGCCAAAGACCAGGCGCAGCACCACCAGCAGAACGGACAGCGCAAACCCGGCCACGGCGATGATGCTGCCGAACACGCTCAGCAGACGCAGCGGCGTGGTGGTCAGGCAGGTGATGAGGTCATACATCAGGTTGATGAGACGCATAAAGCTGTACTTCGATTCCCCGTGCTCGCGCTCGGCGTGCAGAACCGGAATCTCCGTTGCCTTGCGGGCAAAGGTGTTGGCAAGGATCGGAATAAAGGTGCTGCGCTCATGGCAGTGCAGCATCGCGTCGACAATATGGCGGCGGTAGGCGCGCAGCATGCAGCCGTAATCGCCCATCGCTTTACCGGTCGTGCGCTGGATAAGACGGTTGATGGTGCGTGAGGCCAGCTTGCGGAACAGACTGTCCTGACGGTTCTGACGTACCGTGCCGACCACGTCATAGCCTTCATCGGCTTTGGCGACCAGGCGCGGGATCTCTTCCGGCGGGTTTTGCAGGTCAGCGTCCAGGGTGATGACCAGATCGCCCGTGACGTGGCTAAACCCCGCCATAATCGCCGAGTGCTGGCCGTAGTTGCGGTTGAGCAGCACGGCAACAATATGGCTGCCTTTGGCCTGCGCGGCCTCTGTCAGCATCAGCGCGGAATTATCGCTACTGCCGTCATCTACCAGCAGAATTTCGTAAGCCTTGCCCATCGTGTCGCAGGCGGCGGTTGTACGACGGATCAGTTCGGGCAGGCTCTCCTGCTCGTTATAAACCGGGATTACCACGGAAACTTTTTGTACAGGCGGTGCACTGAACATATCAATGTCCTGCAAGCTGATGGAGTGCGGTAATGACGCGGGTTGTGTCGTCATGAGTCATATCCGGGAAAAGAGGGAGAGAACAAATACGCGCGCTATTCCATTCAGAATTCGGGAGCGATACATCAGGAAAACGCTCGCGGTAGTATTTTTGGGTGTGCGCCGCGCGGAAGTGGAGGCCGGTACCGATGCCTTTCTCTTTCAGCGCCGCCATCAGGTTGTCGCGGGAAATTCCGCAGCGCGCTTCGTCAACGCGAATAATAAACAGGTGCCAGGCGTGCACGTGCGGCCATGACGGAATGGTGAGCGGCTGGAACGGCGTATCGGCAAGCTCACGCAGGTAGCGTTCAGCAATTTCCTGGCGGCGCCTGTTGGCCTCTTTCAGCTTGCCTAACTGCACCAGCGCCAGCGCGGCGTTGATATCCGCCAGGTTGTATTTATAGCCCGGCGCGATCACTTCCGCCTGCGGCGCGCGGCCGTGCGTCTGGCGGTCATAGGCATCTACGCCCAGGCCATGGAATTTCAGGCTGCGGATCCGCTGTGCCAGCTGGGCATTATCCGTGACGACTAAGCCGCCTTCCGCGCAGGTCATATTTTTAATGGCGTGGAAGGAAAAAATCGCCGTTCCTTTCCAGCCCACATGACGGTTCTTGTAGTAGGTTCCGGCGGCATGGGCCGCATCTTCAATAACCGGAATACCGTGACGTTCACCGATGGCATGAATGGCGTCGATTTCACACGGCGCGCCGGCATAATGAACGGGAATAATGGCTTTGGTACGCGGGGTAATGGCGGCTTCAACGGCTTCTGGCGTCACCATTAATGTATCTTTGTCCACATCAATCATGACCGGCGTGGCACCCAGCAACACGATCATATTCAGCGTGGATACCCAGGTCTGGGAAGGGGTAATGACTTCATCGCCCGGGCCAATATCCAGCGCCATCAGCGTGACGTGCATACCCGCGGTGGCTGAACAGACGGCAATCGCATGCTGATTCCCGGTAAGCTGACAGAATGCCTCTTCAAGTTCCTGATTCTTAGGCCCAGTGGTGATCCAGCCAGAGGTTAAAACCTCCTGCAACGCCGCTAATTCCTCATGACCCATTGACGGGCGGGAAAAAGGCAAAAAATCACTCATCATTAATTTCCTTGCAATAAGAATGGCACGCGCTTGATATTAACCAATTACTTTTTCGTTTATTTCAACGAACCATAAACTCATATCAAGGTATCGTTCATTTCTTAGGGAAAAATTAAGATGTGTATTGCAGATGTAACAAAACCAATGACATTTCATTTATAAACAATGATTTATATAATTGTGAATTATTTATTTCGTGATCCAACTCAATTTTTACAAGATGCTATTTTTAAACCAAACATAAACAAACAAAAAAAATCCCGGTTATTTCTGTAAAAGAAGAAATAACCGGGAACTTTTCTTTTTAGTTAATTGTCGCGCTTATTATAAGTTATCTGGAAAGTTTTCCGGTAACTCGCTGGCCGCACAGGCGATAACGCTTTCATTATTGGCACCGCAGTCGCGCACAAAGGTGATCGTGGCAAATTCATCAATCACTTCCGTTGGATACGCCGGGCCCGCATCGCGATAGCTGTTCATCAGCGGAATATGGTCGTTCTGGAAGCAGACGGTTTTTTCCGGGTTGTTCATGACCCAGCGTGGGAAGAAGATGGTGCCGTGGAACAGCTTGTCGCCCAGGTTCACGATCAGGCTGACGTCGGTACCGGTTGGCTCGGTCCAGGAAATTTTATAGATGCTTTCCCCTACCCGCACAATGTAAGCCTGCTGATCTTTCACCCAACGGTTGGCCACGAGACCGCTGTGAATACGGTAATCAAGCGTGGTCTCATTTTTTACGTAAATCTCGTAGTTCCAGCCGTTATCGTAGGTATATACAAGATGTTTACCAACAAAGCCGCTTAAGTCGTGTTTGTCGAAGGTGTTCATAAGATGTCTCCTTTGTTTTGATGAGACGATCGTACCCCTTCAAAAAATGAATGAATAACGCTATTTTTTAATCAAATTCATCCAAATTTTAGATAAATTATGCATAAGACGACGCTGGAACAATGGGCTTTACTGGAAAGAGTGGTGGAAGCGGGCAGCTTTGCCAAAGCCGCGGAAGAAACCCACCGCAGCCAGTCCTCGGTGAGCTATAACCTGTCGCTGCTGCAGGAGCGGCTCGGCGTGGCGCTGCTGGTCCCGGAGGGGCGACGGGCGGTGTTAACTCCGGCCGGAGAACTTCTTCTCAACCAGGTTAAACCGCTGCTGAAAGCGTTTTCGTACGTTGAGACGCGCGCAGCGACACTTCGCAACGGGATGCGAACGCGGTTAGATCTGGTGGTGGACTCCATTTTCCCGCGCCGCCGCCTGTTCGCTATTCTTCGTCAGTTCCAGCAGCAGTATCCGCAGACTCAGGTACGTCTGACCGAGGTGCTGGAAAATACCCGCGCCGATGCCATTAACGACG
Source organism: Enterobacter cloacae complex sp. ESBL7 (assembly GCF_041679625.1). Taxonomy (NCBI): domain Bacteria; kingdom Pseudomonadati; phylum Pseudomonadota; class Gammaproteobacteria; order Enterobacterales; family Enterobacteriaceae; genus Enterobacter; species Enterobacter cloacae complex sp. ESBL7. The sequence continues at coordinate 140,846 of NZ_JBGORN010000005.1, forward strand.
AAGCCGATGTGATGGTCTTAACCCGCCGCCAGGACATTACCGGGCTCGGAGAATGGCTGATGAATATCGACTTTGTTGCTGTGGCCCATTCCCGGCACCCCTTGTTTCTCCTCGACGCGCCGCTAAATGATGAGATGCTGCGCCCGTGGCCGCTCATCCAGATTGCGGACAGCCAGCCCGCCGCGCGTGCTGCCGGCGAGTCGTGGACCTTCTCCACCATCGATGCCGCGATTGAAGCCGTTGTCTCTCAGGTCGGCTACGGCTGGCTGCCAGAGGAACGCATCCAGACCCAGCTGGATCAGGGCGTACTCAAACGCCTGCCGCTGAGCCACGGCGCGCGCAGGGCAACGCCGCTTCACCTGATTGTTAAACGTTCCCTCGCCCCGCTTGATGAACAGGTTGAGACGCTGTTGCGCCTTTTTAGCCAGGAGCCGTCATCCTCACCTGCTACGCTTTAAGGTCCGAACGTTAAAACGAGAAGGAGCAAATGATGAAAATCGACTTTGCGGGGAAAGTGGCGCTGGTGACCGCCTCAACCGGCGGGATCGGGTTCGCCATTGCCAGAGGCCTGGCAGAAAGCGGTGCGGAAGTGATCGTCAATGGCCGCAGCACGGAATCGGTGAATAAAGGCATTCAGCAGCTCCAGCAGGTGGTGCCGGGCGTACAGGTCCGTGCCGCGATTGCCGATCTCAGCACGGCGGAAGGGGTCGAGTCGCTTCTGAAGGTGGCGAATAACGTCGATATTCTGGTCAACAACGCCGGGATTTACGGCCCGCAGGATTTCTATGCCACCGACGATGAGACCTGGGAGCGTTACTGGCAGACCAACGTGATGTCCGGCGTGCGTCTGTCCCGCGCCCTGCTGCCGGGTATGGTGCAGAAAGGCTGGGGACGCGTGGTGTTTATCTCGTCAGAGTCGGCCTGCAATATTCCGGCGGATATGATCCACTACGGCGTGACCAAAACGGCGCAGCTCTCGCTGGCGCGCGGTCTGGCGAAGTTTGTGGCGGGGAGCGGCGTGACGGTCAACAGCGTCCTGCCGGGCCCGACGATGTCTGACGGTTTCGCAGAGATGATGAAAGATGAAATCGAAAAAACCGGCAAATCGCTGGAGCAGCTGGCGAAAGAGTTTGTGATGGCCAATCGCCCCAGCTCGGTTATCCAGCGCGCGGCCACGGTTGAAGAGGTGGCCAATATGGTGATTTATGTCTGTTCGACCCAGGCCTCCGCCACCTCGGGCGCGGCGCTGCGCGTCGACGGTGGCGTCGTGGATGACATCATCTGACGCTGTCAGGCCGCGCTGCCTGCGATGCGACGGGCGGTAATGTAGTGTGCCTGCCAGTAATCATCCGTCAGGGTTGAAACCGTTACGCCCTGACTGGTTGAGGCATGAATAAACTGGTTTTCACCAATATAAACGCCAACGTGCTTGCGGTTCGGGCCCGTCTGGAAGAAGACCAGATCGCCGGCTCTCAGGCGGTATTGCGCCACCTGCACGCCGCGATGGATCTGTTCACTCGTTGTGCGCGGCAAATTAAGATGCGCCGCATCGGTGAACAGGTGCTGCATCAGTGCGGAGCAATCCACCCCGCGATGCGTGGTTCCGCCCCACCGGTACTGGGTGCCTTTCCATTTCTGGTATTGATCGAGAATACGCGAGCGCAGCGGACCTGTTTCCTGATGCACCAGCGCAGATTTCGCCGGTGATGCCGCCAGCTCGCTGTTCATCGATAACATCGACGCTGGAAGTTGAAAGCTGAACGCAGAAAACGAAGCAAAACTTAACGTGAGGATTGAAATAAGCGATCTAAGAGTCATATCAAGAAAGAAGTAGTGAGTGAGTTTTTCCTTACCTGTGGGGGCCAATGGTTCCCCTAAATATCTTGCGATGTGGCGATAATATAGACAGCTCGTTTTTTCACCAATTGTTATCGAGGCCAAAAATGGACTCACTTTGAGATCGCAAGATCGAGAAAAAAAGAGTGGTGATATAAGGACTGTCCAGCTAAAGCAGGTAAACTGATCCGCAGAATGTGTATTTCAGCTAAGACGTATTTATGACCAATATGATTGCCGACGAGACGGTGGCTAAATCCAGCGTGCTCTCTGTCTTCGACTTTGACGGGACATTAACGCACCACGACAGCTTTATCCCTTTCCTGCGTTTTGCCTTCGGCAAACGTTACTTCGCGGGCCGCCTGGTGCGCATGGCGCTGCCCACGCTCCACTGCGTGCGTCGCAAGCTGACGCGCGATGAGCTGAAGGAAGTGCTGATTAAAACGTTCCTGACGGGCGTGGATGAACACTGGCTGCGCCAGCAGGCGGAAGCCTTTTGCGAAAAATACTGGAACAAGCTGATGCGCCCTGAAGGGGTTCTGGCGGTGGCGGCTGAGGTAAATTCCGGTGCGGAAGTGACCATCTGTTCCGCGTCCCCGGCGCTGGTGCTCCAGCCGTGGGCTGACAAACTGGGCATTAAGCTGATTGGCACGCAGCTGGAAGTGAAAGACGGCAAGCTGACGGGGCGCATCACGGGCAATAACTGCCGCTGCGCCCAGAAGGTGGCAAGGCTGGAAAAAGTGTATGGCGATCTGAACGCCTATCACCTGCGCGCCTGGGGAGACACCCGCGGCGACCACGAACTGCTGGCGGCGGCGCAGGATCCGCACTGGCGGCACTTCCATCACCCGCGCAAGCGTCGGAATTCACCAATTAAGGGTTAGGTGCGGTCCGGTGCCCTCACCCCGGCCCTCTCCCACAGGGAGAGGGAGAAAGGCGCTACATCAGGCCTCACGTTTCCCCGGGAACATCACGCTCGCAATAATCCCCAGCGCCAGCACGCCTAATACCACAAACAGACTGGCCGTGGCGCCAATGCTGTAACCGTGATGCCAGAAGTGATCGGTGGCATTTAACCCCAGCTTGAACGCCACGAAGAACAGCAGCAGCACCACGGCTTTCTCGAGGTGCACGAGATACTGCTTCAGCGCTTCCAGCACGAAGTAAAGCGTACGCAGGCCAAGGATGGCGAACATCATGGCGCTGTAGATAATCAGCGGCTCGCGGCTCACGGCAATAATGGCCGGCACGGAGTCAAACGCGAACATGACGTCAGAGAGCTCGACGACGGCCACGCAAAGCAGCAGCGGCGTCGCATAGCGCTTCGCCTTCTTCACGCGTCCGACCATCACGTCCTGGTTTTCCGGTTTTTCAAGCTCAGCATCCACCTCTTTCTGCGTCAGAATAAAGGCGTTGCTGCTGATTTTCGGCCAGACCGGATAGAAGCGCTTCACCAGGCGATAGGCGAGATGACCCGAGTAATCCTCCACTTCGTCGCTCTCTTCATTGCGCCTGAGCATCATCACCGCCGTCCAGCCGACGACCAGCGCGAAGATCACCTCAACGTACGGCCCCAGGCTGAGCAGGCTGGTGCCGATAGCCACAAAGATGCCGCGGAAGACTATCGCCCCCAGCACGCCCCAGTAGAGCACGCGGTGACGGTACTTATCCGGCACGCCGAACCAGGCGAAGATTGCCATCATCACAAACAGGTTATCGACGGAGAGCACCTCTTCCAGCGCGTAGCCGGTGAGGAACAGGCTCGCCATCTCGGCGCCGTGGTGAACATACAGGAATCCGGCGAAGGCCATCGCCATCATGACCCAGAAAATGGACCACATCGCCGCGCTTTTCAGCGAGACGGGTTTATCGTGACGGTGCATAAAGAGGTCGATAAACATCGCCCCAACGGCCATCACCACAAAGACAACAACGGTTTCCGTCGGGAAACCGAGATGAGCAGCAGACATACAACACCCTTTTGGCAGACAAAACACAACACCATGCAAACTGGCGTAAACCAGGAACAGAAAAGGGCGGGCCGTTAATTAGCCTCTTCGCCCTCAAAGTCGCGGCCTTCCGGCCACGCAAGGAGAAGTACTTTACCTTACCAGGCGGGGATCGCGCATCTGCCGTTTAGGCGCTCATGCCTCGCAAACGCTGCAGCACCGCCACCAGAACCGCCACAGACCAGCCCACCATCAACGCGCCCACCAGCCCTTCCACCCCGCCGATGAGCCGCCAGTGCTGGGGTAACGTGACATCGCCGTATCCCACGGTAGCGTAGCTGACCAGTGAAAAATAGAAGCTGGTGTTCCAGTCATTAAACGCGTCGATGACAAAATAAAACGCAGCAAACAGTCCGGCCTCAAGGAGGTGGGCGAAGATCATGGAGATCACGATACCGACATTGCGTAAAACGATGCGTACCGCCGAATCGACTTCTAATTTGATGAACTTTAAAACGCCAAACATCCACAGCGAATGGATCACCACGGTAAGGGTAAGCAAAATAATAATACTGAGTAGCTGCATGATGCGTGCTCGACCAAAAGGAATCTGGCCCCGCGAACGAGGCGGGGCACCTGGTCGAAGCTTAGTTGAATGACGAGGAAAAGTTGGTGCAATAATTGCGTTGCGTGATTATCTCCCTTGCAGCGTGCCCTCTTTGCGGCTGGTTCGACTGCTGTGAGCGATATATCTGCAGCGCACTATCTGTGAGTCACCTCTTATTTACATCATTTAAACCTTCCATTAACTGGATAAAAATAACGCGCCGTCGCTATAGTGGTTTTGTTTAATAAAACTGAGTTGTACCTAATAAAACAAAGAACAAACCCTGCGAGGACACAATGACAGAACATTTACGTAACGGCGCTACCGCCACCGAGGACATAGAAAGAGAGACGATGCGGAAGGTGATCTTGCGTATTCTCCCGTTTCTGATTGTCAGTTACCTGGTCTCCATTATCGATCGCGGGAATATCGGCATGGCTTCGCTGCAGATGAATGAGGACCTTGGCCTCAGTAAAGCCGCGTTTGGCTTCGCCAGCAGTCTTTATTTCGTGGCCTATTTTTTGTTTGAAGTACCCAGCAACCTGGCCATGCAGAAAGTCGGCGCCCGGCTGTGGATCCCGCGCATTATGATCAGCTGGGGCATCGTCTCCATGTGTATGGCCCTGGTGCAGAACACCACGTCGCTCTATATCGTCCGTTTTCTTCTCGGTGCTGCAGAGGCGGGCTTCTTCCCGGGCGTCGTGCTGTATCTGACCTGGTGGATCCCGTCCCGCTACCGCGCACGCATTATTGCGTCCTTTATGGTCGCCATCCCGCTCGCTAACTTCATCGGCTCCCCGCTTTCCGGGTTGATACTGTCACTGGATGGCTGGCTGGGTCTTCGCGGCTGGCATCTGCTGTTCATTATTGAAGGCTTGCCGGCGGTGCTGCTGGGTATTGCAGCCTGGTTTATTCTCCGGGATCGCCCTCATCAGGCGAGCTGGCTCAGCAGCGAACAGAAACAATGGCTGGAAACCACGCTGGAAACCGAGCGCAATCAGCAAAAGAGTATCGGACACCAGACGACGTGGCAGTTGCTGAAGCATCGCCAAATCTGGCTGATGGCCCTGATTTACGCGGGTGCATCTTCCGCGGGCACCACGATCAGCGTCTGGTCTCCTCAACTGCTGAAATCCTTCCATCTGGATAACCTTGAGACAGGTCTGTTTAACGCCATTCCTTACGGTCTGGCATCGGTTCTGATGATTGTATGGGGACGGAATTCCGATCGTACCAACGAACGCCGCTGGCATACCGCGCTCACGCTGTTCATGATTGCCGCCGGCGTGTTCGCCGCCTTTGTAAGCGTCTCGCTGTCTGCCACGATCGTTATCCTGAGCATTATGCTGATAGGCGCTTATTCAATGAAAGGGCCTTTCTGGGCGCTGGCGTCTGGTTGGATGAGCAGTACCTCAGCGGCGGCGGGACTGGCCGCGATTGGCGCCATCGCAAACCTGATAGGCGGGGCGGTGATGGTAAACGCGTACGGCATTATCAATGAGCGGACGGGCAGCTACACGCTGGCAATGCTTCCGCTGGCCGCGCTGTGCGTGGCCGGGGGTATCGCGGTGCTCATTATGGGGCGGCAGGCCCGCCGCGCTCAGCTACACGAAAAACAGGTCACGCATTAACGATGACAGAAGCGGGACATTTGTCCCGCTTCTGCGTTTAAAGATTTTCTTCCGCCGCGTCGCTCGTTTCACCAAAGAACTGCTGACAGAAGGGCTTGCTGGCGCCCATTTTCTGCGACAGACGGCTTGCAGCCGCCTTCATCAACTGCCCTATCTCCTTCTCACGACGATCTTCCGTCAGCCGTGAGATGGGGCCGGTCAGGGCTAACGCCGCAACCAGCTTGTCGTGAACGCCGAAGACAGGCATCGCAAACGCAGCGGTGTGGGGATCGCGCGCGCCTGACGTGTAGAATGGGAGTTCAGCTTCTCCCTCCGGTAGGCTTTCATTGAGCCCCCAATGGCGTAATACCTTACTGATGGCCGAATTATCGAGCGGGAACTGGCTGCCGGGAAGATTGCTGTGTCGCAGGCCATGCGACGCTTCAGCGCGAAACAGGCAAAGCCGCTGCCCTCCCTCCAGCACATACCAGCTGGCACTCTCCTGAGACGCCAGGGATAAGGCCTGAAGCTCTGGCTGAACCACCCGGGAAAGATGGAAAGATTGTTCATACAGCTTGCCGAGGTAAAGCAGACGTGGGCCCAGCGCATAATTGCCGTCTTCATGCCTGACGACGTAATTCATCCGTTCAAGAGAATTCATCAAGCGGTAAACCGTGGTTTTGTGATAACCCGACAGCTGTGCCAGCGCGGTCAGCGTCAGGCTCTCATCTCCAGGACGGAAGCAATCCAGTAAAGCCAGCGCTTTTTCAACCGCTACAACGCCTTCATTCCCCATCATTATCTCCTTGTTAGCCCGGCAGTGAGTGTACCTCAAATTTTGTGAGTCACTTCGTGTTTACATCACAAACGCCACCTCGGGTCTGGCTAAAAGGAAAGCAACACCGCTATAGTTGTTTTGTTCTGTACACCTGCATTGTACTCAGTAAAACAATATGGAGGCATTTATGTCCGTTACTGAAAAAAAATCGATTAATCGCCATTTCGAGCGCGTTTCTGCCGAGGACGTTCGTCGGGCTGCCGAGTATCAGGCAGCTATTCTGGCCGACGTGGCCGGTCGCCGCGGTACGCTTCATGGCCGCATCAAACCGCTGGCCCCACACATGTCCGTTGCAGGTCCGGCCATCACCGTTGAAGTCCGTCCGGGGGATAATCTGGCGATTCATGCCGCGATGGCGGTGGCGCAGCCCGGCGATGTCATGATCGTCGATGGCAAAGGCGACCTGAGCTGCGCGCTGCTTGGGGAAATCATGGCCACTCAGGCTCAGGCGAGCGGCATTGCGGGCATTATTATTGATGGCGCTGTACGTGACGCCGACACCCTGAGCAAAGGTCACTACCCCGTCTTTTCTGCCGGTTTGAACCCCTGCGGCCCGACAAAGTTAATTTCTGGCCGGGTGAATCATCCCATTTCAGTCGCCGGGGCGACGGTTCAGGCCGGGGATCTGGTTGTCGCGGATATCGACGGCGTGGTCGTTATCCCGCGCGATGAGGTTCAGGAGGTTATCGCTCTGGCAAAAGAAAAGCTGGAGATGGAGACCCGGCGTCTTGCCGCCATCCGTAAAGGCGATTTACGTCCACACTGGCTTGATGACGCGCTTCGTAAGGCAGGTATGTTGAGCGACGAGGAGACGCTGTGATGGGGGGCAAAGACGTAGTGCTGGTTACCGGAAGCGACCTGGCGGAGCAGGCCATGGTGATGTTACAGGGCTTTGAGGTAGTGTTTGCGGGCCGCCAGCCCACAGAAGATGACCTGATCGCGCTGTGTAAACGACACAATCCTGTGGCGATCCTGGTACGTTACGGCAGGATCACCGAGAAAGTTATGGATGCCGCCCCGGCTTTGCAGGTTATTTCCAAGCACGGAAGCGGGATCGATGTGATAGACCAGACGGCAGCGGCCGAGCGCAACATCGCCGTCCGGGCTGCGCCAGGCGCAAACGCGGCGGCAGTGGCTGAACATACCTGGGCGCTGATCCTCGCCTGCGCAAAGTCAGTGGTGCCTCTGGACAAGCGGCTGCGAGACGGGCACTGGGATAAGGCGACGCATAAATCCATTGAACTGGAGGGCTTAACGTTAGGGCTAATTGGGTTGGGTGCTATCGGCTCGCGCGTGGCGACTATTGGTCACGCTTTCGGCATGAAGGTGCTGGCTTACGATCCCTATGCTAAGACTATGCCTGCCCTGTGCGAACGCGCAGAAACGCTGAACGGACTTCTTTCCCGTTCCGATGTCATCTCTTTGCACTGTCCGCTGACCGATGAGAATCGGGGGATGATCAATAGCGAAACGCTCGCACACTGCAAGCGGAAAGCAATTCTGGTCAATACGGCACGCGGTGGACTGATCCACGATGAGTCGTTACTGGCGGCGCTCAGGGATGGCACGCTGCACAGCGCCGCGCTGGACAGCTTTACCCACGAGCCGCTGACCGCGCCGCACCTCTGGCAGTCCGTAGAAAACGTGGTTATTTCACCACATATTGGCGGCGTTACCGCAGCGTCATATATCAGGATGGGGACCGTGGCCGCGAGCAATATTCTTGCTGTGACAGACGTCACCACCGTCAGCTCGTAAAGCCAACCGTGACGAGTGGCTGTGCTCTTATGTCACTTGTCTTCTGCCAGCGCCTGAGCGCACGCCCAGGCACTTGCCCATGCCCACTGGAAGTTGTACCCGCCGAGCCAGCCGGTCACATCCATCACTTCGCCAATAAAATAGAGCCCCGGCACGTTGCGCGCTTCCATGGTGCGGGACGAGAGCTCATTCGTATCGACGCCACCCAGCGTGACCTCTGCGGTGCGGTAGCCTTCGGTGCCGTTTGGCTGCACGCGCCAGTTTGTCAGGGTTTCCACCAGCATCTCCTGCTCGCGGCTGTTAAGCTGCTTGAGCGACACATCCGGGATCTGCCCCAGCGCCTGCAAACATTCCACCAGACGTTTTGGCAGCTGCATTGCCAGGGTGTTTTTCAGGCTTTGATTCGGGTGCGCGGTACGCTGCTCGTTAAGGAATGCGTCGAGATCGCAATCGGGGAGCAGATTCACCGTGACAAACTCCCCCGGCTGCCAGTAGCTGGAGATTTGCAGTACCGCCGGGCCAGAAAGACCGCGATGGGTAAAGAGCAGATTTTCGCGGAACACCGTCCCGTCTTCGGCGGTAATGACCGAGGGAACGGACACGCCGGACAGCGTCTGAAGCTGTTCGAGAAGCGGTTTATGCAGCGTGAACGGCACCAGCCCGGCGCGCGTGGGCAAGACTTTCAGGCCAAACTGTTCGGCAATCTTATAGCCGAACGGGGAGGCGCCCAGCCCCGGCATCGACAGACCGCCGCTGGCGATCACCAGGCTGTCAGCGCTGACGGTTTCACCGTTCAGCTGCAGCGTATAGCCCTGGTCGTCGCGGGCGACCTCCAGCACTTCCGTGCGCAGGCGCATGACGACGCCGCCCTTCTCGCACTCGGCCACCAGCATATCGACAATCTGCTGCGCGGAGTCGTCGCAGAACAGCTGTCCCAGCGTCTTTTCATGCCACGCAATGCCGTGCTTTCCCACCAGATCGATAAAATCCCATTGGGTGTAGCGCGCCAGCGCAGATTTACAAAAATGACGGTTTTGGCTCAAATAGGCCGCGGGTTCAACATACAGATTAGTAAAGTTGCAGCGCCCGCCGCCGGACATCAGGATCTTACGGCCGGGCTTTTTACCGTTATCCAGCAGCAGCACGCGACGACCCGCCTGTCCGGCCATTGCCGCACAAAACATACCCGCCGCACCGGCGCCAATTACCACGGCATCAAACCTTTCCACGTCAAAACCCTCTTTGTTAACTGCCGCGGATTGTAAAGTTTCCTCTGTGGTCACACCAGCGTAAAAAGATATTACAAAGGCATTCCATTGAAATTTAAAGAATATCCTTTCTGGTGCTTTTCTCAAATCAGGTGGTATGTCAAAAAAAGTCTATATTTCACTTTGCCCGCCGCGCATTTGTCCTGGATAATGCGCCGCGTTCATGTCCTCAAAATGGCGTAACGTCCTATGCTACATTTGTTTGCCGGCCTGGATTTACATACCGGGCTTTTATTATTGCTTGCTCTGGTTTTTGTACTGTTTTACGAAGCGATCAACGGCTTCCACGACACTGCAAACGCAGTAGCGACGGTTATCTACACTCGCGCAATGCGATCGCAGCTTGCGGTTGTTATGGCGGCGGTATTTAACTTTTTTGGTGTTCTCCTGGGCGGGCTGAGCGTTGCGTATGCCATCGTGCATATGCTGCCAACGGATCTGCTGCTTAACGTTAGTTCTGGCCATGGCCTCGCTATGGTGTTCTCAATGCTGCTTGCTGCAATTATCTGGAACCTCGGTACCTGGTATTTTGGCCTGCCTGCATCCAGTTCTCACACCCTCATCGGCGCGATTATCGGTATCGGGTTAACCAACGCCCTGATGACCGGGACATCGGTTGTTGATGCGCTGAACCTGCCTAAAGTATTGGGCATTTTCGGCTCCCTGATCATCTCCCCTATCGTGGGTCTGGTAGTCGCGGGGGGATTGATTTTCATCCTGCGTCGCTACTGGAGTAACACGAAAAAACGTGCGCGTATCCACCTGACGCCAGCAGAGCGTGAGAAGAAAGACGGCAAGAAAAAGCCGCCGTTCTGGACGCGTATCGCCCTGATCATTTCTGCTATCGGCGTGGCCTTCTCTCACGGCGCGAACGACGGGCAGAAAGGCATTGGTCTGGTGATGCTGGTTCTGATCGGCGTCGCACCGGCAGGCTTCGTGGTGAACATGAACGCCTCGGGTTACGAAATCACCCGTACCCGCGATGCGGTCAACAACGTTGAAACCTATTTCCAGCAGCATCCTGACCTGCTGAAAAAAGCGACCGGCGTTGATCAATTGATCCCTTCTCCGGAAGCCGGTGCAACCACCTCGCCTGGCGAGTTCCACTGCCATCCGGCAAACGCGATTAACGCGCTGGAACGTGCGAAAGGCATGCTGGGCGATATCGAAAGCTACGACAAACTGGCTGTAGAACAGCGTGGTCAGCTGCGTCGTATCATGCTCTGTATCTCTGATGTGACCGATAAAGTCGCGAAGCTGCCAGAGGTGAATGGTGACGACAAACGTCTGCTGAAGAAACTGAAAAGCGATATGCTCAACACCATTGAGTACGCGCCAATCTGGATCATCATGGCCGTCGCGCTGGCGCTTGGTATCGGTACGATGATTGGCTGGCGTCGTGTGGCGACCACCATCGGCGAGAAGATCGGTAAGAAAGGCATGACCTATGCGCAGGGTATGTCCGCGCAGATGACGGCGGCAGTGTCTATCGGTCTGGCGAGCTACACCGGTATGCCGGTATCCACCACCCACGTACTCTCTTCGTCCGTGGCAGGTACCATGATTGTTGACGGTGGCGGTCTGCAGCGCAAAACCGTGACCAACATTCTGATGGCCTGGGTGTTCACCCTTCCGGCGTCCATCCTGCTGTCTGGCGGTTTGTACTGGATTTCGCTGAAGCTGATTTAATCGGTTGAAGGCGACAAAAAAGCGGGTCAGGAAACTGACCCGCTTTTTTTATGCTCAGTGCCAAATCATCAATGCAATCATACTGACTACGACCAGCCCGCACAGGGCACTGGTCAAAATGAACTGACGACGCAGGCGCTCGCAGCGACGAATAAACTCTTCATCGTGATGATCGCGGTAGCGCTGGTAGTAGATGTACCCCACCAGACGCATCTGCTTGCTGGGCTGTCCATGCGAGGTGAAGAACCCTCCACCGTCCACATACTGATAAAGCAACGGATCGCAACCACGAAGTACCACTAACAGCGCACGTAACGATGAGAAGTAGCGCGCCATATTCACTATGCAAACCACGCATAACGCCCAAAACAATGCGACGGTGCTAATCATACATCCTCCCCGGCGTCCGCCCACGAAGCAAGGCTCCTGAGCTACCGCACCCCAATGCCCTGACAGACAGTTCAGTGAAAGAATGACCAAAATCGATCCGGTTCGCGTTTTAATATCCGAACGGCTCATTTAACAGTGTAGGAGATCCGTTAATTTTTTTGCCACAAGGTTAATCGTTATCAACACCAAAGCTTGAAAAATATGTTTAACTGGGCCGTAATGAAAGTATCAGACGACGGCATTCTCACTTAGTCATCGATAACTTAAGGAAGGAGTAACACTATGGCTTACAAACACATTCTCATCGCGGTTGACCTCTCTCCGGAGAGCAAAGTGCTGGTTGATAAAGCGGTATCCATGGCACGTCCCTACAACGCGAAAGTTTCGCTGATTCACGTTGACGTGAATTACTCCGACCTCTACACCGGTCTGATCGACGTGAATCTTGGCGATATGCAGAAACGCATTTCCGAAGAGACTCACCATGCCCTGAGCGAACTCTCCACCAACGCGGGCTATCCGATTACCGAAACCCTGAGCGGCAGCGGCGACCTGGGCCAGGTGCTGGTTGATGCGATTAAGAAATACGATATGGACCTGGTGGTTTGCGGTCATCATCAGGACTTCTGGAGCAAGCTGATGTCTTCAGCGCGCCAGCTGATTAACACCGTTCACGTGGATATGCTGATTGTTCCACTGCGTGACGAAGAAGACGAGTAAGTGCGTTAAACTCCCCTCACCCTAACCCTCTCCCAAAGGGAGAGGGGATAGATCGAGGACACAGGCCGGGTAAGGCGAAGCCGCCACCCGGTTTTTTTATTCCGGCGTACCCGGATAAATATCAAACCGGTGCCCTTTGGTGGTCACCGCGTTAGTGGTCGCAACGTCCGCCAGCGGCGGCGCATAGTCCGGGCGCTTTACCACCACCCGCTTCGTGGCAAGCTGACGAGCCGGCTCCAGCAGGCCATCGGCATCCAAATCCGGTCCCACCAGCGACTGAAACACCCGCATCTCTTTCTTCACCAGCGCGCTTTTCTGCTTATGCGGGAACATAGGGTCGAGATAGACCACCTGCGGGCGCGGGGTGATGTCCGTCAATGCCGTCAGGCTGGAGGCGTGGATCAGCTGCAAACGATCCTGTAGCCAGGGGCCGATTTCCGGGTCCGCGTAGCCTCGCGCCAGCCCGTCGTCGAGCAGCGCAGCGACCACCGGATTACGCTCCAGCATCCGCACGCGACAGCCGACGGACGCCAGCACAAACGCATCGCGCCCCAGCCCCGCCGTTGCATCGATCACGTCCGGGAGGTAGCTCCCTTTGATGCCGACCGCTTTGGCCACCGCTTCGCCGCGACCGCCTCCGAACTTGCGCCGGTGCGCCATCGCGCCGCCGACAAAATCGACGAAAATCCCGCCGAGCTTCGGTTCGTCGCGCTTGCGTAATTCGAGATGTTCCGGCGTCATCACCAGCGCCATCAGGTTTTCTTCATCGTGCTCCAGCCCCCAGCGGGCCGCCAGAACAGATAAGGCGCCGTCTCCGGCGCCTGTTTCATCTACTAAGCAGATCTTCACGTAACAATCAGCCTTTGATCCCGTAATGCTCAAGCATCGCATCCAGCTGCGGCTCGCGTCCGCGGAAGCGTTTGAACAGCACCATTGGCTCTTCAGACCCGCCGCGGGTCAGGATGTTATCGAGGAAAGACTGGCCGGTTTCGCGGTTGAAGATCCCCTCTTCTTCGAAGCGGGAGAAGGCATCTGCCGCCAGCACGTCGGCCCACAGGTAGCTGTAGTAGCCCGCCGCGTAGCCGCCGGCGAAGATATGGCTGAAGGCATGCGGGAAGCGGCCCCAGGTTGGCCCTGGAATAACGGCAACCTGCTTTTTAATCTCGGCCAGGGTCTCAAGGATTTTCGCACCCTGCTCCGGGCTAAACTCGGCGTGCAGGCGGAAATCGAACAGGCCGAACTCCAGCTGGCGCAGAATGAACATCGCCGCCTGGTAGTTTTTCGCCGCCAGCATTTTGTCCAGCAGCGCTTTCGGCAGCGGCTCGCCGGTCTCATAGTGACCGGAGATAAACGCCAGCGCGTCCGGCTCCCAGCACCAGTTTTCCATAAACTGGCTTGGCAGCTCGACCGCATCCCACGGCACGCCGCTGATACCGGCTACGCCTGCGGTTTCGATGCGGGTCAGCATGTGGTGCAGACCATGACCGAACTCGTGGAAAAGGGTGATCACTTCGTCGTGGGTGAACAGCGCCGGTTTGCCGCTTACCGGACGGTTGAAGTTACAGGTCAGGTAGGCGACTGGCTTCTGCAGAGAACCGTCGGCTTTACGCATCTGGCCCACGCAGTCGTCCATCCACGCCCCGCCGCGCTTGTTCTCACGCGCGTAAAGATCGAGGTAGAAGCTGCCGCGCAGCTCGTTTTTCTCGTCATACAGCTCGAAGAAGCGCACGTCCGGGTGCCAGACGTCGATATCGGTACGCTCTTTGGCGGTGATGCCGTAGATGCGTTTCACCACTTCGAACAGGCCGTTAACGGCTTTGTTTTCCGGGAAGTACGGGCGCAGCTGCTCGTCGCTGATGCTGTAGAGGTGCTGCTTCTGTTTTTCGCTGTAGTACGCGATATCCCACGGCTGCAGCTCGTCCACGCCGAACTCGGCTTTCGCGAAGGCACGCAGCTGGGCCAGCTCTTTCTCACCCTGCGGACGGGCGCGTTTCGCCAGATCGGTCAGGAAGTCGAGCACCTGCTGCGGGTTCTCCGCCATTTTGGTGGCGAGGGATTTATCGGCGTAGTTTTCGAAGCCCAGCAGCTGCGCCAGCTCGTGACGCAGGGCGAGGATTTCCGCCATTACCGGGCTGTTGTCCCACTTACCGGCATTCGGCCCCTGATCGGAGGCGCGGGTGCTGTACGCGCGGTACATCTCTTCGCGGAGGGCCTGGTTGTCGCAGTAGGTCATCACCGGCAGATAGCTCGGGATATCCAGCGTCAACAGGAAGCCTTCCTGCTCTTTCGCTTCGGCCTGGGCTTTTGCCGCCGCCAGCGCGCTTTCCGGCATACCGGCCAGTTCCGCTTCGTCGGTAATCAGCTTCGTCCAACCCATGGTGGCGTCGAGCACGTTGTTGCTGTACTGGTTACCCAGCTCGGACAGGCGCGCGGCGATTTCACCGTAGCGGGTTTGTTTCTCTTTTGGCAGGCCAATCCCGGACAGCTCAAAATCACGCAGGGCGTTATCGACCGATTTTTTCTGCGCCGTGTTCAGTTCGGCATAGTGGTCGCCGTCGCGCAGGTCGCGGTAGGCTTTGTACAGCCCTTCGTGCTGCCCGACCCAGGTGCTGTACTCAGAGAGCAGCGGCAGGGTCTGTTCGTAGGCTTCGCGCAGTTCCGGGCTGTTTTTTACCGAGTTCAAGTGGCTCACAGGGGAGAAGATACGCCCCAGCACGTCGTCCACTTCGGCCAGCGGCTGACACAGATTTTCCCAGGTGTACGGCGCGCCCTGCGCTACCACGCTTTCTACCGCCGCGCGGCAGTTGTCCAGCGATTGCGTAACGGCTGGAACCACATGCTCAGGGAGGATTTTAGAAAACGGCGGCAACGAAAAAGGCGTCAGTAATGGATTGGTCATAAACGCTGTCCTGTTGAAATAGGTGAATGAAGCGCGCATCCGGCGCTGTGCATATGGGATCTAGAATGGGGTTAAGTGTAGAGGATTTCAATGCCGGACGTTGCGGAAAAGAGCCCGGTGGCGCTGCGCTTACCGGGCCTACGGGTAATCTGCGCCGTTCTGCTGTAAACTGTGGCAAATCGTCAATTCAGCGGAATATCATTACCCATGCTCAGTTATCGCCACAGCTTCCACGCAGGCAACCACGCCGACGTCCTTAAACACACCGTTCAGAGCCTGATCATCGAATCGCTCAAAGAGAAAGAGAAGCCGTTTCTCTATCTGGACACGCACGCGGGCGCGGGCCGTTATCAGCTGAGCGGCGAGCATGCCGAGCGTACCGGTGAATATCTGGAAGGGATTGCCCGCATCTGGCAGCAGGACGACCTGCCTGCCGAGCTGGAGCCGTACATCGGAGTGGTGAATCACTTCAACCGCAACGGCCAGCTGCGCTACTACCCTGGCTCACCGCTGATTGCGCGCCAGCTGCTGCGCGAGCAGGACAGTCTCCAGCTGACCGAGCTGCATCCGAGCGACTTCCCGCTGCTGCGTTCCGAATTCCAGAAAGACAGCCGCGCCCGCGTGGAAAAAGCCGACGGTTACCAGCAGCTGAAAGCCAAACTGCCGCCGGTTTCCCGTCGCGGCCTGGTGCTGATCGACCCGCCGTACGAAATCAAAACCGACTATCAGGCTGTGGTAACCGGCATCCACGAAGGTTACAAACGCTTTGCTACCGGCACCTATGCCCTGTGGTACCCGGTAGTGCTGCGCGCGCAAATCAAACGCATGATCAAAGACCTGGAAGCGACAGGCATCCGCAAGATCCTGCAGATCGAGCTGGCGGTTCGCCCTGACAGCGATCAGCGCGGCATGACCGCCTCCGGCATGATTGTGATCAACCCGCCGTGGAAGCTCGAAGCGCAGATGAACAACGTGCTGCCGTGGCTGCATAAAACGCTGGTGCCCGCCGGTACAGGCCACGCCACCGTCAGTTGGATCGTGCCGGAGTAATCGCAGTCATCGGTGGAAACTATTGATTTCAGGTATACAATCGCGGCAATTCACGATTAAGGACAAAAGCAATGACTAAGCATTATGACTACATCGCAATCGGCGGCGGCAGCGGCGGCATCGCCTCCATCAACCGTGCGGCCATGTACGGCCAGAAGTGCGCGCTGATTGAAGCCAAAGCGCTGGGCGGCACCTGCGTGAACGTGGGTTGTGTACCGAAGAAAGTGATGTGGCATGCGGCGCAGATCCGTGAAGCTATCCATATGTATGGCCCGGACTACGGCTTTGACACCACCATCAACCGCTTCGACTGGGACAAACTGATCGCCAGCCGTACCGCCTACATCGACCGTATTCACACCTCGTACGACAACGTGCTGGGTAAAAATAACGTCGATGTTATCCACGGTTTCGCCCGCTTTGTGGACGCGAAAACGATCGAAGTGAACGGCGAGACGATCACCGCCGATCACATCCTGATCGCCACCGGCGGTCGTCCGAGCCACCCGAACATCCCGGGCGTGGAATACGGCATCGACTCCGACGGTTTCTTCGAGCTGCCTGCCCTGCCAAAACGCGTTGCCGTTGTTGGCGCGGGCTATATCGCGGTGGAACTGGCTGGCGTGATTAACGGCCTGGGCGCGGAAGCGCACCTGTTCGTACGTAAACACGCGCCGCTGCGCAGCTTTGACCCGCTGATTGTCGATACGCTGGTTGAAGTGATGAACACCGAAGGCCCGACCCTGCACACCAACGCCGTGCCAAAAGCGGTGGTGAAAAACGCGGATGGTAGCCTGACGCTTGAGCTGGAAGATGGCCGCAGCCAGACCGTCGATTGCCTGATCTGGGCGATTGGCCGTGAACCTGCGAACGATAACTTCAACCTGGGCGTGACGGGCGTGAAAACCGACGAAAAAGGCTATATCGTCGTCGATAAATTCCAGAACACCAGCGTACCGGGCATTTATGCGGTCGGCGATAACACCGGCGCGGTTGAGCTGACGCCGGTCGCCGTTGCGGCGGGTCGTCGTCTCTCCGAGCGCCTGTTCAACAACAAGCCGGACGAGCATCTGGACTACAGCAACATCCCGACCGTGGTCTTCAGCCACCCGCCAATCGGCACCGTCGGCTTAACCGAGCCGCAGGCGCGCGAACAGTACGGCGACGACCAGGTGAAAGTGTATAAATCGGCGTTTACCGCCATGTACACCGCCGTCACCTCACACCGTCAGCCGTGCCGCATGAAGCTGGTCTGCGTGGGCCCGGAAGAGAAGATTGTCGGCATCCACGGCATCGGCTTCGGTATGGACGAGATCCTGCAGGGCTTCGCCGTGGCGCTGAAGATGGGCGCAACCAAGAAAGACTTCGACAACACCGTGGCCATCCACCCGACGGCCGCGGAAGAGTTTGTGACCATGCGTTAATCCTGATGCCCCTCTCCGGAGGGGCATTTTTTTAACATTCATAAATCGTTGCAAAACGAATGCTCCGAAAATAGTGATCTACCGCACATATCCCTCCCCATCTACCGAAGCGAATGTCTACGCTTATAAGACGCCCGGATAAACCTGTCTTTTGAACACACAACCGGAGGTCCCTATCACCATGTTCAACCAGAAACTACAGGCTACCGAGAACATCGAGTTCGAGATTGCAGAAGAGCTGCGCTACGAGACCGATCCCTGCGAGTTGAAACTGGATGAAATGATTGAGGCGGAGCCGGAACCCGAAATGATCGAGGGGCTACCCGCCTCCGATGCGTTGACGCCCGCAGACCGCTATCTTGAACTGTTCGAGCATGTGCAGTCGACGCGGCTGTTTGCGGACAGTAAAACCTTCCCCGACTGCGCGCCGAAGATGGATCCGCTGGATATCCTGATCCGCTACCGCAAGGTCAGACGCCACCGGGATTTCGACCTGCGCCAGTTTGTGGAGAACCACTTCTGGATGCCAGAAACGTACGGCACAGAATATGTCTCCGACCCGGGACTCTCCCTGAAAGAGCATATTGATAACCTGTGGCCGGTGCTGACGCGCGAGCCGCAGGATCATATTCCCTGGTCTTCCCTGCTGGCCCTGCCGCAGGCTTATATCGTTCCCGGCGGGCGATTCAGCGAGACCTACTACTGGGATTCCTATTTCTCCATGCTGGGGCTGGCGGAGAGCGGCCGTAACGATCTGCTCAAATGTATGGCGGACAACTTCGCCTGGCTGATTGAACGCTACGGGCATATCCCCAACGGCAACCGCACCTATTACCTCAGCCGCTCGCAGCCGCCGGTCTTTGCCCTGATGGTAGAGCTGTTCGAGGAGGACGGCGTGCGCGGTGCGAAACGCTATCTGGATCACCTCAAAATGGAGTACGCCTTCTGGATGGACGGCGCGGAGTCTCTGCTGCTTAACCAGGCTTACCGCAGCGCCGTGCGTATGCCGGACGGTTCACTGCTCAACCGCTACTGGGACGACCGTGATACCCCGCGCGACGAATCGTGGATCGAGGACGTTGAAACCGCGCGCCACTCGGGTCGTCCGCCCAATGAGGTGTATCGCGATCTGCGCGCGGGGGCGGCGTCCGGCTGGGATTATTCGTCCCGCTGGCTGCGCGATCCGTCGCGGCTCGCCAGCATCCGCACGACGCAGTTTATCCCCATCGATCTGAACGCCTTCCTGTTCAAGCTGGAAAGCGCTATCGCCAACATCTCGGCGTCGAAAGGGGATAAAGAGACGGCAGAGGCGTTCCGCCAGAAAGCCAACGATCGCCGCGCGGCGGTGAACCGCTATCTGTGGGATGAGGAGAGCGGCTGCTACCGCGATTACGACTGGCGACGCGAAGAGCTGGCGCTGTTTTCTGCCGCCAGCATTGTGCCGCTGTATGTTGGAATGGCGACGCACGAGCAGGCAGAACGTTTGTCTGATGCGGTCAAATCGCGGCTGCTGACCCCGGGCGGAATTCTGGCGACCGAGTACGAAACCGGCGAGCAGTGGGATAAACCCAACGGCTGGGCGCCGCTGCAGTGGATGGCGATTCAGGGGTTCAAGCAGTACGGCAACGACTCGCTGGGCGATGAGATCGCCTGGAGCTGGCTGCATACGGTGAACCATTTTTATAAGACGCATCACAAGCTGATTGAGAAGTATCACATCGCCAGCAGCACGCCGCGCGAAGGCGGCGGGGGTGAGTATCCGCTGCAGGACGGTTTCGGCTGGACGAACGGCGTGGTGCGGCGGCTGATTGGGTTGTATGGGGAGCCTTAAGCGGGGTGCGGTCTGGTGCCCTCACCCCTCACCCTAACCCTCTCCCCAAAGGGGAGAGGGGACTGCACGGTGCGCTCTTCATCTCCCTCGCCCCTATGGGGAGAGGGTTAGGGTGAGGGGAAAAATTTTAGCGAATCACCTCATAAATGGCAGTCTGAATGGACTGCCATTTTTTCGTGGTGGCATCCGGCTGCGACTGCGCGCGGCGAGTGGCCATGTCGAGATCGTGCTGCTGGCGTTTCACTACGGCAGGCACGGTGCAGAAAGCTTTGAGATACTCTTTACGAACCGAGGTCAGAGACTCTCCGTTCGACATGGCGTGGCTGAGCGTGTTGATGAAGCGACGACACGGCTTTTCTTCCACCATGTTCTGCCGGTAGCGTAACATCAGCTCCAGCACATCGTCATAGCCTGCCGACATCGCCTCTTCGGTCCAGGACAGCTTCCAGTCCATACCGCCCTGCAAAAATAGCAGGGTCACTCGGGTATCGTTGCGGTTAATGGCCGAGCGGAAATTATTCTCGTCCCAGGTGACCCCCATGCGCGTGAGCGTTTCGCGCGAAGAAGGCGTCTCGCGCATTTCCTGCGGAGGGGCCGCTTCAGCCGCGCTGGCGGTTGCAGGCTGCGGTTTGCTGCTGGTCACCAGCCAGAAGCCTCCCGCCACGATAGCAATCACCATGACGCCAACCGCCCCCCATAGCGCACCGGAAATGAGCTGCTCGCGTTGTTCAGGGGTACGCGGCGCGCGCTGGGTCGGCTTTTCAATGGTGTCACGGACTTCAAACAGATCCCCACCAGTGACCCGATCCATTTTCTGCGCCTTTTCCCAGAAGGTATGCAATTCGCTGGCATCTACCGCCATGAATCCGGCCGGATTGACGCGCGTTCTCCCCTCTTCAAACGCGCGCTGAACGGGCCGCGCGATCTGCGCGTAGTAGTTATCCAGCAGCTGGATTTGCGCCGAGCTTAGCGTTTTCTGAACGGTGATGCTGTTGCGGATTTGCCGAATGTCATCGAGGAAGGTTTGCAGCGTTTTGCGCGGTTCAACCAGCAGCGTCAGCATGGACGGGTCGCTGAACAGCGAAGCGTAATAGCGGCTGAACTCTTTTTTATCCACCAGCATCTGCGCCAGTTCACTGAACATCATGCCGCTGAGGACATCATTGATCTCGCCAAGCTTCAGCCAGCGCCGCACGCGATCAGCGTTAAACAGGGTCTTAAGATGGTTGTTCAGCCGCACCTGATCGGGCCAGGCCTGCTGGATGAGCCCTTTAATCATCAGCTCAATCGCGCGTACCTGCTTGTGCGCCTGCTGCTGCTGGAGTTCGCTACCCGGTGCCAGGTCAGTGCTGTAGGTCAACAGCGGCTGCTGCAGGCGAAGATGTTCCAGCGCGGTCACAAACCGCATCGCCGCAATAAGCTGGTTTTCACTCACATCCTGTCCGCTTTCATACTGCGGAACGCGCTGCTGCAGCAGGCGCAGCTGGAGCGTAAATTCCGACATCTCGGCATCATTGAGGTTGAGTTTTTTCGCAACGGCTCCCCAGCCGCCCAGAGCTAATCGCGCGCTGTCGAGTTGTTCCAGGAACCAGCGTGGATCTTTTCCCTCAGAAGCATGTACATTCAGAAGGAGTAAAATTTCCACCGACGCATGGCGAATGACCGCCAGACAGTGTTCAAACTGTTCGCGAATATGATGTGATGTGCTGAGAGTCATTGTTTTCCTTAAGCGACAACGAAGACATCCGGAATGGGCACGAAACGCCCTTTATTCTTTTTATTTATACGCGGTTAACCATACCTGACTTTCTGTTGAAATAAAGTGACAACCCTAAAATGATTTAAAATGTTTCAGGAGAATCTGAATGCCGGTTTTAATTACCTCTCGCCTGACCTGTTCGCCCCTGCAGGAGCAAGACTGGCCCTTTTTTCTGGCGCTACAGCAGCACCCGGACGTGATGCGCTTTGTGGCGGAAGGCCGCCCCGTCGCGGCGATCCGCGAGGCGTTTGATTCGCGCCTGGCCCCATGGGCACCGGGCAGCGCGCACTGGCTTTGTCTCGTCGTGCGTGACACCGCCTCACAGGCCCCGCTGGGCGTTACCGGGTATATTCATCGGGAGGAGGATTGCGCCGAAGTGGGCTTCCTTTTCGCACCCGAGGCGCAGGGGAAAGGTTACGGCTTTGAATCCCTGAAAGCGCTTTGCGATTACGCTTTTGATCAGGGCGGTATACGGCGGCTCACCGCCACCGTCACCGCGGGAAATGTCGCGTCAAGACGCCTGCTGGAAAAAGCCCGCTTTCGTCTGGAAGGTGAATTACGCGAGAGCTATTACCTTGCGGGGCGCTGGCAAAATGACTGGCTATTTGGTTTATTACAGCAGGAATACCTGAATAATAATTCCTGACCAACCGCTTTTTAGCAGATATTTCCCGGACGTCGTTTCCTCTTCAGTGTCGCTATTAAGAGGAAACGAATATCAAACGTCATTCGCTGAAAATATTTTCTGCCGCCATTGCGTTAATAAATAAACATCAGGGTCTTTCTCTGGAGAAATATCGTGATGAAAAGGGGTTATCGGCTATGGCTGCCTGCGTTCTTTATCACTGTCAGTATGCAGACACATCCATATTAAGGGTTTCATTAAGGGGTTCCTTCCCCTTAAGCCCGTGCATCACAGGAACATACCGCCTGATACTTCAATACGTTGCGCATTCATCCAGCCCAATTTATCGCTGAGCAGTGCCGCAATGGCATCGCCAATATCGTCCGGCAGCCCCACCCGTCCCAGCGCCGTCTGCGAGGCCAGAAGCTGATTCAGCTCCGCGTTGTCGCGCACGCGTCCGCCGCCAAAGTCGGTTTCAATCGCGCCCGGCGCAATGATATTGACGGAAATTCCGCGCGCGCCCAGCTCTTTCGCCTGATAACGCGTCAGCACTTCCATCGCCCCCTTCATGGCCGCGTAGGTCCCTGAGCCCGGCTGGGTAAAACGGGCCAGACCGCTGGAGACGTTGAGGATACGTCCCCCGTCGTTAAGCAGCGGCAGCAGGCGCTGGGTCAGGAAGAAAGGTCCTTTGAAATGAATGTTCAGCGCTTCATCAAACTGGGCTTCCGTCGTGTCGGCATAGGGCGCATATAAACCCGTTCCGGCATTGTTCAATAAATAGTCAAAGGTTTCGCGCTGCCAGACGGTCTTGAGGGTTTCCTGAAGCTGTCGGGCAAAATGTTCAAAACTCGTGATATCCCCGACGTTGAGCTGTAATACCGCTGCGTTGACGCCTTTTTGCTGAATTTCATGCACAACATCCAACGCTTCCTGCTGGCTACGGTTGTATGTCAGGACAATTCCCGTTCCGTCTGCCGCCAGCTTTAACGCAGCGTTTTTACCCAGACCACGGCTACCACCCGTCACTAATGCGATACGTTCACTCATCATAAACCTCGTTTTGGCTGTTAAGGAGATTGAGAAAGAGCTTATTAGGTGATAGAAAATCAATAAAGATGGGTTAAAACGCTTCACTGTTTCACCAGAAACAACAATGAGCTTCCTCTATGGATAAAATTCACGCAATGCAGTTGTTCGTCCGCGTCGCGGAACTGGAGAGTTTTTCCCGCGCGGCCGAAACATTAACCCTGCCGAAAGGCAGCGTCTCGCGGCAAATTCAGGCTCTGGAAAACCGGCTTGGCACCCAGCTATTGCACCGCACCACGCGCCGCGTCAGCCTGACGCAGGACGGCATGGTCTATTACGAACGGGCAAAAGATCTGCTGGCAAACCTTGATGAACTCGACGGTATGTTTCAGCACGATCCCTCCAGCATCAGCGGTCGGCTCCGCGTGGATATGCCCGTCGGCGTTGCTCGAAATTTAGTCATCCCCAAACTGCCTGCTTTTCTGCAGCACTATCCGGGCATTGAACTCGAGCTCAGCAGCAGCGATCGTCTGGTGGATGTGATCCGCGAAGGGTTTGATTGCGTGGTGCGCGTCGGCACGCTGAAGGATTCAGGGCTGATTGCTCGTCCGCTGGGCAAGCTGTCGGTGATTAACTGCGCCAGCCCGGATTATCTGACGCGTTTTGGCTATCCGGAAACCCTGGACGATTTAGGCTCGCACGCCGTGATCCATTACGCCGCAATGCTGGGAACCCGCCCGCAGGGCTTTGAGTTTTATAACGGCAGTGCGACGCAGTGGATAAAAACGGGCGGGGTGTTAACCGTCAACAGTACGGAAACTTACCAGGCTGCCTGTCTCGCCGGGCTGGGCATTATTCAGGTTCCGCGGGTTGGGGTGCGCGATTTACTGCGCGCGAAGAAACTGATTGAGATCCTCCCGCAATACCGGGCCGAACCGATGCCTGTCTCCCTGATTTACCCTCACCGCCGCAACCTCTCCCGCCGGGTCCATCTGTTCATGGAGTGGCTAACCGAACTCACAAAAGCTTACGTGGACTAGCCGCAAGCTATAATTCAAAAACACATCCAGCTCAACGAAAAGGAAAATGCGCGTGACGCCGGAAAACAACCCGCAACGACCCACCCAACATTTAGAGTATGAGCCCGTCAAAAAGATGGAAACCGGGCCCGAAGAGGCCAAAACGCCGGGCACCACCAGCAAAGCGCTGGGGACCGTCACCGGCATCGCCGCGAGAATTCAGCAGCTTCCCATGATTGCGCACCTGATACGCGCCACAGAACGGTTTAATGACCGCATGGGAAACCAGTTTGGTGCCGCCATCACCTATTTTTCCTTCCTGTCGATGATCCCAATCCTGATGGTGTCGTTTGCGGCAGCCGGTTTTGTGCTCGCGTCGCACCCGACGCTGCTGCAGGATATCTTCAGTAAGATCCTGAATAACGTCAGTGATCCGACCCTTGCCAGCACGCTCAAGAGCACCATCAATACCGCCGTTCAGCAGCGTACCACCGTGGGTATCGTCGGTTTGCTGATTGCCCTTTACTCCGGCGTTAACTGGATGGGCAACCTGCGCGAGGCCATTCGCGCCCAGTCGCGCGACGTCTGGGAGCGTAAGCCGCAGGACCAGGAGAAAATCTGGGTGAAGTATCTCCGCGATTTTGTTTCGCTGATTGGCCTGCTCGTCGCGCTGATCGTGACGCTTTCCATTACCTCCGTGGCGGGCTCGGCGCAGCAGATGATCATCTCCGCGCTCTATCTTGATTACATCGAATGGCTGAAGCCCGCCTGGCGCGGCATTGGGCTGGCCATTTCTATCTTCGCCAACTACCTGCTGTTCTTCTGGATCTTCTGGCGCTTGCCCCGCCATCGTCCGCGCAAGAAGGCGCTGATCCGCGGCACGTTGATTGCGGCGATCGGCTTTGAGGTGATCAAAATCGTGATGACCTACACGCTGCCGTCGCTGGTGAAATCCCCTTCTGGCGCGGCGTTTGGCTCGGTGCTGGGACTGATGGCCTTCTTCTATTTCTTCGCCCGTCTGACCCTGTTCTGCGCGGCATGGATTGCCACCGCCGAGTACAAAGGCGACACGCGAATGCCCGGTAAAACGCACCGCTAGCCCCGCTCTCGGGCTGAAATTTCAGCCCGATTCATCATTTCAGCATATAAATCCAGTCCGTAACTTTTATTTAACTGAAAACCAGTTTAATTGACTGATATTTAAAATCTGTGAAGCATTTCATAGACGTGTTTTCGCTGGCCTGAAAATTATCCGCTTTTTGTTGCTTTTATCACCAGCTCGCGGTTTTGTTACAGATTGAAATGTCGCTTTTGCTGTGCGTAATATGGCCTTTCGTTCGACAAAAATAAGAAAATATTATGCAAGCAACAGCCACCACACTCGACTCAGGAACGGAAAACGTTCCGGTAAACTCGCGCAATAAAGTTGTCGTCGCCTCGCTGATTGGCACCGCCATTGAGTTCTTCGACTTTTATATTTATGCCACCGCCGCGGTCATCGTCTTCCCGCATATTTTCTTCCCGCAGGGCGATCCGACGGCGGCCACGCTGCAGTCTCTGGCGACCTTTGCCATCGCGTTTGTTGCGCGTCCGATTGGCTCTGCGCTGTTTGGACACTTTGGCGATCGCATTGGCCGAAAAGTCACCCTGGTGGCCTCGCTGCTGACGATGGGCATCTCCACCGTGGCCATCGGTCTGCTGCCGACCTATGAAACCATCGGCATTCTGGCGCCGGTCCTGCTGGCGCTGGCGCGTTTCGGTCAGGGTCTGGGGCTGGGCGGTGAATGGGGCGGCGCGGCGCTGCTGGCCACCGAGAACGCCCCGGCGCGCAAGCGCGCGCTGTACGGTTCATTCCCGCAGCTGGGCGCGCCGATTGGCTTCTTCTTTGCCAACGGGACGTTCCTGCTGCTCTCCTGGCTGCTGACGGATGAACAGTTCATGAGCTGGGGCTGGCGTCTCCCGTTTATCTTCTCAGCCGTGCTGGTGCTGATTGGCCTGTATGTGCGTGTTTCGCTGCATGAGACTCCTGTTTTTGCGAAAGTGGCCGCGGCGAACAAGCAGGTGAAAGTGCCGCTGGGTACGCTGCTGACCAAACACGTCCGCGTGACCGTGCTGGGCACGTTTATCATGCTGGCAACCTATACGCTGTTCTACATCATGACCGTCTACTCCATGACGTTCAGTACCGCCGCCGCGCCGGTTGGCCTGGGGCTGCCGCGTAACGAAGTGCTGTGGATGCTGATGATGGCGGTGATCGGGTTTGGCGTGATGGTACCGATTGCGGGCCTGCTGGCGGATAAATTCGGTCGTCGTGCGAGCATGATTACGATCACCACGCTGATTATTCTGTTCGCGCTGTTCGTCTTCCCACCGCTGCTGGGTTCAGGTAGCCCGGCGCTGGTGATGGCCTATCTGCTGATTGGCCTGAGCCTGATGGGGCTGACCTTCGGCCCGATGGGCGCGCTGCTGCCTGAGCTGTTCCCGACGGAAGTGCGTTATACCGGCGCGTCGTTCTCCTATAACGTTGCCTCTATTCTGGGCGCGTCCGTTGCGCCGTATATCGCCACCTGGCTGCAGGCGAACTATGGTCTGTTCTATGTGGGCGTCTATCTGGCGGCCATGGCGGCGCTGACGCTGATTGCGCTGCTGCTGACGCACGAGACGAAGCACCAGGCTCTGTAATTCACTGCGGCCTGATGCCCTCACCCCGGCCCTCTCCCACAGGGAGAGGGAGAAAGGGAGCTACTTCTTCATCTGCGACAAAATAGTCCGGCACTGATTGGCCTCGCCTTCTGACGGCGAAATCAACGCCAGCAGCGCTGCGGCCGGGGTGACCAGCGTCGCCAGGGCCGCAGCCACCGCACCGCGCGCAATCAGCGGTCCGGGCTTCACGCCCGCCTGCGGGTTTTTGAAGGTTCCGCGCACGTAAAGCGGCGAGCGCAGGGTGATGATGC
This sequence comes from Enterobacter cloacae complex sp. ESBL7, assembly GCF_041679625.1. Classification (NCBI taxonomy): domain Bacteria; kingdom Pseudomonadati; phylum Pseudomonadota; class Gammaproteobacteria; order Enterobacterales; family Enterobacteriaceae; genus Enterobacter; species Enterobacter cloacae complex sp. ESBL7. The sequence goes on from NZ_JBGORN010000005.1 coordinate 168,098, forward strand.
GGATCCCCTTACTTTCCGGGTCAATCGTCAAATCAAGCTGCTCCGAGGCCATGCTGGCGGTCCCGGTCACGTTAATCACCGCGTTTTCCGTGTCGAAGGCAAATATCTGCGGACGCGCCACGCCGTTAACCAGATCCAGATTGGCCGCCGCGCAGTTCACCCGCACCTCGTCATCACCAAAAATTTGCCCGATGACGTAGTTACCGACGTTCAGCCCCAGGATCTCCATCAGGTTTCGGCTCACCAGCCCGTCGTTCATCAGCAGCTTCAGGTTACCATTGCCGCTGCCCAGCAGCGCCGCCACCGAGTTCCCTACGCCGCGAATGTCGGCATCACCGTTCATTTCCCCGAGGGTTTTCTGCATCAGCTCTACGTTCGGCATCAGCTCTTTCAGCTTCAATCTACGCGCCTGGATCTCCGCCCGTCCCTGCATCGGCTTCTTATCGCCTTCCAGGTGAATATTCGAGGAAATCGTCCCGCCCGCCATGCCGAACTTCAGCGGCTGCAGGCGCAGGTCGGCGTTTTTGAGGAGGATATGGGTCGAAAGATTGCTGATCGGCAGCGTACTGCCATGTTCAATTTTTCCGCCTTTAAAGCGCACATCCGCATCCATCACGTCCCATTTATCGGTTTCGAAGCGATCGTATGGCAGCACTTTGCCCGCAGGCTGAACATCCTTTTTGACCTCTTTCGACTTTGTGCCTTTGCCCGAATCCACACCAATCAGCGGACCAAGATCGGCCAGACGCAGCTGACGGGACTCAACATCCCCTTCCAGTTTCGGGCGCGGTTTTCCGGTGGTGTAGGTCAGCGTGCCGTGAATGTCGCTGTCGCCGATGCGGCCGTTGAAGTCCCGGTAGTCAAAAACGGACGATTTTTCGGTATCGATTTTGGCGACCAGATGCCCGTCCGTTTCGAACGGCGGGGTATCCGGCAGCAGTACGCCGGTCAGTTCATACAGCTCGCCCAGCGAATCACCGGCAAATTTAAGCTGAAGGTCGACGCCGCCCATATTCATCGGATCGTTGACCGTGCCGACGAACGCCACGCGGGTGTTACCGGAACGGAAGTCCGCCTGCACCGGGAACGGCGTGCCTTCGCTCCGCAGCGCCAGCATGCCGCCAATTTTCCCTTTACCGCTGAGAGGCCGATCGTTGTAGCGTCCTTTTGCCGTCAGGCCGAAGACATAGTCCCCCACGCTTGCCGCGTCGCCTTTTGCTTTCGTGCCCGTGACCTCGCTAAACGGCAGCGGTTTGCCCAGCGGATCGACGAGGATCTCCACGTCCGCCTTGCTGACTTTATCGTCGATGGCGATCCGCCCGCGATCGAAAAGAATATTGTCGAGACGGAACGACCAGGAGGAAGGCCGGGCATTCGGATCTTTTTCGCTGTCGCTGGCAAGGTTAAACGTCCAGTTGTTGTTTTTTTCTGAGAGTCGGATCAGGCGCGCATCGGGCTGCTGAAGTTTGATCCACGGCAGATAGACCGTTTTGGTGAGGAGCGCCAGCGGAGCCAGCGTGGCTTCAACGCGCGGCAGGTGGATCATGGTGACGTCCGGGATATCCGGCGGGTTGCCGAGAATGATGTCGTCGGCATGGACGTGAGGCCAGGGGATCCAGCTGCGCCAGCCGGGCTCCTCTTTCTGACGCTCCCATACCACCCCTAAATCGCCGCGTATGGCGAAGGGGCGGTTCAGTTCGGTTGAGACTTTCTGGTTGATGGTCGGCTTGAGACGGTTCCAGTCAAACGTCGCAATAATGATGGCGACGACCACGATCAACAACAAGAAAATCCCTGCTGTCCAGGAGATTACCCTGGTTGTTCTCGTCATTTTTATCCCCTTTCCTGATGACCTGTCCTGTAAAACTATAGTCCAGACAAAGGGAAGCGGGCTTATCAGAGGGTCGTTATAACGCTATCCAGGCGATCCATGGGTACCGGGCGGGAGAGATAATAGCCTTGCGCCGCCGCTGCAGGAGAGTTTTGCACATCACGCCACTCTTCCAGTGTTTCCACACCTTCAACAATCACGCCCTGGCAATAGCGGTTCATCAGCTGTAATAACAGCGTAAACAGATTCCGCCCTTCCGGGGTCTGACGCAGCATAATGAACAGGTCGCGGGCCACTTTGATGTAGTCGTAGCGCACCTCACTCAGGGCGGAGAAGTTCGCCATGCCGGTGCCAAAGTCATCCAGCCACAGCGGGCCGTATTCGCATATCGACGCAAACGAGGAGTCCTGCGGCAGGCGGACATGCTCCACCAGCTCAAAGCGCATCCACGGCAGGGTGGCGATCAGCTCCTGCAATTTTGCGTTCTGACGCAGCGCCAGCAGGGTTGGACCATCGACGTTCACCGAGGCGAGGATATCGTGCCGTTCGAAAAAGGACTGCTTCGTCGCCAGCATACGAAGCTGTTCTTCCAGCACGTCCAGACGCTGGCGAACGGCAACTTCGGCAAAATAGCGATCCGGCGCGATGCGCTGAGTAGGGTTTGAGGGATGCGTAACGACGGTCAAAATTTCAATTGCCATCAGTCGACCATCTGTTCGGTAGATCGGCTGATAGGTGTACGCACGCTCACATTGCAGCCAGTAGCGATGCTCCTGCAAGTTCTCAATACTTGCCTCAGGCGTAGTGCTCAGCCGCTGGATAACCTGCTCTGACTTCATTTCAGATGTCCTGTTGTTGGGATAGCCTTTCTGGACTCGTCACAGGATTATCGGCGCAACAATTGAGAACTTTATGTTCAATTCACCGGGAAAATGAAATTAAGATGACAGAAATGCGCGGGAACACGCGCTGGCTCAAATAAAATAATGGAACGTTGTTTTAATATAGTTGACCGGTTAATTCACTCAGCGCACACTGCTGATAATTCTTCTGTTCAGGTTCACGACTATGTCCAAAAAAATTGCCGTGATTGGCGAATGCATGATTGAGCTGTCACAAAAAGGCGCGGAAGTCAGCCGCGGATTTGGTGGCGATACGTTAAACACGTCCGTTTATATTGCCCGTCAGGTCGCACCTGACGCGCTCACCGTGAACTACGTGACCGCCCTGGGCACGGACAGCTTCAGCCAGCAAATGCTGGAGGCCTGGCAGAGTGAACATGTCGAAACGTCGCTGATTCAGCGTATGGAGAACCGCCTCCCGGGGCTTTATTACATCGAAACCGACAGCACCGGCGAACGCACGTTTTATTACTGGCGTAACGAAGCCGCGGCCAAATTCTGGCTGGAGAGCGACGCGGCCGCGGCCATCTGCGAAGAGCTGGCGACCTTTGACTACCTCTATCTGAGCGGGATTAGCCTGGCGATCCTGAGCCCTACCAGCCGTGAAAAGCTGCTCTCGCTGCTGCGCGAATGCCGTGCAAACGGCGGCAAGGTTATTTTCGATAACAACTACCGCCCGCGCCTGTGGACCAGCCGTGAAGAGACGCAGCAGGTCTATCAGCAGATGCTGCAGTGCACCGACATCGCCTTCCTCACGCTCGACGATGAAGACGCCCTGTGGGGTGAGAAACCGGTAGAGGACGTGATTGCACGCACGCAGGCGGCAGGCGTGAGCGAAGTGGTGATTAAGCGCGGGGCGGATTCGTGCCTGGTCGCGGTGGCGGGCGAAGCGCTGGCTGACGTGCCGGCGGTGAAGCTTGCCAAAGAGAAAGTGATTGATACCACGGCGGCCGGTGATTCATTCAGCGCGGGATATCTGGCGGTACGTCTGACGGGTGGAACGCCGGAAGCGGCGGCACAGCGTGGTCACCTGACGGCCAGCACGGTGATTCAGTATCGCGGGGCGATTATTCCGCGTGAGGCGATGCCTGTTTAAGTCAGGTGCGGGCTGATGCCCTCACCCTAACCCTCTCCCACAGGCCTGAGGGTTCCCCACAAAATAATGCCAGCACGGACTACCCCCTCTCCCTTGAGGGAGAGGGCTGGGGTGAGGGGGAACATACGGCTCTGGTGGTCATTCCGTTCACTTTATGTTCCTTGCTACTCTGTAATGACATTACCGGTGAACGTGCCATGGCGGCTCAGTCGCCGCCGCCCTGGCGACCCGGGCTCCCGGCGATAAATCGCCGCTTCGCGGTGCCCTCGGCTTATTCCTTCCGGCTTATCGGGTACGGGCGGAGGTAACGTCCCTGTAAAGCCCGCCCTCTCGGCGCATCCATGCGCCTCGCCCCGGCCGGAAGGCAAACGCCTCAGCGATTTACAGCCGGACCAGGGCATCGCTGTAAGTCATTCATTTACCTGAAGCAACATTCATCGCTTCAGGTAAAAAATTACTGGGGATTACTCTCCCCACAGGGAGAGTGGACGATGAACACCCCCTCCCTGTGGGAGAGGGAATGTTTAAGCATTACTGCCCCTGCGGAATATCCGTCGCGTCCGGATGTAAATCATCAGCCGTGGGGGCCTGCGCAGGCTGCGGCGCGGTAGCCATAATGGAATCCCAGGTCTTCTGAAGTTCCTTCATGTCATATTCCGGCTCGCCCTTCGGTTGCAGGAGGATCAACGCCATCTCCTGCGACAGCTGCTGACGGAGGTCCTGATTGAGCATCTCGACGGTCAGACCGTTCAGGAAGTCCTGACGCAGTTTCTGGTACTGTTCCGGCGCAATGTCCACCACCTGATTCTGCAGGGAACGAATACGCTGGCTGATCAGAATGTCGGTATCGGCGCGAGCGTAGGTCGCAAACAGCTTCTGCAGCTCGAGTTTTTTCTGCGCCACGAGAGCGTTGAATTCCTCTTCGGAAAGCCCCTCTTTACGCACTTTTGCCAGCTCTTTTGCGACCACGCCCAGATTGGCATTCAGCTTATCGCCCGGCGATTCAACGTTGATGGCGCACTGCGCACGCTGGAACAGCACGCGGCAGTCAAAGCCAAGACCGATATTCTTCACGTTGTTCTTGCTCAGCGTCTGCTGAACGTGCCAGAACAGTGCTTCACGCGCGAGATCGGCACGCCAGTAGCGCAACATCGCCGCGGACTCGCGGATTGGCTGCCAGGCGTTATCCCACATGACGGAGAGGCGATCCTGACGCACGGCGTCCGTCATAATGCTGACAGGCTCTGCACGCAGCGGAGAAAGCGTCGGGACAGGGGCTGGCGTTTCACGCTTGCCTTTCAAATCACCAAACGCTTTGTTGATCTGCTCCACCACCGCGCGGCTGTCCACGTTACCCACCACGATCAGCGTCATCGCATCCGGGGTGTACCACTTCTGGTAGAACGATTTTACCTGTTCGGCGTCCACCGGCTGTTTCAGCGGTTCGGCCGGGTCATGTCCCAGCAGCGTCGAGCCCTTCAGGCGGTAACGCCACCAGCCCTCTTTGGTATCCCCGGGCCAGGTCGCCACCATGTCGCTGTTGCTCAGCGCATAGTTGACGGTGTCCGGCGTAATCGCCAGATTGCCAGAGGCATCGGAGAGATACGTAAGCGCTTCTTTAAGGAGGTCGTTACGGTTATTTGGCAGGCTCAGGTTAAACATGGTGTAGTCATACGAGACCACAGCCGGAGGGAGCGGGCGTTTCGGATCGATGGCCTGCTGCCAAAGCGAACGCACCTGAACCGCTTGCAGGCTGCCGCTCTGCGTGAGCGCCAGCCGTGGAATAAAATGGCTAAAACCGGTTTGCTGAGTGCTTTCCGCGAGGGAACCGGTATTAATGGACAGACGGATTTCTACACGGTCACTGGGACGTTGCGGAGTGGCTAAAACCTGCCACTGAAAACCGTTCGCTAATGTCCCTTGTTGCCAGGCCGGGTCTGGCTGGAGCGCATCTGCCTGCACATAACTGGCTGCTGCCATCATCAGCAAACCGCCGGTTAAGAGTCGAATTTTTGTGCCCTGCATGTGAACCCCTGATCAACATTCCTGGTTAAAAAAGAGTGTTTCGCGACGCGCTTCACTCTTAAAGATGACGATGAAAACACGTCGATTAGACCGCGCGTTCGGCAAAACGTCACGGTCAGAAGTGAAATATACCCAAAAAAAATCTTGTCGAATTATGACAGGTACGAACAGTTATTATGCGCAGGAGCCCGCATCCCGACAAGGGAATACGGGCATTTGTGACAAGATTAAGAGGTTAAGCCAGGATTTTTGCTGTCAGTTGAACGGTTATTCAGAGTATCGTCGAGCTTTTTGTGATCCAGCTCTTTCACCCATTTCGCCACCACCACCGTTGCCACGCCGTTACCTACCAGGTTGGTTAACGCACGCGCCTCTGACATGAAGCGGTCGATACCCAGAATCAACGCCAGACCCGCCACCGGCAGGTGACCCACAGCGGAAATGGTGGCAGCCAGCACGATAAATCCGCTGCCCGTCACCCCTGCCGCGCCTTTAGAGGAGAGCAGGAGCACCACCAGCAGGGTAATCTGATGGAAAATATCCATATGGCTGTTGGTCGCCTGAGCGATAAACACGGCCGCCATCGTCAGGTATATCGAGGTGCCGTCAAGGTTGAAGGAGTAGCCCGTCGGGATCACCAGCCCGACCACCGATTTACGGCACCCCAGCTTTTCCATCTTGTCGAGCATACGCGGCAGCGCGGATTCTGAAGAGGAGGTCCCCAGAACGATCAGCAGCTCTTCGCGGATGTAACGGATAAATTTGAAGATGTTGAAACCCGTCGCGCGGGCGATGGAGCCCAGCACCACGACCACGAAAAGGATACAGGTGATATAGAAGCAGATAATCAGCTGACCCAGCTGCACCAGCGTACCGACGCCATATTTACCGATGGTGAAGGCCATCGCGCCGAAAGCACCGATCGGCGCCAGGCGCATGATCATATTGATGATGCCGAAAATCACCTGGGAGAAGCTTTCGATCACATTAAAGATAAGCTGGCCTTTGCTGCCCAGACGGTGCAGAGCAAAGCCAAACATCACGGCGAACAGCAGAACCTGCAGGATGTTTCCGCTGGCGAACGCGCCAATGACGCTGCCCGGTATCACGTCCAGCAGGAAAGCCACCACGCCCTGATCCTTCGCCTGCTCGGCATACACCGCGACCGCTTTGGCATCCAGCGTTGACGGGTCTACGTTCATCCCCGCGCCCGGCTGCACCACGTTGACGATGATCAGACCGATAATCAGCGCAAGGGTACTGACCACTTCAAAATAGAGAAGCGCCACTGCACCGGTACGACCGACCGCCTTCATGCTTTCCATGCCAGCGATGCCCGTCACGACGGTACAAAAGATCACCGGCGCGATGACCATTTTGATGAGCTTAACGAACGCGTCGCCAAGCGGTTTCATTTGCGCGCCCAGCTCAGGGTAATAGTGACCCAGCAGAATACCGATGGCGATGGCTGTCAGGACCTGGAAATAAAGACTTTTGAAGAGTGAGGTTTTCATAAGGTGTCCTTGGGAAGAAAAACCACAGGCTTTGTAAGGTTATGGTTAACCTGCGGCTTTAAAATAACACCCACATAACAGGACAGAAATAAACTCAGTTCAAATTTGAAACACAAATGTTAAGAACTTTGAGCTGGCTCGCACAAGCCAGCAACAAAATTACACTTTTGCGTTATTGTCAGCACCAGAAAGGTATCGTTCTTCAAAGACATCCGAAGGAACAGCAGGGGCAAAAAGGAAGCCTTGTCCGCTCTCCACGCCCGCCTCTGCCAGCCATGCGCGTTGCGCTTCGGTTTCAATCCCCTCGGCAATAAGATGCAGGTTGAGGCTGCGCGCCATCTGGATAATCGCCTGCACCATGCTGCTGTCGCCAGGCAGACCGTCGACAAACGCTTTATCAATTTTGAGCACATCCACCGGAAGGGTTTTCATGTGCTGAAGCTGACGCAGCCCGGCGTATCCCATGCCAAAATCGTCCAGCGCAATGCGAATGCCGGCATTACGCAGCGGTTTCAGAATTGCGACTGCCTGATTAGGGTCGTCGATGCGTCGGCTCTCCGTCACTTCCAGAGTTAACGTATCAGGCTTGATTCGGTAACGATGGATCAGCTCCAGCATCTCTGAAACCATGGTCGGGTGCATCAGCTGCAGGGCAGACAAATTGACCGACAGCGGAAGCGTCACGCCGCGCTCCTGCCAGGCGGCAAGCTGACGGCAGGACTCCTCCAGCACCCAGTAGCCGACGGTAACCATCAGGCCACAGGACTCAATGCGCTCAATCAGCCCTTCCGGCAGCTCCCATGAACCATCCGGCTGTTGCACGCGCAGCAGTGCCTCGGCGCTTTTCACTTCTCCCGTCAGCAAATTCACCTGCGGCTGTAGCCAGAGGGCAAACTGGCGGTTATCCAGCGCGGTCAGGATGTCGCTCTCTTCCGTCAGGCGCTGCTGCGCCTTTTCCATCTCTTCCGGCGCGAAGAACTGGATCTGATTTTTGCCTTTGCGCCGGGCGGTGAACGCCGCCGAGAACGCGCGATGATAAAGCTGCTCTGCCGTTAAATCGCCATAGTACATCGCAATACCGATACTGGCGCTTGGACGAAGCTGGATACCCTGAATGGGCAACCGCTCATTAATGACAGTGAGTACTTGCTGACCTAAAGTGATCGCATGCCAGGGTTCTTTTACGCCGTTGGCAATCACCACCAGGTCGTAACCGCTGACCTGGGTCAGCACCATGCGCGGGGCAAGGACAGACTTCACTTTTTCCACCAGGGTCAGCAGCAGTATTTCGCGCTGGCTCTCCCTGAGCACGCCAGCCGTGTCCTGCAGGGTTTCACAGGCGATAACCATCAGCGCCGTGGTTTGCTGACGGGCAACGGTCTGCTCCAGCATCGCCATCAGGAAGGCTTTATTGGGAAGCTCCGACACCGGGAAGCGCGTGGCGCTGCTGTTTAACTCATCCTGCTGGCGCTGAATGCGCTGCTGGTTGAGGTTGTAGCTGCGCACCAGCATGCCTATCTCATCGTCATGATGCAGACGCGGCAGCTCAAGCTGATGCCCCATCTGATCCTGCGGCGCAAGCGTATTCAGCTCGCGGGCGATACGGCGCAGCGGATGAACAATCAGCCGGTTAATGCACCAGGTGAGCGCCACGCTGAGAATAAGCGTCATAAGTAAGCAAGTGGTCACTAACGTAACCACCCAGCTCATGACGAATTTATACATGCGGTAGGAATCCGCCTGTAATACCAGGTAGGCCAGCGGCTGCGGATTGGCAGGGCGTTCAAGCGAATAAACGGGCAGCGAAATCTGCACCGGCAGTTCAAACAGGCGCATCACCATCATCGGGACGGGACGCTCCGGGATAAAGCTCATCCGCAGCGCCTGAAACTGGTTGGGCAAGACCACATCGGCGCGGCTAACGACGCCGGCAGGCTGAATGCGTTTTAAAATGGTTTCCGCTTCGGGAATATCCCCTTTCAGGATAGCGGCAGAGAGCGGGCCGCGCACCGAGCGCGCGATACTTTCTAACTGCGAAGCCGTGTTATAGCGATTCTGCTGTACGGAATGAAACAGCAAAATTACGCAGAAGAGCAGTACAAACAGCATGGTGACGGCAGAAACCATCGCCATCTGTTTGATTGTTAAGGAACGGCTGACACGCAAAATGACTCTCCACAAAACTCGAAGCGCAGGGCGCGCCAGGGTGTAAACCTGGCGCGCCTGAGTATACCCGATTGCCGCGCTATTAAGAGAGACTTACAAATGGATTAAGGATAATCCGATTACCAGTCCGCGTAAGGGATGAGCGGCTGCGGCGGTAAGTCCATAGCGCCCTGCCAGCCTGCAGCAGAGTAACGCACATAGATCAGCGCATGGCTTGGGGTATAGTCTTTCGCTTCCTGAATATCCACGCCCATGCCCACAAACCAGTTGGACGTTACGCGGCGTTCGATAATGGCCCGCGCGGTATAACCCGTGCCTGAGGAGCTGCTGCCGGTTTCCATCACGCCCCGGTCGGTATAGCGGTCTGGCTCATCGGTCGGGATCAGATTCTGGATCGGGTAGCGCAGTTCGTCTTTGGTTTTCGAGTGAGACCAGGACACCGAGCCGCCCAGCTCCCATGACCAGTTCTCCGTGCGTTTACGCCAGGTCACCGGCAGTGCGAAGGAGACATACTCCTGCGGGCTGTAGTAGCCGCCCTGACCCAGGGTATAACCGCTCAGATCTTTGTCGTAGTGCCAGAGCATATTGGAGACGCCGACCGTCAGGCGCTCGTTGTTTTTATTTATGAGCTTGTAGTAGTAACCCGTCATCCAGCGGACGCGCCAGTTATCTTCCACATTTTTACCCGTCAGCGTTTCCGCGTTCAGGCTTGACCAGACGCCGTTCGCTTCCCCTTTGTCATAGCTCACGCTTACGCCGCCACCGGTGGCACGTACGCCGCCCCAGGTGGTGCCGGTGTTGGTATCTTTTTGCCCGGCGAACGCCAGCAGAGAGCTGGAGATGGGGCGGCGATGGGCGTTAACGGTATAGCCGATGGGGCCCAGATCGCTGCTGTAGCTGATGCCGCCCACCACGTCGACGACGTCAAAGCCCATTGGCGTGGTGCCAATATCCATCGCCCAGGTTTTATTCTGCCAGCCGACGGCGACGCTTGCGCCATTGTCGGACTGATGGGTGTTGCCGCTACACGGCGTTTCGTAGCAGGTCCCCCATTTTGGATCGTAGGTCCCGTTATTGTTATCAAATGAACCGGCGTCCATGTTGACCAGATCGCTTCTGAAGAACATGCGCCCGTCAGACAGCGGAGCATCCACCTGCAGCATGGTAGTGTGCGCTTTCAGGTCAGAATAGCCGCCCGTGCCGCTGGAGCCCCAGTAGTCGTGCTGCAGCGTGACGTTAACATCCTGCTGACGGTACAAGTCACCGGCATCGCTGCGCACGCCGCGCTTCAGCCAGTCGTCTTTTTCATCGTTACGCGTCAGACGAGTGAAACTGTCGTTGTCGGCCGGACGCGTCGTGGTGATGCCCGTCGACACCATCGCGTCTTTATAGGTTTCCAGCGCCTGCTGAGGCTGACCGTTTTGCGCCTGGAAACGCGCGGCATCACGTAACACCAGCGCGTTTTCCATGGAGCCGGGCTGCGATTTAGCCTGCGGAATGATTTTGTTGAAGGTCTGTTCTGCGGCAGCGGAATCGCCCAGACCTGCCTGCGCCATCGCGATCCGGCGCTGCATGTTGAGCGACAGCGGCTGGCCGTTTTGCGCGGCGGGCAGTTTCGCCAACTCTGCGCGCGCGGCATCTTTGTCGCCCTGCGCGCTGTAAATCTCGGTCAGGCCGAGGATCGCGTCTTCGTTCTGCGGTTCACGCTGCAGAACGGCGTTATACGTCGTTTTCGCCGACGCCAGATCGCCACGCTGCTGCGCCCAGTCAGCCAGCGTCAGGTCGATGCGGGTGGAGGTCGGCTGCTGACGCAGAAGGTTTTCCGCCTCCTGCTCTTTTCCGCTGTCGCGCAGACGATTGGCGGTTTCCAGCACCTGATTGCTTTGCAGGCGGTCGGCAAGCTCCTGAATATTGCCGTTCCACCGGCTGCGCGGCAGCGTGTCCAGATGCGCCAGCGCGGCGCGGTCCTGATCGTTGCCGGAAAGATAGAGCCCGCTGGCGTACACCTGATCCGGATCGGTCGGTTTCTGGCTGGCAAGCTGACGCATCAGGGTATCCGCCTGGCTGCGCTGACCCGCGCTGTAGAGATCGCGCGAGAGACGATAGGTTATCCACACGTCGCCCGGTGAGAGCGCCAGACGACGGCGCTGAACCTCTGCCGCCTGAGCGTATTTCCCCTGATTTTCCAGCTGTTCTGCCTGAGCGGAGAGCTGCTCGTTGGTCAGGCTGCGTTCAATATCATCAATGCTCCGACGCTGGCTGGCGGAGAGAGACTGGATAAACTGCGAGGCCTTCTCCGGGGACTGCGCGCGGTAAATATTGGCCAGGCCGCGGACCGCATTGCTGTTGCCGCTGTCCATACGCAGCGCCTGGCGATAGTAACGTTCCGCTGCGTCATTATCTTTACGCGCCGCGGCGGCATCGCCCAACCCCAGCACGGCATAACTGTCGGTATTGTCGATACTGCGCGCCTGCTGATAGTAACGCTCCGCCTGCGCAGGGTTATTCGCCTTCAGGGCCGCATCGCCCTGCTGGATCAGCAGCCAGTAGCGGTTGACCTTCAGCAGACTGTCCCATTTACCCCGGTTATCGCTCTGGGGATCGAGGGCAATCGCCTTTTCAAACTGCGCCACCGCGCGGGCGCGGTCGCCTTTCTGAGAATAAGCCTGGCCAAGGGCACCCACCGCTTCACTGTCGGCATGGTTGGCGCTGACGGCTTTTTGCAGCTCAGCCACCGCCTTACTTCCCTGCCCGGCATCCACCGCCGCCAGCCCTTCCGCTTTCGCGCGGAACGCCGGGTCAGCGAGCTGTTTTTGCTGTTCTTCGAGCTGGGCACGCGCCGCCGCGACGCTATCGCCGTCACTGAATACGCTCAGGTATTTTTGCAGCGCGCTGACGCTGGCGCTGCTGGCAGGCTGGCCTTTGATTTGGTCATACCACATATCAGACGCCTGGCTGCGCCCGTTGGTCGATTTAGCCATATCCTGCAATACCGCAAAGCCTTCGTCACGGCGTCCGCTCTGGAACAAAAGCTGGGACAGCGTCGCCTGCAGCTGTGTATTTCCGGGGCTGCTGGTGTTGATTTTCTTGAGCTGGTTAATGGCTGCATTCCGGCGAGCGGGGTCTTTCGCCACGACGTTCCAGTATTCCGTCGCCACGTCGCCGCCCGGCGGGTTGCCGTCAAACAGCTTGTCATAGGCTGCAATCGCCTCCTGCGTGTGTCCCGTGGTGGCGAGCAAACGCGCCTGCTGGAGCTGCTGGCGGCCATCCGGCGTGGACAGCAGCATCGTGTTGCGTGATGACTGGTATGCATTCGAGCCCGGCGCAATCCCTTTCAGACGATCCAGCTCTTTTTGCGCACCGGCGTTATCGCCCTGGCGCAGCAGGTAGCGAAAGCGTGCGGCAATGACGTCAGGGTTGTTCGGGTCAATCAGCTCAAGACGGTAAAGCGACTGACGAACCAAATCCTCACGCTGTGTCGATTCGCCCAGCCGAACCTGTTCCAGCAGCTGTTTCTGCTGCGGAGAGTTGGCGGCTTCAGCCATCGGCATCAGTGCCAGGCCAAGCGATAAAGTGAGTAGATTTACTGTGAACTTGCGCATTCCTGGCCCCAATCCGGTATTAATTCACCTTTTGCGGTGAAGCGAAAACGATGCTGATCCCATCCTTGCCCAAAGAGAGTCAGCACGTAGCTGTAATAGGCATTGTTATCGGGAAAATGGTCCGCAACGCGCTGGCGCTGAACCGCCAGGGCATCACGTTGTTGTAAAAACGGCAGCATGGCGGCAGAGAACCCGACCGGGCCATTCCCGGTGCGTTTACCCGTCGCCACATCCACTTTCTCCGGCGGCACACCCCGTTTCATTGTCTTTGCCGCCATCGGCTGGAAGCGCGTCAGCAGCCGGGCTTTCTGAGGATCTTTATCACTCATCATTCCCACCCAGAGATAAACGCGGATGGCGTCGTAGCCGCCCACCAGCGATTTATCCTGCTGTAACCGCCAGCCTTTGTTTTTCTGATACTGAACCCAGTCCGGCGAAAACCCTTTCGGCGCGCTCTCCAGCAGCAGACGCTGATTGGTTTCACGAAGCTGGGTCCACGGCGGACCAAAGCGCGTGAAATAACTCGCTAACTGCGGAGGAAGATAGCTGGGGTTAAAACGCCAGACGTTTTCATCGGCAAAACCGACTTTACCGGGAAGCAGCATTGCGCCGAGCCCCGGCACTTTCACCACTTCCTCACTGACAATGTGTTTCAGCAGCGCCTTACCCGTGCGGGTATAGTCCGGATGTTTCCACAACCGGCCCGCTTCGAGCAGAGACCAGGCGATCCAGACATCGGCATCAGAGGCGGAGTTGGTATCAATCACCGCCCACGTCTCTTTATCTTTCTGGCCCCATAGCCAGGCGGGCAGATGGTCGTTGAGATTGCCGCTGGCAAGATTATCGCGCGTCCAGGTCAGCAGCTGGTCAAACGCGCTGCGATCGTTCGCCGCAAGGGCAAAGAACAAGGCGTAGCTTTGCCCTTCCGAGGTCGTAATTTTGCGCGTGTCGCTGGGATCAACGACACGCCCGCCCTCACTGATGTAATCCTTTTTAAACTGCTCCCAGGCAGGCCAGGTACAGGCGGCGCGAAGAGGAAGCGCCGCCAGCATCAACGCTGCTAATGCACACCAGCGAAAGGCTTTCATCACATCTTACTCATCCGGGTTCAGGCGACGACGGCTGATGATACGCAGCAGACGCCACAGCACCCATGCCAGCAAGACCACGCTGACCGCCGCCAGGATGGCGAGCAGAACCGGATGGTTAGCCAGCGCATACCACAGGCGTTCGAACCACGGCAGATGGCCCACGTAGTACACGTCGCCCACGCGCAGGCTATTGACGCCGGACTCACGGATCACCGAAACGGATCCAAACATCGCGGCACGTTTACCGCTGTCGTTCATGGCCGTATTGAGCAGTTCATACCCGCGCGGGCTGTCCGCCAGGAGAGCCACCACGCTACGCTGTTCGTTGTAAGGTGACTGGAAGCCCACCACCGCGGCCATTGCCCCCTGAGACGTTACCGTCGTCTGCGCGCTGGCCTGACGGTCGTTCATATCCGGCATAATGCTCGGGAACTCGGTCTGACGCAGCGGCGTGTTAACCCAGGACTGGGCCGCTTTCACCAGCAGATCGATACGTTTGTCATCCTTCAGCTTATCCGGAATGGTACCGATCACCATGATGTCAGCATCTTTGTTCTGGATCTGGCTGCCATCGTCCGTCAACGTGACGTTAATCGCCGGTAATCCCGTCTGTCCCCCAACGGTCGCCATGGTATCCAGCAGGGTCGTAACCTGCCCTTCGCTTGGCGCTTTTGGCATCACAACGATGGACTCAGAGAGATCGGCCATGCGGCTGAACGGGAAGCCCGCGTTAGCAAAGGCGCGCAGATCCGGCATCGCCAGGAAGTGATAGTACTTCGAGAAGTCGATGGTCGACTCATCGCCAATCACGACGTGGTTCTGTACGGGCTGGAAGGTGATGCAGTTTTCCGCCGAACCGCCAGGCGTCGGGTTCATGTACTGGAAGTCAAAGCGCAGCTGGTTTATCGCGCCCAGCTTCAGTGCCGGAATGGAGACATCCGTTTTACCGTCCAGCAGCCCCTGCAACACCGGCAGGCGAAGCATCAGGCGGTTAGTATCCTGCGTGCTTTGCAGGCTGAACGATTGCAGGAACTGGTTGTTCAGGCTGATATCCATGCGCGAGCTGTCTTTGGTCGCTGGCGCGGTATAACGGTAGTTCAGATTGATATCGATGCCGTTGGTACGCAGCAGATACAGATCCGGCGGCAGATTCAGTGACAGGCTAATCGGCGCAGGCTCAAGCCCCGTCGCCTGCAGCTGTTCTTCATAGGTTTTCAGCTCGCCAAATGTCACCGCACGGTCGGTACGCACCCAGTTTGGCGCATCATAAGGTTTACGCGCCAGCAGCGGTTTGACCTCATCCACTACAACGCTGTTGCCACGGAAAAGGACGTTGCCCTGGGCAATCGCTTTTGCTGCCTGCACCAGATCTTTATCATCACGGCCAAAGACCACCAGCAGCTTCACGTACGGGTTTTCCGGGTGGCTTATCATCTCAACGGTCGGCGCTTTAACGTCCGGATGATCGCGCAGGAAGGTCGGGCGTTTCGCGTTGGTCGCAAACACAATGGCATTTCTGTCCGGCAGTTTGTCATACATCGCCGGGAAGCTCTGTCCACGCCAGCCGGCGCGTGAACCAAACCAGGACGCCACAATGGTGGCCGCCAGCTGCTCGGTCACGTCCGGTGACGATGCAAACACCATCGGCAGCGTGAGCGGACGGTTATCACGCGGATCGAAGAATGGAACCGGGAATGCCGAGAGATCGTTTTTCAGCGCCAGCGACTGGTAGGTCATCTGCAGCGAGGAGTTACGCCCGATGTCCATCCAAAGCGTGTTGCTGGCCGGGTTTTCGCAGACATCGCGGTAGTGACCGACAAATTCCAGACGGATACGGTTAAAGTCGGTGATGAACAGCGGGTTGATCGGCACCTGCGCCTGGGTTTTCTTGCCCAGCTGCTCTTTGGTGACCGGCAGTACGTCCATCAGCTCATCATTCAGGTAGACCTTCAGCTGGGACTGCGTCGGCAGCAGAGACGGCGACGGCGTGTATTCCAGGTTCAGCACCGCATTAGAAACGACCTCATCGCTACGCATGCCAAACTCAATGCCGCCGTTAGGGTTGATGCCGCGCAGCACCATACTGCCCGGAGGCGGTGCAATTTGCGCGAAGGTCAGCTTCACGTCCCGCGACGGCGCATTGTCCGCAACGACGGGCGCATTCGCCCCCCGGACGCCAGGCATCACCTGCCCGATGACCTGGCCGTCTGCCGGCAGGGTGTTCCCCTCCGTTGGCTGGTTCGGCATGATATTTTCTGTTTGACCAGGTGCCGCGGTGACAACCGGATCGGTTGCTTGCGCGACGACAGGTACCGTTGGCGCAGGCGTTGCCGCTGCGTTACCAGGAGCTGCGTTAGCCATTGTTGCGGGGAGAACATTCATCCCCATTGCCACTGCACATAACCAGGAAAGTTTTGTTTTCATCGCGTTATCATCATTGTTGAGCCATAACCGGGTCCGCCTGCTTCGCCTCATCCCGCTCAGGACGACGAGGAATGAACGACACGACCCAGGAAACCAGCGAAGTAAGTGACCGGAAAATTAATTTCACCGACGACGGGGCGAATTCTGCAAGGTGACGATAGCCACGGAACCCCAGCTTCAGAATATCCAGCAGGCTTTCCAGAGGTTTATCTTCCGGGAAGCTGTCCTGCCAGAGAGCCCACGTATCCGCGCGGGCAAACGTACACTGCACAAAATCGATATGTTGCTTTTTGGTCAACGGCATCAGCTGCAAACCGACTTCATTGCCCGCCACGCGCACAACCTGCGTCGGGAAGACATACTCCTGCTGGCCGCGCTTAAGCAGCAGGTTAACTTTCTGGCCTTCCAGCACCTTAGCCTGGCCGTTGATTTTGATCCCCAGACCACCGTCAGAGAAGTCGTGCACGGTACAGGAGAAGAGGTGGCCATCTTCACGGGCGATCGCCGCAGGCATGCAGATTTCAACGCGATGCGCGCGACGAACCTGTTTACTCTCCACCGACACCGCTACCGCGCCGCCGAGGATAATCAGGTTGTAGAAGACCCAGGCCATACTCACAAAGACGGTCAGGATTTCGTTTTCCGGGCCGTAGAAGTAACGCCAGATACCGGCGATGACGCCAACGATATTCAGCAATACCAGGAAGATATACGGACGGGAGATCACCCAGTCGACGTACTCCTCTTCCACCAGGCCGCCCTTGGCGGTGACGTTAAATTTCCCTTTGTGCGGGTTAATCAGCGCCACCATCGTCGGCGGTGCGATATACCAGGCCAGCACCGTTTCGTAGATTTCGCTCCAGAAGGAATGGCGGTATTTACCCTGTATCTTCGAGTTAGTCAGGCTCGCGTGGATCATGTGCGGCAGAACAAACAGCGCAATCATCAGCGCCGGGGCGTAAATGATATAAGCGTGAAGGAGCAGGAACGCCAGCGGCGCGGTCAGGAAGATCAGCCGCGGGATACCGGATAAGAAGTGAAACATGGCGTTGACGTAGCAGAGACGTTGCGCCAGCTTGAGCCCTTTCCCAATCAGTGGGTTATCGAGACGGAAGATCTGCACCATGCCGCGCGCCCAGCGAATACGCTGACCAATGTGCGCCGACAGTGACTCCGTTGCCAGACCGGCGGCCTGCGGAATACGCATATACGCCGAGGTATAGCCACGACGGTGCAGGCGCAAAGAGGTATGCGCATCTTCAGTGACCGTTTCGACGGCGATACCGCCAATTTCATCCAGCGGCTTACGGCGGATAACCGCACAGGAGCCGCAGAAGAAGGTGGCATCCCACATGTCGTTTCCGTCCTGCACCAGGCCATAGAACAGCGTGCCTTCGTTCGGGGTTTTACGGAAGCGGCCAAGGTTACGTTCAAACGGATCCGGCGAGAAGAAGTGGTGCGGCGTCTGCATCATCGCCAGCTCTTTCTCCTTCAGGAACCAGCCCATGGTCATCTGCAGGAACGAGCGCGTCGGCACGTGGTCACAGTCAAAGATCGAGACAAACTCCCCTGTGGCATACTTCAACGCGTTGTTGATGTTCCCGGCTTTCGCATGCTCGTGAGTCGGACGAGCGATGTACTCGACGCCGACCTCCTCTGCGAACTGGCGGAACGCCGGACGGTTGCCGTCATCCAGGATCCAGACCTTGAGCTTGTCTTTCGGCCAGTCGATGCCCAGCGCGGCATAAATGGTGTTTTTCACCACGCTCAGATCTTCGTTGTAGGTCGGTACAAAGAGATCAACAGACGGCCACTGCGCGGTGTCTTTAGGCAGCGGAACCGGCTGGCGGTTGAGCGGCCAAATGACCTGGAAATAGCCCAGCACCAGCACGATCCAGGCGTAGGTTTCGGCAAACAGCAGCACCAGGCCGCACACCAGGCTGACCGGATCGTCCCAGTTCAGGGTTGAGGTATAACGCCACCAGATGTAGCGACAGGAGACGGTCAACGACAGCACAATCAGCATCAGCGCCGAGAAGCGGCCCGGAATACGGCGGACCAGCAGCGCCACGCCCCACAGCAGGATCAGGAAGGTGAACTGCGCCAGAGGGTTGAAAGGCTGCGTAATACAGACCAGCGCCAGAATGAGCGAGAACACGACGATCACGCCGAGGATAAAACGCCGCAGGCCCGGATGCAGATGCCCGAGCTCTTTATGGTTATCCAGATGGCTGGTCTTATCGCTTACGCTGTTGGGCAGTCTGTCCAGCCACTGGTGGTAGCGCTCACGTAACTGCTGGACGCGGGAGAAGCTGCGCCAGTGCGGCGTTATTTTCTCTGAGCGGGATGACGTGACCACCAGCCAGATGGCCTGAATGAGATATCGCGCCGGATCCAAAGGACGCGGCCGGTTGGGATTAATGTGCGGATATAGCTCACTGTGCCGGGCACGTATGCGCTGCCAGCGCGGGTGTTCGAGTGGAATAAACATCCAGGCCAGAATCATCCAGAAACAGCCGAGCGCGGCGCTAAATGCCGAAGCACCGTGCCGGCGGAAATGCCGGTAATGTTCGCTCAAACGCGAACTGACCGGTGGGATGAGTAACCAGCTGGCGAGACGACTCATACAGAACTCCCTGCATGCTCCGCCCTGTTGGCGAAGTTCAGCAGACACCAGTTAGCCAGCGTCAGGATCTCTTCTGCCGCCAGTGAATCGCTGCGGTATTCGCCGAGCGGTTGCTTAGACGCTAGGCATTCCGCCATCCCCTCATCACGATGGATGACAATGGGAAGCAGACGGCGCTGGCTTTGCAGCCAGACCTGATACAGATCGTCCTGGATCTGGCTGCCAATGCGCAAATCGTTAATCAGAAGGTGAGCGTTCTGAGGCAGCCCCTGCTGATGCAGGCGGATATGGCAGTTCGCATCGACGTTGACGATGGAAAGTATATGATCGCACTGGGCGATAAGCTGTCGAGTGAGCGTGCCGGCGCCGTGCGGCAGATCCAGCAGGATCCACTTGTAGTGCCCCTTTTCTTTCAGGGTTTGCAGCGCCAGCGTGAATTGCGAAAACAGGCGCTGATACGCGGCTTCATTCTCGCGTTCCGTGGTAGTCAGTTGCCCAAACGGCAGCAGATCGAGCTGGGAGGTATAGCGCATCCCTGCATCCTGCCAGTCTTTATCATCAAGCAGTGCCCGGGCCCAGCCCTCTTCACGAGAAAAGTCGACGTTAAACGACATACGCAACAAATTATCGGCGCAGGCGTCAATAACCAGCACCGATTCACCTAAAAGCTGTAATGACCACGCCAGCGCCGCGGTAACTGATGTGGTACCCACACCGCCACGGACACCCTGTAATCCGAGTATGGCCATCAATGGCTCCCTTATTGTTGATGGGCGAATTCAGCTAATAACGGCCAGCGTTTAATAGCCGCGGCCAACTGTTCCCGCTGGGAAATATCGGTGTAATCTATTTCAGGTAAAGAAAAGGCCTGCGTCAGCGCCAGAAAATCGTTTTGGAATGTGTAACCCAGAGTCGAGTCGACTGGGGTTCCAGGTTCGTTATTATCCATTCTTTTTCCATCCCTTTAAGGAAAATCGCACGCTAAAGAAGTTGCGGGGCTTCCTGCCCTGACAAATTTCATTTACATGCTAAATCTGATGTTCTTTAATTTCAATGTTAGGTTTATTTCTACGCTTTCGCTAGTAAACTGAGATACAGATAAATTAGACGAAAAGAGGGACACCGTGGACTCCATATTTTCTATTGGCATCCAGTCATTATGGGACGAATTGAGCCACATGCCAGTCGGAGGAGTCTGGTGGATTAATACGGACCGTAATGAAGATGCTATCAGTCTGGTAAACCAGACAATTGCTGCTCAGGATAAGGATTCCCGCGTGGCCGTCATTAGCATGGGCGAAGATCCGAAGAAAATTATTACGCTTGAAAGTGGTCGCGGCCCCCAGACGGTGCGATTATTTTCCATGACATCGGAAGCCGATAGTCTATACTTTTTGTCCCGCGACGTTCAGTGCTCTATTGATCCGGATCACTATTTTGTGATTCTGAAATGCGCAAATAACGTCCTGCAAAATATGCCCGCTGAAAAACTGCTGCCCTGGCTGGAAAAAATCAATAAATGGGCAAAATTTCAAAATTGCACGCTATTGATAGT
The DNA here is from genome assembly GCF_041679625.1 of Enterobacter cloacae complex sp. ESBL7. Taxonomy (NCBI): domain Bacteria; kingdom Pseudomonadati; phylum Pseudomonadota; class Gammaproteobacteria; order Enterobacterales; family Enterobacteriaceae; genus Enterobacter; species Enterobacter cloacae complex sp. ESBL7. The sequence continues at coordinate 188,930 of NZ_JBGORN010000005.1, forward strand.
CAATCCCGGCAGTAATAATGACAAGCTGTTCTCACTTTTAATGGGCGAATATCGCTCCCTGTTCGGTCTGGCAAGCATTCGTGACCAGGCAGGCAGCTATCTCTACGATATTGCATTCTGGTGTAATGAAAAAGGCGTGAGCGCCAGGCAACAGCTTACGCTGAAACATATTGAGGGCGAGTGGCACCTGGCGCAGCAGGAAGAAACCGTGGTGCAGCCGCGCAGTGATGAAAAACGCATCCTGAGCCATATCGCGGTTTTAGAGGGGGCACCCGCCCTGTCGGAAAACTGGACATTGTTTGATTCTAACGAAGCCCTTTTCCATGAAGCCCGCACAACCCAGGCGGCAACCCTTATTTTCTCGCTGATGCAGAATAACCAGATTGAGACGCTGGCACGACAAATCCACACCTTACGCCGCCAGCGCGGAAGTGCGTTGAAAATCATCGTGCGCGAAAATAATACCAGCCTGCGCGCCACCGATGAGCGCCTGCTTCTGGGCTGCGGCGCCAATATGGTTATTCCATGGAATGCGCCGTTGTCACGCTGCCTGACGCTTATCGAAAGCGTTCAGGGCCAGCAGTTTAGCCGCCACGTACCGGAAGATATTTCCACGCTGCTCTCCATGACGCAGCCGATGAAGCTGCGTGGGTACCAAAAATGGGATACCTTCTGCGACGCCGTGGGCAACATGATGAACAACACGCTTCTTCCTGCTGACGGAAAAGGGGTCATGGTTGCTCTGCGTCCTGTACCGGGTATTCGCGTTGAACAGGCTCTCACCTTATGTCGCCCGAACCGTACAGGGGACATCATGACCATTGGCGACAATCGCCTGGTGCTGTTTTTGTCCTTCTGCCGGGTAAACGATCTCGATACGGCGCTTAACCACATCTTCCCTCTGCCTACAGGGGATATTTTCTCGAACCGTATGATTTGGTTCGAAGATAATACGATTAGCGCGGAGCTGGTGCAGATGCGTGCGCTCCAGCCTGAACAATGGGTTAAGCCGCTCGCTATCAAGAGCGATGCCAAACCGATCCTCAATGCCAGACATGATGGACACGTCTGGCGTCGGGTTCCGGAACCCCTTCGCTTATTAACAGACAACGCGGAGAACGCATCATCATGAACATCAGCGATATCATTCAACTGGTTATATTCTGTGCGCTGATCTTTTTCCCGCTTGGCTACTATGCGCGCCATTCCATCCGCCGTATCCGTGATACGGCCAGAGTGCTGTTTATTAAACCTCGCTATGTAAAACCAGCCGGAACACTGACACGGGCATCACACGTCAAGGCAGACCGAAAACATGACTAATTCTACCTATACCGCTTCGTCACCCTCGCCGCTCTGGCAATACTGGCGCGGCCTTTCCGGCTGGAACTTCTACTTTCTGGTGAAGTTTGGCCTGCTGTGGGCAGGCTATCTGAATTTCCATCCCCTTCTAAACCTCGTGTTTATGGCCTTCCTGCTGATGCCGCTGCCGAATATCAGGTTACATCGCTTGCGCCACTGGGTCGCTATACCTGTCGGTTTTGCGCTGTTCTGGCATGATACCTGGCTACCGGGGCCGGACAGCATTATGAGCCAGGGGTCGCAGGTGGCGGGCTTTAGCGCCAGCTATGTCCTCGATCTGACCGAGCGTTTTATTAACTGGCAGATGATTGGCGCGGTATTTGTGCTGCTGGTTGCCTGGCTGTTCCTGTCACAGTGGATCCGCGTCACGGTGTTTGTCGTCGCGATTATGATCTGGCTTAACGTGCTGACGCTGGCTGGGCCGAACTTTTCGCTGTGGCCTGCTGGTCAACCGACCACCACGGTGACCACCACAGGGGGAAGCGCGGCGGCAACCGTCACAACGGCAGGCGATACGCCTGTGGTGGGCGATATCCCAACCCAGACCGCACCGCCTACTTCTACAAACCTGAACGCCTGGCTCTCCAGTTTCTATACCGCGGAAGACAAGCGACAGACTAAATTCCCGGACGCGCTGCCGGCGGATGCTCAGCCGTTTGAACTGCTGGTGATCAACATCTGCTCTCTCTCCTGGGCCGACGTGGACGCCGCCGGTTTGATGTCTCATCCGCTGTGGTCACACTTCGATATTCAGTTTAAAGATTTCAACTCTGCCACCTCGTACAGCGGCCCGGCGGCGATCCGCCTGCTGCGTGCAAGCTGTGGTCAGACATCGCATAAAAACCTGTATCAACCCGCCGGCAACCAGTGTTATCTGTTCGATAACCTCGCAAAGCTGGGCTTTACGCAGCACCTGATGCTGGGGCATAACGGCCAGTTCGGTAACTTCCTGAAAGAGGTGCGCGAACAGGGCGGCATGCAGGCACCGCTGATGGATCAAACCGGTCTTCCTGTCTCTCTGCTGGGCTTCGACGGCTCGCCCGTTTATGACGATACTGCCGTCCTGCAGCGCTGGCTGCAGACCATCGAAAAAGACAGCAATCCACGCAGCGCGACGTTCTTTAATACCCTGCCGCTCCACGACGGTAACCATTTCCCGGGCGTGAGCAAAACGGCTGATTATAAAGTGCGTGCGCAGAAGTTCTTTGACGAGCTGGACGCGTTCTTCACGGAGCTGGAAAAATCAGGCCGTAAAGTGATGGTGGTTGTGGTACCTGAGCACGGTGGTGCGCTGAAAGGTGACAGAATGCAGGTGTCGGGTCTGCGTGATATCCCAAGCCCGTCCATCACCAACGTGCCTGCAGGCATTAAATTCTTTGGGATGAAGGCACCGCATCAGGGCGCACCGATTGAGATTACACAGCCAACCAGCTATCTGGCGATCTCAGAGCTGGTTGCCCGCGCCGTTGACGGGAAGCTGTTTGTAGAAGATAGCGTGAACTGGGATCAGCTCACCAGCAACCTGCCGCAAACCGCAGAAGTCTCAGAAAACGCTAACGCGGTCGTCATTCAGTATCAGAACAAACCGTACGTTCGCCTGAACGGCGGGGATTGGGTACCGTATCCGCAGTAACACGGTATAACGTCCCTCTCCCCATCGGGGAGAGGGGCAATGTCGACATTATTGCTGGGCGATCCACACCAGCATTTTCAGACTTGCCGAATAGTAGTCGTCTTTAGAGGTGATTTCGGGTTCACCGGAAGACTGCCCCATCGTGAAATCACGTACAGCCAGCAGGCCGCCTTCCATCATGTAGGGCGCATATTCGTTGGTCGCGACGTTAACCCAGGCGGGAGTTTGTTCCCGGGGAAACTGTCCGAACCAGGCCTTCCACGGCGTCAGCAGCGGGCTTTGCTTATCAGACCAGGCAACGTACAGCGGAACACGAATCGCGTCATAGCTCATTCGCGGCGGCCAGCCTTTGGCAGGAGTCAGCTTGCCACCTGATGCCAGTGAAACCCAGTCAGTGGGCAGATTCGCTTTACCCGAGCCCATTTTCCCCAGCAGGCGTTTCCCGTCCTTAATCAAATCGCGCCAGACCGGCAAATGACTGCGTCTGGAGAAGGCCTGCCAGGCCGGAAACACGAAATAGGAAGGATTGAGGACCACTTCACCCTCAAGCTTAAACCCCTGGACGCCGGGCAGCATCACGCGGTAACCGGCATAGCGGATCACGCTGTGGTCAATCAGTGCTTTGGTAATTGCATCCGATGCGGCGCTGTAGCGCTTGTCATGCCAGCGGGCGTCGGCTTTCAGCAACGCCCAGGCAATCATCACGTCGCCATCTGCAGCGTTGTTTTTGTCGGCGACCGGGTTGGACTCTGCGGGGTTATAGCGCCAGTAAAACAGACCATTTTCTTTGTTCTTTAGCCGACTGTCTGTCCATTGCCAGAGCTTATCGAACGTGGCTTTATCGTCGTTGGCCACCGCCATCAGCATGGCAAAACCCTGACCTTCCGTATGCGACACGCCGCCATTACCGGTATCAACAATACGGCCTTCCGGTTTGAAAAAGCGGGCCTTGTAATTCTCCCAGGCCCGATCCGCATGAGAGAGAGGCGAAAACAGCACACTCATCATGACGGCCAGCGTTGCGCACACGGGTTTTCGCATAATTAACTCGATCCGGTTATTCGGCACTTCGCAGTGAAATCTCACCGCCCATCCAGGGTTTGATCACGCCATCCTGCTCCAGGAGCAGCGCGCCCTGTGCGTCAATACCGCGGGAAGTTCCGTAGATCTCTTTATCACCAATCAGCAATTTCACCGGGCGGTTGATGAAGTTATCCAGCTTTTCCCAACGAGACAGGAACGATGCCAGCCCTTCCTGCTCAAAAAGCGTGAGTGAACTGCGCAACTCTTTAATCATACGCACGGCAAGGGTGTTGCGATCGATGACGATCCCCGCCTCCTGGAGGTTAGTCCAGGCCTGATTCACCACATCATTTTGTACATTGCGCATTACCATGTTGAGGCCTGCGCCGATGACGATTTGCGCCGCATCGCCCGTTTTTCCCGTCAGTTCGACCAGAATACCGGCAAGTTTACGATCGTTGAGGTAGAGGTCATTAGGCCACTTAACACGTACTTTATCCGCCCCCAGATCGTGCAGCACTTCCGCCATGACGATGCCGATGACCAGACTCAGACCAATGGCAGCGGCCGGGCCCTGCTCGAGTCGCCAGTACATGGACAGATAGAGGTTAGCGCCAAATGGCGAAAACCATTTTCGACCGCGACGGCCGCGACCGGCCTGTTGATATTCAGCAACGCAGGCATCGCCGGATTTCAGCTCAGGCAGACGATCCAGAAGATACTGGTTCGTCGAATCAATCACCGGCAGCACCGCAACATTGCCGCGTCCGATCTGGCTGCGGATCGCTTCTTCATTCAGCAATTGAATCGGTTCCGGCAGGCTGTAGCCTTTTCCGGGAACCGTGAACACATCAACACCCCAGTCGCGAAGCGTCTGGATATGTTTATTGATAGCAGCACGGCTCATGCCAAGCTGTTCACCCAGCTGCTCGCCAGAATGAAACTCGCCGTCAGCAAGGATGCTAATCAGGGTTAAGGGAACGGTATTGTCCTTCACGCGATAGCCTCCACGGCATTAACTTCACCTGTGCAGCCAATGAAGCGAACTTCTGGCTCCAGCCAGACGTTAAATTTTTTGCCCACACGCTGACGAACATAATGAGCCAGCTGTACAACATCATCGCTGGTCGCATCGCGCTGATTAATCAGCACAAGAGCCTGCTGCTGGTGAACGGCAGCACCGCCTACTGAAGTGCCTTTTAGCTGGCATTGATCGATAAGCCATCCTGCGGCAAGCTTCACGCTGCCATCCGCCTGAGGGTAATGTGGCGCGGCTGGCCATCCTTCAAGAAAGACTTTTGCATTTTCGCTGCTGATAACCGGGTTTTTGAAGAAGCTTCCTGCGTTTCCGTTTACTTTTGGATCGGGAAGTTTGGTCATCCGCATACGGCAAACGGAATCAAAAACGTCGCGGGCGGTTACGGTAGCCGGATCGAGACGCGTTAAATCTCCGTAGGTCAACACGGGCTGCCAGTTCTTCAACAGGCGCAGGCCCACGGCAACAATCACGTAGCGATCCTGATATTCATGTTTGAAGATACTGTCACGATAGCCAAACCGGCACTGTTCCGCCGTTAAACGCTTTGCCGTTCCGGTTGCCAGTTCGATGCAGTCGACATATTCACAGACATGTTTCAGTTCGATGCCGTAGGCACCGATGTTTTGAATAGGTGACGATCCGGCGCAGCCTGGAATAAGCGCAAGGTTTTCCAGGCCCGGCATCCCTTTTTCGAGGGTGAATTGCACCAGATGATGCCAGTTTTCTCCGGCCCCCACGTGCAGGTGCCAGCTGTCGGCACGCTCTTCCACATCAATTCCCATGATGCGGTTAACGATCACCGTTCCCGCAAAATCATCGAGAAAGAGGACATTACTTCCTTCGCCCAGAATCAGTACGGGTTCGTTATTTTCAGTTGCGCTTTGCCATGCATCCAGCAGTTGCTGTGCAGTATCGGCACGTACAATTTGTTTAGCATTGCGTTGAATGCCAAAGGTATTCCAGGGCTTAAGGGAGTGGTTCATAGACGCTATCCTGATGCAAAAACGCAGGTAGTTTACCGTATAAGCAGGGCGTTGGGGGATTAGTTTGTGCAGCGTATAAACGCAAAAAGGCCATCCTTTCGGATGGCCTCTTCACTTATTTGATGCCTGGCAGTTCCCTACTCTCACATGGGGAGACCCCACACTACCATCGGCGCTACGGCGTTTCACTTCTGAGTTCGGCATGGGGTCAGGTGGGACCACCGCGCTAAAGCCGCCAGGCAAATT
>NZ_JBGORN010000006.1:0-179341 GCF_041679625.1 Enterobacter cloacae complex sp. ESBL7
AACTTCGTAATGAATTACGTATGTTCACTCAGAGACTTGGTATTCATTTATTGTCCGAAGACATTAAGAATCCATGTCACTTTGAGTGCCCACACAGATTGTCTGATAAATTGTTAAAGAGCAGTGCCGCTTCGCTTTTCGCAGCGGCGCGGGGTGTGCATATTACGCTTTCCCGCTTCAGAGTCAAGCGTTTATTTTCGCTATTCTCTGCTGACCCGGCGGCGTGTGTGCCGTTGTTCCGTGTCAGCGGAGGCGCATTATAGGGAGTAATTCCGAAGCTGCAAGGATAAAGTGACTTTTATTTACCGACCGCTCACTTTCCAGGCAAATCTTACTCCAGAACTCCATTTTCGCCTGGTTTTTAAACAAAAACGAGCCGCAAGCGGCTCGTTTTTGCGTTTTGTGACTTACTGCACTGCCACAATACGATCGTCGTTGGCTTCCAGACGAATAACTTTACCCGGAATCAACTCTCCGGAGAGGATCTGCTGCGCCAGCGGGTTTTCGATCTGCTGCTGGATAGCACGTTTCAATGGACGCGCACCGTACACCGGATCGTAACCATTCTCGCTCAGCAGCTTCAGGGCCTCGTCGGAGATGTGAATTTCATATCCACGCTCTTCCAGACGTTTGTACAGACGCTGCAGCTGGATCTGCGCAATCGACGCAATGTGTTTCTCACCCAGAGGATGGAATACCACCACTTCATCAATACGGTTGATGAACTCCGGACGGAAGTTATGGCTCACGACACCGAGCACCAGATCCTTCATATGGCTATAGTCCAGTTCACCGAAACGTTCCTGAATCAGATCGGAACCCAGGTTCGAGGTCATGATGACAACCGTATTACGGAAGTCGACCGTTCTCCCCTGCCCGTCGGTCAGACGGCCATCATCCAGCACCTGAAGCAGGATGTTGAACACATCAGGGTGCGCTTTTTCCACCTCATCCAGCAGGATGACGGAATAGGGGCGACGGCGAACGGCTTCCGTCAGATACCCCCCTTCTTCATAACCAACGTATCCCGGAGGCGCGCCGACCAGACGTGAGACGGAGTGTTTCTCCATAAACTCGGACATGTCGATACGCACCATCGCATCGTCGCTGTCGAACATAAAGTTAGCCAGCGCTTTACACAGCTCGGTTTTACCGACCCCCGTCGGCCCCAGGAACAGGAACGAACCAATCGGACGGTTTGGATCGGACAGCCCTGCACGACTACGACGAATAGCGTTCGAAACCGCTTCAACCGCTTCGTTCTGGCCAATCACCCGATTATGGAGATCTTGCTCCATGCGCAGCAGTTTTTCACGCTCGCCTTCCAGCATGCGCGCCACCGGAATACCGGTCCAGCGAGCAAGCACTTCCGCGATTTCCGCATCCGTCACTTTATTACGTAACAGACGCATCGTTTTCCCTTCTGACTGCGTCGCTATCTCAAGCTGTTTCTCCAGCTCAGGAATTTTGCCGTACTGCAGTTCAGACATCCGCGCCAGATCGCCGACACGGCGAGCCTGCTCAATGGCAATTTTAGCCTGTTCGAGTTCAGCTTTAATGGTCTGAGTGCCGGAAAGGGATGCTTTCTCGGCTTTCCACTCTTCTTCCAGCTCAGAGTACTGGCGCTCTTTATCGTCCAGTTCTTCATTGAGCATATCCAGGCGTTTCTTACTGGCTTCATCAGACTCTTTCTTCAGCGCCTGCTGTTCCAGCTTGAGCTGAATGATGCGTCGGTCGAGCCTGTCCAGCTCTTCCGGTTTCGAGTCAATCTGCATACGAATGCTCGAAGCCGCTTCATCAATAAGGTCGATCGCTTTATCCGGCAGCTGGCGGTCAGCAATGTAACGGTGTGAAAGCGTCGCTGCCGCAACGATAGCCGGGTCAGTGATCTGCACGTGGTGGTGCAGTTCATAGCGCTCCTTCAAACCACGCAGTATCGCGATGGTATCTTCAACGCTTGGCTCAGCAACAAACACTTTCTGGAAACGACGTTCCAGCGCAGCATCTTTCTCAATGTACTGACGGTACTCGTCGAGCGTGGTGGCACCGACGCAGTGAAGTTCACCGCGCGCCAGCGCAGGTTTCAGCATGTTCCCGGCATCCATCGCGCCGTCCGCTTTACCCGCACCGACCATAGTGTGCAGTTCGTCGATAAACAGGATAACGTTCCCTTCCTGCTTCGCCAGGTCGTTAAGCACGCCTTTCAGACGCTCTTCGAACTCACCGCGGTATTTCGCACCGGCCACCAGCGCGCCCATATCCAGCGCCAGTACGCGGCGACCTTTCAGGCCTTCCGGCACTTCGCCGTTGACGATACGCTGCGCCAGCCCTTCAACAATGGCGGTTTTACCGACACCCGGTTCACCAATCAGCACCGGGTTGTTCTTGGTACGACGCTGCAGTACCTGAATCGTACGGCGGATTTCTTCGTCACGGCCGATAACCGGATCAAGTTTGCCCTGCTCAGCACGCTCGGTCAGATCGACCGTAAATTTCTTCAAAGCCTGACGTTGGTCTTCGGCTCCCTGATCGTTCACGCTTTCACCTCCGCGCATTTTCTCAATCGCCTGAGTCACATTGACGGTGGTCGCACCGGCAGATTTCAGCAGGTCGGTCAAGGTACCGCGTGATTCAAGCGCCGCCAGAACAAACAGCTCTGACGAAATAAAGTTGTCCCCACGTTTTTGCGCCAGCTTGTCGCAAAGGTTAAGCACGCGCACCAGATCCTGCGACGGCTGAACGTCGCCGCCGGTACCTTCTACCTGCGGTAAACGGCTCAGCGCCTGATCGATGGCGGTGCGTAACTGGCCAGCATTAATGCCAGCGGACGTTAATAAAGGACGTACCGATCCCCCTTCCTGATTCAGCAAGGCGCTCATTAAATGAAGAGGTTCGATAAATTGGTTGTCGTGCCCCAGTGCGAGGGACTGGGCATCGGCGAGAGCAAGCTGGAATTTATTAGTAAGACGATCCAGACGCATAACTCCTCCCATAACAGGTCAAATTTGCTACTGGAGATTAAATGAGGTCATCCCTCAATTATTCAAGGTTAATGACCTGAATTATGTGAAAAGAAAACGGCACGTACCGGATCGTCTTGATTCTTTAGGTTATATCAGCCAAATGAAACTTGCCATACGCCCCGTGGTCTTGTCGCGACGATAGGAGAAAAAATCACCCTTTTCGGTGAATGTGCAGCGATCGCCGCCGAAGATCTGCATCACGCCAACGTTATTCAGACGCTGACGGGCGAGCTGGTAAATATCGGCCAGATATTTATCCCCCGAAGGCAGGAAGGCTTCAACCGCTTGCGGATCTTTTTCCATAAAGGCTTCGCGAACCTCTGGCCCCACTTCGAAAGCGCGAGGACCAATGGCCGGGCCAAGCCAGGCCATAATATTGGCTGGCTCATCGCTAAAGCAGGCGACAGTTTCTTCGAGCACGCCTTCACACAGACCACGCCAGCCCGCGTGTGCTGCAGCCACCTCGGTACCTGCACGGTTACAGAACAGAACCGGCAGACAATCGGCGGTCATCACGGCACAAACGGTTCCCGGAGTATTACTGTAAGAGGCATCAGCGCGTTTAGAAGCATAGGGTTCTCCCGTCAACTTCAGCACTGCGTTACCATGAACCTGTTCCAGCCAGACCGGTTTCGACGGCAAGTTCCCCGCAGCAAACAGACGTCGGCGGTTCTCTTCAACATGTTCCAGGTTGTCGCCACAGTGCGCACCGAGGTTCAAAGACTCCCACGCGCCCTGGCTAACACCGCCAATACGGGTTGAACTGCAGGCGGCCACGCCTGCAGGCAATGGCCACTCCGGGACAATCAGTTTGGTCATAACCAGTCCACTTGATCCTTATGTTCTTCGAAATCAGCACGCATGGCGTCAATAAGGTCCACCATATCCTGCGGGATAGGCGCATGCCATTCCATCTGAATACCGGTGATAGGGTGGTAAAGACGCAGCATAGTCGCGTGCAGCGCCTGGCGATCGAATTTACGCAATACGCTGATGAACTCATCCGATGCGCCTTTAGGTGGACGCGGACGACCACCGTATACCTGATCCCCGACCAGCGGATGGGTAATGTGGGCCATATGCACGCGGATCTGGTGAGTACGTCCGGTTTCCAGACGCAGACGCAGGCGCGTATGAATACGGAAGTGCTCCATAATGCGATAGTGCGTCACCGCCGGTTTACCCATCGGATGCACCGACATATGGGTACGTTTGGTTGGGTGACGGCTGATTGGCTCTTCCACCGTTCCGCCAGAGGTCATATGCCCAATGGCTACCGCTTCATACTCGCGGGTGATTTCGCGCAGCTGCAGCGATTCCACCAGACGGGTTTGAGCAGGAACGGTCTTCGCTACCACCATCAAACCGGTGGTGTCTTTATCCAGACGGTGCACGATGCCCGCGCGCGGGACATCCGCGATCGGCGGATAATAATGGAGAAGTGCGTTAAGTACCGTACCGTCAGGGTTCCCCGCGCCCGGATGAACAACCAGGTCGCGCGGCTTGTTGATCACCAGAATGTCATCATCTTCATAGACGATGTCCAGTGGGATATCCTGCGGCTCGAAGCGGATTTCCTCTTCGATTTCAGCATTGATGGCGACAGCTTCCCCACCTAACACTTTCTCTTTTGGTTTGTCCCAGATCTTGCCGTTTACCAGCACGCGCTGGTCAAGGATCCATTCTTTTATGCGTGAACGCGAATAATCAGGGAACAATTCGGCCAAAGCCTGATCTAAGCGTTGACCGAGCTGATTTTCGGAGACTGTTGCGGTGAGTTCTACTCGTTGTGCCATAAACTGCTTCTTCGTTTAACGTTGGGTTTTACGGCTTTGCCGTTTAATATAGTGTGCTATTGTAGCTGGTCTTAATCGGGAGCAGGAACAGAGTTTCTCCCGGACAAACATTTGAGGAAAGTCAAAACGTCATGACGCGCATGAAATATCTGGTGGCAGCGGCCACGTTGAGCCTGGCTTTGGTGGGCTGCTCCGGTTCAAATGAACAGGTCCCTGACAATCCGCCGAATGAAATCTATGCGACTGCACAACAAAAGTTGCAGGACGGTAACTGGAAACAGGCGATAACGCAACTGGAAGCGTTGGATAATCGCTATCCATTTGGTCCATATTCGCAGCAGGTACAGTTAGATCTCATCTACGCATACTATAAAAATGCCGACCTGCCGCTGGCTCAGGCAACCATCGATCGTTTCATGCGTCTGAACCCGACTCATCCTAACATCGACTACGTGATGTACATGCGCGGCCTCACCAACATGGCGCTGGACGACAGTGCGCTGCAGGGCTTCTTCGGCGTGGATCGTTCAGACCGTGACCCGCAGCATGCGCGTGATGCCTTCAATGACTTCTCCAAGCTGGTGCGCGGCTATCCGAACAGTCAGTACGTGACCGACGCGACCAAACGTCTGGTGTTCCTGAAAGATCGTCTGGCGAAATATGAATACTCCGTAGCGGAATACTATACCCGTCGTGGCGCATGGGTTGCCGTGGTTAACCGCGTAGAAGGTATGCTGCGTGATTATCCGGATACTCAGGCAACGCGCGACGGCCTGAAGCTGATGGAAAATGCTTACCGTCAGATGCAGATGACCGCTCAGGCTGAAAAAGTGGCGAAAATCATCGCCGCGAACAGCAGCAACACCTGATATTGCCTCAATGCAAAACGGCAGCCCGAAGGCTGCCGTTTTTTTATTCATTTTAGCGCGTCGCTGAAGCGCTTAAGCCTCAACACATCCAGTCAACTATGGCCCCAATTTTTGCCTTCGACAAGGTAAATCTCACCTCTTCCTGCCCTGCCTCACAAAAAAGATTCCCTGACAAAAACCGACAAAATAACGTGATCTAAATCACACATTTTGACATTAGGTCGGGTATGCTGGAATCACCAAGACGGAAAGACAAGAGGTAAAATTTATGACAATGAACATTACCAGTAAACAAATGGAAATTACTCCGGCAATCCGCCAGCACGTCGCAGACCGTCTCGCCAAACTGGATAAATGGCAAACTCATTTGATTAATCCACATATCATCCTGTCCAAGGAGCCGCAGGGTTTCATCGCTGACGCAACTATCAATACTCCAAACGGCCATCTGGTCGCCAGCGCAAAACACGAGGATATGTACACAGCAATTAACGATTTGATCAACAAGCTGGAACGGCAGCTCAATAAAGTGCAACACAAAGGTGAAGCCCGTCGCGCCGCAACATCGGTGAAAGACGCCAGCTTCGCGGAAGAAGTTGAAGAAGAGTAATCCTTTAAATTGAGTGTACCGCCAACGCGCCTTCGGGCGCGTTTTTTGTTTTTTATTGACAGGGTGAAAACAGTACGGGTACTTTAACGGTATCAATCACAGGATGACTTTATGAAACTTACGCCGTTCTTCTTCGCATTCTTTTTTACCTTCCCCTGAACGGGAGGCGTTTCGTCGTGTGATAAAGAATGCGAAGACGAACAACAAGGCCTCCCACACCGGGGGGCCTTTTTTATTGATAACGATAAAATGAGACAGGCAACACTATGACACCGGAAAACCCGTTACTGGATCTGCGAGTAAAAATCAGCGCGCTGGATGAGAAACTGCTGGCGCTGCTGGCCGAACGCCGCGCGCTTGCCGTTGAAGTGGGCAAAGCCAAGCTGGACTCCCATCGCCCGGTACGAGATATCGACCGCGAGCGCGATCTGCTGGAACGTCTCATTCAGCTCGGCAAAGCGCATCACCTCGATGCCCACTACATTACCCGGTTGTTCCAGCTCATCATCGAAGACTCCGTTCTCACCCAGCAAGCGCTGCTCCAGCAGCATCTGAACAAAACCAATCCACACTCTGCGCGTATCGCCTTCCTCGGTCCGAAGGGATCTTATTCTCACCTGGCCGCACGTCAGTATGCCGCACGCCATTTCGAAGAATTTATTGAGAGCGGCTGCGCGAAGTTTGCCGACATTTTTAATCAGGTTGAGACCGGCCAGGCGGATTACGCCGTCGTACCTATTGAAAACACCAGCTCCGGCGCCATCAACGACGTCTACGATTTGCTGCAGCACACCAGCCTGTCGCTGGTTGGCGAGCTGACGATCCCAATCGATCACTGCGTGCTGGTCGCCGGCTCAACGGACCTGAGCAAGATCGAAACGGTTTACAGTCATCCACAGCCGTTCCAGCAGTGCAGCCAGTTCCTGAACCGCTATCCGAGCTGGAAAATTGAGTACACCGAAAGCACCTCGGCGGCGATGGAAAAAGTGGCGCAGGCTAACACCCCAACCGTCGCCGCGCTCGGCAGCGAAGCAGGCGGGGCGCTGTATGGTTTACAGGTGCTGGAACGCAACCTGGCGAACCAGACGCAAAATATCACCCGCTTCGTGGTGCTGGCACGCAAGGCAATCAATGTGTCAGACCAGGTGCCGGCCAAAACCACGCTGCTGATGGCGACCGGCCAACAGGCCGGGGCGCTGGTTGAAGCCCTGCTGGTGCTGCGTAATCACAACCTGATCATGACCAGGCTGGAATCACGCCCAATCCACGGTAACCCGTGGGAAGAGATGTTTTATCTTGATATCCAGGCCAACCTGGAGTCTGCTTCCATGCAGAAGGCCCTGCGCGAACTGGGCGAGATCACGCGCTCCATGAAAGTGCTGGGCTGCTATCCGAGCGAAAACGTGGTCCCGGTTGACCCGGCTTAACGTTCGATAAAGCGGCTTTTCTTCATCCCTGCCACGTTCACCGGCAGGGTGAAGATAGCGCCGGAGAGCGGATACTTCGCCACCTCGTCCGCATCCATATTTTCCCGCGTGGTGGTAATAAACAGCGTTTTCATGTCATCGCCGCCAAAGCAGACCATCGTCGGGCAACGCACCGGCATGCGATATTCTTCCAGCTGCTCCCCTTGCGGAGAAAAACGCGCAATACGCCAGCCGTCAAACAGCGCGCTCCAGTAGCAGCCTTCCACATCCATGGCCGCGCCGTCCGGTATCCCTTCGCCCTCTTTAAACTGACGAAACACCTCGCGCCTGCCGGGCTCGCCCTGCTCATCAAGCGGCGTACGGTAAATAACGCCGTTTGGCGTATCTGAAGTAAACATCCATTGATTATCCGGACTAAACGCTAAGCCGTTGTGGCCGTGAATATCACACTGGATCACTTTCGGCGTCAGGTCGTTGTCGATGCGCATCAGCAGGGCACCGTTGTAATCTCCCGGCCCCCAAAACGTGCCCGCGTAGAATCGCCCCAGAGAATCGGTGCCGCCGTCGTTAAAGCGTGCGAGCTGTGGGTTAGAGGGGTTATCGCACACCTTGCGGCGCAGCAGGCCGTGTTTATCGGTCAGCCAGATACCCGTTCGCATCGCAACGATAAAACCACCCTGCTCGCGCAGCGCGAAACAGCCCACCTCCTCATGGAAAGAGAGTACGGTGTGTTCTGCCGTCGGCAGATGGTAGCGGTGGATCTCCCCTTCCAGAATATCGGCCCAGTAGAGCGCATGCTCTACTGCGCTCCACGTCGGGCACTCAGGCAGATGCCCGGTGTAATTCAACAGCAGCTGCGGTTCGGCCATGACAGTTCCCCAAAATAAAAAAAGCCAGCATTGCTGGCTTTCAGTATATACATCATCGCATTACTGGCGACTGTCATTTGCCTGGCGCAACAGCGTCCGGCTCTCACTCTGGAAACGCTGCGCGTAATCGCCAAACCAGTGCTCGACCTTGCGGAAACTGTCGATAAATGCCTGCTTGTCTCCGTGCTCCAGCAGCGTAATGGCTTCGCCAAAGCGCTGATAGTAGCGCTTGATGAGCGCCAGATTGTTCTCGGAGGACATAATAATGTCCGCGTAAAGCTGCGGATCCTGAGCAAACAGACGCCCGACCATCGCCAGCTCCAGACGATAGATAGGTGAAGAGAGCGCCAGCAGCTGTTCAAGCTGCACGTTCTCTTCCGCCAGATGCAGACCGTAGGCAAACGTCGCAAAGTGGCGCAGCGCCTGAATGAACGCCATGTTCTGATCGTGCTCGACCGCGCTGATGCGGTGCAGTCGCGCGCCCCATACCTGAATCTGTTCCAGGAACCACTGATAGGCTTCCGGCTGACGACCGTCGCAGTAAACCACCACCTGCTTAGCCAGGCTGCCGCTGTCCGG
This sequence comes from Enterobacter cloacae complex sp. ESBL7, assembly GCF_041679625.1. Classification (NCBI taxonomy): domain Bacteria; kingdom Pseudomonadati; phylum Pseudomonadota; class Gammaproteobacteria; order Enterobacterales; family Enterobacteriaceae; genus Enterobacter; species Enterobacter cloacae complex sp. ESBL7. Next base: position 9,174 of record NZ_JBGORN010000006.1, read on the forward strand.
GCCAAACATCGGGTGCAGACCCAGCACCGGGCCCGTATGCGCAGCCAGCATCGCCTGCAGCGGACCATTTTTGACGGAGGCCAAATCCACCAGAATACAATCTTTTGGTAAAGCAGGAAGCTTCCCGATGATCTGCTCCGTCACGTGGATCGGCACGCTGACGATAACCATCCCGGCATCTTTCATGAGTTCCGGAGCATGCGCCCAGTCCTCTTTTTCCAGAATGCGCACCTGATAGCCCGAAAGCGTCAGCATTTTTTCAAACAGACGCCCCATCTGTCCTGCCCCGCCGACAATCACCACCGGCCTCAGGGACGGACAGAGGGTTTTGAAGCCCTTGTCGTTTTCGCTGGAATAGGATTCCCGCATCACGCGACGCAGAACATCTTCAATTAAATCCGGCGAAACGCCCAGCGCCTGGGCCTCTTTGCGACGAGAAGCCAGCATTGAGGCTTCGCGCTCCGGAACGTAAATTGGCAGGCCGTATTTGCTTTTCACCTCACCGACTTCGGCAACCAGCGCCATGCGGCGCGCCAGCAGGTCCAGCAGCGCCTTATCCACTTCATCAATTTGATCGCGCAGTGCGGTCAATTCAGCAACCATAACTAACCTCTTAAGCCAGACGCGTCGCCAGCTGGCCTTTCAAATCTTTGTGGATCTCACGCAGCAGCGCATCGGTGGTTTCCCAGCTGATGCAGGCATCCGTCACGGAGACGCCGTGCTTCATTGCACTGCGCGGTTGTTCCGATGACTGATTGCCTTCATGAATATTGCTCTCAATCATCAGACCGATAATCGAACGGTTGCCATCTTTGATCTGTGCGACCACGGATTCCGCAACCGCAGGCTGGCGACGGTAATCTTTATTTGAATTACCATGACTGCAATCTACCATCAGTGCCGGGCGCAGTCCCGCCAGCTCCATCTCTTTTTCACACTGCGCCACGTCCGCCGGGCTGTAGTTAGGTGCTTTCCCGCCGCGCAGGATCACATGGCCGTCCGGGTTACCCTGCGTTTGCAGGAGGCAGACCTGGCCCGCCTGGTTGATACCAACGAAACGGTGCGGCATCGCAGCAGCGCGCATGGCGTTGATCGCCGTCGCCAGGCTGCCATCGGTACCGTTTTTAAAGCCAACCGGCATTGACAGGCCAGACGCCATCTCGCGGTGGGTTTGCGATTCCGTGGTACGCGCGCCAATCGCCGACCAGCTGAACAGATCGCCCAGGTACTGCGGGCTGTTCGGGTCCAGCGCTTCGGTTGCCAGCGGCAGCCCCATGCTGACCAGCTCCACCAGCAGGCGACGCGCAATCTTCAGGCCTGCTTCCACATCAAACGAGCCATCCATGTGCGGATCGTTAATCAACCCTTTCCAGCCAACGGTCGTACGTGGCTTCTCAAAATAGACGCGCATCACCAGATAGAGGCTATCGCTGACCTCCTCCGCTAACGCTTTAAATCGACGAGCATATTCAATGGCGGTTTCAGGATCGTGAATGGAGCAAGGACCGCATACCACCAGCAGGCGCGGATCGCGGCCGGCGATAATGTCAGAAATGGTCTGGCGAGAGTGCTCGATCTGAGCCTCCTGCGCGACGCTCAGCGGAAATTCCGCTTTCAGTTGATCCGGAGTGATTAACACCTGTTCGTCAGTGATATGTACGTTGTTCAGCGCGTCTTTTTGCATGATGGCGATCCTGTAAAGCTCGTTTGCGATAGTTGTTTTCCTCAATGAGGTGAAACCACGATACCATAAAAAGTAAACATTTCAATCCAAAATACGTACACATTACTTTACAGATGCCAATTTATTGCAAAAATCAGCCGATAAAAACGTAAACTTTAAATTACAGACAGGTTTTCTTTAGCCAGGCTATGCTGAAGAAAAAAGGAGAATGGCTATGCGTTCAATTGCTCTCGCGCTGTTGTCGCTGTTTTTAACGGGCTGTCAGATCAATCCTTACACCTTCCAGCCAGACTGGACCAGCCCATCCTGGTTTGATGCAGGTAAAGAAGACGCCATGAATGGCCTGCCGGTTAAAGATAACCAGACCCTGGCCGATAGCTTTAACGACACACACGTTGATCGTAGTGAATATCTTCGCGGCTATGCTGATGGTCAGAAGAAAGTCTGCGAAGAAGGGTTTATTCACGCCTGGGGATTAGCAGGCAAATCTTTCCCTGCCAGTTGCGATACAGCCGAAAACGCGGCAAAACTGCGTGCGTCATGGCAGCAAGGGATGGATGAAAGTATGCGCTCCAGCAGACTGAATTAATCTATTTTTATCCACCGGAAAATAAACAACTGTAGGATTTAGCTTAGGTCGGCCTCATGCTATTTCTGACATAATGACGGCCCTGATAAACAATGGTATTCTGCCCGCAACTCTTAAGGACATCTATTTCCAGAGCGATGTGGCGGATTCTGGTGAGAAATTTATTCTTGATCTCTTTTTTCCGACTCACTCTGGTGATAATGCTGTTCCTTATGGTGGGCCCTGCGGCGGCAGGCACGCTTACGGAAACGGATAAATCGGTACGCTCGATTGTCTCAGGCATCGTGAGCTATACGCGATGGCCGTCACTTTCCGGTCAGCCTAAACTCTGCGTCTACGCCACTTCGCACTATACGCACGCCCTCAGCGGCGATGAGGGGCATAGCGAGTTACCTTATACTCCCGTTATTGTACGTAACGATCAGGAAGCCCTGGCCGCGACGTGCGATGCGATCTATTTCGGGTCTGAATCACCGGCAAAACAACTTGAATTAATAAGTCAATATCAGGGCAGAGCGTTGCTATTAATCTCAGAGCAAAATCCGGAATGTGTAATTGGCAGTGCCTTTTGCCTGATAATCGATCGCGGCCAGGTACGGTTCGCCGTCAATCTGGATGCATTGACGCGCAGTGGCGTAAGAGTCAATCCGGATGTATTAATGCTTGCACGGAATAAGCAGCATGGATAAAGATTTCACTTCAACGCCACGTCCGACGTTTAAAAGAACGTTGAGGCGAAACAGCATGATAAGCGTCATCATCACGATGACGTTAATATGGCTGCTGCTCTGTTTTGCTTCCGTCGTGACGTTAAAACAATACGCGCAAAAGAATCTCGAATTAACCGGCGCAACAATGAGCCACAGCCTGGAAGCCTCGCTGGTGTTCAACGACTCGCTGGCGGCCAACGAAACGCTGGCTGCGCTGGGCAAACAGGGGCAGTTTGCCGTGGCCGAGGTTATTAACGCGCATAAAAAGCGGTTTGCCTACTGGTCCTGGAACCCGGAGGACAACAACGACACGCTGGGCGCACTGGTCAGCCGCTGGCTTTTCCCCGTACCGGTTGCGCAGCCCATCATGCATAACGGCGCAACGATCGGCGAAATTCGCCTGACCGCGCGTGACAGTCTGATCGGCCATTTCATCTGGATGTCGTTTGCCGTTCTGACCGGCTGTATTCTCTTTGCAACCGTCGTCGCGCTCACCATTACCCAGTCTTTGCACCATGGGATGGTCACAGCCCTGCAAAACATCACTGACGTCGTGCATGACGTTCGTACTAACCGCAACTTCTCCCGCCGGGTGAAAGACGGCCGTATTGAAGAGTTTCACCAGTTTGGTGAGGACTTCAACAGCCTTCTGGATGAAATGGAGGAGTGGCAACTGAAGCTTCAGGCGAAAAATGCCCAGCTGCTGCGTACCGCCATGCACGACCCGCTCACCGGTCTTGCCAACCGCGCGGCGTTTCGTAACAGCATTGCGGCCTTAATGAACGACCCTTCTGCCAAAACAAACTCGGCCCTGCTCTTCCTCGACGGTGATAATTTCAAGTTTATTAACGACACCTGGGGACACGCGGCAGGTGACTGCGTGCTGATAGAAGTCGCCAGCAGGATGATGGAGTTTGGCGACAAACGTCACCAGGCGTACCGCCTTGGCGGTGACGAATTTGCCATGGTGCTGTACGGGGTACACTCTGAGCTTGAGGTTCAACACATTTGTGCTGCGCTATCGCAGCAGTTTATCCGTCCGTTTGATCTTCATAACGGACAAAAAGCATCGATGTCACTCAGCATTGGCTTTGCTCTGGCGTGGGAAAATGCTTCCGTGGAAGCATTACTGGAGAGGGCTGACCGCAACATGTATCAGGTGAAAAACCAGCGTACGAAAACAACAAGTTAGAAAGGATACACTATGTTAAAACGTTACTTCGCGCCGATAGTTCTGGCCTCACTGGTTCTGGCAGGCTGTCAGTCGCCCCCGGAAGGCAAATTCACTCCTGAGCAAATTTCGGCGATGAAGTCTTACGGTTTTAACGAACTGAACGGTGACTGGTCGCTTGGCATGTCGGACACCATCCTGTTTGATAAAAATGACGCCAGACTGCGCCCGGAAAGTGAAACGCAGATCCAGTCCATGGCCTCTCGCCTGGCGGAAACCGGCCTGAACCACGCGCGAATGGACGGTCACACGGATAACTACGGTGAAGAAAGCTACAACGAAGCGCTGTCGTTAAAACGCGCCAATGCCGTGGCCGATGCCTGGGCGAAGGGGGCAAATATCCCGCGCAGCAATCTCACCACGCGGGGGTTAGGTCAAAAATACCCGGTTGCGAGCAACAGCACTCCGCAAGGGCGCGCTGAAAACCGCCGCGTCGCAGTGGTGATCAGCACGCCATAGAGTTATTTAGCGGATGATTCGGCGAGCGTCACCCTGGTTGCCGCTCGCCAGCGCAGCCAGTCCACCACAACAAACAGCGTCAGACTCACGCCCATGACCGGCAAGGCGAGTCCCAGCAGTATGCTGATTACCACCGTAACGCCTCTTCCCCATCCTGACAGCGCCAGCCAGCTCTGGCAAAGCGTCTGCACCGGATCCACGGCCGACCGTGCCGGACGACGCATCCACCACATCCGGTAACCCCAGATGATGAGCACGCACAGGGCGAGGCCGAACGCCACCAGCAGCAGCTGATTCACCAGCCCGAATAAGATCCCCATATGGAAATCCACGCCCCAGCGGGTCAGTTTTGCCATTAACGGGAAATCCTCGAAACGGGTTCTGTCCAGGATCTGCATCGTCGAAGGATCAACCGCAACGGCGTCCACCTGAGTCGGCCAGCTGCGATCGATTTCCGTCACGGTCCAGGCGCGATCCGCCGTTTTTGCCGGGCGGATCTCCAGCCTGTTGGCATCAATCCCTGCTTTACGCGCCGCGCTTAATACTCCGTCAAACTGCGTCAGATCCATCGCCATTTCCGGCATCATCATGCCGCCGTGATGACCCCGGTGTTCGGCGTGCTCATCCACGATCTCCTGTTGGCCGGAAAGCGTCGTGTTCACCTGCGGGGTGAGCCAGTTCATCTCTGCCCGCAGCTTATCGACGTTCCCGCCTGCCCACTGGGACCATGTCAGGCCGGTTGCAGAGAACAGCAGCATTCCGCCCAGCAGACTCCAGCCCAGGGTCACATGCAGGCGACGACGATTCTGGAAGCGATTATTGATCCGCCGTTTGGGGCGAGTATAAAACCACAGGCCAACACCGCCCAACGCGGCAACCCACATCCAGGAGGCAGCAAGCTCGCTGTAGAGTCGCCCCACGTCGCCCAGCATCAGAGAGGTATGCAGATAATCAATGGTCTGACGCAGCGGTAAAATCCCGCTGGTGCCGTAAACCGTCATATCTCCCAGCACCGCCAGGCTTACCGGATCAATAAAAATAGCCCGATTCTCCGATGGCCCAAGCGTCGGGTCAGCAAACATCACGCGGGTAGTTTCGCCTTCAGCCAGCCCCGGACGCACGGCGTGCAAATGCAAATCTGAGCCAACGGTTTTTTCCGCCACGGCGATTTGCTCCGCCAGCGGCTGCAACTCGCCTACGGAATTCGTGTGGAGCGCGTGCCGGTAGAGCGCATTCTCCAGCTGCGGGGTCGCCACATACAGCGTACCGGTCAGCGCGGCAAAGAAGATAAACGGACCAACAAAAAGCCCGACGTAGAAATGGAGGCGACGCAGCAGGTTTCCCCATGCCGCGCGCGGAGTGCAGGTAGTCATACTTTTCCTTTTTAAGGCAAAAAGTTATCGATTTAGTTTTAAAGGGAAAAAGCAGACTGCCGCGGCGGCGCGCGGGTATCAGGGTAAAGCCAGGGGAAAAAGTGCCAGTGGCTAACCGCCTGGCGCGGCGGCTTAATGCGAAGCCTCTGTAATACCGCGCTGAGCAGGACGATCAGCGCCAGCATCACGCCAGGGACATGCGCTAACAGCACGCAGTAGCCGCACGCTTCCGCATGGTCGACAGGCATCGTATGCGGCCTATCGCCCTGATGCTCGTCCATCGACATCATGCTCATATCATGATGCATGCCCGGCATCGCGCTCATGGGATCTTTCTGCAAGGAGACGGAGATAAGCGGCGCTACCACGATCAGCAGGATCGCAAACAGCGCGGTCAATGCCGCTGCGCGCTTCCGGTCAGGCTGATGCAGTACGTTATCCACGTCCCCTCCATTCAAGAGGCAAGCATTGTAAATGATTTATGACAAAAGGGTTAACGTGAGAAATGCGCAGGGATAAAAAAAGGGCCAGCCTTTCGGCCAGCCCTTTCTAACAGGATGTCGCTTAAGCGAATCTTAGTTCAGACGCTCTTTAATACGAGCAGACTTACCAGTACGCTCACGCAGGTAGTACAGTTTAGCTTTACGTACAGCACCACGACGTTTAACAGCAATGCTGTCAACTACCGGAGAGTGAGTCTGGAAGACACGCTCAACGCCTTCGCCGTTGGAAATTTTACGAACAGTGAATGCAGAGTGCAGACCGCGGTTACGAATAGCGATAACCACGCCCTCGAATGCCTGCAGACGTTTTTTGGAACCTTCAACAACCCATACTTTCACTTCCACGGTGTCACCTGGACGGAAGGAAGGTACGTCCTGCTTCATCTGCTCTTGTTCAAGTTGCTTAATAATGTTGCTCATAATTTAATCTCTTATCCTGGGTAAACTGATATTCGGGAGCGTATTACGCATTCCCATCATGTTCATGCTGCTGGTGCGCGTGTTCAGTTTTGAACTCGGCCAGCAACTTTGCTTGCTCTTCAGTCAGAGCCAGGTTTTCCAGAAGTTCAGGTCTTCTAAGCCAGGTTCGGCCCAGCGACTGCTTCAAACGCCAGCGACGTATCTCGGCATGGTTTCCAGACAGTAACACTGCCGGTACTTCCATCCCTTCTAACACTTCAGGACGAGTATAGTGTGGACAGTCCAGCAACCCATCGGCAAAGGAATCTTCCGTTGCCGAAGCTTCATGGCCCAGAACCCCCGGAATGAACCGGGCGACGGAGTCAATCAGCGTCATTGCGGGTAACTCACCACCGCTGAGAACGTAATCGCCGATAGACCATTCTTCGTCAATCTCGGTTTGAATTACGCGCTCATCTATCCCTTCGTAGCGCCCACAGACCAGAATCAGCTTTTGATTCGTCGCCAGTTCGCTCACGCCAGCTTGATCAAGCTTGCGTCCCTGAGGTGACAGATAAATCACCTTTGCGCCTTCACCTGCCGCGGCTTTTGCTGTGTGAATGGCGTCCCGTAAGGGTTGCACCATCATTAGCATCCCCGGTCCGCCACCGTAAGGACGATCGTCCACGGTACGGTGCCGGTCATGAGTAAAGTCACGAGGACTCCAGCTCTGGATGCTCAGCAGGCCATTCTTTACTGCCCGGCCAGTTACCCCGTAATCGGTAATCGCGCGGAACATTTCAGGAAACAGGCTAATTATGCCAATCCACATAGCGCCGTCTTTTACCGTTTATCCGGAGAATTTAAAAACCAGGATCCCAATCTACTTCAATGGTTTGAGTAGTGAGATCGACTTTCTTGATAACCTGTCCATCGAGGAACGGAACCAACCGCTCCTTGATGCCAAATGCATCTTTCAGGTTTGCCTTAATGACGAGAACGTCATTTGACCCGGTTTCCATCATATCGATGACTTTCCCCAGGCTGTAGCCTTCGGTAGTGACTACCTGGCAACCCATAAGGTCTTTCCAGTAGTAGTCGCCCTCTTCCAGCTGTGGCAACTGCGACGAATCCACGACAATTTCACAATTAGTCAGCGCATTCGCAGCATCACGATCGTCAACGCCTTTCAGCTTGATGATGATGTCCTGATTGTGGTGACGCCAGCTTTCCAGCTCGACCTCTTCCCACTTACCGCCTTTCTGGATAAACCAGGGCTGGTAATCAAAAATGCTATCAGCGTCTTCAGTGGAGGAAAACACTCTGAGCCAACCACGGATACCGTAGCAAGAACCCATTTTTCCCAATACGATCGGTTCAACAGGTGCTTTATTGCTCATCATGACCACCGTGACAGATTAAGCTGCTTTGTTTGCTGCTTTGATCAGCGTAGCAACGCGATCGGAAACAGTAGCGCCCTGGCCAACCCAGTGAGCGATACGATCCAGATCCAGACGAGTTTCTTCTTCTGCGCCAGCGGCCAGTGGGTTGAAGAAACCAACGCGCTCGATGAAGCGACCGTTGCGTGCATTACGGCTGTCAGTTACAACAACCTGGTAGAACGGACGCTTTTTAGCGCCGTGACGAGCTAAACGAATAGTTACCATAACATCCTCTTGTGTGAATAAAACAACCGGGCCCCATCGAGGAACGGAGCCCGGGTGTCATATTAAAAGCCCGAAAATTTTACTCATTTTCGGGCAAAAAGCAATCTCAAAAGCGATTAACGCCCTGGAAAACCGGGTGGCATCATGCCTTTCATGCCGCGCATCATCTTCGCCATGCCGCCTTTCTTCATTTTCTTCATCATGCGCTGCATGTCGTCGAACTGTTTCAGAAGACGGTTAACGTCCTGCACCTGCATGCCGCAACCGGCTGCGATACGGCGTTTACGGGAACCTTTGATGATATCCGGGTTAGCGCGCTCTTTGAGGGTCATCGAGTTGATGATCGCCTCCATACGCACCAGCACCTTGTCATCCATCTGCGCTTTCACGTTGTCAGGGATCTGGCCCATGCCCGGCAGTTTGCCCATCAGGCTGGCCATGCCGCCCATGTTTTTCATCTGACGCAGCTGCTCAAGGAAGTCGGTAAGATCGAAACCGTCGCCTTTTTTCAGCTTGCTGGCAAGCTTCTCGGCCTGCGCGCGGTCAACCTTGCTCTCGATATCTTCGATCAGCGACAGCACGTCGCCCATGCCGAGGATACGGGAGGCAATACGATCCGGGTGGAACGGCTCGAGCGCTTCAGTTTTCTCGCCCACGCCGAGGAATTTAATCGGCTTACCGGTGATGTGACGAATCGAGAGCGCCGCACCGCCGCGGGCGTCACCGTCCACTTTGGTCAGCACTACGCCGGTTAATGGCAGCGCTTCGTTAAACGCTTTCGCGGTATTCGCCGCATCCTGACCGGTCATGGCGTCGACAACGAACAGGGTCTCTACCGGGTTGATAGAGGCATGTACCTGCTTGATCTCGTCCATCATCGCTTCGTCAACGTGCAGACGACCGGCGGTATCCACCAGCAGCACGTCGTAGAATTTCAGCTTCGCTTCTTTCAGCGCCGCATTAACGATGTCGACAGGCTTCTGCGCCACGTCGGACGGGAAGAAATCTACGCCGACCTGCTCGGCCAGGGTTTCCAGCTGTTTGATCGCCGCGGGGCGATAGACGTCCGCAGAGACCACCAGCACTTTCTTCTTGTGCTTTTCACGCAGGAATTTACCCAGCTTACCGACGCTGGTCGTTTTACCCGCACCCTGCAGGCCCGCCATCAGTACCACGGCCGGCGGCTGAGCCGCCAGGTTAAGCACCTGGTTCTCTTCGCCCATCGCCGAAACCAGTTCATTACGAACGATTTTGACGAACTCCTGGCCCGGGGTCAGGCTCTTGTTAACTTCATGACCAACCGCCTTCTCTTTTACGCGGTTGATAAAATCACGAACAACCGGCAACGCGACGTCTGCTTCCAGCAGCGCCATGCGCACTTCGCGCAGCGTTTCCTTGATGTTCTCTTCAGTAAGGCGTCCGCGGCCGCTGATGTTGCGCAGCGTGCGCGACAAACGATCGGTTAAATTATCAAACATTGTCTCTCGCCTGAGTAGAAACGTTGGGCCGCCATGGGCGACACATACACAGAATTTTGCCGGAGTATAACATGAAGGCGCCTTTGTTGTTATGCAACGGTTGGAGCAGGCGTCACGTAACGTTATACTGCTTCTCTTTCTTATTAAGACAACTGTCGATGCCTATATGCCTGTTTTCGCACTGATCGCCCTTGTTGCCTACTCTGTCAGCCTCGCGCTGATCGTTCCCGGCCTGCTGCAAAAAAACAGCGGCTGGCGGCGCATGGCTATTCTTTCCGCGGTGATCGCACTGATCAGCCACGCGTTTGCGCTGGAATCACGCATCATTCCCGGCGACGGCAGCGTGCAAAACCTGAGCGTCCTCAACGTCGGCTCGCTGGTCAGCCTGATGATCTGCACGGTAATGACCATCGTCGCGTCTAAAAATCGCGGCTGGCTGCTGCTGCCGATTGTCTATACCTTCGCGCTGATCAATCTGGCCCTCGCCACCTTTATGCCTAATGAATTCATTACGCATCTGGAGGCGACGCCGGGGATGCTGGTGCATATCGGCCTGTCGCTCTTTGCCTACGCGACGCTGATCATCGCCGCGCTTTACGCCATGCAGCTCGCCTGGATTGACTACCAGCTGAAAAACAAAAAGCTGGCGTTTAACCATGAGATGCCGCCGCTGATGGTCATTGAGCGTAAGATGTTCCACATCACCCAGGTGGGCGTGGTGCTGCTGACGCTGACGCTCTGCACGGGCCTGTTTTACATGAAGAACCTTTTTAGCGTGGAGAATATCGATAAAGCGGTGCTCTCCATCATCGCGTGGTTTGTCTATATTGTCCTGTTATGGGGCCATTATCATGAAGGCTGGCGCGGTCGTCGCGTGGTCTGGTTCAACGTCGCGGGTGCGGGCATTCTCACCCTTGCCTATTTTGGCAGCCGCTTCATACAGCAATTTGCTGGCTAAGTAACAAAAGGAGTTCCCCCTGGAACACATCTCTACCACCACGCTGATCGTTATCCTGATCGTCATGGTGGTCATCTCCGCCTATTTCTCCGGCTCGGAAACCGGCATGATGACCTTAAACCGCTACCGGTTACGTCATCGTGCTAAACAGGGTAACCGTGCCGCTCGTCGCGTTGAAAAACTGCTTCGCAAGCCGGATCGCCTGATAAGCCTGGTGCTCATCGGCAACAACCTCGTCAACATTCTGGCCTCCGCCCTCGGCACCATCGTTGGGATGCGCCTGTACGGCAACGCCGGGGTGGCGATTGCCACCGGCGTGCTGACGTTTGTGGTACTGGTGTTTGCCGAAGTGCTGCCGAAAACCATCGCCGCGCTTTACCCGGAGAAAGTCGCCTACCCGAGCAGCTTCCTGCTGGCACCGCTGCAGATCCTGATGATGCCCCTGGTCTGGCTGCTGAACATGGTGACGCGCGTACTGATGCGGATGGTGGGGATCAAAGCCGATGTCACCATCAGCAGCGCGCTCAGCAAAGAGGAGCTGCGCACCATCGTGAATGAATCCCGCTCGCAGATCTCCCGGCGCAATCAGGACATGCTCCTGTCAGTGCTGGATCTGGAAAAGGTGAGCGTCAACGACATTATGGTGCCGCGTAACGAAATCGTCGGTATCGACATTAATGACGACTGGAAAGCCATCGTCCGCCAGCTGACGCACTCCCCGCACGGGCGCATTGTGCTGTATCGCGATTCGCTGGATGACGCCATCAGCATGCTTCGCGTGCGCGAAGCCTACCGTCTGATGACCGAGAAAAAAGAGTTCACCAAAGAGGTAATGCTGCGCGCCGCCGACGAGATTTACTACGTGCCGGAAGGTACGCCGCTCAGCACGCAGCTGGTGAAGTTCCAGCGCAACAAGAAAAAAGTCGGCCTGGTGGTCAATGAGTACGGCGACATTCAGGGGCTGGTGACGGTCGAAGATATTCTGGAAGAGATTGTCGGGGACTTTACTACGTCAATGTCGCCTTCCCTCGCGGAAGAGGTTACCCCGCAAAACGACGGCTCGGTGCTGATTGACGGTAGCGCGAACATTCGCGAACTCAACAAAGCTTTTAACTGGCATTTGCCGGAAGATGAGGCTCGCACGATTAACGGGATGATTCTGGAAGCGCTGGAAGAGATCCCGGCGGCGGGCACGCGGGTGCGCATTGAGCAGTACGATATTGATATCCTGGACGTGCAGGACAATATGATTAAGCAGGTGAAAGTCCTGCCCGTAAAACCCCTGCGCGAAAGTATCGCTGAGTAAGGCTGTAGGCCGGGTAAGGCGAAACCGCCACCCGGCACTACGAATGGCAAATTACGCTTTCGCTTTCGCCACGGTCACCATCGCAGCGCGAATGGTACGGCCGTTCAGGGTGTAACCTTTCTGCATCACGCCCAGCACTTTACCGGCTTCGACCTCTTCGGACTCCACCATTGCAATCGCCTGGTGAACGTTTGGATCCAGCGGTACGTTGGTATCGGCAATCACTTCCACGCCAAACTTACGCACCACGTCGAGCATGGACTTCAGCGTCAGTTCAATACCTTCGATCATCGCCGCGTTGTCCGGATTCGCTTTGTCAGCCACTTCCAGCGCGCGATCGAGGCTATCAATTACCGGCAGCAGTTCGTTGACGAATTTTTCCAGCGCAAATTTATGCGCCTTCTCAACGTCCTGCTCGGTACGACGACGCAGGTTTTCCATTTCCGCCTTGATGCGCAGAACACCATCGCGTTCGCGATTCTGTGCTTCTACCAGCTGGGCTTCCAGATTCGCAATTTTTTCATCGCGCGGGTCCACCTGCTCAGCAGATGCGTCTGGCTCTACAGCCTCAACTTCATCGTGCTGTTCCGTGATAATTTCTTCAGGGGCTTGCCCCTCAGGCGTTTTCTGTTCTTTACTACTCATGAATTTCTCCGCGTTTTTCTGCATTCATCTCGCTAACTTCGCTTATTATGGGGATCAGTTTCCGGGATTCAAGGGAACAAGACAGATTGTCATCATTCATCAGGCACAAGGACCTCCAGAAAATGAATAATCATTTCAGGTGTATTGGGATCGTCGGGCATCCGCGTCACCCTACCGCACTAACGACACATGAAATGTTGTATCGCTGGTTGTGTAGCAAAGGCTATGAAGTGATGGTCGAGCAGCAGATTGCGCAGGAGCTGCAGCTGAAGAGCGTCAAAACCGGCACGCTGGCGGAAATTGGTCAACAGGCCGATCTTGCCGTGGTGGTGGGCGGCGACGGCAACATGCTCGGCGCGGCCCGCACGCTGGCGCGTTATGACATTAAGGTCATCGGCATCAACCGTGGCAATCTCGGCTTTTTAACCGACCTCGACCCGGACAATGCGCAGCAGCAGCTGGCCGACGTGCTGGAAGGCCACTATATCAGTGAGAAACGCTTTTTACTGGAAGCGCAGGTGTGCCAGCAGGACTGTCAGAAGCGCATCAGTACCGCAATTAACGAGGTGGTTCTTCACCCCGGGAAAGTGGCGCACATGATTGAATTCGAAGTTTACATCGACGAAATCTTTGCTTTTTCCCAGCGTTCCGACGGGCTGATTATCTCCACCCCGACCGGCTCAACCGCCTACTCGCTTTCTGCCGGCGGCCCGATTCTGACGCCTTCGCTGGATGCCATCACCCTTGTGCCGATGTTTCCGCACACGCTCTCCGCCCGCCCGCTGGTCATCAACGGCGACAGCACGATACGTCTGCGCTTCTCGCACCGCCGTAACGACCTGGAGATCAGCTGCGACAGCCAGATAGCGCTGCCGATCCAGGAAGGTGAAGATGTCCTTATTCGTCGGTGTGATTACCACCTGAATCTGATTCACCCGAAAGATTACAGCTATTTCAACACATTAAGCTCGAAGCTTGGCTGGTCAAAAAAATTGTTCTGATTTTGCATCCAGTACTTTACTGTATAAAAAACCAGTTTATACTGTATGAAAACACAGTTATGGTTTTTCATACAGGAAAACAATTATGCTGGCACAACTGACCATCAGCAACTTTGCCATTGTTCGTGAGCTTGAGATCGATTTCCACAGCGGCATGACGGCGATCACCGGGGAAACCGGTGCAGGTAAATCCATTGCCATTGATGCCCTCGGCTTGTGCCTTGGCGGCCGCGCAGAGGGCGATATGGTGCGCATGGGCGCAAACCGTGCCGACCTGTGCGCCCGTTTCTCCCTGAAAGACACCCCTGCCGCCCAGCGCTGGCTGGAACAGAACCAGCTTGAAGATGGACGTGAGTGTTTACTTCGCCGCGTGATCAGCAGCGACGGTCGTTCACGTGGCTTTATCAACGGCACGGCGGTTCCGCTCTCCCAGCTTCGCGAACTCGGCCAACTGCTTATCCAGATCCACGGTCAGCACGCGCACCAGCAACTCGTCAAACCTGAACAGCAGAAAGCGCTGCTCGATGGCTATGCGGGTGAGTACGCGCTTACTCAGCTTATGGCGGAGCACTATCGCCAGTGGCATCAGAGCTGCCGCGAGCTCGCCCAGCACCAGCAGCAAAGCCAGGAGCGCGCCGCACGTGCGGAGCTGCTGGCGTACCAGCTTAAAGAGCTGAACGAATTCAACCCGCAGCCGGGTGAGTTTGAGCAAATCGACGAAGAGTACAAACGTCTGGCGAACAGCGGCCACCTGCTCTCAACCAGCCAGAATGCGCTCAACCTGCTGGCGGACGGCGAAGACCTGAACCTGCAGAGCCAGCTGTATAACGTCCGCCAGCTCATTACCGAACTGGTCGGCATGGACAGCAAGCTTTCTGGCGTCCTGGATATGCTGGAAGAAGCGGCGATTCAGATCTCCGAAGCCAGTGACGAACTGCGCCACTACTGTGAACGTCTGGATCTCGACCCGAACCGTCTGTTTGAGCTGGAGCAGCGCATTTCCCGTCAAATTTCACTGGCGCGCAAGCACCACGTCACGCCGGAAGAGCTGCCAGGATTCTATCAGTCTCTGCTGGAAGAACAGCAGCAGCTTGACGATCAGGCTGACTCGCAGGAGACCCTCTCTCTCGCGGTGAACCTGCATCATGAACAGGCGCTGGCGACAGCGCAAAAGCTGCATGAAATCCGTCAGCATTACGCTCAGGAGCTAAGCCAGCACATCACCGACAGCATGCACACGCTGGCGATGCCGCACGGCATCTTCACCATCGATGTTCGCTTTGAAGAGAACCACCTGACGGCGGAAGGTGCGGACCGCATTGAGTTCCGCGTCACCACCAACCCGGGGCAGCCGCTGCAGGCTATCTCCAAAGTGGCCTCCGGTGGTGAACTTTCGCGTATTGCGCTGGCGATTCAGGTGATTACCGCGCGTAAAATGGAAACCCCGGCGCTGATTTTCGATGAAGTGGATGTCGGCATCAGCGGCCCAACGGCAGCGGTGGTGGGCAAACTGCTGCGCCAGCTAGGCGAATCAACGCAGGTGATGTGTGTCACCCACCTGCCGCAGGTCGCGGGCTGTGGTCATCATCACTTTATCGTCAGCAAAGAAACCGACGGTGAAATGACCGAAACGCACATGAAGCCGCTGGATAAACGTGCGCGTCTGCAGGAGCTGGCTCGCCTGCTCGGCGGCAGCGAAGTCACACGCAATACGCTCGCGAACGCGAAAGAACTGCTGGCGGCATAAACTTTTTCGGGATCTCAGGGTCATACAGAACAACAAAAACGCCGCCAGACCGGTTTCAAAGTGGGGCAAGGTCTATTATCATCGGCATATTACATATGAGCCGCGTTCTGCTCGGGCCCGAAAAGGAATCAAATCACTATGCGTTGTAAAATGCTGACCGCTGCCGCAGCGGTTCTTCTGATGTTGACCGCAGGCTGTTCCACTCTGGAGAAAGTGGTTTACCGTCCTGACATCAACCAGGGGAACTACCTTACCCCTAACGATGTGTCTAAAATCCGTGTGGGGATGACACAACAGCAGGTCGCTTATGCACTGGGAACCCCGATGATGTCCGATCCGTTCGGCACTAACACCTGGTTCTATGTATTCCGTCAGAAGCCGGGCCACGAAGATGCGACCCAGCAGACCCTGACGCTGACCTTCAGCAGCGCCGGTGTGTTGACCAACATCGACAACAAGCCTGCCCTGACCAAGTAATCAGAACTCAGAAATGCAAAAAGGTGCTCATTGAGCACCTTTTTTGTTCTTCTTTTATCCCCTCGCCCCTTTGGGGAGAGGGTCAGGGTGAGGGGAAAACACGCTACTTACCCGATTTCTCCGCACGCTGACGTCGCAGCTCTTTCGGGTCAGCAATCAGCGGGCGATAAATCTCAACCCGGTCGCCCTCTTTCAGCACATCACCCAGCTTCACCGGACGGCTATAAATCCCGACCTTATTTTTCGCCAGGTCGATATCGCTGCGAAGTTCGAGGATGCCGGACGCGCGGATAGCCACCTCAACGGTTGCCCCCTCTTCCAGCGTCACGCGCTGCAGATACTGCTTCTCCGGCAGCGCATACACTACTTCTACAGCAATCTTATGCGACACTGTAAACCTCTTTGGCGCGGGTGGTGAACGCCTGAACCATATTCGAGGCCAGCTCTTTAAAGATGCGGCCAAACGCCAGCTCAATCAGCTTATTGGTAAATTCAAAGTCCAGCTGGAACTCGATGCGACAGGCGTCAGCGCTCAGCGGCGTAAACTTCCAGCCCCCCATCAGGGTTTTAAACGGACCATCCACCAGATGCATCAAAATACTCTGATTGCTGGTCAGCGTATTGCGGGTGGTGAACGTCTTGCTGATCCCCGCTTTGGAGACATCCACCGCCGCAGTCATCTGCGTCGGGCCGGACTCCAGAACGCGGCTCCCGGTGCACCCCGGAATAAATTCTGGATAAGACTGAACGTCGTTCACTAACTGATACATTTGTTCCGCGCTGTAAGGCACAAGCGCAGTACGGCTAATCTGAGGCATAGCATTTCCCATGGTCACACAACGGACAAATAATAACATTTATCACCTGTTAAAAAAACGCTAAGCCTCATCTCGTGCTAAGATAGCGCGTTAGACCTCACAGGACGCAATGAGGTGACTTTTTGAAATCAGATTACCGACGGCTTTACGACACTTATGACGAAGA
The DNA here is from genome assembly GCF_041679625.1 of Enterobacter cloacae complex sp. ESBL7. NCBI lineage: Bacteria > Pseudomonadati > Pseudomonadota > Gammaproteobacteria > Enterobacterales > Enterobacteriaceae > Enterobacter > Enterobacter cloacae complex sp. ESBL7. The sequence goes on from NZ_JBGORN010000006.1 coordinate 26,385, forward strand.
AAAAAGCACATAAACCAGGCTCGGCGACCATTGCGCTCAACAAGCGTGCTCGCCACGAGTATTTCATTGAAGAAGAATTCGAAGCTGGCCTTGCGTTGCAGGGCTGGGAAGTAAAATCGCTGCGCGCCGGGAAAGCCAACATCGGCGATAGCTACGTGATCCTGAAAGATGGCGAAGCCTTCCTGTTCGGCGCGAACTTTACGCCGCTGACCGTCGCCTCCTCACACTACGTGTGTGACCCAACGCGCACCCGCAAGCTGCTGCTGAACAAGCGTGAGCTGGAATCCCTCTACGGACGCATCAACCGTGAAGGTTTCACCGTGGTAGCCCTGTCGCTGTACTGGAAAAACGCATGGTGCAAAGTGAAAGTTGGCGTCGCAAAAGGTAAAAAACAGCACGACAAACGTACTGACCTGAAAGAGCGCGAGTGGCAGCTTGATAAAGCGCGCATCATGAAAAACGCAGGACGTTGATTCTGCACACTTATTGTACTATTCAATAAGTTAGCGTTCCGGGCTGGTATCCAGGAAGTGAAATCTGGTATACTTAGTCCAACACTATTGGGGCTGATTCTGGATTCGACGGGATTTGCGAAACCCAAGGTGCATGCCGAGGGGCGGTTTGCCTCGTTAAAAGCCGCAAAAAAATAGTCGCAAACGACGAAAACTACGCTTTAGCAGCTTAATAACCTGCTCTGAGCCCTCTCTCCCTAGCTTCCGCTCTTAAGACGGGGATCAAAGAGAGGTCAAACCCAAAAGAGATCGCGTGGAAGCCCTGCCTGGGGTTGAAGCGTTAAAACTAATCAGGCTAGTTCGTTAGTGGCGTGTCTGTCCGCAGCTGGCGTGCGAATGTAAAGACAAACTAAGCATGTAGTACCGAGGATGTAGAAATTTCGGACGCGGGTTCAACTCCCGCCAGCTCCACCAAAATTCTCCATCGGTGATTACCAGAGTCATCCGATGAAGTCCTAAGAGCCCGCACGGCGCAAGCCTTGCGGGCTTTTTTGTGCCCCATTCCCACAGTTCCGTCCATCCCTTTGACAAACATCAACCCCCTTCCCGCATCTCCTGTGCAAAATTACCCACACCACCCAGCGCTACGGAATAGCCGCTCAACCCGGAAGGAACCCCACCATGTACAGACCCATAACCGTTATTATCTTCATTCTCCTGACTCTCGCCGCCCTTGCTGAAATAGGCTTTTTATCCTTTGGATAATCCTCAGGCGAAATATCCCTCATCAGGGCACATTGATCTCATTACAGTTTTTTCCTAAAGCCATCCCGTTTCGCCTGTGCCATGCTGAATCACGCTCATAACCGATAACGTTAAATGAGGATATTATGAAAAAAACAATTATCGCATTATCTGCCGTTCTGCTGGCTTCCCCAGTATTTGCTGCGACCACACATGCAACTGACGATACCGTCGCTGCGGCGAACGCAAACGCCAACGAGGCGAAGCAAAAACTGCACGAAGAGCAGAACAAAGGTGAAGAGCTGAAGCTGAAACAGAAGCATGCTGCAGAAGGTAAAAGCGAGAGCCTGGGCAGCAAGGTCAGCGAAGATTCCCAGAAAGCCTGGCATAAAACCAAACAAGGCACCGAGAAAGGGTGGGATGCCACCAAAGAAGGCGCTGAGAAAGGCTGGAACAAAACCAAAGAAGGTGCCAGCGAGCTGGAAAAGAAAGTCACTGAATAATCCCTTCGAAAGGCCGCGCAAGCGGCCTTTTTTATTCCCCGCAGCTCTGCGTTCTCAAGGCTACACTTGTCACCAGGTCCGGTTATCGCGCTCCGGTTGAAATAACGTCAACAAAGCCGAATAGATCCCGGGGGTGACGCGTTTACTCCCTGCCCCCCTAAAAGAGATCCTGAGATGCTGCGACGCCTGGTGATAGTGCTTGTTTTGATTTGTCCGTGGGCGACGGCTGCCCCGAAGAGCTACATAATTGACGCCAATAACACCGCCATTCGGCTGTCGTGGCATGCCTTCGGCGGCATCCTCTCCTGGGCGACGTTCAGCGGCGTGACGGGCGCCGTGACGCTCAACCCGGAAAACGACGTCGACGACCATATTCACGTCACTATTCCCGTAGCGACTCTCGTAGCCTCAAACAAGCTGCTCACCTGGCAGCTGAAAAGCGATATGTTTTTTGAATCCGAGCGCTACCCGACGATCGAGTTCATCAGCTCTCGCGTGGTCGCCCAGGGCGACGGGCGGTTCAGGGTGTTCGGCACGCTGACCGTACGAAACATCGCCCGCCCGGTGATCCTGGAGGCTGTCGTGAAAGACCCGCAAGCGCAGGCCCTCACGCTGGATGCCACGACGGCGATCTCGCGCGCGGCCTACGGGATGGATAAGTTTGCGCTGGTCGTGGACGATCGTATTGCCATCGCTATTGCCATTCAGACGAACGACGTGCCGTCATCCTGAGATGAGGCGCTGTAGCTGCTCCGCGTTTCCCCGCAGGTGAGACGGCGGGTTGCGGCCAATCAGGACAAACTGGTAGCCCGCCTCCTGCCACCACGCCAGGTTCATGCCGTGCCGCTGCTCCTGGCGCAGAGAGGCCATAGTCTTCTCATCTACAGGAGAGATACAGAGCGCCATCGGGCCGTAGTCGGCGTTGATCCAGGCAATCTGCGCGATCGAGGTGGTTTCATAGCGCAGCATTCGCACCATTTTCAGCTCTGCCCCCTGCAGGACAAGCTGCGACATGTGCAGCTTGATGCCGATGTCCTGCGCGGCTCGTTCCAGCCCGCGCTGCAGGACCGGCGTTGCGCTGTCCATATCCAGCAGCGTCTCAACGCTATACAGGGACATATATTGCGCTTCGAGGTCGCGAATATGAGCGTTCTCATCCGCTGGCGCGGAAGCGGGCCGCAGCAGGTAGTCCAGCCCGGATCCGACCATCAAAAAACTGACCGACGCGGCGATCAGCGCCCGCCTGCTGACGCCAGCCGGCGTGGAGGATTGTGGATCGGGAAGTGCCGCCAGACGCGCCTGCATTGCCTCAAGTGGCGCCTCATCCAGCATGTGGGCAAACGCCCCGGCGAAATCCTGGCTGCTTTTCATCAGTTCGTTAGTTCGCCCGGAGAGGCGTTCGTCACTTTTCAACTGTTCTTCAAATTGCTGCGCGTCGACGCGGCACATCTCGCCATCTATCCATGCCACGATAGCGTCGTCGTTATAGGGCGGTGCAAAACGGTGCGAGTTCAAGAGCGTTTCTCCTTTGCCGGAGGCAGTGCGTCAGCGGATCTGGCAAGCCGAGCCCGCGCCGTCGCCAGCCGGCTCATCACGGTACCGACAGGCACCGCCAGAGTGTCCGCCGCCTCCTGGTAGGTAAAGCCTTCGACATAAACCAAAAATACCGCGTTGCGCTGGGCTTCAGGCAGCGCGTTGACGCGCTGCATCACCTTCATGTAATGCAGGCGCGTCTCATCCTGTTCGCGGGTATCCGGCGCCAGAAGCTCGTCGCTGGCCACAAATCCCTGCCCCTGACGCACGTGTCGTGCCCGAAGCTCAGAGATCCAGATGGAGTGCAGTATCGCGAACAGCCACCTGTCGATGCGCGTGCCCGGCGTATACTGGCTGCTCCTTTCAAGCGCACGCACGCAGGTGGACTGAACCAGCTCTTCGGCGATATCCCTGTTTCGCGACAGCACCAGCCCATAGCGCCAGAGACGCGGCAGGTGTGCGGCTAACTGTTGACGAACCTCACTGGTAGCGATGTGTTTTCCCTCCACGAGAAAATCAGGATTCCGGATGTCCGTTGATGGCGGCCTGCAGGTCACGGTACTCCTCGCAGGACTGGCCACAAATACCGGCAATCACCTTCAGCTGTTCTTTCGCGAGGTCAGGACGTCCTTTTACCATCCACGCTTCACCGAGGTATTCCCGGGCTTTGGCATAATCCGGTGCGATAGCCAGCGCGCGCTGGTAGTAACCAATCCCTTCGTCCGTGCGGCCAAGCTTGCGCGTGGCGAACCCGCGATAGTTCCACGCTTCAGCCGTATTGCCATTTTTCAGCGAATCAAGCAGGTTCAGCGCCGCCTGGTACTCGCCTTTCTTCGCGAGATGGTACGCATAGTTGGTTTTGTCCTGGTCGCTGAGGCTGCTGCTTTTGTCCGGCACGCATTTCTGGGTGGCGCTGTCATACACCTGTCCGGAAGGACAATCGGGCGTTTTGCTCTCGGTACTATTATTGCCCATTGCCAGCGCCAGGGGGGACAGCAGGGAAAAAATCAGCACCGGGATCAAACGAAACGAGATCGTGTTCATATAAAGCTCCAGGGTAAGAAGGAAGTGACGTCAGTAAACGCCCGACTGACGATTTTTATTCATTCTCCCCGTGAATTTTTTGCTGTCGCAAAATCATGCTGACGTCGTAGCACCAATGGAAATAAATCAGGTTATTTTACCCTTTACTTAACGCTATTATTTTCGCGTGATAGCAGAGTTTTAAGCCTGCATAAGAATATATTTTATTGTGTGAGTGACATAATATATCTTATATCAAAAACGTTACCCTAACTTAAATGCATATTAAGCGCGCTTAAACAATAACGTTTTATATTATATTAAAAATGTCCCCTACCAATTATCATACTGCGTAAATCATATTCAGAATCAACGTCACAGGTTAAAACTAAAATGATATAAAACAAAAGGTTGAGCCAAGTAAATTATTAACCACCCCAATACATTAATGCCCTCTTCATTGTTTTGGCACTTATTTACGAAAGCTTAATTTGCACAACCTTCGTTTTCTGTCTATATCATTTTTATATTCTAAAAAATAATTCCTCTATTAATTACAGGGTTTTACACGATACAAAACACCCATAAAAATTGTTCACTTTTATAAGTCATTAGATTCGCTCTGATGTTGCCACTCTGAATTCTGGCGGGCATCGTGCGCGCTAAAAACAACGGTCAGTGCTGCGTAATAACAGCGACTGCGCCGGGGGCGCCCTTTACCTTCTGCAGAGATGGCTCGTCTTGCTCGCCGTTCATGACACATCTGCTGGAGTAATGCCTAAATGAGCCAAATCTCTGTTATATCGAAACTTACTGGCGTGGAAACGACCACGGAAGGCACACAGGTTACCCTGAGCCATTCCTCTATCGTTGAGCTTAATGTCGAGCGAGCGAGCGTCTCCCACTTCGCGCGAAACGGTAACGATCTGCTGGTTACGCTGCACTCCGGCGAGGTGATCACCCTTAAAAACTTCTACGTCACGGACGCGCAGGGCGTCAGCCAGCTGGTACTGCAGGACAGCAACGGCGCATTATGGTGGATTGAAGATCCGACCGGAGCCGCCACGTACGAATCTATCGCGTCCACGGACGTGCTGCTTGCGGCCTCCGGGAGCGACGCCGGCGGTGCCGCCATCTGGCCATGGGCACTGGGCGGCATTGCCGCCGCGGGCGGCATCGCGGCGGCGGCAAGCACCGGCGGCGGTGATAGTGGCGGCAGTAACAATTCGGCCAATGCGGATACGACAGCACCGAACGCGCCTTCCGGCCTTAAGTTCTCTTCAGATGGCAAAACCGTCACCGGTACCGCAGAACCCGGCAGTACCATCACGCTGAGAGACGCGAACGGCAACGTCATTGGCACAGGAAAAACGGGCAGCGACGGCAGCTTTACCGTCTCTCTCGGCGCACCGTTGACCAACGGCGAGCAGGTGACCGCCACCGCCACGGATAACGCCGGGAATACCAGCCCGGGCACAACGCTCAACGCGCCGGACACCACCGCGCCCGATGCGCCAGCAATCACCAGCGTAACGGATGATATCGCCCCGCAGACGGGAGCAGTCAGCAACGGCGGCAGCACCAACGATCAGCGCCCGCAGCTTACCGGCACCGGCGAAGCGGGCTCGACCGTGACGATTTATGACGGCGGGGTCGCCATTGGTACAGCGGTCGTCGCCAGCAACGGCACCTGGACCTTTACCCCGTCGGTTGATCTGAGCGAAAGCACTCACCAGATTACCGTGCGGGCAACCGACGCCGCCGGCAACACCGGGCCAGCGTCGCCGGTGTTTACCCTTACAGTGGATCTTACTCCGCCGGACGCGCCGAGCGCGATTGTGCTGACCGACGATACGGGCCTTATCAAGGGAACCATCACGTCTGTCGCGCCAACCGATGCTTCACTGCCCATCCTCGCGGGAACCGGCGAGCCCGGCGGAACCATCACCATCTACGATAACGGCGTGGTGGTTGGCACAACGACGGTATTGCCCAACGGCACCTGGAGCGTCACGCCGAACGGCCCGCTTCCGGACGGGACACACTCTATAACCGTCACTGAAACCGATGCCGCCGGAAACCTGAGCGCGACCTCAGAGCCCGTCATCTTCACCGTGGACACCACGCCGCCGTCTGCCCCGGGTAATCTCGTGGTGTCGAATGATGGCGGCACCATCAGCGGCATCGCGGAAGCTGGCAGCACGGTGACCATCCGTGAAGGCAATGTCACCCTTGGCACTGTTGTTGCCGACAGCGAAGGGAACTTTAGCCTGACGCTGACCCCGCCGAAGCTCAACGGCGAAATCCTGACCGCTGACGCCACCGACACGGCGGGCAACACGGGGCCCGCAACCTCCGCTGCGTCACCGGATATTACCCCACCGCAGACGCCAATTATCGTGTCGGTGATGGATGACGTGCAGGCCACCACCGGCCCCGTGGGCCAGAACGGCCTCACCAACGACCGGGCCCCGACCGTCAACGGGACGGGCGAAGCGGGCTCGACCATCACGATTTATAACGGCAGCGATGTCCTCGGTACGACGGTTGTTCCCTCCTCCGGCCTGTGGAGCTTTACGCCGCCCGCACCGCTGACCGATGGCACCTGGGTGCTGACCGCGAAGGCGACGGATCCCGCCGGTAACCCGAGCGGGTTATCAGACCCGTGGACAATTAACGTCGACGGCACGGCACCCGGCGCCCCGGTGATTTCACAAGTTGTGGACGATGTTCCCGGTCGCACCGGCTCGCTCGACATTTATGAGACCACTAACGACGCCACCCCGACACTCAGCGGTACCGCCGAAGCAAACGCGACGGTCACCGTGCGCGTGGACGGTGTTGCTATTGGTACGACCGTCGCGAATGGTCTTGGCGTATGGATCTTTACGCCTTCCTCGCCGATCGGTGAGGGTCCGCACGCCCTGACCGCCGTCGCGACCGATGCGGCAGGTAACACCAGCGGCGTCTCCAACACCTGGACTCTGACGATTGACAGCGTCGCGCCTGCCGCCCCGGTCATTACCCAGGTGCTGGATGATGTGCCGGAACGCCTCGGCGCGCTCAACCCCAACGACAGCACCAACGACACCACGCCGACGCTCAACGGCACGGCTGAGCCTGGCTCAAGCGTCACCATCCGCCTGGATGGCACCGATCTTTTCACGGTCCTGGTCGACGACAACGGCACGTGGACCTATACCCTCACCACGCCTCTTGGCAGCGGGCCTCATACCTTTACCGTTGTCGCCACCGATGCGGCGGGTAACACCAGCCAGCCGTCAGGTGGCTTCACCCTGACCGTCGATACCACGCCGCCTGGGGCGGCAACCATCGCCACCGTGACCGATGACGTCGGCGGCGTTCAGGGCACGCTCATCAGCGGCGATACCACGGATGACACCAAACCGCTGCTGCAGGGCACCGCCCCGGCTGATGCGGCGATCACCGTCTATGACGGCGCCACCCTGCTCGGTACCGCCACCCTCGACGGCAGCGGAGGCTGGAGCTTTACGCCCGTAACCCCGCTCACCGACGGCCCGCATTCCCTGACGGTTCACGCCACGGATGCCGCAGGCAATACCACCATCTCCAGCCCGTTTGTGTTGACGGTAGATACCGTCGCGCCTGCCACGCCGGACGTCCCGGCCATCACCGTCAATCCTGACGGAACAGCTACAACGCTAAACCCGGGCGAAACCACCCGCGACACCACGCCAACCCTGAGCGGTACCGGCACGGCGGGCGATACCGTGACGATCTACAACAACGGCGCCAAAATCGGCGACGCTGTCGTGGACAGTACCGGCAGCTGGTCGTGGACGCCATCACCCCCACTGTCCGGCGGTACCTATGACATCACCCTGACCGTCACCAACGTGGACGGCACGGGCAACGAAAGCGCCCCGTCGCAGCCGGTAACCATCACCATTGATACCGAAGCGCCGGCTACGCCTGCGGCACCGACCGTCACCGACAGCGTCACCCAGATCACCGGCCCCGTTCCCGATGGCGGAACCACCAACGATCCGCGCCCGGTCCTGAGCGGCACCGGTACGCCGAACGACGTCATCAACATCACTGACACCGTCAACGGCATATCGACCGTCGTGGGCACCGTCACGGTAGACAGCAGCGGCAACTGGAGCTGGCGCCCTGGCAGCGACATTGCCGAGGGCAGCCACGCCTATACCGCCACCGCCACCGATGAAGCGGGCAACGTCTCTGACCCTTCTCCAGCGATTACCATCATCGTGGATACCCTGGCGCCGGCTACGCCGGTGATTAGTGCAGTGGGCGGTGAGCCGAACGGTGGCTACATCACGGATACCACACCGACAGTGGGCGGAACCGGCGTTAACGGTGAGACGGTGATCGTCTACAACAACGGCGTCGAAGCGGGCCGTGTCGTGGTGGCTAACGGGGAATGGAACCTGACGCTTCCAACGCAAACGGACGGTCCGCTCAACATTACCGTGGCGGGCGTGGACGCAGCGGGCAACCTCAGCGCGCCGAGTTCGGTCTTTACCGTTACCCTCGATACCGTTGCGCCAGAGGTCCCCGTCATTAACGCCGTAGCTGACAGCCAGCTGTCAAATAACGTGCTCTACACGAAGGACGGCACGCCAACCCTTACCGGGACCGGTGAACCCGGTACCACGGTTATCGTTTCCGTAGACGGCACGCCATCTACGGTGCTGGTGACGGTCCAGCCGGGCGGCACCTGGAGCTGGACTGCCGACACGACGCTGCCGGATGGCCCGCATACCTTCACCGTCTCTTCCCGCGACCCCGCGGGTAATCTCTCAGGCAGTTCAGCGCCGCTGAGCGTGACGGTAGATACCGTCGCCCCGGCAGATCCGGGCAACATGCTGCTGGCTGATGAAGGAACACCGCTGACCGGTACCGGTGACGTGGGAAGCATCATTACCGTGACAAACGGTTCCACGGTCATTGGTACCGGCGTTGTCGGCAGCGACGGCAGTTTCTCCATTGCGCTGAGCCCGGCGCAGCTGGATCCGACCACGCTAACCGTGACCGCTACGGATGCCGCAGGGAATGCCAGCGCGGGCGTGCCTTTTGTCGTCGTCGATTCACCGCTCGACCTGCCGCAGGTGCCCGTCATCACGGCGATCGTCGATAACGCAGACCCGATTACTGGCGATGTGAAAGGCAAAACCACTAATGACACCACGCCAACGCTTACCGGTACGGCCGAAGCGGGCAGCCTCATAACCATCTATCAGGACGGTAGCGCGACGCCATTGACGACGGTGACCGCCGACGGCAGCGGCAACTGGAGCTATACGCCAGCCGCGCTTGGCGAGGGGCTGCACACCTTTGAGGTAACGGCGACCCTCAACGGCCAGACCAGCGGCCGCTCTCCGGCGGCCAGCGTCACCGTCGACCTCACAGCACCGGGCACGCCGGCTATCGGCGCGGTGATTGACGACGTCGGTCCGGGCACCGGCCCGCTGACCAGCGGCCAGACCACCAACGACAACCAGCCGACCCTCACCGGCACCGGCGCGGTGGGCGATACCATCTCCATCTACAACAACGGCGTGCTGCTGGGGACCGCGGAGGTCGGCAATACGGGCACCTGGAGCTACACCACGCCCGTCCTGACTGAAGGCAACCATATCCTGACCATCCGCGAGACCGATCCGGCGGGGAATCAGAGCGGTCCTTCGGCGGGCTTCACCGTCGTGGTGGACTCCGTTTCCGCCACGCCGGTCATCACCAACGTCACGGATAACGTCGGTAACGCCGCCACCACGGTGGTCAGCGGCACCGAGACGAACGACGCCACGCCAACCCTTTCGGGCACAGCGGACGCAAACAGCGTGGTGACCATTTTCGACGGCGGCACGCAGATTGCCGTGGTAACGGCTGACGGCACCGGCGCGTGGACGTTTACTCCTGACACCGCGCTCGGCGAAGGCTCGCACAGCTTCACCGTCCGGGCGACCGATCCGCTGGGCAACGTCAGCGCGGTCTCAGCTCCCTGGAGCGTGGTGGTTGACCTGACGGCACCGACGGTTCCGACGCTGGATAATGTGAGCGACAACGTCCCTGGCGGCGTCCAGGGTAACCTCACCAGCGGCCAGGTGACCAACGACAGCACCCCGACCATCAGCGGCACCGGGCAGGCGGGCAGCACGATTCACATCATGAATAACGGCACGCAGATTGGCACGACGATCGTTGACGGCAGCGGGAACTGGTCCTTTACGCCGACCGCGCCGCTGGGCGACGGCAGCTACTCCCTGCGCGCGTATGCAACGGATACCGCAGGCAACGCCTCGGCTAACTCATCGGTCTTCACCTTTACCATTGATACCGCAGCTCCCGGCGTACCGGTGGTGACCAGCGTGATTGACGACGTCGGTCCGGTCACCGGGGCGCTCACGTCGGGTAACAGCACCAACGACGCGCGCCCAACCTTCAACGGTACGGGCGAGGTGGGTTCTACCGTGCACGTGATCGTTGATGGCAACGAAATTGGCACTGCGGTGGTGAATGCCCAGGGCATCTGGACCTTCACCCCGGGTACCGATCTGGGCGAAGGTCCACACGCCATCACCTTCAATGCCACCGACGTGGCTGGCAATACCGGCAGCACGACGACACCGTTTAACCTGACGGTGGATACGGGCGTGCCGTCGGCGCCGGTCATTTCGACCGCGGGTGACAACGCGGGCAGCATTCAAACTTCGCTCTCTTCCGGGCAGAGCACCGACGACACCACGCCGACGCTAAACGGCACCGCGACCGCCAACGCCACGGTCACCGTGTATGAGAACGGGCAGCCGGTCGGCACCGTTCAGGCGGACGGTACCGGCGCATGGAGCTTTACGCCGTCAACGCCGCTGACCAACGGCAGCCATACCTGGACCGCCACGGTCACCGATGCAGCGGGCAACGTCAGCCTGAACTCGCCGGACTTTACCCTGATTGTGGATACCACCGCACCGAACGCGCCGGTTATCAGCCAGGCGATAGACGACGTGGGCACCATCACCGGCCCGCTTACGTCCGGGCAAACAACCGACGATACGGTACCGCGCCTTGTCGGAACCAGCGAACCGTTTGCCACCGTGAAGATCTATGAGGGAACTACCCTTGTCGGAACGGGCACCGCGGATGGCAACGGAAGCTGGAGTATCTTGCTCAACACCACGCTGACCGCTGGCGCGCACAGCTTCACCGCGCAGGCGACGGATGCGGCAGGCAACACCAGCGTGTCGTCCACCAGCTTTAGCCTCACCGTCGACACCACGCCGCCTGCGCTGCCGGTGCTGACCAGCATTCTGGATGACGTGGGCAATGCGGCGACGCCGGTGGCGAACGGCGGGTTCACCAACGACGCGCAGCCAACCCTCAGCGGTACGGCGGAAGCCGGGTCGACGGTGAAAATCTTCGATAACGGCGTACAAATCGGCAGCGTGACGGCGACCGGCGGGGCGTGGAGCTTTACGCCATCCCCGGCGCTGGGCAACGGTCCGCACAATTTAACCTTTACCGCCACCGATGCGGTGGGCAACGCCAGCGCGCCGACCGCCGGGTACGTGATTAACGTCGATACCCTCGCGCCGGGCGCGCCGACCATCATTTCAGTGATTGATGACGTCGGCAGCGTTACCGGCCCGGTGACCGGTACGAATCCGACCAACGACACGCGCCCAACGCTGAGCGGGACGGCCGAAGCGAATGCCACGGTGCGGATCTACGATGGCATCACGCTGGTGGGCACGGTGACCGCCGACGGCAGCGGCAACTGGACCCTGCCGCAAACCACCACGCTGGCGCAAGGCACGCATAACTTCACCGCCACGGCCACCGATGCGGCGGGCAACACCAGCGTGGCGTCAGCCGTGACGACGATTATCGTCGATACGACCGCTCCAACGGCGCCGACCGGGACCTTCAACGCCGACGGTAGCGTCCTGACCGGGACTGCGGAAGCAGGCAGCACCGTCGCGATCCGCCTTGCGGACGGCTCGACGGTGACCGCCATTGCGGGCAGCAACGGCACCTACACCTACACCTTCATTAACAAACAGACCGAAGGCCAGACGCTGCAGATCACCGCCACCGACGCCGCGGGCAACACCTCGCTGCCGGGCTCCGCCCTTGCGCCGGTGGTGCCGCTCTCCGCCAGCAATAACGTCGAAGAGCTGAACCTCAGCACCACGGCAACCGTGACCAACAGCCAGTACAGCGATTACGGCTTCCTGCTGGTTGGCGCCGTGGGCAACGTCCTGACGCTGCTGGGCAATGATACGGCCCAGGTCAACTTCACGGTGGGCAGCGGCGGCAGTGCGGATATCGTGGTGAACGCCAACGCCACGGGTGCGGTGCTCTCTCTGCTCAACACCCTTGAGCTGGTGGTTCAGCATTACGTCAACGGCGCCTGGACCACCGTGGTGGATACCGGCCAACCGCAGTTTGCCGATCTCCTGACCCTCGGCGCAACCGGCGTATCGCTGAACCTGACCGGGCTGGCCGACGGCAACTATCGCGTGCTCAGCTACAACACCAACCTGCTGGCAACCGGCTCCTACACCAGCCTCGACGTGGCGGTGAAAGAGACCGGTCCGGGTACGGTCACGGGCGATACCAGCCTCAACGGCAACGTGATCCTCGATACGGACCCGACAGCCGGCAGCGACAACGCGCCGGCCGGAACCACCGTTTCCGCAGTCACTAACGCCCAGGGCGTCACCACCAGCGTGAACGCCGACGGCACGGTGATCCAGGGCAAATACGGTACGCTGACCATCAACCGCGACGGCAGCTACACCTACAACCTGACCGACACCAGCGCCGCGGTCGTTGGCCGGACGGAGAACTTCACCTACACCATCACCCATAACGGCGTCAGCGCGTCGGCGCAGCTGGTGTTGTCTCTGGGTGCCGGTACGGTAATCAACGGCATTGTGGCGGTGGACGATACGGCCTCGCTGACCTTTGACACCACCGTGAGCGAGATTAATAACGGCGCCTCGTCTCAGAACGGTTTTACCCTGGTGGGCATTAATCTCGGCAGCACGCTGGGGCTTAACCTGCTGGACGACATGACCAACCCGATTATCTACAACGTGGAGGAAGGCACGACCCGCACCATGACCATCCAGGCCTCCGTGGGCGGCGTGGCGCTGGCGTCGGTGTTCGATCTGTACGTCTATAAGTTCAACAACGCCACCCAGACCTTCGAGCAGGTTCGCGTCGAGTCGGGCTGGCTGCGCGCTCCGCTGCTGGGAGGCTCGTCATCCCAGCTGACGCTGAATCTGCCGGCCGGGGAGTACCTGTTCTTACTCAATACCGCATCGGGGATCGCCGTCCTGACGGGCTACACGCTGAGCGTCCTGCAGGATCATGTCTACAGCGTGGCGAGCATCAGCGAAACCACCACGGGCGACGTGCTGGCGAATGACCCAGTTCCTCCAGGCACGTTGGTCACCGAAGTGAACGGCGTGGCGGTCAACAGCAGTGGAACCACCACCATTCAGGGGGAATACGGCACGCTGACCATCAATTCGTCCGGACAGTACACCTACACCCTGAGAAGCGGCGTGGGAGCGGACCATATCAGCACGCCGGATACCTTCGTCTACACCGTTACCGCGCCTGACGGCTCGAAGGATACGGCATCGCTCAACATCACCCCAACCCCCCGGGCGATGGATGCGGTGAACGATGTCAGCGCCACGATGGACCTCACCTCGGTGCACCACACGTCGGCATACTCGGATACGACCGTGGGCACCGCCAGCTGGACGACGGCCCTGCTCTCGTCAACCCAGGGCTCCGGCAGCGGAACCTTCGTGGTCGACGCGAACACCGCGCTGCACAACGTGTCGCTCCACTTTAACGTGGCCTCGCTGCTGGCGCTGGGCGGGCTGACGGTAAACTGGTCCATCAGCGACGGCTCGGGCGTGATCCGCAGCGGCTCCTTCAGCGGCGGCTCACTGCTGGGCGGCAGTATCGACATCCCGCTCACCGGGCTGGATCTGAACGCCGGGACCTATACGCTGAACTTTACCGGTAGCGTACCGGGGCTGAGCGTGGGGAACATTACCATTACGCCAAGCGTGAACGGCACCACCTACTCGCTGAGTGATTTCGACGTCACCGGCAGCCACACCGTCAACGGCAATATCTTTGACGGTACCGATTCTGGCGGCGTGCTGGATCAGCTCCACTCGGTGGATACCCGTCTGAGCGTGACCGGGTACAACGGCGTGACCACCACGCTGGATCCGTATACCGGCAGCGCAACGGTGAACATCACCGGCCATTACGGCGTCCTGGCGATCGGCGCTGACGGCCATTACACCTATACCCTCAACAGCGGGGTATCGCTCTCATCCATGACGTCGAAGGAGACCTTCAACTACACCCTGACCGACGCTACCGGGAGAACGGACAGCGCCACGCTGACCATCAATATGGCGCCGCAGTTCATCAGCTCGGAACATAACGACGCCATCACCGGTACGGCCTACGGCGATACGCTGATTTACCAGGTGCTGAACAGTACCGTGGGGAATGCTACGGCAGGTAACGTCAGCAGCACCGCGGGCGATCACTGGACCGGCTTCTCGCTGGCGCAGGGGGACAAAATCGACATCGGCGATCTGCTGGTGGGCTGGAACGGTAGCGCCGCGACGCTGGGGAATTATCTCCATGTCACTAATAGTAATGGCAATACCGTGATCTCCATCGACCGTGACGGTGCGGGAGGCACCTACACTAATACCACGCTCGTTACGCTTGATGGCGTTCAGACCACCTACGACGAGCTTGTTAACCAGCAACACATCATTACCTGATAGCACCTGCAAGAGATGACCCGGGCGCACAGCGCCCGGGCATAAATAATAAAGCCGTATTTTTTTAATAGGGACATGACATGGGAATAAAGATGCCTCACTGGTGGCTCTCGTGCTGCCTGATATCTGTGCCCGCTCTTTGCGCGAACCCGGCGGCAATCATCAATACCGGACAGCTTCGCGAAACGCAGGAACTCCCCTCGCTCAATGGCCGCGTCGCACCTGCGGCTGGCAAAGCCGCCCCCGGTTCGCTGCAGCTTGGCGATGCCGTTAACCGCGCCGTCACCTGGCACCCGGCCATCAGCGAAGCCGTGGGGAAACTCTACCAGCAGAGCGAAGAGGTGGACGTCGCTAAATCAAAATACTATCCGCAGATTAATGCCGGCGTGGACAACGGTTATTCCCATGACGGCGACCAGAACGGCTTTACCCCGTCGCTGGTGCTCTCTCTCTCACAGATGCTCTACGACTTTGGCAAAGTGGACAGCCAGGTGCGGGCCGAGAGCGCGGGCGTTGCCCAGCAGCAGGCCAACGTGCTGGTGAGTATCGACACCATCGCCCACGATACCGCCATCGCCATGGTGCAGGTGCAAACCTGGCAGCAGATGGTCGAGACCGCTAAAGAGCAGCTCGACGCCCTCTCCTCCATTGGCACGCTGACCCGCCAGCGTAACGACGAAGGGGCCACGTCGCTCTCTGACGTGGTGCAGACCGATGCCCGTATCGAAGGCGCGCGCGCCCAGCTGATGCAGTACCAGGCCAGCCTGGACAGCGCCCGCGCCACGCTGATGAGCTTTCTCGGCTGGAACAGCCTGAACGCCATCAGCAATGACTTTCCGCAAAAGCTGGGCCGGAGCTGCGACATCGCCGAGCCGGATGACCGTCTGGTTCCCGCGGTACTTGCCGCCTGGGCGCAGGCTAACGTCGCCCAGGCTAACCTCGACTACGCCGACGCGCAGATGACGCCAACCGTCTCGCTGGAGCCGGAGGTGCGTCACTACATGAACGATCGCTACGCGGGGAGCGAAACCCGCGATCGCACCCAGTATTCCGCATGGGTGAAAGTGCAGATGCCGCTCTACCAGGGCGGCGGCCTCACCGCCCGGCGTAACGCTGCCGGACACGCGGTGGAGGCGGCGCAGTCCACCGTTCAGCGTACGCGCCTTGACGTCCGCCAGAAGCTGCTGGAAGCCCGCAGCCAGGTGATGAGCCTGCAAAGCACGCTGCAAATCCAGGGTCGCCAGGAAGCCCTCAGCGCCCGCACCCGCGAACTGTACCAGCAGCAGTATCTCGATCTCGGCTCGCGCCCGCTGCTCGACGTGCTCAACGCCGAGCAGGAGGTCTACCAGGCGCGCTTCACCCAGCAGCAGACCCTCGGTCAGCTGCACCAGCTGCAGCTCAACTGCCTGTATAACACCGGGCAGCTGCGTCATGCGTTCGATCTTGATAACCGCACCATCCAGACCGTGGAGATCCAGCCATGAAGCAACGCGAAATCCCGCAGGGCGAAACGATGACGGATGAGGCGCTGGCGCAGTGGGCGCAGGCCTTCGGCTTTGTCGCCACGCGCTACCGCGTGGCCTGCTCGCCCGGCGCGCTGATCGCAGGCGCACCGTGGCTGAAAGGCAAACCGATGGTGCCCGCCCTCACCCAGCTGGCCCGCGAAGCGGGGCTGTCGTTTCAGCTTCTTACCGACGATCGGCAGGCGATCAACAGCTGGCGTCTGCCGGTGGTGGTGGCGATGCATGACGGCAGGATCGGCGTGATCGAGCATTTCGACGGGGACGATACGCTGGAGATCAGCTTCTTCGACGATGAGACCTACACCAACCGGCTGTCGATGACGGCGATGTTGCCCGCTATCCGCCACGTTATTGCCCTGCGTCCACTCGCCGCGCTGAAGGACAGCCGCGTGGATGCCTATATCTCAAAATACCGCCCGGACTGGCTCTACCGGCTGGTGATGCGCGACCTGCGCCCCTACAGCTGGGTCATGCTGGCCGCCCTCTTTATCAACGTGCTGTCGCTCTCCGGGATCGTCTTTTCCATGCAGGTCTATGACCGGGTGATCCCCGCGCAGTCCTACCCGACGCTTTACGTCCTGACCATCGGGGTGCTGATTGCCACCCTGTTTGGCTTTGTGCTGCGCGTGGCGCGCGGGCACATTATGGATCTGCTCGGCAAGCGCTCGGACATGCGCGTTTCGGATCGCGTCTTCGGCCACGCGCTGCGGCTGCGCAACAGCGCGATCCCCCGCTCCACCGGCAGCTTTATCTCTCAGCTGCGCGAGCTGGAGCAGATCCGTGAGATGGTCACCTCGTCCACCATTTCGACCATTGTCGACCTGCCGTTCTTTCTCCTGTTCGTGGTGGTGCTGGCGATCATCGCCCCGCAGCTGGCGTGGATCGCCCCGGTCGCGGCGGTGATCATGGTCCTGCCCGGCCTGCTGCTGCAGAAGAAGCTGGCGGAGCTGGCAAAGCAGTCGGCCCATGAATCGACCCTGCGCAACGCGGTGCTGGTGGAGAGCGTGCAGGGGCTGGAGGACATCAAGCTGATGCAGGCGGAAAACCGCTTTTTGCAGCAGTGGAACAGCTATATCCAGATCACCGCGGAATCCGGCCTGCGCACCCGCGAGCTGACGCAGAACCTGATTAGCTGGGGGATGACCATTCAGAGCCTGGTCTACGCCGGGGTGATTGTGGTCGGCGCCCCGATGGTGATCGACGGCACCCTCACCACCGGTTCGGTGGTCGCCGCGTCGATGCTGGCCTCCCGCATGATCGCCCCGATGGCGACGCTGTGCGGCGTGCTGGCGCGCTGGCAGCAGGTCAAAGCGGCAAAAGAAGGGCTGGACAGCATCATGCAGCTTCCCACCGAAAATCAGCGCGAGGAGACGCCGATCCGCCAGGACGTGCTGCGCGGTCATTACCTCTTCGAGCAGGCGCAGTTCCGCTATCAGCCGGACGATCCGCGCATGGCGCTGCGCATTAACCGGCTGGAGATCAGACCGGGTGAGAAAGTGGCGATCCTCGGGCGCAACGGCGCGGGCAAATCGACCCTGCTGCAGGCCATGGCGGGCGGAATGGATCTGGCGGCCGGCGAGCTGCGGCTTGATAACTTCAGCCTGCCGCATCTCGACGTCGCCGACGTCCGGCGCAACGTCGGCTTTATGACCCAGAACGCGCGGCTGTTTTACGGCACCCTGCGCGAAAACATCACCCTCGGCATGCCGCGCGCCACCGACGAAGAGATTTTCGAGGCGCTGGAGCTGACCGGCGCGGCAGGCTTCGTGCAGAAGCTGCCCAAGGGGCTGGACTATCCGATCATGGAAAACGGCGTGGGGTTATCCGGCGGGCAACGCCAGTCGATTCTGCTGGCGCGGATGCTGCTGCGCGATCCGAATATTGTGCTAATGGATGAACCCACCGCCTCGCTGGACGAGCACACCGAGCGGGAATTCATCCAGCGTCTGGGCGACTGGCTCGGGCATCGCACCCTGATTGTCGCCACGCATCGCGTACCGGTGCTGGAACTGGTGGAGCGCGTCGTGGTGTTAAAAGAGGGGATGCTGGTGATGGACGCGCCAAAAGCCCAGGCGCTGAACAACAGCCGTATGCAGCAGCAACAGCAGCAGGCAGCAACCGGACGGGAGTGGAAAAATGAAAATCAGTCAGCGTGACGTGGCGGCAATGGACGATCTGGATAACGCCCTCGACTCCGAAAGCGGCTACACCGGCGCGCGTCGGATCGTGATCTTCTCGCTGCTGATGTTTGTGGTGCTGGGCGTCTGGGCGTGGTTTGGCGTGCTGGATGAGGTATCAACCGGCTCAGGTAAAGTGATCCCCAGCTCGCGCGAGCAGGTATTACAGTCTCTCGACGGCGGGATCCTCACCGAGCTGAACGTCCACGAGGGCGATCAGGTGCAGGCCGGACAGGTGCTGGCGCGGCTCGATCCGACGCGTTCCGAATCGAACGTCGGCGAAAGCGCGGCGCGCTACCGGGCCTCACTGGCCTCCAGCGCCCGCCTGTACGCCGAGGTGAACGATCTCCCGCTGAAGTTCCCCCCTTCGCTGGCAAAGTGGCCGGATCTGATTGCTGACGAAACGCGCCTCTACAACTCCCGCCGCGCGCAGCTGGAGGACACCCAACGGGAGCTGCGCGCCGCGTTAGATCTCGCCAATAAGGAGCTGGCTATCACCCAGCGGCTGGTCAAAACCGGCGCCGCCAGCCACGTGGAGGTGCTGCGCCTGCAGCGGCAAAAAAGCGATCTGGAGCTGAAGCTCACCGACGTACGCTCGCAGTATTACGTTCAGGCGCGCGAGGCGTTATCCAAGGCCAACGCCGAGGTGGATATGGTTTCGGCGATCCTCAAAGGCCGCCAGGATTCCGTCACCCGTCTGACGGTAAAATCCCCGGTGCGCGGGATCGTGAAAAACATCAAGGTCACCACCATAGGCGGCGTGATCCCGCCCAACGGCGAGCTGATGGAGATTGTGCCGGTAGACGATCACCTGCTGATCGAAACCCGCCTGTCGCCGCGCGATATCGCCTTTATCCACCCGAACCAGGAGGCGCTGGTTAAAATCACCGCCTACGATTACGCCATTTACGGCGGCCTGCACGGGGTCGTCGAAACGATCTCTCCGGACACCATCCAGGACGAGGCCAAGCCGGAGGTGTTCTATTACCGGGTGTTTATCCGCACCAGCCAGGATTACCTGGTGAATAAGGCGGGCAGGCACTTCTCGATTGTGCCGGGGATGATTGCGACGGTAGATATTAAGACCGGCGAGAAAACGGTGCTGGATTATCTGATCAAGCCGTTTAACCGGGCGAAAGAGGCGCTGAGGGAGCGGTAGTCAATCGCCGGGTGGCGGCTCCGCCTTACCCGGCCTACATACCCGGAGGCCCTTGCAAGCGCAGCGCCACCGGGCATTTAACCGCACGTCAGAACTGGAACCTACCTCGGAGTATTCATCTTTAGCCATACATCCCACTTCCCTTCAGCCATCGCCCAGGTAATATTAACCGCAGACAAAAAACGCACTTGCGCACAGTGCGGGAGTGCATTACTATTCAATCAGCTTCAAGGACTGGAGCTCAGCACCATTATGATTAGTTATTTTCGGGATCAATGGCTTGAGGATTTTTTTCTTTACGGCAGATCGAGCAATGTTATTCCTGCAAATCTGGAAACAGCGCTTGCGAGAAAGCTCGATATCATCAGGGCAGCAACCTCGCACAGGGATTTGCGATCGCCACCGGGCAATATGTATGAAGCATTGAATCCTCCGCTGAAGGGATATTCCTCTATCCGGGTAAACAGGCAATACAGGCTCGTATTTCGCTGGACAGAGGGTAAAGCAGAAGATCTCTACCTCTCTCCACACAAGTACACGCAACACAAGTGAGGCATCACCTATGACACTTCAACAGGCACTCCGCAAACCCACCACGCCGGGCGACGTGTTGCAGTATGAGTATCTTGAACCGCTCAATCTGAAAATCAGCGATCTGGCGGAGATGCTCAATGTTCACCGCAACACCATCAGCGCGCTGGTCAATAACAATCGCAAGCTGACTGCCGATATGGCGATCAAACTGGCAAAAGCCTTTGATACCACGATTGAATTTTGGCTTAACTTACAGCTGAACGTCGATATCTGGGAAGCGCAATCCAACCCCAGGACGCAGGAGGAGCTAAGCCGTATAAAGACCGTTGCGGACGTCATGGCTAAGCGAAAATCTGGCCAGCCGGATGTAGCCTGATTCGGTAAACACTTCACCTATCAATACTTTTTCAGGAAGAAATCATGCGCCAACGAACCATTGTCTGCCCCATCATCCAGAATGACGGTGCCTACCTCCTGTGTAAAATGGCCGACGATCGCGGCGTGTTCCCCGGCCAGTGGGCTCTCTCCGGCGGTGGAATGGAACCGGGCGAAACCATGGAACAGGCGTTGCGCCGTGAGATCCGCGAAGAGCTGGGCGAAGCGCTGGAGATTGTCTCGGTTACGCCATGGGCTTTTCGCGATGACATTAGGGTGAAAACCTACGCCGATGGCACCACAGAGGAGATTTACATGATCTATCTGATCTTCGACTGCATCAGCGCCAACCGGGAAGTCACGTTTAATGAAGAGTTTCAGGAGATCGCCTGGGTTAATCCGGAATCGTTAAAAGAGCTGGATCTCAACGCAGCCACGCGTGTTACCTTCACGCAAAAAGGTCTGCTGTAAATTCAGGCCTGAACTCGGGCGTTATACACCCCAACGTAACGCGCAAATTTCCCGAGAAACACGCCGGCAAACACGCCGCCGGAGACGATCGCCAGCGCGCTCATGGCGGGCTGCTGCATCGTCTGGGGAGAGACCGCGCTCATCACGCCCAGCACATACTTGACGCCGAACGCCAGCATCATAAACGGCAGCGCGGTGTAGTCTGCCTGGCGGTAAAGGGTGCGCGGCGCATCTGCGCGGGTGATAACCGCCTGCTTAATCAGGATATACCCCAGCGCGGCCCCGGCGAGGATCCCCGCCGTCCACAATGCGACAGTTCCGGGCGTCAGCGTGCGGTAGACAACCAGATCGTAGATATCCCAGATAAGAAATATTGCCGGAATGATGGCAAGCCTCTCCAGCGTAACGGTGGCGGGCCTGCGAGCTTTAATGCCGCGAGAGATAAGGAAGATAAACAGCACCCACACCCAGGCGGGCGTGTGCGTAACGACACCGAACAGAAATTCAAACATGGAGATCTCCATGGACGATCGCGGCCCGTGCCGCCCTGAACGCGTATTGCGCATAACGGCAGGAAAGCCATTATGCGCAGGTCTTTTACAGCGATTTTTTCAGGCGTTGAACCGCTTCCTTCAGCTCTTCATCCGTTGGCGTGACAAACGACATACGCAGCGTTGAATGGTCTGGCTCATTGCAGTAGAAAAATTCGCCCGGCACAAATACTACGCCGTTACTTAACGTTTTTTCCAGCCAGCGGGTGGTATTACTACCATTTTTCATATTCGCCCACAGGAACATGCCGCCCTTCGGCTTGTGGAACGACATCACATCGCCCAGCTCGGCCTCCAGCTCGGTTGCGAACGTCTGGTATTTCTGGCGATAGGCTTCGCGGATCGTTTTAATCTGATCGGGCAGGCGACCGGTTTTCAGGTATTCATACGTCATCAGCTGCGACAGCGTGCTGGTGTGCAGGTCGGTGGTTTGCTTGAGGTTGACTACTGCGCGCTTCAGCCATTCCGGCACCAGCACCCAGCCCACGCGGGTTCCTGGAGCAAGAATTTTGGAGAAGGTTGAGGTATACACCACGTTCTCTTCGTTGCCGATATCTTTGGCATGGGCAATTAACGGGCGGAAAACTTCATCGGTATAATTAATTTCGCTGTACGGATCGTCTTCAATAATGACGAAATCATAGCGCTTCGATAATTCCACCAGCTGTTTGCGACGCGCCTCAGAAAGGGTTACCCCGCCAGGGTTGCCAAACGTCGGAACAATATAGACCGCTTTGATGGTTTTATTTGCCGCCAGCGCTTCAAGCTCGTCGACCTTCATGCCGTCGCCATCGGTGCCAACGGATTCAAAATTCGCCTGCGCCAGGCCAAATACCTGCAGCGCAGCAAGATAGGTTGGACGCTCAACCACAACGGTATCGCCCGGGTTAATTAATGCACGCGCCAGCACGTCGAGGGACTGCTGTGAACCGGAGGTCACGACCACATCATCTGCCTTGCAGCGGATCCCGCGCCCTTCACAGATGCGCTGAATTTCTTCCCGGAGCCCCGGTACGCCTTCGGTCAGACCGTACTGAAAGGCCTCACCAAAATGCTGTGATAATACGGCATCAGCGGCAATTTTCAGCCCTTCGTGATCGAACAAGGCTGGGTTAGGAATCCCCCCACCCAGCGAAATGACGCCGGCCATTTTGCTATGTTTTAACAATTCACGGATGGCAGATGATTGCAGGCCCTGCGCGCTGCTGGCGAGTTTATTCACAGACATTCTTTGCATACCTTCTTTTTTTATAGTGTGCCCAATCTTAGCAGAATATGTGCGATAAATTCCGTTAGCTTAGGGAGAGGTCGTAAATCCTGACGCCACAGCAAATGCACGGGTCTCGGCGCCGGAATATACGCCTCCAGCACCCGCACCAGCCTGCCGCTTTCCAGATCTTCCGCCACCAGCACTTCCGGCTGCAGCAGCAGTCCCGCCCCGGCTCTCGCGGCCATCCGCAGCCCGTAACCGTCGTTGCATCTTAAGACCGCATCCCGTTTCCAGCGCACCTCGCCCTCGACGCCCGGCAGCCGCCACTCGTTGCGTGCGGTCCACACGCTGTGGGATAAGCAGAGATGATCCACCAGATCGGCAGGGGTTTGCGGCGTACCGTAGCGCGCAAGATAGTCCGGCGCGGCGCAGATCACCATCCGGTAAGGGCAGAGGTATTTCGCCACCAGATCGTCGTTGTGAATGTCGCCAATGCGAATGGCAAGATCGATACCCTCCTCCACCAGATCCACCATCCGGTTGGTGAGATCCAGCTCGATGCGCACCTCCGGGTAGCGTTGTAAAAAAGAGGCCGTAATCGGCGCGATCGCGCTGCCGCCAAACGAGGTGGGCGCCGTCACGCGCAGGGTGCCGGACGGCGCGGCGCGCAGGCGCTCCACGGCGCTTTCGGCGATCGCGACCTGCTCCAGCACCCGCTTCGCCTCGTCGAAATAGACCCGCCCGGCGTCGGTCAGGCTCTGGCGCCGCGTGTTACGCTCCAGCAGGCGGGTACCGAGCTGTGATTCCAGCAGCGCAACGTATTTCCCCACCATTACCGCCGACATCTCCAGCCGTGCCGCCGCGCCGGTAAAGCTGCCGCTTTCCACCACGGCAATAAAGGTCTCCATGCTGCGAAGCTTATCCATATTCCAAACTCCTGGTTAGCAATCTTCTAACTTTAGCCCAGTTTATCTGCATTATTATTTATTAAAGAATGGGGGCTCACAACATAAGGAGTCAGCTATGAAAATCGTCATTATTGGTGCCAGCGGTACGGTCGGTCGTGCGGTAACGGAAGAGCTGAGTCGTCGCCACGAGGTCATCCGCGTCGGCCGGACGCAGGGCGACGAGCAGGTGGATATCACCTCGCAGGCGAGCGTCCAGGCGCTGTTTGAGAAAATCGGCCCGGTGGATGCGATTGTCTCCGCCAGCGGTGGTCTTTACTTTGGCCCGCTCGCAACCATGAAGGACAGCGACTTCAACCAGGGCCTGCAGGACAAGCTGCTCGGGCAGGTGCGCCTGGCGTTGACCGGCCAGCACTATCTGAACGAAGGCGGCTCAATTACGCTGATAAGCGGCATCGTGGCGCACGAGCCAATTGCCCAGGGCGTAAATGCCACCACGGTAAATGCGGCGCTGGAAGGATTTGTTCGCGCCGCAGCCTGCGAGCTGCCGCGCGGGATCCGCATCAACCTGATTAGCCCGACGGTACTCACCGAATCCGTCGAAACGTACGACGGCTTCTTCCCGGGCTTTGAGAGCGTTCCCGCCGCGACCGTGGCGCAGGCCTATCGCCGCAGCGTGGAAGGCGTGCAGAGCGGGCGGGTGTATAGGGTGGGTTACTGAGCCTTACGGGCGGCGATCAGCACCAGCATCGGGCGCTCCGCCTCTTCGGCCAGCGCGGGCCAGGCGTCAATCTGCGCCTGCTCTGGTCCCCACTCGTTGACGTCGCTTATCGTTAATCCGGCCCCGATCAGCGCGTTAAGCGTGGTGCCGAGCGTGCGGTGGTATTTAACCACCCCGTCCGCCAGCCAGTTACTGACGCGTTTGCCTTCATCCTGATAATGGTTCACGCCCCAGAACCGCTCGCCGTTATCGTCGGTCAGCCATCCCTGACGGGCGGCGCAGGTGTAGATCGGGTGCTCCATTGAGAACACCAGGCTGCCGCCTGGCTTGAGCGCGCGCTGAACCCTGGCGAACAGCGTATCCAGTTCCGGCAGGTAGTGCAGCGCCAGCGAGCTGTAGACCAGATCGAGGCTGTTCTCGTGAAGCTTAAGAGATTCCAGATCGCTACGCTGATAGTGAATCTGTGGGTCAGCGGTAAGCTCCGCCGCGCGGGCGAGCATCTTTTCTGAGATATCGACCCCCGTGACGTCAGCAGCGCCCAGCTCGCGCGCCGCGCGGCAGAACCAGCCGTAGCCGCAGCCGAGATCGACAACCGATTTGCCGGTTAAATCCGGCAGCATGGCCTTAAGCGCGGGCCACTCCGGCGCGCCGTCCAGACCCTGCACCGAGCGTGGAAGCCGGGCGTAGCCTTCAAAAAACGCCGGATTGTCGTAGATATTTTGTGCCATGCAGATCCCTCTTTAAGAATATGCATAGCAGTATACTGCATTGTCGGGTGGCGGCTTCGCCTTACCCGACCTACGGAAGTGCGGCCTGATGCCCTCACCCCAACCCTCTCCCACAGGGAGAGGGAGAAATGCACCTCACCCCAACCCTCTCCTACAGGGAGAGGGAGAAATGCACGTCAACCCACCGAGCCCCAGACAAGGTTGCCCTTATGGAACGTCGCGGTGCGCGGTGAAATGCGCGCCACGGCCTCGGCGGAGCAGGAGGCATCCACCAGCACAAAGCTGGCGTCGTCCTGCGCTTTCGGCCACACGCGCTCGCCTTTGTCATTCAGCGGCAGCACGTCGCCGGTGGCAATACCGAGCGCGCGCGAGAGCGTCTGCTCGTTCGGGCGGATGTAGAGCTGAGCGTAAAGATTCGCTTTTTCCAGCATGTCCCCCAGACCGTACGGCGACCAGTGATCGATCACGCTGTCGGTCCCCGTCATCACGAACACGCCCTTCTCGCGCAGCTGCTTCAGCGGCATATGCAGGGTGCCAATCGGCACGGTGGAGGCGATGGTCACCCGCTGCGCCGCCATGCGGGTGGCGATCTCATCCACCTGCTGCTCGTTGAGCGTCGCCAGCGCGAAGGCGTGGCTGATGGTCAGCTTGCCCTTCAGCTCCGGCGTTTTCTCCACCGTCTCCACCATATAGTTCACCGCCGCCACGCCCGCCGGGCTGGTTTCATGCAGGTGGATATCCACCCCTTTGTCGTAGTCCAGCGCAATCTGGAACATGGTGTCGAGGGATTTCTCCATCGCGCCGTCGACGTTGGTTGGATCCAGCCCGCCCACGTAGTGCGCTCCGGCCTGCATCGCCTCGCGCATCAGCTTTTCGGAGTTTGACAGCAGCAGCCCGTGCTGCGGGAAAGCGACGATTTCGCAGTCAAAGCCGGGCTTACGGCGCGATAAAACCGCCTGCAGGTTTTCCAGATTCTTCAGGCCGGAGGTCGGCTCGATATTGCAGTGGCTGCGGGCGATGGTGGAGCCTTTCGACTGGATCAGGTCGATCAGCTTTTCCGCGCGCTCCTGGGTGTAGGGCTGTAGCTCCGGCAGCAGCTTCTGCTCAAGGCGGATCATGTCCTGAATCGTCGTGCCCGCGGGGCGGTTCAGGGAGCGCCACGGACCGCCGTAAAAGGTTTTATCCAGGTGAATGTGCATGTCGCGCATCGCCGGGAGCATCAGCTTGCCGCCTGCGTCATAGTGCGGCAGCGTGGCGTCGGCGTGGCGCTTGTTATCGCGCAGGGCGACGATCTTCCCGTCGTTAATCTCCAGCGTTTTCAGCTCGGTGCGGGTGCTCGTCGCCACGCCGCCGTCGACGTTGAACCCGGCCTCCAGCAGCACGTTGTCCAGATAGTAATGTTTCTCTGTGATGCTCATCGGTTTGCCCGCCTCGCAGGTTGGCTTCGCGGAGTCAGCAGCATACGCGACGGATCCGGTGGCGCCAAACAGCGCGCAGGCGGTGACCATTTTGCCGCTCTGGCTGATAAATTCGCGGCGGCTTTTGTTTTCACTCATCTTATCTTCCTTCATTAACAATATGGGTACCGGTTTCCCCGCGCAGCGCCGCGGGCAGGCTGTCCGGCGAGGTGATAATCACGCGCCTGCCGCCGTGGTGTAAAAATTCCAGCGAGGCGACGATTTTGGGCAGCATGCTGCCCGCCGGGAAGTGGCCCTCTTCCCTGTAGCGCGTCATCTGCGCCACGCTGACGGTGTCCAGCGCCTGCTGGTTCGGCTTGCCGAAGTTGATGCACACCTTCTCCACGCCGGTGGTGATCGCCAGCACGTCGGCACCGATCTCACGTGCCAGCAGCGCGGTAGAGAGATCTTTATCAATCACCGCATCGACGCTCTGGTAGTCGCCCTGCTCGCTGCGAATCACGGGTATTCCGCCGCCGCCCGCGCCGATCACCACAAAGCCTTTTTGCGTCAGCGTTTTGATGGCGTCGGCCTCAACGATGCGCAGCGGCTGCGGTGAAGCCACCACGCGACGGTAGCCACGGCCTGAATCCTCGACAAAATGCCAGTCCGGGTGCGCCTGCTGCAGCTCGTCGCGCTGCGCCTCGGTGAAGAACGCACCGATAGGTTTCGTCGGGTGAGTAAAGCCCGGATCGTTTTTATCCACCTCCACCTGCGTGACAACCGTGACCGCTTTTTGCTCCCCGCGCGCGGCCAGGCGATTGTTGAGCGCCTGCTGGATCAGGTAGCCAATCCCGCCCTGGGTGTCCGCCACGCAGTTTGCCAGCGGGGTTAGCGGCAGCCCTTCCCGCTCGTGGGCGATTTCGGCGCGGCGCAGATCCAGCCCCACCTGGGGGCCGTTGCCGTGGGTGAGCACGATGTCATAGTCGGATGCCAGCATTTCCAGCACCGACTCTGCCACCGCTTTCACCGCCTGCGCCTGGTGTTCAATCGACTGGCTGGCGTTGTCTTTGATAATGCTGTTGCCGCCGATGGCGACGACCATAAGCTCTTTCATTTTGTGTCCTTTAGAAGGTGCGTTCTGGTGCCCTCACCCCGGCCCTCTCCCACAGGGAGAGGGGGAGTAACAGAGATATCCAGCACATGCTTCACCACAAACATGCCGCCCATCATCAGATACGCGGTAACGAACATCAGCGAACTGCCCTCGGCAAAGCCCACCACCGGGGCATGGATCACGCCAAACAGCGCCAGCAGCGCCCCGACGGCGGCCGCAACGGCTCCGCGCAGCGGCTTGTTGATGATGGCGAAAATGGCGATACAGCCCCACAGCATGCTGGCGAGCGGCGCGCCGTTGCCGAGATGCACCAGGCCTTCGTAGTAAATTCCTTTGCTGTGCAGCACGTCGGTGCCGATCTTCGCCGCGCTGGTGCCCGCCGCTCCCATCACGCTGTTCATCATGGTCAGCGCCCAGTTGGCGATCCACGGGAACAGGCAGATGAAGATCACCGGCACCTCCACTTTGGGCGTTTCCCTCACCACCTGGTTGGCGGTGACGACGCCGATAAACACCAGAATCGGCACGATGGCGGTCATCGGAATGATGGCGAGCATAAACGCCCCCAGCCCGAACAGCGGCACGATGAACATGGTCACGCCGGAGGCCAGCGTATAGCCGATGCTCGCGCCCATCGCTTTCCAGCCAGGGTGGCCAACGTAGACCGTCACCGGGAACGGGTTCCCCATCAGGCAGCCGAGCATCGACGCCAGACCGTTCGCCAGCATCACCTTACGCGTCGGGTACGCATCTCCCGCCGCGTGGGCGCTTTCGATGTTCTCCAGGTCAAAGATGTAGTTCGCCAGCCCCAGCGGCACGGCAGATGCCAGATACGGCAGCGCGTGCGGCAGGCCCTGCATGAAGCTGTTCACGTGCACTTCCGGCGGGTTAAAGCCGAAGGATGACATGGACGCTTTAATCGCTTCCGGGCTTTGCAGGCCGGAGATCCACGCCAGTGCCGTACCGGCAATCAACAGCAGCAGACCGGTCGGGATTTTGGCGAAAATCGGCTTTTTACCGAACCAGTTGATGAAGATCAGCAGCAGCACGATGAACGACACGGTCGGCGCTTCGAACGCCTGCAGCATCGGGTTCATCGCCAGCAGCAGCAGGCCCAAACCGGAGAGGCAGGACAGCAGCACGGTACGCGGGATCATCTTGCGGATGGTTTCCCCCAGGAACGAACCGCCCGCGAGGATCATCGCCTCCACGAAGCACCACACCAGGCCAATCTGGATCGCGAAGTCCGCATCGCCGGTCTGCTGATAAACCGGCATCAGGACCAGGAAGGTCACGGTAAAAATCGACGGCGCGCTCGGGCCGGACGGCAGCGCGGTCACGTCCGTTCGTCCGGTGGCGCGCGCCATCTGCATGCCGAACCAGGCGTAGCAAATACTCGCGACCAGCACCGCCAGCCCGAAGGCCGGCGCGATGCGTCCATAAACAATCTCCTTCGGGATGCCGACGACAAAAATGAGCAGCCCCATCATGGTCAGCAAATTGGTCAGGTTATTGGTCATCAACCCGAAATACGCCGCCCAGTCACCTCTTTTCCACTCCAGCTTCATGTTTTTCATGGATGCATGCCTTATAAAAAGTAGCGATCGCGGAAGGTCAACAGCGCCTTTTCAAAACAGCTAAACGGCGGGTGAACGATGCCCGCCCCAATCATGCCGATGCCCGCGTCTTTATGGGCAATGGCGGTGTTAATCACCGGCAGAATGCCGCTGCCCGCGACTTTGGTGATGTCGATAGCAGTCGGAATGCCCATAAACGAAAGCAGCGGAATGGTGACGTTCGGGTTTTCGCCGAGGGTGATTTCGCGCATCTGGCGGGAGAAGTCGATGGCTTCATCCACCGTGCCGCCCACCAGGGCGACAATCGCCGGTGCCGTCGCCATCGCAAAGCCGCCGATGCCGTAGGTTTCGGTGATGGCGCTGTCGCCGATGTCCAGCCCGGAGTCTTCCGGCTTATAGCCCGCGAACATCGGGCCGATCACCTGCTGCGCCGGGCCGGTGAACCACTGCCCCGGCAGGCCGGAAACGCGCAGGCCAAACTCGTAGCCGTTGCGCGCCATGGTGGTGACGACGGTGCTGTACTCAATGCCGTGAGCGGCGTCCAGCGCGGCCTTACACATCGCCATCCACGTCGGGCCGGAGAAGTAGTCGCTGCTGGCGACGAACTCGAACACCTCGCGCTGCTGCTCCACCGGATAGCCCGCCTGAATTAGCCCCGGCGTCAGCGCCTGGATCAGCAGCGTGGTGCCCGCGTTGTTGCGGTTGTGACACTCGTCGCCCATGTGCAGCGCCTGGGCCAGCATCAGGCGCAGGTCGATTTCGCCGACGATCTTCATCGCGTCGCGCAGCATCGGGCCGAGCACGTCGCGCATCCAGTTCAGGCGGTCGATGACGCTCTGGTCGTTGGCCCCCATGCGCAGGATCTTCGCCATCTGCTCGCTGAGGTTGGTGAACGCGCGGTTGCCGTAGGTTTTGTTTTCAACGATGTGCATAAACATCGACGCGGAGGTGACGCCCGCCATCGAGCCCACGCAGTCGTGCTCGTGGCACGGCGAGAAGGTAATTTCGCCAGAGGCGGCGAGCCTTGCCGCGTCGTCCAGATCTTTCGCCAGCCCTTCAAACACCAGCGCCCCGGTGACCGCCCCCTTCATCGCCCCGCACATGTTCTCCCAGGCGACAGGCGGACCGGCGTGCAGAATGGTGGTGCGGGTCATGCCCGGCACAACGTTAATGGCCTGGTCATAGCCCACCAGCACCGGATGAGACTGAATAATGCGCTCAAGGGCGATTTGGTTAGCGGCGGCGATTTTCTCCGCCAGCGGTTTTTCCGCCAGCTGGTCGAGCGCTTCAACGACCTGCATATTGCCCCGCCCCGGCGGCGCCCAGTCGAGCTGGGTGACGGGAACGTGCTGTTTTTTGAGATCGTCGCTGAACATCGCAATGCCGACGTTAATCACGTTCAGCGGCTGGTTGAATAAGGTCGTCATTATGCTTTCTCCCCTTTGCAGACAAATTCGCGTGCCAGTAATCCGGTGTTGGTGCTGCTGCTGGCCCAGATGACGCCTGCGTCGGTCAGCAGCTGGCACTGCTGCGCCAGCGACTGCGGATCCTGGTCGGTGCCGAGCACGTAGCCGAGGATCTCCAGCGGACGGTTATCGGCCTTCGCGATGGCCTGCGCCTCTTTAATGGCGTCGATCATTACGCCGACCGGATCCTCGTGCGCGCCGAAGCCCAGCACGAAGTCCATCACAATTACCCCGACTTCCGGGTCGCGGGCTTCCTGCAACAGGCGGCTGATGCGATTGGTCGGGTCGATCATCGGGTGCGGCTTGCCGTTGGTGAAATCGTCGTCGCCAAAGTCGAGGAAGGTATGGGCTTTACTGACGCTTATGTCGCTCAGGCGCTTAGCCGGATCCGGCTGGATGTTGCTGTAGACGTCGTCGAATTTCGCAAGCGCGGCAAACATCGCCTCGTCGCACAGGGTGCCGCCGCAGAACAGGCCGCGAATGTACTTCTGCCGCGGCGTCAGCCGGGCGCGCACTTCTTCAATCAATGGCCAGTTGAGCGGATGCAGATCGAGGGACTCTTTTTTGATGCCGGTGAGCAGGACCGCCTTCAGGGCCGCCTCTTTGGTGCCGCGCGCAAACTGCAGGCCGTCTTCATCGGCGGGCGGTTCGCTGTGCCCAAGGAAGCAGACAACCACCGGCTTACGGCAGGCGCGCGCGCGGGCCAGCACTTTCTCCGCCACGGCTGGCGCTGGCGGCTTGGAGATCAGAACGATAACCTGGGTGCCCTCGTCGGCTTCCAGCATGTCGATGGCGTCGAGCATCATCAGACCGCCGATTTTCTCGCTGAGATCGCGCCCGCCGGTGCCGATCAGCTGCGACACGCCGCCGCCGAATTCGTGAATGCGCACGCTCAGCTCCTGGCTGCCGGTGCCGGATGCGCCGACGATGCCAATCGGTCCGCGGCGCACCGCGTTGGCGAAGCACAATCCCGCGCCGTTGATAATGGCGGTGCCGCAGTCCGGCCCCATCATCAGCAGCCCTTTCTTATGCGCCAGCTGCTTCAGCGCCAGCTCGTCGTCGAGCGACACGTTATCGGAAAACAGCATCACGTTAAGATCGTTTTCCAGCGCCTGGCGCGCTTCGCGGGCGGCGAAGGTGCCGTTGACGGAAATCACCGCGAGGTTGCTCTCCGGGCGATGGGTTTTGGCGCTGGCAATCGTAGCGTAGCGCGCTTCATGGGCGCCGCCGCTCTCTTTACGCGTGAACAGCGCTTCGATGGCCGCCAGGGTTTCATCATTCGCCGCGTCGCCTTTAATCACGATCATCAGGTCGCCGTTTTTGGCTTCCGCTAATTCCGGCGTTAATAGCCCGAGGTTTTTTAATACGCCTTTGTTCATTTCCGTCGCCATCGCGACAAACGCCTGCTCGACGCCCAGTAATTTATTGGCTTTGGTGGAAACGGACATTAATGAGACGGAGTCAAAATATGTGTTCTTTTTTATGACGATTTTCGTGGGCATTTTTTTCTCCTGAACGCGGATAAAAGGGGGCCGCCATCGTGCAAAATGCACGTCGGTAAAAATGCTTTTTAAATTAACGGCCAGCCGGACGCGGCTGACCGAATGCGTTATGCGCCCGCCGCCAGCAGCAGGTCAGCTATTGCATCGAAGCCTTTTTCCCGCGCCAGTTCGAGCGGGGTTTTACCGTATTTATCGGTCATGTGCGGGTTCGCGCCGTGATCCAGCAGCAGCTTAACGATCTCCTGCTGCTTTGCGCCGCCGTCATTGAGCACGATCGCTTCCAGCAGCGGCGTCCAGCCGACAAAGTTAGTGTGGTTGACGTTAATGTCCGTTTTTTCCAGCAGCTCGCGCACGATCTCCACGTGCCCCTTTTCACTGGCAGGGGTAATGCCCACGCCGCCAAAGCGCGTCAGGCGATCGAGATCCGGATTTGCCGGAAGGACAAGGCGCAGCAGGGTGATATCGTTGGTCAGGCAGCTAATCAGGAAAGGGTTAAAGCAGGTCTGATCCTGTTTATCAATATCCGCCCCGGCGGCAATTAATAACGCCACGCAGTCATAATGTTTTTTCAGGCTGGAAATAATAACGGCGGTTCTTTTCTGTCGATTGGTGGCGTTAATATCCACGCCTTTCTCCAGACAGGCTTTTAGCGCATCGCTATTGCCCTCTTCTGCCGCCAGCAGAAATTCAGTAACGAGTTCGTTCGCAGACATATCCAGACTCCCGATGTTTTTATTTCTGTTGACCTGAGAATAGCAACAGCCTGGTGATAAAAGAATCCGCTTAAAAATGATTCATCGACAGTCAATTCATTGTTGAGGTAAATTCAATAAACTGGTTAAAACGTGCGTCTGTGCAACCTTTTTCTTATGTTTCTCCGCTTTTTAGCGCTTCTGGCTGCATTATGCTTATGCCTGACGAAGCCTTACTGCGTGCGGCTTTCGACAAAGAGTCAGAACTGTGATCGGCTTCAAATGCGTTGTAACGACGCTGTTAAAATATGTTCAAAACTGATGGCTGAAGGGAGTGAGATATGAATTCCATCTTTACCGAGGAAAACCTGCTGGCCTTTACTACCGCCGCACGCTTCGGCAGCTTCAGCAAAGCCGCCGCCGAACTGGGCGTGACGACCTCTGCCATCAGTTACACCATTAAGCGCATGGAGACCGGGCTGGACGTGGTGCTGTTTGTCCGCAGCACGCGCAGCATCGAGCTGACCGAGTCCGGTTTTTACTTTTACCGTAAGGCCACCGACCTGCTTAATGACTTTCACGCCATCAAGCGCGGGATTGACACCATTTCTCAGGGCATTGAGGCGCGGGTGCGCATCTGTATCAACCAGCTTTTGTATACCCCACGCCACACGGCGCGGCTGCTGCAGGTGCTAAAAAAGCAGTTTCCCACCTGTCAGATCACCGTGACCACCGAGGTCTACAACGGCGTCTGGGATTCGATCATCAACAACCAGGCCAACATCGCGATTGGCGCACCGGACACGCTGCTGGACGGCGGCGGGATTGATTACACCGAGATCGGCGCCATTCGCTGGGTGTTTGCCATCGCGCCGGAACACCCGCTGGCGTTCACCCCGGAGCCGATAGCGGAAAGCCAGCTGCGCCTGTATCCCAACATCATGGTGGAAGATACCGCGCACACCATTAACAAAAAGGTTGGCTGGCTGCTGCACGGGCAGGAGGCGATTCTGGTCCCGGACTTTAACACCAAATGTCAGTGTCAGATCCTGGGCGAAGGGATTGGCTTTTTGCCGGAATACATGGTCCGCGAGGCGGTAGACACGGGGCTGCTGGTCACCCGACGGATTAACAACCCGCGTCAGGACTCGCGCATGCTGCTCGCCACGCAGCATGCCGCAACCGGCCAGGTCACGCGGTGGATCAAGCAGCAGTTTGGTCCGGCGGGGGTACTGACCGATATCTATAGCGATTTACTGTGGCGCGCCTAGCTTTTGCTCTGTACCCAAAACGCGTGAATGAGGCCGGGGAAGTAGCCCAGCAGCGTCAGAAGAATGTTGATAATAAACGCCCAGCCAAACCCTTTACCCAACAGCACGCCCAGCGGCGGTATGAGGATCGTAAAAACAATACGCCAAAATCCCATATAAACACTCCGTTCAATCTAATCCATTGAAAATAATAAAGAGAACGTTGTAAGCATAGCCAGTTTATTCGTCTGTACCAGTTCCGGGCCTCGCGTTTACCCTCTTTTACGCTTTTGACGCTAGTTTAATGCACCGGATTAGTTTAGCATTCACTTAATTAAGCAAATACTAAACAATCATGACCGAACTCGAACAGCTTCAGGCCAGCGCCGGGCAGGCCGCCACACTTTTAAAAGCGATGAGCAACCCGCGTCGGCTGCTGATCCTCTGCACCCTGTGCGGAGCGCCCGGCACCAGCGCGGGGGAGCTTGCGCGAGCCACGGGGCTAAGTCCTTCCGCCACGTCGCAGCATCTGGCGCGCATGCGTGAGGAAGGGCTTATCGACAGCACCCGCGACGCGCAGCGCATTCTCTATTCCATTAAAAACGATGCGGTACATCAGCTTATCAGCACCCTGAAAACCCTTTATTGTCCGTAAGGAGCCGCCATGTCACTTCCTCTTATTTCACCGCGCCAGGCCAATGCCCGGGTCGCTGAAGGCGCAAAACTGATTGATATTCGTGATGCCGACGAGTACGCCCGCGAGCATATTCCCGCCGCGCGGTCCGTGCCGCTGGATACCTTACCCGGCGCACTTAACGCGCAGGCGGGCGATACGGTGATTTTTCACTGCCAATCCGGCGCCCGGACGTCGGGGAATGCCGAACGCCTTGCTCAGGCCGCCACGCCCGCAGAGGCATTTGTGGTCGAGGGGGGGATTCAGGGCTGGAAGCTGGCGGGGCTGCCAACCGTCGAAGACAAGTCCCAGCCGCTGCCGCTGATGCGTCAGGTGCAAATTGCCGCCGGGCTGTTGATACTCTGCGGCGTGGTGCTGGGCTATAGCGTCTCCAGCGGCTTTTTCCTGCTCAGCGGTTTTGTCGGAGGCGGGCTGCTGTTCGCCGGTGTGACGGGCTTTTGCGGCATGGCGCGACTGCTCAAGGTGATGCCATGGAACCGGCGTACCTCATAAGCAGTAATCGGTGAATTACGCTGTACCCGGCGTCATACGTGGGCTAAGGTGAAGATCGCTAAAACGATGAGGAGGTAATATGTTTTCTGTCGGTGATTATGTGCAACCGCGTAAAGGCGGCCCGAAACTGAAAGTGCTCGAAGTGAACGGTGACAGCATTGTGGCGGTTCAGGCCAGCAATGAGCAAGGCGAGAAATATACGCTGAAAGCCGCCGACGTGGCGCCTTATACCGAAGAAGGCGATTTCGGCGTCTGCTGAACAGTCAGCCGGGCGGCGTGTTCCGCCCGGCTCATCCGTTAGATCAGAAAATCATCCAGTGATTTACCGTCTGCCAGCGCGCTGGCGATAGGCTTCGGCGTGCGGCCCTGGCCGGTCCACGTTTTCTCTTCGCCGTTCTGGTCAATAAAGCGATATTTTGCTTCACGCGGCTTACGCTTTTTCGCTGGCTTACCCGCCTGCGCCAGTTCAGAACCCAGCAGGTCAGTCGGGGAAATACCATCGGCTTTCATCCGCTCCAGCAGGGCATTAATTTTTTCCTGTTGCTCAGCACGCTGCTGCTCTAATTCCGTCAGCTCGCTGCGTTTCTCTTCAGTAACGACCCTGACCTTTTCCAGCATTTCCTCAAGAACGTCCAGGGATAATTCACGCGCCATGGCGCGCAGGGTTCGGATATTATTAAGATTCTGTAACGTCAAAGACATATTATTTGAAAACCTTTTCTTTGGGGGATAAATAGATAAATCGCCGACAGAATAATTCATTTGAGTTGAAATATCTACCCAAGGGTCCGTACGGACATCAGCGTTAATATATATAAAACTCACTGTTAATAATAGCGCAAGGCGCTGACAGGACACCGGTGAATCCAATCATCACATTAATATAAATAGCCAACCTTAATCCAAACCGCAGCATACTCCACCGCTATCAGGTGGGGATTCCTGCCTCTCGCCACCCACAAAAACAAGCGCTTGATTTTAATATAAAAACTCTCAAACGAGACAGATTATAACGATCGGAACAAAAAACGAACAACTTTAGAGAATTTTGTGGACAAAAGACGCTTAAATAAAAATTAATCACTAGTTGTTAGTTCAAACTCAGAGATATACGCTATACACGTCAAACAAACCAACCTAAAGCACTAACCGCCGAAGGAAAATCGTTTCTTTTGTGTTCTTCTCAAGGAGTTCAGACATGTTCTCGCCGCAATCTCGCCTGCGCCACGCGGTGGCGGATACTTTCGCGATGGTTGTTTACTGTTCCGTCGTGAACATGCTGATCGAAATATTCCTCTCCGGAATGTCCTTCGAGCAGTCGCTTTCTTCTCGTCTGGTGGCGATCCCGGTCAATATTATCATTGCATGGCCTTATGGTTTATACCGCGATGCGGTAATGCGCTTCGCGCGTCGTATCAGTCCTGCAGGCTGGGTGAAAAACCTTGCAGACGTTCTGGCGTATGTGACGTTCCAGTCGCCGGTTTACGTGGCCATTCTCCTGACAGTCGGTGCAGACTGGCACCAGATCGCTGCGGCGGTGAGTTCGAATATTGTCATTTCGATGTTGATGGGAGCCGTTTACGGCTATTTCCTCGACTACTGTCGCCGCCTGTTTAAGGTCAGCCAGTACAGCCAGGCAAAAGCGTGATGTGAAGCGACTGGCGCACGCCAGTCGCGGATTTACTGTACGTCGCCAAACAATCCCTTCAAAAATCGCTCCAGCGCCATACGCGAACTGAAACCGTGCGGAATACCATAATGCTCATGCCGTTCACCGCCTAAATAGAGCGGAAATTGCTGATAATGATCGCAGGTTTTAATATCCGAGGCAGGCTCAGCAAATGACAGACTTCTGTCTTTCAGCGTCGGGTGAATAATGAGAGCGGTACGTCCCATTCTTGCTTCGCGATTAACATAAACATAATTCTCGCCGCGGCGATATCCATACGCTTTTGGCGTCACCTCATCCATGGTGAATCCCTCTTTTTCAAGAACGCGTGCCACCTCGTCAGGTCGTAAATACATATCTTTTCCTCGTTATCTTTTCCTGCCCGGCAACCTTACAGTATTCAGCAATAGCAGGGCTTTCAGAATAGTCCATAAACTGCCGGATAACGCGTGATGCGCTTCAGATATTAAATTTCTGAACTAAACTGAACGGGAACACAAAATTACGGAGGATCGTATGTTTAACAGACCGAACCGAAACGATATTAATGACGACGCTCAGGATATTCGTAATGATGTCAGCCAATTAGCGGACACGCTGGAAGAGGTGCTGAAGTCCTGGGGAAGTGACGCGAAGGACGAAGCGGATGCCGCAAAGCGTAAGGCTCAGTCTCTGCTCCGTGAAACTCGCGCCCGTATGAACGGACGTTCACGCGCCACGCAGGCTGCCTGCGATATGGCAAGCTGTGCTACGACCTTCGTGCGTGAAAAACCGCTATGTACTCTGGGAACCGTCGCGGCGGTCGGCATCTTCGTCGGTGCCCTGCTCAGCCTGCGTAAATAAGCCCGCGTTTTCTGCCCCGGTAGCCTCAGGCGCCGGGGCTTTTTTATGCCCGTTAGCCTGAAAAACCCGTACAGCCTGCCCTGCCCCGCTGTGCTCATCACTGGGGCGATATCAATCTAAATTTCCCATATCTTGTATGGTTGAAACTTAAGACAACTACATCTAGTATTCCTTTTAGCAAGATACATACAACCCGACGCGATGATTCGCGCCGTACTCTCATTTTAAATGGAAATACGAATCATGAGCATTATTATTTACACTCGTAACGATTGTGTTCAGTGCCACGCGACCAAACGGGCAATGGAAAGCCGCGGCGTGGCGTTTGAAATGGTGAATGTTGACCAGGTCCCCGAGGCCGCAGATACCCTGCGCAAGCAGGGTTTTCGTCAGCTTCCGGTGGTAGTCGCCGGGGAGACAAGCTGGTCTGGTTTCCGCCCGGACATGATTAACCGCCTGAGCGCTCAGGCCGCCCGGGCATGAGTGGGCTGGTTTTCTTCTCCAGCAGCTCGGAAAACACGCTCCGCTTTATTGAGCGCGTCGGGCTGCCTGCGGTGCGCATTCCGCTGAACGAGCGGGAGCGGATCCGGGTAGAGGAACCTTACATTCTGGTGGTGCCCAGCTATGGCGGCGGCGGTACGGCAGGAGCCGTGCCTCGCCAGGTGATCCGCTTTCTGAACGATCCTCATAACCGCGGGCTAATCCGCGGCGTGATCGCGGCGGGGAATCGCAATTTCGGCGATGCCTTTGGCCGCGCCGGGGATGTCATTTCTCAAAAATGCGGCGTGCCGTATCTCTATCGTTTTGAGCTGATGGGGACACAGCAGGACGTCGAAAACGTGCGTAAAGGAGTGAACGAATTTTGGCAACGACAACCGCAGAACGGGTGATTCAGGCGACACCGGATTACCACGCATTAAACGCCATGCTTAACCTCTACGATCGGGAGGGGCGCATTCAGTTCGATAAAGATCGTGAGGCGGTGGACGCCTTTTTTGCCGCCCACGTGCGGCCCAACAGCATGACGTTTGCAAGCCAGAATGAACGTCTCGACTATCTGGTTAACGAGGGCTACTACGACGCGCGCATGCTCACCCGCTACGACCGCGCCTTTGTGGTGAAGCTGTTTGAGCGCGCCCACGCCAGCGGCTTTCGTTTCCAGACCTTCCT
This sequence comes from Enterobacter cloacae complex sp. ESBL7, assembly GCF_041679625.1. NCBI lineage: Bacteria > Pseudomonadati > Pseudomonadota > Gammaproteobacteria > Enterobacterales > Enterobacteriaceae > Enterobacter > Enterobacter cloacae complex sp. ESBL7. The sequence goes on from NZ_JBGORN010000006.1 coordinate 65,701, forward strand.
CGGCGCGTGGAAGTATTACACCAGCTACACCCTGAAAACCTTTGACGGTAAACGCTACTTAGAAAGCTTTGAAGATCGCGTGGCGATGGTGGCGCTGACCCTGGCGCAGGGTGATGAAGCGCTGGCGGAGCAGCTCGCCGACGAGATCCTTTCCGGACGCTTCCAGCCCGCCACGCCGACCTTCCTCAACTGCGGCAAAGCCCAGCGCGGCGAGCTGGTCTCCTGCTTCCTGCTGCGTATCGAAGACAATATGGAGTCGATTGGCCGCGCGGTGAACTCGGCGCTGCAGCTTTCCAAACGCGGCGGCGGCGTGGCGTTTCTGCTCTCGAACCTGCGTGAAGCGGGCGCGCCGATCAAGCGCATCGAAAACCAGTCCTCCGGCGTGATCCCGGTGATGAAGATGCTGGAAGATGCCTTCTCCTATGCCAACCAGCTTGGCGCGCGTCAGGGCGCGGGCGCGGTTTACCTGCACGCGCACCACCCGGACATTCTGCGTTTTCTCGATACCAAGCGCGAAAACGCCGACGAAAAAATTCGCATCAAAACCCTGTCGCTCGGCGTGGTGATCCCAGATATCACCTTTAAACTGGCTAAGGATAATGCCGAGATGGCGCTCTTCTCGCCGTACGATATTGAGCGTATTTACGGCAAAGCGTTTGGCGACGTGGCCATCAGCGAACTTTATGACGAACTGGTGGCCGACGACCGCGTTCGCAAAAAAACCATCAACGCCCGCGATTTCTTCCAGCGGCTGGCGGAGATCCAGTTTGAGTCCGGCTATCCGTACATCATGTTTGAGGATACGGTGAACCGCGCGAACCCGATTGCCGGGCGTATTAACATGAGCAACCTGTGCTCGGAGATTTTGCAGGTCAACAGCGCGTCAGCCTACGACGAGAACCTGGACTACGCGGACATCGGCAAGGATATCTCCTGCAACCTCGGGTCGCTGAATATTGCCCACACCATGGATTCCCCCGACTTTGGCCGCACGGTGGATACCGCCATCCGCGGGCTGACGGCGGTATCGGACATGAGCCACATCCGCAGCGTGCCGTCTGTAGAAGCAGGCAACGCCGCGTCGCACGCCATCGGTCTGGGGCAGATGAACTTGCACGGCTATCTGGCGCGGGAAGGCATCGCCTACGGCAGTCCGGAAGGGCTGGATTTCACCAACCTCTATTTTTACACCATTACCTGGCACGCGCTGCACACCTCGATGATGCTGGCGCGCGAGCGCAACCAGCGGTTCGCGGGCTTTGAGCTGTCCCGCTACGCCAGCGGGGAATATTTCAGCCAGTATCTGGAAGGCGACTGGCAGCCGAAAACCGAAAAAGTGCGCGAACTCTTTGCCCGCGCGGGGATTACCCTGCCGACGCGCGAGATGTGGCAGCAGCTGCGAGACGAGGTGATGCGCTACGGCATTTATAACCAGAACCTGCAGGCCGTCCCGCCGACCGGATCGATTTCCTACATCAACCACGCCACGTCGAGCATTCATCCGATCGTGTCGAAAATTGAAATTCGTAAGGAAGGCAAAACCGGGCGCGTTTACTACCCTGCCCCGTTTATGACCAATGAGAACCTGGCGCTGTATCAGGACGCGTATGAGATCGGCCCGGAGAAAATCATCGATACCTACGCCGAAGCGACAAAACATGTGGACCAGGGGCTGTCGCTGACGCTGTTCTTCCCGGACACCGCCACCACGCGGGATATCAACAGAGCGCAAATCTACGCCTGGAAGAAAGGCATCAAAACGCTCTACTACATTCGCCTGCGCCAGCTTGCGCTGGAAGGCACCGAAATCGCAGGCTGCGTGTCCTGCGCGCTGTAAGGAGAAAGGATGAAACTGTCACGCGTGAGTGCCGTTAACTGGAACAAAATCCAGGACGATAAAGACCTGGAGGTATGGAACCGCCTGACCAGCAACTTCTGGCTGCCGGAAAAGGTTCCGCTCTCCAACGATATTCCGGCCTGGCAAACGCTCGGCCACGCCGAACAGCAGCTGACGATCCGCGTCTTTACCGGCCTGACGCTGCTGGACACCATTCAGAATACCGTCGGTGCACCCGCGCTGATGAGCGACGCGCTCACGCCGCACGAAGAGGCGGTGATGTCGAACATCAGCTTTATGGAGGCGGTGCATGCCCGCTCCTACAGCTCGATTTTCTCGACCCTTTGCCAGACCAAAGACGTGGACGCAGCCTACGCCTGGAGTGAAGAGAGCGAGTCACTACAGAGAAAGGCGGAGCTGGTTCTGGAATATTACCGCGCCGACGAGCCGCTGAAGAAAAAGATCGCCAGCGTGTTCCTGGAATCTTTCCTCTTCTATTCCGGCTTCTGGCTGCCCATGTACTGGTCGAGCCGGGGCAAGCTCACCAACACCGCCGATTTGATTCGGCTCATCATTCGCGATGAAGCGGTGCACGGGTATTACATTGGCTATAAGTATCAGAAAGGGCTGGAGAATGTCAGCGAGGCGAAGCGCGAGGAGCTTAAAGGCTTTGCGCTCGATTTGCTGATGGATCTGTACGACAACGAGCTGAGCTATACCGAGGAACTCTACGCCGGCACCGGCTGGGAGGACGACGTGAAGGCCTTCCTCTGCTACAACGCCAACAAGGCGCTGATGAACCTGGGCTACGACGCGCTTTTCCCGCCGGAGATGGCGGAGGTGAACCCGGCGATTCTGGCCGCGCTGTCGCCCAATGCCGACGAAAACCACGATTTCTTTTCGGGATCTGGCTCATCGTATGTGATGGGCAAAGCGGTGGAAACCGAGGATGAAGACTGGGATTTTTAATGAACGCTAACGTTCGTTAATTTAATATAAACCCAACAACTCCCGCTCTAATATTTACAAAACAACTACACTGTAATTTCCACGTCATATTCGCCTGAATCATTCCGGTTCAGGCGAAATTTCCCGATGCAGCAGCAAAAAATTGAGAAAAATTCAAACCGCCCTCAGCCCTTTATTCATGGGAAATTCAGCCGTTTCGCTTACTTCAAAATTCCGCCCTTAGCCCGACTCAGGGTTGTCTCAGATTCTCAGTATGTTAGGGTTATGCCCGTTAACAATTTACCATGGTAATCATATCGGCATAAACAAATAACAGGACACTCTCTATTGCATGGCAATTAAATTAGAAGTGAAAAATCTTTATAAAGTATTTGGCGAGCACCCGCAGCGCGCATTCAAATATATTGAGAAAGGCCTTACGAAAGAGCAAATTCTGGAAAAAACCGGGCTATCGCTTGGCGTTAAAGACGCCAGTCTGGCCATTGAAGAAGGCGAGATTTTTGTCATCATGGGATTATCCGGTTCGGGTAAATCCACTATGGTTCGCCTTCTCAATCGCCTGATTGAACCCACCCGCGGGCAGGTGCTGATTGACGGCGTGGATATCGCCAGAATATCAGACGCAGAGCTTCGCGAGGTGCGCAGAAAGAAGATCGCAATGGTGTTCCAGTCATTCGCGCTAATGCCGCACATGACGGTGCTGGATAATACCGCTTTCGGCATGGAATTAGCCGGCACGCCGGCTCAGGAACGTCAGGAAAAAGCCCTTGATGCGCTGCGTCAGGTCGGGCTGGAAAATTATGCGCATGCGTACCCGGATGAACTTTCCGGCGGTATGCGTCAGCGCGTGGGATTAGCCCGTGCATTAGCCATTAATCCAGACATATTATTAATGGATGAAGCCTTCTCCGCCCTCGATCCGTTAATTCGCACCGAGATGCAGGATGAGCTGGTAAAATTACAGGCTAAACATCAGCGAACGATTGTCTTTATTTCCCACGATCTGGATGAAGCCATGCGTATTGGCGACCGCATTGCCATTATGCAAAACGGTGAAGTGGTGCAGGTCGGCACGCCGGATGAAATTCTCAATAATCCGGCGAACGATTATGTCCGCACCTTCTTCCGCGGCGTGGATATTAGCCAGGTCTTTAGCGCCAAAGATATTGCCCGCCGAACGCCAAACGGCATTATCCGTAAAACGCCAGGCTTCGGCCCGCGCTCGGCGCTGAAGCTGCTGCAGGATGAAGACCGTGAATACGGTTATCTGGTTGAACGCGGCAATAAATTTGTTGGCATTGTCTCCATCGACTCCCTGAAAACGGCTCTCACTGAGAACCAGGGAATCGATACGGCGTTAATTGACGCTCCGCTTGCCGTGGACGCCGAAACGCCGCTCAGCGAGTTGCTCTCTCACGTGGGCCAGGCGCCGTGCGCCGTGCCGGTCGTGGGTGAGGAACAACAGTACGTCGGCATCATCTCAAAAAGGATGCTGCTGCAGGCTTTAGATCGCGAGGGGGCAAACAATGACAGATCAATCTAACCCGTGGGGCGCCACTGAGGCAGCGGACAGCGCTGCGCAATCCGCCGACGCGTGGGGTTCCACGCCAGCGCCGACCGATGGCGGCGGCGCGGCAGACTGGCTCAACAGCGCACCCGCGCCTGCGCCAGAACATTTCAACATCATGGATCCGTTCCATAAAACGCTGATCCCGCTGGACAGCTGGGTCACAGAGGGGATCGACTGGGTGGTCACGCACTTCCGTCCGGTCTTCCAGGGGATCCGCGTCCCGGTGGATTACATCCTGAACGGCTTCCAGCAGCTGATGCTGGGCATGCCGGCGCCGGTGGCGATTATCCTGTTCTCCCTGATCGCCTGGCAGTTCGGTAGCGCGGGCATGGGGGTCGCCACGCTGATCTCTCTGATCGCTATCGGCGCGATTGGCGCGTGGTCGCAGGCGATGATCACCATGGCGCTGGTGCTGACCGCCCTGCTCTTTTGCATTGTCATCGGCCTGCCGATGGGGATCTGGCTGGCGCGCAGCCCTCGAGCGGCGAAGATAATTCGTCCCCTGCTGGATGCGATGCAGACCACCCCGGCGTTCGTCTATCTGGTGCCTATCGTGATGCTGTTCGGCATCGGCAACGTGCCGGGGGTGGTAGTGACCATTATCTTCGCCCTGCCGCCGATTATTCGTCTGACCATTCTGGGGATTAACCAGGTACCTGCGGACCTGATCGAAGCGTCACGCTCGTTCGGCGCCAGTCCGCGCCAGATGCTGTTTAAGGTTCAGCTTCCGCTGGCGATGCCGACCATCATGGCGGGCGTTAACCAGACGCTGATGCTGGCCCTGTCGATGGTGGTGATCGCCTCGATGATCGCCGTTGGCGGACTGGGTCAGATGGTGCTGCGCGGCATTGGCCGTCTCGATATGGGGCTGGCCACCGTCGGCGGCGTCGGCATTGTGATCCTCGCCATTATCCTTGACCGCCTGACTCAGGCCGTCGGTCGTGATTCACGCAGTCGCGGCAACCGTCGCTGGTATACCACCGGCCCTGTCGGGTTACTCACCCGCCCTTTCACGAAATCAAAATAAGGAACAACGATGCGACATAACGTACTTTTTGCCACAGCGTTTGCCACCCTTGTCTCCACCAGCGCGTTTGCGGCTGACCTGCCTGGCAAAGGCATTACCGTACAGCCGGTGCAGAGCACCATTTCGGAAGAGAGCTTCCAGACCCTGATCGTCAGCCGCGCGCTGGAGAAGCTGGGCTACACGGTTAACACGCCGAGCGAAGTAGATTACAACGTGGGCTACACCTCGATTGCCTCCGGTGACGCCACCTTTACCGCCGTCAACTGGCAGCCGCTGCACGACGACATGTATGCCGCCGCCGGCGGTGACAAGAAGTTCTATCGCGAGGGGACCTTCGTGACGGGTGCGGCGCAGGGGTATCTGATTGACAAGAAAACTGCGGACCAGTACCACATCACCAATATTGAACAGCTGAAAGATCCGAAGATCGCCAAACTGTTCGACACCAACGGTGACGGCAAGGCAGACATGATGGGCTGCTCGCCGGGCTGGGGCTGTGAAGCAGTGATTAACCACCAGAACAAAGCCTTTGACCTGGCAAAAACCGTCGACGTGAGCCACGGCAACTATTCAGCGATGATGGCCGACACCATTGCCCGCTTCAAAGAGGGTAAACCGGTGATCTACTACACCTGGACGCCGTACTGGGTAAGCGACGTGCTGAAGCCGGGCAAAGACGTGGTGTGGCTGCAGGTGCCGTTCTCCTCCCTTCCGGGCGAGCAGAAGGATATCGACACCAAGCTGCCGAACGGCATGAACTACGGCTTCCCGGTGAACACCATGCATATCGTGGCTAACAAAGCCTGGGCGGAGAAAAACCCGGCGGCGGCGAAGCTGTTCTCGGTGATGAAGCTGCCGCTGGCGGACATTAATGCCCAGAACGCGATGATGCATGCGGGCAAATCGTCTGAAGCGGATGTGAAAGGACACGTTGACGGCTGGATCAAAGCCCACCAGCAGCAGTTTGACGGCTGGGTGAAAGAGGCGCTTGAAGCGCAGAAGTAAAAACAAAACCCTACCCCTCTCCCAGAGGGTTAGGGGATGATGATCTCCCTCTCCCCTTGGGAGAGGGCCGGGGTGAGGGGATCAAACCGCACAATCCACCTAAACCGCACAATACATCACCCAACAATCCCCCCACTTTCACAATCATTAGCTATTATGGTTTCCGGAAAAATAATCACTCAACTAACGATTCCTGAAACTAATGACAAAAACAGCTCAAGGGCTTAGCCCCGCACTCATCCTTTTAATGTCCGTGGCAACGGGTCTGGCGGTCGCCAGCAACTATTACGCACAACCCCTTCTCGACACCATCGCCCGCGCGTTCAATCTCTCCGCCAGCTCCGCAGGCTTTATCGTTACCGCAGCACAGCTGGGCTATGCCGCCGGGCTGCTGTTCCTGGTGCCGCTCGGCGATATGTTTGAACGCCGAATGCTGATCGTCTCCATGACCCTGCTGGCCGCCGGTGGGATGCTGATCACCGCCAGCAGCCAGTCGCTGACGATGATGATCGTCGGAACCGCGCTTACCGGGCTGTTCTCCGTGGTGGCGCAAATCCTGGTCCCGCTCGCCGCGACCCTCGCCTCTCCGGAAAAACGCGGCAAGGTGGTGGGCACCATCATGAGCGGCCTGCTGCTGGGGATTTTGCTGGCGCGTACCGTTGCCGGGCTGCTGGCAAGCCTCGGCGGCTGGCGCACCGTATACTGGGTGGCGAGCGTGCTGATGGTCGTTATGGCGCTGGCGCTGTGGCGCGGGCTGCCAAAGGTGAAGCAGGAAAACCACCTGAACTATCCTCAGCTGCTGGCCTCCGTTTTCAGCCTGTTTACGCAGGACAAGCTTCTGCGTACCCGCGCCCTGCTGGGCTGTTTCACCTTCGCTAACTTCAGCATTCTCTGGACGTCAATGGCGTTTCTGCTGGCCGCGCCGCCGTTCAATTATTCCGAAGGGGTGATTGGCCTGTTCGGCCTGGCCGGTGCCGCAGGCGCGCTGGGGGCACGCCCCGCTGGCGGGCTGGCCGACAAGGGCAAATCCCACCTGACCACCTCCGCAGGGCTGGTTTTACTTCTGCTCTCCTGGGCGGCGATCTGGTACGGACACATCTCGGTGCTGGCGCTGATCGTCGGTATCCTGGTGCTCGATCTCACCGTTCAGGGCGTTCACATCACCAATCAGACCGTCATCTATCGCGTGAAGCCAGAGGCGCGTAACCGCCTGACGGCCGGATACATGACCAGCTACTTCATCGGCGGCGCGGCAGGTTCGCTTATTTCAGCGTCGGCGTGGCAGCATGCGGGCTGGTCGGGGGTATGCGCGATCGGGGCCATCGTTGCTACCCTCAACCTGCTAGTATGGTGGCGTGGTTATCACCGTCAGGATGCAATTAACTAACATTTACATTGAGTTGGCCTCTTAGGGTGTTAAGAGGCCCTTCACTCTGTTAATGTAAACGTAATCATTTATCCCAGAAATTTTAATGTGGGTGACATATTTACAATCGGCATGAATAGTTCAGACCCCCGTCCTCACATCCTCTCTTCAGCGGGTTCACACCCAACGCTTTCTGTGCTCACCGGGTCACGGACTTACCCGGCGCTTTCTGATGGTGACATAAGTTTGGCGGATATAACCGCACAAATAATTCATTTACATTATTTGTCACTATCGTTACTATATCGGCTGTAATTAATGAGGTTATGCCCAAATGGATAGTTCGTTTACGCCCATTGAACAAATGCTTAAATTCCGCGCCAGTCGCCATGAGGACTTCCCATATCAGGAAATCCTGCTGACTCGCCTGTGCATGCACATGCAGGGTAAGCTACTGGAAAACCGTAATAAAATGCTGAAAGCTCAAGGGATTAACGAGACGTTGTTTATGGCGTTGATTACGCTGGAGTCTCAGGAAAATCACAGCATTCAGCCTTCCGAACTGAGCTGCGCGCTGGGCTCCTCCCGTACCAATGCGACCCGTATTGCCGATGAACTCGAAAAGCGCGGCTGGATTGAGCGCCGTGAAAGCGACAACGATCGCCGCTGCCTGCATCTGCAACTGACCGATAAAGGTCACCAGTTCCTGCGCGAGGTGCTGCCACCTCAGCACAATTGCCTGCACAAACTCTGGTCTGTCCTCAGCACCGCCGAGCGCGACCAGCTTGAGCACATCACTCGCAAGCTGCTCACCCGTCTGGACCAGATGGATGAAGACGGCGCCGTTCTTGAGGCGCTGCGCTAACGCGACGACACGCTCACCATTCCAGATTCATAAGAAAACCGACAGGCCAGCACGTCACAGTGCTGGCCTTTCTGACAACAGGTCGGCTCAGCCGATGTGAAAATAAGAAGATCGTGGAGAACAACAATGAGCGCAAATGCGGAGAGCACTACCCCGCAGCAACCGGCCAACAAGAAAGGCAAACGTAAGAGCGCCCTTCTTCTGTTGACCTTGCTCTTTATCATTATTGCCGTGGCATATGGGATCTATTGGTTTTTAGTACTGCGTCATGCTGAAGAGACTGACGACGCGTACGTGGCAGGGAACCAGGTACAAATTATGGCGCAGGTGTCGGGCAGCGTGACGAAAGTCTGGGCTGACAATACCGACTTTGTGCAAAAAGGCGATGTGTTGGTGACCCTCGATCCAACCGACGCCCAGCAGGCGTTTGAAAAAGCACAGACCGCGCTGGCCTCCAGCGTCCGTCAGACCCGCCAGCTGATGATCAACAGCAAACAGCTGCAGGCCAACATCGACGTGCAGAAAACGGCGCTGGCGCAGGCGCAGAGCGATCTGAACCGCCGCGTTCCGCTCGGCACCGCCAACCTGATTGGCCGTGAAGAGTTGCAGCACGCCCGCGACGCCGTTGCCAGCGCTCAGGCACAGCTGGATGTGGCGATTCAACAGTACAACGCCAACCAGGCGATGGTGCTGGGCACCAGTCTGGAAAACCAGCCTGCCGTACAGCAGGCGGCGACCGAAGTGCGCAACGCGTGGCTTGCCCTGCAGCGTACCAAAATCGTCAGCCCGATGACCGGCTATGTCTCCCGTCGTTCCGTCCAGCCAGGGGCGCAGATTAGCCCAACCACGCCGCTGATGGCGGTCGTGCCGGCAGACAATTTGTGGGTAGACGCCAACTTTAAAGAGACACAGCTTGCCCATATGCGTATCGGCCAGAGCGCGACGGTTGTCAGCGACATCTACGGCGATGACGTGAAGTACACCGGTAAAGTGGTCGGTCTGGACATGGGGACCGGCAGCGCCTTCTCCCTGCTGCCTGCGCAAAACGCCACCGGTAACTGGATCAAAGTGGTTCAGCGTCTGCCCGTGCGTATTGAGCTGGATGCCAAACAGCTTGCGGATCACCCGCTGCGTATCGGCCTCTCAACGCTGGTGACGGTCGACACCGCCAACCGCGACGGTCAGATCCTGGCAAGCCAGGTGCGCAGCAGCCCGGCTTATGAAAGTAACGCCCGTGAAATTAGCCTCGATCCGGTCAACAAGCTGATCGATGACATCGTGAAGGCAAACGCCGGTTAATCCGAAGGTGAGCGTTATGCAACAGCAAAAGCCGCAAAAACCGCTGGAAGGCGCGCAGCTGGTCATTATGACCATCGCGTTGTCGCTGGCGACATTCATGCAGGTGCTGGACTCCACCATCGCAAACGTGGCGATCCCGACCATCGCCGGTAACCTTGGCTCGTCGCTGAGCCAGGGGACCTGGGTCATTACCTCGTTTGGGGTGGCAAACGCCATCTCCATTCCGATTACCGGCTGGCTGGCAAAGCGCGTCGGTGAAGTGAAGCTGTTCCTCTGGTCGACGGTATTGTTCGTTCTTGCCTCCTGGGCGTGCGGCATGTCCAGCAGCCTGACGATGCTGATTTTCTTCCGCGTCATTCAGGGGATTGTCGCCGGGCCGCTGATCCCGCTGTCGCAGAGCTTACTGCTGAACAACTACCCGCCCGCCAAACGCTCGATTGCGCTGGCGCTGTGGTCGATGACCGTGATTGTCGCGCCGATTTGCGGGCCTATCTTAGGCGGCTATATCAGCGACAACTATCACTGGGGCTGGATCTTCTTCATCAACGTACCGATTGGCGCCATCGTGGTAATGCTGACGCTCCAGTCGCTGCGCGGAAGAGAAACCCGGACGGAACAGCGGCGTATCGACGCCATTGGTCTGGCACTGCTGGTTGTCGGCATCGGTAGCCTGCAGGTCATGCTCGACCAGGGCAAAGAGCTGGACTGGTTCAACTCCCGGGAGATCATCATCCTGACGATTGTCGCGGTGGTGTCGCTGAGCTTCCTGATTGTCTGGGAGCTGACGGACGATAACCCGATAGTCGACCTGTCGCTGTTTAAGTCGCGAAACTTCACCATAGGCTGTCTCTGTATCAGCCTCGCCTACATGCTCTACTTCGGCGCGATTGTACTGCTGCCGCAGCTGTTGCAGGAGGTATACGGCTACACCGCAACCTGGGCAGGTTTAGCCTCGGCGCCGGTTGGATTGATTCCGGTTCTGCTGTCGCCGATTATTGGCCGCTTCGCCCACAAGCTCGACATGCGCCGGCTGGTGACGTTCAGCTTTATCATGTACGCCGTGTGCTTCTACTGGCGCGCGTATACGTTCGAACCGGGAATGGACTTTGGCGCGTCCGCGTGGCCGCAGTTTATTCAGGGCTTTGCCGTGGCCTGTTTCTTTATGCCATTGACCACCATCACGCTTTCCGGTTTACCGCCTGAGCGCATGGCGGCCGCATCGAGCCTGTCGAACTTTACGCGAACGCTGGCGGGCTCGATTGGTACGTCGATCACCACCACCCTGTGGACGAACCGTGAATCGATGCACCATGCCCAGCTGACCGAAGCGGTGAACCCGTTCAACCCGAACTCTCAGCAGATGTACAACCAGCTGCAGGGAATGGGCATGACGGAGCAGCAGGCGTCAGGGTGGATTGCCCAACAGATCACCAACCAGGGTCTGATTATCTCCGCCAACGAGATTTTCTGGATATCGGCAGGGATCTTTATCGTCCTGCTGGGGCTGGTATGGTTTGCTAAACCGCCGTTTGGCGCCGGTAGCGGCGGCGGCGGTGCGCACTAATCCTGTGACAGTTGCCCGGTGGCGCTTCGCTTACCGGGCCTACGAACGTAGGCCGGATAAGGCGTAGCCGCCATCCGGCAAAAAACCGCACCCTGTCCAGAACGCGACAGCGATTGTCAGTGTCGATAAAGCAGCGCTCCTGAAATCCATTCACGATAGTGAAAAGACAACAGGAGCGCATCATGCTGAACACACCCGCCGACAAGTACCAACCCTATCCGACCCTTTCCCTGCCCGACCGCCGCTGGCCGGAGCAACGCATTACCCGCGCGCCGCGCTGGCTCTCCACCGACCTGCGCGACGGCAACCAGGCCCTTGCCGAGCCGATGGACAGCACCCGCAAGCTGCAGTTCTGGGATCTGCTGCTGGGCTGCGGCTTTAAAGAAATTGAGGTGGCTTTCCCATCCGCCTCGCAGACCGACTTCAACTTCGTTCGCCAGCTGATTGAAGAGAACCGCATCCCGGATGACGTCACGATTCAGGTATTAACCCAGGCGCGGGAAGATCTCATCCATCGCACTTTCGAATCCCTGCGCGGTGCGAAACAGGCCACCGTCCATCTGTATAACGCCACCGCCCCGCTGTTCCGCCGCCTGGTGTTCGGCATGGAAAAAGCGCAAATCGTTGAGCTGGCGACGCGATCCACGCGGCTAATTCGTCAGCTGTGTGAAGAGAACCCGGACACCCGCTGGCAGTATGAGTATTCCCCGGAGACCTTCTGCTTTACCGAGCCGGAGTTTGCGCTGGAGATTTGTGAAGCCGTGGCGGAGATCTGGCAGCCGTGCGACGAACGGCCCATGGTGATCAACTTACCGGCCACCGTCGAAGTGAGCACGCCGAACGTCTATGCCGACCAGATCGAGTATTTCTGTCGCCACTTCAGCCGCCGCCGGGATGTCTGCATCAGCGTACATCCGCATAACGACCGCGGTACCGGCGTCGCCAGCGCCGAGCTGGCCGTGATGGCGGGGGCAGACCGCGTGGAGGGCTGTCTGTTTGGTAACGGGGAACGCACGGGCAACGTCTGCCTGGTGACGCTGGCGATGAACCTCTACAGCCAGGGCGTCAGCCCGAATCTCGACTTTAGCGATATGAACCGGGTCGTGGAAGTAGTGGAAGCCTGCAACCAGCTGCCGGTGCATCCGCGCCACCCGTGGGCAGGCCGGCTGGCCTATACCGCCTTCTCCGGCTCGCACCAGGATGCGATCAAAAAAGGCTTTGATGCCCGCAGGCCTGGCGATCGCTGGAAGATGCCGTATCTGCCGGTCGATCCGCAGGATATCGGCTGCACCTACGAAGCGGTGATCCGCGTAAACAGCCAGTCAGGGAAAAGCGGCAGCGCGTGGCTCATCGAACAGAATCATGGCCTGAAATTACCCCGCGCCCTGCAGCAGGATTTCAGCCAGCACGTGCAGCAGGAAACCGATCGCCACGGAAAAGAGATGACGCAGAATGCGCTGTGGCAGCTGTTCCGCACCCGCTACGGCCTGGTAGCCACGCCGCAGTTTGCGCTGCAATCCTACCGCAGCGACAGCCAGCAGGACGGCCAGCTGCGTTTGACGGCAAGCATCGCTACGCAGGGGGGAACGCGTCAGCTGGAAGGTCAGGGTAATGGTCTGCTCTCCGCCGCCGCTCACGGCTTAAGCCGCTGGGTCAACGCCCCGTTCGTGATTAAGGATTATCACGAGCATACGTTAGGCGAACGCAGCGACAGCCGCTCGGTGGCCTACATCCGCTGCCTGTTCCAGGACGGCAGCAGCCGCTGGGGCGTGGGCATCGACAGCGACGTGGCGCGTGCGTCGCTTCAGGCGCTCTTAAACGCCGTCAGTCGTTCTTAAAGTAATCGCTGGGTGAGACGCCCATCACCCGGCGGAACATCGCCGTAAAGGCGCTGTGGCTGCCGTAACCCAGATCCAGCGCCACGCGCAGCACCGGCTGGCCCTGCGCCAGCCGCACTAAGGCTTCCAGCAGGCGCGCCCTTCTCAACCACTCGCCGTAGCTTAATCCCGTCTGCTGCTGAAAATGGCGGTTCAGGGTGCGCTCGCTCATGTTCATCATGCTCGCGGCCTGCGCGCTGCTCCAGCTCTCCCCCGCGTTTTGCCGGATTTGCAAACACAGGTGACGTAACGCCTCGCTTTCCGGCTCCGGCAGATGAAACGGCAGCACAGGCATGGTGCGGATTTCATCGAGAATGAGTTCATAGACGCGTTCATCCCGGCTGCCGGGCGAGTACGATTCAGGTAAAGCAAGAGAGACGAGGATCAGCTCGCGCAGCAGCGGTGCGATCTGCACGATCTGACAGGTGGCCGGGAGATCGGCCCGCGCCAGCGGATCGATGAAAAGCGTTCGCGCCGCCACGTTGCCGGTGATGCGAAGCGAGTGGCGAGTCCCCGCCGGTAGCCAGACGCCGCGACCGGGAGGAACAACCCAGCAGCCCGATGCGGTATCGACCCGTACCACGCCGCTCAGGGTGTGCAACAGCTGTGCGCAGCTGTGCTCATGCCACGGCTCGCTGTCACCATGAACGTAATCATGGGCGAACGGAACGAGGGGACGATGGGTAAAGGAGAAGGTTGCGGTTGTGGTCATGGGGTTGAACCACCCTCACCCTACCCTCTCCCGGAGGGAGAGGGTAGGGTGCACTAGATGTGCAGTTCCTGCAGTTTTTCTTTTGGCAGGGCCAGCTCTTCGTTGCTGTTCACGCGAACATCACGCTCAATGATGTGACGCGCGATTTCCTGCGCTTCTTCCAGAGAGTGCATCTGGTAAGTACCGCACTGGTAAACGTTCAGCTCAGGGATCTGGTTCTGCTCTTTCACCTTCAGCACGTCTTCCATCGCCGCTTTCCACGCATCAGCGACGCGTTTCTCTTCCGGCTGGCCAATCAGGCTCATGTAGAAACCGGTACGGCAGCCCATCGGAGAGATGTCGATGATCTCAACGCCGTTGCCGTTCAGATGGTCACGCATGAAACCGGCGAACAGGTGTTCCAGGGTATGAATGCCTTTCTCTGGCATCACTTCTTTATTTGGCACGCAGAAACGCAGATCGAAAACGGTGATCGTGTCGCCGTGCGGGGTGTGCATGGTCTTCGCCACGCGTACTGCAGGTGCTTCCATACGGGTATGGTCGACAGTAAAGCTATCTAATAACGGCATACGTCACCTCCGACAGTGATTTTTTTTAAAATAAACTGAACTCTTCTACAGAATGCACGTCTGACTATATGAAAGACGCGCATTTGTTATCATCATCCCTGAATTCAGAGATGTATATTTTGGCCACAGCGATGTGGCCTTTTTCTTTTCTGCTTAAGACTGCTTCGCCAGAAACGCCTCAAACGACTCGGTATCCGCCGCTTCAACCTCTTTCTGACGCACCACGGACGCATCGCGTTCCGCGACAAAATCCGCTTCGCTCAGCACTTCTAACGGCTCCTGCATCAGCATCTCACGGTACTCCGCTGAGAGTGAACGCCCCGTGCCACCAATGCCCTGATCGATCATAGAACGCAGAATACGCGCTGAGAACGTCAGTTCCGGATTATCAAAACATTCCACCAGCTGGTCGCAGATCTGTTGATACGCGTCGCCGCCGTCAATGCTGTCCATTGTGCGGGCAACACGCTTCAGATCGCGGAACAGATCTTTGCCGACTTTGGTCAGCGGGAACTGTGCCGTTTCGCAGCCGATACCCAGCGTCAGGCCCGGCTTACGCCCTTCCAGAATCACGCGATTCCAGTTTGTACGGGTACAGAGCAGTTCGTCTGAACTCATTTCCGGCGCATCCGCCAGCACGCACCAGACCATAAACAGATCCAGGAAGCGAATCTGCTGCTCATCAACGCCAATCGGTGAGAACGGGTTGATATCCAGCGAACGCACTTCAATGTATTCGATCCCGCCGCGCTGCAGCGCATCCGACGGGGTTTCACCGCTGCGCGTTACGCGCTTAGGACGAATAGGCGCATACAGCTCGTTTTCAATCTGCAGCACATTGCTGTTGATTTGCAGGCGCTTGCCGTCTTTTTCGAGGCCGATTTTCTCGTACTCTTCCGACGGGGTTTTGATCGCCCGCTTCAATCCTGCCACATATTCGTGCAATTCGTTAAACGTAATACCGAGATTGCTTTGCGATTTATTGGTATAACCGAGATCGCTCAGGCGCAGAGAGGTGGCGTACGGGAGATAGTACATTCCGCACTCGGTCTTCTCGAACGGCAGCGTGGTCGGTTTCCCCTGCAGGAACGAAGAACAGATCGCCGGGGAAGCACCAAACAGATACGGGATCACCCAGCCGAAACGGTAATAGTTGCGGATCAGGCGGAAGTAGCCTTCAGAGATCGCGTCTTTATCCGTTTCACCGCATTTCGCCTGCCAGAACGCCATTGGCAGCGAGAAGTTGTAATGCACGCCCGAGATCGTCTGCATCAACGCGCCGTAGCGGTTTTTCAGCCCTTCGCGATAGAGCGTTTTCAGCCGGCCGATATTTGACGTGCCGTACTGCGCCAGCTCAATCTCCTGGCCCTGCTCGATATAGCACGGCATGCTGAGAGGCCACATACGTTCGTCGCCCATGTTGCGCGCGGTGTAGCGATGGATATCGCGCATGATCGTCAGCATATGATCAATATCACCCTCTACTGGCGTGATGAACTCCAGCAGTGCCTCAGCGAAATCGGTTGTGATCCATTTATGTGTCAGCGCCGAGCCTAACGCCTTCGGGTGACCCGTCGTCGCTAAGCTACCGTCCGCGTTAACGCGCAGCGTTTCACGCTCAAGACCACGCTGAATACCCTTCAATGCCTGAGGGTGGTTTTCCAGCCAGGCCAGCGCCTGAGATACGTCCGGGATCAAATTGACCTCCCGCCTGTCAAAGTAATGTTACTCAGCATAATTGTAATGGTTGACGATTGAAGGTCGCGTATTCATTCCACCAATTAGTGCCACCACGTCATACCCTGTAGTGTTGCCCACGCCACGAGAACATAGCGCAACGCCTTGCCAAGGCACAAAAAAAAGAGCACCGGTCCCCAGGAGATGCGCATCCATCCCGCCAGCAGACACAGTAAATCGCCTATTACAGGCATCCAGCTTAATAACAGCGTGGCAGCGCCATAGCGTTTTAGCCAGCCGACTGCCTTTTCCTGCCAGCGCGATTTTTCGCGCAGCGGAAAGAAACGCCCAAGAATAACGTTAGTCAGCCCTCCAAGGCTATTACCCATTGTTGCTATTAATACAAGCAGCCAGGGCTGACTCACGCCGGACAACAGCATCGCCACCAGCACCACTTCCGAATTTCCCGGTAACAGCGTGGCGCTTAAAAAACTGCTGGCGAATAATGAAGCAAGTGACAGCGCGTCACTCACAGTAAGCGCACATCCACCGCATCCATTCCGGCATCACGCGCGGCCTGAATGCCGAAATCGGCGTCTTCAAAAACGACACATTTTGCCGCCGGGACGCCCATTAATTCTGCGCAAAGCAGGAAGGTGTCCGGTGCGGGCTTGTGATGTTTAACATGATCGGCGGCGACCACGGCAGAAAAATAGTGGCGCAGGCCAAGATGATTGAGCAAAGCTTCTGCAATCGAGCTTTCACTGCCCGTTCCTACCGACATCGGTCGGCGCCCGTGCCACTCTTTTACCACATCAATCAGCGGCAGAGGACGTACGGTATCTAGAAGCATGGCTTTTACCGCATCGGTTTTTTCGCGCGCGAGCAGATGCGGGTCGAGATCGGCCTGATTCAGTTCAATCACGGCCTGCGCAATACGCCAGGTGGGGGATCCGTTGAGGGCAATCATCGCCTGAAGATCGAAACGCATTCCGTAGCGGCCCAGGACGTCAGTCCAGGCTTGACGATGCGTGGGTTCGGTATCCAGGAGAGTGCCGTCCATATCGAAGATCAAACCGTCATACTGTGCGTACATCGTGCTCTCGCTAAACGATTAACAAAGCATTACTTTATCGTAAATGGTGATTTTTGTCGCTGACTGAGAGTGTGATTGCTGACGGAACGTCGAAGGAATAAACAAAGAAGGAGAAGATGGTGCATCCGGGAGGATTCGAACCTCCGACCGCTCGGTTCGTAGCCGAGTACTCTATCCAGCTGAGCTACGGATGCATCAGGGTACTGCTTTCAGAAATAATAATGGTGCATCCGGGAGGATTCGAACCTCCGACCGCTCGGTTCGTAGCCGAGTACTCTATCCAGCTGAGCTACGGATGCATCAGGGTACTGCTTTCAGAAATAGTAAATGGTGCATCCGGGAGGATTCGAACCTCCGACCGCTCGGTTCGTAGCCGAGTACTCTATCCAGCTGAGCTACGGATGCATCGGGATTTACTACTGTACTGCTCGATATTCATATCACTTATAAAGCAATATGAAGTAATAGATGGTGCATCCGGGAGGATTCGAACCTCCGACCGCTCGGTTCGTAGCCGAGTACTCTATCCAGCTGAGCTACGGATGCAAAATGGCGGTGAGGCGGGGATTCGAACCCCGGATGCAGCTTTTGACCGCATACTCCCTTAGCAGGGGAGCGCCTTCAGCCTCTCGGCCACCTCACCACACAACGCCTCTTTCGAGTGCTTCGAGTTACTCGTTAAGAGCTTCTCGTCGCTGCGTGGCGCATATATTACTTTCTGGGACTTATAAGTCAAACAATTTTCCAAAAGCTTTTATCGTTTGCACAAATCACACGCAATTCGCATGTAAAAGCCGCAAAGAGGGTGTTTTATAAGCGGATTTTGCAGGCATCTTCACAGAAAACCTTTGCAGAAATAGCGGCGTAAGGGCGAGTTTAGGGTAACGGAGTGGTTAAAAAGAGAGCGTTTGAAATTAAACGGTAACGTTGAGCAGGAAAAATGACAGGAGGGTTGCGTCTCGCCCGACAGCGAGACGCGACAATATCAGTAACTGGACTGCTGGGATTTTTCAGCCTGGATACGCTGGTAGATCTCTTCACGGTGGACAGATACTTCTTTAGGAGCGTTAACACCAATACGTACCTGGTTACCCTTTACCCCTAAAACTGTCACGGTGACCTCATCCCCAATCATGAGGGTCTCACCAACTCGACGAGTCAGAATCAGCATTCTTTGCTCCTTGAAAGATTAAAAGAGTCGGGTCTCTTGTATCCCGGCATTATCCATCATATAACGCCAAAAAGTAAGCGATGACAAACACGTAAAGTGTAAGCAGTCACGGCATCACATTCTGTTAAACGTAAGTTTAGCCGATATACACAAACTCAACCTGACTTTATCGTTATCGATAGCACAGTGAACAAGACGCCATAACGTTACCGCTATGGCGTCTGCTTGTGCTTTGTAGTTATTACAGTTTCGCGCTTACCCAGCTTTCAACGCTGGCCAAAGCTTGCGGAAGTGCCGCCGCATCCGTACCACCGGCTTGCGCCATGTCCGGACGACCGCCACCCTTGCCGCCCACCTGCTGAGCGACCATACCAATCAGTTCCCCTGCTTTTACGCGGTCGGTCACATCCTTAGAGACGCCCGCAATCAGAGAAACCTTACCTTCTGCCACTGTCGCCAGCACGATAACGGTAGAACCAAGCTGGTTCTTGAGATCGTCGACCATAGTACGCAGCATCTTAGGCTCAACGCCCGCCAGATCGCTGACCAGCAGTTTGACGCCCTTAATGTCTACAGCCTTGCTGGAGAGGTTTGCACTCTCCTGCGCCGCAGCCTGCTCTTTCAGCTGCTGCAGCTCTTTTTCCAGCTGACGCGTGCGATCCAGCGCAACGCGCACTTTCTCGCCCAGGTTCTGGCTATCGCCTTTCAGCAGCTGCGCGATGTCGTGCAGCTGATCGCTCTGCGCATGCAGGCTGGCAATCGCACCTTCACCGGTCACCGCTTCAATACGACGCACGCCTGCCGCCGTACCCGACTCGGAAACAATGCGGAACAGGCCGATGTCACCGGTGCGCGATGCGTGCGTACCGCCGCACAGCTCGGTAGAGAAGTCGCCCATGCTCAGCACGCGAACGCGGTCGTCATATTTCTCACCAAACAGCGCCATCGCACCTTTTTTCTTCGCGTCCTCGAGCTCCATGATGTGGGTCTCGATTGGCAGGTTACGACGGATCTGCGCGTTCACCAGATCTTCCACCGCGCGGATCTCAGACGGTTTCATCGCTTCAAAATGCGAGAAGTCGAAACGCAGCACTTTGTCGTTAACCAGAGAACCTTTCTGTGCAACGTGGGTACCGAGTACGTCGCGCAGGGCAGCGTGCATCAGGTGGGTTGCAGAGTGGTTCAGACGAATGCGCGCGCGGCGAGCTTCATCCACGTTAGCCTGTACGCCCTCGCCCACTTTCAGAGAACCGGAAACCAGTTTGCCCTGGTGACCAATCGCCTGACCGTATTTCTGGGTGTCGCTGACGCTAAAGCTAAAGCCGTTGCCTTTCAGCTCGCCCTTATCGCCAACCTGACCGCCGGATTCCGCGTAGAACGGCGTTTTGTCCAGAATGACAACCGCATCCTGGCCCGCGCTGATGCTGTCCACGGCTTTACCGTCAACAAACAGGGCGGTCACTTTGCCGGTCAGTTCCAGCGCGTCATAACCTTTGAATTCAGACGCGCTATCAACGCGGATCATCGCGTTGTAGTCTGCACCGAAACCGCTGGACTCACGCGCACGACGACGCTGCTCTTCCATCGCGGCTTCGAAGCCCGCTTCGTCAACTTTGATGTTGCGCTCGCGGCAAACGTCCGCCGTCAGGTCAACCGGGAAGCCGTAGGTGTCGTACAGGCGGAAAGCGGTTTCGCCATCCAGCGTGTCGCCCTTAAGCTTCGCCAGCTCTTCGTCCAGCAGCGCCAGACCGCGCTCAAGCGTACGCGCAAACTGCTCTTCTTCGGTTTTCAGAACCTGCTCTACCTGCGCCTGCTGGCGTTTCAGCTCATCACCGGCAGCCCCCATCACGCCAATCAGTGGCCCAACGAGTTTATAGAAGAAGGTGTCCTTCGCGCCCAGCATGTTGCCGTGACGGATGGCACGACGAATGATACGACGCAGCACGTAGCCACGGTTTTCATTCGACGGGATAACGCCGTCGGCAATCAGGAACGCACAGGAACGAATGTGGTCCGCGATAACGCGCAGCGATTTGTTGTTCAGATCGGTCGCGCCGGTAACGTTCGCAACGGCTTTGATCAGGGTGCTGAACAGATCAATTTCGTAGTTGGAGTTAACGTGCTGCAGAACCGCGGCAATACGCTCCAGACCCATACCGGTATCGACGGAAGGCTTCGGCAGCGGCTCCATCGTACCGTCGGCCTGACGGTTGAACTGCATGAACACGATGTTCCAGATCTCAATGTAGCGATCGCCGTCTTCTTCCGGGCTGCCCGGAGGCCCACCCCAGATGTGGTCGCCGTGATCGTAGAAGATCTCGGTGCACGGACCGCAAGGACCGGTATCACCCATCTGCCAGAAGTTGTCAGACGCGTATGGCGCGCCTTTGTTATCACCGATGCGAATAATACGCTCGCGCGGGATCCCGACTTCTTTTTCCCAGATTTCGTAGGCTTCGTCATCGGTTTCATAGACGGTAACCCACAGACGCTCTTTCGGCAGGTTGAACCAGTTTTCACCGGTCAGCAGTTCCCACGCATATTGAATAGCATCGTGTTTGAAGTAGTCGCCGAAGCTGAAGTTACCCAGCATTTCGAAGAACGTATGGTGACGCGCGGTGTAACCGACGTTTTCCAGGTCGTTGTGTTTACCGCCCGCACGCACGCAACGCTGTGAGGTTGTGGCGCGGGAATAATTACGCTTGTCGAGACCAAGGAACACATCCTTGAACTGGTTCATCCCAGCGTTGGTAAACAGCAGAGTCGGATCGTTGTTCGGTACCAGGGAGCTGCTGGCAACAACCTGGTGTCCCTTACTATGGAAAAAATCGAGAAACGCCTGACGGATCTCAGCGGTGCTCTTGCTCATAATTATCCTGAAATCAAGCTAACGAAATGTCGTAGCCAGCCTGTATCGGTAAACCGTTGGACAGACCAGCTACTGGAAAAAGTGGGAATAAGATAAGTTTTCTTTAGTGGGAAGTAAAATACCGCATGCGTTCAATCGGCAAAATTACGCCAGATATCCTGAATATCTTCCATCAGAAAGCCGCGGTAGAGCAAAAAGCGCTGGATTTTAACTTTTTCTGAAAACTCACGCGGCAGCGGTTCGCCGTATTTACGAATCGCCTGTTCTCTGGCCAGCTCGCACCAGTCAGTATCGCATTCGCGCATCGCTTTTTCGATGGACTCCCTGGCCACCCCTTTCTGGTTCAGCTCCTGCCGGATGCGCGCGGGCCCATATCCTTTACGGCCGCGGCTGGCGAGAAACCGTGAGGCAAAGCGCTCGTCATCGAGATAACGATGCTCATAGCACCAGGCAATCACGCGGTCATAATCTTCCGCGGTGGCATCAATCTCTTCCGGCCCGTTTTTACTCATCACCGGAGCCGACAGTTTTCGCCGCAGCTCCTGTTCACTGTGGTCACGAACGGCCAGGATGCGCACCGCGCGGTCCAGTAAGCGTGCATACGCGGGTCGACGTGTTGTCGGTTCACTCATAAAAAACCTGCTGATTCAGAAATGCAAAAAGGGCCGCATCAGCAGCCCTTCATTTTTAAACGAAAGAATTAAAAGTCTTCGTTAGTTTCTTCAGCATCCGCGGCATCGACCACGAAATCAGGTTTGGAGTCCTGGTTGTTCAGCAGAAGCTCACGTACCTTCTTCTCAATCTCTTTCGCTGCAGCCGGGTTCTCTTTCAGCCAGGAGATCGCGTTCGCTTTACCCTGACCAATCTTGTCACCGTTGTAGCTGTACCAGGCGCCCGCTTTTTCAATCAGCTTCTCTTTCACGCCCAGGTCAACCAGTTCGCCGAGAAAGTTGATCCCTTCGCCGTAGAGGATCTGGAACTCAGCCTGTTTGAACGGCGCAGCGATTTTGTTCTTCACAACCTTCACGCGGGTTTCGCTACCGACCACGTTCTCGCCCTCTTTCACCGCGCCGATACGGCGGATATCCAGACGGACAGAGGCGTAGAATTTCAGTGCGTTACCACCGGTAGTGGTTTCCGGGTTACCGAACATCACACCAATTTTCATACGGATCTGGTTGATGAAGATCAGCAGCGTGTTGGACTGCTTCAGGTTACCCGCCAGCTTACGCATCGCCTGGCTCATCATACGTGCCGCGAGGCCCATATGAGAGTCACCGATTTCACCTTCGATTTCGGCTTTTGGCGTCAGTGCGGCTACGGAGTCGACCACGATAACGTCAACGGCACCAGAACGCGCCAGCGCGTCACAAATTTCCAGCGCCTGCTCACCGGTGTCCGGCTGAGAACACAGCAGGTTGTCGATATCCACGCCCAGCTTGCGGGCATAAACAGGGTCCAGCGCGTGCTCGGCATCGATAAACGCACAGGTTTTACCTTCGCGCTGTGCCGCGGCAATCACCTGCAGCGTCAGGGTGGTTTTACCGGAGGACTCTGGCCCGTAGATTTCTACGATACGGCCCATAGGCAGACCGCCAGCGCCCAGCGCGATATCCAGAGAAAGCGAACCGGTGGAGATGGTTTCCACATCCATGGAACGGTCTTCACCCAGGCGCATGATGGAGCCTTTACCGAATTGCTTTTCGATCTGGCCCAGTGCTGCCGCCAACGCTTTCTGTTTGTTTTCGTCGATAGCCATTATTACTCCTGTCATGCCGGGAGAAGCGACTGTGCTTCACCGTGGATTTCTGTTCTGTTGGTGCAATTATACTGTATGGTCATACAGTATCAAGTGTTTTGTAGAAATTGTTGCCAGAGCGTTTTTAACGCATAAACGGTTGCCTGACGACGCACGCTTTCGCGATCGCCGCTGAAGCACTCCCGGCGGGTGATCCCTTCCCCTTTGGAGGTGGCGAACCCAAACCAGACGGTGCCGACAGGCTTCACGTCGCTGCCGCCGTCCGGGCCCGCAATGCCGCTAATGGAAATCGCGTAGTCTGCCCGCGCCTCTTTGAGCGCGCCAATGGCCATCTCGATCACCACCGGTTCGCTGACCGCGCCATGCTGTTCAAGCGTGGATTCACGCACGCCAATCATCTGAGCTTTAGCTTCGTTACTGTAGGTCACAAAACCGCGTTCAAACCAGGCGGAACTGCCGGCAATATCGGTAATCGCTTTCGCCACCCAGCCGCCGGTGCAGGATTCGGCGGTGGTGATTGTCGCGCCACGCTGCTTCAGCGCAAGGCCAACGATCTCGCTAAGCTGCATCAATTCATGGTCAGTCATTCTCGCTCCAGGCATCAGAAAAACGTGCTGCACAAGATAGCACTTTCTCGTCAGATGTGGGGATAGACTTCAGGTTTTACGAGGGGGCTTCAGAAAAAAGCCGGTACGGACGCACCGGCGGTGGAAAGGTTATTTCATGCTGTCAGCGAGGGTGTTCACATTGTGGCGAAACGCCTTAACGTAGGTGTCTGCCACCCCACCTTTTGCCGACAGCGCTTCGGGGTAAAGCTCACCCCCGGGCTGTGCGCCCGTCGCCGACGCAATCTGTTTCACCAGACGCGGATCGAGCTGATTCTCCATGAACCAGGTTTTCACGCCGTCGGCTTTAATCTGATTGATAATCTCGGCGACCTGCGCCGCGCTGGCTTCGCTCTCAGACGACAGCCCCTGCGGCGCCATAAACGTCACGCCGTAAGCGCGGCTGAAATAGCCGAACGCGTCATGGCTGGTCAGCACGTTACGCTTCGCCGGCGGGATCTGGCTAAAGCGCGTTTTGGCCCAGTTATCCAGTTGCGTCAGCTGCGCGATATACGGCTTACCGGTAGCCTCGAGCGCCGCTTTATCTTGCGGATCGGCTTTCACCAGCCCGTTCAGAATATTTTGCGCATAGAGCGCCCCGTTCGCCGCGCTGTTCCACGCGTGCGGATCGGTCACAGTCTTTCCATCTTCCTCAAGCGTGTGGGTTTTGACCCCAGTTGAGGCGACAACCAGTTGCCCTTTGAACCCGGAGGCTTTCACCAGACGATCAAGCCAGCCTTCCAGCCCCAGGCCGTTCACCACCACCACATCAGCCTTGCTCAGGGCCGCGCTGTCTTTCGGCGACGGTTCGAAGGTATGCGGATCGCCGTCCGGCCCGACCAGCGTCGTCACGTTCACATGGTCGCCTCCCACCTCCTGCGTGATATCCCCCAGTATCGAAAAGCTGGTCACCACATTCAGCGTTTTCGCCATCACGCCGTGCGACATCATCCCCAGCGCGAGCGCCACTACAAATCCCGTACGTTTCATCGTTTCCCCTTGCGTTAAAAATACGCCCGCAGGCTGCCAGCGAGCCTGCTTCGCGTACCCAGTAAAATGGAAATAAAGAACAGCACGCTGGCGGTGAGCACGATGGACGGCCCTGCCGGCAGACTCATCGCCCAGGAGAGGCTCAGCCCCAGCCATGCGCAGAAGATACCGCTGATACCCGCCATCAGGAGTAAGGCAGGTAACGTACGCACCCAGCAGCGGGCTGCCACGGCCGGAAGCATCATCAGCCCGACGGCCATCAGCGTGCCGAGCACCTGAAAACCGGCCACCAGGTTAAGCACCAGCAGCGCCAGAAACAGTCCGTGCAGCAGGCCAGGCAGCCAGCGGGCGTTCACCTGCAGCCAGGCGGTATCAAACGCTTCTGTCACCAGCCCGCGATAAAACAGCGCCAGCGTGATAAGGGTGAACATGCAAACGCCCGTGACGAACAGCGCGGCGTCGTTGTCCACGGCGAGGATGGAGCCAAACAGCAGATGCAGCAGATCGACATTCGACCCGCGAAGCGACACCAGCGTGACCCCCAGCGCCAGCGAGCCGAGATAAAACCCGGCAAAGCTGGCATCTTCTTTCAGCGGCGTGCGTCGACTGACCAGACCGGCCAGCAGCGCCACGGTAATTCCCGCGATAAAACCGCCAATACTCATCGCCAGCAGCGACATACCGCTAAGCAAATACCCCACGGCGACACCCGGCAAAATGGCGTGAGAAAGGGCGTCGCCCATCAGGCTCATCCGACGCAGCTGAAGAAACACGCCGAGCGCGGTGGTGCTGACCGAGAGCGCCAGGCAAACCACCAGCGCGCGACGCATAAAGCCGTACTCAATGAACGGCTGAAAAAAGAGATGCCAGATCATGCCACCCTCACCCGCTCGGTTTTCCACTGGGGAACGTCAGCATCCAGCCGCAGCGTCTGCGGGAAATGGCGCGACACGCGCTCGCTGTCGTGCAGTACCGCGAGCAGCGTTTGCCCCTGCATATACATCTCCAGCATCAAATCCATCAGCACGTTGCAGGTAGCTTCATCGACTCCGGTAAAGGGTTCATCCAGCATCACCAGCGGCGCCTGCTGCACCAGGACGCGGGCAAAGAGCATGCGCTGAAACTGACCGCCGGAGAGTTCATCGATGGTGGATAACGCCATGGACTCAAGCCCGACGCGCTCAAGCGCGCTGGCAATGCGCAACCGCGTTTCGCGACGAAACCCGGAAAAAAGCGACATGCACGGCCAGCAGCCCATGCTTACCACGTCCTGTACGGTCAGCGGAAACTGCGCCTCCAGCGCGTGACGCTGTGCCAGCCAGCCGATTACCGGCCGCTTACCCTGCCAGCGGAAGCCGCCGCTGACGGGAGGAATAAATCCCGCCAGCGTTTTCAGCAGCGTGGATTTCCCGCAGCCGTTAGCGCCGATAATGGCGGTCATGCTTCCGCGCTCAATCGTGCCCGAAAGGGGCCGCGTAACGGGCTGACGTTCATATCCCGCGACCAGTTCATTCATCATAATCATGGCAATGCCACCGCCCAGCGCACGGCCAGCCCGATAAAGACAACCAGCACCAGCGCCAGCAAAAGCCGAACCAGAGCAGACAGAGAAAAAAGGGACGTTGACATGTCGACACCGCATTAAATGTTATAACATAACAATAATAAAAGACAGTTAAGATGTAAATGGCGGGTTTGAAAAGGGAGTGTGGCGAAATGTTTCTGCAGGAAATAGGTGCGCGCGGGTGCCCTCACCCCAGCCCTCTCCCACAGGGAGAGGGGGAATAAGATGACTTACTGACTAAACGGAGACGCTGCCGGCACGCGGGCCTGCGATACCGCCAGCCCCAGCTGCCATACGGCCATCGCATAGTGGGTACTGTGGTTATAGCGGGTGATGGCGTAGAAGTTCGGCATGCCGTACCAGTACTGATAGCCCGTCCCGACATCCAGACGCAACAGACTTACCTGATCGACATTGCCCAACGGCTGAGTCGGTGTTAAGCCCGCCACCGTCAGCTGCGCAACGCTGTATTTGGTTTTGAAGCCGTTTTCCAGCCCAGGCGCCTGACCGTTCGCCTGCACCGCCACCTGGCCGCCCGGCACCCAGCCGTGCGCTTTGAAGTAGTTCGCCACGCTGCCGATGGCATCCACCGGATCCCACAGGTTGATATGACCATCCCCGTTAAAGTCGACGGCATATTGTTTATAGGAGGACGGCATAAACTGGCCGTAGCCCATCGCGCCGGCAAACGACCCTTTCAGATCGAGCGGATCGTCCTGCTCGCTGCGTGCCATCAGCAGGAAGGTTTCCAGCTCGGAAGAGAAATACTCCGCGCGGCGCGGATAGTTAAAGGAGAGCGTCGCCAGCGCGTCCAGGATGCGGGTTTTACCCATCACGCGGCCCCAGCGGGTTTCCACGCCGATAATCCCGACGATGATTTCCGGCGGTACGCCGTACACCTGCCACGCGCGGTTGAGCGCGTCTTCATACTGATTCCAGAACACCACGCCGTTTTGCACGTTGTCTGGGGTAATAAACTGTTTGCGGTAGCGCAGCCACGCGCCGTTCGGCCCGCTCGGCACCTGGGCGGTTGGAGCCTGCCTGTCCATCAGGCGCAGCACGTAGTCCAGTCGCTTGGCCTGAGACAAAATTTCGTGCAGCTGCTGTCTGTCAAAGCCGTGCTTGCTCACCATTTTATCGATGAACTGCTCGGCCGCCGGGTTATTCGCGAAGTCGCCGCCCATCTGCATCATATTGTGCTGCGGCTCCAGCAGGAATCCTCCGGAAGGCGCGCCCGCCGTTTGCTGAACGGCTTCGGTCTTAGGTTTGCTACTACAGGCAGACAGCAGAATAAGCGCAGGCAACAGCGCTGCATAACGACGCTTGAACATGAGACATCCATTTAACGGGTTCGATAAGAACCCAGTATGGTAAAGCATTCGCAACACCTCAAGGAAGCGGTACGCGCCTCCCCCACGCAAATCCGCCCTTTTTTCCACCGAATATCATTGACCCCATCAATAAACTTTCAAAATAATCCATTTTTCTTTCATTGTGAGATCTAACTAACACTTTAAAACCTTTCAAAGTGATTATTATTAGCCCCGCAACACAAAAACAAAAAAGCCTCACAGGAGAGAAGAATGATAGAAACCATCACCCACGGCGCCGAGTGGTTCATCGGGCTGTTTCAGAAAGGCGGAGAAGTGTTCACCGGCATGGTGACCGGGATCCTGCCCCTGCTGATCAGCCTGCTGGTGATCATGAACGCGCTGATTAACTTTATCGGCCAGCAGCGCATCGAACGCTTCGCTCAGCGCTGTGCCGGTAATCCGCTGTCCCGCTACCTGGTACTGCCGTTCATCGGCACCTTCGTGTTCTGTAACCCGATGACCTTAAGCCTCGGTCGCTTCATGCCGGAAAAGTACAAGCCGAGCTACTACGCCGCCGCCTCCTACAGCTGCCATTCCATGAACGGCCTGTTCCCGCACATTAACCCCGGCGAGCTGTTCGTCTATCTCGGGATCGCCAGCGGTCTCACCACCCTTGGCCTGCCGCTCGGCCCGCTGGCGGTGAGCTACCTGCTGGTTGGCCTGGTCACCAACTTCTTCCGCGGTTGGGTGACCGACCTCACCACCGCCATTTTTGAGAAAAAAATGGGCATCCAGCTTGAACAGAAAGTCCATCTTTCAGGAGCCACAGCATGAACCGGATCCGCATTGAGAAAGGCACGGGCGGCTGGGGCGGCCCGCTGGAGTTCGACGCCACCGAAGGCAAAAAGATCGTCTACATCACCGCAGGCACGCGCCCGGCGATCGTCGACAGGCTGCGCGAGCTAACCGGCTGGGAAGCGGTCGACGGCTTCAAGGAGGGCGAGCCGCCGGAAGCGGAAATCGGCGTGGCGGTGATCGACTGCGGCGGCACGCTGCGCTGCGGTATCTATCCGAAGCGCCGCATTCCGACGGTGAATATTCACTCCACCGGAAAATCCGGCCCGCTGGCGCAGTACATCCTTGAGGACATTTATGTCTCAGGCGTGAAGGAGGACAACATCACTCTGGTGAATGGTACTGCCGCGCCGCAAAAAGCGGCCCCGCGCGAGTACGACACCAGCAAGAAAATCACCGAGCAGAGCGACGGCCTGCTGGCGAAGGTCGGGATGGGCATGGGTTCCGCCGTGGCGGTGCTGTTCCAGTCCGGGCGCGACACCATCGACACGGTGCTGAAAACCATCCTGCCGTTTATGGCGTTCGTCTCGGCGCTGATCGGCATCATCATGGCGTCCGGCCTGGGCGACTGGATTGCTCACGGCCTCGCCCCGCTCGCCAGCCACCCGCTCGGGCTGGTGACGCTGGCGCTGATCTGCTCCTTCCCGCTGCTGTCGCCGTTCCTCGGCCCGGGCGCGGTGATCGCTCAGGTGATCGGCGTGCTGATTGGCGTGCAGATTGGTCTGGGGAACATTCCCCCGCACCTCGCCCTGCCCGCCCTGTTCGCCATTAACGCCCAGGCGGCGTGCGATTTCATCCCCGTAGGGCTGTCGCTGGCCGAAGCGCGCCAGGACACCGTGCGCGTGGGCGTGCCGTCGGTGCTGGTCAGTCGCTTCCTGACGGGCGCGCCGACGGTGCTGATTGCCTGGTTTGTCTCCGGCTTTATTTATCAATAAGAGGTTCCTGCGATGACCGTGATTTACCAGACCACCATTACCCGCATCGGCCAGAGCGCGGCGGATGCGCTGAGCGACCAGATGCTGATCACCTTCCGCGAAGGCGCCCCGGCGGATATCGAAGAGTTTTGCTTTATCCACTGTCACGGCGAGCTGAAGGGCGAGCTGAAGGCCGGGAGCCAGCTGGAGCTGGGCGAGGCGCGCTATGCCGTGACCGCCGTCGGCGACGTGGCCGAGCAAAACCTGCGCGAGCTGGGCCACATCACCCTGCGTTTCGACGGCCAGCCGCAGGCCGAATATCCCGGCACGGTTCACGTGGCGGGCCCGGTTCCGCAGGCTGTCACCCCAGGCTGCACGTTAAAATTTGTTGCGTAATTAAGGAGAAACACATGAGTCAGGTTGCCGTTGTCATTGGTGGAGGACAAACCTTAGGCGAGTTCCTCTGCCGTGGGCTTGCCGCAGAGGGCTACCGCGTGGCGGTAGTGGACATTCAGAGTGAAAAAGCCGCCCGGGTGGCGGACACCATTAACACCGAGTTTGGTGAAGGGATGGCGTACGGGTTTGGCGCCGACGCCACCAGCGAGCAGAGCGTGATGGCGCTGGCCCGCGGCGTGGACGAGATTTTTGGGCGTACCGACCTGCTGGTCTACAGCGCGGGGATTGCGAAAGCGGCCTTTATCAGCGATTTCGAGCTGGGGGACTTTGACCGCTCGCTGCAGGTGAATCTGGTGGGCTATTTCCTCTGCGCCCGCGAGTTTTCCCGTCTGATGATCCGCGACGGCATTCAGGGGCGCATCATTCAGATCAACTCCAAATCGGGGAAAGTGGGCAGCAAGCATAACTCCGGCTACAGCGCGGCGAAGTTTGGCGGCGTGGGGCTGACGCAGTCTCTGGCGCTGGATCTGGCCGAGTACGGCATTACCGTGCACTCGCTGATGCTGGGCAACCTGCTGAAATCGCCGATGTTCCAGTCCCTGCTGCCGCAGTACGCCACCAAGCTCGGCATCAAGGCTGAGGAAGTGGAGCAGTACTACATCGATAAAGTGCCGCTGAAGCGCGGGTGCGATTATCAGGACGTGCTGAACATGCTGCTGTTTTACGCCAGCCCGAAAGCCTCGTACTGCACCGGGCAGTCGATTAACGTCACCGGCGGGCAGGTGATGTTCTGATCGAGCGGTTTGTTCCCCCTCACCCTAACCCTCTCCCCGGAGGGGAGAGGGGACGGTCAGGTGCAGCCTTTTCCCCCTCGCCCCTTTGGGGAGAGGGACGGGGTGAGGGGAAAAATAAGGAGCCAACATGGTAACAACACTTATCACCCTCGCCGCCCTCGCCTGGATCTGCCAGATGGCGTTTGGCGGCTGGCAGATCCACCAGTTTAACCGCGCGTTTGACGCGCTGTGTCAGAAAGGTCGCGTCGGGGTCGGGCGTTCCGGCGGACGCTTCAAACCGCGAGTCGTCGTCGCCGTTGCGCTGGATGAAAACAATCACGTCTGCGATTCCCTCATCATGCGCGGCATGACCGTCTTTGCCCGACCGGTGAAAATCCAGGCAATCAACGGCATTTCGCTGCAGGAATTACGGCCTGATGTGATCTTTCCCCATGATCCACTCTGTCAGAATGCACTATCATTAGCGCTTAATCTGAAACATGGATAATTTCGTTGTGAAAGCTATAGACTTGCGAAATTATCATTTCGCAACCTAAGGAACGAAGCGCCTATGAAACCTCGTCAGCGGCAGGCGGCCATTCTCGAGCATCTGCAAAAGCAGGGAAAATGCTCGGTAGAGGATCTGGCCCACTACTTTGACACCACCGGCACGACAATACGCAAGGACCTGGTATTGCTCGAAAACTCTGGCGCCGTCATTCGAACCTACGGCGGCGTGGTGCTCAATAAGGACGAAGCGGACCCGCCTATCGACCACAAAACGCTGATCAATACCCACCAGAAAGCGCTGATTGCCGAAGCCGCAGTCAAATTTATCCACGATGGCGATTCCATCATTCTGGATGCAGGCAGCACCGTCCTGCAGATGATCCCGCTGCTCAGCCGCTTTAACAACATCACGGTGATGACCAACAGCCTGCACATCGTCAACGCCCTGTCGGAGTTCGACAGCGAGCAGACCATCCTGATGCCCGGCGGCACCTTCCGCAAAAAATCGGCGTCGTTTCACGGCCAGCTGGCGGAGAATGCCTTCGACCACTTCAGCTTTGATAAACTCTTTATGGGCACCGACGGCATCGACCTGAACGCAGGCGTTACGACGTTCAACGAGGTGTTCAGCGTCAGTAAAGCCATGTGCAACGCCGCGCGGGAAGTGATTTTGATGGCAGACTCGTCGAAGTTTGGCCGCAAAAGCCCCAACATTGTCTGTAGCCTTGAAAGCGTTGATAAGCTGATTACCGACGCGGGTATCGACCCGGCGTTCAAGAAAGCGCTGGAAGAGAAAGGAATCGACGTGATCGTAACCGGAGAGAGAGATGAGTGATTTTCTGTTAGAAACGGGCCGCCAGACGCTGATGCTGGAACTGCAGGAAGCCAGCCGCCTGCCGGAACGTCTGGGCGAGGATTTTGTCCGCGCCGCCAACACCATTATCCACTGCGAAGGCAAAGTGATCGTGGCGGGCATCGGTAAATCCGGCCATATCGGCAAAAAGATTGCCGCGACCCTCGCCAGCACCGGCACTCCGGCGTTCTTCGTGCATCCGGCAGAGGCGCTGCACGGCGATCTGGGGATGATTGAAAGCCGCGACGTGATGCTGTTTATCTCCTACTCCGGTTCGGCCAAAGAGCTGGACCTGATTATTCCGCGCCTGCAGGAAAAATCGGTCGCCCTGCTGGCGATGACCGGGAAATCCCGCTCGCCGCTGGCGCTGGCCGCCAAGGCGACGCTGGATATTTCCGTTGAGCGTGAAGCCTGTCCGATGCACCTCGCTCCGACCTCCAGCACCGTTAACACCCTGATGATGGGCGACGCGCTGGCAATGGCGGTGATGCAGGCGCGCGGCTTTAACGAAGAAGATTTCGCCCGTTCGCATCCGGCGGGCGCGCTCGGCGCACGCCTGCTCAACAAGGTTCACCACCTGATGCGCACCGACGATGCCATTCCGCAGGTCAAACTCGATACCAGCGTCATGGACGCGATGCTGGAGCTCAGCCGCACCGGTCTGGGGCTGGTAGCGGTCTGCGATGACGGCGGGAGCGTTAAGGGCGTGTTCACCGACGGCGACCTGCGCCGCTGGCTGGTGGGCGGCGGCAGGCTGGAAACCAACGTGTCGGACGCCATGACCAAAGGCGGGCTGACGCTCAACGCCGAGAGCCGCGCCATTGAAGCCAAAGAGGTGCTGATGAAGCGCAAAATCACCGCCGCACCGGTGGTGGATGATTCCGGCAGGCTGTGCGGCGCCATCAACCTGCAGGATTTCTATCAGGCCGGGATTATCTAACCCTTCAGTCCCAGACGCTTCGCCAGCCTGTGCAGGTTGGCGACGTCCATCTCCAGCGCCCGCGCGCACGCCGCCCAGCTGCGGTTATTCTGCTCCAGCGCGCGGGTAATCATCTGACGCTGAAACGCCTCAGTGGCTTCGCGCAGATTTTCATCCACCGTTTCTGGTAGAGCCTGGGCGATTGCCGGTGCGGTTTCATCCTGCAGCGCAAAATGCCGCGCGTGGATCACCACTTCATTACCCGAACGCGTCGCCCGCGCCAGCACCACCGCGCGGTGGATCGCATGCTCCAGCTCGCGCACGTTGCCCGGCCAGCCGTAGCTCAGCAGATGCGCCCTCGCACCCGGGCTCAGCACCACGCGGGAAAGCCCCATCCTGAGACGGCACTGCTCGCAGAAAAAGCCCGCCAGCAGCACCACGTCGTCCCCGCGCTCGCGCAGCGGCGGCACGGTAAGCGGGAACACGCTCAGGCGATGGAACAGGTCGGCGCGGAACTGCCCTGCCAGCACCGCTTCACGCAGGTCACGGTTGGTGGCCGCCAGCACGCGAACATCCACTCTGTGGCTGCGGTCATCCCCCACGCGCTGGATGTCGCCGTACTGCAGCACGCGCAGCAGCTTGGCCTGCAGCGACAGGGAGAGCTCGCCGATTTCATCCAGGAACAGCGTGCCGTTATCGGCCATTTCGAACTTGCCGCTGCGGTTGCTGATGGCCCCGGTAAACGCCCCTTTTACGTGACCAAACAGCTCGCTTTCCGCCACGCTTTCCGGCAGCGCGGCGCAGTTGAGGTACACCAGCGGGTTCACCGCGCGCGGCGACGCTTCGTGAATGGACTTCGCCACCAGCTCCTTACCGGTGCCGGTTTCCCCGAAGATCAGCACGTTCAAATCTGAGGCGGCGACAATCTCAATCTCTTTTTTGAGCTGCGCCATGCCCGGAGAAAGGCCGATCATCTCCGTGTGCGTCACCTGCTCAAACGCCGCCGGGCTGCCGGGAAGAATGTTCTGGCTCTCCAGCTGTTCAATCAGCAGGGCATTGTTCAGCGCCCCGGCGGCCAGGGCGGCAATCAGGCGCAGCTCTTCGTCGCTAAAGGTGTCGAACTGGTCCGGCGACAGGCCGTCGAGGGTCAGCGCGCCGATCAGGTTTTGTCCGGCAAACAGCGGCAGGCCGATACAGGCGTGCACCTTCAGGCTCTCCTGTCCGGGAATAAGCCCGTCGTACGGGTCGGGCAGATCGCTGTCCGCCGGGAAGCGCACCACGTCACCCGCACGGGCGATAGTTTCCAGACGCGGATGGCCCTCAAGGGTAAATCGCCGTCCGAGAACGTCCTTCGCCAGCCCGTCGATAGCCAGCGGAATAAACTGCCGCCCTTCGTAGCGCAGCAGCGCGGACGCATCGCACTCAAGCACGTGGCGCAGCGTGGAGATCAGCCGTTGAAAGCGGTCCTGATGGCCGATACCGGTCTGCAGCTCAATGGCGATCTTCGCCAGCACGTCTACGGAAAAGCTCATAGTGACCTCGCTGTCATTTTGACAATGAATATTGTCATATTGACACTAATTTTGATAGTCATAATGACTACCCATTACGGATCATAAAAATATTAATTAAGTAAAATCAATAAATTAAAAACTGGCACGCAACTTGATATAGGCAAACCATCTTATTTGAAAATGCTGTATTACGTAGAGGTTGCTATGTCTATTCTGGTTAAAAATAACATTCATTGGGTGGGTCAACGTGACTGGGAAGTGCGCGATTTCCACGGGACGGAATACAAAACGCTGCGCGGCAGTAGCTACAACAGCTATCTCATCCGCGAAGGTAAAAACGTGCTGATCGATACCGTCGATCACAAGTTCAGCCGCGAGTTCGTGCAGAACCTGCGCAGTGAAATCGACCTGGACGCCATCGACTACATCATCATCAACCACGCGGAAGAGGACCACGCTGGCGCGCTGACCGAGCTGATGTCTTACATCCCGAACACGCCGATCTACTGCACCACCAACGCCATCGACTCGATCAACGGCCACCACCACCATCCGGAGTGGGATTTCCACACCGTGAAAACCGGCGACGCGCTGGATATCGGCAACGGCAAGCAGCTGATCTTCGTGGAAACCCCGATGCTGCACTGGCCGGACAGCATGATGACCTACATGACCGGCGACGCGGTGCTGTTCAGCAATGACGCCTTCGGCCAGCACTACTGCGACGAGCGCCTGTTCAATGACGAAGTGGACCAGACCGAGCTGTTCGAGCAGTGCCAGCGCTACTACGCCAACATCCTGACCCCGTTCAGCCGCCTGGTGACGCCAAAAATCACCGAAATCCTCGGTTTTAACCTGCCGGTGGAGATGATTGCCACCTCCCACGGCGTGGTGTGGCGTGAAAATCCCACCCAGATAGTCGAGCTGTACCTGAAGTGGGCGGCGGACTATCAGGAAGACCGCATCACTATTTTCTACGACACCATGTCCAACAACACCCGCATGATGGCGGACGCCATTGCCCAGGGCATCAACGAAGTGGACCCCAACGTGGCGGTGAAAATCTTCAACGTGGCGCGCAGCGATAAGAACGAGGTATTGACCAACGTCTTCCGCTCTAAGGGCGTGCTGGTGGGCACCTCCACCATGAACAACGTGATGATGCCGAAAATTGCCGGTCTGGTGGAAGAGATGACCGGACTGCGTTTTCGCAACAAGCGCGCCAGCGCCTTTGGCTCCCACGGCTGGAGCGGCGGCGCGGTAGACCGTCTCTCCACCCGTTTACAGGATGCGGGTTTTGAGATGTCCATGAGCCTGAAGGCCAAATGGCGCCCTGATATCGACGCGCTGGAGATCTGCCGCCAGCATGGTCGCGACATTGCCCGCCAGTGGGCGCTCGCTCCGCTGCCGGAAGTAGCGGCAAAACCAACCGCACAGCAGGAAACCTGCGCCTGTGCCGCCGCAGCCGCCGATCCCGGACCGCGCATGCAGTGCAGCGTCTGCCAGTGGATTTACGACCCGGCGCTGGGCGAGCCGCTGCAGGACGTTGCGCCGGGAACGCCGTGGAGTGACGTGCCGGACAACTTCCTCTGCCCGGAATGTTCACTCGGGAAAGACGTCTTTGACGAACTGGGTACGGAGGCAAAATGAACAACGGTATCGTCATCATCGGCTCGGGCTTTGCCGCCCGCCAGCTGGTGAAAAACATCCGCAAGCAGGACGCCAGCGTACCGCTGACGGTGATCGCCGCCGACAGCATGGACGAGTACAACAAGCCCGATCTGAGCCACGTCATTAGCCAGAATCAGCGCGCCGAGGACCTCACCCGCCAGACGGCGGGGGAGTTCGCAGAACAGTTTAACCTGCGTCTGTTCCCGTACACCTGGGTCACCGACATCGACGCTGCCGCCCACGTGGTGAAAGCAAAAGAGAAAACCTGGCAGTACGACAGGCTGGTGCTGGCCACGGGTGCCTCTGCGTTTGTGCCGCCGGTTGAAGGCCGCGAGCTGACGATCACCCTCAACAGCCAGCAGGAGTATCAGGCCAGCGAAACGGCGCTTCGCGACGCGCAGCGGGTAATGATTGTTGGTGGCGGGCTGATAGGCACCGAGCTGGCGATGGATTTCTGCCGGGCGGGTAAATCCGTGACTCTGGTCGACCATGCGGCGAGCATTCTGTCGTCGCTGATGCCCGCAGAAGTAAGCAGTCGCTTACAGCATCGCCTGACCGACATGGGGGTGCATCTGCTGTTGAAATCGCAGCTGCAAAGCCTGAGCAAAACCGAAGGCGGCATTCGTGCCACGCTCGACCGCAGCCGCAGCGTTGAGGTGGATGTCGTGGTTGCCGCAACGGGCCTGCGGCCGGAAACCGCGCTGGCGCATCGCGCAGGCGCCGAAATACAGCGTGGCGTGAAGGTAAATAGCTACCTGCAAACCACGCAACCTGATATTTACGCGTTAGGTGACTGCGCTGAAATTAACGGTCAGGTACTGCCCTTTTTACAGCCAATTCAATTAAGTGCGATGTATCTGGCGAAAAATCTTCTCGGCGGCAGCGCGCCGCTGAAATTACCCGCCATGCTGATTAAAGTCAAAACGCCGGAATTACCGCTGCATCTTTCCGGTGAAACGCAGCGTCAGGATCTGAACTGGCAAATTACCCTCGAACCGCAGGGAATGGTCGCGCGCGGCGCGGATAACGAGGGTCAGATTCGCGCTTTTGTGGTTAGTGAAGACCGGATGAAGGAGGCTTTCGCTCTGCTGAAACTGTTACCTGCTTAACCCTCCTTTTGCCGGGCGGCGCTTCGTTTACCCGGCCAACAGCAAGTCTACGCTGTCTTAATCTTTGGATTTTATTATTCACCGCCCCGATATTCCGGGGCTTTTTTTTACGTATTCTATTCATCAAATAAATGCAAAGTAGATATATCATCGCTATCAATCCCTTATTTATTATTTTCGTAAATACTTTAATCTGAAACAGATTAAAAACATCATCCAGCTTTATTATTGGCAGCCGACTCAGTCTGAAAAGACATCATCAGCAGGAGGCGAATCATGGCGAATTTTTATAAATAACTCAATTATCTTTCTCGTTATTTCACACAAGCGAAGAATGCGGAATATATTTAATTCCGCAAAAGTCCTATATTTTCAGCATCTTTTTATCGGTATGCCGCTATGCGCCAGCCATTGAGGAAGTCGCGGAGGTTGCGCCGTGCAGGAGCCGGTTCAGGAACGTACCACCAGCGCGTCGTAGCCGCGCCAGCGGTAGTTGACCATGGAGATCAGCCAGCAGGCGACAAACAGCCCCACCACCACAAACCCGGCGTTGCCCAGATTGTCGTTTACCGTGCCAATCATATCCCACACGCCGCCGCTGAGGGCAAATTTGTCCATCAGCAGACCCAGCGCTTCCAGCCCGCCGATAAACAGCGCCACCACCACGGAGGTGCCGGTGATGGTCATGTTGTAGTAGAGCTTGCGCTGCGGCTTGTTGAACGCCCAGCCGTAGGCGCCGACCATCAGCAGGTTATCGAGAGTATCCACCAGCGCCATGCCGCTGGCGAAGAGCGCCGGGAAGACCATGATTGACCACACCGACATCCCGCTTGACGCGCTGGCGGCAGAGATCCCCAGCACGCCAATCTCGGTGGCCGTGTCAAAGCCGAGGCCAAACAGGAAACCGACCAGGTACATCTGCCAGCTTTTATTCACCAGGCGGAAGGTTTTGCCAAACAGCCAGTTCATGACGCCGCCCTGGGCAGGGAGCGTGATGTCGCCCTGCACGGGCCTGCCCTGTTTCAGCACCTGAAAACTGCGCCAGACGCCGCGCAGGATCACCATGTTCACCAGCGCCATCGCCAGCAGGAAGGTGGCGGAAACGGCGGTGCCAATCAGGCTGCCGGTTTCGTGAAACCATTCCATGTTTTTCTGAAACGCCGTCGCGGTCGCGGCGATAGCAATAGAGGCCAGCACCACGATGGTGGAGTGCCCCAGCGAGAACCACGCCCCCACGCCGGAAGGACGTTTGCCCTGCTGCATCATCTTACGCGTCACGGTATCAATCGCCGCGATGTGGTCAGCGTCCACCGCGTGACGCAGCCCGTAGCACCACGCCAGCAGGCTGGCGGCCATCAGCGCCGTGCTGCCGCTAAAAGCGTGCCATGCCCATCCCCAGGCCAGCAGGTTTGCCATTACCAGAGCCAGCAGCAGAAGCGCGGCGCGAGGTTCATTGCGTAAGAGTCGTAACATTTTAAGTCCTTTGTGTACATGACCGGGCAGCGGCGATCGCCGCCTGCCCGAAGGAGATCGCTCCGTCACCTGCGGGCAGGCGCGAAGGAAAAAGAAGCGTAAAGTCAGAAAGATAATGACCCAGGCGCGCGCGCAGCAGACGGTTGTGCAGCACGCCGCCGCTGAGACAGATTGTCGACAGCGACAGGCGTCGGGCATGGCGTGCGGCGAGTTGCGCCAGCCCTTTTGCCAGCGCGTCGTGAAACGCCCACGCGCGCTGGCAGGATTCCGCCTGCCAGCTCAGCCACTGCTGCCAGAACTGCGCGAGGTTATCCACGTCCAGCGTCACCGGATGGTCGACGCCCGCGCACTGCGCCGCCAGCGCTTCCAGCCGGCAGGCCGCTTCACCTTCCCAGGATTGGGTTTCAATACCCAGCGCGCAGGCGACCGCATCAAACAGGCGGCCACAGGACGAGGCCTGCGGCGCGTTGATGCCGCGCCGGATCGCCGTTGCCAGCAGCGGCCAGTTTTCACGCTGAACCGCGCGCGTTTCCGGATACTGCTGCCAGTCAGGGACAAACGCCAGGCAATGGGCGAGTAAATTACGCCACGGCTGCCGCGCCGCCAGGTCGCCCCCCGGCAGCGCAACGGCAGGCAGCCCGCCCAGACGCTCGCACGCGAGATAGTTCACCCGCAGGCACTCCCCGCCCCACAGCGCGCCGTTCTCGCCCATGCCGATCCCGTCCAGCGTCAGGGCAATCGCGTCTCCGCCGTCGAGCGGCCAGCCGTTCTCCGCCAGGCACGCCGCCGCATGGGCGTGATGGTGCAGTACGGTTTCGACCGGCAGCCCCTGCGCCTGCGCCCACCGTTGTGTGTGATAACCCGGATGGGCGTCACACACCACGCGATCCGGCTGAAAGGCGTAAATTTTCTGCATCAGCGATAGCGCGCCGCGCCACTGCGCTTCGACACCCTCGTCACCGAGATCGCCAAAATGCTGGCTCAGCACCGCCTGGCTCCCACGCACCAGGCAGAAGGTGTTTTTCATCTCCGCGCCGGTGCATAGCATGGCGGGGATATTCTCAAAACCCGCAGGCAGCGCGACGGCATCGGGCACAAAACCGCGCGCGCGGCGAAGCATCGCGCCGTCGCGATCCATCACCGAATCATCCATCCGCTGCAGGATATCGCGGTTGTGCAGCAGGAAGCCGTCCGCGACGTCGCCGAGCTCATCCAGCGCCTGCTGGTTGGTCATGGCAGGCGGTCTGCCGCTGAGGTTGCCGGAAGTCATCACCAGCGGGCGCCGGCAGTCAATCATCAGCAGGTGTTGCAGCGGATTAGCGGGAAGCATGATGCCAATACAATCGAGCCCGGGTGCAATCCCTTCGGGAAATCCGGGTAGCGAGGCTTTTGGGGTCAGCACAATCGGCGCTGCGGAGGAGCGTAACAGCGTCTGGATCGCCTCCGGCACGCCGTCCGCATTCGGGATCATCACCGCCAGCGGCTTCGCGGGACGCTGCTTGCGTGCCCGAAGCGTCGCGACCGCCTGCGGATTACGCGCGTCGCAGACGAGATGAAAACCGCCCAGCCCTTTGACCGCGACTATGCCGCCGCTTTTCAGCATCGCCACCGCCGCGCTCAGCGCAGCCTCACGGGAAACGGTGATGTCGCCCGCACGCCATTCCAGCGCTGGCCCGCAGTCCGGGCAGGCTACCGGCTGGGCGTGAAAGCGGCGGTCAGCCGGGTTACGGTATTCCGTCTCACACGGCACGCAGAGGGGAAATGCGGCCATTGACGTGGCCGGACGGTCATAGGGCATCGCGCGGATAATGGTAAACCGCGGTCCGCAGTGGGTGCAGTTGATAAACGGATAGCGATATCGGCGCTCGCCGGGGTCGCGCATTTCAGCCAGGCACGCCGGACAGGTCGCGGCGTCGGGGACAATCTGCGTGTCCATCGCCCCGCCCGCGCTGTGGCGGATGGTAAAGTCCTCCGGCACCTGCGCCCAGGTAAA
Source organism: Enterobacter cloacae complex sp. ESBL7 (assembly GCF_041679625.1). NCBI lineage: Bacteria > Pseudomonadati > Pseudomonadota > Gammaproteobacteria > Enterobacterales > Enterobacteriaceae > Enterobacter > Enterobacter cloacae complex sp. ESBL7. The sequence continues at coordinate 106,385 of NZ_JBGORN010000006.1, forward strand.
CGGCTGCGTTTCAACGTGGTCAATGCGTGCCAGCGGTGGGCAGTCCTGATGCAGCCTCGCGGTAAAGGCCCCCCCATTACCCGCGAGGCGCACCAGCACGCCCTCTCCATCATTGCAGACGTCGCCGGTCAACTGAAGCGCCTGCGCCAGCTGCCAAACGAAGGGACGAAACCCCACGCCCTGCACCTTGCCCCGCACGCGCAGCTGGACACCGTTACTGCACATACGGTTCAGAACAGCAGCGATGACGACGTGTCGAATGCCGCACGACGGCGCTTTTCGGCGCTCATCTGCTCAAGCTTCTCGCGATCCACGCAGACCAGCGCATGCGTCGGGCAGGCTTCCATGCAGGCCGGACCGGCGTCGCGGTGATAGCAAAGATCGCATTTGTTGGCTTCGGCTTTCTCCGCACGTACGCTCAGACCCATGCCGCTGTTGCGTACCACCGGACGAACAACCACCTCCATCGCGCCGTACGGGCAGGCGACCACGCAGGTTTTGCAGCCAATGCAGCGCTCCTGCATGACGTGCACAAAGCCTTTCTCGCGTTTAATCGCCCCGTTCGGGCAGACGTTCGCGCACGGTGCGTCTTCGCACTGGCGACAGATGGCGGCGGTGGAAATATTCACGCCTTTGATGACGTGGATACGCGGCAGGAAGGTGTCAGGGGTGAGCGACGCGCAGTCCTGCTCCGCCTGATGGGAAACCACGCACGCCACTTCACAGGTACGGCAACCAATACACTTACTGGCATCGGCCATAATAAAACGGTTCATCTGCTTCTCCAGCATTACAGTTATGCGCGGAGATATTCATAAACCGTGCCAATAATTAACTTATTGATTTTATGTGAATTTAAAAATTACGGCGGCGCTGTCATCGTCACTTATGACGATGACAGCTGTCGACATCAGCGGTGCGGGCCGTCAATAACGGAGTCGCGCAGGACAAGCTCGCCGGAGAAGGTCTGCTGATACTTAAACTCACCGCCGTCGAGCATGAAGATCAGGCGGCTGATGGTCTCTTTGATCATCTCCGTCACCGGAATACGCACGCTGGAGAGCGACGGCACGATGTAGGGCGCGATGGCCACGTCGTCGAAACCGATCACCGACACCGCGTCCGGTGCGGCCACGCCGCTGTCATGGAGCTGCTTCATGGCGCCGATCGCCATGTCGTCATTACTCGCCACCAGCGCCGTAAACCGTTCACCGCGCGCAAGCAGTTCGGCAACCGCCGCCGCGCCGCTGGCGGGGTTCCACTTTCCCTGCGCAATCAGCCCCTCGCGCAGCGGAATACCGTGCTGCGCCAGCGCGTCCTTGTAGCCGGAGAGACGCTCAACCCCGGTGGGAGAATCCAGCGAGCCGGTGATAAACGCGATCTCCCGGTGCCCTTTCGCAATCAGCTGCGACACCGCCTCCTGGCTGGAGGCTTTATGATCTGACCAGACGCAGTGGCTGCTGTTTTTCCGCAGGCGGCGGTTGAGCACCATAATCGGCTGCTCGCACTTCTCGACGATCTCATCCATCTCTTCCACGCTCAGGAAACGCGGATAGATAATCACCGCGTCGCAGCGCATATCGAGCAGGTACTGGATCGCCTCGCGCTCTTCATCCGCGCTGTGCTTGCCGTCCGCGAGGATCAGCTGCCGCCCCTTTTCTTCCGTCATGCGCGCGGCGTGAAACAGGAGTTCGCTAAAGTAGACGCCGTGATAGAGGGTGTTAGTCACCACCAGCCCCAGCGTCTGGGTACGTTTGGTCGCCAGGTTTCGCGCCAGTAAATTCGGGCGATAGCCGCTCTCTTCAATGGCCTGAAACACCCGGTCTTTGGTCTCCTGGCTGACGTAGCCATTTCCCGACAGCACCCGGGACACCGTGGCTTTCGAAACGCCTGCCCGCTTCGCCACTTCAAGCATCGTGGTCATAGTGTTATTCCGTCTGAATCTGATGGAGCGCAGTGTACTGCACTGCAAAAAAATTGTCGCAGCGGTGAAATCACGCTTTCGATACCTCATTGCGATCTGCATCACGAAACGAAAAAATGGTCAAAAAGCGATCTTGTTTCATTCACAGAAACTCATGATGATTATGTGGAACCGGTTTCCTACATGTCTCACAACAATAACAGGATCACATCCGATGGCCAAAAATTACGCTGCGCTGGCGAACGACGTTATCAGCGCGCTGGGCGGCAAAGAGAACATCGTCGCCGTCACCCACTGCATGACGCGTCTGCGTTTCGTACTGAAAGACGAAAGCCTGACCGACGCTGCGCGACTGAAAAGCATCAGCGGCGTGCTCGGCGTGGTGCGCAACGACAACCAGTGCCAGGTCATTATTGGCAACACGGTTTCACAGGCGTACCGCGAAGTGGTGAGCCTGCTGCCCACGGACCTGCAGCCCGCAGTGCCGGAAGGTCCGCAGAAGATGACCTTACGCCGCATTGGCGCCGGGATCCTCGACGCGCTGATCGGCACCATGTCCCCGCTGATCCCGGCGATCATCGGCGGCTCGATGGTCAAGCTGCTGGCGATGATCCTCGAGATGACCGGCGTGCTGCCAAAAGGCGCGCCGACGCTCACAATTCTGACCGTCATCGGCGACGGCGCCTTCTTCTTCCTGCCGCTGATGGTGGCGGCCTCGGCGGCGGTGAAATTCAAAACCAACATGTCGCTGGCCATCGCCATCGCCGGCGTGCTGGTGCACCCGAGCTTTATCGAGCTGATGGCGAAAGCCGCGCAGGGCGAGCACGTTGAGTTCGCCTTTATTCCGGTGACGGCGGTGAAATACACCTACACCGTCATCCCGGCGCTGGTGATGACCTGGTGCCTGTCGTATATCGAACGCTGGGTGGATCGCATTACCCCGGCGGTGACGAAAAACTTCCTCAAGCCGATGCTGATCGTGCTGATTGCCGCCCCGCTCGCCATCGTGCTGATTGGCCCGCTGGGGATCTGGATCGGTAGCGCCATCTCCGCGCTGGTCTACACCATTCACGGCTACCTGGGCTGGCTCTCCGTCGCCATCATGGGCGCGCTCTGGCCGCTGCTGGTGATGACCGGGATGCACCGCGTGTTTACGCCGACCATCATTCAGACCATTGCCGAAACGGGCAAGGAAGGGATGGTGATGCCGTCAGAAATCGGCGCCAACCTGTCGCTCGGCGGCTCGTCGCTGGCGGTGGCGTGGAAAACCAAAAACCCGGAACTGCGCCAGACGGCGCTGGCGGCAGCGGCCTCCGCCATTATGGCGGGGATCTCTGAACCGGCCCTGTACGGCGTGGCGGTGCGCCTGAAACGTCCGCTGATTGCGAGCCTGATCAGCGGTTTTATCTGCGGGGCGGTCGCCGGCATAGCCGGTCTTGCCAGCCACTCGATGGCGGCACCGGGGCTGTTCACCAGCGTGCAGTTCTTTGACCCGGCGAACCCGATGACCATCGTCTGGGTGTTCGGCGTGATGGGGCTGGCAGTGGTGCTGTCGTTTGTTCTGACCCTGCTTTTAGGGTTTGAGGATATCCCGGTCGAAGATGAGGCTGAAAAAGCGCGCGCCCTGCAGACCGCACCGGTACAGAACAACGCAGCAAAAGCATAAATTGAAAGCGAGGTAAGAATGTCTGTTTTTCCACAAGGATTTTTATGGGGCGGCGCGCTTGCCGCCAACCAGAGTGAAGGTGCTTACCGTGAAGGCGGCAAAGGACTGACGACGGTCGATATGATCCCCCACGGCGCGAATCGCCTGGCGGTGAAGCTCGGTAAGGAAAAGCGTTTTTCGCTGCGTGACGACGAGTTCTACCCGAGCCACGAAGCGATTGATTTTTACCATCGCTATAAAGAGGACATCGCCCTGATGGCGGAGATGGGCTTTACGGTGTTCCGCACCTCCATTGCCTGGAGCCGCCTCTACCCGAACGGCGACGAACCGCTGCCGAACAAAGAGGGCATTGCCTTCTATCGCGCGGTATTCGAGGAGTGCAAAAAGTACAACATCGAGCCGCTGGTGACGCTCTGCCACTTTGACGTGCCTATGCACCTGGTGACGGAATACGGCTCCTGGCGCAACCGTAAGATGGTCGATTTCTTCGCCCGCTACGCCCGCACCTGCTTTGAAGAGTTTAACGGGCTGGTGAAATACTGGCTGACCTTCAACGAAATCAACATCATGCTGCACAGCCCGTTCTCCGGCGCGGGGCTGGTGTTTGAGGAAGGCGAAAACGAAGACCAGGTGAAATACCAGGCCGCGCACCACGAGCTGGTGGCAAGCGCGCTGGCGACCAAAATCGCCCACGAGGTAAACCCGGAAAACCAGGTGGGATGCATGCTGGCGGGCGGCAATTTCTACCCCTACTCCTGCAAGCCGGAAGACGTGTGGATGGCGCTGGAGAAAGACCGCGAGAACCTGTTCTTCATCGACGTGCAGGCGCGCGGCAGCTATCCGGCCTACTCCGCCCGCGTGTTCCGCGAAAAAGGCGTGGTGATTGTGAAAGATCCCGGCGACGACGAGCTGTTAAAAAACACCGTCGACTTTGTCTCGTTCAGCTATTACGCCTCGCGCTGCGCGTCGGCGGATATGAACGCGGGCAACACCAGCGCGGCGAACATCGTGAAGTCCCTGCGTAACCCGCATATTCAGGTGAGCGAATGGGGCTGGGGCATCGACCCGCTCGGCCTGCGCATCACCATGAACATGATGTACGACCGCTACCAGAAGCCGCTGTTCCTGGTGGAAAACGGCCTCGGGGCGAAGGACGTCATTGATGAAAACGGCGAGATCAACGACGACTACCGCATCAGCTACCTGCGCGAGCACATCCGCGCGATGGGCGACGCGATTGAGGACGGCGTGCCGCTGATGGGCTACACCACCTGGGGCTGCATCGACCTGGTGGCCGCCTCAACGGGCGAGATGAGCAAGCGCTACGGTTTTGTGTACGTTGACCGCGACGACGCCGGGAACGGCACGCTGGACCGCAAGCGCAAGAAATCGTTCTGGTGGTATAAGAAGGTGATTGCGAGTAACGGGGGGGATCTGGAGTAGCCTGTTGCCCTCACCCCGGCCCTCTCCCACAGGGAGAGGGAGATGGGTTTGGTAGGCCGGGTAAGGCGAAGCCGCCACCCGGCACTGCTCAGAGCTGAGAAAAACCACCATCCCCAACCCACTCCGCAAGCCGTGAATAGACCCGTTCCACCGCCTCCTTCACCGGCGGCGTCATCGGGTAATAAAACCCAACGATATCCGGCTGAATCCCCAAAAACAGCACCTCGCCCACGTCGCCTTTAATCTGATCGACCAGGTAGTTCAGCGGCATATTGTGGGTGGTCATCATAAACATCTCGGCGATGTCGTCCGGGTCAATCAGGCGGATCTCGCCGGGGTTGAGCCCCATATCGGTGGCATCGACGATTAACAGCCTCTCCGGACGCAGCTCGCGGATGGCGACCACGTCGTTTTCCGGCGCGCTGCCGCCGTCAATCACCACCCAATTGCCCTGCGGATTCGCGGCGCACATCTCTGCCAGCAGCGGACCCGCGCCGTCGTCGCCCATCATGCTGTTGCCGACACACAGTAAAACGTCAGTCACGTAATCTCCTCACCATCAGGTAGATGGCGCTCTCCTGATGAATATCGTGCAGCATGCTAAGCAGCGTTTTGCTCCACGCCTGCTGCCCGGGGGTTTGCCTGGCGAGCGCCGCGTCAAAAGCGTTGGCGAGCATCGCAATGTGGTTGGCGTCGATGACGATCTCGCCGTACTTCGGCACGCCCTCCATCTTGCGCCGCGCCGTGCTGCCCTCCTCCAGCGTGGCGATCCACGCCAGGTACTCGGGCCACGGGCAGCTCAGCGCCGCCTCCAGGCAGTCAATCACCCCGAGGTGATGCCCAATCGCCAGGCTGTAATAGACCACCTGCTGCGCCGCGTCGGGCGTGGCATCGTTCTCATCAATAAACTTACGGCTCAGCTGGCTGAACACCACCGTTTCACTCATCGGATACGCGCCTCATCCACGATGCTGTTCAGGTTTGCCACGATCTCATTGAGACGCGGATCGTTTTCCGCCTCCAGCCAGCGTGCCACCTGATGGTCGCCCTGGCTCAGCAGGCGCAGATAATCATCGGCAATCTGACGTCCGTAGCGATAGCCCGCCAGCCTGCGCGCCGTGCGGTCGATCTTCACCCGCAGCGGCTGGACCATGTCCGGGTGAAGAATGGCCGCAGGCCGGTTGTCCAGCTCGCCCGGCTCGCGCGCGTGGATTTTCTGCTCCAGCAGGCCGAGCGCCATGGCAAAGCCGTACAGCGTCGCGGCGGGCGTTGGCGGACAGCCCGGAATGTAGACGTCCACCGGCACGATTTTGTCGGTCCCGCCCCAGACGCAGTAGAGGTCGTGGAAGATGCCGCCGCTGTTGCCGCAGGCTCCGTACGAGATGCAGATTTTCGGGTCCGGCGCGGACTGCCAGGCGCGCAGCGCGGGCGAGCGCATGGCGCGGGTGACGGCTCCGGTAAACAACAGGATGTCCGCATGACGTGGTGAAGGCACCACTTTGATGCCGAAGCGCTCGGCGTCAAACAGCGGCGACAGCGTAGCGAAGATCTCAATCTCGCAGCCGTTGCAGCCGCCGCAGTCCACGCGGTAGACGTAGGCCGAGCGTTTGATTTTTTTCAGCAGCGACGCCTTCATGCTGGCGATGGACTCCTCCACCGTCATCGGCACCGGAATGCCGTTAGCGTCGCGCGGGCCGAGTAAATTTTCCATCAGCTGGCCTCTCTCATATGGCGGGTGATATCAATGCGGTCGGACGGCAGGAGACACTTCTGACGCTTGCACTCCGGGCAGGTTTCAAAGCTTTCGCGGTGATGCTCCGCGCGGGCGTCGCCGTTGTGCTGCAGCAGCGCGATGGCGTAGTCGATCTCTTTTTGCACGGCGAACGGGCGCCTGCAGACGCGGCAGTTGCACAGGTCAAAGCGCGACTGCTGCAGAAAATCCTCTTTCTTCCACACCGCCAGCTCGAATTCCTGCGACAGGCGAATGGCGACCGTCGGGCAGACCTCCTCGCAGCGGCCGCAGAAGATGCAGCGCCCGAGGTTAAACTGCCAGGCCAGCTCGCCGGTTTTGAGATCCGTTTCTACCGTTAAGGCGTTCGACGGGCAGGCGTTGACGCAGGCCGCGCAGCCGATGCACTGCTGCGGGTTGTGCTCCGGCTTGCCGCGAAAATTTTTATCCACCGGCATCGGCTCCAGCGGATAGCGGCTGGTCTGCGTGCCGGTTTTGATTACTTTTTTGATAAAGGTAAACATGGCGAGTCCTTATTTCAGCGGCGAGTTTTTACGCTCGATGCTGTAGCGCTCAAGCTCTTTGTACGGCACCACCTGGCTTTTCTTCTTGCGCACGTCGACCACGGTCATGCGGTCGGTGCAGGAGTAGCACGGGTCCAGACTGCCGATGATCAGCGGCGCGTCGGAAACCGTGTTGCCGCGCAGCATATAGCGCAGGGTTGGCCAGTTGGCGTAGGTGGCCGCGCGGCAGCGCCAGCGGTAGAGCTTCTGGTTGTCGCCGGTCATGCTCCAGTGGATGTCGTCCCCGCGCGGCGCTTCGGCAAAGCCGAGGGCAAAGCGGTTCGGAATGTAGGTAAAGCCCTCCACCATCAGCGGGCCGCCCGGCAGGTTATCGAGGCCGTAGTCGATCATGTTCAGGGCGGTGAACACCTCGTTGATGCGCACCTTGAGGCGCGAGATGACGTCGCAGCCCTGCTCGCTGTGCACGGTCATCGGCAGCAGGCCGTAGCCGACGAACGGGTGATCGGCACGCGTGTCGCGGGCGTGGCCGCTGGCGCGCACCATCGGGCCGACGTTGCTGAAGTCGCGGGCGATTTCCGGGTCAAGGCGGCCGATGCCGACGGTGCGCTGCTCGATGTTGGGCGTGCTGAGCAGCATGTCCACCAGCTCCTGCACGTCGCGGCGCATCTGCTGCGCCAGCTGGCGGGTCTGGATCATGTCGTCCTTCAGCAGGTCGCGGCGGATCCCGCCGATCAGGTTCAGGCCGTAGGTTTTACGCGCCCCGGTGAGGATCTCCGCCATCTTCATCGACGCTTCACGCACGCGGAAGAACTGCATAAACCCGGAGTCAAAGCCGACGAAGTGGCAGGCCAGGCCGAGGTTCAGCAGGTGCGAGTGCAGGCGCTCCACCTCCAGCAGAATGGCGCGGATCATCTGCGCGCGCTCCGGCACCACGATCCCCATGCCGTTCTCCACCGAGGTGGTGTAGGCGGTGCTGTGGGCGAAGCCGCAGATGCCGCACACGCGGTCAGAGAGGAACGTCACCTCGTTGTAGCCCATGCGGGTTTCCGCCAGCTTTTCCATGCCGCGGTGGACGTAGAACAGGCGGTAGTCGGCGTCGATGATGTTCTCGCCGTCGACGAACAGGCGGAAGTGGCCCGGTTCGTCAGAGGTGACGTGCAGCGGCCCGATCGGCACCACGTTGTTCTTCTTGCTGCCCAGCTCGTTGATAAACTCGTAGGTTTCGCTATCGGTGGTCGGCGCCGGGCGCTGGCGGTAGTCCATGCTGTCTTTGCGCAGCGGATAGAGTTCGTCCGGCCAGTCGTCCGGCAGCACCAGGCGGCGCTCGTCCGGCAGGCCGACCGGCACCAGGCCGTACATGTCACGCACTTCGCGCTCGCCCCAGACGGCGGCGGGCACGCGCGGCGTGACGGACGGGTATTCCGGCTTAGCCGGGTCGACTTCGACGCGCACGGTGAGCCAGCACTTTTCGCCCTGCTCCATCGACATCACGTAATACACCGCATAGTTGCCGCACAGCTGGCGCTCGTCGTTGCCGAACAGCACCGACAGCCAGCCGCCCTGCTGGTAGTACAGAAACTCCACCACTTCCGGCAGATAGTTCACCTTAATGGTGACGGTTACCTGGTCTTTGGTTTGCCAGGACTCCTCCAGCACCACGCCGGGGAAAGCCTGATGCAACGCGGCGAGATACTGCTGACCTTTCTTTTCTTCAGACATAAATACTCTCTTTAATCACGCCACCAGCAAGGAGACGAACGCTAAAAATGCAAAACCAAAACCGGCCCAGGTGATGCGCGACGTTTCCACAAAACGCAGGCGCGCCATGCTGTTTTCAAACAGGGCAATCACCAGCACGCCGACCAGCAGCTTGAGGGCGGCAACCACGACGGTCAGCACCAGACCGCCTGCGGAGAAGTGCGTCATCTGCCCCCACGGGAAGAAGACGCCGACAAACATCTGCAGCACCACCAGCTGTTTGAGGCTGATGCCCCACTTCAGCACCGCGAAGCCGTAGCCGCTGTACTCGGTAAGCGGCCCCTCCTGCAGCTCCTGCTCGGCTTCCGCGAGGTCAAACGGCAGTTTGCCCATCTCAATAAACGTGGCGAACGCGCAGGCGCACAGCGCCAGCACCAGCGGGATCGAGCGCGCCACCGGCCAGTGGTAAACGGTGTGGGTGATAAAGCTGATGTGGGTGGAGCCCGCGACCTGCGCGGCGACCCACAGCCCCAGCAGCAGGATCGGCTCCACCAGCACGCCGAGCATCGCCTCGCGGCTGGCACCGATGCCGGTAAACGGGCTCCCGGTGTCCAGGCCCGCAATCGCAAAGAAGAAGCGGGCGATGGCGAAGAGGTAGATAAGCGTGATCAGATCGCCGAGCACGGGCAGCGGCGACGCCACCGTCACCACCGGCAGCGCGGTGGCGATGGTCAGCATGACGCCCACCATCACAAACGGCGTCAGGCGGAAAACCCAGCCTGCGGCATCCGGCGCGACGCTCTGACGGGAGAGCAGTTTAAAGAGATCGCGGTACTCCTGGAGCACCCCGGGCCCGCGACGGTTGTGCATCCGGGCGCGCGCCACGCGCGTGATGCCCGACAGCAGCGGCGCAGCGGCGAACAGCACCAGCGCCTGAAGAATGGCCAGTAACAAACTCATGTCAGGCTCCTCGTGAAATCACAATGACCACCAGCACCGCCAGCTCGATGACCGCCAGACGGCGGAACAATACGGGCGCGGCGGCACTCTGCCAGCCGGGTACCCAGCCCACCGGGTTCAGCCAGTGGCGCAGCTTCAGCACGGCGGCGAAGTTCTCCTTCACCGGCATGGCGAAACCGTGGGCGGTGATGACCATCGACTGTTCGTGTTCGTAGCCGCAGGCCCACGCCGCACCGCGCGAGCGGGAGGCGAGCCGGTCGCGTTTGAAGAACAGCATCAGGACGAGCGGCAGCAGCGGTGCGCCAATCAGCAGCAGCGCGATCATGGGCTGAGAGACGGTGGTATTCGCCACGGTCAGCGGCAGCGGAATGGCGTTGCCCAGCAGCGGCAGCAGCCACGGCGCGGCGACGCCCCCCGCGATACAGCACAGCGCCAGCGCGACCACGCTGATGCCCATCAACAAGGGTGCGCAGCAGGCGTTTTCCGCTTCGCGGGTGCGCGGCGCGCCGAGGAAGGTCACGCCGTAGACTTTCGCCATGCACATCACCGCCAGCGCCCCGGTAATCGCCAGCCCGACCGCCAGCAGCGGGCCGAGCAGGCGTGCGATAAATGCGTCGCTCTGGCCGAGCGCGAAGAAGGACTGATAGATCACCCACTCCCCGGCAAAGCCGTTCAGCGGCGGCAGCGCGGCCATTGCCATCAGCCCGACCAGCATCGCCAGCGAAATCACCGGCATCTTTTTGCCAATCCCGCCCAGCTTTTCGATATCCCGATGACCGGTGCGGAACCAGACGCTGCCCGCGCCGAGGAACAGGGTGCTTTTAAACAGGCTGTGGTTGACGAGGTGATACAGACCGCCGATAAACCCGGCGGCAATCAGCGCCGGATGATTGAGCGCCAGCCCGGTCACGCCCGCGCCCATTCCGAGCAGGATAATGCCGATATTTTCCAGGGTGTGGTACGCCAGCAGGCGCTGGATATTGTGCTCCATCAGCGCGTACAGGCCGCCGACGAACGCGGTAATCATTCCGGCGACCAGCAGCACGACGCCCCACCACAGCGGCGGCTGTCCGCCGGTCAGCGTAATCGCCAGAATCCCGAACAGACCCACTTTCATCACCACCGCAGAAAACAGCGCAGCGGCGGGCGCGGAGGCATTCGCATGCGCCTGCGGCACCCAGCCGTGCAGCGGGATGATGCCGGCGAGCAGGCCAAAGCCGATCACGCCCAGCAGCCAGACGTCGTTCCCCAGCGGATGGCCGTTGAGCGCAGCGAAGTCCAGCGTGCCGAAGCGGTGCCACACCAGCCAGCAGGCCAGCGCCAGCAGCAGCGTCCCGAGGCGTCCCAGCGCAAACCACAGCTTGCCGGAGGCGCTGCAGCCGGTCAGGAACACGCCGCACAGCGCCATGATTTCCGCCATCACCACCAGCGCGCCGAGGTTGCTGGCGATAACGGTGCAGACCGCCGCCGCCATCAGCAGGTTAACCAGCAGGCCGTTAGCCCTGGCGTGCGGATGGCGGTGCCAGTCGATATTGAACAGGCTGATAAACAGCCCGCACAGGCCAAACGTCACCAGCCAGATGGCGTTCAGGGGCGTGATCTCAACCGTGTGGCGAATCAGCGGCATCACGGCCTCTGCGGACTGGCCGCCGAGCAGGACAACGCCGCCTGCCGCCAGCGTCATCAGGCTAGCGGCTGCCCCGCCGATCCCGGCGATCGCGCCACTGAGGGCTTTATGGAATGAGAAAATCAGCGCCAGAACAGCGGCGCCAGCAAAACAGGCTACCGCGCTGGTAATCATTATCGCCGCGTTCATTTCGCCCCCTCGTTAAGCGCCTGTAGCAGAGAAAGGTCGCCAAAATCACTGTTGATGGTCAGCTCGCGTTTACGCTTGCTGGTACGGGCGATGTCGCGAATGTTAACCAGAATCAACGCCTTAGTCGGGCAGGTGCGCACGCAGGCCGGGCCCTGTTCATCGAAGCTGCACAGGTCGCATTTCACCGCAACGGCACGGATGCCGGGCACCCAGTCCAGCAGCGTGCTTACGCGTGCCGGAGCCGGTGGCGCGGGCGGGGCTTTTGGCGAGTTGGCGTTCGCCGGAATATGCAGCGGACGGCTGCCGGAAAATTCAATCGCGCCGAACGGGCAGGCAATGCCGCACAGCTTGCAGCTTACGCACAGGCTTTCGTTCAGCTGGACAGCGCCATCCACGCGGGTGATGGCATTCACAGGGCAGACGCCCGCGCAGGGGGCGTCTTCACAGTGATGGCAGAGCTGCGGGGCAGACTCTTTTTCATTACGCATGACGTGCAGGCGCGGCATGGACTGCAGCCCATGCAGGCGATGCGTTTCCGAGCACGCCGCCTCACAGGTTCGACAGCCAATACAGACCGTCGAGTCAGCAATTACAAAACGGTTCACCGGGTTATCCTCTGGTGATAGTCATTTTTGACGAAAAACTGTCTTGTCGACACTTCTCGACACGCAGGAGTCAGGCCACGTTCGCTGAGGCGTTTCCGTCCATCAGCTGCTTCAGGTTGACCGGAAGATCGTGTTCAACGGCGGCGTACAGGCCGTTATAGACCGGCGCGATTTTTTCCAGATAGTGCTCCAGCACCTGCTGGCGATCGCGGTTGCTGACGTGGCCGTCCACCATGCCATCGGCCATCAGCTGCGCCTTCGCAATACACTGTTTTTCGCCGTCTTTTGTCTCGAGGTGGTACTCAATGGTGTGGCTGTTGAAGTTATCCGCCAGGGTAACGTTGATGATGAAATGGCCGAACAGGACGAAGCGCATGTCGCCCTGCGCCGCACAGCTCATCGCGTGGTGAAGACGCGCTTTCGAGAGGGTTATGCCCTGAACCAGAGAGTTGCAGTAGAGGTGCCACTGGTCCTGCAGCTGCTGATGACGCTGCGCGATGTAATCCGCTTTTTCGCTGATTTCCCAAATAGTCATAGAAGGTATCCGTTTAGTGGAGATAGCGGCTGTTAAGCAGATTCCATGCCAGTTTTTATCCTAATGATTTTAAATGGGTTTAATTGCAAAACTGCTGTCAACGCCGCGGTGTCGACGTGTCATTTCGACAGCGTTGACATCGTCACGCCTTAACAAAAATCAAGCTGGCAGCGTTATTGCATTCAATGGCGCAATTCATTGAGGAGGCGTCATGCACGAAATCACCCTCTGCCAGCGGGCCCTGGAGCTTATCGAACAGCAGGCAGTGCAAAACCACGCGAAACGCGTCACCGGCGTCTGGCTGAAGGTCGGGGCGTTTTCCTGCGTCGAGCCCAGCGCCCTGCATTTCTGTTTTGAGCTGGTGTGTCGCGGCACGCTGGCGGAAGGCTGCGAGCTCCATATCGAAGAGCAGCAGGCGGAGTGCTGGTGCGAGCAGTGCCAGCAGTACGTCACCCTGCTGTCATCAAAGGTTCAGCGCTGTCCGCAGTGTCAGAGCACCGGTCTTCGCATCGTGGCGGACGACGGCATGCAGATCCAACGCCTCGAAATCGAGAAGGAGTAAAGTATGTGTAGCACCTGCGGTTGCGCCGAAGGCAACCTGTATATAGAAGGGGATGAACACCGTCCCCATTCCGCGTTTCGCTCCGCGCCCTTTTCGCCTGCCCCGCGGCCTGCTGCGGCTTTAACCGGTATCACCTTCGCCCCGCAGCGCTCCGCTGCGGGCGATCTGCACTACGGCCACGGCGAAGCGGGTACCCACGCGCCGGGCATCAGCCAGCGCCAGATGCTGGAAGTGGAAATCAACGTGCTGGACAAAAATAACCAGATCGCCGCCCGCAACCGCGCGCGCTTTGCCACCCGCAAACAGCTGGTGCTGAACCTGGTCTCCAGCCCCGGCTCCGGCAAAACCACGCTGTTAACGGAAACGCTCAAACGCCTGAACGGGCGCGTCTCCTGCGCGGTGATTGAAGGCGACCAGCAAACCGTTAACGACGCGGCGCGCATTCGCGAAACCGGCACCCCGGCGATTCAGGTCAATACCGGCAAAGGCTGCCACCTGGATGCGCAGATGATTGCCGACGCCGCCCCGCGTCTGCCGCTGGCGCATAACGGCATTCTGTTTATTGAAAACGTCGGCAATCTGGTCTGCCCGGCAAGCTTCGATCTGGGCGAACGCCACAAGGTGGCGGTGCTTTCGGTGACCGAAGGCGAAGACAAGCCGCTGAAGTACCCGCATATGTTTGCCGCCGCGTCCATCATGCTGCTGAACAAGGTCGACCTGCTGCCGTACCTGAACTTCGACGTGGATAAGTGCCTGTCCTGCGCCCGGGAAGTGAATCCGGAGATTGAGATCCTGCTGGTCTCCGCCACGCGCGGCGACGGCATGGACGCCTGGCTGAACTGGCTGGAGAGTGAACGATGTGCATAGGCGTACCGGGACAAATCCATTCCATTGACGGGAACCAGGCCAAAGTGGAGGTCTGCGGCATCCTGCGCGACGTGGACCTGACGCTGGTGGGCAGCAGCGATGAAACGGGCGCATCGCGTCTCGGCCAGTGGGTGCTCGTCCACGTGGGGTTTGCCATGAGCGTGATTAACGAAGCGGAAGCCCGCGACACGCTGGATGCCCTGCAAAACATGTTCGACGTGGAGCCTGACGTGGGCGCGCTGCTGTACGGCGAGGAGCGTTAGCCATGCGTTACGTTGATGAATACCGCGCGCCCGAGCAGGTGCTGCAGCTTATCGGGCACCTGAAAACGCGCGCGGCGCTGCTGGACTACACCAAAGAGAGACCGCTGCGGATCATGGAGGTGTGCGGCGGACACACGCACGCCATCTTCAAATTTGGCCTCGACCAGCTGCTGCCAGAGAACATCGAGTTTATCCACGGCCCCGGCTGCCCGGTGTGCGTGCTGCCGATGGGGCGCATCGACAGCTGTATCGAAATTGCCAGCCAGCCCGACGTCATTTTCTGCACCTTTGGCGACGCGATGCGCGTGCCGGGGAAAAACGGCTCGCTGCTGCAGGCGAAAGCGCGCGGGGCCGACATCCGGATCGTCTATTCGCCGATGGATGCCCTGACGCTGGCGGAGGACAACCCCGCGCGCAAGGTGGTGTTTTTTGGTCTGGGGTTTGAAACCACCATGCCCGCCACCGCCATCACGCTGCAGCAGGCGAAAGCGCGCGGCGTCGGGAATTTTTTCTTCTTCTGCCAGCACATTACGCTCATTCCCACGCTGCGCAGCCTGCTGGAAGAGCCGGGAAACGGCATTGACGCCTTTCTGGCACCGGGGCATGTCAGCATGGTAATTGGCACAGACGCCTACGGTTTTATCGCTGAACAGTACAATCGTCCGTTAGTGGTCGCTGGTTTCGAACCACTTGATCTACTGCAAGGTGTCACCATGCTGGTTGAGCAGAAAATAGCGGCCCTGAGTGCAGTGGAAAACCAGTACCGCCGCGTGGTACCGGATGCGGGAAATGAGCGGGCGCAGCAGGCGATAGCTGACGTGTTCAGCGTTGAGGGCGACAGCGAATGGCGTGGTCTGGGGCTGATTGCCGAATCCGGCGTGCGCCTGACGCCAGCCTATCGCGCGTTCGACGCCGAAGCGCATTTCCGCCCGCAGCCGCAGCAGGTTTGCGACGATCCCCGGGCCCGCTGCGGCGACGTGCTCACCGGTAAATGCAAACCGCATCAATGCCCGTTATTTGGCAATACCTGTAACCCGCAAACGGCGTTTGGCGCGCTGATGGTCTCCTCCGAAGGGGCGTGTGCCGCGTGGTATCAGTATCGCAACCAGGAGAGTGAAGCATGAATACGGTTGAAATGGCGCACGGCAGCGGCGGACAGGCGATGCAGCAGCTGATTAACCGGCTGTTTATGGAAGCCTTCAACAACCCCTGGCTCGCCGAACAGGAAGACCAGGCGCGCATTGACCTTGCAACCCTCACCGCGCAGGGCGACAGGCTGGCGTTCTCCACCGACAGCTACGTGATCGATCCGCTGTTCTTCCCCGGCGGCGATATCGGCAAGCTCGCCGTCTGCGGCACGGCCAACGACGTGGCGGTCAGCGGCGCCATTCCGCGCTACCTCTCCTGCGGGTTTATCCTCGAAGAGGGGTTACCGATGGAGACGCTCACGGCAGTGGTCAACAGCATGGCGCACACCGCGCGCGAGGCGGGGATAGCTATCGTCACCGGCGATACCAAAGTGGTGCAGCGCGGCGCGGCCGACAAGCTGTTTATCAACACCGCCGGCATGGGGGCGATCCCCGCCGATATTCACTGGGCGGCACAGCATCTTAGCGTGGGCGACGTGCTGATCGTGACCGGAACGCTGGGCTGCCACGGGGCGACCATCCTAAACCTGCGCGAAGGTCTGGGGCTGGACGGGGAACTGCGCAGCGACTGCGCGGTGCTCACCCCGCTGATCCAGACGCTGAGGGGTATTCCCGGCGTGAAAGCCCTGCGGGACGCGACGCGAGGCGGCGTGAACGCCGTGGTCCACGAATTTGCAGCAAGCTGCGGGTACGGGATTGAACTCACCGAGCGCAGCCTGCCCGTGAAGCCTGCCGTTCGCGGCCTTTGCGAACTGCTGGGCCTTGACCCGCTTAACTTCGCCAACGAAGGCAAACTGGTGATTGGCGTTGAACGCGCGGCCGCGGAAGCCGTTCTTGAACAGCTGCGGGCTCATCCGTCAGGAAAAGAGGCGGCGATGATTGGTGAAGTGGTTGAGCGCAAAGGGGTGCGCCTGGCCGGGCTATATGGCGTTAAACGGACGCTGGATCTGCCGCACGCGGAACCCTTACCCCGTATTTGCTAGAACCGCGCCAAAAGCGGTCAGCACTGAATCTCTTTTTTGCCAGTTTCTATTGGAAAGCAATATGCCGTATACACCGATGAGCGATCTTGGACAGCAGGGCCTGTTTGACATCACGCGCACACTTTTACAGCAGCCCGATCTCGGCGCGCTGAGCGATGCCCTGACGCGGCTGGTCAGGCAATCGGCGCTGGCGGACAGCGCCGCGATTGTGCTCTGGCATAGCGGAACGCAGCGCGCGAGCTACTACTCGACGCGTGATAATGGCAAAACGTTTGAATACGAAGACGAAACGTATCTTGCGCACGGCCCGGTGCGCCGCATACTCTCCCGGCCTGAAGTGCTGCACTGCAACTTTGCGGAATTCCGCCAGGCGTGGCCGAAGCTGGTGGAAAGCGACCTCTATCAGCCTTTCGGGCATTACTGCATGCTGCCGCTGGCGGCTGAGGGCCAGATTTTTGGCGGCTGCGAGTTTATCCGCACGACCGACCAGCCCTGGAGCGAGGCGGAATACGAGCGCCTGCACACCTTTACCCAGATTGTGGCCGTCGTCGCGGAGCAGATCCAAAGCCGCGTCACCAATAACGTCGATTACGACCTGCTGAGCCGCGAGCGCGACAACTTCCGCATTCTGGTCGCCATCACCAACGCCGTGCTCTCCCGCCTGGACATGGACGAGCTGGTCAGCGAAGTTTCGAAAGAGATCCACCACTATTTCAAAATCGACGCCATCAGCATTGCGCTGCGCGGGCATCGCAAGGGCAAGCTGAATATCTACTCCACGCACTATCTCGATGAAGCCAACCCGGCGCACGAGCAGAGCGAGGTGGACGAAGCGGGCACCCTTTCCGAGCGGGTCTTCAAGAGCAAAGAGATCCTCCTGCTCAACCTGAACGAGCAGGACCCGGTCGCGCCGTACGAGCGGATGCTGTTTAACACCTGGGGCAATAAAATTCAGACCCTGTGCCTGCTGCCGCTGATGTCCGGCAACACCATGCTGGGCGTGCTGAAGCTGGCGCAGTGCGAGGAAGGCGTGTTCACCACCGCCAACCTGAAGCTGCTGCGCCAGATTGCCGAGCGTATTTCCATCGCGCTGGATAACGCCCTCGCCTATCAGGAAATTCATCGTCTGAAAGAGCGGCTGGTGGATGAGAACCTGGCCCTGACCGAACAACTCAACAACGTGGACAGCGAGTTTGGTGAAATCATCGGGCGCAGCGACGCCATGTACAGCGTGCTTAAGCAGGTTGAGATGGTGGCGCAAAGCGACAGCACGGTGCTGATTCTGGGCGAAACCGGCACGGGCAAAGAGCTGATAGCCCGCGCCATCCACAACCTGAGCAACCGCAACAGCCGACGGATGGTGAAGATGAACTGCGCCGCAATGCCTGCGGGACTGCTGGAAAGCGATCTGTTCGGCCACGAGCGCGGTGCATTCACCGGGGCCAGCAGCCAGCGGCTGGGCCGTTTTGAGCTGGCGGACAAAAGCTCGCTGTTCCTCGACGAAGTGGGCGATATGCCGCTGGAGCTACAGCCGAAACTGCTGCGCGTCCTGCAGGAGCAGGAGTTTGAGCGCCTGGGCAGCAACAAGCTTATCCAGACCGACGTGCGGCTGATTGCGGCCACCAACCGTGACCTGAAAAAAATGGTCGCCGACCACGAGTTTCGCAGCGATCTTTACTATCGTCTGAACGTCTTCCCGATCTTCCTGCCGCCGCTGCGCGAGCGCCCGGAAGATATCCCCCTGCTGGTCAAAGCCTTTACCGCGAAGATCGCGCGCCGGATGGGGCGCAACATCGACAGTATTCCTGCCGAGACGTTGCGCACTCTTTCATCGATGGAATGGCCCGGCAACGTGCGCGAGCTGGAAAACGTCATCGAACGCGCGGTGCTGCTGACGCGCGGTAACGTGCTGCAACTCTCCCTGCCTGAGGTTACGCTTCCTGACGCGACCGCGCCCGCCGCCGAGACCGCAAAAGAGGGAGAAGATGAATATCAGCTCATTATGCGCGTGCTGAAAGAGACCAACGGCGTGGTCGCCGGGCCAAAAGGTGCCGCCCAGCGACTGGGGTTAAAACGCACCACCCTGCTGTCACGCATGAAGCGTCTCGGGATTGATAAAGAGAGCCTCATTTAAAATCTTATTCTGGCGGTGTTTTTCTGACACCGCCTTTTGTTCCCCAGCGTAATTGTCCCTCATTGACACAAAATCGTTTCCTCTGTATAAAATTCCGCCTTAATAATGAGTTTCATTTGCATCAATAATAATTTTAATGAAGGGTAGCGTTTCATGAAAAAGGTCATCTGCGCGTTAGGCCTGGCGATTGCGTCGGTCGGTTCTGCTCTGGCAACCACCTATCCCCTGACGATTGAAAACTGTGGCTACAAAGAGACGTTCGCCAAAGCGCCGGAACGCGTCGTGGCCCTGGGCCAGAACACCGTCGAAATTTTGCTCCTGCTGGGCCTGGAAGATAAGGTGAAGGCCAGCGCCTTCTGGCCGACCAAAGTGCTGCCGCAGCTGGCGGAACAGAACGCAAAAATCAAAACCCTGACGGTCGAAATCCCGACCCTTGAATCCGTTCTTGCGCAAAATCCTGACTTTGTCCCCGCGCAGTCCCCGCTGCTGCTGGGGCCTGAAAGTAAGGTCGCAAAACGCGAAGACCTGATGACCCTGGGCGTGAACAGCTACGTGTCGCCGGGCATGTGCGCGACCAAAAAAGCCACAGGCGATATGTACGGCAGCCGCCAGAAGCTGTGGGATATGACGTATCTCTATAAAGAGATTGAGGATTTCGCCAAAATCTTTAACGTTGAAGACCGCGGTCAGGCCGTTATTGCCGATTTCAAAAAACGCGAGGCCGACCTGCGTAAGGAATTCGGCAAGAGTAAAAAAGACCTTTCGTTTGTCTTCTGGTTCTCCAGTTCGTCCCCTTCTGCTGACGCCTACGTCGGCGGTAAAAATAGCCCCTCCGGGTTTATCGCCAGCCTGATGGGCGGCCATAACGCCATTACGTCCGAGACCGAATGGCCAACCGTAGGCTGGGAAAGCATTATTGCCGCCAATCCGGATGTCATTGTGGTGTCCAGCCTGGACCGCAACCGCTGGGCGCTGGATAACGCGGAAGAAAAAATCAAATTCCTGAAGAGCGATCCGGCGGTCAGCCAGCTGGACGCGGTGAAAAAAGGCCATATCGTGGTGATGGACGGCCAGGCGATGAACCCGACGATCCGTACGATTTACGGGGCTGAGCAGGTCGGCGAACAGCTCAGAAAGCTGGGGCTGAACTGATGACAACCGCCGTTCTTCAGGCCCGGCAGAGCCTGGTTCTGACGACCTCGGGTTTGCTCGCCCTGGTACTGTTATTTCTGACGATCGCGCTGAGCGTCAGCGTCGGCGAGCTGTCCATCCCGCTGGATAAGGTGTTTTACGCCATCAGCAATAAAATGGGGCTCACCGAGGTTCCGCTCACCCGCATCTATGAGAGCGTGATCTGGGACTTTCGCCTGAGCCGCGCGCTGGTGGCGGCCTGCTGCGGCGCGGGGCTGGCTATCTGCGGTGCCGTATTGCAGAGCCTGCTGAAGAACGCCCTGGCGGAACCTTACGTGCTCGGCGTGTCGGCAGGTGCCTCAACCGGAGCGGTGTCGGTCATCGTATTGGGGATTGGCACGGGTGCGGTGTCGTTGTCTGCCGGGGCCTTTGCCGGGGCGTTCGCCGCCTTTGCGTTTGTCGCGTTTCTGACGAACGGCGCGCGCGGGGGAAATGAACGTACCATTCTGGCTGGCGTTGCCGCCTCACAGCTGTTCAACGCCATTACGGCCTACACCATCAGCACCTCCGCCAGCGCGCAGCAGGCGCGCGACGTGATGTTCTGGCTGCTGGGCAGCTTCAGCGGCGTTCGCTGGCCTGAATTCCAGCTGGCACTGGTGGTGGTGCTGACTGGATTAGCCGTTTGCCTCTACTATTCCCGGGCGCTGGATGCCTTCACGTTCGGTGATGACGCCGCCGCCTCTTTAGGTATTGCCGTCCCGTGGGTGCGCCTGACGCTCTTTACCACTACCGCGCTGATTACCGCGACGATTGTCAGCATGGCGGGCTCAATCGGCTTTGTCGGGCTGGTGGTCCCGCACGTGATGCGTTTCCTGTTCGGGCCGCTGCACCGCACGCTGCTGATTGCCAGCGCGCTGGCAGGGGCGATCCTGATGGTGCTGGCAGACATTGCCTCGCGCATGCTGATTGCGCCGCAAAGCCTGCCCGTCGGCGTGGTCACCGCGCTGGTTGGCGTGCCTTTCTTTGCCGTGATTATCTACCGTTCAAGGAATAAGTGATGAGTATCTGCGCTGAAAATATTACCTGGAAGGTCGGCAAAAAGGTCATCGTTAACAACGTCTCGCTGAAGGTGTCACGGGGCGAAACGGTAGGGCTGCTTGGCCCTAACGGCTGCGGTAAATCATCGCTTCTGCGCATTCTGGCTGGTCTGCGCCGCCCGGATGCTGGCTGCGTTACCCTGGACGGCCAGGACATCTCCCGCATCGCCAAAAAGCAGCTGGCGCGCCGGGTCGCCTTCGTCGAGCAGCACGGCATGACGGACGCCAACATGCGCGTGCGGGACGTGGTGAAACTCGGGCGTATTCCGCACCACTCCGCTTTTTCCAACTGGAGCAACCACGATGACGAAACCGTCACCGCCGCCCTGCAGCGCGTGGATATGCTGGATAAAAGCGATCAGGGCTGGCTGAGCCTCTCCGGCGGAGAGCGCCAGCGGGTGCATATTGCCCGCGCGCTGGCTCAGACCCCAACGGAAATCCTGCTGGACGAGCCGACCAACCACCTCGACATTCATCATCAGATGCAGCTGATGCAGTTGATCAGCGAATTACCGGTCACCAGCATTGTCGCTATCCACGATCTCAACCACGCCTCGATGTTCTGCGACTCGCTGATTGTGATGCAGAAAGGACAAATTGTGGCGACGGGGACACCGCAGGATATCTTATCCGAGTCTTTGCTGTGGGATGTCTTCCGGGTCAAAACCAAAATTGAGATCTCGCCGTTCCATGGCAAAAAGCACATCCACTTTATCGTTTAGGGGCGAGTGAACGACGATGCCCCTTCGCCCTGCCGCCGCGCTCTGGCCGCCCGTCTTACTGGGTAGCCAGTTTGTTTTCAACATTGGCTTTTACGCCGTCGTTCCCTTCCTGGCGATATTCCTGCGCGACGACATGCTGCTCTCCGGCGGACTGATCGGGCTGATCCTGGGCCTGCGTACCTTCTCGCAACAGGGGATGTTTATCGTTGGCGGTGCGCTCTCGGACCGGTTTGGCGCGAAAGTGATTATCCTGAGCGGCTGTATTGTTCGTGTTTCAGGCTATCTGCTGCTGGCCTTCGGGGAATCCCTGTGGCCGATTATTCTGGGCGCGTGTCTGACGGGCGTTGGCGGCGCATTATTCTCCCCCTCGATTGAGGCACTGCTGGCAAAAGCAGGCACTCAAAGCGAGGCAAAAGGCAAACGCAGCCGCGCGGAGTGGTTTGCGCTCTTTGCCGTCTGCGGAGAGCTCGGCGCGGTACTGGGCCCGGCTGCTGGCGCTCTGCTCACCGGCCTCGGCTTTCGTCAGGTGGCGCTGGCGGGAGCTGGCGTCTTTATCATTGCGCTAGTGGTGCTCTTCTTTTGTCTGCCTGCTGCTGGCCACCGTTCACAGACGCTGAAAATACAGCCCTGGTGGACAACGTTCCGTCAGCCGCGCTTTGTCGCCTTTATCATTGCCTACAGTTCATGGCTGTTAAGCTATAACCAGCTTTATCTGGCGCTGCCGGTGGAAATCCAGCGTTCTGGCGGTAACGAGAAAGATCTCGGCCCGCTTTTTATGCTGGCCTCCGTTCTGATCATCACCTTACAGTTGCCGCTGGCGCGCTTCGCCCGTCGCGTGGGCGCGGTGAGAATTTTGCCGGTGGGATTTTTGCTGCTGTCAGCCGCCTTTGCGAGCGTGGCGACGTTCGCCCCGATGACGCCGCCGGAAGGCTGGCTGCGCTTACTGCCTTCGGTCTGTTTTGTGACGCTGTTGACGCTGGGGCAAATGCTGCTGGTGCCATCGGCTAAAGATCTGATCCCTCGGTTTGCGGAGGAATCCACGCTTGGCGCGCACTACGGCGCACTCGCCACCGCCGGAGGCATTGCAGTACTGGCAGGAAACCTGGTGTTTGGCAGCCTGCTGGACCGCGCGCTGGTGCCCTCAACGCAGGCGATGTATCCCTGGCTACTGCTTGCCCTCTTCCCGCTCTGCAGCGCGCTGGCCCTGAAGGTGATTTGCCGCCCGCTGAGACGCTGAACCGATCACTTTTTCGGACGGTATTTCTCCGGCAGTTCCGGCACGGGACGACGGTCATCCATCAGATGACGAACAGTAAGAATAGGATGACGCCATAACATACGCGGGCCTGCCCAGCGCATAACCTGCTTCATCTCTTCACGTCTGGCAGGCTGGTAGCAGTGTACGGGGCACTGCTTGCAGGCCGGCTTTTCCTCACCGAAAACGCATTTATCCAGGCGCTTATCGGCATACGCGTTGAGCGCCTGATAGTGCCCTTCCTCCTGAGAGGCCTGTGGACACTGCTTTTCATACAACGCGATCATTTTCGCGATGGTCTCTTTTTCTCGTGAGATGCGTTTACCGGACATAGCGGATTACCGAATAATAAAGTGCATCGATAATACACCTTTCAACACTGGATTTCAGCGGTTGCATTTCGTTTCCTGAAGGCTGATTCCAGTTTTAGCCCTGCACCAGCGAACAATCACTGGTATTTTATACAGCATCAGAAATGACCTTTGTCCGTGTTGTCTGGAGACCCTATGCAAGAGCTCACGATCGGCAAACCCTATCGCCATTTGAAAGTGGGATATTTTAGAAAGCGCCATGAAGACCGCAATACCAAGATACCAAAGCGCTACAGCGTGCATGCGGCGCTGAGCTTGAAAGGTGACTGGCTTGAAAAGGCGGGGTTTACGACCCATTCCCGAGTCAGGGTGGGCGTGGAGCATGGAAAAATTGTCATCGAATTAATGGCGGAAGATGCCTCGTAAAGCCACGACATTTTTCTGCGCCGGACCTTTTTTTCATGCGACAATAGAAGGAACAAACGGCCATTAAGCCCATCAAAACGGTTTATTTTCAAAGAAATGGACATCATAACTCCATGAGCACAATCGACAATTTCGACGCACATACGCCGATGATGCAGCAGTATCTGAAGCTGAAAGCACAGCATCCGGAAATCCTGCTGTTTTACCGTATGGGCGATTTTTACGAGCTGTTTTATGACGATGCTAAGCGTGCATCGCAGCTGCTCGACATCTCGCTGACCAAACGTGGCGCATCGGCAGGCGAGCCCATTCCTATGGCAGGTATCCCGCACCACGCGGTAGAAAACTACCTGGCGAAGCTGGTGAATCAGGGCGAGTCCGTTGCCATCTGCGAACAGATCGGCGATCCAGCGACCTCAAAAGGCCCGGTGGAACGCAAAGTCGTGCGCATCGTCACGCCTGGCACCATCAGTGATGAAGCCCTGTTACAGGAGCGCCAGGATAATCTGCTGGCAGCGCTGTGGCAGGACGATAAAGGGTTTGGCTACGCGACGCTGGATATTAGCTCCGGACGTTTTCGTCTGAGTGAACCGGCTGACCGTGAAACGATGGCCGCCGAACTGCAGCGCACCAACCCGGCAGAATTGCTCTATGCCGAAAATTTCGCCGAAATGGCGCTGATTGAAGGTCGTCGCGGGTTGCGCCGTCGTCCGCTGTGGGAATTCGAAATTGATACCGCGCGCCAGCAGCTGAATCTGCAGTTTGGCACCCGCGA
Organism: Enterobacter cloacae complex sp. ESBL7; assembly: GCF_041679625.1. NCBI lineage: Bacteria > Pseudomonadati > Pseudomonadota > Gammaproteobacteria > Enterobacterales > Enterobacteriaceae > Enterobacter > Enterobacter cloacae complex sp. ESBL7. The sequence goes on from NZ_JBGORN010000006.1 coordinate 130,959, forward strand.
TCTGATTGGCTTTGGCGTTGAAAACGCACCGCGCGGGCTGTGTGCGGCCGGTTGTCTCCTGCAGTACGTGAAAGATACCCAGCGCACCGCCCTGCCGCATATCCGCTCTATCACCATGGAGCGCCAGCAGGATAGCATCATCATGGATGCCGCCACGCGCCGTAACCTGGAGATCACGCAGAACCTGGCGGGTGGCGGAGAAAATACGCTCGCGTCGGTCCTCGACAGTACGGTAACGCCAATGGGCAGCCGCATGCTGAAACGCTGGCTGCATATGCCGATCCGCGATACCGAGACGCTGGTTTGCCGTCAGCAGACGATTGCCGCGTTGCAGGATCGCTATACCGAGCTGCAGCCGGTTCTGCGCCAGGTGGGCGATCTGGAGCGTATCCTTGCGCGTCTGGCACTGCGAACAGCACGACCACGCGATCTCGCGCGGATGCGTCATGCTTTCCAGCAGCTGCCGGAACTGCGCGCGCAGCTGAGTGACGTTGACAGCGCGCCGGTACAGAAACTCCGCGAAACCATGGGCGAATTTACCGAGCTTCGCGAACTGCTGGAGCGCGCTATTATCGATGCGCCTCCGGTTCTGGTGCGTGATGGCGGCGTGATTGCCCCGGGCTACAACGAGGAGCTGGACGAATGGCGCGCGCTGGCCGACGGTGCGACGGACTACCTCGATAAGCTGGAAATCCGCGAGCGCGAGCGTCTTGGGCTCGACACCCTGAAAGTGGGGTATAACGCGGTACACGGTTACTACATTCAGATTAGCCGCGGGCAGAGCCACCTGGCGCCGATTCACTACGTGCGTCGCCAGACGTTGAAAAACGCCGAACGCTACATCATTCCTGAACTGAAAGAGTACGAAGACAAAGTCCTCACCTCGAAAGGCAAGGCGCTGGCCCTGGAAAAACAGCTGTATGACGAGCTGTTCGACATGCTAATGCCGCACCTGGGCGACCTGCAGCAGAGCGCCAGCGCGCTGGCGGAGCTGGACGTGCTGGTGAATCTGGCAGAACGCGCTGAAACGCTGAACTACACCTGCCCAACCTTTACCGACAAGCCCGGCATTCGCATAACCGAAGGCCGTCACCCGGTGGTAGAACAGGTGCTGAACGAACCGTTCATCGCCAACCCGCTGAGCCTGTCACCGCAGAGAAGAATGTTGATCATTACCGGTCCGAACATGGGCGGTAAGAGTACCTATATGCGTCAGACGGCGCTGATTGCGCTGCTTGCGTATATCGGCAGCTACGTCCCGGCGCAAAACGTGGAGATTGGCCCCATCGACCGTATCTTTACCCGCGTCGGGGCAGCGGACGATCTGGCGAGCGGTCGCTCAACCTTCATGGTCGAGATGACCGAAACGGCAAACATTCTGCATAACGCGACGGAGCACAGCCTGGTGCTGATGGACGAGGTCGGACGCGGAACGTCAACCTACGATGGTCTGTCGCTGGCATGGGCCTGTGCGGAAAGCCTTGCGAATAAAATCAAGGCCATGACGCTGTTTGCCACCCACTATTTCGAACTTACGCAACTGCCGGAGAAAATGGAAGGGGTTGCGAACGTTCATCTGGATGCGCTGGAGCACGGCGATACCATTGCCTTCATGCACACGGTGCAGGATGGCGCGGCGAGCAAGAGCTATGGCCTGGCCGTCGCGGCGCTGGCTGGTGTGCCGAAAGAGGTGATCAAGCGCGCGCGTCAGAAACTGCGTGAACTGGAAAGCCTGTCACCGAATGCGGCGGCGACGCAGATTGATGGTACGCAGATGTCGCTGTTGGTGCCTGCAGAAGAGACGTCGCCTGCGGTGGAAGCGCTGGAGAACCTCGACCCGGATTCACTGACGCCGCGTCAGGCGCTGGAGTGGATTTACAGGTTGAAGAGTCTGGTTTAGTTTTCTGCGGTCTGTTTTGTCGGGTGGCGGCTTCGCCTTACCCGACCTACAAAACCGTAGGCCCGGTAAGCGCAGCGCCACCGGGCAAAAGACCGCACGATGTTATAGCCCGGCAAGCGCAGCGCCACCGGGCTTTTTTTACAGCAGCGGCGGGATCGTCGGCACCTGCGGCGCCTCGTCAATATCCTTCTGCGTCATGCGGAACGCTTCCGGGTAATACTCGTGGCTGGTACGGCGAAGCGGTTCGGTATCGCACCAGGTATACAAACAATGCTGGCACTGGTAAACGGTCCAGACCCCTTTTACCGGCGACGTCGCCATCACTTCAATATGCTCATCGGCACAACGTGGACAAATCATCTTTTCCTCCTTATTGACGTGCTGCCAGCATCGCGGTCAGTTTTTCAGCCCAGGCTTTGGTTTCAGGCAGATCCTGTACCGGCTGGCTGTAGTGGCCCCGGGTGTCCGGCGCGACAGGCGTGGTGGCATCGATAATCAGTTTGTCGGTAATGCCAGCCGGGCTGGAGCCAGGATCGAGTTCAAGGACCGACATGTTCGGCAGTTGCACCAGATCGCCTGCCGGGTTCACTTTCGACGACAGCGCCCACATCACCTGCGGGAGGTTGAACGGATCGACATCCTCATCCACCATAATTACCATCTTCACGTAGCCCAGACCGTGCGGCGTGGTCATGGCGCGTAAACCCACCGCGCGGGCAAAACCGCCGTAGCGTTTTTTGGTGGAGATAATCGCCAGCAGACCGTGGGTGTACATCGCGTTCACCGCCTGCACTTCCGGGAATTCCGCTTTCAGCTGCTGGTAGAGCGGCACGCAGGTGGCCGGTCCCATCAGATAGTCAATCTCGGTCCACGGCATGCCGAGGTAAAGGGATTCGAAAATCGGCCTGGTGCGGGAAGAGACTTTGTCGATACGGACCACCGTCATGTTACGGCCACCGGAATAGTGTCCGGTAAACTCGCCGAATGGCCCCTCGATTTCACGCTTGCGGCCTTCAATCACCCCTTCCAGGATCACTTCAGACCCCCACGGCACATCGAAGCCGGTCAGCGGCGCGGTGGCAATCGGGTACGGGCTTTCACGCAGCGCGCCGGCCATTTCATACTCGGACTGATCGTATTTCAGCGGCGTGGCGCCCATCAGGGTGATGATCGGGTCGTTGCCCAGCGTAATCGCAATCGGCAGGTCTTCACCGCGCTCTTCCGCCTTGTGCAGATGCAGGGCGATATCGTGCATCGGAACAGGCTGCAGGCCGAGCTTGCGCTTGCCCTTCACTTCCATGCGGTAGATCCCGACGTTCTGCTTGCCGAAGTTGTCCGGGTCGAGCGGATCGCGCGAGACAACGCACGCTTTATCGAGATAAAAACCGCCGTCACCGTCGTTCAGACGAAACAGCGGCAGGATATCGAACAGGTTAATGTCTTCACCGTCCACCGTATTCTGCGCCCAGGCCGGGTTGGCGCGACGCTCCGGCGTGACGGGGAATTTATCCCAGCGGCGGATAAACTCGTCGATCTGTTTTTTTACCGGAGTGTTCGCAGGGAGCCCCATCGAAATGGCGTGGTTCTGCCAGGAGCCGATGGTGTTCATCACCACGCGGGCATCGGTAAAGCCACGAATGTTGTCGAACCACAGCGCGGGCGCGCCGTCACCAATGCGGCCGGTCGCGTTGGCTGCCGCCGCCAGATCGGGCTCGGCGTTAACCTCTTCCTCAATTTTCAGCAGCTGCCCTTGCTCATCGAGCGCCTGCAGGAAGCTTCTCAAATCATCAAATGCCATCTTTATTCTCCTGTGAAAAATGTTTCGCCTCCCGCAGCCCGTTCCAGCGGCGCGCCTTTTTATGCTCCAGCCCGAACTGATCGAGTACGCGGGTCACGATGTGCTGGGTAATGTCATCTGCGGTTTGCGGGTGGTTGTAATAGGCAGGCATGGGCGGCACCATCGCCACGCCCATGCGGGAAAGTGCAAGCATGTTCTCAAGATGAATGGTGCTGAGCGGCGTTTCACGCGGAACCTGCACCAGCTTGCGCCCCTCTTTCAGCACCACGTCAGCCGCGCGTCCCACCAGCCCTTCGGCGTAGCCCGCGCGGATCCCCGCGAGCGTTTTCATGCTGCAGGGAATGACGATCATACCGTCGGTGCGAAACGAGCCGGAGGAGATGGTGGCGGCCTGGTCAGCCGGACTGTGGACAACGTCAGCCAGGGCAGCAACGTCCTGCGCGGTGTAGGACGTTTCCAGCTCAATGGTGGTTTTTGCCCACTTAGACATGACCAGATGCGTCTCCACCTCCGGCATTTCCCGCAGCGCCTGCAGCAGCGCCACGCCCAGCGGTGCGCCCGTTGCCCCCGTCATTCCCACTATCAATCTCATTCATCACCTCAATATTTTGTTCGTGCACGAACATTATAAATAAGCTACTCCAGGATCGTTTACCTGACAAGATCGTTCGCATACGATCACACGAATGGCTAAATGATGCCGCGTTAAAATTGACAGCAATAGCGGCTATCATAGGGGGAGATTTTTTCCGTCGGAGTGTTCATGGAACTAAGACAAGAGGCGTTCCACCTGTTACGTCAGCTTTTTCAACAGCATACCGCGCAGTGGCAACATGCCTTACCGGAACTGACCAAGCCACAGTATGCGGTGATGCGCTCTATTGCCGAGCATCCGGGTATTGAGCAGGTGGCGTTGACCGAAGTGGCGGTCAGCACGAAAGCAACCCTGGCGGAGATGCTCAGCCGCATGGAGGCGCGCGGGCTGGTCAAACGCGAGCACGATCCGGCCGACAAGCGCCGCCGGTTTGTCTTCCTGACCCCAGAAGGTGAAGCCCTGCTTGCAGGCTGTAAACCGCTTGGCAACGAGGTGGATGAGGCGTTTTTAGGACGTCTTAACAAGGCCGAGCGGGAGCAGTTCTCTGCGCTCATCAAAAAGATGATGCACGATTAATTCACGCTGGTGCGCATAAAATCGATAAACGTGCGCACCTTCGCCGTCACGTGCCGGGCATCGGGATAAACCGCATAGATGCCCTGCAGCGCAAAGGTATATCCCGGTAAAACCGGGACCAGTTTTCCCGCATCAAGCGCATCGCGCGCCAGCCATTCCGGCAGTAACGCCACGCCTCCGCCCGCGAGTGCAAAGGCCATAAGAGCCTGTGCGCTGTCGGCAAACAGGCGCGGCGCCTTTTTTATCTCCAGCGTTTCGGGCGCACCGCGGGCATCCTTCACCTGCCAGCGCAGCGGCGAGGCCAGGCGCTCGTGAATAATCCAGTCCGCGTTGGCAAGGTGCGCAAGCGTTTCGATCGGATGGTTAACGAGCCACCCGGGCGTCGCGACGGGGAGAATGGAGAAGTGCGAAATCAGCGCGGCGTGGTTGCGCGAATCGGCAAGCGTTCCCAGCCGGATAGCTACGTCAAAGCGCTCCGAGATAAGGTCGGCGTGCAGGGAGGACGAAACATGCCGCACGCGAAGATCCGGGTGCTGCTGGCTAAACCTGGCCAGCAACGGCACCACCACCTGTGAGCCATACTCGGGCGTCGTCGTGATCCGCAGTTCGCCAGTAAGCCCCGCATGATTCGCGCGGACATCATCCTGCAGCCGTTCCGCATCCTTCAGAAGCGCCACGCTGCGTTGATGAAAAAGCGCGCCCGCCTCGGTTAACGTCAGACGGCGGGTGGAGCGCAGCAGCAGCGTAACGCCCAGCTCATCTTCAAGCTGGCGAATATTGAAGCTGACCACGGCTTTTGTCAGCCCCATTGCCTCGGCTGCGGCAGTGAAACTGCCGGTATCGGCCACCGCGACAAACATCTGCGCTCGCTGTAGGTTAATCATCATCACGCCTTTTACTGTCAAAATATTTTTGACAGTATATCGCGCTTTGTCAGGTTTATCCGTGCTTCCCGGATCGATACGATACGCCACCTCACCGGAGGATCCACCATGACGTATCGCAGCAAAGTCGCCGTTGTTTACCTGCTGGGCTTTTTTCTTGATTTGATCAACATGTTCATTGCCAGCGTCGCCTTCCCGGCAATTGCTCACGCCTTTAACACCACGCCTTCAGCCCTTGCCTGGGTCAGTAACGGGTACATTGCCGGCCTGACGCTGGTGATCCCGTTCAGCAGCGTGCTCACGCGCCGCATCGGGCCAAAGCGAGTCATCTTGCTCTCGCTTTTTCTGTTCAGCGCTGCCTCCGCTGCGGCGGGCTTGTCTGCAACGCTTGAAAGTCTGATCGCCTGGCGAGTACTCCAGGGCGTGGGAGGGGGCTTACTGATCCCCGTCGGACAGGCGCTGACCTGGCAACAGTTTAAGCCTCACGAGCGGGCCCGACTCTCCTCGGCGGTGATGCTGGTCGCGTTGCTTGCCCCGGCCTGCTCTCCTGCGATAGGAGGACTGCTGGTGCAGACGCTCAGCTGGCGATGGATATTTTTCGCCACGCTACCGGTCGCTGTCGTGACCTTTGTTTTGGCCTGCCTGTGGCTTAAACACGAAATGCCCGCGATGAAAGCGGCCAGACTGCTAAACCTGTCGTTGCTCGCGGACCCGCTTTTGCGTTTTTCCATGCTCGTTTATATCTGCGTACCCGGCATGTTTATTGGGGTGAACGTCACGGGCATGTTTTATCTTCAGCACGTGGCGAACATGAGCCCAGCCGCAACGGGGATGCTCATGCTGCCGTGGTCCGTGGCATCGTTTATCGCCATCACGGCAACGGGACGCTATTTTAACCGTATCGGCCCCCGACCGCTGATCGTCATCGGCTGCCTGCTGCAGGCGACGGGTATTCTGCTTTTGATTAACGTCAGTTCGGCTACGCTGCTGCCTGCCATTGCGTTTACCTTAATGGGCGCGGGGGGAAGCCTGTGCAGCAGTACGGCTCAGAGCAGCGCTTTTCTGACGACGCGCCGGGAAGAGATGCCGGATGCCAGCGCGCTGTGGAATCTTAATCGGCAGCTGAGCTTTTTTGCCGGCGCCCTGCTGCTGGCGCAGGCGCTTAGCCTGGCGCAGACCCGGCTGACACCGCTCGCCGCATGGCACGGAATGTTTATTTTTGCCGCAGGCATGACCTTTCTGCCTGTACCGTACGTTTTTCGTCTTAACAATACGCAGGTGCTCACCCAGCTGCGACAGGAGAATTCATGACGCCTTTCGAACACGACATTATCGACCTCCACATTGCGCTTGAAAACTGGTTAGGCAAAGGTGAAGGAGATCCCGACGCCCTGCTCGCCCGCTTCAGCCCGGATTTTCTGATGATCCCGCCGGGCGGCGTTCAGATCGACTATATCGGTCTTGCCAGTTTTCTGGAAAACCAGCGCGGAAGCCGTCCAGGACTGAAGATCGTCATTGACGAATTGTCCACGATCCAGCGCTGGGATCGTGGCGCGGTGCTCCACTACCAGGAGACGCAAACCCGGCCGGACCTGCCCGTCAACGTGCGCTGGTCAACCTCGGTGCTCAATCAGGAAGGCGATCGGATAGTGTGGCGTCTGCTGCACGAAACGGCTAAGCCGTAGCGCAAAAGAAAAAGGCCCGTCTCACGACGGGCCTTTTTTGACGAAAGGTTGCTTATTCGCGGAACAGCGCTTCGATGTTCAGACCTTGCCCCTGCAGGATTTCACGCAGGCGGCGCAGACCTTCAACCTGAATCTGACGAACACGTTCACGGGTCAGGCCAATTTCGCGGCCGACGTCTTCCAGTGTCGCAGCTTCATACCCCAGTAAACCGAAACGACGTGCCAGCACTTCACGCTGTTTGGCGTTCAGTTCGAACAGCCATTTGACAATGCTCTGCTTCATGTCATCGTCCTGCGTGGTGTCTTCCGGACCGTTGTCTTTTTCATCGGCCAGGATGTCCAGCAGCGCTTTTTCGGAGTCGCCACCCAGCGGGGTGTCAACGGAGGTAATGCGCTCGTTGAGACGCAGCATACGGCTTACGTCATCAACCGGTTTATCGAGTTGCTCAGCAATCTCTTCTGCGCTTGGCTCGTGGTCCAGTTTATGGGACAACTCGCGCGCGGTGCGCAGATAAACGTTCAACTCTTTGACGATGTGAATCGGCAGGCGGATCGTACGGGTCTGGTTCATGATAGCCCGTTCGATGGTCTGACGAATCCACCAGGTCGCGTAGGTTGAGAAACGGAACCCGCGTTCCGGGTCAAACTTCTCAACTGCGCGGATGAGACCTAAGTTGCCCTCTTCAATCAGATCCAGCAGAGCCAGACCACGATTGCCGTAACGGCGGGCAATTTTCACGACCAGTCGCAGGTTACTTTCAATCATGCGACGACGCGAGGCTACATCACCACGCAAAGCACGACGTGCGAAATAGACTTCTTCTTCGGCCGTTAGCAGTGGGGAGTAACCAATCTCCCCAAGGTAAAGCTGAGTCGCGTCCAGTACACGCTGTGTGGCACCCTGCGATAACAGCTCTTCTTCAGCCAAATCGTTATCACTGGGTTCCTCTTCTACTAAGGCTTTTTCGTCAAAAGCCTCTACTCCGTTCTCATCAAATTCCGCGTCTTCATTTAAATCATGAACTTTCAGCGTATTCTGACTCATAAGGTGGCTCCTACCCGTGATCCCTGAACGAGACACCCTGGCTGGCATGCCCCGTCAAATTATCGCTGCGGCAAATACTGCAGCGGGTTTACGGATTTCCCCTTGTAACGAATTTCAAAATGCAAGCGTGTAGAACTGGTTCCGGTGCTACCCATGGTAGCGATTTTTTGCCCCGCCTTAACTTCTTGTTGTTCCCGGACCAGCATTGTGTCGTTATGGGCGTAGGCACTCAGGTAATCATCGTTATGTTTGATGATAATAAGATTACCGTAACCGCGCAGAGCGTTACCGGCATACACAACGCGCCCGTCTGCGGTCGCGATGATAGCCTGTCCTTTACTCCCTGCGATGTCGATCCCTTTATTTCCCCCCTCGGAGGAAGAGAAGTTCTCGATAACCTTGCCGTCAGTTGGCCAGCGCCATGCAGAGATTGGCGAACTGGAGGTCATACTGCTGGCAGTCGGTTCAGTAGAGCTAACCACAGGTGCCGTCACCGGTGCTGTGACAACAGTCGCAGTCCCTTTATTATTCGGCAACATTTTGTTAGCAGTCTGATCACCTGAATCCTCAGAATACGTAATTACAGGTTGTGAAGCAACCACCGTGGTGGATTTTTGTGCAGGCTTAACGCTGTTATTTTGAGCCGTCACATCGGCCGCTGAAACGGTGTTGCCAGGCGTAAGCGGCGTGCCCGTCGCGTTGCCAACCTGGAGCGTTTGCCCGACTTCCAGACCGTATGGGGCCTGGACGTTATTGCGCTGCGCGAGGTCACGGAAATCGTTCCCGGTAATCCACGCAATGTAGAACAGCGTATCCCCGCGTTTCACGGTATAGGTGCTGCCACCGGTATAGCTGCCTTTCGGAATGTTCCCATACTGACGGTTATAGACTATGCGGCCATTCTGGGTCTGAACAGGCTGTTCCACTGGCTGAATCTGCGTCGGCTGCGTCATTGGACGCTGAACCGGCTGGATTGGCGGATTTTGTTGCGCCGTAGAGGTACCCATTTTAGGCGGAGGAGTGATCAACATTCCGCCGGACGTGTTACCCGAGCCGCTGTTTCCGCCGACAGAACTGACGGGCGCAGGCGCGTTATTAGAACTTGTACAGCCTGCCAGCCAGAGCGAAACCAGTGATAATGCCGCAACACGGCTGATGGTGAATTTAGGGCTTCCCGCGCTCATTTATCCCCCAGGAATGTGTTAACTACCAGTGACTTAAAATTTACCGTGATGGCACGAATCTTTCGCGCCACACCATACGCTGAATTTGCCTTAATAACCCTGGATAATTCCGAGTCTCAGGCCAACTCCCCCTTTACCAGAGGCACAAAGCGCACGGCTTCCACGGTGTCGATAATAAACTCGCCGCCGCGCCGACGAACGCGCTTCAAAAGCTGCTGCTCGTCCCCGACGGGCAGAACAAGAATCCCCCCCTCATCCAGCTGCGACAACAGGGCCGCAGGAATTTCAGGCGGGGCCGCCGTCACGATGATCGCGTCAAACGGCGCGCGCGCCTTCCAACCCTGCCATCCATCACCGTGTCGTGTCGAAACATTATGTAAATCAAGTTGTTTCAGGCGACGACGCGCCTGCCACTGTAAACCTTTAATCCGCTCAACGGAGCATACATGATGAACCAGATGCGCCAGGATCGCGGTCTGATACCCCGACCCGGTGCCAATCTCCAGCACGCGGGAGTCGGGAGTCAGCTCCAGCAGCTCCGTCATGCGCGCCACCATGTAAGGCTGCGAAATCGTCTGGCCCTGTCCGATGGGCAGCGCCACGTTTTCCCACGCTTTGTGTTCAAACGCCTCGTCTACAAATTTCTCACGCGGAACCTGAGCAAGCGCTTCAAGCACGTGCTCGTCGCGGATCCCCTGCGCGCGGAGTTGTTCCAGAAGAGTTTGTACACGTTTGTTTACCATTGCGCGTTCACTCCTGCGCGATCCAGCCAGCCCGACACCACATCATGCGCGCTATACGCGGTTAAATCTACGTGCAGCGGGGTAACCGAAACATAGCCTTCATCCACGGCGGCAAAGTCGGTATCCGGACCCGCATCGCACTTATCGCCGGGAGGGCCAATCCAGTAAAGCGTGTTGCCGCGAGGATCCTGCTGCGGGATCACCTGATCGGCAGGATGTCGGCTTCCGCAACGGGTGACGCGAATGCCTTTAATTTCATCGAGAGGAAGATCCGGCACGTTGATGTTGAGGATGCGCCCGGTACGCAACGGCTCGCGGCCGAGCGCCCGCAGGATCGAACAGGTCACCGCGGCGGCGGTGTCGTAGTGCGTGTGGCCGTTCAACGAGACCGCCAGCGCCGGGAACCCCAGATGGCGCCCTTCCATTGCGGCCGCCACGGTACCGGAGTAAATCACGTCATCGCCGAGGTTAGGACCGGCGTTAATGCCGGAAACAACGATATCCGGACGCGGCCGCATCAGCGCGTTCACGCCCAGAAAAACGCAGTCGGTTGGCGTGCCCATCTGCACGGCAATATCGCCATTTTCAAAGGTAAAGGTGCGAAGCGACGACTCCAGCGTCAGAGAGTTAGACGCTCCACTGCGGTTACGATCGGGCGCCACGACCTGCACGTCCGCGAATTCGCGGAGGTGTTTCGCCAGGGTCTGAATGCCTGGCGCGTGGATACCGTCATCGTTACTCAGCAATATTCGCATAATCACCCGAGGTGTTGATAAGTTCCCTGACAACACTGGTGGCAAAGCTACCTGCCGGTAGCCAGAAGCGTAACTCGACGGTCACGTCATCCCACCAGTTCCAGCTTAACTGCTGCGGATAGAGCAGCATCGCGCGGCGTGCCGCTTCGACTTTTTCCCGCACCAGCAAGGATTGCAATTCTGGCGCATCCGCTACGGCTAACTGCTCGGCAGCCAGCGCGTCGCCCTGCGTTCCCCAGTCGCCCGTACCGGGCAGCGCGGCGGTAATCATCAGCGCTTTTGCGTCCACGCGCGACTGCACATCGGCCATTTCTTCGGCCGTTGCCACAAACCAGCTCCCGCGTCCCGCTAATTGTAGCGCATCGCCAACAACAACTTGATTCGCGTCCGGTTTTTTCAGCCTTTCGCTCACAATCTGATTAAACAACGCGCTGCGGGCCGCCGACAACCAAAAACTGCGTTTATTCCTGTCGCGCACCGGGGCATCGCTTTGCGCCCAGCGCAGCGCACCCTGCAGGTTGCTGCCGCCAATGCCAAAGCGCTGCGCGCCAAAGTAGTTCGGTACGCCGCGTTCACTGATCGCGTTCAGACGTTTTTCAACGTCTTCGCGGTGAGACACTTCACGCAGCACCAGCGTAAAGTCGTTCCCCTTCAACGCCCCCAGACGCAGTTTGCGCTTGTGGCGGGCGAATTCCAGTACCTTACAGCCTTCAAGCTCAAATTTGCTTAAATCAGGCATCGTATTGCCGGGAACGCGCGCGCAGAGCCACTGTTCCGTGACGGCGTGTTTATCTTTCTGTCCGGCAAAGCTCACTTCGCGGGCATGGATTTTGAGGAATTTTGCCAGCGCGTCGGCCACAAAGCGGGTATTGCAGCCATTTTTCAGAATACGCACCAGGATATGTTCGCCTTCGCCATCCGGCTCAAAGCCCAGATCCTCCACCACGAGGAAATCTTCCGGGCTGGCTTTCAGCACCCCGTTCCCCTGTGGTTTACCGTGCAGGTACGTCAGGTTGTCGAAGTCCGTCATTTGCTCGCCTTCAGCAGCAGCGCCACGGCTTCACAGGCAATCCCTTCGCCACGCCCGGTAAAGCCCAGCTTCTCGGTCGTCGTCGCTTTGACGTTCACGTCGTCCATATGGCAGCCCAGATCTTCTGCAATAAACACGCGCATCTGCGGAATATGCGGCAGCATTTTCGGGGCCTGGGCAATAATCGTCACGTCGACGTTGCCGAGGGTGTAGCCTTTCGCCTGGATGCGGCGCCATGCTTCGCGCAGCAGCTCGCGGCTGTCCGCCCCTTTAAATGCCGGGTCGGTGTCCGGGAACAGCTTGCCGATATCACCCAGCGCGGCAGCGCCCAACAGCGCGTCGGTCAGCGCATGCAGTGCCACGTCGCCATCAGAATGCGCCAGCAGTCCTTTTTCATAGGGAATGCGCACGCCGCCAATGATAATTGGGCCTTCTCCGCCAAAAGCGTGTACATCAAAACCGTGTCCAATTCGCATTATGCCTTCTCCTGATGGGTCGAACGGGTAAGATAAAATTCCGCAAGCTGTAAATCTTCCGGACGCGTCACTTTAATATTATCAGCGCGTCCTTCAACAAGCTCAGGGTGGAAACCGCAATACTCCAGCGCGGAGGCTTCGTCCGTGATGGTCGCACCTTCTTTAAGCGCACGCGTTAGGCAGTCGTGGAGTAATTCGCGGGGAAAAAATTGTGGCGTCAGCGCGTGCCATAAATCGACGCGATCGACGGTGTGGGCGATAGCCTGTTTGCCCGGCTCGGCGCGCTTCATGGTGTCGCGCACCGGTGCGGCCAGAATCCCGCCAACCTTGCTCGTTTCGCTCAGCGCCAGCAGGCGCGCAAGATCGTCCTGATGCAGGCACGGACGCGCTGCGTCATGCACCAGCACCCACGACGCGTTTCCGGCGGCCTGAATGCCCGCCAGCACGGAATCGGCGCGCTCGGCGCCACCGTCAACGACGGTAATGTTTGGATGATTTGCCAGCGGCAGCTGCGCGAAGCGCGCATCGCCAGGGCTGATAGCGATGATCACACGCGTCACCCGCGGGTGCGCCAGCAGCGCGGCCACGGCGTGCTCGAGGATCGTTTTATCGCCAATAGAGAGGTACTGCTTGGGACATTCTGTCTGCATGCGCCGGCCAAAACCTGCGGCCGGCACCACGGCGCATACGTCCGAAAAAGTTACTGCCATGTCGTAATCCTGGGCCTGATTATCGATTGTTTTGTGCTGAGCCCTGATTGCGTTTAGACGCATCCGGAACCAGACGATAAAAGGTTTCGCCCGGCTTAGTCATACTGAGTTCATTGCGTGCGCGTTCCTCAATCGCCTCTTGCCCGCCATTGAGGTCATCAATTTCAGCAAAGAGTTGATCGTTTCGCGCCTTAAGTTTGGCGTTTGTTGCCTGCTGAGCCGCGACGTCATCGCTCACCCGGCTATAGTCGTGCAGTCCGTTCTTACCGAACCACAGCGAATATTGCAGCCAGATTAGCAAAGCCAGCAACAGCAGCGTTAGTTTACCCATCCTGCCCCCTGAAAAACGGCATCATCATCCCAAGACTTCCCCAGAGCACTACGCCGGGGTAACAGAGATGCCGCAACATCGCGGGCAAATGTACCACATTTTTTCCGCAGAATCGTCCTGCTCAATATCGTTACACAGTTGGTTACGGTTTGAATTATGGCTGAAGTTAGCCCATGAGCCACAAAAATAACAGACCAAACATGAGAACCACCGTCACAATCGTGACCACGGTGCTGTACAGGAGCTTACCGTTGAGCAGCGAGTGCAGCGCAATGCCGACGACAACCGCCACGGGCATCAACGCCAGAAAGAAAGGCCAGGTGTAGAGAAAGAAGAACAGCGTGTTGCCGCCGTAGATGAGAAACGGAATGCCAAGCGCCAGCAGCCATGAGACGAAGCCAATGATGGCCCCAGGAAATGACCAGGTCGTTTCGTCGTCGGTCGCTAGCGGCTCCGACCCGGTGGTGGTGATGTAATGTTCACTGTTGCGCATAGCTAATCCTGTGACCGTGACTCATCGTTCGGGAAGACAGCTCCCGAACGATACCGCCTCAGGATCTGATAATATCGTCCCGTCTGAGCAGGTCTAATAATTGGCTTACTAAATTTGTTACCAATTGTTGACCTTCCAGGTGAATTTCAGGCGATTCAGGCGCTTCGTATACCGCGTCAATTCCGGTGAAGTTGCGCAGTTCTCCGGCACGCGCTTTCTTGTACAGCCCTTTCGGGTCGCGCGCTTCGCAAATCTCCAGCGGCGTATCGACAAACACCTCGATAAAGCGATCCTGGCCCACGCGTTCGCGCACCATCTGGCGCTCGGCGCGGTGCGGAGAGATAAACGCGGTCAGCACCACCAGCCCGGCGTCAGCCATCAGGCTGGCGACTTCGCCCACCCGGCGGATGTTCTCTTTGCGGTCATCGTCGCTAAACCCTAAATCGCTGCACAGGCCGTGACGCACGTTGTCGCCATCCAGCAGGTACGTGCTTACGCCCTGCTGATGCAACGCCTCTTCCAGCGCGCCGGCCACCGTCGATTTACCCGAGCCGGACAGCCCGGTAAACCACAGCACAACCCCACGATGACCGTGGAGCTGTTCGCGCTGGGCGACGGTGACCGGATGAGGATGCCAGACGACGTTCTCATCATGGGCGGCCATTACTTGCCTCCCAGCAGATCGCGTGCACCCCAGTGCGGGAAGTGTTTACGCACCAGCGCGTTCAGTTCCAGCTCGAAGGCGCTGAATTCAGACGTCGCGGCAGCCTGTTTAATCGGTTCGCGAACCATACCGGCCCCGACGGTAACGTTGGTCAGCCTGTCGATAAAGATAAGACCTCCCGTGACCGGATTCTGCTGATACGGATCCAGCACCAGCGGTTCGTCGAAGGTCAGATCGACCAGACCAATGCCGTTCAGCGGCAGCTCGGTGACGTCACGCTGGGTCAGGTTGTTGATATCCACCTGGAACTGAATACCGTCCACGCGGGCGCGGGTTTTCTTGCCGGCAATTTTGATGTCATAGCTCTGGCCAGCGGTCAGCGGCTGTTCGGCCATCCACACCACGTCCACAGAAGCCCCCTGCACTGCCGCCAGCGTTTCCTGCGCGTCGACCAGCAGGTCGCCCCGGCTGATATCAATTTCGTCTTTCAGCACCAGCGTTACGGCTTCACCGGCGCCCGCTTCCTGCAGGTCACCGTCGAAGGTGACGATGCGGGCGATAGTCGATTCCACGCCGGATGGCAGCACCTTGACGCGCTGACCTACCTTCACGGAGCCTGATGCGAGGGTACCTGAGAAGCCGCGGAAATCGAGGTTTGGACGGTTCACGTACTGCACCGGGAAGCGCATCGGCTGGGTATCGACCACGCGCTGAATTTCAACGGTTTCCAGCACTTCCAGCAGCGTCGGACCGCTGTACCACGGCATGTTCGCGCTCTGGGAGGCGACGTTATCCCCTTCCAGCGCCGAGAGCGGTACAAAGCGAATATCCAGGTTGCCCGGCAGCTGTTCGGCAAAGGTCAGATAGCTCTGGCGGATCTCCTCGAACTTCTCTTCGCTGAAGTTGACCAGATCCATCTTGTTGACCGCCACCACCAGGTGTTTGATCCCCAGCAGCGTCGAGATAAAGCTGTGACGACGGGTCTGATCCAGCACGCCTTTACGCGCGTCCATCAGCAGGATCGCCAGGTCGCAGGTGGACGCGCCGGTCGCCATGTTACGGGTGTACTGCTCGTGCCCCGGGGTGTCGGCGATAATAAATTTGCGCTTCTCGGTAGAGAAATAGCGGTAGGCCACGTCGATGGTGATGCCCTGCTCGCGCTCCGCCTGCAGGCCGTCCACCAGCAGCGCCAGGTCGAGTTTTTCACCCTGGGTGCCGTGACGCTTACTGTCGTTATGCAGGGAAGAGAGCTGATCTTCGTAAATCTGGCGCGTATCGTGCAGCAGGCGGCCAATCAGGGTACTTTTCCCGTCATCCACGCTGCCGCAGGTCAGAAAACGCAGCAGGCTTTTGTGTTGTTGCGCGTGCAGATACGCTTCCACGCCGCCTTCGTTGGCAATTTGTTGAGCAATAGTGGTGTTCATGGCGGCTCCTTAGAAATAACCCTGACGTTTCTTCAGCTCCATGGAGCCTGCCTGGTCGCGGTCAATCACGCGCCCCTGTCGCTCGCTGGTGGTGGACACCAGCATCTCTTCAATGATCTCCGGCAGCGTCTGCGCGCTGGATTCCACCGCGCCGGTCAGCGGCCAGCAGCCGAGAGTACGGAAGCGCACCATCTGTTGTTTGATCACTTCGCCCGGCTGCAGGTCGATGCGATCGTCGTCGATCATCATCAGCATGCCGTCGCGCTCCAGCACCGGGCGCTCGGCGGCCAGATACAGCGGAACGATTTCGATGTTTTCCAGATAGATGTACTGCCAGATATCCAGCTCGGTCCAGTTGGAGAGCGGGAAGACGCGAATGCTTTCTCCTTTGTTGATCTGGCCGTTGTAGTTGTGCCACAGCTCCGGACGCTGGTTTTTCGGATCCCAGCGGTGGAAGCGGTCGCGGAAGGAGTAGATACGCTCTTTGGCGCGGGATTTCTCCTCGTCACGGCGCGCGCCGCCGAAGGCCGCGTCAAAACCGTATTTGTTCAGCGCCTGCTTCAGCCCTTCGGTTTTCATGATATCGGTGTGCTTGGCGCTGCCGTGCACGAACGGGTTAATGCCCATCGCCACCCCTTCCGGGTTTTTATGCACCAGCAGCTCGCAGCCGTAGGCTTTCGCGGTACGGTCGCGGAACTCGTACATTTCGCGGAATTTCCAGCCGGTATCCACGTGCAGCAGCGGGAACGGCAGCGTGCCCGGATAAAACGCTTTACGCGCCAGATGCAGCATGACGCTGGAATCTTTACCGATGGAGTACATCATCACCGGGTTAGAAAACTCGGCGGCCACTTCGCGGATAATATGGATACTCTCCGCTTCGAGCTGCCGCAGGTGTGTAAGACGTTTTTGGTCCATAACCGTTCCTTAAGCCAAATTTACGACAGAAGAACCAAAGCCTTCTGTATCGGTTGTGTGTTGGAACCAGGCGAGCGTGCTGTGCAGCTGCACCACTTCACCCACCACGATCAGTGCGGGCATCGGGGCGTCTTTCGCCAGGGTTGCAAGATGTTCCAGCGTGCCCGTCGCAACGTGCTGATCGACGCGCGTGCCGCGAGAAATGACGGCAACGGGCGTCGTCGCCTCGCGACCGTGCTGAATAAGCTGTTCGCTGATGTCCGCCGCCTTCATCGTGCCCATGTAGATCGCCAGCGTCTGGCGGCTCTGGGCGAGATGCGACCAGTCGAACGGCGTGCTGTCGGCCTTGTAGTGGCCGGTCACAAAGGTCACGCTTTGGGCGTAATCGCGGTGGGTCAACGGGATACCGGCGTAGGCCGTTACCGCAGAGGCTGCCGTAATGCCCGGCACCACCTGGAACGGTATGCCCGCTTCGGCTGCCGCCTGCAGCTCTTCGCCGCCGCGGCCGAAGATAAACGGATCGCCCCCTTTCAGGCGCACCACGGTTTTACCCGCTTTGGCGGCGTCAACCAGCATCTGGTTGGTGTCGTGCTGCGGCACCGAGTGCTCGCCAGCCCGTTTGCCGACGCAGATTTGCTCCGCGTCGCGACGGATCAGCTCGCGCACGCCGTCGGTGACCAGATGGTCGTAGAACACCACGTCCGCGTCCTGCAGCACCTGCAGGCCGCGCAGCGTCAGAAGCCCGGCATCGCCCGGCCCTGCGCCCACCAGAATGATCTCCCCGCCCGTACTGCCGGGGTTATCCAGTTCGTCCTCGAGAATTTTCTGCGCTGCCGTCTCATTACCGGCATGCATCAGGCTGGCAAAGCGGCCGCGAAACACGCGTTCCCAGAAGCGACGGCGCTCCGTTACGCTGGTCAGGCGCGTTTTCAGGTGGTTGCGCCAGTAGCTGGCTTTTTCCGCCATGCGCCCGAGGCTGGTCGGCAGCAGCGCTTCGATTTTTTCACGCAGCACGCGCGCCAGCACCGGTGCGGTACCGCCGGAGGAGATCGCCACCAGCAGCGGAGAACGGTCAACGATCGACGGGAAGATGAACGAACATAACGGCTGGTCGTCCACCACGTTCACCAGGCGGTAACGGGCCTGAGCGGCGTCGGAAATCCGCCGGTTCAGGTCGCGATCTTCGGTCGCCGCAATCACCAGCACGACGCTGTCGATTTGCGATTCGTCAAAATCCGCTTCTGCCACTACCCGCACCTGCGCCCCTGCGCGTTGCAAAAACGCAATTTTGCGATCGGCAATTTCACCCGTGCCAACAACCAGCACCGGCTTCTCTTTTATCGCGGCAAATAAGGGCAGATAGTCCACAAGCAACAACTCACTAACAACGAGGAATAAAGGGACTATAGGGGGCGGCTTAGACCGAATGAAATTACGAATTGGAATGAGTAGTTACTCAATGGAATAACGCCGTGAAAAAGCTAATACCAAAAAGTGCTTAACACGCGAAATTTCGGGCATTTAAGACCAATTCAAATTGTGTATGGACGATCACAGTTTCATACTAGGCGGGTTATTATTTTGCTCAGTTTTTAAGGACTCACTATGTTTTCCGCAACGCGCCACCGTATTGCTGCCCTGGCGCTCGGCGTTTGCTTTATTCTTCCTGCCCAGGCAAAAAACCAACCTTATGGTGAAATCGCCACTATGCAGGCGCGGCATATTGCCACCGTCTTTCCAGGCCGCATGACCGGTTCCCCTGCGGAGATGCTCTCTGCGGACTATCTTCGCCAGCAGTTTGCCGGGATGGGCTACCAGAGCGATATCCGGTCGTTTCACAGCCGCTACGTTTATACCTCCAGAAATAAAACGAAAAACTGGCATAACGTGACCGGAAGTACGGTTATCGCGGCGCATGAAGGTCGCGCGGCTGAACAGATTATTATTATGGCGCACCTTGATACCTACGCCCCGATGAGCGATGCCGATACGGATAACAACCTCGGCGGGCTGACGCTGCAGGGCATGGACGACAACGCGGCGGGCCTGGGCGTGATGCTCGAGCTGGCCGAGCGGATGAAAGATATTCCAACCCAGTATGGCATTCGTTTCGTGGCCACCAGCGGTGAAGAAGAGGGCAAACTCGGGGCTGAGAATCTCCTTAAACGCATGAGCGCTGAGGAGAAGAAAAATACGCTGCTGGTGATCAACCTCGATAACCTGATCGTCGGCGATAAGCTTTATTTCAACAGCGGACAGAGTACGCCGGGCCCCGTGCGGAAACTGACGCGCGACCGGGCGCTGGCGATTGCCCGCAGCCATGGCGTTTTTGCCACGACCAATCCGGGCGGGAATCCTGCTTTCCCACGCGGAACAGGCTGCTGCAACGACGGGGAAGTCTTCGATAAGGCGGGCATTCCGGTGCTGTACGTGGAAGCGACAAACTGGGCATTGGGCAAGAAAGATGGCTATCAGCAGCGGGCTAAATCGAAAGCCTTCCCGGACGGGACAAGCTGGCACAACGTGATGCTGGATAATCAGCAGCACATTGACAGCGCGCTGCCGCAGCGGATTGAGCACCGCAGTCGTGATGTGGTGAAGGTCATGCTGCCGCTGGTGAAGGAGCTGGCGAAAGCGGGGAAAGCCTGAGGTCGTTAAGCATAGGGCGGCCTGATGCCCTCACCCCAACCCTCTCCCACAGGGAGAGGGAGGATAAAGGATTACCCTTCGTGCAGCCCGCACTCGCGCTTCAGCCCAAAGAATCGCGTCTCTTCTTCCGCCATTCCCGGTTCCCATTTGCGCGTGGTGTGGGTGTCGCCCACCGACAGATAGCCCTGGTCCCACAGCGGATGGTACTTCAGCCCGTGTTTTTGCAGATACTGATACACCGTACGGTTATCCCAGTCGATAATCGGCAGCACTTTAAATACCCCGCGCTGGACCGCCAGCACCGGTAAGGTTGCACGGCTGCCGGACTGCTCGCGGCGCAGCCCCGCAAACCACGTCTGCGCATTGAGTTCTTTCAGCGCCCGGTTCATCGGCTCAACTTTGTTGATCTCATTGTATTTCTCAATGCCCTCTACGCCCTGTTCCCAGAGCTTACCGTAGCGCGCCTCCTGCCAGGCCGCGCTTTCCGTCGCACGGTACACTTTGAGGTTCAGCTTGAGCTTGTCCGTCAGCTCGTCAATAAACTGGTAGGTTTCCGGGAACAGGTAGCCGGTATCGGTGAGGATCACCGGAATGTCCGGACGGATCTGATTCACCAGATGCAGGCTGACCGCCGCCTGAATACCAAAGCTCGACGAGAGCACATAGTCTCCCGGCAGGTTTTCCAGCGCCCACGCCACGCGCCCTTCGGCGTCCAGCTTTTCAAGGTGGGCATTGGTTTCTGCCAGCGCCAGAATGCGTTCGACTTTAGGCAGATCGTTAAGGGCGTTTAGATCGAGTACGGACATAATTACCTCTCGTGGTTACTCCCAGAAATCCCTTGCGGGATCGAGCACCGGGCGAATGATGCCCGCACGCACCGTAAAGTCGCCGAAGCCTTCACCCGCTTCGCGCTCTTTCGCCCAGCGCCCGACAAGCTCGTCGATGGAATCAAGGATTTCCGGCTCGGTAATGTTCTCGCGGAACATACGCGGAATGCGCGTGCCGATACGGTTACCGCCCAGGTGCAAGTTGTAACGACCCGGCGCTTTCCCCACCAGACCCAGTTCGGCCAGCATCGCGCGGCCGCAGCCGTTCGGGCAGCCGGTGACGCGCATAACAATATGCTCGTCCGGAATACCGTGTTTTTCCAGAATCGCCTCCACTTTGTCAGTAAATGACGGCAGGAAACGTTCCGCTTCGGCCATCGCCAGCGGGCAGGTCGGGAACGACACGCAGGCCATCGAGTTTTCACGCTGCGGCTTAACCGCATCCATTAACCCGTGGTCGCGCGCCAGCTTCTCGATCTTCGCCTTCTGGCTTTCCGGCACGCCGGCAATAATCAGATTCTGGTTAGCGGTAATGCGGAATTCGCCTTTATGGATCTTAGCAATTTCCAGCAGGCCGGTTTTCAGCGGTCGACCCGGATAATCCAGAATACGGCCGTTTTCGATAAATAGCGTCAGGTGCCATTTATTATCGATACCTTTCACCCAGCCAATGCGATCGCCGCGACCGGTGAATTCGTAAGGGCGGATCGGCTCAAATTTGATGCCCGCACGACGCTCCACTTCCTCTTTGAACGTCTCAACGCCCACGCGCTCCAGGGTGTATTTGGTTTTCGCGTTTTTACGGTCGGTACGGTTGCCCCAGTCGCGCTGCGTGGTCACTACCGCTTCCGCCACGGCCAGCGTGTGCTCCAGCGGCAGGAAGCCGAACTCGCTCGCGGTGCGGGCGTAGGTTTTCTTATTACCGTGTTCAATGGACAGGCCGCCGCCCACCAGCAGGTTAAAGCCAATCAGCTTGCCGTTTTCGGCAATCGCCACGAAGTTCATGTCGTTGGCGTGCAGGTCGATATCGTTCTGCGGTGGGATCACGACCGTGGTTTTAAACTTACGCGGCAGATAGGTCTGGCCAAGGATCGGTTCTTCGTCCGTGGTCGCGACTTTTTCCTGATCGAGCCAAATCTCCGCATAGGCGCGGGTGCGCGGCAGCAGGTGCTCAGAGATCTTCTTCGCCCACTCATAGGCTTCGGCGTGCAGCTCGGACTCATACGGGTTCGAGGTGCAAAGCACGTTACGGTTCATGTCGTTGGCGGTCGCCAGCGCGTCCAGCCCGACCGAGTGCAGCATCTGATGCACCGGCTTCACGTTCTTCTTCAGAATACCGTGGAACTGGAAGGTCTGACGGTTGGTCAGGCGGATGCTGCCATAAATCGTGTTTTCACCGGCAAACTTGTCGATGGCCTGCCACTGTTTGGTGGTGATCACCCCGCCCGGCAGGCGGCAGCGCAGCAGCATCGCATGGCGCGGCTCCAGCTTCTGTTCGGCACGCTCGGCGCGGATGTCGCGATCGTCCTGCTGGTACATGCCGTGGAAGCGGATCAGCAGGAAGTTGTCGCCTTTGAAGCCGCCGGTGAGACCGTCATTCAGATCTTCAGCAATGGTGCCGCGCAGATAGTTGCTTTCCAGCTTCATGCGCTCGGCGTCTGTCAGTTTACCTTCGACCACCAGTGGCCCTGGATGTTTTTCGCTCATTAGTAGACATCTCGCTGATAACGGCGCTCAACGCGCAGCTCACTTAAAAATTCATCCGCCGTTTCGGCATCCATACCGCCGAATTCGGCAATCACTTCCAGCAGTGCCTGCTCAACGTCCTTCGCCATGCGATTGGCGTCGCCGCAGACATAAATGTGGGCACCGTCATTGATCCAGCGCCACAGCTCTGCGCCCTGTTCGCGCAGTTTATCTTGTACGTATACTTTTTCTTTCTGGTCGCGGGACCAGGCCAGATCGATGCGGGTCAGTACGCCTTCTTTCACATAGCGCTGCCACTCAACCTGGTAGAGGAAATCCTCGGTAAAGTGCGGGTTGCCGAAGAACAGCCAGTTTTTACCCGGCGCTTCATCTGCCGCGCGCTGCTGCATGAAGGCGCGGAACGGCGCAATGCCGGTGCCTGGGCCAATCATGATGACCGGCGTTTCCGGGTTCGCCGGCAGGCGGAAGTTGTCGTTGTGCTCAATAAAGACGCGCACTTCGCCCTCTTCTTCCACGCGATCCGCCAGGAAGCTTGATGCCCCACCCGCACGGGCGCGGCCTTCGATGTCGTAGCGCACCACGCCGACGGTAATATGCACTTCACTCTCCACTTCGGCCTGCGAAGAGGCGATGGAGTACAGGCGCGGCGTCAGCGGTCGCAGCAGGCCGATCAGCGCATCGGCATCCAGCTGAGCCGGAGAGAAACGCACCATATCGACAATTGGCGTCGTCGCGGCGTAATGCTGCAGCTTCGCCTTGTCGCCCACCAGCGGCAGCAGGGATTCGCTGCGCGTTAAGGTGGCATAATTTTCGACGATATTCGGGGTGTTCACCGTCAGCTCGAAATGCCACTGCAGCGCCTCTGCAAGCGGCTGGATTTTGCCGTCAACGGTGACGGGCTCGTCACCCTTCAGCCACAGCAGCTCAACCAGCTCTTTCACCAGAGCCGGATCGTTCTGATACCAGATACCCAGCGCGTCGCCCGGCTGATAGCGCAGGCCAGAGTCGCCGAGATCGATCTCGATATGGCGCACGTCTTTTTCCGAATCGCGGCCGGTGATTTTCTGGTTCACCGACAGGCTCGCCGTCAGCGGCGCCTCTTTGGTGTACGGGCTGGTGTGGATGTCGTTGACGGCACCCGTCGCGGTGAACGCGGCCTGCGCCGACGTCTCTTTCGGCACGCGCGCTTTCAGCACCTCAACGATGCGCGCACGCCATTCGGCGGCGGCGGTCTGGTATTCAACATCCGCGTCAACGCGGTCCAGCAGGCGCTCCGCGCCCAGCTCCGCCAGCCTGCTGTCGAAGTCTTTACCGGACTGGCAGAAGAATTCATACGAGGTATCGCCAAGGCCAAATACGGCAAACGCCGTGCCATCCAGCTTCGGCGCTTTTTTCGAGAACAGGAACTTATGCAGGGCCACCGCTTCTTCAGCAGGTTCACCTTCACCCTGCGTAGAGGCGACCACCACCAGCAGTTTTTCTGACGCGATTTGCTTAAATTTATAATCCCCGGCGTTGACCAGGTTCACGTTCAGTTTGGCGGCCAGCAGGTCGTCACGCAGCGCTTCGGCCACGCGGCGCGCATTGCCCGTCTGCGAGGCGGAAATCAGGGTAATGGCCGGAATTTCAACGGCCGTTACCGGTGCACCCGCCACAGCGCCAGGCTGCTGATTGAGCATTCCCCAGAAATAACCGGAGACCCAGGCAAGCTGAGTGGGAGAAAAATCAGAGGTGGCAGCCTGAAGGCGCGCCAGTTGCTCCGGGTTCAGGGGAAGCAAATTTGAAGGTGGGGCCTGTGTTGTCATGCGTCGTTATGTTCCAGTAGCCAAGCGGACTTTAAGCGAATAAATCCAAACTGAAGATAAGGTTAACGGCGAGGATAATAACAATTAAAGAAGGGATGGAAATAATAAATAACCAAATGGACTAACCTGTTTTAGTTGTCATACTTAGCGATAAAACCGATTAATTAACCCTCTGAAAATTATCGATAAAAGCATCAAAAAACGCCTGTTAACGAGACGCCAGGCTTCAGAGCCGTTTTAGTTAATGCTAAAAATTGTGCTTTCCGGTACTATGCGGCGGTTTTTTCCGCATTACTGAGAGCGATCATGTCCACCACACTGTTTAAAGATTTCACCTTCGAAGCCGCCCACCACCTTCCGCATGTCCCTGAAGGGCATAAATGCGGCCGTCTGCACGGGCATTCGTTCATGGTGCGTCTTGAGATCACCGGTGAAGTTGATCCGCATACCGGTTGGATCATGGATTTTGCCGAACTGAAGGCGGCGTTTAAGCCGACCTACGATCGTCTGGATCATTACTACCTGAATGATATCCCGGGCCTTGAAAACCCGACCAGCGAAGTGCTGGCGAAATGGATTTGGGATCAGATGAAGCCGCTGGTACCGCTGCTGAGCGCGGTGATGATTAAAGAGACCTGTACCGCCGGCTGTATCTATCGCGGGGAGTAAAAAAAGCCCGGCTAAACCGGGCTTTTTTTTAGGCAATATTCAGGTATTTGTGCGTCTGCATCGACAGGCGCCAGTTGCGCGCAATACAGGTTTCAATGCACAGGCGCGTCGCGTCGTCTTTCTGGCTGATCGGCTGTAGCGCAATGACGCGCTGCTTTTCATCCGTCAGCGTTGCCAGCAGTTCATCCAGCGCTTCGATATCACGCACGCGCCCAACCGGGTGCTTAATCTCATCCGCGCGTTCCAGCGCCTGAGACAGCACGTCATACCCGCCGCGCATATTCACTTTTGGCGATACCGTCACCCAGGTGGTGTGTGAACAGCGCACTTCATGGGTGCCGCTGGTTTCAATCTGGCAGCTGTAGCCGTTCTTTTCGAGCAGCTCGGTCAGCGGCGTCAGATCGTGGATGCAGGGTTCACCGCCGGTGATCACGACGTGGCGCGCCGTCCAGCCCTGACGACCAATAATGGCCAGCAGATCTTCTGAACTGCCCGCGCCCCACTTATCGCTCTCTTTGGTTTTCGCCAGAATGCTAAACAGCGACACTTCCCGATCTGCGAGCTTATCCCACGTATGTTTGGTATCACACCAGGCACAGCCAACCGGGCATCCCTGTAAACGAATGAAAATAGCGGGAACGCCGGTAAAGTAACCCTCGCCTTGCAGGGTCTGGAACATCTCGTTAATCGGGTACTGCATAGTCATCTCAGTAAAGGGGATAAACGATAAGTATCGCAGATCCCCGCCTGATGGTCATGCTCCATCGGTGCTTTGCGCGCCAATCGCCGCCATAAAACGCTCGGTAATTTGCTGTGGACGGGTGATGGCGCCGCCGACGACGACCGTATGCGCGCCCAGCGCCAGGCATCTGGCCGCGCGTTCAGGCGTATCCACGTTGCCTTCGGCAACCACGGGAACCGTCACGGCAGCCAGCACGCCCTTCAGGAACGCGCAGTCGTTCTCCGGAAGCGAATGGCCCGCCGTTTCCGCCGTATAGCCGTAAAGCGTGGTGCCGACACAGTCAAAGCCAAGCGCCTGTGCCGTCACGGCTTCGCCCACGGTGGAAATATCCGCCATCAGCAGTACCGCGGGATAGCGCGAGCGGATGCGCGCGACCAGCGTTTCCAGGGATTCTCCACCGGGACGCTCCCGCGCCGTCGCATCAAGCGCAATGATTTCCGGAGAGACGGTCATGAGCTCATCCACCTCTTTCATCGTGGCGGTGATAAACACCTCGCTTTCCGGGTAATCCCGTTTGATGATGCCGATAACAGGCAAAGAGACCTGCTGCTTAATGGCCTCGATATCCACCACGCTGTTGGCACGAATGGCAGCGGCTCCGCCCTGCGCCGCCGCCAGCGCCATCCGCGACATAATAAACGGGCTATGCAGCGGTTCATTTTCCAGCGCCTGACAGGAGACGACCAGTTTTCCCTTCAGGTTATCCAGTACAGTTTTCATTACGATAAGATCTCTTCCACTTCGTTTTTGATAATCGTGACGTGCGGGCCATAAATGACCTGAACCCCGTTACCGCGCACGATAACGCCGCGCGCGCCGGTGGCTCTCAGCGCCGCGTCATTCACTTTGCTGCCGTCTTTCACCGTGACGCGAAGCCGCGTGGCGCAGCAGTCCACCTCTTCCAGATTGTCTTTTCCGCCTAACCCCGCGATCACCGCAACGGCGCGCTCGCTCTGCGAGAAGGTCACCTCACTGGCCATCGCCTCCTTTTCCCGACCCGGCGTGGCAAAATCAAAACGGTTAATCAGATAGCGGAAGGTGAAGTAGTAAAGGAAGAACCACGGCACGCCCACCAGCGGAACGAACATCCAGTTGGTTTTGGCCTCTCCCTGCAAAATGCCGAACAGCACGAAGTCAATAAAACCGCCGGAGAAGGTTTGCCCGATGGTGATATGCAGCATGTGCGCGAGCATGAACGCCAGCCCGTCAAACAGCGCATGAATGACGTAAAGCACCGGTGCAATGAACAGGAATGAGAACTCGATAGGCTCGGTAATCCCGGTCAGGAACGAGGTTAGCGCCGCAGAGAGCAGCAGCCCGGCAACGCGCTTTTTGTTCTCCGGTTTTGCCGTGTGGTACATCGCCAGACACGCGCCGAGCAGGCCAAACATCATCGTAATAAAGCGCCCGGACATGAAGCGCGACGTGCCCTCATAGAAATGCTGCGTGTTCGGGTCGGCCAGCTGGGCGAAGAAGATCCGCTGTGTGCCCTCGACGAGGTGACCGTTAACAATCTCACTGCCGCCGAGCGCGGTGGTCCAGAACGGCAGATAGAAGATGTGGTGCAAACCAAACGGGCCCAGCATGCGTAAAATAAAGCCGTACAGCAGGGTGCCCAGATAGCCGGTGGCATCCACCAGCCCGCCGAGACCAAAAATCAGCTTCTGGAAATGCGGCCAGACCACGGTCATGAGCGCGCCGACGAGTATCGCCGCCAGCGAGCTGATGATGGGAACAAAGCGCGAGCCGCCAAAGAACCCGAGGAACTGCGGAAGCGCAATTTTATTAAACCGATGATGGAGCGTGCAGGTCACCAGACCAATCACCACGCCGCCAAACACGCCGGTTTCCAGCGTCTGGATCCCCAGCGTCATGCCCTGCCCAACTGCACCCGGATTCTCATGCGCCAGTTTGCCGGTGAGGATCAGCAGCGCGTTGATGGTGGCATTCATCACCAGAAACGCGAGCAGCGCCGCCAGCCCAGCCGTGCCCTTATCGCTTTTTGCCAACCCGACGGCTACCCCAACCGCAAACAGCACCGAGAGGTTCGCAAACACGATTGAACCTGCGCTGCTCATGATGGTGAAAATAGCCTGAAGCCAGCCCACATCTAAAAACGGATAAGCCGCCAGCGTATTGGGATTCGATAACGCGCCGCCTATCCCCAGCAGCAGGCCCGCCGCGGGCAGCACGGCGATAGGCAACATAAAGGATTTACCAAAGCGCTGCGCTTTTTCAAACCATCCCCCCGAAGAAGCGCCACTGAACATTTGCATCATTTTTTTCATCTCCCCGTTAAACGATGAAAATTTTTACCATATAAATATATCACAGTGAAAATTATCATCAAAAACCAGGAAGCCGATCATACTTTTTCAAAATGACTGGCATCTTTCCCCTCCTTTCCGCCACACTAGTCGCAGCGAAACACATTAAGGACGTGGCATGTCGGACCATGAAAATCTGCTGCTGAAGCTCCGCCAGGAGGCTTCCGGGTACAGCCCAACGCAACAAAAACTCGGTGAGTTTGTCCTCAGCGATCCTGCCCGGGTGCTCTACCTGACGATCACTGAACTGGCGCGCGAGAGCCGCACCAGCGAAGCCAGCGTCACGCGCCTTTGCCGGACGCTGGGCTGCAAGGGCTATAACGAATTTAAAATGGCGCTTGCGCTGGATATTCAGCAGGGCCAGCCCGCGCGTCAGGCGGGGGATGAGATTGATAACGTCGTGGATGAGTCGGTGCAGGCTTTGCAGGATACCGCCAGACTCCTCGATCGCGCGCTGCTTGAAAAGGCGGCGCTGGCGCTGCACCAGGCGCAATCCGTGCAGATTTATGGCGTCGCGGCCAGCGCGATCCTCGGCGAGTATCTGCATTACAAGCTGCTGCGGCTGGGCAAACCCGCACAGCTGTTTAGCGATATGCACCGCGCGGCCATGAATGCGACAACGCTTTCGAAAGATACGCTGGTTGTGGCCATCTCCAGTTCGGGTTCAACGCGGGATTTACTCCACGTGGTGAAGCTTGCCCGCAAGCGCGGCGTTAAGGTTCTGGCACTCAGCAATACGCCCCGCAGCCCGCTGGCCTCTCTGAGCGACATCCAGCTGGTTGCCGCCAAACCAGAAGGCCCTCTAAGTGCAGGCGCGCTCAATGCGAAGGTTGGAGTCATGCTGCTGGTCGAGCTGCTGACCACATCCATGATTGCGCTGGATGGTCATTACGGCGACGTTAGCCAGCAAACAGCCAGCGCCACGCTTCCCCTTTTGCTCTGAAAATCATTCGCAGGCTAAATAAATCGGCCTGCGATTTATGTTGTCTGATTTGAGTTAAGGGGTATTTAAAACATTTATTGAATAAATGTTTGGTGTAACAAATTATTATATTTATTACATTTTGAATTACGTTCACCATTCGGCACAGACTTCATAAAAACATTTAAATTCAATTAGTTAAAATTTAAATCTTAATAGAGTGAATTTTTACCCTTGCGATAATGTCCAATATCTCCACCTGATTTCCTTTCCTTAAAATAAGCTTAAGACGCCATTGATTTCGGCGTTTTATTATTTAAATGCCGTTTACTTTTGCACGCCTACAATCCGCCTCATCAATCATAATGAGACGGTATTAATGAAGATGTTATTGATTACAGGCGTGACCGGATTTCTGGGTGGTGCAGTTCTTGAAAAAATCCTGACCAGCGATCAACCCGCAAAACTCCTTTTGCTTGCGCGCGCCAGCGATCCGCAGAGCGGGCTGGATCGCGTGCTGGAGAACATGCGCAAGTTCAACGTTCCCGAGGACAAACTGGCCTCACTGGGCGTGGATAATATCCTGATTGGCGACCTCAGCCAGCCGGATGCCTTCCTGAACGATCCCCGTCTGGATCGGGTCACGCACGTGATTAACTGTGCGGCCGTGGCCTCATTTGGTAATAACCCGCTGATCTGGAAGGTCAACGTTGAAGGTACGCTCGCGCTGGCGCGCCGTATGGAGCAGGTTACAGGACTGCAGCGTTTCCTCCACGTCGGCACCGCAATGTCATGCACGCCGGAGCAGGATTCACTGGTCGCCGAAAGCGCTGAATTCAGAGAGAATGCTGAACACCTGGTGGAATACACGTTTTCGAAGTCAACCATCGAACAGCTGATGCGCCAGGAGTGCCCTAACCTGCCGCTGCTCATCGCCCGTCCGTCCATCGTTGTCGGCCATACCCGTCACGGCTGCACGCCGTCGAGCAGCATTTTCTGGGTCTTTAGCATGGGCCTGATGCTGCAGAAGTTTATGTGCTCAATGGAAGACCGGATTGACGTTGTTCCGGTGGATTATTGCGCCGACGCGATGTTAATGCTGCTCAACAGCAATGCTCGTCCGGGAGAAGTGGTACACATTTCTGCGGGAGAAGAGAACAGCGTTCGCTTTGCGGATATCGATCAGGCAATGGCGCAGGCGCTGGAGAAAGCCCCCGTCGGGGATAAATATGCGCAGGTCAGCTACGAAACGCTGGTCAGAATGCGCCGCGAGCTGAAACATATTTTTGGGCCGTGCAACGAACGTCTGATGCTGAAAGCCATGCGTTTATACGGTGCATTTGCCACGCTTAACGTGCGCTTCAGCAACGATAAACTGCTGAGCATGGGGATGCCGAAGCCGCCCCGGTTTACGGATTACATCGCCCGCTGCGTGCAAACCACCCAGGGGCTGACCATTCCGGAGCAAATGGCGGTCGATTTTAAATAGCCAAAAAAAATGCCAGTCATTCGACTGGCATTTTCGTTTTAAGGCTTAAGCAATTATGCCTGGCCTTTGATCTCTTTCAGACCGTTGTATGGTGCTTTTTCGCCCAGCGCTTCTTCGATACGAATCAGCTGGTTGTATTTAGCAACACGGTCAGAACGGCTCATAGAACCGGTTTTGATCTGGCCTGCAGCGGTACCTACAGCCAGGTCGGCAATGGTAGCGTCTTCAGTTTCGCCAGAACGGTGAGAGATAACAGCGGTGTAGCCAGCGTCTTTCGCCATTTTGATCGCAGCCAGAGTTTCGGTCAGAGAACCGATCTGGTTGAATTTGATCAGGATGGAGTTAACGATGCCTTTCTCGATGCCTTCTTTCAGGATCTTGGTGTTGGTTACGAACAGGTCGTCACCAACCAGCTGGATTTTGTCGCCCAGTACTTTAGTCTGGTATGCGAAGCCAGCCCAGTCAGACTCGTCCAGACCGTCTTCGATAGACACGATTGGGTACTGTTTGGTCAGGTCTTCCAGGAAGTGAGTGAACTCTTCGGAGGTGAACGCTTTGTTGCCTTCGCCAGCCAGAACGTATTTACCGTCTTTGTAGAATTCAGATGCTGCACAGTCCATCGCCAGGGTGATGTCTTTGCCCAGCTCGTAGCCAGCAGCTTTAACTGCTTCTGCGATAACGGCCAGCGCTTCTGCGTTAGAACCCAGGTTTGGCGCATAGCCACCTTCGTCACCAACAGCAGTGTTCATACCTTTAGCTTTCAGAACTTTAGCCAGGTTGTGGAACACTTCAGAACCCATACGTACCGCTTCTTTCAGGGATTTCGCGCCAACTGGCTGAATCATGAATTCCTGAATATCAACGTTGTTGTCTGCGTGCTCACCACCGTTGATGATGTTCATCATTGGTACAGGCATGGAGTATTTGCCTGGGGTGCCGTTCAGTTCAGCGATGTGCTCGAACAGTGGCATACCTTTCGCAGCAGCAGCCGCTTTGGCGTTCGCCAGAGAAACAGCCAGGATTGCGTTCGCACCGAAGTTAGATTTGTTTTCAGTACCGTCCAGATCGATCATGATCTTGTCGATGCCAGCCTGGTCTTTGGCGTCTTTGCCAAGGATTGCCTGAGCAATAGGACCGTTTACAGCGCCAACCGCTTTCAGTACGCCTTTGCCCAGGAAGCGGGATTTGTCGCCATCGCGCAGTTCCAGCGCTTCGCGAGAACCAGTAGAAGCACCTGATGGAGCAGCAGCCATACCAACGAAACCACCTTCCAGGTGAACTTCGGCTTCAACGGTCGGGTTACCACGGGAGTCGATGATTTCACGACCGATGACTTTAACGATTTTGGACATTAGATTTTCCTCAGTACAAGTTAAACTAAAACTCCAGACAAACAACGCGTACCAAAGGTACGCGTTGCCGTTCTAACTTTTTTACTTCGCCTGACGCTTCTGGTAGTCGCTGGCGGCCTTCACGAAGCCTGCAAACAGCGGATGCCCGTCACGTGGCGTTGAAGTAAATTCCGGGTGGAACTGGCAGGCGACAAACCACGGATGGTTTGGCACTTCAATGATCTCGACTAACTGATCATCCCCGGAGCGGCCCGCAACACGCAGGCCCGCGGCTTCAATAGGTTTCAACAACATGTTGTTGACTTCATAGCGGTGACGATGGCGCTCGGTGATGACCGGCTCGCCGTACAGCTTGCGAACCACGCTATCGTCAGACAGCTGGCAGGCCTGTGCGCCAAGACGCATGGTGCCACCCAGATCGCTCTTCTCGGTACGGACTTCGACGTTACCTTCTTCGTCACGCCATTCAGTGATAAGCGCCACAACAGGGTACTTACAGTCTGGCACAAATTCCGTAGAGTTCGCGTTTTCCATTCCCGCTACGTTGCGCGCAAATTCGATCAGCGCAACCTGCATACCCAGACAGATGCCGAGGTATGGAATATTGTTTTCACGCGCATAGCGCGCGGTGGCGATCTTGCCTTCTACACCACGGTAGCCAAAGCCGCCAGGGATGAGGATAGCATCCAGATCTTTCAGGATTTCAACGCCACGCGTTTCAACATCCTGCGAATCAATCAGCTTGATGTTCACGGAAACACGGTTCTTCAGACCACCGTGTTTCAGCGCTTCGATCACTGACTTATAGGCATCCGGCAGTTCAATGTATTTGCCGACCATACCGATAGTCACTTCGCCTGCCGGGTTGGCTTCTTCATAAATAACCTGTTCCCATTCAGACAGGTTCGCTTCCGGACAGTTCAAGCTGAATCGTTTACAAATATAATCGTCCAGGCCCTGCGATTTCAACAGGCCCGGGATTTTATAAATGGAATCGACATCTTTCATTGAAATAACGGCTTTTTCAGGCACGTTACAGAACAATGCAATTTTCGCACGTTCGTTCGCCGGAACCGCACGATCGGAGCGGCAAACCAGGATATCTGGCTGAATACCAATGGAGAGCAGCTCTTTCACAGAGTGCTGAGTCGGCTTGGTTTTCACTTCACCTGCGGCGGCCATGTACGGCACCAGGGTCAGGTGCATGAACAGCGCGTGCTCACGGCCAATATCTACCGCCAGCTGACGAATCGCTTCCAGGAATGGCAGGGATTCGATATCACCCACGGTACCGCCGATTTCAACCAGCACCACGTCGTGGCCTTCGCCACCCGCAACAATGCGTTCTTTGATTGCGTTAGTGATGTGCGGGATAACCTGAACGGTTGCACCCAGATAGTCACCACGGCGCTCTTTACGCAGAACGTCGGAGTAGATGCGGCCAGTCGTGAAGTTATTACGACGGGTCATTTTGGTGCGGATGAAACGCTCGTAGTGGCCAAGATCCAGATCGGTTTCAGCGCCGTCTTCAGTAACGAACACTTCCCCGTGTTGGATTGGGCTCATGGTGCCCGGATCGACGTTGATGTACGGATCCAGTTTCATCATGGTCACATTGAGGCCACGGGCTTCAAGAATGGCTGCGAGGGAGGCTGCGGCAATGCCTTTACCCAGAGAGGATACGACCCCGCCGGTCACAAAAATATAGTTCGTTGTCATGCTGAACCTGAGAAGTTAGGGTGAAACGATGGAATAACCAGGACGGGAAAGTAGTATACCCGAACACGGCGAGCGCCACAAACTTTCATTCTCCGTCTCCATTCCAGGCCATGACAAACATAAGGAGTGAGAAAATAGCCCCTTTTGGGTAAATGTTTTTGACGCAAATCAAGCGCTTGTCATTTAAAAAATCACACAAATTGCGCTTGATCGCAAAATCTCGTTAGAGATCAGATTCCTGGCGCTTTACTTCCTGCCAGACTTCTTCCATTGCCTCGAGGTCAATTCCGCTCATTTCCAGGCCTCGCGAGGCGACAATCCGCTCAACTTCGCGAAAGCGTCGTTCGAATTTTAGGTTGGCTTTTTGCAGGGCGGTTTCCGCTTTTACACCCAGATGGCGAGAAAGGTTGACGGTCGCGAACAGCAGGTCGCCCATCTCTTCCTCAAGCTTTGCTTCATCCACCACCGCCTGCTGCGCTTCGTGCATAACTTCATCAATCTCTTCGTGCACTTTATCCAGCACCGGGCCGAGGGAGGTCCAGTCAAAACCGACGGCGGAGCAGCGTTTCTGGATTTTATGCGCGCGCATCAGCGCGGGCAGGCTCAGCGGAATATCATCCAGCGCCGAGTGCTGGGATTTTTCAGCCCGCTCGGCGCTTTTGATCTGCTCCCAGCGGGCCAGCACCTCAGCGCTGTTCTCTGCGGTGGCATCGCCGAAGATATGGGGATGACGGCGCTCAAGCTTGTCGCTGATGGCAGCGCAGATATCGTCAAAGTTAAAGCGCCCCTCTTCCTGCGCCATTTGCGCATAGAACACCACCTGGAACAGCAGATCGCCCAGCTCGCCGCGCAGGTCGTCAAAATCTTCGCGGGAAATGGCGTCCAGCACCTCGTAGGTCTCTTCGAGGGTATAAGGCGCGATGGTGGCGAAAGTCTGCTCTTTGTCCCACGGGCAGCCGTTTTCCGGGTCGCGCAGGCGTTTCATGATGCCGAGCAGGCGGTCGATTTGAGTCATAGTGTTTTCCATTAAAAAAACAAGCCGGGTGGCGGCAAAGCCTTACCCGGCCTACAGGAGAGTGTGTTTAACCGCCGTGCAGACGACGCGCGTCAATCACATCCGGCACCTGGTTCAGTTTACCGAGCACGCGGCCCAGCACCTGCAGGTTGTAGATTTCGATGGTCATATCGATGGTGGCAAGCTGCTCGCGGGTATCGCTGCGGCTGGCGACCCCCAGCACGTTGACCTTCTCGTTGGCGAGAATGGTCGTGATGTCGCGCAGCAGGCCGCTGCGGTCGTTGGCAGTGACGCGCACCACCAGCGAGTAGCCGGCAGAATAGCTCTCACCCCAGACCGCTTCCACGATGCGCTCCGGCGCATGCGACTGCAGCTCGGCAAGCTGGTCACAGTCGGAACGGTGAATGGAAATCCCACGCCCCTGGGTGATAAAGCCGACGATATCGTCGCCCGGAATAGGCTGGCAGCAGCGGGCAATGTGGTGCATCAGGTTACCTACGCCTTCAACCACCACGCGGCCGTTGTCTTTGCTGCGCTGCTGCGGGGCGTAGGTTTTCTGCTGCAGCTGCTTCAGCGCCGCCGCGTCCTGCTCTGCCGCGCTTGGCTTATTGAACTGCGCCTGCAGGAAGTTCACCATCTGATTCAGACGGATATCACCGCCGCCAATGGCCGCTAGCAGCTCGTCAAGCTCGTTGAAGTTGTAGCGCGGCAGCAGGAATTTCTCCGCCTCTTTCAGGCTTATCCCGATATGCTCCAGCTCGTCGTCGAGGATCTGGCGACCGGCAAGAATGTTCTTGTCACGATCCTGTTTACGGAACCAGGCGTGAATTTTCGAGCGCCCGCGGCTGGTGGTGACGTAGCCCAGGTTCGGGTTAAGCCAGTCACGGCTCGGGTTGGGCTGCTTCTGGGTAATGATTTCAATCTGGTCCCCCATCTGCAGTTGATAGGTGAACGGTACGATACGTCCGCCAATTTTCGCCCCGATGCAGCGGTGCCCCACATCGCTGTGGATGTGGTAGGCAAAATCGAGCGGCGTAGAGCCCGCAGGCAGGTCGACAACGTCCCCTTTTGGGGTAAAGACGTACACCCGATCGTCAAAGACCTGGCTGCGCACTTCGTCGAGCATCTCGCCGGAGTCGGCCATCTCTTCCTGCCACGCAATCAGCTTGCGCAGCCAGGCAATGCGGTCTTCGTGGCCAGAACGCGCTCCGCCGGACGTGCCTTCTTTGTATTTCCAGTGCGCGGCCACGCCCAGCTCGGCGTCCTCGTGCATCTGTTTGGTGCGGATCTGAATCTCGACCGTTTTGCCGCCAGGGCCAAGCACAACGGTATGGATAGACTGATAGCCGTTCGGTTTGGGGTTGGCGACATAGTCATCGAACTCATCGGGCAGATGACGGAAGTGAGTGTGTACTATCCCCAGCGCGGCGTAGCAGTCCTGCAGACGCTCCGCCACGATACGCACGGCGCGCACGTCAAACAGCTCGTCAAAGGCGAGGTGCTTCTTCTGCATTTTGCGCCAGATGCTGTAGATATGCTTAGGCCGGCCGTAGACTTCGGCGCGCACGTTCTCTTCTTTCATCGCCTGGCGCAGGCCGCCGACAAATTCCTCGATATAATGCTCGCGGTCGATACGGCGCTCGTGCAGGAGTTTGGCAATACGTTTATATTCCGCCGGGTGCAGATAGCGGAAGCAGTAATCTTCCAGCTCCCATTTCAGCTGACCAATCCCTAAGCGGTTCGCCAGCGGCGCGTAGATATTTGTACACTCTTTGGCCGCCAGTACGCGCTCGTCTTCCGGCGCATCCTTCACCTCACGCAGGTGGGCAATCCGCTCGGCAAGCTTGATAACCACGCAGCGGAAGTCATCCACCATGGCCAGCAGCATCCGGCGTACGTTATCGACCTGCTCAGAGGAGACGGAATCGGTGTGCGCGGCTTTGAGCTGGCGAATGGCCGCCATATCGCGCACGCCGTGGATCAGCTCGACGACGGATTTCCCGACGCTGTCGCGCAGCACGTCTTCGCTGACCACGTCCGCATCCGCTAGGGGGAAGAGAAGCGCGGCCTGCAGCGTTTCAATATCCATGTTCAGCATGGATAAGATTTCCACCATCTCCACGCCGCGCCACAGGAGAAGATCGGCGTCGGGATGCCCCTGCGTGGTGCGCAGACAATAGGCCCAGGTTTCGGTTAAGCGTTCACACGACTGCTGGCTGGAAATTCCCAGACTTGCGATCCATTTTTGTGGGTCAAATTCCCCAGCTTTATTGAGATGTGCACTTCTTACCGCAACCATTGTCCTCTCCTTTAGGGACCTGGGCCTGTCGAAGTCGACAAGCCAAACAAATTAGATGTGCTCGAACAACACCATCGATTCCAGATGTCCAGTGTGCGGGAACATGTCCAGCATTGCCAGACGCTGAATCTGGTAACCCGCGCTGATTAATGCCTCACTGTCCCGGGCAAGCGTTGCCGGGTTACAGGAAACATAGACCACACGCTTCGGCGCGAGTTTAATAATATGTGCCATCACACCCGGGGCACCGGCACGCGCCGGGTCGAGCAAAATTTTATCAAAGCCCTGTTTTGCCCACGGCTGTTGGGTGACATCTTCCTCAAGATTTTGATGAAAGAATGTCACATTTTGCAAGCCGTTCTGCTGCGCGTTCTCCTGCCCTTTAGCCACCAGCGCCTCAACGCCTTCCACGCCGACGACGCTGGCCGCTTTTCGCGCCAGCGGCAGCGTGAAGTTGCCCATTCCGCAGAACAGATCGAGCACCCGATCGCTTTTCTGAACATCCAGCCACGTCAGCGCTTTCTCAACCATCAGTTGGTTAACGCCGTCATTCACCTGAATGAAATCCCGCGGGCTGAACGTTAAGCGTAGCCCGTTTGACGCATACCAGGGCGCCTCACCGGTAACCTGCTCAAGTATCTCGCTTTGTGGTGCAAGGAAAAGCGCCAGGTCGTGGGAATGCGAAAAGCGTTCCAGTTTTTCGCGATCTTTTTTCGACAGCGGCGCGGTATGGCGCAGCACCATCAGCGGTCCATTGTTGGCCATGACCAGTTCGACATGCCCGAGGTGGCGAACGCCGTCCAGCCCGGAGAGACAGGTGCGCACCTCCGGAAGCAATGCCTCAAGATGGGGCGCCAAAATGGGGCACTGCTGCACATCGACGATGTCACTGGAACCGGCCTTGCGAAACCCCATCTCCAGCCGCGCCGTTTTTGGCTGATAGCTGAGGCTCAGGCGCGCGCGTCGCCGATAGCCCCAGGGCGCATCGGCGAGAATTTCGTTAACGTCATGTTTAAGCTGACGCGCCAGCGCGCGGCTTTTGCTTTTTTGCTGTAATTCTGTGCTCGCATGCTGTTGCTGGCAGCCCCCGCAAACGCCAAAATGTGGGCATCGCGGCTTCACGCGCTCCGGGCTATCGTTGAGGCGACGCTTAACCTGTCCGCGCGCGAACTGGCGTTTATCTTCCGTCAGCGTAATTTCTGCTCGTTCTGTCGGCAGTAAACCTGTTATAAACAGAGCCTTACCGTTGTGACGTGCCACTCCCTGACCAAACGGATCGAGGTCCGTGGCTTCAACAGTAATGATTTGACGCGTCGTCACGCGTCGCTTTGCAGAGTAGAATTGCGCCATCGCCGAGATTTTTCTCACATAAACATAATTATCTTAATTGTCCCATAACGGAACGCCATGACCAACTACAGCCTGCGCGCGCGCATGATGATTTTGATCCTCGCCCCCACCGTTCTCATCGGTTTGCTGCTGAGTATCTTCTTTGTGGTGCACCGCTATAACGATTTGCAGCGACAGCTTGAAGATGCAGGCGCCAGCATTATCGAACCGCTTGCCGTTTCCAGCGAGTACGGCATGAACCTGCAAAACCGCGAATCCATTGGCCAGTTAATCAGCGTGCTCCACCGCCGTCACTCGGACATCGTACGCGCCATTTCCGTTTACGACGAACATAACCGCCTGTTTGTCACCTCGAATTTTCATCTCGATCCGGCGGCCCTGAAGATCCCGGACGGTACGCCGTTCCCGCGCCACCTCACCGTCTTGCGGCGCGGCGATATCATGATCCTGCGCACGCCGATCGTGTCGGAAAGCTATTCACCCGATGAGTCAGCGCAATCCGACGCCAAATCCAGCAACAATATGCTGGGATACGTGGCGCTGGAGCTGGATCTCAAGTCGGTCCGGCTACAGCAGTACAAAGAAATTTTCATCTCGGGCGTGATGATGCTGTTCTGCATTGGCATTGCGCTGATCTTCGGCTGGCGCCTGATGCGCGACGTGACGGGCCCCATCCGCAACATGGTTAATACGGTTGACCGCATCCGCCGGGGGCAGCTCGACAGCCGGGTGGAAGGGTTTATGCTGGGCGAGCTGGACATGCTGAAGAACGGCATCAACTCAATGGCCATGTCGCTGGCGGCATATCACGAAGAGATGCAGCACAACGTTGACCAGGCCACCTCCGACCTGCGCGAAACGCTGGAGCAGATGGAGATCCAGAACGTTGAGCTGGATCTGGCGAAAAAGCGCGCTCAGGAAGCGGCACGTATTAAGTCGGAATTCCTTGCCAATATGTCGCACGAGCTGCGTACGCCGCTCAATGGCGTGATCGGCTTTACCCGCCTGACGCTGAAAAGCGAGCTCAACCCGACTCAGCGCGATCACCTGCACACCATTG
Organism: Enterobacter cloacae complex sp. ESBL7; assembly: GCF_041679625.1. Lineage (NCBI taxonomy): Bacteria > Pseudomonadati > Pseudomonadota > Gammaproteobacteria > Enterobacterales > Enterobacteriaceae > Enterobacter > Enterobacter cloacae complex sp. ESBL7. Next base: position 170,102 of record NZ_JBGORN010000006.1, read on the forward strand.
AACGTTCGGCTAACAACCTGCTGGCGATCATCAACGACGTGCTGGATTTCTCCAAGCTGGAAGCGGGCAAGCTGATCCTGGAAAGCATTCCGTTCCCGCTGCGCAGTACGCTCGATGAGGTGGTGACGCTGCTCGCGCACTCGTCGCACGACAAGGGCCTTGAGCTGACGCTTAATATTAAAAACGACGTGCCGGATAACGTCATTGGCGATCCGCTGCGCCTGCAGCAGGTCATTACCAACCTTGTCGGGAATGCGATTAAATTCACCGAAAGCGGTAACATCGACATTCTGGTAGAAAAACGCTCCATCAGCAGCAATAAGGTGCAGATTGAAGTCCAGATCCGCGATACCGGCATCGGTATTCCTGAGCGGGATCAGTCGCGTCTGTTCCAGGCGTTCCGTCAGGCGGACGCCAGTATCTCCCGCCGTCATGGCGGTACCGGCCTGGGGCTGGTGATCACGCAGCGCCTGGTGAACGAGATGGGCGGCGATATCTCTTTCCACAGCCAGCCGAATCGCGGTTCAACCTTCTGGTTCCACATTAATCTGGACCTCAACCCGAACGTTTTGACCGATGGCCCGGTGACGGACTGCCTGAAAGGCAAGCGCCTGGCCTACGTCGAACCTAACGCGGCGGCAGCGCAGTGTGCGCTCGATATTTTAAGCACCACGCCGCTGGAGGTGGTCTACAGCCCAACCTTCTCAGCGCTTGCCGTTGAGCACTACGATATTCTGCTGATGGGGATCCCGGTCACCTTCACCGGCGAACTGACCATGCAGCAGGAGCGGCTGGCGAAAGCCGCGTCAATGACCGACTATCTGCTGCTGGCGCTACCCTGCCACGCCCAGATTAATGCGGAGGAGTTGAAAAACGACGGAGCCGCCGCTTGTCTGCTGAAGCCGCTCACCTCGACCCGCCTCCTGCCCGCGCTCACAGAGTATTGCCGTCTTAGCCAGCATGCTCTCCCGCTGATTAACGACGAGCAAAAATTGCCGATGAGCGTGATGGCGGTGGATGATAATCAGGCCAACCTGAAGCTGATTGGCGCATTGCTTGAAGACCAGGTTCAGCACGTTGAGCTCTGCACCAGCGGCGCGCAGGCGGTTGAACAGGCGAAGCAGATGCAGTTCGATTTAATCCTGATGGATATTCAGATGCCGGGCATGGATGGCATTCGGGCCTGCGAGCTGATCCACCAGCTGCCGCACCAGCAGCAAACCCCGGTCATTGCGGTCACCGCGCACGCGATGGCCGGTCAGAAAGAGAAGCTGCTGAGCGCCGGAATGAATGACTATCTGGCGAAGCCCATCGATGAAGAGAAACTTCATAACCTGCTGTTACGCTATAAGCCGGGTCACATTGGCGGGAGGTACACGGTTTCCAGCGAGCCGGTTGAAATCAGCGTTAACCAGAACGCCACCTTTGACTGGCAGCTCGCGCTGCGCCAGGCGGCTGGTAAACCCGATTTAGCCCGCGAAATGCTGCAAATGCTGGTCGCGTTTCTGCCGGAAATTCGCAATAAGGTGGAAGAGCAGCTGGTGGGTGAAAACCCGGAAGATCTGCTGGAAGCGATCCACAAGCTGCACGGCAGCTGCGGGTACAGCGGCGTGCCGCGGCTGAAAAACCTCTGCCAGCTGCTGGAGCAGCAGCTGCGTGCCGGCACGCCGGAATCGGAGCTTGAACCGGAGTTTCTGGAGCTGCTGGATGAGATGGATAACGTAACGCGCGAAGCGACGAAGTTGCTGGGAAGCTGAGATAAAAGCCCGGTGGCGCTACGCTTACCGGGCCTATGATTGCGGGTGCGGCCTGATGCCCTCACCCTGCCCCTCTCCCTCAGGGAGAGGGATAACTACATTCCCTGTCCCACTTTCAGCACCGCCGCGATATTCCTGGCGGTCATCCTGACGTTCTCGCTGGCATTTTCCAGCGCATCTTCCAGCGAGCAGATGGTGTAGATCACGCTAAACACCGCATCAATGCCGTGATCGTGTACCACGCCAACGTCCGCCGTCAGGCTGCCTGCAATGCCGATGACGGGTTTGTTAAAGCGTTTCGCCACTTTCGCCACGCCCACCGGGACTTTGCCGTGGATCGTCTGGCTGTCGATGCGGCCTTCTCCCGTGATCACCAGATCCGCATCGGCCACCTGGTCGGCCAGGTGGAGCGCATCGGTCACGATCTCAATGCCCTGGCGCAACTGTGCGCCGCAAAAGGCGTACAGCGCGGCCCCCATGCCACCCGCCGCGCCGCCGCCAGCAAGGTTTAGCACGTCGATATCCAGATCCCGGGCAATGACTCTCGCATACTGCGCCAGCGCGTTGTCCAGGGTGACGATCATCTCGGGTGTGGCCCCCTTTTGCGGGCCAAATACGGCTGACGCGCCATCCTTACCGGTGAGCGGATTCGTCACATCACAGGCGACCTCTATCCGGCACTCCGCCAGACGTCTGTCCAGCCCGCTCAGGTCGATACGCGCGAGTTTTCCCAGCTCACCCCCGCCCTGTCCAAGAGGCTGTTCGCTGGCGTCCAGCAGCTTTGCCCCCAACGCCTGCACCATCCCTGCTCCGCCGTCATTGGTGGCGCTGCCGCCAATGCCGATGATGATATGCTTAACGCCCGCATCCAGCGCGTGACGAATAAGTTCGCCCGTGCCCCAGGAGGTGGTTTTCAGGGGATTACGCTGCGAAGGAACGACCAGCTCCAGGCCGCTTGCCGCCGCCATTTCAATAAAGGCGCTCTGCTCGTCACCGGATAAGCCATAAAACCCTTCCACGCGCTCACCCAGCGGGCCGGTCACCGGAACATGCACAATGCGTCCCTGTGTTGCCGCGATCATCGCCTCAACCGTCCCTTCGCCACCGTCCGCGACCGGCAGTTTGACGTAAACCGCCTCGGGAAAGATCTCGCGAAAACCACGTTCTATCGCTGTCGCAACCTCAAGCGCACTCAAACTTTCCTTATACGAGTCCGGTGCGATAACAATTTTCATAAGCCATCCTTACGCATAGTCGTTACGTTAAGCATACACCACGTAAAAGACCGCTCGTGGGAGCGGTCCCAATGCGTTTATCGTACCATGCACGGGCGTTTATTGTCGAATGTCCAGTCGGGGATCAGATACTGCATCGCCATGGCGTCGTCACGGGCGCCCAGACCGTGTTTTTGATACAGCTCATGGGCTTTCATGACCTGGTCCATATCCAGCTCAACCCCCAGCCCCGGCGTGGAAGGCACCTGCACCATGCCACCTTTGATCTCAAACGGCTGCTTAGTCAGACGCTGATTACCCTCCTGCCAGATCCAGTGCGTGTCGATAGCGGTAATCGTGCCCGGCGCGGCGGCGGCAACGTGCGTGAACATCGCCAGCGACACGTCGAAGTGGTTGTTAGAGTGCGAGCCCCAGGTCAGGCCAAACTCGTGGCACATTTGCGCCACGCGCACCGACCCCTGCATCGTCCAGAAGTGCGGGTCCGCCAGCGGAATATCGACGGACTGCAATGACAGGGTGTGTCCCATCTGACGCCAGTCGGTGGCAATCATATTGGTCGCGGTCGGCAGCCCCGTGGCGCGACGGAACTCCGCCATAACTTCACGGCCCGAGAAGCCCTGTTCAGCCCCACACGGATCTTCCGCATACGCCAGCACGCCTTTCAGCAGTTTGCCTATTTTGATCGCTTCATCAAGCGACCACGCGCCGTTCGGATCCAGCGTCACGCGCGCCTGCGGGAAACGTTTTGCCAGCGCGGTGACGGCTTCCGCCTCTTCCTCACCGGCAAGCACGCCGCCCTTCAGTTTGAAATCATTAAAGCCATATTTTTCGTACGCGGCTTCCGCCAGGCGCACCACCGAATCCGGGGTCATCGCCTCGTCGTGGCGAAGTCGGTACCAGTCGCATTGTTCACCCGGCTGGCTCTGATAAGGCAATGGCGTCAGCCTGCGGTCGCCGACAAAGAACAGATAGCCCAGCATTTCCACTTCGCTGCGCTGCTGCCCCTCGCCCAACAGCGACGCAACGTTAACGCCCAGATGCTGACCCAGCAGATCCAGCATCGCGGATTCAATCCCGGTCACCACGTGAATGGTGGTGCGCAGGTCGAAGGTCTGCAGGCCACGCCCTCCGGCATCGCGATCGGCAAAGGTATTGCGCACGGTGTTGAGGACATTTTTATACTCACCCAGCGTTTTGCCTACCACCAGCGGAATGGCATCTTCCAGCGTCTGGCGGATCTTCTCCCCGCCCGGAATTTCGCCCACGCCCGTATGCCCGGAATTGTCTTTGATAATGACAATATTGCGGGTAAAGAATGGCGCATGCGCGCCGCTCAGGTTCATCAGCATGCTGTCATGGCCCGCAACCGGAATGATTTGCATGGAAGTGACGACAGGGGTCGTAAAAGTACTCATCGTGTAATCCTTTTATCAGTGACGTCCAAAAACAGGGCGCTTACGGTCAAATGTCCAGCCGGGGATCAGGTACTGCATCGGGCCCGCGTCGTTACGCGCGCCGCCCGGTAGCTTTTTATACGCCTCATGGGCTTTATGGATCTGATCCCAGTCAATCTCCACGCCCAGCCCCGGCGCATCCGGTACGGCAATCTTGCCGTTGATGATTTCCAGCGGATTTTTCGTCAGGCGGGCTTCCCCTTCCTGCCAAATCCAGTGGGTATCGATGGCGGTCGGGTTACCCGGCGCCGCCGCGCCAACGTGGGTAAACATCGCCAGCGAAATATCAAAGTGGTTGTTCGAGTGACAGCCCCAGGTCAGCCCCCAGTCATCGCACAGCTGCGCCACGCGCACTGCACCTGAAAGCGTCCAGAAGTGAGGGTCCGCCAGCGGAATGTCGACGGCGTTCAGCATCACCGCATGACCCATTTCACGCCAGTTGGTGGCGATCATATTGGTCGCGACAGGCAGCCCGGTGGCGCGACGGAACTCGGCCATGACTTCACGGCCCGAGAAGCCCTGCTCCGCACCGCAGGGATCTTCCGCATAGGTCAGGACATCCCCCAGCCCTTTGCACAGGCGAATCGCTTCATCCAGCAGCCAGGCGCCGTTGGGATCGACGGTGATCCGCGCATCCGCAAAGCGTTTTTTCAGCGCCCGGGCCGTATCAATCTCCTGCTCGCCGGGCAGCACGCCGCCCTTCAGTTTGAAATCCTTAAAGCCGTAGCGATCCTGCGCCGCCTCGGCCAGACGCACTACCGCGTCGCTGGAGAGCGCTTCCTGGTGGCGCAGGCGATACCAGTCGTGATCGCCCGTGGATCGAGCCAGATAGGGGAGATCGGTCTTATTGCGATCGCCAACGTAGAACAGATAGCCCAGCACGGTGACCGCATCACGCTGTTTGCCGGGTCCCAGCAGCTCGCAAACCGGAACATTGAGCGCCTTACCCAGTAAATCAAGCAGGGCGGCCTCTAGCGCGGCGACCGCGTTGACGCGCAGTTCAAACGTCCAGGCACCTTTACCGAACGTATCAAAGTCTGCCGACTGATTGCCCTTATGCACCCGCTGAACCACCTTGTTCAGACGGGCGACCTCCTGGCCCACCACCTGCGGAACGGCATCGACCAGCGTCTGGTAGATCACCTCTCCGCCCGGGGCTTCGCCCACGCCGGTATTCCCTGCGCTGTCTTTCAGCACGACGATATTACGGGTAAACCAGGCGTTATGTGCCCCGCCGATATTGAGCAGCATGCTGTCCTGCCCGGCCACCGGAATAACCTTCATCTCCGTAACGATTGGGCTCGATTGCGTTGTCATCATCCACGCTCCGCAACAGGTTTAAGTTCGACGCGCTTGATATCCCCCACCAGCACCAGGTAACTCAGCACCGCCACCAGCGCATGCACACCCACGTAGATTAGCGCACCGTTGAAAGAGCCGGTGGTGCCGACGATGTAGCCGATAGCGATCGGCGTAACAATCCCGGAGATATTGCCGAACATATTGAACAGGCCGCCGCTCAGACCGCTGATCTCTTTCGGCGCCGTATCCGCCATCACCGCCCAGCCCAGCGCGCCAATGCCTTTGCCGAAGAAGGCCATCGCCATAAAGCCGATAATCATCCATTCGGCGTTGACGTAGTTACAGAACACCATGGTCATGGAGAGCAGCATGCCGAGCACAATCGGGGTTTTACGCGCGATGTTCAGCGAGCCGGTACGGCGCATCAGCCAGTCGGAAATCACTCCGCCGAGCACGCCGCCGACGAAGCCGCAGATTGCCGGGACCGACGCGACAAATCCCGCTTTCAGAATCGACATGCCGCGTGCCTGCACCAGGTATACCGGGAACCAGGTGATGAAGAAGTAGGTTAAGGCGTTAATACAGTACTGGCCCAGATAGATACCGATCATCATGCGCGAGCCGACGAGCTGCTTGATCTGCGCCCATTTCTGGCTGAACGGGACTTTTGCTTTTGCGGATTTCTGATCCATATTGATCAGCGCGCCGCCTTCCGCGATGTACTCCAGCTCTTTTTTGTTCACGCCAGGATGCTGGTTGGGTTCGTGGATCACTTTCAGCCAGACAAAGCTGATGACGATCCCAAGCCCGCCCATGAAGAAGAAGACGTGCGACCAGCCCACCTCATGCGTCAGCCAGCCCATGATTGGCGCGAAGATCACCGTTGCGAAGTACTGTGCGGAGTTGAAAATCGCCACCGCCGTTCCCCTCTCCTGCGCCGGGAACCAGGCAGCGACAATGCGGCTGTTCCCCGGGAAGGAAGGTGCTTCCGCTAAGCCTACCAGGAAACGCAGCGTGAAGAGCGCCACGATAATGCCGAAGCCGCTGAAGATATCGACGAACCCCTGCAACAGGGTAAACATTGACCAGATAAAGATGGACCAGAAATAGACGCGTTTAGATCCAAAACGGTCCAGCAGCCAGCCGCCAGGAATTTGTCCGATGACGTAGGCCCATGAGAATGCGGAGAAAACGTAACCCATGCCCACCGGATCAAGGCCGATATCTTTTGCCATTTCCGAACCGGCAATCGACAGCGTGGCGCGGTCACCATAGTTAAAGGATGTGACGATAAACAGCATCACCACTATCCAGTAGCGGGCATTGGTGCGCTTTTCAGCGCTGCTCGCTGCGTGGCTTAATGTACTCATTGTTGCACTCCTGAAACATAGCTTTCGCCTGGTTCATTCTGTACAGCACCGGTAGGGTAATCAGAATGAGATTGGTGTTTTGTCGTTTTGGTACGGCCTGACGCCGTTTTATAGTGACCGGAAAAGTATATGAAGGAGTGCCTCATCACCTCACCGTGCAGAAACACAGTATTAAAAGGCGTATGAGAGGTTGTTTATGGCATAAGCCCAGGGGAGTGGAAGGTGGTTCACGGAATTGGCGTTTGGCGCGGGGGGTATCGCCGGGTGGCGGCTACGCCTTACCCGGCCTGGATAACTATTTAAGGAGAGTTGCCCAGTGCTCGACCCATGGGTTCGATTCGCTTTCGGGTTCAGGATGCTCCCCGGCATCAATCAGCAGCATCTCGCCGACGCGCTGAGCGCTCTGCTCCTGCAGGAGCGCATCGAACTGCTTGCCGCCGCCGCAGAAGTTGGCGTAAGAGCTGTCGCCCAGGGCAATGATGCCGTAGTGCACGTCTGGCTGATAGCCAAGCTGGTCTTTAATGCCCTGAAACAGCGGCACGATGCTGTCCGGCAGATCGCCCTGCCCGGTGGTGGAGGTCACCACCAGAATGTATTTATCTTTATACTTTTCCCAGTCTGCCAGTTCCGGGTCTTCATAGACCGTGGCTTTATGGCCCTGGCTGGCGAGTATTGCCTCAGCCTCTTCCGCTACCAGCAGCGAGTTGCCGTACATTGTGCCGACAAAAATGCCTACTTCAGCCATGATATTTTCCCATAATGAATGCGTTTACCGTTCATCCTGAACGTTGCCCGATACAAACTCAACCCTTTCATTTTCGGGGAGTTGTCCCAGCCAGCCAAACTGTGACAGCGCCTGCATCCAGACGTCGTCCAGCCCAGCACGGATAGTCAGCGGCTCGCCGGTAAACGGGTGCGTCAGGCTCAGCTCGCTGGCGTGCAGCATCAGACGATGGCAGCCAAAGTGTTCGGCCGCACTGCGGTTCTGGCGCAAATCACCGTGTTTGCTGTCGCCAATAATCGGGTGGCGCAGGTGCGCAAGATGGCGTCGCAGCTGGTGCTTACGCCCGGTTTTAGGCAGAAGCTCAACCAGGCTGTAGCGTGTGGTCGGAAATTTGCTGGTTGCAACCGGCATTTCGGTCGTCGCCATGCCGCGATAATCCGTTACTGCGGGCTGCGGACCTTTGTCATCGCGGGAAAATTTATCGGCGATTTTGTCCAGCTCCTCCACCAGCGGATAGTCCAGCGTGGCGGCTTCCGTCAGCCAGCCGCGCACGATCGCGTGGTAGCGCTTTTGCATCTGATGCTGTTCAAACTGCTGTGACAGCAGACGCCCCGCCTCGCTGGAAAGCCCCATCAGCAGCACGCCGGAGGTCGGCCTGTCGAGGCGATGGGCGGTAAAAACATGCTGACCAATCTGGTCGCGAACGGTCTGCATCACCACCACTTTCTCATCGCGATCGAGCCAGCTGCGGTGTACCAGCCAGCCTGACGGTTTATTCACCGCCACCAGCCACTCGTCCTGATAGAGGATCTCAAGCGTCATGCATCTTCACCGGCAAACAGGGCATCCAGTTTTTCCAGTTCGACCAGCATCACGTCGCGCGCAGGGTGCGTCGCCTCGATCGCCATTTCATAGTAGGGAGAGACCGCAAACGCCTGCGGAAGCGGGTGACCGCCCTCAAGCAGGGCGTGCATACGCGGAATTAACACCCACTGCAGCCATTCAAACGGGGCCAGCGTATCCAGGCAGAAGGGCTGAGTGCTCGCGAACGCTTCTGGCTGCGGCGCGGTCTCCTGCCACAGCTGATGTTGGCGCAAAAGGGCTTCGATGGCGTGCAACTGAGCACGAACGCTATCGTGTTGCGTCATAGTAACCTCAACTGAAAAAGTGAACGGCGCGCAGCATAGCATTGCGGAAGGCAGAAATAAAAAAAGGGAGCACTGTAAAAACAGTGCTCCCGGTTCGTTTCGCAGCATTCCAGCTACAATTCGGAGCCTGTCAGTAATTCTGTGTAACTGCCACTGTGTTAAAGGTGATCGCTCAGGCGGTCACCGAACTCGATAATAAAACGACTCATTGCCAGCCGCCAGTTCTGGATCGGCATACTCCATTTTTTTG